>NZ_QYBB01000009.1 GCF_004137685.1 Lichenibacterium minor | reverse complement strand
GCTCGGTCGAGCCCTGCGACAGCTGCTCGGCCGACGCCGAAAGCTCCTGGCTGCCCGACGACACGTTCCGCGCCGCCACCGACACTTGGCCCACCACCTCGTGCAGCTTGTCCGCCATGCGCTTCATGGCGCGCTGCAGGTCGCCGATCTCGTCCCGGCCACGGGCGTCGATGTTCTTGGTGAGATCGCCCGCCGCAACAGCTTCGACCAAGGCGACCGACTGTGACAGGCCGCGCGAGATCGACAGGGCGATCCAGAACGCCATGGCCAGGCCCAAGAGGACGGCGCTGGCCACGACCCCGATCAGGATGTCGCGCGTCGAGGCGTAGGACGCATGCGCTTCGGACAGAAACGTGGCCGCCACTTCGCTTTCATAGGTCTTGAGCTTCGCCAGATTGTCGCCGAGCGTGTCGCGCGTCGTCTTGACCCCACCGCTCGTCAGCATGCCGATGGCGACGCCATCGGTGTTCAGCGTGGCGAGCCGCAGCACCTCCTTGTCGAAGCCGATGTAGGCGTCGAAGGCCGAGCGAAGGGCCGCGACCTGCGTCGGCATGCTTTGTTCGAGATCCTGGATGACGGATGACAGATCGGCTTGAGCGCGTGACAACGTCACATCGTAGGCCTGTGCCATCTGACGGATCGCGTCATCGTCGCTGGCTGCGATGACCTTGTAGCGCTGCAGCCGCATGGACTCGAGGTTGAGCCGGAAATCGATCAGATTGTCTTCCGCGGAAGACCTGGGAGACGTCGATTTGGCGAAGGCCACGAGCGGCTGGTAGGCCGCAAGGATCGCATCCACTGCCGGCTTGCTTTTGGCGAAAGCGAGATCGCGCGATTTGATATTGTTGTTCTGGAGCGTCAGAGCCCAGGCCTTGGTGGTCTGCTCGATATAGTTCGACCAGGCGGTGCGAACCGGCGACACGCGAGCCTCGCGTTCATCGGCTGGCACTAGAGCGGAATATTGTTGGAGCACATTTTCGAAGTCGTTCTTCGTGGCCTCGAACTGCTTGCGGCTCGACTCCTTGCTGGCGTCGGAGCTATCGGCGACGGCTCGTGTGAGCAGGCGCGCCGAGTTGAACATGTCGGTTTGAAGCTCGCCCACTCTCTGCACCTGATTGAAGGGGCGTCGCGCGAAGTCTTCCATCGTGGCGTTGTTGGAGGACAAGCTGGAGATGCCGAGCCCTCCGGCAGCCGCCGTGAACACGAGGATGCCGCCGAAGGCGAGGCCGAGCTTAGTCTTGATCGTAAACCGCATTGTCGTGTCTCTCGGTCGAGGCTTTTCAGTTGAGGATGCGGTCCATCTCGGGGATCACGATGAACTCGTCGTTCCACCGGGCGATGAAACGGATGTATTCGGGCCGCCAATGCAGGCCGATGCGGGGCGCCTCCTGGCAGTCGGAGGGCATGATCTCGGTGACGTCGTGCACCTTGTCGGCGATGACCCCGACCACGACGGGGTCGCCGTCGATCTCGACTTCCATCACCACGATCCGGGTGTCGGCGGTGGCGGGGCCGCGCTCCATGCCGAAGCGGACGCGGATGTCCGCCAGCGGGATCACGTTGCCCCGCACGTTGACGACGCCGGGGAGGTGGGGCTTCGCCCCGGCCACCCGCGTGGCCGGGACCGGGTCGATGATTTCGCGCACCATGCCGGCCTCGATGGCGAAGATCTCGTCGCCGAGGCCCATCATCAGCACCCGCAGGGGGGCGTCGTTCGCAACGGTGTCGGTCATGCGGCCCTCATCGCGCTGGAAACCCTGGCGCTGGAAACCCTGGCGCTGGAAGCTTTGGCGTTCGCCGTGTCGGAGCGGGGCTCGCCCAAGGCGACGAGCTGCGCCACGTCGAGGATCAGGGCGGCGCTGCCGTCGCCCAGGATGGTGGCGCCCGAGAACATCGTGGCGTCCGCGTGGAGCTTCGACAGCGACTTGATCACCGTCTGGTGGCTGGCCACGATGGCGTCGGCCACGAGGCCCACGCGCGTGTCGCCCACCGACACGATGATGACCTTCTGGTGGGCGTCCGGCGCGCCTTCGGCGTCGAACAGGTCGCGCAGCCTCAGCAGGGGCACGAGGCGGCCGCGCACGTCGAGGCGGTCGCGCCCGCGGCTGCGCGCGTCCTGGCCGGCCGGCAGCTCGATGCATTCCTCGATGGCCGACAGGGGCACGATGTAGCGGCCCTCGCCGACCCGGATCAGCAGCCCCTCGATGATGGCGAGGGTCAGCGGCAGGCGAAGCGTCACCTGGGTGCCCCGGCCCGCCTCGCTCGACAGGTCGATCGTGCCCCGCATGGCCTCGATGTTGCGCTTGACGACGTCCATGCCGACGCCGCGCCCCGACAGGGCCGACACGGTCTGGGCCGTCGAGAAGCCCGGCTGGAACAGGATCTGGTGGATGTCGGCGTCGCTCAGCGACGCGCCCGGGGCGACGAGGCCCCGCTCCTCGGCCTTGGCGCGGATGCGCTTCGTGTCGAGGCCGCCGCCGTCGTCCTCCACGGTGATGAGCACCTGGGTGCCGACGTGGCGCGCCGTGAGGGCGATGCGGCCCGCGGCGGGCTTGCCGGCCGCGGCGCGGCGCTCGGGAGACTCCAGGCCGTGGTCGACGGCGTTGCGGATCACGTGCACCAGCGGGTCGGCGAGGCGCTCGATCATGGTCTTGTCGAGCTCGGTGTCCTCGCCCTCCGTGACCAGCACGACGGGCTTGCCGAGGTCGCGCGACAGGTCGTGGACCAGGCGGCGGAACCGCGCGAAGAGGGACCCGATCGGCACCATGCGGATGCCCATGGTGATGTCGCGCAGGCCCGCCGCCAACCGCTCGATCTCCTCGGCGACGGCCTTGACGTTGGGGTCGATGCGGCCGTGGGCGAGCTGGGACAGCCGCGCCTGGGCGATGACGAGCTCGCCCACCCGGTCCATCAGCTCGTCGAGCCGCTCGGCCGGCACGCGCACGCTGCTCGACGGGCGGTCTTCGCCGCGACGCGGCCGGTCGCGCCGCTCGTCGGCCGCGTCCGCCGCGGCGGCCGGCTCGACCGCGGCGGCCTGGGGCGCGGGGGCCGGGGCGGGGGCCGAAGCCTGCGGCGCCGGGCTCGGGGCGGCGGGCGCGCCGAGCGGCGTCACGTCGAGCTCCATGTCGTCGAGCGAGAAGACGAACACGTCGTCGATCGCCTGCCGCGAACAGCCGCCCTCCAGATCGACCGTCCAGCCGATGTGCAGGTCCTTGGGGTCGAGGGCGTCGAGCACCGGCACGCTGCCCAGCACAGCCCGCACCGTGCAAGGGCCGAGGTCGCGCAACTCGTCCATCAGCGCGAGCGGGTTGGTGCCGTTGCGCAGGACGTCGGGCCGGAACCGGATGGCGAGCCGCCATCCGCGCGCCGCCGCCGCGGCGGGAGCGACGGAGGGCGACGGCGCGGGGGCCGGGGCGGCCGAGGCGGGATCCACGAGCACCTGCAGGTTGTCGAGGATCGATCGGCCGATCACGGCGTCGGCCCCGTCGGGGTCCTCGATCAGCGCCCGCATGTGGTCGCGGGCCGCCAGCGCCACCTGGACCAGGCTCTGGCTCGCCGCGACCTTGCCCTGCCGGACGAGGTCGAAGGCCGTCTCGAAATCATGGGTGAAGGCCGCCAGCCGGTCGAAGCCGAACATGGCGCCCGAGCCCTTCAGGGTGTGCATGGCGCGGAAGGCCGCGTCCACGAGGTCGCGGTTGTCCGGGTCGTGGCCGAGGTCGAGCAGCGTCACTTCGAGGCTGTCGAGGAGCTCGGCGGCTTCCTGGCGGAAAACGTCGGCTGGATCGAGGGCGCTCATTTGCGCACCAGCTTGGCGGCGGCGGCCAGGACCTGCTCGGGCTTGAACGGCTTGGTGATCCAGCCCGTCGCGCCGGCCGCCTTGGCTTCCTGTTTCAGGGCGTCGTTCGACTCGGTGGTCAGGAACACGATCGGCACGCCCAGCACGGCGGGGGTGGCCCGCAGGGCCCGGATGAAGTCGAGCCCGTTCATCACCGGCATGTTGAGGTCGGTGATGACGAGGTCGGGCGGGGTGGCCTTGGCCTTCGCCAGGCCGTCCTGGCCGTTTTCGGCCTCCAGGACGGTGTAGCCGGCGCCTTCGAGGACGATGCGGACGAGTTGGCGGACGCTCGGGGAGTCGTCCACGGTGAGCACTGTGGCCATTGGGGGATCCTCAGTTGAGCGTGATGCGGCCGGCCGTCGGGTCGACCGGCACCCCGGCCTTTTCGAAGGTGACGCGGAGCTTCGGCGAGAAGCCGGTCAGGACCAGCGACTGCCCGGCCCGCTCCGCCGTGAGCGAGGCCGACACCATCAGCTGGACGAAGCTGACGTCCGCCGCCGTGACGCCCGACAGGTCGAGCCGGATCGGCCGCCCGGTGGCCAGGAGCGCGCCGAGGCGGCCCTGCAGGTCGTCGGCGCCGGCCAGCAGCGCGTCGCCCGTGATGAGTTCGGTGTGGACGTCGTCGGTCATGGTGAAGCTCGAACGGGGAGGGCAGGAGTTCAGCAGGCGCAGCGGCGGGGAAAGGCGACGACGCTGGAGGGCGTCGGCGAAAGCGCCGCCGTCGGGTTTGGCGCGTCGCGGTCGCGTCGCGTCAGGGGAGGGCCGGGGAGGACGCGCTTCTGGGCGGCCAGGAAGGCGTCCACGCAGCGCGGGTCGAAGTGCCGGCCCCGCTCCGCCGCGAGCGTGTCGAGCGCGGTCGCGGCCGGCATGGCCGCCTTGTAGGGGCGTTCCGTCGTCATGGCGTCGAAGACGTCGGCCACGGCGACGATGCGGGCGCTGAGCGGGATCGCTTCGCCCGCCAGCCGCCGCGGGTATCCCGTCCCGTCCCAGCGCTCGTGGTGGTTGCCGGCGATCTCGGCGGCGAGGCGCATCAGGTCGGAGCCGCTGTCGCCGAGGATGCGCTCGCCCACGGCCGCGTGGGTGCGCACGACCTCCGTCTCGTCGGCGGTCAGGCGGCCGGGCTTCAGCAGCACGCTGTCGGGCACGGCCACCTTGCCGACGTCGTGCAGCGGCGCCGCGAGGTAGATGCCGCGGCAGTCTTCCGGCGGAAGGCCGAGCTCCTCGGCGATCATGCGGCTGTAGCGGGCGACGCGCAGCGTGTGCTCGCCCGTGTCGCTGTCCCGGTATTCCACCGCGAGCGACAGGCGGAAGATCATCTCCTCCTCGCGGTCGTGCAGCTTGCGGGTGGCGACCTCGACCTCGCGGGCCAGGCGGGCGGCCTGGTCGTCGCGGGCCCGCACGGCGCTCGACAGGGTGATGAGGTTGCGCAGCTTGACGCTGAGCTCGATCCAGTTCGACATCTTCGGCAGGAAGTCGGTCGCGCCGGCTTCCAGGGCCGCCAGGCGGACAGCCTGGCTCGAACTGGCGGTGAGCATGACGATCGGGGCCTGGGCGTAGCTCGGCATGGCCCGGAGCCGCCGCGTGAACTCGATCCCGTCCATCTTCGGCATGACGTGGTCGACGATGACGAGGTCGAAATGCTGCCGGTCCGCGGCGTCGAGGGCCAGGTGCGGGTCCTCGTACAGGCTGCCCTCAACGCCGCCGCAGCCTTCGAGAAGGTTCTTCAGATGAAGCAGGCTGCTCCTGCTGTCGTCGACAAGCATCACCAGCATGATGTCGCAAGTCCGTCTCATGGAGCTGTGGATGACGCACGGACCCGACATCTCGTCGGGATCTGTTGCAGTCGATGCCCATGATGGACTGGGAGAGGCGTCATGCCACCAGACCTCGATCCGGCTCCCACTGAACTCATCTCACGTCATACGTTACAGCTTGCTCAACGATGGAGAGCGACCGGCGGACGGGAACGGGGCGTGATCGGGCGAAGACAGGAGCCCGTGCGCGACCGCTGAATCGATTGCGAAACGCGATAACGCGATCGCGAAATGCCGCGGATTCCATGCCGCCCAGATTGACGGAATCGAGATCAATGCGTTGCTGAAAGATCGAAATGAATTCGGTAAATGTGCCGCGTCGAAGGCGAAGGACTGCGTTGATACACTGTTCATCATAGTTGCGATCGCGTCGACTAGACTCTCGAAGCCGCGGACTCCGGACGCCGAGCATGACCCCGGCGCATCGGAGATCGCGCCATCGGAGATCGTGCCATCGGCGCGTTCGCGAAGCTCAGGCGCTCCGAACCGTCGGTCGCCCGCCCGGCCGGATCGCGGTTCACCCCGCCGCGCGCGTCGCCGCCACCAGCGTGTTCTCCATCAGCATGGCGATGGTCATGGGGCCCACGCCGCCCGGCACCGGCGTCACCGCGGCGGCGTTGGCGCGCGCGCCGTCCAGGTCCACGTCGCCCACGAGGCGCGTCTTGCCCTCGCCCTTCTCGGGCGCGGGCACGCGGTTGATGCCCACGTCGATCACCACGGCGCCGGGCTTGACCCAGTCGGCCTTCACCATCTCGGGCCGGCCGACGGCGGCCACCAGCACGTCGGCGGTGCGGCACAGGGCGGGCAGGTCGCGCGTGCGGGAATGCGCGATCGTCACCGTGCAGTCGGCGGCCAGGAGCAGCGCCGCGATGGGCTTGCCGACGAGGTTGGAGCGGCCGACCACCACGGCGTGCCTGCCGCGCAGGTCGGGCATGGCGGAGCGGATCAGCACCATCGAGCCCGCCGGAGTGCAGGGCACGAAGGCGCGGCCGAAGTCGCCGAGCGCGACGCGGCCGGCGTTGACCTCGTTCAAGCCGTCGACGTCCTTCTCCGGCGCGATGGTGGCGATGATCGGCAGCGGGTCGAGCGGCTTCGGCAGCGGGAGTTGCAGCAGGATGCCGTGGATCGTCGGGTCGGCGTTGAGCGAGGCCACGAGCGCCGCGAGCTCCGCCTGCGCGGTGTCGGCCGGAAGGGCGTGCTTCACCGATTTGAAGCCGCAGGCTTCGGCCATGCGGCCCTTCGAGGCGACGTAGACCTGGCTCGCCGGATCCTCGCCGACGATCACCACGGCGAGGCCGGGCCTGACGCCGGTGCGGGCTTCGAGCGCCGCCGCGCCCGCCTTCACGGTGTCGATGACGGCGGCCGCGGCCGCCTTGCCGTCGATGATGGTGGCCTGTGACATGGGACGCCCCGTCGGCTGTCCAGAGGGCTGGTCCTCTGGCGGGGGCTCGGGGCGGAGCCCCGGGAAGCTCTACGACGGGGCTCCGCCCCGAGCCCCGCGAAGGGACGAAGCCCTTCGGAAAAAGGTTGGATGTCGGCTCGTGTCAGAACACCACGGTCTTGTGGCCGTTCAGGAGCACGCGCCGTTCCAGGTGCAGCTTCACGCCCCGCGCCAGCACGCGCGCTTCGACGTCGCGCCCGACCGCCACGAGGTCGTCGGCCGACAGGGCGTGGGTGACGCGCTCGGTTTCCTGCTCGATGATCGGGCCCTCGTCCAGGTCGGGCGTGACGTAGTGGGCGGTGGCGCCGATCAGCTTCACGCCGCGCTCGTGCGCCTGGTGGTAGGGCTTCGCGCCCTTGAACGAGGGCAGGAACGAGTGGTGGATGTTGATGGCGTGGCCGGACAGCGCCGTCGACAGCTCGTTCGACAGCACCTGCATGTAGCGCGCCAGCACCACGAGGTCGGCCCCCGTGTCCCGGTAAAGCCGCAGCACCTGCGCTTCCTGTTCGGGCTTCGTCGCCTTGGTCACGGGGAAGTGGTGGAACGGCACGCCGTGCTGTTCCGCGATGGCGCGCGCGTCCGGATGGTTGGACGCGATCGCGGCCACCTCGGCCCGCAGCCAGCCGACGCGGATCTGGTAAAGCAGGTTCAGCAGG
Source organism: Lichenibacterium minor (assembly GCF_004137685.1). Lineage (GTDB taxonomy): Bacteria > Pseudomonadota > Alphaproteobacteria > Rhizobiales > Beijerinckiaceae > Lichenihabitans > Lichenihabitans minor. The sequence goes on along the minus strand of NZ_QYBB01000009.1, from coordinate 159,839 downwards.
CAATGGTCGAACTTCGACACCAGGATCAGGATGCGCGGCACCGTGTCGCCGTCCGTCAGGCTGAACGTCATGCCGAAGCCGTCGATGGCGCTCTTCAGGGCGCCGTGGATCACCCCGTGGCCGACCTCGGCCGGAGCGGTGAACAGGATCCGCATGAAGAAGCGGTCCGTCGACCGGTCCCAATATTGGGCGCTTTCGGCGATGTTGCCGCCGATGGCGGCGATCGAGGTCGTGACGCGCGCCACGATGCCCGGGCGGTCCGTGCAGGACAGGTTGAGGATGTGGGTCCGGTCGGCCTCGGCCGGCGCGACGGTGGCTGTCGTGGGCAACGGGTCGGCCGCGGTCATGCGTCTTGGTGTCCCTGAACTGGGTTGCGGGGGCGCGGGGGGATGCCCCGCGCGTCCCTGCCATATGGGCCGCTTCTGCCCCGCGGTCCGCGCCGCGCCGGACGGATCGTCGCCGGTCGACAGGCAAACCACGGAAAACGTCGCCCTGTCCTGCCCCGATCCGCGCGGCGGGGCAATCGCCGGACGCGAAAAAGCCCGGCACGGGGCCGGGCTCTTCCGATCGTCGGAGATGGATCAGCCGATCATTCGGCTGCCGTCATGCCGCCCGCCGTTTCGGGGGCGAAATGACCGCACCAGTCCTTCTCGGACACCACGGGCCACAGGCCGTGGGCATCGGCGGTCGGCTGCGTCACGGGCGGGTTGAAGCGGCACAGGCCGCCGTCCTGCGTGGCCGCGGCGCTGTTGCCGTGATGCTCGTCGAAGAAGGCGCAGTTACCGCAAGCGCTCGAAGCCGAAACCATGGTGCTCTCCCGGAAATCCTCGGGCCACCGGCCCGTCTGTTTCTAGAACTCATCCAGTCTGGAGTTGTTCCAGACTTTTCCTGCGACCCGCGGGCCGCGGATCACTCGGCCGCGACGGCGCCCGCGACGGCCTCGGGGGCGAAGTGGCCGCACCAGTCCTTCTCGGTCACGACGGGCCACAGGCCATGGGCGTCGGCGGTCGGCTGCGAGACCGGCGGGTTGAAGCGGCATAGGCCTTCCTGGCCCGACTGCGCCGCAGCGTTGTGTTCGTCGAAGAAGGCGCAGGCGCCGCAGGAACCGGACTTGGTCATCATGGTGTGGTCTCCAGAACGCGAGGGCCGCGGCCCGTCGTTGTCTGGAATGGTTATAGACTGGATCAGTTCCAAACTGCAAGCCGATTCCCGCGCGGTGGGGCACGGCGGCGCCCCGTGTCGGGCGCGCGCCGGCGCGGTCCCGGGCGGGACGCCGTCGCGAAGGGTTTCGCCGAGGGGTTTCGCCGAGCGAGGATGCCGGATCGGCTCCGGCGGGCGGGACAGGGTGCGTGAAGCGGCCGCCCCCGCCCGGTCACGCCGCGGAGGGCGGGCGCTCCGAGGCGACGTCGAAGCGCGCTTCGAGGGCGGCGCCGATGCGCAGCACCGTGCCCTCGTCGAAGAGCCGGCCGTAGAGGCTGACGGCATGGGGCACGCGGAACAGCGCGCCGGTGCCGTCCTCGCCCTGGTCGAGCCGCCCTTCGGCGAGCGACAGGCGGCGGCGGGTCGGGGACCGGCGGAATCCGGCGCGCAGCGCCAGGCAGGGGTGGCCGGTGAAGTTGGTGATCGTCAGCATGGGCCCGGCGAAGCAGGGCCCGATCATGGCGTCGACCCGCCCGAACAGCGCGTCGGTGTCGCGCATCACGAGGCTGCGAAGGCGATCCGCGCCGACGAGGTCCACCGCGGACAGGAAGCGCGCCTTGCGGAAGCTGTTCGGCCAGGCGCCGGCGTCCTGCCAGGCCAGGCTGTCGTCGTCGCCGTCGAGCGTCAGCCGTTCGAAGGAGGCCGCCGCTTCGGCGTAGAGCACGGCCATCAGGGCGTCGTAGGGCAGGTCCGGCCGCGCGAGCTCCACCAGCTCCAGCCCGAGCGCGCGGGCGTGGTCCAGCGCGGCGCGGTCGAGGTCGTCGACGCCTTCCGCCGCGAAGTCGGCCGGGAACCAGCCGAGGCGCAGGCCGGCGACGGGCTCGGCCGCGTCGTAGCCGAAGGGGGCCGCGATCGAGGACGGGTCGCCGGGGTCGGCACCTCCGATCGCGGCGAGCACCAGCGCGGTGTCGGCGACGGAGCGGCACATGGGGCCGACCTTGTCGAGGCTCGGGCACAGCGGCATGGCGCCGGTGCGGGCCACGCGGCCGAAGGTCGGCCGCAGCCCCGTCGTGCCGCAGCGCATCGACGGCGACACGATCGAGCCCAGCGTTTCCGTGCCGATGGCGAAGCCGACGAGCCCGGCCGCCGTCGCCGAGCCCGAGCCCGCCGAAGACCCGCCCGAGCCTTCGCGCGGGTTCCACGGGTTGCGGGTGACGCCGCCCGACCAGATGTCGCCGTAGGCCAGCGCCCCGAGCGTGGTCTTGCAGGCCAGCACGGCGCCGGCCTCCGCCAAGCGCCGCACCACGGCGGCGTCGGCGTCCGGCACGCGGCCGCGATACGGTTCCGCCCCCCATTCGGTGGCGATGCCGGCGGTGTCGAGCAGGTCCTTGGCGCCATAGGGGATGCCGTGCAGCGGCCCGAGGTGGCGGCCCGCCGCCAGGGCGACGTCGGCGTCCTTCGCCTGCCGCATCGCCAGCTCGGGCGTGGCGAGCGCGACGCATTCGAGCCGCGGGCCGATGCGGGCGATCCGGTCGAGGTAGAGGCTGGTCAAGCGTTCGGAGGTGAGGGCGCGGGACGCGATCCAGCCGGCGAGGCGCCCGACCGGCGCGAAGGCGATGTCCTCGTCGCGGTCGGGCAGGGGACCGGAGTCGACCGCCAGGGGGCGGAAGGGCGCCGCGGCCGGCATGGCGAAGCCCGGCGGGCGGGGGTCGAAGCGCAGGGCGGGCGGCAGGTCGTGGGGCAGCGGCACGCGGCGGCGCCGGATCGCCATGTCGACCTGGGCCTGGAGGTTGTCGGCCATCAGGGCGCGTTCGGCTTCCGTGTAGCGCACGCCCGCGACGGTTTCGGCGCCCGCGATGGCGCCCACGTCGATCGTCCCGTCCGTCATCCTCGTGCCCTCCCGCCGCGCCGCATCAGAACAACAGGCCGCGCTTCAGCAGGCCGTGCACGCCCTTCTCGCCGTTCACCGTCTGTGTCACCCGGAAATCCACGGCGAGCGAGCAGAGCTGGTAGGCCTCCTCCCGCGACAGGGCGCTGCGGGCGCAGATGAAGGCGATCATTTCCCGGAGGGCCTTCCGCATGGCCTCGTCGAGATCGGCGTCCAGGCCCAGGGAGATGAAATGCCCCGGCGTTTCGGCGCGGGGGTAGAGCAGGGGCGCGGCCCCCTCGGCCCGGCGGTGCAGCACGAACGTGAAGGTGCCGGTCAGGCACGTTTCCAGCGCGTTGATGCAGACCTCGCCGTCCCCCTGCAGCCCGTGCCCGTCCCCCGTCGAGAACAGCCCGCCCGGCGCCCACACGGGCAGGAACAGGCTCGTGCCGGCGACGAGCTCCTTGCAGTCGATGTTGCCGCCGTGTTCCCGCGGCTCCACGGTCGAGATGCGCCCGTAGCGGGGCGGCGGCGCCACGCCCATGACTCCGAAGAAGGGCGCCAGCGGCAGCTCCAGCCCGTAGGGCATGCGGCAGGTGCGGCGCGCCCGGTCGATCGCGATGTGGGTGAGGAAGGGCCGCTCGAAATCGTGCGGCAGCGTGCCGGCGAGCGGGCGGAAGCCGCAGAACCCCCAATCGGCGCCGAGCGCGACGGCGTCGATCCGGACCTCCAGCGTGTCGCCCGGCTCGGCGCCCGCCACCGCGACCGGGCCGGTGACGATGTGGCCCGGCGCGCGGTGGATCTCCGCCGCGTCGATGGCCAGCATGGCGGGCGTGGGCGCGAAGGGCGAGCCCGGTGGCGGGAACACCCGCCGGGCGCCGTTGACGGTCTCGATCTCGACCGTGTCGCCGGACGCGACCGTCAGGACGGGCGGGATCGCGGCGTCGAAGACGCCCACCCGCACGGTGTCGGGCGTGGCGGCGAGCCTGTGGAACGCCATGGCGGCTCCGGTCAGTTGGAGAAGGACACGCCCTGCAGCCGCACGAGCCCGTCGGCGAGGGACCGGTAGCCGGCCACGCGCTTGGCCAGGCCGGCGATGTTGCGGGTGGTCCACAGATACACGATCGGCTCTTCCACGCCGACGATCTTCCAGACCGCGCCGTAGAGGGCGCGGCGCTTGGCGACGTCGTCGGTGGCGCGGGCCTCGTCGAGCAGGCGGTCGACGTCGGCGTTCGCGAAGGCGGCGTAGTTCATCGGGCCGCCGCCGTGCAGGAAGGCCCAGGTGTCGCTGTCGGGGTCGAGCAGGCCCGACCAGCCGATCTGGAACACCTGGAAGTCGCCGCTGTGCAGCGCCGCGAGCCCCGATCCGATCTCCATCGCCACGACCTTGACGTCGAACCCCGCCTCCGCCGCCATGGACTGGATGACCTCGCCGACCTGCCGGTTCAGGGGGCTGTTGATGATGCCGAGCGACACCGGCACCCGGCCGGTGACGCCCGCCTCCGCCAAGAGCTTCTTCGCCGCCGCCACGTCGCGCGCCGGCGGCTTCAGCCCCGGCAGGTTGAAGGGGCTGACGGGCGAGATCGCCTGCGCGGTGGGCTCGTAGAGGCCGTTGAACACCACGCCGATCAGCGCGTCCCGGTCGATCGACAGCTCGAAGGCGCGCCGCACCCGCGCGTCCCGTCCGATGGGGGAGTCAGCCCCCTTGCCGTTGCCGACGTTGAAGGTCAGGCCCTGGTAGCCGAGCGAGTCGGATTTGACGATCTTGAGCTTGGGCGAGGCTTCCACGGCCGGCACGTCGGTGGGGGCGATCTGCTCGACGAGGTCGGTGGCGCCGGCCTGCAGGTTGGTCAGCCGCACCGTGCTGTCCGGCATGATCTGGTAGACCACCCTGTCGAAGTGGACGTCCTTGGCGTCCCAGTAGCGGTCGAAGCGCTCCAGCGTGATGTGGTCCTGGGCGACGCGCTCGACGAAGCGGAACGGCCCGGCGCAGACGGGGTGCAGCGCGAAGCCGGCGCCTTGCTCGCGCACGGCCTTGGGCGACACCATCATGCCCGCCCGGTCGGTCAGCTGCGCCACGAAGGGAGCCGAAGCCTGCTTCAGCGCCACCCTCACGGTGAGCGGGTCCACCACGTCGACGTGGTCCACCATGGCGACCTCGCTGCGGCGGAAGCTGCCGGGCTGGTCGAGGTCGCGGTCGAGGCTGAACTTCACCGCCGCGGCGTCCATCGGCTCGCCGTCCTGGAACAGCACGCCGGGCCGGAGGTGGATCACCACGGTCTTGGGGTCGGGGGATTCGTGCGACAGCGCCAGCATCGGCACGATGTTCAGGTGCTCGTCGATGTCGAAGAGCTTGTCGCACAGGCCCGTGTAGACGACCGTGCCCATGAAGGTCTGCGACAGGGCGGGGTCGAGCGTGTCGACGTCGCCGCGCAGCGCGACGCGCAGCGTTTGCGCCCGCGCCGGCAGCGCGGTGGCGCAGAAAGCGCCACAGGCCGCCAGGATCCCCAAACCTGCCGCCATCGTCCGCCGCATGGAAACCCCCCGCCGTCCCGTCCACCCCCGACATGCACGCAATCCACGTGCCACGCCGTCCCGTCGCCGGCCGCGCTGGCATGCATGTTGCGACCCACAGCTTTCGAGGCCGGCGGACGCGTTCGGGGACAGTGTCCGGATGCGGCGACGCGACGGCACGTCCAGCCGAGGAGCCGCGACATCTCCCCCTGTTCTCCGATCCGGAAAGGCGCAGCCTGGTGACGCGCGATCGCTTCCTGCCGCGATTGGCCCAAACGGTGCCGACGCTGCTGCTGGTGAGCCTGATGGTGTTCGGCCTGCAGCGCCTGCTGCCGGGCGACCCCGCCGTGGTGCTGGCCGGGGACCAGCCCGATCCCGCCGTCATCGCCGAGATCCGCCACAGGCTCCTGCTCGACCAGCCGGTGGCGTTCCAATACCTGCACTGGCTTTGGGGGCTGCTGCGCGGCGACCTCGGCTTCAGCTGGCGCATCGGCGAGCCCGTCGCGGCGCTGATCGCCCAGAAACTGCCGGTGACGCTGCAGCTGGCCGCCATGGGCTTCGCGGTGGGCATCGGCATCGGCATCCCGGCCGGGATCGTGTCGGCGGTGAAGCGCGACACGGCCTGGGACTGGGCCGCCAACGTGGTCGGCCTCGCCGGGATCTCGGTGCCGAACTTCTGGATCGGCATCCTGCTCATCCTCCTGGTCTGCGTCGACCTCGGCTGGCTGCCGCCTTCCGGCTACGTGCCGCTCACGGAAGACTGGCGCTTGTCCCTCGCCACCACGGTGCTGCCGGCCTTCGTGCTCGGCACCAACATCGCCGCGACGCTCATGCGCCACACCCGCAGCGCCATGCTGACCGCGCTCGACCAGGATTACGTCCGCACCGCGCGGGCGAAGGGCCTCGGCGAGCGCGCCGTGGTGATGCGCCACGCGCTGCGCAACGCCCTCGTCCCCGTGGTGACGCTGGGGGCCCTGGAGTTCGGCACGCTGCTGTCGGGGGCCGTGCTGATCGAGCAGGTGTTCTCCATCCCGGGCTTCGGCAAGCTCGTGGTCGATTCCGTGTTCAACCGCGACTATGCGGTCGTCCAGGGCGTCGTGATGGTGACCGCCGCGCTCTTCATCGCCCTGAACCTCGTCGCCGACGCGCTCTACCTCGCGATCAACCCGAGGCTGCGCGACGCATGAGCGCCGAACCCGTCCAAGCCGGCCCCCACGCCGCCCTGCCGGCGGGGCCCTCGTCGGCGCCGCCGGAGCGCGTCGAAGCCGTCCCGCCGCCGCGCCCCGGGGAAAGCGGCGAGCGGCGGCGCGCCCTCGCCAAGTTCGTGGCGCGGCCGGCCGCGGTCGCGGGGCTCGCCGTGGTGGCGGCCTTCGCGGCGGTCGCGCTCGCGGCGCCGCTGCTCGCGCCCTACGATCCCGACGCCACGAGCTGGTCGGCGGTGCGCAAGGCGCCGAGCCTCGCCCACTGGATGGGCACGGACGAGAACGGCCGCGACGTGCTGTCCCGCGTGGTCTACGGCGCGCGGGCCTCCATGCTGGCCGCCGCCCTGTCGGCCGCCATCGCGGCCGCGGCGGGCGTGCCGCTCGGCATGCTGGCCGGCCTCGCCGGCGGGTGGATCGACGCCGTGATCGGCCGGGTGGTCGACGCCATGCTGGCCGTGCCGTTCCTGATCCTCGCCATCGCGCTCGCCGCCTTCCTGGGCCCGAGCCTGACCGACGCCATGATCGCCATCGGGGTGTCGGCGGCGCCGGCTTTCGTGCGGGTGGCGCGGGGCGCCGCCATGGACGTCGCCACCAACGGCTACATCGAGGCGGCGGTGTCGCTCGGCAACCCGCCGTGGCGGGTCGCGTTCCGGCACGTGCTGCCCAACATCGCCCCGGCGCTGCTGGTGCAGACGACGCTGGCCATGGGGATCGCGATCGTGGCGGAAGCGAGCCTGTCCTTCCTCGGCCTCGGCCAGCAGCCGCCGGACGCCAGCTGGGGCTCGATGCTGAACGCGGCGCAGCGCTTCATGACGCTGGCGCCCTGGCTGGCCGTGTTTCCCGGGGTCGCGGTGTTCCTCGCCGTGACGGCCTTCAACCTGCTCGGCGACGGGCTGCGCGACGCCTTCGACCCGCGGGCGCGCTGAGCGGGCGCGCGGGCGCCCGCCCGCGGGGTCACGCCACGCGGCGCAGCTTCGGCTCGCCCTGGAGCGCCCGGCGGGTCGCGCCGAGGTACCAGTCGACGAACTGCATCACGCCCGACTCGTGTTCCAACGAGTAGGGCCCGGGCTCGTAGGCCGGCGACAGGATCCCACGCTGGTTCTCCTCCACCACCCGCCTGTCCTGGTCGTTGGTGGCGAGCCACACCTTCGTGAGCTCGTCCATGTCGTAGTCCACGCCCGCCACCGCATCCTTGTTGACGAGCCACTTGGTCGTCACCTCGGTGTGGGTGGCGTCGATCGGCAGCACCCGGAAGGTGGTGGCGACGTCGCCGAGCACGTGGTTCCAGGTCGTCGGGTAGTGGAACAGCAGCAGCGTGCCGATCAGCGGCTCCGTCACCCGCGGGGTGAGCTGGCGCTTCACCGCCTTGCGGCCCGACATCGTGTAGCTTTCGACGCCCTCGATCAGCGGCGCGCGGGTGACGCGGTATTGCCCGCTGTCGGCGATGGCGAAGCGCGACGGCAGCCCGACGGCCTCGCAGCGCGCCCAGTGCTCCACCATGGCGGGATCGCTGAACACGGCGTCGACGCCCGTGGCGGTCGGCGCTTCGGGATAGGACCGGCACAACTCGGGGTGGTTCGCGGCGCAATGGAAGCATTCGCGGTTGTTCTCCCACACGAGCTTCCAGTTGCCGTTCTCGACGATGGTGGAGGAATGGACCACCACCGTGTCGGACAGGTCGTGCGGCGCGAGGTAGGGCGCCACGGTGGCGCTGAACGCGTCCCAGTCCGGCGCGTCCCGCCCGACGCAGACGAAGACGTAACCGCCCACGCTGCGGCAATGGACGGGCTTCAACCCGAACTGCGACTTGTCGATCTCGCCTTCCATGTGGCGGGCCCGGGCGAGCGTGCCGTCGAGGTCGTAGGACCATTGGTGGTAGGGGCACACGAGCCGCTTGGCGCGGCCGTGCTCCGCCGTGCACACGCGCGAGCCGCGGTGGCGGCAGGAATTGTGGAAGGCGCGGATCGCGCCGTCGTTCCCCCGCACCACCACGACCGGGTAGTCGCCGATCTGCAGCGTGAAGAACTGCCCGGCCCTCTTGATCTCGCAATCGTGGCCGGCGAACAGCCAGTCCCGGTGATGGATGTTCTCGAGGTCGAGCCGGAAGAAGGCGGGGTCGCAGTAGAAGTCGCGGGCGAGCGTGTAGCCGGGCCGGTGGGCCTCGACGGCGGCCAGCATGGTCTGGTGGGGGCTCATGGCGGGATCCCATGACGGCCCGCGGGGTGGCGCGGGCGGGATTGACGGTGGGCCTCAGCCTACCAGCGCGGTTCGCCAGGACGTTGCTCAAGCCGCGCCATTCTGGCCCGGGCGCGACGCGGGCACGACGACCGGCGGCAGGAACCCGCGGGCGCGTCGCAAGTTCCCGAAGGCGCGCTGTGCGGAGCGGCGGCTCCGGCATCGGCGGGGCCGCGCGGAACGTCCATGGGGATCGAGATCTTGACGAGCCTGTCCGTTGCCGACCGCCGGCCATCCCGGAACCCGGGCCGGACGGAGCCGACGACGCTGGCGACGGCCGAGGCTTCGGCCGGCCAGCGCTGGGCGGCCGCGCTGTTCTGCGCCGTCGTGCTGGCCGCCACCCTGGCGGTGGTGCCGTCGGCGTCCAGGCCCATGCCGGCCTTTCCGGGGTTCCTGGCGCTGAACCAGGGCGCCCTGCTGGTCGTCTACGGGGTGACGTCCTGGCTGCTGTTCTCGCAGGTGGCCCGCGCGCGCTGCGCCGCCATGCTGGCCTTGGCGGGCGGCATGCTGTTCACCGCCCTGGTGGTGCTGGCCCAGCTCGTCGCTTTCCCCGACATGCTGGGGCCGGGGCTGGTCGTTGGCCATGGGCCCGCCACCCTGACGTGGCTGTGGACCTTCTGGCACGTCGGCATCCCCGCCGTGGCGCTGCCCTACGCGATCATCGAGAGCCGGCCCGGGCCCCGGCAGATGCCGGCGTCGCGGGTGCGGGCCGCCACCTGGGGCACCGTCGTCCTCGCGGTCGCGGCGGCGCTGGTCACCGCCGCCGTCTGCGCCCGCTACGCCGCCCGGCTACCCGCCGTCGCCGACCCGGACGGCGGCTACCGCGCGCTGACGCGCTCCGGCGTCGGCCCGCTTTCGGTGGCCCTCAACGCTGTCGCGCTCGTCGTGCTCGTGGCGGCGACGCGGCTCCGGCGGGTGCTGCAGCTGTGGCTGGCGGTGTCGCTGTTCATCCTGATGCTCGACAACGTCATCACCGACATCGGCGCGGCCCGCGCCACGATGGGCTGGTTCACGGGCCGGGTGGAGGCGCTGATCTCCGGCCTCGTGGTGCTGGGCATCTACCTCGCCGAGGTGGCGGACCTGTACCGGCAGGCCAGCGCGGCGGCTTCCGCCAGCGAAGGCGCGCGGCGGGAAGCCGAGGCGGCCCGCGACAGCCTCGAGATCGCCCTCGACGCGTCCGGCATGGGCGACTGGCAGCTCGACCTGCGGACCGACCAGTCCCGCCGGAGCCTGCGGCACGACCGCATCTTCGGCTACGGCGAGCCGCAGCGCCGCTGGTCCAGCGCCCGCATGCTCGACCACGTCGTGCCGGAGGACCGGCCGATCGTCGAGCGGGCCATCGCGGGGGCTTTGGCGGGCAGCGAGCTGCGCTTCGAATGCCGCATCCGCCGCGTCGACGACGGGCGCGTCCGCTGGATCGCCGTCCAGGGCCGCACCTACCGCGACGAGGAAGGGCGGCCCGCGACCCTGGCGGGCTGCGTCGCCGACGTCACGGAGCGCCGGCTCACCGACGACCGGCTGCGCGAAGCCCAGCGCATGGAAGCGATCGGCCAGCTGACGGGCGGCGTGGCGCACGACTTCAACAACCTCCTGACCGTGATCCTCGGCAGCCTCGACATGATCTCCCGCAAGCCGGGCGACGCCGCGCGCGTCGAGCGGCTCGCCCGCAACGCCTTCGCGGCCGGGCGGCGCGGCACGGAGCTGACCGAAAAGCTGCTGTCCTTCTCGCGCCGCCAGGTGGTCAACCCCGAGGTGGTCAACCTCAACCGCATCCTGTCGGAGCTGGAGCCGCTGCTGCACCGGGCCGTGGGCGAAGACGTCGAGGTGTCGCTCGATCTCGACCCCCGGCTCGACCCCGTGCGGCTCGACCCCGGCCAGTTCCAGGCGGCCGTGCTCAACCTCGCCGGCAACGCCCGCGACGCGATGCCGGACGGCGGCACCCTGTCGGTCTCCACCCGCAACGCGACGTTCGGCGAGGACGACCTGCGCGACGTGCCGGAGGCGGCGCCCGGTCCCCACCTCGTCGTCACGGTGGCCGACACCGGCACCGGCATGGACGCCGAAACGGCGGCGCGGGTGTTCGAGCCCTTCTTCACCACCAAGGAGATCGGCAAGGGCACGGGGCTGGGCTTGAGCCAGGTCTACGGTTCGGCCCGGCAGGCCGGCGGCTTCTGCCGGCTGCGCACCGCCCCCGGGGAAGGCTGCGCGGTGGATATCTGCCTGCCGCGCTCGACCGAAGCCGGCGCCGAAGCGGCGCCCGCCGCCGCCGGCGTGCCGCTGCGCCGCGCCGCGGGCGGCGAGGTGGTGCTCGTCGTCGAGGACGAGGACGCCCTGCGCGAGATGGCGGCCGAAAGCCTGGGCGCGCTCGGCTACCGCGTGCTCACGGCCTGCGACGCCCGGGCGGCGCTGGACGTGCTGCGCGGCGATGCGCGCATCGACATCCTGTTCTCCGACGTGGTGATGCCCGGCGGCATGAACGGCGCGCAGCTCGCCGCCGCGGCCGGCGCGATCCGCCCGGGGCTGAAGGTGCTGCTCACCTCGGGCTACACCACCACGGCGACGGGCGGCACCCGCGAGCTGCCCCGCGGCGTGCCGCTGCTGCGCAAGCCCTACCTCCGCGAAGACCTGGCGGCGAAGCTCCACACCGTGCTGGGCAGCTGACGCGCGGCACCGCCGCACGAGGGCGATCGAGCACGCCGCGCTGCTGGTGTCGTCAGGGCCGAGATGACGACATCCGGAAGGTTGGCGGCCGACATTCGCGCCCCGCACCCCCGGCCGAAGCGGGCGCCGCGGGGGTGGGCCGCCGGCGGAGGCCGCCGGTCCGGCACCCCCCCGTCGGTGGCCCCCCGCGATCCCGCTCCAGCGGCTCCCCGGGGCGCTACAGGTCGATGCCGTCCCCCCGGCCGCGCTCCGGCAGCGCCCCGCCGCCCCGGGCGAAGATGTCCGTCACGTCCATGGACAGCTTGCGCTGCCAGTTCGGCCGCTCGTGGCTGGTGCCGGGCAGGTTGACCGCCACCGTTTCGCCGACGAGGTCCTCGGCCTGCGCCACCGCCAGGATGCAGGGCGTTTCGGCGACGAAGCGGTTGGCGGCGGCCAGCATCTCGCGCGGCACGCCCGCGTCCCCTTCCAGCGACGTCACCCCGACGGCTTCGGCGAAGCGGTGCCGCTCTTCCCGGCGGTCGGCCTCGGCCTGCGCGGCATCCTCGGCCGTCATGTGGCCGATGGCGCTGCGCTCGGCATAGTCGGCGCCGGCCCACCAGCCCGCCAGCGTCGGCAGGTCGTGGGTCGCCACGCAGGCCACCGCCTTGGCGGGGTACTGTTCGCGCGGGATGAAGTTCAGCCCATCGCGCTCGAAGAACATCACCCGGTAGCTGAGCACGTCGGCGGCGTCGAGCCGGTCGCGGAAGCCGTCCGGCACCGTGCCGAGGTCCTCGCCGATGACGAGGCAGCGGGCGCGGTGCGATTCCAGCGCCACGTCGGCGAGGTTGCGCTCGAGGTCGTAGCCCACGTAGGCGCCCTGCGCCCCGCTGGCGCCGTCCGGCACCCAGAACAGGCGCTGCAGCCCCATGGCGTGGTCGATGCGCAGCGCGCCGGCGTGGCGCATGTTGGCCTGGAGCAGCGTGGCGAACATGGTGGACGCGTCCGCCACGGGGTTCGGCGGCGGCAGGCTCCACACCTGGCCGGTGGCCGAGAAGGGGTCGGGGGGCGCCCCCACCGACACGCCGCGGGCGAAATTGCCCGCCTCGGCCCAGGATTCCGCCCCGTCGGGCGCCGTGCCGACGGCGATGTCGCGGTAGAACCCCAGGGACAGCCCCGCCGCCCCGGCCCGCGCCGCCGCGGCGGCGAACTGCTCCGACGCGGTCCATTGCAGCCACAGGTGGTAGCGCACGCGGGCCGCGTGGGCTTCCGCGAAGCCCGCGATGCCGGCGCCGGTGGGCTCGCGCAGGCCGGCGTCCCACAGCTGCCAGGGCAGGCGCGGCACCGTTTCGGCGATGGACTCGAAGATCGCGAAGCGGCGAAGCGCGTCGCCGCCGCCCGCCACGAAGGCGTCGAAGGCCGGGTCTCCGCCGCGCGCGTCGAAGCCCGCGAAGGCGAGTTCCAGCACGGCCGACTTCGCCGCCCACGCGCCGACGTAGTCCACCGCCGCCGTGGCGCGCAGGTCGGCGAGCGCGCCGGCCTGGGACGACAGCATCGCGGCGGCCTCGGGCGAGGCCCCGGCGACCCCCGGCAGCGCCACGTCGATGTAGACGGGGTCGAGGAAGCGCCGGTCGGACGGGTTGTAGGGGCTGGCGCGGCCGCGGTCGGCGGCGAACTGGGCGTGCATCGGGTTCAGCCCGACGAAGTCGCCGCCGTGGCGCGCCGTTTCCTCGGCGAAGACGCCCAGCGTGGTGAAGTCGCCGACGCCGCCGTCGTTCTCGCGCCGCAGTGTGTAGAGGTGCGCCGCGACGCCGAAGCCGCGCCGGCCTTCGCGGTATTCGGCGGGGATGAAGCAGCGGCGCGGCGCCACCGTCAGCAGGGACGCGTTCGCCTCGTCGCCGTCGAGCACCACGCGGTGGCGGCCGGCGGGCTGGGGCGGCAGGGCGAGGCGCGTGCGCAGCCCGCGGCGCCCGTCCGGCGCGTTGAAGGCGCCGCGCTCGCCGCCGTCCACGTCGAGGTTGTGGCGGTCGACCGTGCCGTCCTCCCGCAGCACCGCGACGTCGTGGCGGCCCGACAGGCCGTCGACCACCATCTCCAGCGACACGGTCGCGCCCGTGTGGCCCACCATCGTGGGCGGCAGGGGGCGCAGGCGGCGGTCGGACAGGCGGGCGAGGCTGTCGCGCGCTTCCCCGTCGGTGCCGGCGTCGAGCCCCATGGAGCGCAGGATGGCGCGCTTGGAATCGGGCGACACGCGGTTGCGGGTGCCCGTGGCGGAGAACCATTCGGGCGCGATACCGGCGGATTCCGCCAGGATCGCCACCACCTCGTCGGCGGACGGCCGCTTGACGGGGCGGGGCGCGGCGCCTTCGCGCTCAACGAGCAGCACGACCGAGCGCGGCTCCAGCGCCGCTTCGCCGTGTTCGTCCGGCCGGGGGGGCGTGCCGTCGACCGCGGTGTCGAGCGCGCGGGTCCAGCGCCAGCCGGGGCGCGGCTCGGGCAGGACGACCGACACGGGCTCGGCCCCGGCGTGGAAGGCGGCGAGCACGCGGTCGGCCGGGGTGCCGGGGAGGGCGCCGGGGGCCGCCAGAACGCCCACCAGGGTGGCGCTGCGCGGGTTCTCCCAGTCCCCCGCCTCGGGCGTGCGCCCGTCCGGCAGGCGCCACGCGATGTCGGGGAGGCCGCCCTGCGATGGATCCTGGCCGGGCAGGGGGGCGCCGGAAGGGAAGCGGTCGCGCGTCAGCGCCGGGTGGGCGGCGCGCAGGTCGAGCAGGCGGCGCGCGAAGCCGAGCATGGGGCCGTCCGCCGCCGACCAGTCGAGCCACGCGGTGGCGTTGTCCTGGCTGTAGGCGTTGTTGTTGCCGCCCTGCGTGGCGTCGAGCTCCGTGCCGGGCCCCAGCATGGGGGTGCCGCGCGACAGGACCAGCGTGGCGAGCAGGTTGCGGGCGTCCCGCGCGCGGGCGGCCAGCACGGCGCGGTCCTCCGTGGGGCCCTCGACGCCGTGGTTCCAGGACGCGTTGTCGTCGCGGCCGTCGCGGTTGCCTTCCCCGTTGGCCTCGTTGTGCTTGGCATCGTAGCTGACGAGGTCGCGCAGCGTGAAGCCGTCGTGGGCGGTGACGAAGTTGACCGCGCGCGACGGGTGGCGCTTGGCGCCGAACACGTCGGCCGAGCCCGCCACGCGCTTCGCCAGCTCGGCCGGGCCGGCGCGGCCCGTCCAGAAGCCGCGGACGCCGTCGCGGAACTTGTCGTTCCACTCGCCCCACAGCCCGTCGAACTGCCCGACCTGGTAGCCGCCGGGGCCGATGTCCCAGGCTTCCGCGACGAGCTTCAGCTCGCGCAGCACGGGGTCCTGCGCGATGGCGGCGAGGATGGGGGCGTGGGGGTCGAAGCCCATGCGGCGGCGGCCCAGCACGGGCGCGAGGTCGAAGCGGAACCCGTCGATGCCGCCGTGCCGCGCCCAGGCGCGCAGCGAATCCAGCACCAGCCGCACCACGGCGGGGTGTTCGGCGTCGAACACGTTGCCGCAGCCGGCGTCGTTGACGTAGCGGGACGGGTCGGACGCGTCGAGCCGGTAGTAGGACGCGTTGTCGAGCCCGCGGAAGCTCAGCGTCGGGCCGTGCTCGTCGCCCTCGCCGGAATGGTTGTAGACGACGTCGAGCAGCACCTCGATGCCGGCCGCGTGCAGCGCCCCCGTGGCGGCCCGCACCTCGTCCCAGCCGCCGGGCGCCAGCCGCGGGTCCGGCGCCAGCAGGGCGACCGGGTTGTAGCCCCAATAGTTGGTGAGGCCGAGCGGCCCCAGGTGCCGCTCGTCGGCCCAGGCCATGGCGGGCATCAGCTCGACGGTGGTGATGCCGAGCGCCTTGAAATGCGCGATGCCGGCCGGCGACGCCAGCCCGGCGAAGGTGCCGCGCAGCTCCTCGGCCACGCCGGGGTGGAGCTTGGAGAAGCCGCGGACGTGGACCTCCGTGATCGTGGTCCGCTCCCAGGCGGGCGCGCCGCCCCACGCCGGCGCCGCCTCGGGCTGCGCCACAATGCCCTTCGGCATGGCGGCGGCGCTGTCGCGCCCGTCGGGCTCTGCCGAGCCCGGGGGCGCGTCGAACATCGTGTCGTCGAGCGCGAAGGGACGGTCGATGGCGGTCGCGTAGGGGTCGAGCAGCAGCTTCGCCGCGTTGAAGCGGTGGCCGCGCCCCGGCGCCCAGGGGCCGCGCGCCCGCAGCCCGTAGCGGGCGCCGGGCTGCACGCCGGGGATGAAGCCGTGGTGGACGTCGCCGGTGCGCTCGGGCAGCGTGAAGCGCGACTGCTCGATCTCGCCCGCCGCGTCGTAGAGGCAGATCACGATCGCCTCCGCGTGGGCCGAGAACACCGCCACGTTGACCCCGCCCGCGACCGGCACGACGCCGAGCGGCTCGGGCCGCCCGGGGCCGGGGTGCACCGTGGAAGCCGCGGAGATGTCGGCCTGTCCGTCGTTCAGCATCGCCCTGCCTGGGTAGATCCTCGAAGCGCCAGCCTTAGCATCGCTGCGGTGCACAGCGGAAGGTTCGGGCGGGGAGCGATCGCGCCGTGACGGCCTGCCGGGACGCGAGCCCCTTCGGGCGAGCTTTGTTCACGCCGTTGGAACATGCTATCTGCGGGGAGATGCGGATCATCGCACATGCCGACCTGTCGGCGTTCTGGGCTCGGCATCCGGACGCGCGGACAGCTTTGGAGCGATGGACTGCGGTGATGAAGGGAGCCGACTGCGGCACGACCGCCGAGGTGCAGGCCTTGTTCTCGAAGGCCGAGGTGCTCGATGGACACCGCGTGCGCTTCGAGATCTCGGGGGGAGACTATCGCCTGGTCGCGTCCTTCAAGTTCAAGAACAGGCTCGTCTTCGTCGAATCCATCGGCACGCATGCCGAATAGGACCGCATCGATGCGCTGACCGTCTCCCAGTTCTGAGCCCTTTGGAGCGAAACGATGGACATCCGACCCATCCGCACCGACGACGACCACCGCGACGCCCTGGTGGAGATCGAGCGCCTGTGGGCCTATCCCGACGACAGCCCCGAGAACGACAAGCTCGACGTGCTGGCGACGCTCGTCGAGGTCTACGAGACCCAGCGCTGGCCCCGGCGGGACTGCACGCCGGCTGAGATCCTGCTCCATGCTGTGACCGACATGGGCCACAGCCAGGCCGAATGGGCCGAGCTTCTCGGTTCCCGCCCCATGGCGTCCGAGCTTCTACGGGCCAAACGCCGCATCTCCCTCGCGGTCGCGCAGAAGATCAGCGCGGCTTGGCACATCCCTATCCAACTGCTCGTGGCGCCCTACGCGCTCGCGGCCTGACCTCGCGCCAGGGAGATCGGGCCGACATCGTCGGCGGTGGGGTGAGGGGAAGGATCCGATCGCCGGGGCTGCGTCGACATCGCGGGCCCGCCCCAGGCGTGTCGGCTGGTCGGTCCGGGGCTTCCATGGCCGCCGGCTTGCGGTCCGAGCGGGTGCCGGGCTGCGGGCCGGGATGGCGCCGTGGTGGATGTCGGTCTGTCCGTCGGTCAGCATCGCCCTGCCGGGGTTGGACATCCGGGAGGGACAAGCTTCGGTCGCGGCGGTGCGGGCCGGGAGGTGCTGGGGGTGCGAAGGGGCGCCTGCGGGGCGATAGCACGGCGGAGAGCGCGCGCGCGTAAAGGTAAGAAGTGAGGGGTGATCGCGTGGCGGCGGTGATGAAAAGCTGCTTCTCAGCCGTTGCTGATTTTCAAAAGGTCGGCTTCGTGGCGATTATACTGACCTGGTCTGAAAATCTAAATATATCCTAAAAAAGAACGATGGTTTTCGAGTAGGTGACACGAAAATGCAGCCGTTCACCGGAAAACGTGTCCTCAAGACTGGCTGTCGGGAGATTGGGAGATCGGGGCGGACATCGCTCTCGCGCTGGTGGAAAACGGTCTGAATGTCGCTCTGAACCACCAATGCTCGAATGAGCGCGCCCTACGCACTCCGCGACTCATCCGCCGGACATTCAAATGTCTCGAACATTATCCGTTGTTCCTCATATCCACGAGTTAATGGTTATTGTCTGTCCAAAAATTATTTTGAGATTTCAATATTTTTTGGGGTCGGAGATCTACCATTCCGGGTGGTGTGGAAAATATCAGAATTTTCAAATGATCAAGATTTTAATTCGCTTCTAAAAATCTCGGGTAGAAACTTAAGTTGTTTGATGTTAAAAATATTAGGGCTTCACATGTATTTTGTATTTCTCCCCCTCTGTATTTCGGTTGGAGAGGGCAAGCTCGTTCCTCGCCAATCGAAATGCGGTTTCGATTGATTCGCCATGCGCAAGAGCGCGATAGAACGCTCTTGTAAAGAAAGTTGCTGCCTCGTCGCCCACTGACACGTCGCACCCGATGACGGCGTCGACATGAGGCGCGACCAAGATTGCGATTGAATTAGAGAAGCATGAGTTCAGAACAACGCATTTGATTGACGGGGAGAGGGAGATCAGCTCGGCGAGCGCTTCGCCCGATACCTGCACAGCGTTTCCTGAATGATCCTCAAACGCGAGAATGCCATTTGCCCCATGGCCACTGAAATGGAGTAGCTCAGGTCGAATATTTAATATTTCCCGTTGAATCTGGTCCGTTCTCACCGCCCAGGCGTGCTCGACTTCGATGACGGCCTTTGCATCCTTCACGAGAGCGAGCTGTTCCCGCAAGTCTCTGGCTTCTATGTCGATACGGAGCCCCGTTTGGTCCGCAGGGTTGGCGGCAAGGAATAGGGCTTTCATCAATCGAGCCTTTTTCGCGAGGTCCGTGGTGTTCTGAAACATGGCCCCAAGGTCGGCGGGGCGCCCGAAAAGATCGCCCATCCCACTCCAAGCACCTATAACGCGGACCTGACCGTAGAGCTTTTTGCCTTCAGCTCCCAACAGAATGTGCTCCCGAAGATTGGGATCTGCTTCGACGATCTCCAAAGCTTTATCAGCATAGGGCGCGCACGCATCCGAGAAGCGGGCAAAGTGCTCAGCTATGAGGGCCTGCACGGCGGGATCACGCTCAACGTCATACCAGCCGATCGTTAGCCCCTCAAGGCCATCATAAAAGGCATGCGTCAGTCCTTTCGCCAGACCGATGCGCGCTTCAGGGTGCGTTATGAAAGATCCGCTGTGGATGAGCTGATGTCGAGCCTTGGGATCAGGTTCGCGCTCCGCCCCCAACTGCAACAACTTGGCCTGTACGTTAGGAGGTTGGCTGTCCATCGAGGCGAACGGAATACCCAAATCCTGCAGTGTGAGTTGTCTATTTTCCATCACACACCAGACGCTGTACTGTCTTACGATCCGATCTGGGTGCTGCCCGAGCTGTTTGACGATGACTCCGTTTGCGTGTCTCGGGTGGAGAAGGTTCTGGATGTCTCTGTTGAGCCCAACGGTCAGCAAGGCAAGTTTGAGTACCTCGACATCGGATTTATCGATGTCGATGCTGAGGCCAGAGATGTCGAGGTTTGCTACATCCGCGGTTTGCATTGCTGCGAGCACCCGGATAGCCGGATCAACGGTGCCGAGCGCCACCACCTCGTCGAGCTTTCCGCGGTAGATAAATGCGAGCGCCGCGACCGCTGCCGCTACGATCTCGGGGTCTTCCTCGTACATCCTCAGAGTCGCTACAACATAGCTCTCGCAGCCGTCTCTCGTTCCTAGTCGCGCGAGAGTATTGAGGCACCAACGAACGACCTTGCGGTCCCTGTCCGCTAGCACCATACCGTTGATCGTTGTCTCGAACGACCTTCGACTGAAGGCGCTGAACCTATCTCCACGACGATATAGCCGGCTGATTTCCTGAAGCGCGGATTTTTTGCGCCAGGCATCGCCATGATCGAGTTCGAATTTGAGGAAGGCGGTTCTTCCCGGTGAGATTACAGCCACTTTAAGACTTAAATTTCACAAAGCGCGTCTAGAGTGGCCTTTGTCCAAGGCTCGAAGTCGTTAAAATGATTTTGGGTGCGCAGGTCAAGCCAGCGCGGGTCGTTCAATGAAAGACGACGTGTCGTCGGTTCAAACCATGCCGGGCACTTCCATTCCATAACCAACAGTAGAACTTCCTGATCGCCGTCTCTCTTCACTCGCAGAGTGCAGCGCGGCTCTGGTTCCGGGAGCTTCTCGCCATGCATAGCTATGGCAGAGATGTCGAGATCGGCGATGATCGCTCCCAAAGCGTTTTCCTTGGCGCCGTAGTCGCCATCTGAAAACAGCGTGCAGTCGAAGAAGTTGACAACGCCTGGAAAGCCTATTGTGCGTTTATTGGCAAACGTGTCAGTATCATTGCGATAGCGGCCGGTTCTGTATGATAGCACCTCTGTGCCTCGCCTGACGATCGAGAAAGTCCAGACAACGAGAGCCGCTTCATTATCCTTCTTGTGCTGAAGGTAGTGGATGGCGTTGCACGTCTCCGCAGCACGGACAAACTCGTGCCAGTCATGCCGAAGCTTGTGGTCGCACTTGGCAAAGTAGTCTTGGTCTACTGCTAGGAATGGTGAAATATGCAAATCGCGGGTACGCCGCCGTGCTTCAAATTTCTCCTTATACTGGACGGGGATCGCAGGGTCGGTCATCAACTCATAAAGGAAGAAGTAGCCCGGCTCCGTTCTGAAAAAAGCGGAGTGCGCGCTTCTCAAGATGTCCTCGCTTAGACGAGCCTGCAGCGTTTTTTCCTGCGTATGGCCAAACAGGTGGCGGGGAACGATGGATGCTGCATAGGCAGCTTCGAGTATGCCGAGAGCCGTCATCGGGCGCCGGGAAGCTCGAAGGACGTGCTGTGCGATCTCTAGGTACGAATCCATCAGCCACGCACGCTCTCGCAGACTGCACCAATTTAGATACCTCAGGACTGCCGAGCAAGTACCTAATTTGAGCGTAAAGTCACATGTGACGTGTTCTGAGCCTAAGTTCGAAGGGTTCCGTTAAACCCAAGCTTTTGGGGCCGATCGACGACATCAGCGTGCTCGCGCCGGGCGCAACGGTTGCTGCGCTCGGCGTCGATACACATCGGTTTTCAACGTACCTTGCCCTTATCGCACGGACACTCAGAGCGATGCGCCCCGAACGTCTGCCTCGAAGCGAGGTCGTCGATTGCTGAACCTACCGAGTTGGGTCGACTGCGGCCGGTTTGACGATCAGGCCTGAATGTCCGGAATCAGGTGACCAACCATCGTCCGCTCCTGGCACAACCCAGCCCTTCCGCCCGGCCCTTTCCCCCGAGCCGGGCGCCCCACCCCCTCAGGTGATGACCGACGGCTCCGTCCGCCCCGTATGCCGCTCGATCCCCGCCAGCTCCCGCGACAGCGCGATCAGGTCCTTCAGCGCCTCCC
The DNA here is from genome assembly GCF_004137685.1 of Lichenibacterium minor. Taxonomy (GTDB): domain Bacteria; phylum Pseudomonadota; class Alphaproteobacteria; order Rhizobiales; family Beijerinckiaceae; genus Lichenihabitans; species Lichenihabitans minor. The sequence continues at coordinate 138,905 of NZ_QYBB01000009.1, read as the reverse complement.
CCGTCTCCAGGTCGAGCCTGTCCCCTTCGTAGCGCTCGATGTAGACGCGCAGCGTCGCCCCCGCGGTGCCGGTCCCCGACAGCCGGTACACGATGCGCGACCCGTCTTCGAAGAGCACCCGCACGCCCTGGTGGGCCGAGTCCGAGCCGTCCACGGGGTCGTGGTAGCTGAAGTCGTCGGCGCTCTTCACCGTCAGCGCCCCAAAACTCCGGCCGGGCAGGGTACTCAGCTGGCCGCGCAGCCCCGCCATCAGGGCGTTGGCGCCCTCGGCTGCCACCTCCTCGTAGTCGTGGCGGGCGTAGTAGTTGCGGCCGTAGGTGCGCCAATGGTCCCGCATGATGTCGAGCACGGATTGCTTGCGCGCCGACAGGATGTCGAGCCACAGCAGCACGGCCCACAGCCCGTCCTTCTCGCGGACGTGGTCGGAGCCGGTGCCGGCGCTTTCCTCGCCGCAGATGGTGGCGAGGCCGGCGTCGAGCAGGTTGCCGAAGAACTTCCAGCCCGTGGGGGTCTCGTAGGCCTTCAGCCCCTTGGCTTCCGCCACGCGGTCGGCGGCGGCGCTCGTCGGCATGGAGCGGGCGATGCCCTTCAGGCCCGCCGCGTAGCCGGGCGCCAGGTGGGCGTTGGCGGCCAGCGCCGCGAGGCTGTCCGAGGGTGTGACGAAGATGCCGCGGCCGATGATGAGGTTGCGGTCGCCGTCGCCGTCCGAGGCGGCGCAGAGGTCGGGCGCGTCCGGCCCCATGGCGAGGTCGTAGATGAACTTCGCATGGACGAGGTTCGGGTCTGGGTGGTGGCCGCCGAAGTCGGGCAGGGGCGTGCCGTTGATCACCGTGCCGGGGGCGGCGCCGAGCGCGCCTTCCAGGATCGCGGTCGCGTAGGGGCCCGTCACCGCCGACATGGCGTCGAAGGTCATGCGGAAGCCGCCGGCGAACAGGACCCGGATGCGGGGGAAGTCGAACAGCTTCTCCATCAGGGCCTGGTATTCGGCCACGGGGTCGACGACCTCGACCACCATGTCGCCGAGCCTGGTTTCTCCGACGGCATCGAGGTCGACGTCCGGCGCGTCGAGGATCCTGTAGTCCGAGATGCTCTTCGTGCGGGCGAAGATGGCGTCGGTGGTCTTCTCCGGCGCGGGGCCGCCGTTCGACGCGTTGTACTTGATGCCGAAGTCGCCGTCCGGCCCGCCGGGGTTGTGGGAGGCCGACAGGATGATGCCGCCGAAGGCGCCGCGGACGCGGATGAGGTTCGAGGCCGCGGGCGTCGACAGGATGCCGCCGCGCCCCACGATGGCGCGGCCGAAGCCGTTGGCGGCGGCCATCTTCATCGCGGTCTGGATCGTTTCGCGGTTGAAGAAGCGGCCGTCGCCGCCGATCACCAGGTCCGCCCCCGCGAAGCCGTCGAGCGCGTCGAAGATCGATTGCACGAAGTTCTCGACGTAATGCGGCTGGCGGAAGTGCGGCACCTTCTTGCGCAGGCCCGAGGTGCCGGGCTTCTGGTCGGCGAAGGGCGTGGTGGCGACGGTGGTGATCGTTGCGGCGGTCATGGCGGCGGTCATGGCAGGGTTCCGGCGTCGGAGACGAGGAGGTCGCGGTACAGGGCGGCGAGCTTGCGGGCGGGGCGGCGCCAGGACACGTCGGTGGCCATGCCGGCCACCACCATGCCGGCCCAGTCCTCCGGGTCGCGGAAGATCTCGACGGTGCGGCGCAGCGCCGTTTCCAGCGCCGGCAGGGTGGCGGGCGCGAACATCACGCCCGTGGCGGCGCCCGCCGCCAGCGCCATCTCGTTGGCGTCCACCACCGTGTCGGCGAGGCCGCCCACGCGCGCCACCACCGGCACGGCGCCGTAGCGCAGGGCGCACAGCTGCGCGACGCCGCAGGGCTCGAACCGCGACGGCACCAGCACGGCGTCGGCGCCGGCCTGCAGGAGGTGGGCGAGCCGCTCGTCCTCGCCGATCACCACCCCGACGGTGCCGGGGTGGCGCTCGGCGGCGGCGCGGAACGAATCCTCGAACCAGCGGTCGCCCTCGCCGACCAGGGCGAGCTGGCCGCCGAGCGCCACCAGGAGCGGCAGCGCGTCGAGCACGAGGTCGAGGCCCTTCTGGCCGCTCAACCGGCTCACCACGCCGAACAAGGGCGCGTCGGGCGACGGGTCGAGCCCGAACCGCTCCTGCAGGGCGGCCTTGTTGGCGGCGCGGCCCGCCATGTCGCCGACGCCGAAGGGCGCCGCGATGTCGGGGTCGTTCGCCGGGTCCCACACGGCGTCGTCGATGCCGTTGCGGATCCCCGTCACGGTGGCGGCGCGGGCGCGCAGCAGCCCGTCGAAGCCCATGCCGCTCTCGTGCGTCATGATCTCGGCGGCGTAGCCGGGCGACACGGCGGTGACGCGGTCCGCGTAGAACAGGGCCGCCTTCAGGAAGCTCAGCGTGCCGTGGTATTCGACGCCCTCGGTGCGGAACGCTTCCTCCGGCAGGCCGAGCGCCGCCAGGGTCGGGGCCGGGAACTGGCCCGCGAAGGCGAGGCCGTGGACCGTCGCCACGGTGCGGGGCTTGGGGTATTGCGCGAAATGCAGGTAGGCCGGGGCGAGGCCGGCCTGCCAATCGTGGCCGTGGACGATGTCGGGGCGGTAATCCGGGATCAGGCCCGTGCCGATCCGCGCCGCCACGAGGCCGAGCGCGCCGAAGCGGGCGGCGTTGTCGGGCCAGTCCGTCCCGTCCGGCGCGAGATACGGGTTGCCGGGGCGATCATAGAGGTGGGGGGCGTCGATGGCGAGGAGGTCGAGCCCGGCCGCCACCCCGGCCAGCACGCGCGCGGGGCCGCCGAACAGGTCGGGGATCTCGGCCACGGTTTCGGCACCGCCGAGCGCCTCAACCACGGCGGGGTAGCCCGGCACCAAGGTGCGGACCGCCACGCCTTCGCGCGCGAGCGCGGCCGGCAGCGCGCCGACGACGTCTGCCAGGCCGCCCGCCGCGCCGCCCGTGCGGACCAGCGGATGGACCTCGGAGGCGACCGACAGCACGCGGATCGTCAGCGTGCGCGTCAGCTCGGCGACGCCGTCGTCGCGCTCCGCGTCGAGCCCGGCCGTCGGCCGGCGGTCCGTCGTCGCTGGTGTGGTGCTCGCCATGGACATGGGGGATCACTCGGGGGATCGGGTTCCGAAGGCCACCGGCCTTCGGCGGGGTCCGGGGCGGGGCCCGGGAGGCGGGCCCGGGGCCCCGCGGAAGGCCGGGGCGCGCCGGGACCGGCTCTCAGGTGTTCATGCGGTCGAGCATCGACTGCGTGACGAGGGAGATGCCCTTCTCGGTGCGGCGGAAGCGGCGGCCGTCGAGTTCGGGGTCGTCGCCGATCACCATGCCGTCCGGGATCTGCACGCCGCTGTCGACCACGCAGTTGCGCAGGCGCGCGCCGCGGCCGACGTTGACGTAGGGCAGGATCACGGCCCGGTCGACGTGGCTGTAGGAGTTCACCCGCACCCCGGTGAACAGCAGCGAATTGTGGATGCCGGCGCCCGACACGAGGCACCCGCCCGACACCAGCGACGAGATCGCGACGCCGCGGCGGTTGTCGGCGTCGTGGACGAACTTCGCCGGCGCGGTGAGCTCGTTGTAGGTCCAGATGGGCCAGTCCTGGTCGAACAGGTCGAGGCTCGGCACCACCGCGGTGAGGTCGATGTTGGCTTCCCAATAGGCGTCGAGCGTGCCGACGTCGCGCCAATAGGCCTCGTTCTCGTGCGTCGAGCGCACGCAGGACTGGGAGAAGTGGTGCGCCACCGCTTTCCCCTGCGCCACGATCTCGGGGATGATGTCCTTGCCGAAGTCGCGCTGCGAGTCGGGCTTGGCGGCGTCCCGCTTCAGCGCCTCGATCAGGAACTTGGTTTCGAAGACGTAGATGCCCATGGAGGCCAGCGCCACGTCGGGCTTGCCCGGCATGGCGGGCGGGTCCTTGGGCTTCTCGAGGAACGAGATGATCCTGTTCGACGCGTCGACGTGCATCACGCCGAACGCCACGGCTTCCAGCCGCGGCACCTCGAGGCAGCCCACCGTCACGTCGGCCCCCGAGTCGACGTGCTGCTGCAGCATCTTCTCGTAGTCCATCTTGTAGACGTGGTCGCCCGCCAGGATGACCATGTATTTCGGGTCGTAGGACTCGATGATGTCGATGTTCTGGTACACGGCGTCGGCGGTGCCGAGGTACCACATGTTCTCGTCGACGCGCTGCGAGGCGGGGAGCACGTCGAAGCTTTCGTTGCGCTCGGGGCGCAGGAAATTCCAGCCGCGGCCGAGATGGCGGATGAGGCTGTGGGCCTTGTACTGCGTCGCCACCGCGATGCGGCGGATGCCGGAGTTCAGCGCGTTGGACAGCGCGAAGTCGATGATGCGGGTCTTGCCGCCGAAATACACGGCGGGCTTGGCGCGCCGGTCGGTCAGCTCCAGGAGGCGCGAGCCCCGCCCCCCGGCCAGCACGTAGGCCATGGCGGTGCGGGAGATCGGAGCCTGTCCCGTCGGTCTGTCGTACATCGTCTTCCCCCCGGACTCGCGGATTGCCGCTGCGCCGATCGCCGCCGCGGCCCCTTGTTTATCGAACCTTCGCAGGATGCGGGGCGTTCAACGCGCCCCGTCACCCGCGAATGTGAAGAACACCGTGGCGAGCGGCGGCAGCACCACCTCGGCGGAGGCCGGCAGCCCGTGCGACGGCTCGGCCTTGGCGGTAACGCCCCCGAGGTTCCCGAGGTTCGATCCCCCGTAGCGCCCCGCGTCGGTGTTGAGCAGTTCCCGCCACCGGCCCGCCAACGGCAGGCCCAGGCGGTAGCCGGTGCGCGGCACCGGCGTGAAGTTGCACACGACCAGCACCGGGGCGTCCCCGGGCTCGCCGAAGCGCAGCCAGGCCAGCACCGAGTTGGCGTGGTCGTCCGCCACCACCCAGCGGAAGCCCTCGGGCTCGCAGTCCCGCGCGTGGAGCGACGGCGTGTCCCGGTAGATCCCGTTGAGGTCGCGGACCAGGTCCTGCACGCCGCGGTGGACGTCGTATCGCAGCAGGTGCCAGTCGAGGCTCCCGTCGAAGTTCCATTCGGCGGTCTGGCCGAACTCCGAACCCATGAACAGCAGCTTCTTGCCCGGGTGGCCCCACATGAAGCCGTAATAGGCGCGGAGGTTGGCGAACTTCTGCCATTCGTCGCCCGGCATCTTGGACGCGATGGACTTCTTGCCGTGCACGACCTCGTCGTGGCTCAGCGGCAGGACGAAGTTCTCCGAGAAGGCGTAGAGCAGGCCGAAGGTCATGCGATCGTAGTGCCAGCGCCGATGCACCGGGTCCTGCGCCATGAACTCCAGCGTGTCGTGCATCCACCCCATGTTCCACTTGAAGCCGAAGCCGAGCCCGCCCGCGTGGACGGGGCGCGACACGCCGGGCCAGGAGGTGGATTCTTCCGCGATCGTCACGGCGCCGGGGTGGGTGGCGTAGACGAGCGCGTTGACGCGCTTCAGGAAGTCGACGGCTTCGCGGTTGTCGTTGCCGCCGTCCACGTTGGGGACCCATTCCCCGGCCTTGCGCGAATAATCGAGGTAGAGCATCGACGCCACCGCGTCGACGCGCAGCCCGTCGACGTGGAACTCGTCGAGCCAGTAGACCGCGTTGGCGGCGAGGAAGCCCGCCACCTCCGGCCGCCCGAAGTCGTAGATGGCGGTGTTCCAGTCCGGGTGGAAGCCGCGGCGCGGGTCGGCGTCGTCGTAGAGCGACGTGCCGTCGAACTTGGCGAGGCCGTGGACGTCGACGGGGAAATGCGCCGGCACCCAGTCGACGATGACGCCGAGGCCGGCCGCGTGCGCCCGGTCGACGAAGCGGGCGAAGCCGGCGGCGTCGCCGAAGCGGCGGGTGGGGGCGTAGAGCCCCACGGGCTGGTAGCCCCAGGAGGCGTCGAGCGGGTGCTCGGACACGGGCATCAGCTCGAGATGGGTGAAGCCCAGGTCGACCGCGTAGGGGATGAGCTCGTCGGCGAGCGCGTCGTAGGTGGGGAAGCCGCCGCCGTCGGGGCGCTTCCACGAGCCGAGGTGGACCTCGTAGGTCGACATGGGCAGCCGGCGCTTGTCGCCGCGCCCCCGCTCGGCCAGGAAGGCCGCGTCCGTCCAGGCGTGGGGCGTCGGGTCCACCACCTCGGACGCCGTCGAGGGGCGCAACTCGCCCTGGAAGCCGACCGGGTCGGCCTTGAGCGGCAGCAGGGCGCCGTCGCGGCTCACCACCTCGTATTTGTAGCGCGTGCCGGGCGCGACGCCGGGCGCGAAGATTTCCCACAGGCCGCTTTCGATGCGGCGGCGCATGGCGAGGCGGCGGCCGTCCCAGTCGTTGAAGTCGCCGACCACGGAAACGCGGCTGGCGTTGGGTGCCCACACGGCGAAATGCACCCCGTCGACGCCCTCGTGGCGGCGCGGGTGGGCGCCGAGCTGGCGGTACAGCTCCCGATGGGTCCCTTCGACGAAGAGGTGGTCGTCGAGCGCGCCCAGCACGGGGCCGAAGCCGTACGGGTTCTCGAAGTCCCAGGTGCCGCCGGCGTTGCCGGCGCGCAGGCGGTGGCGCCGGTGCCCGTCCGCCACCAGCCCTTCGAAGAAGCCTTCGGCGCCGGGCCGGGGCGCGAGCTCGGTTTCGCGGCCGTCGGCGTCGAGCGCGTGGAGGGTTTCGGCGTAGGGCACGAAGGCCCGCACCACGGTCCCGTCGGGCGTGGCGTGCTGCCCGAGGATCGCAAAGGGGTCGCCATGGCGCGCGGCCAAGATGGCGGCGACATCACCGTCGCTCGCCTGCCAGCCGCTGCCCGCCATGGTGTCTCCCTCGCTCACGGTTCCCGCCCGATCGCGCCGCGACCCGGAAACCCGCCTCCCCCCATCCGCCGCGCGGGCTCGTGATCCCCGTCCCGGCCCCGGGGGCCGGCGACGACGGCCCGTCCGCGCCGCCCGACGGCTGGTTTCATTCCGCCGCCCGGACCGGGACGTCCCAGATGTCCCGGGCGTATTCGCCGATGGTCCGGTCGGACGAGAACCATCCGACGCGGGCCGTGTTCATGATCGACGCGCGCCACCACGCCGCCTGGTCCCGCCACAACGCGTCGACTCGCCTTTGCGCCGCATAATAGTCGTCGAAATCCGCGGTGACGAGGAAATGATCGTGATCGCGCAACGCGTTCGCGAAATCGCGGTAGCGGTCCGTGTCGTCCGGCGAGAAGACGCCCGACGACACCGCTTCCATCACCTCGGCGAGGCGCGGCGAGTTCGCGATCGTTTCGCGGGCCGACAGCCCCGAGCGGTGGCGCGCCGCGACCTCCTCGGCGGTGAGGCCGAAGATGAAGATGTTGTCGTCGCCCACCCGCTCCTTGATCTCGACGTTGGCGCCGTCGAGCGTGCCGATGGTGAGCGCGCCGTTCAGCGCCAGCTTCATGTTGCCGGTGCCCGACGCTTCCATACCGGCGGTGGAGATCTGCTCGCTGAGATCCGCGGCCGGGATGATGCGCTCGGCCAGGCTGACGTTGTAGTTCGGCAGGAACACGACCTTCAGCTTGCCCCGCACCGTCGGGTCGTCGTTGACCACGCGCGCCACGTCGTTGGCGAGCTTGATGATCAGCTTCGCGGTGTGGTAGCTCGCCGCCGCCTTGCCGGCGAACACCTTCACCCGCGGGGCCCAGTCGCGCCAGGGCTCGGCCCGGATGGCGTTGTAGAGCGCGATGGTTTCCAGCAGGTTCAGGTGCTGGCGCTTGTATTCGTGGATGCGCTTGATCTGGATGTCGAACATCGCGTCCGGATCGACCTGGATGCCGGTGCGCGCCGCGATGATCCCGCCCAGCGTGGCCTTGTTGTCGCGCTTGGCGGCCTTGAGGCGCGCCTGCAGGGCGGGGTCGCCGGCGTGCTGGGCGAGCTTTTCCAGGTGGGACGGGTCGTCGAGCACCGCCTTGCCCAGCACGTCGACCAGGATGGCGGTCAGCGCCGGGTTGGCCTCCATCAGCCAGCGGCGGAAGGTGATGCCGTTGGTCTTGTTGTTGATGCGGTCCGGGTAGATGGCATTGAGGTCGCGGAACACGGTTTGCCGCATCAGGTCGGTGTGCAGCGCCGACACGCCGTTGATGCGGTGCGAGCCGATGAAGGCCAGCGTGCCCATCTTGACCCGCTGCTGACCCCAGCCTTCCGCGATGATCGACACGGACCGCATCACGTCGACGTCGCTGTGGCCTTCGGCGCGCAGCTTGTCGAGGTGGAGCGCGTTGACGAGGTAGATGATCTGCATGTGGCGCGGCAGCATCCGCTCCATCAGCGGCACCGGCCAGGTTTCCAGCGCTTCGGGCAGCAGCGTGTGGTTGGTGTAGCCGAAGGTCGCCTGCGTGATGCGCCACGCATCGTCCCAGGCCATGCCGTGCAGGTCGACGAGGAGGCGCATCAGCTCGACCACCGCGATGGCGGGGTGGGTGTCGTTGAGCTGGATGGCGGCCTGGTCGGCGAGGTTGGACAGGTCGGGGTACTTCTTCAGGTGCCGGCGCACGAGGTCCTGCAGCGACGCGGCGGCGAAGAAGTATTCCTGGCGCAGCCGCAGCTCCTGGCCGGCCGGCGTCGCGTCCGACGGGTACAGCACCTTGGAGATGGCCTCGGCCTTGACGCGGTCCGCCATGGCGCCGACGTGGTCGCCCTCGTTGAAGGCGTCGAGCCGCAGCGGGTCGCCGGCGCGCGCCGACCACAGCCGCAGGGTGTTGACGTGGTGGCCCCGCCAGCCGACCACCGGGGTGTCGTAGGCCACGGCCTCGACGGTTTCGGACGGGAACCACTCGTAGCGCGGGGCGCCGTCGACCTGGTGCGTCTCGACATGGCCGCCGAAGCCGATGTCGTAGGCGATCTCCGGCCGGGCGAACTCCCACGGGTTGCCGAAGCTGAGCCAGTTTTCCGGGTATTCCTGCTGCCAGCCGTCCTTGACGACCTGCCGGAACAGGCCGTTCTCGTAGCGGATGCCGTAGCCGTAGGCCGGCACCGCCAGGGTCGCCATGCTTTCCATGAAGCAGGCGGCGAGGCGGCCGAGGCCGCCGTTGCCCAGCGCCGCGTCGGGCTCGACCTCGCGCAGCTTGTCGAGGTCGACGCCGAGGCCCGACAGGGCTTCGCGCATCGTGTCCGTCAGGCCGAGGTTGGTCAGCGCGTCGAACATCAGCCGGCCGATCAGGAACTCCAGCGACATGTAGTAGACGCGCTTGGTCCCGCCCGTGTTGGTCGTGTGGTAGGACCGCTGCCAGCCCTGCACGACGCGGTCCCGCACCGCCAAGGCCGTGGCCAGGAACCAGTCGCGGTCGCTGGCGTCCGCCTGCACCTTGCCGACCGCGTAGGCGAGCTTGGCCATCACGGCGCCGCGCAGCGCTTCGACGCTGTTGCCCGTGCGCAGGTCGTCGTCGGGCTGGGCGGCGGCGGGAAGAGCCGCGCCGGGCTGCTGGGTCGTCATGGGAAGGCCCTCACGTCCGAGATCGAGCGCCCCCCTCCGGGGAGGCCGCGTGCAGGTGCGCTCCACCTTCCCCGTCCCGCGCCGGGCCGGCGAGGTCGCCGTCGTCCGGGGGAGCCCGGCGAAGCCGCGACCGCGACCGACCTGTGGCAGGAAATCCGCCGAAAGGCGAGCCTGCATTCTCAACCAATTGCAGGCACTTGCTCGGGGGGGAATCCCGCCCCCGTTCCGCCGCGGGCGAGCTCGTCCGAGCCGGGACGGGCGGCCCGGGCGGGCGGCGCGCCGCCGGGTTTCGCGTTTCGCGCGGTTCGGCCGCAGCGCGCTTTGCCGGGGTGCATCGTTGTGCCCTCGAGACGGCGCCCACTTTTCTCCGCGGCGCCCGCCGAGGTGCCCATGACCGCGTCCCTGAAACCCCTGGCCCAGCAGACGATCGTCGTGACCGGCGCGTCCTCCGGCATCGGCCTCGCCACCGTCCGCATGGCCGTCGGGCGCGGGGCGCGCGTCGTCATGGTGGCGCGCGACGAGGCCGCGCTGGAAGCCGAGGCGGCCCGCCTGTCGGCGGAAGGCGGCAGGGTCGCCGTGGCGGTGGCGGACGTCGGCGACCGGGCCGCCGTCGCGGCCGCGGCGCAGACCGCCGTGGACAGCTTCGGCGGCTTCGACACCTGGATCAACGTCGCCGGCATCACGATCTACGGCGAGTTGTGGCGGGTCGAGGAGCGCGACCACGAGCGGCTGATGCGGACCAATTTCTGGGGCACGGTCAACGGGTCGCTGGTGGCCGTCGAGCACCTGCGCGGCAAGGGCGGCGCCCTGGTCAACGTCGGCAGCGTCGCGTCCGACCTCGCCTTCCCGCTGCAGGGCATGTACTGCGCCTCCAAACACGCCGTGAAGGGGTTCACGGACGCGCTGCGGATGGAGCTGCTGCAGGACGGCGCGCCGATCGGCGTCACGCTGGTCAAGCCGGCCTCGATCGACACGCCGCTGCCGCACCGCGCCCGCAACTACATGGACCGCGAGCCGACCCTGCCGCCGCCCCTGTACCGGCCCGAGGAGGTGGCGGAAGCCGTGCTCCACGCCGCCGTTCACCCGCGGCGCGAGATCTACGTCGGCGGTGCCGCGTCGGCGCTGTCGAGCCTGAAGACGGTGGCGCCCGGCGCCTACGACCTGCTCGCCCCCGCCATCTCGGCCTTCGAGCGGAAGGGCGAGAAGCCCCGCGACCCCGCGGGCGCGCTGCACGGGCCCAAGAACGCCGGCCAGGTGCGGGGCGACTATCCCGGCCCCGTGCTGCGCAGCGCCTACACCCGCGCCGGGCTCAACCCCGTCACCACGACGCTGCTGGCGACGGGCGCCTCGCTGGCGGCGGCGGTGCTGCTCGGTCGCCGGCGCTGACGCCGTGACGGCCGCCGCGGCCTCGGTGCCGTTCCCCCGCGCCGCGCTGCCGCGCCCGGAAAGGCCCGTTCCGGCCGACCGCCGCTTCGTCCACACCGCGCAGGGGCGCCGCCTCGCCTACGTCGAAGGCGGGGCGGGCCGCGACGTCGTGCTGGTCCACGGCGCCCTGTTGACGGCCGACGACATGCGCCTCGGCCCGATGCCGGCGCTGGCCCGCTCGTCCCGCTGCGTCGCCTTCGACCGCCCGGGTCACGGCTGGAGCGACCACCGCCGCGGCGCCGACGAGTCGCTGTGGGGACAGATGGAGACCCTGCGCGGCGCCGTCCGGGCGCTCGGGCTCGAACGGCCGGTGATCTGCGGCCATTCGTTCGGGGGTGCCGTGGCGCTGGCCTATGCCATGGCGCATCCGGACGAGATCGCGGGCGCCGTCGCCCTGGCGCCCATCTGCTTCCCCGAGCCCCGGCTGGAACAGGTGCTGTTCGGCCCCCGGGCCGTCCCGGTCGCGGGCGACCTCCTGTCCCGCGCGATGGGCGCCACGCTCGATCCCGCGCTGCTTCGGGCTCTGTGCCGGGCCATGTTCCTGCCGCAGGCGATGCCCCGCGACTTCGCGGCGGCCTTCCCCTTCGCCCAGGCGGCGCGCCCGGGCCAGACCGTGTCGGCGGGCGAGAACGCCATGGCGCTGTGGCCCGACCTCCTTCGCAGCGCGATGGGCTACGCGGGATGCCGCGCGCCGGTGCGGATCCTGTGCGGCACGGCCGACATCGTGGTGAACGGGTTCACCCAGGGAGGGCCGGCGGCGGCGCTGATCCCCACGGCGCGGATCGGATGGCTGGCGGGAGCGGGCCACATGCTGCACCACGCCCACCCGGATGCGGTGGTGGACGCCGTGGCGTCCCTGCTGGACGGCGAGGGCGGGGAGGTCAGGCCGCCCAGGACGCGTCGGCCGGCGGGGGCGACGCCGCCCGTTCGAGGTCGGCGCGGGCCTGCCGCTGGATCAATGCGCGCCACGCTTCGCTGAGGTGGTAATGGCCGCCGGGGCGGGTGCTGCCCGGCACGCGCGCTTCAGCCAGGGCCTTCGCGGCGCGCTCGATGTCGATGAGGGTGATCATGGCGGCGCGGCCCGGGAAAGCGCGGCGACGGACGCCCGCGGCACTGGTGATTGAACGCCCGGTCGGCTCCGTCGTTCCGGTGCTTCGCGTCGTCCGTCGCGTTTTCGTCGCGGCATCGGGGAGCCGCCGGGAATTCGCGTCCGATCCCGTCCCCGCCACGACGCGAAACGCCGGCGATGGTTCGCCGGCGCCGGTCGCGTGTGGACGGGGATCGGCCGAGGTTACTCGGCCGCCTGCTTCATCGCGCTGCCCTCGGTGGGCACCTCGGAGATCGTCTTCAGGATCTGCGAAGCGATCTGGTAGGGGTCCCCTTGCGAGTTCGGGCGGCGATCCTCCAGGTAGCCCTTGTAGCCGTTGTTCACGAAGGAATGCGGCACGCGGATCGAGGCGCCGCGGTCCGCCACGCCGTAGGAGAACTTGTTCCAGGGCGCCGTCTCGTGCTTGCCCGTGAGGCGCTTGTCGTTGTCGGGCCCGTAGACCGCGATGTGGTCCTGCAGGTTCTTGTCGAAGGCCTTCATCAGGGCTTCGAAGTAGTCCTTGCCGCCGACCGTGCGCATGTGTTCGGTCGAGAAGTTGGCATGCATGCCCGACCCGTTCCAATCGGTGTCGCCGAGCGGCTTGCAGTGATACTCGACGTCGATGCCGTAGCCCTCGCACAGGCGCTGCAGCAGGTAGCGGGCGACCCACATCTCGTCGGCGGCGCGCTTGGAGCCCTTGCCGAAGATCTGGAACTCCCACTGGCCCTTCGCCACCTCGGCGTTGATGCCCTCGTGGTTGATGCCGGCGTCGAGGCACAGGTCGAGGTGCTTCTCGACGATCTCGCGCGCGACCGGGCCGACGTTGGAATAGCCCACGCCCGTGTAGTAGGGGCCCTGCGGCGCCGGATAGCCGCTTTCGGGGAAGCCGAGCGGGCGGCCGTTCTCGTAGAAGAAGTATTCCTGCTCGAAGCCGAACCACGCGCCCTCGTCGTCGAGGATGGTGGCGCGCTTGTTGGATTCGTGCGGCGACCCGTCCGGCATCATGACCTCGCACATGACGAGGATGCCGTTCTTGCGGGTGCTGTCGGGGAAATGGCGGACCGGCTTCAGCACGCAGTCGGAGCTGCCGCCCGGGGCCTGCTTGGTGGACGAGCCGTCGAAGCCCCACAGCGGGAGCTGATCCAGCGTCGGGTAGGCGTCGAATTCCTTGAGCTGCGTCTTGCCGCGGAGGTTCGGGACCGGCGTGTAACCGTCGAGCCAGAGGTATTCCAGCTTGTATTTCGTCATTCGCGTTCCTCTCATTCGGTGCGACGCGGTGGGGCCCGAGGCGGCCCACCGAGGCGCTCAGCCTCTTTCGGGCGCAGGCGCCGAAGCATCTCCCATGCCACCGCGGCGGCCCGCCGCCGGGCGCCCGCGGCCACGCCGGATCGCCCTGCGGCGGCTGCATCGCCGACGGGCGGCACGCGGTGAAGCAGCTGCACACGAAATAGGCGATCTGCCCGATCAATCGCCGAAGATGGACCAGCTCATGCGCTTCGTCAGGCGCTCGAGCGCGATGCGGCCCAGATGGGAATTGCCCGCCGCGTCCAGGCCCGGCGCCCACACGGCGATCGACGCCTTGCCCGGCGCCACCGCCAGGATGCCGCCGCCCACGCCGCTCTTGCCCGGCAGGCCCACCCGGTAGGCGAACTCGCCGGAGCCGTCGTAGTGGCCGCAGGTGAGCATCAGCGCGTTGATGCGCTTGGCGCGCTCGGCCGGCACCACCGAATAGCCGGTGGCGGGGTCGCGCCCCGAATGGGCGAGGTAGCGCCCCGCGGTGGCGAGCTGCCGGCACGTCATCGCGATGGCGCAATGGTGGAAGTACACGCCGAGCGTGTAGTCCACGGGGCCTTCCACGACGCCGAAGGACTTCATGTAGTTGGCGAGCGCGGTGTTGCGAAAGCCGGTGCGCTTTTCGGAGGCCGCCACGGCGCCGTCGATCGTGATCGTCGGGTCGCGGGCCAGCGACTGCATGAAGCGCAGGATCTCGCCCAGCGATTCCCGCGGCTGGTGCCCGGAAGCGATGACGTCGGTGACCGCGATGGCGCCGGCGTTGATGAAGGGGTTGCGGGGCACGCCGCGCTCGCGTTCGAGCTGCACGATGGAGTTGAACGGGTTGCCGGAGGGCTCGCGCCCGACCCGCTGCCACAGCCGGTCGCCGATCATGCCGAGCGCCAGCGTGAGCGTGAACACCTTGGAGATGCTTTGGATGGAGAAGGGGACGTCGGCGTCACCCCCGACGGCCGCCCGCCCGTCGGCGTCGATCACGGCGATGCCGAAGAGCTGCGGGTCGACGCGGGCGAGCTCGGGGATGTAGTGGGCGACCTCGCCCCGGTCGGGCCGCTGCGCCATCTCGGCGGCGATCTCCTGGACGACGGCTTGGAGGTCGGGCACGGCGGGTTCACCTCGGCGCGCGCCCGGGAGGAGGGCGCCCGCCATGGTCGGCCGTCGCGATGGCGAGCGTCAATCCCGCCGCGGCGTGCCCCCACGCGCCGCGCCCGGCGGACCGGGAAGCGGCGTGGTCGCCCCCCGCGCCGTCAGCCGCCGAGCGCCGCGGCGTCGAGGGGCACGATCTTGCCCTTCTCGACCGCGCAGATGGGCGCCGCCTGCAGGAAGCCGCCCCGCACGTCGATGCCCGTCAGGGCGGTGGGGTTCTGCTTCGGCGTCAGGGCCTTCGCGGCGGCCTCGGCCTGGGCCCGGATCGCCCTGGCGTCGGTGACGGTGCCGGCGAGGCGCATGGCTTCCGCCACCACGTTGAACCCGGTGAAGTTCAGCGCCGCGTCGGAGCCCGCGTCGGCCTTGAACATGGCGCGGTAGCGGGCGGCGAAATCCGCCGCGGCGGGGCGCTCGTCGTAGGCCAGCGGCAGGATGCCGACCGCGCCGTCGAGCATGTCGAGCCCGTCCGTGACCTTGGCGATCTCGTCGATCTTGGCTTGGTCCATGATGGCGAAGCCGCCGGCGAACCCTTGTTCGCGGGCCTGGCGGATGACGAGGCCGGTCGGCTCCGACGCGCCGCCGACGAACAGCACGTCCGGCCCGGCGGATAGCACCTTGCCGACGCCGGAATAGAAGTCCGCGTCCTTGTTGTAGCTCATCGGGTTGTCGGCCACGATCGTGCCGCCGTGCTTCGTCCAGGCCGGGCCGAACAGGGCGGCCCAGGCCTTGGCGTATTCGTGGTCGCCGCCCGCCAGGGCCAGCTTGCCGCCGAAGCGCTTCATCTCGTAGGCCACGAAGGGCGCGATGTAGGACGCGAAGGAGGGCGGGATGCGCAGCACCAGCGGGTCGCCGCGCTCCGTCACGGCGGGCGAGCTCGTGTAGGCGCCGAGCAGGAAGCCCTCGTCCCCGTTGAAGGCCTCGATGGCGAGCGCGCCGCCCGAATGCGAGGTGAACACCACCGGCGCGCCGGACTGCTGCACGAGGCGCTTGGCGTTGACGGCGGCCTCGGGCGGCGAATAGCGGTCGTCCAGCACGACGAGCTCGACCTTCAGCGCCTTGCCGCCGACGGCGAGGCCGCCCGCCGCGTTGATCTCGGCCACCGCCATCTGCAGGCCGGACAGGCAGTTCTTGCCGTACAGTGCCGCGCCGCCGCTGAGCGGGCCGGTGTAGCCGAGCCTGACCGTGTCGCCGTCGGCCGCGCGGGCCGGGCCGGCCAGGACGAGCGCCGCCGCGCCGGCGCCGAACGTGCGTCTCGTGATCATCGCGTCTTCCCCCCGTTGCCGTCTCGGTTCTGGTCCGGATCCCGAAGACCGACGGTCCTCGGGACGTCCGGTCTCGGTGTCAGCCGCCCAGGTAGGCGCGCCGCACGCGGTCGTCGTTGCGCAGCGCGTCGGGCGGCCCGTCGAGCACGATGCGGCCGCCCTCCACCACGTAGGCGTGGGACGCGATGCCGAGCGCCGCATGGGCGTTCTGCTCGGCCAGCAGCACCGTGGTGCCGCGGCGGTTGACGGCCGCGACGGCGTCGAACATCTGCCGCACCACGAGCGGCGCGAGCCCCAGGCTCGGTTCGTCGAGCAGCAGCACCTTCGGCCGGCCCATCAGGGCCCGGCCCAGCGCCACCATCTGCTGCTGGCCGCCCGACAGCGACCCCGCCGGCTGGTGCCGCTTCTCGGCCAGCACGGGAAACATCGCCATCACCTCGTCGAGGCCGCGCTTCACCCCGGCGCGGTCGCGCCGGTGCACGTAGGCGCCGAGCCGGACGTTCTTCTCCACCGTCATGGCGGGGAACAGCATGCGCCCCTCGGGGCAGTGGACGAGCCCTGCCCGCACCACGCCCGCGGGCGACACGCCGGCGAGGTCGCGCCCGCCGAGGCTGATGCGGCCCGCCGCCAGGCGGTGGAGGCCCGACACGGCGCGGAAGATCGAGCTCTTGCCGGCCCCGTTGGCGCCGAGCAGCACCACGAGCGCCCCTTCGGCGGCGGCGAGGCTCAGGCGGTCGAGCGCCCGGAAGGCGCCGTAGTCGAGGCACACCTCATCGAGCGTGAGCATGGCGCCCCTCATGGCGGCATCCCCGCGGCGTCGACGCCGAGGTAGGACTCGATCACCCTGGGGTCCGCCCGGATCTCGGCCGGCGTCCCCGCCGCGATCCTTTCGCCGTGGTCGAGCACCACGACGTGGTCGGCGAGCCGCATGACCATGTCCATCTTGTGCTCGATCAGGCAGAGCGTCACGCCCGAGGCGACGATCCTGCGCATCAGCTCGGCGAGCCCCGCCGTTTCGCCCGGGTTGACGCCGCCCGCCGGCTCGTCGGCGAGCAGGATGCGGGGCTCGGTGGCGAGCGCCAGCGCGAAGGCGACGCGCTTGCGCTCCTCCTGGGTGATGCCGCCCGCGAGGCGGTGCCCGATCCGCGACAGGCCGACGAGGTCGAGCACCGCTTCGGCCTTGTCGCGGCAGGCCCGCTCCTCGGCGGCGAGGCGCCGCGAGCCGACCAGCGCGTCCCACAGCGTCGCGCGCGTGCGCAGGCGATGGCCGATGATCAGGTTGTCGCGCACGCTGGCGCCGTCGAACAGCGCCGTGGCCTGGAAGGTGCGCGCCACCCCGAGCCGCGCCATCGCGTCGGCGCGGAGCCCCGTCACGTCGCGCCCGCCGAGCAGCACGCGCCCCGCGGTCGGCGCGTAGGTGCCGGACACGAGGTTGAAGAAGGTGGTCTTGCCGGCGCCGTTGGGGCCGATGACGGCGCTGATCTTGCCGGGTGGGAAGGCGGCGTCGACCCCCCGCATGGCGACGAGCCCGCCGAAGCGCTTGGTGAGGCCGCGGACCTCAAGCATGGGAGCCCCGCGGCGCGGCGCCCGGCACCGGCGCGGCCTCGGCGAGGCGCTTTTCGGCGAGCGCCGCGCGGCGGCGGGCGAAGCGCGCCTCGAGGGCGCCGACGATCCCGGCCGGGAAGAACATGATGCACAGGACCAGCAGCGGCCCGAACACCACCATGCGGTAGTCCTGCAGGCCCTGCAGCGCCTGGATGGCCCAGCTCATCCCCACCGCGCCGACGACGGGCCCGAGCAGCGTGCCCATGCCGCCCACCACGGCGAAGATCAGCGCGTCGAAGGTGCGCGTTTCGCGCGCGATGTCGGGCCCGAGGAACCGCACCTGGCCGGCGTAGAGCGCGCCCGCGATGCCGGCGTAGAAGGTCGAGATCACGAAGGCGGTGAGCTTGGTCCGCATCGGGTTCAGCCCCAGCGCCTGCGCCAGCGCTTCGCCGTTGCGGATGGCCAGGAACGAGCGGCCGACCAGCGAGGCCGTGATGCGGCGCATCAGCCACACGCCCACGGCCAGCACCCCGAGGGCGAGGTAATATTGCCCCCGGTCCGTCGCGAAGGAGACGGGGCCGATGCCGGGCGGGGCCGGGATGTCCATCAGGCCGACGACGCCGCGCGTCAGCCCGTCCCACTTCTCGATCCCGAGGTAGAGGATGAAGCCGACGCAGAGCGTGAAGATGGCGAACGTGTCGCCCCGCAGCCTGAGCGACACGAGGCCGACGGCGGCGCCGGCGGCGGCCGACACGACGCCCGCCAGCGCGAAGGCGATCCAGAACGGCACGCCGTGGTCCACCGTGAGGATGCCGACCGTGTAGGCCCCGATGGCGACGAAGCCCGCGTGGGCGAGGTTGAGCTGGCCCGCGTAGCCGGCGACGAGGTTCAGCCCCAGCGCCGACAGCGCGCCCACGAAGGCCAGCGCCATGACGCCGAGGTAGTAGGGGTTCGGCGTCAGCACCGGGAACAGCGCCGCGGAGGCCAGCAGGGCGAAGCTCGCCAGCGCGAAGGGGGAAGGGCGGGCGCTCACCGCGCGATCCTCCCGAACAGGCCCTGCGGCCGCACCGACAGGATGAGGGTGAGCAGGCCGAAGGCGATGATGTCCTTGAAGTCGGTCGACACGTAGAAGGCGCCGAAGCTTTCCGCGAAGCCGATGACGAGGCCGCCCGCGATGGCGCCCGCCACGCTGCCCATGCCGCCGAGGATGATGATCACGAAGGCCTTGGTGATGACGAGTTCGCCCATCGCGGGCGACAGCAGCGCGATCGGGGCGAACAGCACCGCCGCCACGGCGGCCAGCGCGCCCGAGATCGCGAAGGTGAGCATCGACACGCGGTCGGCATCGATGCCGACCAGCGCCGCGCCGGTGCGGTTCTGCGCCGAGGCCACGATGGTGGCGCCCGTCCAGGTGCGGTCGAGGAACAGGTGCAGCCCGGCCATCAGGGCGAAGGCCGCCCCGACGATGAGGATGCGCTGCGCCGGCGCGGTCAGGCCCGCGAAGCGCAGGATCTGCGGGAAGAGCGGGGCGATGCGGAAGAACCCGGCGCCGAACACCGCCTGCACGCCGGCCTCGAAGAAGAGCAGCAGCGCGATGGCGGCGATCATGTCGTGCAGCGGGGGGGCGGCGCGCAGGCGCGCGAAGACGAGCCGTTCGCTCAGCACCGCGAGGCCGGCCGACACGGCGGCGGCGCCGGCGAGCGCCAGCCAGAAGTTGGCGCCCAGCCGGCCGATCAGCGCGAAGGCCGCGTAGGCGCCCACGGTGTAGAGCGCGCCGTGGGCGAAGTTGGGGATGCGCAGGATGCCGTAGACGAGCGTCAGGCCCAGCGCCACGAGGGCGTAGACGCAGCCGATCGTGAGCCCGTTCAAGACCTGCTGGAAGAAGAGCACATCCCGCCCCCGCGCGGCCGCGCGCATCGCCCCGTCGGAGCGGCGTCGGCCCTGTCCTCCCCCGTCCCGCCCGCCTCTCGATGGGGCGGTTCCGGCGCGGCGTTGGCGGAAGGGTGTCACGGATCCGAAGGCGCGGTCAATGCGGCCGCGGAGGCGCCGAGGCGTATTTTCGAAGACCGGGTTTGCTTTGCGGGCCGCCCCGGCCCCGCGGGCGCGGCGCCGCCGGCGATCCGCCCCGAACGGGTGATCCGTCCGTCCGGACACGTCGGCCCATCGGCCCATGGGCGGTGCACCGGCGCGAGCCGGACAGACGGTGGACCGTCTGCCCGGCTCGGTGCACTCGGGGGAGATCGCGATCGGATCGCGTCACACGATCGCGTGACGTGCCCGCGGAGGCACAAACCCAGGGGTGGTGACGCGCGCCGAGGCGGGCGCCAAAGGCGTCAGCGCAGCCCCGCTTCGGCGAGGAAGCGCTTCAGGTTCTCGACCCCCATCGTGGCGTAGCGCAGCGGATCCGCCTTCGCGGGGTCCTGCTCCGCCTCGATCACCACCCAGCCCGCGTAATCCGGCAGGGCCCGGAACACCGCCGGGTAGTCCACCATGCCGTCGCCCGGCACCGTGTAGATGCCGATCTCCGCCCCCGGGCCCAGCACGGCGTCGAGGAAGCTCCAGTCCTCGGCGCGCGCGCGGGTCATCACGTCACGGCGCACGTCCTTGACGTGGACGTGGCCGATTCGGTCGCGGTAGCGCGCAGCCAGCGCCGCGGGGTCGGCGCCGCCCCAGGTGGCGTGGCCGGTGTCGAGCAGCAGCTGCGCCGGCGCCCGCGTGTGCGCCATGAAGGCGTCGATGTCGGCCTCGGTCTCAACGATCGTGCCCATGTGGTGGTGGTAGCACAGCCGCAGCCCTTCGGCGGCCAGCAGCTCCGCGAGCCGCGTGATCCGCGCCCCGTAGCCGGCCCAGTCGCCCGGCGCGAGCTTCGGGCGGCGCGACAGCGGCACGTCCCTCAGGCCGTGGATGCAGTTCGACGTTTCCGCGACGATGAACACGTCCGTCCCCATGGCGCGCAGCAGGTCGCGATGGGGCTTGGCCAGCGCGAACTCCTCCTCGGCGGAGCGGTTCAGCAGCTCGATCGAGTGCCAGCCCGCCACGCAGGCGAGGCCGAAGGGCGCCAGCGCGGCCTTCAGGGCTTCGGGCTCGCGCGGGAACTTGTGGCCGAGCTCCATGCCCTCGATGCCCGCCTGCCGGGCTTCGGCGAGGCAGGTTTCCAGCGGCGTGTCGCCGCCGATGTGCTGCAGGTCGTCGTTGGTCCAGCCGATGGGGTTGGCGCCGATGCGGATCGTCATCTCAGGGTCTTCCTGTCGGGTCGCGCCGCACGGGCGGCGGCGCGGGTTCGCGATGGCCGGCGGCCGAGGCTTTCGACCGCCCGTGTCAGTTGGCGAAGCGCTGGAAGCGCAGCTGCGCTTCGCGGCGCTCGCGCGCGGCGTCGACGTCGCGCCGCACCGAAACTTCCGGCACCGCCACGTCCCACCAATGGCCGCCCGCGCCCGTGGACGGCCCGGCGTCGGTGTCGACGAGGATCAGCTGCGTGACGGCGCGCGGGCGCGCCTCCGCCAGGGCGTCTTCCAGCTCCGCCACCCCCGACACCTTGCGGGCTTCCGCGCCGAGGCTGCGGGCGTGGGCGACGAAATCGATGGCGGGCAGGGCGACGTGGCGGCTGTCCGCCAGCATGTTGTTGAACGGCGCACCGCCGCACGCCGCCTGCAGGCGGTTGATGCAGCCGTAGCCGCCGTTGTCGAGCAGCACGATCGTCAGCTTCAGCCCCAGCATCACCGAGGTGGCGATCTCGGAGTTCATCATCAGGTAGGAGCCGTCGCCCACCATCACGACCACCTCGCGGTCCGGCAGCGCCATCTTGACGCCGAGGCCGCCGGCGATCTCGTATCCCATGCAGGAGTAGCCGTATTCGACGTGGTAGCCGAGCGCGTTTCCCGTCTTCCACAGCTTGTGCAGTTCGCCCGGCAGCCCGCCCGCGGCGCAGACCACGACGTCGGACGGGCGCCCGGCGCGCTGCACGGCGCCGATCACCTGGGCGTCCGAGGGCAGGGCGGCGTCCGTCGGGGCCGTGAAGCCGGCGGCCGTTCCGGCCCAGGCGGCCTTCTCCTGGGCCATGCGGTCGGTCCAGGCCGCGGGGGCGCGGTGCTGGCCGAGCGCGGCGTCGAGCGCTTCGAGCCCCACGAGGGCGTCGGCGACGAGCGGCAGGGCGCCGAACTTGCCCGCGTCGAAGCCCGCCGCGTTGAGCATCACGATGTCGGCGGGCGTGCCGCCGATCAGCGCCGCCGAGCCCGTGGTGAAGTCGGCGAGCCGGGTGCCGACCGCGAGGATGAGGTCGGCCTCGGCCACCAGCGCGTTGGAGGCCCCCGTGCCGGTGACGCCCACGGCCCCCATGCAATGGGGGTGGTCGTCCGGCAGCGCCGACTTGCCGGCCTGGGTTTCCACCACGGGCAGGCCGTGCCGTTGCGCGAAGCCGCCGAGGAGATCTTCGGCCCCGGCGTAGAGCACGCCGCCCCCCGACACCACCACCGGGCGCCGGGCCCGGCGGAGCGCCTCGGCGGCGGCTTCCAGCTCCCCGGCGTCGGGGGCGGGGCGGCGGATGCGGCGCAGGCGCGGCGCGAAGAACGCTTCCGGATAGTCGCAGGCTTCCGCCTGGACGTCCTGGCAGAAGGACAGCGTGACGGGGCCGCACTCCGCCGGGTCGGTGAGGACCGCCATCGCCCGCTCCAGCGCCGGCATGATCTGCTCGGGCCGCGTGATGCGGTCGAAATAGCGCGACACGGGGCGGAAGCAGTCCGAAGCCGTCACGGTGCCGTCGGCGAAGCTTTCGACCTGCTGCAGCACGGGGTCGGGGCGGCGGGACGCGAAGACGTCGCCGGGGATGAACAGCACCGGCAGGCGGTTGACGTGGGCCAGCGCGCAGGCCGTGACCATGTTGGTGGCGCCGGGGCCGATCGACGTCGTGCAGGCCATCATGCGCCGCCGCCGGCTCGCCTTGGCGAAGGCGATGGCGGCGTGGGCCATGCCCTGTTCGTTGTGGGCGCGGAAGGTGGGGAAGCTGTCGCGCGCGCCGTGAAGCGCTTCCCCCATCCCCGACACGTTGCCGTGGCCGAAGATGGCCCAGCAGCCGGCGAAGAGCGGCAGGCGTTCCCCGTCCACCTCCGTCGCCTGCGCGGCGAGGAAGCGCACCAGGGCCTGCGCGGCCGTCAAGCGGATCGTACCCATGCTGTCCTCCCCTCGGTGGCTTCGTCCGGCCGGGATCAGGCCGTCGCGTCCGGGCGGAGCGCCGTCCAGCCGTCGACGAGCCCGGCGAAGCGCTCCGCCATGCGGGCGACCACGTCGCGGTCGTCCAGCTTTCCGCCGAGCCACGCCCGCGCGGGTTCGCCGAAGATCGTGCGGCCCACCGCGAAGCCGCGCACGAGGTCGCAGTCCGCCGCCAGCCGGAACTGGTCGCGCAGGGCGTCGGACGGCGCGTCGAGCCCGAGCAGCATGATGCCGCGGCAGCGCGGGTCGTGTTCGCGGATCGTCGCCGCCACCCCCGCCCAGGCGGCGGCGGAAGGCTGGCCTTCGAGCTTCCACCAGTCCGGGCGGATGCCAACGGCGTAGAGGCGGGCGATCACGCGGGCCACAGTGTCGTCGGCGAGGGGGCCGTGCTTGCCCGCGATGATCTCGACGAGCAGTTCGCGGCCGACCGTGCGGGCCGCGTCCTGAAGGCGGGCGAGCTCGCGTTCCTGGCGCGCCTGGAGCTCGGCGGGATCGTCCGGGTGCATGAAGCACAGGCACTTGACGCAATGGTCGACCGGCCACTCGATCAGCTTCGCCGCCAGGGAGCCGCCGCCGTCGATGTCGAGCGGGCGCGATCCCGGCTGTTCCACGGGGCGGCCGATCCAGAACCCGTGGTCGGCGGCGCGGAACAGGGCTTCGCGGCCGTAGGTGCCGTCGATCAGCATGCCGAAGCCCGGCCGCCCCGCCGCCACGCGCGCCGCGGCCTCGACGGCCAGCACCTTGAGGTGGCGGATGCGGTCGCGGGGGACGCCGGCCTCGTCCGCCATGGCTTCGAGCTGCATGCGGTGGTCGATGGCGAAGGCCATGACGGAGCGGGGATGCGCGGCCTCGGGGGTGCGGGCGTCGCGCGTCGTCGCCCAGTGGAGGTCGTTCAACGCGCGGTCGAACCGCAGCTGCCGGGTCGCGGGCCCGTGGCGCAGGAAGTGCTGCAGCTCGTCCCAGGTGGGATATTCGGCCGAACACAGCAGCCGCGACACCGCGAAGGCACCGCAGGCATTGGCGAAGGCCAGCGCGGTCTCGATCGGCTCGCCGCGGAGGTAGCCGCGCAGGAAGCCCGACATGAAGGCGTCGCCGGCGCCGAGCACGTTGTAGACCTCGACCGGGAACCCGGGCCCCCGGATGCCGGCGTCGATCGCGTCCGGGATGGCGCCGTCGAAGGCGACGCAGCCCATCGGGCCGCGCTTGCACACGATCAGGGCGCCGGGGCTGAGCGCCCGGATGGCGCGGATGGCGTCGAGCGGCTCTTCGGTGCCGCCGGCGATCATCAGCTCCTCCTCGGTGCCGATGATGACGTCGCAGTCCGCCAGCACGGGGGCCAGGTGGGCCGACACCGCGTCGGAAGCGATGAAGCGCTCTTCGCCGGCGCCGTGGCCGGCCAAGCCCCACAGGTTCGGGCGGTAGTCGACGTCGAACACGACCTTGCGGCCGTGCGCCCTGGCGTGGCGGATCGCGAGGCTCTGCGCCGCGGCGGTGGAAGCCTTGGCGAAATGCGTGCCCGTCACCACGATCGCGGCCGCGGAAGCGATGTGGGCCTCGTCGATGTCCTCGGGGGACAGGGCGGAATCGGCGCAGTTCTCGCGGTAGAAGATCAGCGGGAAGCGCTTCTCGTCGCGAATGCCGAGCAGCACCAGCGACGTCAGCCGCTCGGGGTCGGTGTGGACGCCCGCGGTGTCGACGCCCTCGCGGGCCAACTGTTCGCGGACGAAACGGCCCATGTGCTCGTCGCCGACGCGGGTGACGAGGCCGGAGCGCAGGCCGAGCCGGGCGGTGCCGATAGCGATGTTGGCCGGGCAGCCGCCGACCGCCTTGGAAAAGCTCGCCATGTCCTCCAGCCGGCCGCCGACCTGGGCGCCGTAGAGGTCGACGGAGGAACGGCCGATGGTGATGACGTCGAGTGTCGGCTGCGCCATGGCGGCCCTCCCGGGATGCGCGACGGGTGGCGCCGGGCGCGAGCCCGGCAGTCCCGTTCATGCCGAGATGAAACACATCTTCCGAATTTTCGTCAAGATGGAACGTGTGGACCGATGCGGGCGGGGTGGGCCCGGCATCGCGCGGCGGCGGGGCGCCCGGTCGGTCGAGAACGGGCGCCGCCGGAGCCGGAAGCCTTCAGGTGCCCTTCACCTGCCGCCACGCCCAGGCGCCGAAGGCCCCGAGCAGGGCGAGCGCCGACCCGAACCACGTCAGCGCGTATTGGAGGTGGCTGTTGGGGAAATCGAGCACGGTTTCGCCGCCCTGCGGCAGGCCGCCCGGGGCTTGGCCGGCGTCCTCGTCGACGGTGAAGGGCGCGGCGTCGCCGATGCCGTGGAACCGCGCCACGGCGGCCGGGTCGGCGGTGAACCACTGGTTTCGGGCCGTGTCGTCGGCGGGCGTGAAGGCGTTGCGCTCCTGGGGCGAGCGCATCAGCCCGGTGATCGTCACCGGGCCGGCGACCTGCCCGGCGGCGCGCGTCGCGGGGTCGAGCCGCTCGCTCGGCACGAAGCCCCGGTTCACGATCACGGTGCCGCCGGACGCCAGGTGGAACGGCGTCAGGACGATGTCGCCCAGGCCGTGCTGGGGACCGCGCGCGCTGACGAGCGGGCGGTAGACGTGGACCTCCCGCGCGTGGTCGAAGGTGCCGGTGGCGGCGACGCGGCAGTACTCGTAGGCGTCGGGCTTCAGCGCGGCCCACTCGGCGCGCGGGGGCAGGGGGACGGGGGGCGCCACGGTGCGCTGCTCGACGGTGCGGACCAGCGCGTCCTTCCAGGCGAGGCGCTGCAGCTGCCAGACGCCGAGCCCGACCAGCCCCGCCGCCACGGCCAGCGTCACGATGGCGGGCGGGATCAGGCTCGTCCAACGCGCGGCCGGGCGCCGCGCGACGGCGACCCGCGTCACTTCGCGATCCGGCCCTGCTCGGCCTTGTTGCGGTACTGCAGGCCGATCATCAGGCCCTTGACGGGGCGCAGCGTCCCCAGGCAGAGCGCCAGCGCCAGCGGCAGGAGGATGAGCATCAGCAGCCATGTCGGAGGCTCGTAGGCGGCGTCGATGACGAGCGCCAGCCCCACCACCACGATCAGCGCCGCGAAGGACACGAAGAACGCCGGCCCGTCGCCCGCATCCGCGAAGCCGTAGCCCAGCCCGCACACGGTGCAGCGCTCGGCGACGTCGATGAAGCCGCGGAACAGCTTGCCGCGGCCGCAGTGCGGGCAGCGCCCGCGCAGCCCGGCGGGCCCGGGGGACACGGCGGGATGGTCGGCGAGCGCCATGGTGATCGATCCCCGGATACGGGCAGGGCGGCCGAGCGGCCGCCCCGTCGACGATGATGGGCTCAGCCCGCCGCGCCGGTCGTCGCCACGCCCCACGAGCCCCAAACGTAGATGGCCACGAACAGGAACAGCCACACCACGTCCACGAAGTGCCAGTACCAGGCGGCGAACTCGAAGCCGAGGTGGCGGCGCGACGTGTATTGTCCGTTGGACGCCCGAACCAGGCAGATCGCCAGGAATATCGTGCCGATGACCACGTGGAAACCGTGGAAGCCGGTCGCCATGAAGAAGGTCGAGCCGTAGATGCTGTTCTTGAAGGCGAAGGGCGCGTCGCTGTATTCGAAGACCTGCACGCTGGTGAACAGCAGCCCCAGCAGCACCGTCAGGATCAGCGCGAAGGTGACGGAGCGCCGGTCGTTCAGCAGCATCGCGTGATGCGCCCAGGTGATGGTGGTGCCCGAGGTCAGCAGGATCAGCGTGTTGAACAGCGGCAGGTGGAAGGCGTCGATGGTCGACACGCCCTTCGGCGGCCAGTGGCCGCCGGTGAAGTCCGTGCGCAGGTATTGCAGCGAGAAGCCGGGAAACAGGCTCACGTCGAAATAGGCCCAGAACCAGGCCACGAAGAACATCACCTCGGAGGCGATGAACAGGATCATCCCGTAGCGCAGCGAGATCTGCACCACGCGGGTGTGGTCGCCCTGCTTCGATTCGCGGATGACGTCGCCCCACCACGACAGCATGGTGTAGAGCACGCCGAGCAGGCCGGCGCCGAACACGTAGGGGCCGATCGGCGCCCCCAGCATCGGCATGTGCTTCATCCAGGCGATGCCGCCGATCGCCATCACGAAGGCGCTGAACGACCCCAGCAGCGGCCAGGGGCTCAGCGGCAGGATGTGATAATCGTGGTTCGGCTTGGCGTGTCCGTCGGCCATCGATGTTCCTCTCGGGGCGGGCGGCCCTCGCGGGGTCGCCGCTTCGGTCTCGCGCCGACGTCCGTCGGGGATGGATGTTACGCGGGCGCGACCCCTGCGGCAACGGCCAAGGCGCGCGGCCCGCGACGGCGGCGCCCCGCCGTACCGCCGGCTCCCGCCACGAGGCCGGAATGGCGGGCGGGCCTGAGGCCCGGCGCATCCCGCGTGGGGCTCCGCCCCGAACCCCGCCGGAGCCCGCGGGCTTCGGGAGGCCGGCTCAAAGCTTCGGCGTCGCCACCGCAGTCGAGGCCGCCTTGGCGGGTTTGGCGGCGAAGAACGTGTAGCTCAGCGTCAGGCTGTCGACGTCCTTCATGGTCGGGTCGGCTTCGAGCTTGGGGTCGAGGAAGAAGACGACGGGCAGCTCGGCCGTCTCGTCCGGCCCGAGGTGCTGCTCGTCGAAGCAGAAGCAGGCGATCTTGTTGAAGTAGAAGCCGCCGATGTCGGGCGTGATGTTGTATTGCGCGTTGGCGGCGGTGTCGCGCCCCGCCATGTTGCGCACCTTGAAGAACACCGTCACGGTCTGCCCGGTGCGCACCGCCATCTCGGGCGTTTCCGGCTCGAAGCGCCACGGCAGGCCCGGCGCCACGTTGGCGTCGAAACGCACGTTCAGCGTCCGCGCGCCCCGCGTCGCCGCGCCGGCCGTCGCCACCTGGGGCGTGCCGCCGTAGCCCGTGGCGCGGCAGAACACGCGGTACAGCGGCACGGCCGCGTAGGCGAGCCCCAGCATCGCCGCCACGATGCCCAGCACCGCCAATGCGGTGCGGCGGTGGTGGGCGGCGTCGGGGATGGCGTTCGGGTCGGTCACGTTTCGATCCTCCGCCCATCGCCGCCCGCGCGGGGATGAGCCGTGCGGGGGGCCGACCGGGTCACAGAGCCCTGTCGCCGACGTGGCCGCCGAGCTTGGCGATGGTCAGCGCGTAGACGAGCAGCACGAGCAGGCCGACCGCGACGCCGATCGCCACGTTGCGGGCGCGGCGGCTGCGCTGCTGCGCGGGCGACAGGACGATGCCGGTGGGTGGCTTCGGGCGCGCCATGGGATCACAGGCCGAGGTGGGACGCGAGCGCGAGCCCCCGCTCGGCCAGCAGAACGGCGAAGAGCAGGAACAGGTACAGGATCGAGAAGGCGAACAGGTTCTTGGCCGCCTTGTCGGCCTCGGTGCCGACGCGCACGCTGAAGCAGCGCCACGCGAGCCACAGCATGACGGCGCCCGTGACGGCCGCCACGACCCCGTAGACCGGCCCGGCCAGCCCCGTCGCCCAGGGCATGACCCCGAGCGGCGCCAGCACGATCGTGTAGAGCAGGATCTCGACCCGCGTGCGCGCCGTGCCCTTGACGTTGGGCATCATCGGGATGCCGGCCTTGGCATAGTCGTCGGACTTCAGGAGGGCGAGAGCCCAGAAGTGCGGCGGCGTCCACACGAAGATGATGAGGAACAGGATGACGCTGTCGAGCGTGACCGAATTGGTCACGATGGAATAGCCGATCATCGGGGGCAGGGCGCCGGCGGCGCCGCCGATCACGATGTTCTGCGGCGTCGCGCGCTTCAGCCACACCGTGTAGACCAGCGCGTAGAACACGATGGTGAAGGCGAGCAGCGCCGCCGACAGCCAGTTCGCCGCGATGCCGATCAGCATGACGGAGAAGACCGACAGCACGATGCCGAAGGCGGTGGCCTCGCCCGAGGTGACGCGCCCGGTGGGGATCGGGCGGCCGCTGGTGCGCTTCATCACGCCGTCGATGTCGGCCTCGTAGGCCATGTTGAGCGCGCCCGAGGCGCCGGCCCCGACCGCGGTGGCCAGCAGCGACACCAGCGCGACGACGATGTTGACGTGGCCCGGGGCCACGACGAGGCCCGCCGCCGCGGTGAAGATCACCAGCGACATCACGCGGGGCTTCAGCAGCTCCCAATAGTCGCCCGGCAGGGCGAGCGAGCCGGCGAAGGCGGCCTCGTGGCGGCCGGCCGGTTCGGTCATGGTGGTCATGCGGTCGACGATCCGTTCTGTGTCCCGAAGCTCAGCTCAAGCCGGGCTCCCCGAAACCGGTCGGGGCGGCTCCGAAGAGCCGCCCCGATGGTGTCTAGCCTATATCAGTGCTCCGCGCTCGTGATGCGAGGCAGCGTTTCGAACTGGTGGAAGGGCGGGGGCGAGGACAGCGTCCATTCCAGGGTCGTGGCGCCCGCGCCCCACGGGTTGTCGCCGGCGACGCGCTTCTTGGCGAAGGCTTCGGCCACGATGAACAGGAACAGCGTGATGGAGGCGACCGACAGGACGGCGCCGGCCGAGGACACCTGGTTCCACAGCGAATAGGCTTCCGGATAGTCGACGTAGCGGCGCGGCATGCCGGCGAGGCCGAGGAAGTGCTGCGGGAAGAACGTCACGTTGACGCCGACGAACATGATCCAGAAGTGCAGCTTGCCCAGCGTCTCGTTGTACATGTACCCCGACATCTTCGGGAACCAGTAGTAGAACCCGGCGAAGAGGGCGAAGACGGCGCCGAGCGACAGCACGTAGTGGAAGTGCGCCACCACGTAGTAGGTTTCGTGCAGGGCGCGGTCGACGCCGGCGTTGGCCAGCACCACGCCGGTGACGCCGCCCACCGTGAACAGGAAGATGAAGCCGACGGCCCACAGCATCGGCGTCTTGAACGCGATGGAGCCGCCCCACATCGTGGCGATCCAGGAGAAGATCTTGATGCCGGTCGGCACCGCGATGACCAGGGTCGCGAAGACGAAGTAGCGCTGCGTGTCGAGCGACATGCCCACCGTGTACATGTGGTGGGCCCAGACCACGAAGCCGACCACGCCGATGGCCACCATGGCATAGGCCATGCCGAGGTAGCCGAAGACGGGCTTCTTCGAGAAGGTCGACACGATGTGGCTGATGATGCCGAAGGCCGGCAGGATCAGGATATACACCTCGGGATGGCCGAAGAACCAGAACAGGTGCTGGAACAGCAGCGGGTCGCCGCCGTTCGCGGGGTCGAAGAAGGCGGTGCCGAAGTTGCGGTCCGTCAGCAGCATGGTGATGGCGCCGGCCAGCACGGGCAGCGACAGCACGAGCAGGAAGGCGGTGACCAGGACCGACCAGGCGAAGAGCGGCATCTTGTGCAGCGTCATGCCCGGGGCGCGCATGTTGAAGATGGTGGTGATGAAGTTGATCGCGCCCAGGATCGAGGACACGCCGGCGAGGTGCAGCGACAGGATCACGAAATCCATCGCCGGGCCGGGGTGGCCGACGTTGGAGGACAGCGGCGGGTACATCACCCAGCCGCCGCCGAAGCCCTCCATACCGGGGGCGCCCTCCATGTGCATGGAGATCATCAGCAGCAGGAAGGAGAAGGGCAGCAGCCAGAACGAGATGTTGTTCATGCGCGGGAACGCCATGTCGGGCGCGCCGATCATGATGGGCACGAACCAGTTGCCGAAGCCGCCGATCAGCGCCGGCATGACCATGAAGAAGATCATGATCAGCCCGTGCATGGTGATGTGCACGTTGTACAGGTTCTTGCCGGCGTCGACCATGGTGGACGAATCCGCCTGCCCGACCCATTCGGCCAGGTGGCCCATGAAGTGCCAGTTCGGGTTCATCAGCTGGATGCGGATCAGCAGCGACATCACGGCGCCGACCGTGCCGGCGAAGACCGCGAAGAACAGGTAGAGGGTGCCGATGTCCTTGTGGTTCGTCGAATACAGGTAGCGGCGCCAGCCGTGCGGCAGCGCGTGGTCGTCCCCGTGGGCGGCGGTCGTGGTCGTGGCCATGGTGGAACTCGGGCTCCGTCGGGGGTCAGCGCTGGTCGGTCGTGGCGGCCACACCGGCGAGGGCCGAGGAGGCGTCGGCGAAGCGCTGCGGCTGGCCGGTCTGGGCGTATTTCTTCTTCGCGTCCTGGAGCCAGGCCTCGTAGGCGGGCTGGCTCACCACCCGGATGGCGATGGGCATGTAGGCGTGGTCCTTGCCGCAAAGCTTGGAGCACTGGCCGTAATAGATGCCTTCGCGGTCGGCCCGGAACCAGGTGGAGTTGAGCCGGCCCGGCACGGCGTCGATGCGAACGCCGAGCGACTGCACGATGAAGCCGTGGATGACGTCGGCGCCGGTCACGTTGACCTGGATGTTCTTGTTGACCGGCACCACCGCCTCGTTGTCGACCGACAGGAGGTTGATGAAGTCCGGCACCGTCTTGGCGTCCTTCTCCTCGACGCGGGCCGAATCGAAGTTGAAGCCGCCGTCCTGGTCCTTCGGGTAGTCGTAGGACCAGTACCACTGCTTGCCGGTGGCCTTGATGGTGATGTCGGGCTTGGGCAGTTCGAGCTGCTTCGTCAGCAGGCGGAACGACGGGATGGCGATCACCACGAGGATCAGCACCGGCACGATGGTCCAGGCCACTTCGAGCAGCGCGTTGTGGGTGGTCTTCGACGGGACCGGGTTGGCGCGCTCGTTGAAGCGGACCATGCAGATGCCGATCAGCACCATGACGAAGAGGCTGATCACCGTGATGATGGGGAACAGCAGGTTGTCGTAGAAGCCGTGGATGTCGCGCGCGATGTCGGTGACGCCGACCTGGAAGCCGATCTGGCCCGGCACGGGGTGGCCCACGCCGTCCTCCGCCCTGGCCCCGGCGCCCGAAGCGATGAGGGCACCGGCGGCGATGAGCGCCCGCAAGGCCGCCGAGCAGGCCCGAACCCGTCCGAAGAGTCGCATCGATCCGCCGCTCCCGTTGGCCGCGCCCGATACGTCGCCGGGACGGCTCGCGCGCGCCCGCCGTTCGTCGAGGATGGCGGACCCGCGGGGTCGATCAAAACCACATCGGCGGGGGCCGCGCAACCTTGGGGCGCCCCCCGCCATGCGTCATATGATCGGCGACGGCGGCGCCCGGCCCGCGGCTTCGGCCCGCGACGCCGCCACGGTGCAAAGGGCTTGGGTCGCGGCGCGGGGCGCGCTAGCGTGGCCGCAAAACAGCGACAATTTGAGATCGAGCCCGTCCCATGCAGACCCGCTTCGCCCCCGACCAGCTCGCCGATGCGCAGACGCGGGAGTCCGAGAAGATCCTGCGAACCTGCGTGCATTGCGGGTTCTGCACGGCGACCTGCCCGACCTATCTCCTGCTCGGCGACGAGCTCGATTCGCCCCGCGGCCGCATCTACCTCATCAAGGACATGCTGGAAGGCGGCAAGCCGGCGACGCCCGAGGTGGTGAAGCACGTCGACCGCTGCCTGTCCTGCCTGAGCTGCATGACGACCTGCCCGTCGGGCGTGCATTACATGCACCTCGTCGACCACGCCCGCGCCCACATCCAGGAAACCTACGTGCGCCCCGCGGCGGACCGCCGCCTGCGCGACCTTTATGCCCGCGTGCTGCCGCACCGGGGGCGGTTCCGCGCGGCGCTGATGGCGGCGCGCCTCGGCCGCCCCTTCGCGCCGCTGATGGGGCGCGTGCCGGGCATCGGGGCGCGGCTCGCCGCCAGCCTCAAGCTGTCGCCGACGCAGCCCCTGCCCAAGGCGCGGCACAAGCCGGGCGACACGATCCGCCCGTCGGCGCTTCCGCGGCGCGGACGGGTGGCGATGCTGACGGGCTGCGCCCAGCAGGTGCTGCGCCCGACCATCAACGAATCCGCCATCCGCCTGCTCGGCCGCCACGGCGTCGAGGTCGTCCTCCCGAAGGGCGAGGGGTGCTGCGGCGCCCTCGTCCACCACATGGGCCGCGAGCACGACGCGGCAGCCTACGCCAAGGCCAACATCGACGCCTGGACGCGCGAGATCGACGGGGAAGGGCTCGACGCCATCCTGATCACCACTTCGGGCTGCGGCACGACGGTGAAGGACTACGGCTTCATGCTGCGCGAGGACCCCGCCTATGCGGCGAAGGCGGCCCGGGTGGCGGCCTTGGCCAAGGACGTGACGGAATACCTCGGCACCCTCACGCTCGACGCCCCGGTGCGGACCCTGAAGGGGCCGCTGGCCTACCATTCGGCCTGCTCGATGCAGCACGGGCAGAAGATCACCGACCTGCCGAAGCGGCTGCTGCAGGAATCCGGTTTCGCGGTGCGCGACGTGCCGGAGGGGCACATCTGCTGCGGCTCGGCCGGCACCTACAACCTGCTGCAGCCCGAGATCGCCGACCAGCTCCGCGCCCGAAAGGTCGCCAACATCCGCAAGGTCCAGCCCGTGGCGGTGGCGGCGGGCAACATCGGCTGCATGACGCAGCTCGGCATCGGGACGGAGATCCCCGTGGTCCACACGGTGGAACTGCTCGATTGGGCGCGCGGCGGCCCGGCGCCGCACGGCTGGGCCATCCCCGACGCCCTGGTGACGGCGCCCGAGATCGCCGCGCCGGCCGTCAGCCCGCTGGCGGCGGCGCTGGGGTGAACCCGGTTTCCAAAGGCCCTCGGCCTTTGGCGGGGCACGGGGCGGAGCCCCGGTCGCCATCCCGAACCTGACCCGGACCCCGTCGCTCGGACCGGGCGCAGCCCGCGGACGTGGGGCGCGGCACGACGGCCCCGGAGCGGGGGCCGCGCGCCGGTGGCCATGGGCGGCCGTCCCGCCGGACACCCTGTCAGGGCTTTTCCGGCTTTTCCTCGCCGCTGGGCGGCTCCGCGCCGGTCGCGCCCTGCTTCACCATCTTGCTGCCCTGGGTGGCGGACTGCTTGCCCTCGCCTTGGCGGCCGCCGGGGGCGGGCCGCCCGTCCGGCGCCGTGCCTTCGGCGTCGTTGACGGTCGCCTTCGCGCCGTCGACGATGCCGCCCGGCGCCAAGTTGGCGTTGGCCTGGGCGAAGGCGGGGCAGGCCGCCAGCATGAGGGCGGCGGCGAGGGCGAGGGGTCTCATGGCGGGCTCCCGAAGTGGACCGGGGCCAACGCCCCGTCCCGGCGCGAGGTCCCGCCCCCTGGGGGCGAAGCCCCGCGCCCCGTCGAAGCCGTCAGCCCAGCCCCAGCACCGTGTCGACCTCGGCGCGGGTGGGCGGGTTGGCGCCCTGCCGCGTGCAGGTGATGGCCGAGGCCGCGACGGCGAAGAGCAGCCAGCGCGCCACCTCGGCCTCGGACGGGTCGCGGCCGCCGGCTCCCAGGGCGCCGTCGTCCGCCATGGCGGCGAGCAGCCCCGCCATGAAGCTGTCGCCGGCCCCCACTGTGTCGATCACGTCGATGGTGGGGGAAGGCTGGACGATGCGCTCGCCGCGGAAATGCGCCTCCGCCCCCGCGCCGCCGCGCGTCATGACGACGAGCTTCGGCCCCAGGCCGGCCCAGCGCGCCGCCGCTTCCGAGGGCGGGGTGCCGGGGTACAGCCAGTCGAAGTCCTCGTCGCTGGCCTTGACGTAGGTGCTGAGCGCCACCCGGGCTTCCACCATCGGGCGGGTTTCGGCCAGGGGCGGCACCACGAAGGGGCGGATGTTGGGGTCGTAGCTCGTGGTGGCCCGCCCGGCCGCCCGCTGCAGGGCGTCGAGCGCCGCCGACCCGAGCGCGCCGTCGGTGGCCGAGAAGGAGCCGACGTGGAGGTGGGCCGCGTGGTCGGTCCAGTCGGCGGCCAGGGGGGACGCGCCGTCGTAGGCGGTGGCGCCGAGGTAGAAGCTGTAGCGCGAGCCCGTCACGGCGGTGCCGCGGGTCACGAAGGCGAGCGGCGACGGGCGCGCGTCGGTGACGGAGAAGCGCGAGTCGACGCCCGACGCCGTGAGCTGACGCACCATCGCTTCGCCCATGGCGTCGCCGGATAGGCGCCCGGCGAAGCCGGTGGGCACGCCGAGCCGCCCGAGGCCGATGGCGGTGTTGTAGGGCGAGCCCCCCAGCACCGCCTCGTAGGTGGTGTCCTCCTTGGGGATCAGGTCGACGAGGGCTTCCCCCGACACCAGAACGGTCACGTCGCTGCCCATCGATCCTCCCGAAGCGTTTCGTCCGCCTCGAACCCTTGTCACAACACGCCGCGGCCCGCCAAGTGCCGCATGAGGTGGCTCGCCCCGTAGGTCCAGGGGGCGCAGTCGGCGCAGAGCCGCATGCGGTTCACGAGGCTGCCGAGTTCCGGCGCCGACACGGTCACCACGTCGCCGATCGCGTGGGTGAAGCCCGCACCCGGCGCGCCCCGGTCCTCGACGGGCGCGAACAGCGTGCCGAGGAACAGCACGGCGCCGTCCGGATATCCGTGGTTCGCCCCGATCATCTCCGCCGCGAGGGCGGCGGGGTCCCGGCTGATCTTCGCCATGGAGGAGCCGCCGCGCAGCCGGTAGCCGTCCTCGCCCCGGACCTCCAGCGCGATCTCCAGCGCCCGCAGGCCGTCGAGGGTGAAGGTTTCGTCGAAGAAGCGCACGAAGGGGCCGAGCGCGCAGGACGCGTTGTTGTCCTTGGCCTTGCCGAGCAGCAGCGCCGAGCGCCCCTCGACGTCGCGCAGGTTGACGTCGTTGCCGAGCGTGGCGCCGACGATGCGCCCGTCCGAGGCCACGACCAGCACGGCCTCGGGCTCCGGGTTGTTCCAGGCCGAGGCGGGGTGCAGCCCGGCATCCGCGCCGGTGCCCACCGCCGCCATGGGCTGGGCCTTGGTGAAGATCTCGGCATCCGGGCCGATGCCGACCTCGAGGTACTGCGACCAGGCCCCGCGGGCGATCAGCGCCGCCTTCAGCCGCATGGCCTCCTCCGAGCCCGGCCGCAGCTTGGAGAAGTCTTCGCCGACCAGCGCCACGATCTCGGCGCGGATGGCGGCCGCCGCGGCGCCGTCGCCGCGCGCCCGCTCCTCGATCACGCGTTCCAGCATCGACACCGCGAAGGTGACCCCCGCGGCCTTGATGGCCTGCAGGTCGACGGGCGCCAGCAGCCAGGGCTTGCCGGGGTCGCGCGCGTCGGGCGGGGTGTTGGCGAGCGCCTCGTCGAGGCCGCACAGGCGCTCGCCCGCCGCGGCGCGCAGCGCTGCGGCGGGATCGGGCCGCTCCGCGAGGTCGCGCATCGTCGGGAAGGCGGCGGTGACGTCGTACAGGCCGTCGGCCCGCACCGCCACCACGGCCGGGCCCCCGTGCCCCGGGTGCCACGCGCGCCCCGCCAGCGCTCCGGCCGTCCCGTCCCGGGGCAGGGTGTCGGCGCTGTCGAGGACGAGGGTCATGGCGATGTCGCTGGTGTTTGTGTCGGGGCGGCGATTTAAGGCCGGTTCGGGCCGGGCGGCAAGGGACGGGCCGTGCCGGCGCATCCTCCGGGGGCCTGCCGGCGCGGGGACCCGCGCTGGACCGCCGGACATCGCCGGGGCTTGCGCCCCCGCTCGGAAAAGCGTTGACGGTGCCCGGCGATCGTCACAGGAGTCGACCGGACCGCCACGGCCGGCGGTTCCACCGGAAGCACGGGGACGAGCCCGCAGGGGCGAAGGCCCGCCGGGTGGATTCCGGGCCGTGGATCCCCCTCGACTCGACCCTGGACCGCATGCGGCTTCCCTTTCTCCGCCTCGCCTTCGCGGCCTCGTTCGCCGCGGCCTCGCTCGTTCCGCCCGCCGCCGATGCCGCCCCCACCCCCGCCGGCGGCGAAACCGTCGCCCAGGCGATGTGCAGGCTCATCACCTCCGCGGCGGAAAGCCGGCACATCCCCGTCGGCTTCTTCACGCGCCTGATCTGGCAGGAATCCGCGTTCCGCGCCGACGCGGCGTCGCCCGCCGGCGCGCAGGGCATCGCCCAGTTCATGCCCGGCACCGCGGCCGAGCGCGGCCTCGCCGACCCGTTCGATCCCGAACAGGCCGTGCCGGCCTCGGCGCACCTGCTCGGCGACCTCGCGGCCCAGTTCGGCAACCTCGGCCTCGCCGCCGCGGCCTACAACGCCGGGCCGAAGCGCGTCGCCGATTGGCTCGCCGGCCGCGGCGGCCTGCCCGCCGAAACGCGCGACTACGTCGAGCGCATCACGGGCCGCTCGGCCGAGGACTGGGCCGCCGACGCCAAGGTCCACGCGACCCACGACCTCGCCGTCGATCCCCAGGGCTGCCTGCAGCTCGCCGCGACCCTGCGCACCGCGCCGCGCCGCGCCGGCACGGTCGCGGCCGTCGAGGCGCCCTTCGCGCCCTGGGGCGTGCAACTCGCCGGCAACTTTTCGAAGAGCCTCGCGCTGGCCTCCTTCGCCCGCGCCCGGGCGAGCCTCGCCGGCGTCATCGGCGACGTCCGCCCCATGGTGATCGGCACGCGGCTGCGCACCCGCGGCACACGCGCCTTCTACCGCGTCAGGGTGCCGGCCCCGACGCGCCAAGCCGCCGACGACCTGTGCCGCCGCATCCGCGTCGCGCGCGGCGCCTGCGTGACGCTCAGGAGCTGACGGCGCCGGCGGCGCCCCCGTCCGGCCGAGCCTTCTCGGGCCAAGCGCACAGGTCGGCCACGATGCAGCGGCCGCAGGCGGGGCGCCGCGCCGTGCAGGTATCGCGGCCGTGGCGGAACAGCCAAACGTGGGCCCCGTCCTTGAACCGGTCCGGCACGGCGGCGAGCAGCCCGTCCGCCACGGCGTCGGGCGTGCGGCCGGGCGCCAGCGGGATGCGGTTCGACACCCGGAAGACGTGGGTGTCGACGCCGATCACCGGCTCGTCGAAGGCGAAGTTCGCCGTCACGTCCGCGGTCTTGCGGCCGATGCCGGGGAAGCGCCGCATCTCGGCCGAGGTCCGGGGCATGGTGCCGCCGAACTCGTCGAGCAGCATCGCCGACAGCCCCAGGATGTGCCGCGACTTGTTGGCGGCGAGCCCCACCGGCTTGATGATCTCCGCCACCCGCTCGCGCCCCAGCGCCAGCACGGCCTCGGGCGTCGGCGCCACGGCGAACAGCTCGCGGGCGATCCGGCCCACCGTCGGGCCGGTCGATTGCGCGGACATCAGCACCGTCACGAGGAGCTGGTAGTGGTCGCCGTGGCCGAGGCCGGCCTTCGGCTCGGGGTCGGCACCGGCGAGCCGCGCCATCACGGCTTCGACCCTGTCGGCGGGGCCGACGGACGCGTCCGCGGGTTCGCGCGGGGCGGGGAGCGGCGTCACGCCGTGGAGGATGTCCTGGGCCATGCGCTGCCAAGTGGGGCGGGGCGGGGCCCGCGCCAGTCCACACGCGGTCGCGGGCAGGTGGAAAGCGCCGCGGCGCTCCGTCCCGCTGGCGCCTGGGCTCGGAACGAGAAAAGGCCCGCCAGTTCATCCGTGGCGGGCCTCGGGCCTTCAGCACAGATCCGGACCATGGGTCGGGATCGGGAATCGCTCGGCGCAAAAGAATGCGCCGCTCACTCTCGGTGCGGGGACGGCGACCGCCAGTACATCCGTGGTCGGCGCGCCGTCCCGTTCGGCTCAGGACTGAGATGGGAGCGGACCGCCGGGTTTCAAGCCCGAAACGATCCGATGGCGTCAGGCCGAAACCTTCGCGCCTTCGCCCTGGGGCTGCGCGGGAGCTTGGTGCTTGCCGGCCCCGCCCTTTCCGGTGTCGTCCGCCTTCTCGCGCGGCGTCGTGCCGGCGTCCTCGTGGGCGGCCTTGACGCAGGCGTCGATGGCGTCCTTGAGGTTCGACGCGTAGACGTCCGCACCCACCACGTTGCGGATCCGGTCGTCCTCCACGTCCTGCCCGTCCGCCGGCCAAAGTCCGACGAGGATCTTGGCTTCCGGCAGGCGGGCGCGCAGGCGGCGCACGAGATAATGCAGGCCCGACGGGCTGCCCGAAATCTCGAGGTAGCTGATGCAGACCATGGCGACGCCGGACACGTCGAGCTGCCCGACCGCCTGGCGC
Source organism: Lichenibacterium minor (assembly GCF_004137685.1). Lineage (GTDB taxonomy): Bacteria > Pseudomonadota > Alphaproteobacteria > Rhizobiales > Beijerinckiaceae > Lichenihabitans > Lichenihabitans minor. The sequence goes on along the minus strand of NZ_QYBB01000009.1, from coordinate 100,582 downwards.
GAGGCCGCCCCATAGGCTTCCACGCGGGCGCCGAGCCCGTGCTTGCCCAGAAGCTGCGCCAGCATGGCCGAGGCCGCCTCGTCGAGCGGTCCCTTGCCGGCGATGCACAGCACGGGGGTATCGCCGCGCCAGTTCGGCGCCAATGCCAGGCCCTCGGGCGCATCGTTCTTCGGCGCGCCGGGGATCGGCACCGCGCGCTCGGCGATCGTCGCCTCGGCCCGCGCCGCTTCCTTGTCCTTCGGGTGGGGGTCGCGGTCCTCGTGGAAGGCCAGGTCGGCGATCAGCGCCTTCACGCTGGCGTTGATCGTGTGGACCTTGTCGACCGGCAGGGCGCCGCGCAGCGCGTCGTTGGCGGCGAGCTGCAGGCCCTTCAGCGCCACCTCGTCGTAGTAGCCGGTGAGCGAGCGGTCCTTGAGCAGCGTTTCGGCCTGGGCCTGCGCCTCGTCCGGGTCGTCGGCCAGCATGCGCTGGTAGAAGTTCTCGACCGGCGTCAGGGCGGGGCGGTCGCCCAGCATGACGTCGAAGAACTCGAGGCGCTTCACGTGGCGCCCGAGCACGACCAGGCACAGCGTCAGGGGGGTCGACAGCAGCAGGCCGACGGGCCCCCACAGCCAGGTCCAGAAGATCGCCGCGATCACCACCGCGGCGGGCGACAGGCCGGTCAGGTGGCCGAACACCAGCGGCTCGATGAACTGGCCCGTGACGGTTTCCACCACGAGGTACAGGCCCACCACCTCCAGAACCGGCGTCCAGCCGGGGTCGACCGCGGCGGCGAGGGCGGCGGGCAGGATGGCGGCGATCACCGGCCCGATGTAGGGCACGAAGCGCAGCACGGCCGAGGTCACGCCCCACAGCGCCGCGGACGGCACGCCGATGAGGTAGAGGCCCACCGTCGCCACCACGCCGAAGGCGGCGTTGATGGCGAGCTGGGACAGGTAGTAGCGGCCGAGGCGGTGCCCGGCGTCGTCGAGCGCCACCGTGGTGCGCTGCAGGTCCGTGGAGCCGAAAAGCCGGATCATGCGGTCGCGCAGGTCTTCGCGCTGCATCAGCACGAAGATCGTCACGATGAGGATGATGAACAGCGTCGCGAGCGGGCTCAGGACCGGCTCCAGCACCGTCCTGGCGATCTCCATCGCCGACGTCGGCGGGGGCTCGACCTGGACGAGCTGCGCCTTGGGCGCGTCGCCGGCCGCCGGCGCTGCCGCCTCGGCGTCGGGCTGCGTCGGCGTGCGCCCGCCGGTCTGGGCGTCGAAGCGCTGCGTCAGGCCGCGCAGGCGCCCCGTCGTCATGCTCTGGATCGCGGAAACCTTGCGCTTGATCGTCACCTGGTACTGCGGGATGTCGGCGGCGATGCCGGCCACCTGCGTGCCGATGACGCCCGCGATGCCGCCCACGATGCCGATGGCGATCAACACGGCCAGCAGCACGGCGGCCACGTGGGGCACGTGCCAGCGCTGGAAGCGCGCCACCAGCGGCGCCAGCATGAAGGACAGGATCACCGCCACCGTGATGGGCAGCAGCACTTCGCGGGCGAAATACAGCGCCGCGATCACCACCACGGCGACGGCCAAGGACAGCAGCCCTGTCAGGCCGGGCGTTTCGGCGGCCGCCACGGCGGCGGGCGTGCGGGTCGACGGGTTCGGTTCACTCATGCGTCGGACCTGCTCGGGGACTGGGGCGGGGGTTGACCCGAGGCCGCAACGCCCCATCGCGCCAAATGATCCGGAGCTGCTTCCTCCGCGCACCGCCGGGCGGGTCGGGACGCCGCGGGGCGAGCGATGCTTTTTTGCATGGAAGCCTTGCGCTTTGCGAGGCACCATGCTCAAAGGGTCGGCAAGGGACACCCAGACGTCGACCTGACCCGCGGCTCGCACCGTCGCGCGGACAAAAAAAGACCGCCCGGAGGGCGGCCCGAAGTCTAGGGAGGAAACGCCCAAGAAGGGCATGCGGCGCCTCGGCGCCACGTCCGACAATTTACGCCGATCCCGTCGCAATGCAAGGCGGCTCATCGCCGTGACGGCGATGCCGGGCGACTGTTGCCTAGGGGCAACAGTGCGGGCGTCAGTCCGCGTCCCGCCCGCCCCTGCGGCGCGGCCCCTCGACGAGGCGCACCATCGCGCCCCGCAGCGTCCTCACGTCCTGCTCGCTCATGCCGATGCGGTGGAAGATGTTGCGCAGGTTGCGGCGCATCACCGGCTGCTTGCCGTCCGGGCGGAAGAAGCCCGCGGCTTCGAGCTCGCCTTCCAGGTAATCGAAGAAGGACAGCACGGCGTCGCGCGTCGCGGGGGGCGAGCGCTCGACCGCGCCGAAGGGCAGGGCGGTCCCGCCCGCGTGCTTGCGCCATTCGTAGCCGACGAGCAGCACCGCCTGGGCGAGGTTCAGCGACCCGTAGGCGCCGTCGACCGGAAAGGTCACGACCGCGTCGGCCACCGCCACCTCGTCGTTGTCGAGGCCGGTGCGCTCGGGGCCGAACAGGATGCCGCGGGCCTCGCCTGCCGCGATGGGGCCTGCCCAGGCCGCCATGGCGGCATCCGGCGCCAGCACGGGCTTGCCCTGGCCGCGCTCGCGCGCCGTGGTGGCGTAGACGGCGGTGAGGTCGGCCACCGCGGCTTCCACGGTGTGGAACAGCCGGGCGCCGTTCAGGATGTGCAGCGCGCCGGCCGCGGCGGCTTCCGCGGCGTCCCTGTGCTCGTCGGTGCGGGGCCAGCCGTTCTTGGGCGCGACGAGCCGCAGGTCGGACAGGCCGAAGTTCGCCATGGCGCGCGCCGCCATGCCGACGTTGACGGCGAGCTGCGGCCTCACCAGCACGATCGCGGGGCCGCCCCGCCCGGGCGTCTTCGTGCCGTCCGTCCCAGCCCCCACCACCGTCGCCGCGCTCCGAATGCCGATGAGCGCCCTGGTTCCGTCGGCGGGCGGGCGGTGTCAAGGCGCTCCCATCGTGACGCGGCGCGCCCGCATGGACGACCCCCGGCAGACCTGTATGATCCGGGCAGAGCGGCCCCCTCCAGCCCGGATGCTTCCCCATGCCCCACGCCCCTTCCCCCACCGGGCGCCTCGGCGTCGCCGCCGTTTCCGTCGCCCTGGCGCTGGCGCTCGCCGCGCCGTCCTCGCCCGCCGGCGCCAAGGGCCTCGACTCCCTCGCCGACCTCGCCGCTTCGGTGACGGACGCGGTGGTCAACATATCGGCCGCGCAGGTGACCGAGGAGAAGGCCGCGAGCGCGGCGCCCAAGCCCGCGCCCGGCACGCCGCTCGACGACCTGTTCCAGGACTTCTTCAAGCGCCAGCTGGGGAAGAAGGGCGAGCACGGCGGCGACGACGACGCGCCGCGCGGCCGGCGTGCGTCCTCGCTCGGCTCCGGCTTCATCGTCGACCCCGCCGGCATCGTGATCACCAACAACCACGTGATCGAGGGCGCCAACGACATCACCGTGATCCTCACCGACGGCACCAAGCTCAAGGCCGAGGTGGTGGGCAAGGACAGCAAGGTCGACGTCGCGGTGCTGAAGGTGAAGCCCGCCCACCCCTTGCCCTCGGTGCCCTTCGGCGACAGCGACAAGATGCGGGTGGGCGACCCCGTGATGGCGGTGGGCAACCCCTTCGGGCTCGGCGGCACCGTCACGGCCGGCATCGTGTCGGCGCGCAACCGCAACATCGACAACGGACCGTACGACAACTACATCCAGACCGACGCTGCCATCAACAAGGGCAATTCCGGCGGCCCGCTCTTCGACATGAAGGGCGAGGTGATCGGCATCAACACCGCGATCCTGTCGCCCTCGGGCGGTTCGATCGGCCTCGGCTTCGCGACGCCCTCCGACACCGTGTTGCCCATCATCGGCCAGCTCCGCGAGTTCCACGAGGTCCGCCGCGGCTGGCTCGGCGTGCGCATCCAGCCCGTCACGGACGACATCGCCGAAGCGCTGAGCCTCGGTTCGCCGCACGGCGCCCTGGTGGCCGGCATCGACGAGGCCGGTCCGGCCGGCCCCGCGGGGCTGAAGAAGGGCGACGTCATCGTGACCTTCGACGGCCACGACGTGCACGAGTCGCGCGACCTGCCGAAGTTCGTGGCCTCGGCGCCCGTCGGCAAGGACGTCACGGTGTCGATCCTGCGGGACGGCAAACCCCAGGATCTGACGGTGAAGCTCGGCCGCCTCGACGCGCCGGTGCAGAAGGCCAGCGTCGATGCCGGGACGGCGCGGGACGCGCCCAAGCCCGCCGTCCAGCAGGCCTTCGGCCTCGGGCTGGTGCCGCTCGACGATGCCTTCCGCAAACGGTACGGCGTCAAGGACGGCGTGAAGGGCGTCGCCGTGACGGCGGTCGAGCCGGGCTCGCCGGCGTCCGATAAGCTCAAGGCCGGCGACGTGGTGGTCGAGGTCAACCAGGTCGGCGTCGACGACCCCGCCGACGTGGCGGCGAAGATCAAGGCCGTGAAGGACGCCGGCAAGAAGACCGCGCTGCTGCTCGTGTCCAACGCCGGCGGCGACGTGCGCTACGTGGCGCTGACGGTGAACTGAGCCGGGCGAGGGCGCGTCCGCTCCCATCCTGCGATGTTCGGACGGGAGCCCGTAGGCCGGGTCACCCGGCGAACCGTGGACGCGCGCGCGGGCGAGCACCGGGCCGGCGATCGGGCCGGCGCGTCGAGGGACGGTCGCGCGCCGAGGAGGTCGCCGACGGGGTGGGGGCGTGCGACGCGGCCGCTTCTGCCCGATGGGCCGCTGTCTCCGGCCTCGGGACGGGCCGAGGCGGTCGAGCGCACCCCGGTGCTCCTGCCCGTCGTCCCGAGCAGGGCCCGACGGGCCCGCGTCGAAGGACGCAGGCCCCTTCCGCTTCAGCTCCGCCGCTGCGCCGTGAAGCGCGCCGCCTCGGCCAGGTTCGCGGCCCGGTCGCGCGGGAACATGTCCAGCGCCGCCACGGCCTCCTCGGCCAGCGCGTCGCGCCGGCGCTTGGCCGCGTCGAGGCCCAGCGCCGCCACCAGCGTCGCCTTGTTGCGGTCGGCGTCCTTGCCGGCGGCCTTGCCGAGCGTCGCGGCGTCGCTTTCCGTGTCGAGGATGTCGTCGGCGACCTGGAAGGCGGCGCCGAGCGCCACGCCGTAGCGCTTCAGCGCGTCGCGCTCCGCCGCCGAAGCCTGACCCAGGATGGCGCCGGCTTCGACGCCGTAGAGCAGCAGCGCGCCGGTCTTCATCGACTGCATGCGCATCACGAAGGCGGCCTCGTGGGGCGCCGTCGCGCGTTCGGCTTCGAGGTCGAGTGCCTGCCCGCCCACCATGCCGCCGAGGCCCGACGCGCGGGCGAGGCCCAGCACCAGGGCGGCGCGCACGGCCGGGTCGGCATGGGTCGCCTCGCCCGCCATCACGTCGAAGGCGTAGGTCAGCAGCGCGTCGCCCGACAGGATGGCGGTGGCCTCGTCATAGGCCTTGTGGGCGGTGGGGCGGCCGCGGCGCAGGTCGTCGTCGTCCATGGCGGGCAGGTCGTCGTGGACCAGCGAATAGCAGTGGATCATCTCCAGGGCGGCGCCGGCGCGCAGCGGCCCCTCGCCGTCGACGCCGAAGAGCCGCGCCGTCTCGACCACCAGGAAGGGCCGCAGCCGCTTGCCGCCGCCGAGCGTCGAATACCGCATGGCGTCGAGCAGCCGGTCGGGGCGCACGACCTCGCCGGGCAGCGCCGCGGGGGACAGCAGCCGGTCCAGCGTCGTCTCGATCGCGTCGGCGACCGACTTCAGGCGGCTGTCGAAATCCGAAGTCGCGTCGGTCGGCATGGGGTCACTCCAAGGGGGCGCGGCGCGCGGGTCGTCGGGCTTTTGGCCGCTCGCCGCCGGGGGGTCAAGCGCGGCGCCCCGTCAAGGCCGGGTGCCGGCGGCCCGCAGGAACAGGAGCTGGGCGATGCCGGCCTCGCGGCGCTCGACCACCTCGAAACCCGCCGGCACCGCCGGCACGGCACCGGCCGCGTCTTCCAGGACGCAGAGAGCCCCCGGCGCGAGCCAGCGCCCGGCCGCCAGGGACTGGAGCGCCGCTTCCCCGAGCCCTTTCCCGTAAGGGGGATCCAGGAAGGCGAGGTCGAACGGCGCCGCCCCGACGTCGCCGAGCTTCGTCGCGTCGCGCCGGAAGATCCGGCACAGGCCGGCGACGCCGAGCGCTTCCACGTTGTCGCGGATCATCGCGCGGGCTTCGGTGCCGTCCTCGACGAAGAGCGCATGGGCCGCGCCGCGCGACAGGGCTTCGAGGCCGAGCGCCCCCGTGCCGGCGAAGAGGTCGATCGTCCGCGCCCCCGCCACGGGGTCCCCGTAGCGGTGGGCCAGCACGTCGAACAGGGTTTCGCGCAGGCGGTCGGAGGTCGGCCGGGTGGCGTCCGACGAGGGGCTCCGCAGCGCCCGTCCCCGGAACCGCCCGCCGACGATCCTCACGGCCGGCCGCGGGGCGGCTTGCCGGAAGGCTTGCCGCCGCCGGGCGCGCCGCCGCGGGGCCGGCCGCCGCCGGGACCGGCGCCGCGGGGCTTGTCGCCGAAGGGGCGCGCGCCGCCCGGCTTGTTGCGGCCCGTGGCGGGGCGCTCGGAGCTGAAGCCGCCGGGCCGCCCGTTGGGCTTGCCGGTGCGGGCTTCGCCGCCGGAGCGCTCGCCGCGGGGGGCCTCGGCGCCGTCGCGGCGCGGGCCGGTCCCGCCGCGGGTCCGGCTGAAATCCTCGTCGGCGCGCGCCCCGCGGGGCCGCTCCGCGAAGGCGCCGCCGCGCGGCTTGGCCCCGAACGGGCCGGGCCGCTCGCCGCGGGGCCGTCCCGCACCGTCGTCGGGGCGCGGGCTGCGCGGCCGGGCGGCGAAGCCGGTGCCCCGCGGCCTGTCGGCGCCGTCCCTCGGCCGTTCGCCGAAGCCGCCGGCGCGCTCGCCGCGCGGGGCGGAAGCGAAGCCCTCGGCGCGGTCGCCCCGGGTCTTGGGGTCGAAGCGCCCCGCACGGGGGCCGCGGGGCCGCTCCGCCGCCTCGTCGCCGTAGGGGCTCCTCTGGCCGTCGCCGTAGGCGCCCCTCTGCGGCTTGCCGGCGAAGCCTGCCCTGCCGGCCTTGGCGGCGAAGCCGCCGCGGGACGGCCTAGCGCCGTCGGCGTCGGCGCGGGTCTTCTGGCGGCCCGCCACGTAATCGGTCTTCTCGGCGGCGAAGCGCCGGGCGTTGCGGCTTTCGCCCCGGTCGCCGCCGGCCACCGGGATCACGCGCTCCACCGCGACGGCGCGGCCGCGGCGGTCCGCCGTGGCGCCGCGCACCACGCGCTTGCGGCCTTCCCCGGCCTCCTCCTCGCGCGCCGCGCGCAGCGCGCCGACGTGGGGGCGGGGGGCCGCGGGCGTCGAGCGGCTCGGCCGGGCCGGCGCCGCGCCGTCCTCGCCGCGGACGCCGCGGCGCGGCGCCGGTTCCTCGCGGGCCTCGAGGTCGACGCCGGCCTGGGCGGCGAGCGCCGGGCCGAGCTGGTCGCGCAGGACGCGCGTCGGGATGTTCTCCACCGCGCCTTCGGCGAGTTCGCCGAGCTGGAACGGCCCGAAGGAGATGCGGATCAGCCGCGTCACGGCGAGGCCGAGCGATTCCAGCACGCGCTTGATTTCACGGTTCTTGCCTTCGCGCAGACCCATGGTGAGCCAGGCGTTGGCGCCCTGCACGCGATCCAGCGTCGCCTCGATGCCGGCGTAGTCGACGCCGTCGATAGTGACGCCCGCCTTCAGCGCGTCGAGCCGCGCCTGGTCGATCTCGCCGTTGGCCCGCACGCGGTAGCGGCGCAGCCAGCCCGTCGCCGGCAGCTCCAGCACGCGCGCCAGGCCGCCGTCGTTGGTCAGCAGCATCAGCCCTTCGGTGTTGATGTCGAGCCGCCCCACCGACACCACCCGCGGCAGGCCGCCGGGCAGGTTGTCGAAGATCGTCGGCCGGCCTTCCGGGTCGCGCGCCGTGGTGACGAGCCCGCGCGGCTTGTGGAACAGGAACAGCCGCGTCTGGTCGCGCTCGGGCAGGGGCTCGCCGTCGACGGTGATGCGGTCGCCCGGTTTCACGTTCAGCGCCGGGCTGTCGATCACGGCGCCGTTGACGGCGACGCGCCCGGCCGCGATCCAGCCTTCCGCGTCGCGGCGCGAACACAGGCCCGCGCGGGCCATCACCTTGGCGATGCGGGCGTCGTCCTTCGGGGGCGCGGGCTCGGCGCCCCGGGTCAGCCCCGCGCCGCCGCGGGGTTTGTCGCCCCGGGCGCCCGCGTCGTCGCGGGGGCGAGGCTTGTCGCCGCCGCGGCGGGCGTCGTCGCGTCGGTCGTCCTGGCGGCGACTCTCGTCGCGGCCGAAGGGGCGCGGCCGCGGCGCTGTGGGCCGGTTCGGCGGCTTGGTGGTGTCGGTCATCGGGACGTGATAGCAGGGCCGCCCCGGCTTGACCAAGCCCGGTGACGCCCCGGCGCGCCCGCGACGTCGATTTCGATGCGGGACAGGACGGCTCCGCCCATGCGTGACGACCCTTTCGCGCTCGCCTTCTCGGAAGCTCGGGCCGCCGCCGCGCGCGGGGAAGTGCCGGTCGGGGCCGTCGTGGTGCGGGGCGACGGGGTGCTGGCCGCGGCGGGCAACCGCACGCTGGAGGACCGGGATCCCACCGCCCACGCCGAGATGCTGGCGATCCGCGCCGCCTGCCGGGCGCTCGGCTCCGAGCGGCTGGTGGGCTGCGACCTTTACGTGACGCTGGAGCCCTGCGCCATGTGCGCGGGCGCGATCTCCTTCGCGCGGCTGCGGCGCCTCTACTACGCCGCCGAGGACCCGAAGGGCGGTGCCGTCGACAACGGCGCGCGCTTCTATGCCCAGCCCACCTGCCACCACGCGCCCGAGGTTTACGGCGGCATCCGCGAAACCGAGGCCGCCGACCTGCTGCGGGCATTCTTCAAGGAGCGGCGCGGACGCGAAGGCCGGACGGGTCCGCGGTGAAGCGGCGCTTCGACCTGCCGGGCCGCGGGCGCGGCGGCGCGCGTCGCCGCTCGAACGGGCGATGCGTCCCGGCCTAGAAGATGGCCGCCAGTGCGTGGGTGATGCGGTGGTCGGCGCACAGCGCGCCGAGCACGAAGACCATGGACACGGCCGAGAACCCGACGGCCAGCAGGGCGAGCAGGGTCACGTCGCTGAAGGTGAGCCGTTCGGTGGGCTCGTGATCGAGCGGGTTCGTCGAGTAGCGCCGCAGCATGGACCTTCTCCGGTCGGCAGTCGCGTGACGATCGATGCGGGTCTGCGTCGGACGCGAGGAGGGTACCGCATAGCCCGGCCGCGCCCCGCTGGCCGCTTCCATGCTCGATTAATGCTAACGGTGGAAATGGAGCCGTCCTGCAACCTGCCGCACTGGCTGCCGGGACGGCTTGGACTAGGATGGCCGGGTCATCGCGGATGGAATCGCCGCGACAGCCCGTCCCCAGAGTTCCGGAGAGCCGCCGTGCCCGCGCAGCCGATCATGATTGGGTCCATAGCCGTCGATCTGAAGCCGTCGCCGATCAACCCGGCCTGGATCCGGGCCGGCACGCCCACGGCCCGCAACGCCGTGCTGTCGAACAGCCGGGACCGCGCCTCCTGCACCGTGGTGTGGGATTGCACGCCGGGCGAGTTCGAATGGCACTACGATTCGGACGAGACCATCCACATCCTCGAAGGGTCGGTCGTGCTCGACGATGGCGTCGCGCCGCCGCGGCGTCTCGGTCCGGGGGACGTCGTGCTGTTCCCGCAGGGCGCCGTGGTGAAATGGAAGGTCGAGTCGCACCTGCGCAAGCTCGCCTTCTTCCACCGCTCCCTGCCGGCGCCGATCGCCCTCGTGTCGCGCGTCGTCGCGAAGGCGAAGTCGGTGCTCCGCCGGATCCTGCTGCCGAACGCGAAGCCGCAGGCCGCCTCTATGGCGCCCGGCATGGGCGACCTGGCCGAGGTTTCGCACAACTGACGGCCTCCGGCATCCCCGCGTCGGGTCCCGGCCCGGGCGGGTGACGCGCCGCAGCCCGTTCAGGCGGCAGCGCGTTCAGCGTCCGGCTTGATGCCGAGCAGCCGGCAGATGGCGTAGACGAGCTCCGCCCGGTTCATCGTGTAGAAGTGGAAGTCGCGCACGCCGGCGTCGACCAGGTCGAGAACCTGCTCGGCCGCCACGCCGGCCGCCACGAGCTGGTGGGTGGCGGGATCGTTCTCCAGGCCGGCGAACCGGTCGGCCAGCCAATCCGGCACGGACGCGCCGGTCTTGCGGGCGAAATTGGCCGTCTGCTTGAAGTTCTGGATCACCGCGATGCCGGGGATGATCGGGATGTGGATGTTCCGCGCCCGCACCCGGTCGACGTAGCGCTCGTACAAGCTGTTGTCGAAGAAGAACTGGGTGATGGCCCGCGTCGCGCCGGCGTCGACCTTGGCTTGCAGCCCGTCGAGGTCGGCGTCGTAGGTGGCGCTTTCGGGATGCTTCTCGGGATAGGCCGACACCGTCACGTCGAAATCGCCGAGCGCCTTGATGCCGCGCACGAGGTCCGCCGAGCTGTCGTAGCCCCCCGCATGCGCCTCGTAGGCCGTGCCGGGGCCGCCCGCCGGATCGCCGCGCAGCGCCACGATGTGGCGCACGCCCGCGTCCCAGTAGCCCCGCACCACGTCGTCGATCTCGCCCCGCGTGGCGCCCACGCAGGTGAGGTGGGCGGCGGGCTTCAGCCGCGTGTCGCGCACCAGGCGCGCCACCGTGTTGTGGGTGCGCTCGCGCGTCGAGCCGCCGGCCCCGTAGGTGACGGACACGAAGTCCGGGTCGAGCGGCGCCAGCCGCTCGATGGAGCGCCACAGCGACGCTTCGGCGTCGGCCGACTTCGGCGGAAAGAACTCGAAGGAGACGCGGATCGGCGCGCCCGGCAGGCGGCTCGGGCGCAGGGTGTCGGGCGCGGTCATCGGGTTTGCTCGTTTGGCTGGAGTGTCGTGCCGCCGCGCTGGCCGGGCGCGGTCATCGGGGCGTCCTGGTCGATGGGCGGTGCGCCGTCACGCGACGGCCTGCCTCAGCGCGGGGGCGTCGGCGGCGAGGCTGCGGCGGTCGCGCCCCATCCACAGCGACACCGTCAGCTTGTCGGCTTCCCCGGCGAGCGGCGCCAGGTCGCGTCCCGGCCCGGCGTCGAGCCCGGCGTCGCGCAGGAAGCCCTCGATCTCGGCGCGGGCGAAGCCGAGCCGGCGGTGCGCGTGGGCGGTTCGCAGGGTTTCATCGGCGTGGGGGGCGAAGTCGACGACGAGCAGCCGCCCGCCGGGGCGCAGCACGCGGGCCGCTTCGCGCAACGCGCGGGCGGGCTCGTCGAGGTAGTGCAGCACCTGGTGGACGACGACGAGGTCGTAGCCGTCGCGCTCCACCGGCAGGGCGTAGATGTCGCCTTGGCGAAGCTGGACGTTGCGCAGGGCGCCCCGCTCGACGCGGAGCCGCGCCACGTTGAGCATGGCATGGCTGCCGTCGATGCCGACGGCGCGGACGGCGCGGGGCGCCAGGATCTCCAGCATGCGGCCCGTGCCGGTGCCCAGGTCGAGCAGCGCCCGCACGGGCGCCTCGCCCACGGCTTCCAGCACCGCCGCCTCGACGCGCTCCTCGGACACGTGCAGCGCCCGCACCCGGTCCCAGTTCGGCGCCTGAGCGGCGAAATAGGTTTCCGCCGCGGCGGTGCGGCTGCGGCGGGCTTCGGCCAGGCGGGCGTGGTCGGCCCGCAGCGTCGCGTCCTCGGGGTCCATGCGGCGCAGCACGTCGCGCACCAGCGCGGCGCCGGCGCCGCGGTCCGCCGCGGTGAAGAACGCCCAGGCGCCTTCGCGGTGCCGCTCCACGAGGCCGGCCTCGACGAGCAGCTTCAGGTGGCGCGACACGCGCGGCTGCGACTGCCCCAGGATGGTGACGAGCTCGCTGACGGTGAGCTCCGCTTCGGACAGCAGCGCCAGGAGGCGCAGCCGCGTGCTCTCGCCCGCCGCTTCGAGGGCGGCCAGGGCGGACGGGAAGGGGAACACGGCCTCGGTCATGACGGACTGCCTAAACATATAAAGATATGTTTATGCCATTGTGCGAGGTTGCGCAATCGGCAAAGCGGCGCCGCTTCGCCGCGGCTCCCGGATTGGCGGCGCGGTTCAGCAGCCGATGCAGATCTTGAGGTCGTGGTCGAGCTTGCGCTTCTCCGCCCGCTCGGCGGCGGTAGGCTTCGGCAGCGCCCGCATCCCGGAGGCCGGCAGGGTGGAGCCGGGCTTCACCGCGCGCGGGCCGGGCGTGCCGGCGAGGCCCGGAGACGCGGGGCCGGCCGGGCCGCCGGCGGCGGCCAGGGCGGCGGCGGGCAGGGCGAAGGCCAGGATCAGGAGCGAAGCGGAAGCCAACCTGGACGGCGACATGGGATCCTCCCCCGGCATGCGCCCATCATGGCATGGCGCATCGGCGCCGCGCAGGCGAAAAAACGCCGTCCCATGGGACGGCCTCGCGTCGGGGAAGGGAAGCCCCGAACCACGGATGCCACCTCGGCTGCGCCCGCCGGGCGGGGCGTTTCGGGCGAAGCCGCACGCCCTTCGGGGTGTTCCCCCGGGCCGGGTCGGTCGGTCGCCGAACGCGGCGTCAGGGATCGGCCGCGTGGGCCGAGGACGCGTGGAGCGCGCGGTAGCGGCCGTAGCGCTCCGCATAGGCGCTGGCCAGCGCGGGGTCGGGCTCGACGGTGCGCTCGACGCGCGGCGGCGGCATCAGGGCCGCCGGATCGCGCGCGCCGGTCGCGGCGGCCTGGCTTAGGCGGGCGGCGCCGTAGGCCGCGCCGACGTCGGCCGCCGCCGACACGTCGAGCGGCCGGTCGAGCACGCTCGCCATGATCGACAGCCACACGGGCGAATTGGCGCCGCCTCCCACCGCGAAGGCGCGGGCGACGTCCGTGCCGGCGTCGTTCAGCACGCGCAGGCAGTCCCGGAACGCGAAGGCGACGCCTTCCAGCACCGCCTGCGTGAGGTCCTGGCGCGAGGTCGTCTGGTCGAGCCCCAGGAAGCCGCCGCGCGCGCCGGCGTCGTTGTGCGGGGTCCGCTCCCCCGACAGGTAGGGCATGAAGAAGGCCGGCGAGGGCCGTGCCACCGTCGGGCCCAGCGCCGCCGTCAGTTCGGGGGCGGGGGCGCCGACGAGGCGGGCGAACCAGTTGAGGCTGTCGGTCGCCGACAGGATCACGCCCATCTGGTGCCAGGTATCGGGCAGGGCATGGCAGAAGGCGTGCACCGCCCCCTCGGTGTTGGGCGAGAAGCGGGCGTTGGACACGAACAGCACGCCCGACGTGCCGAGCGACAGGAAGGCCGCGCCCGGCGTCACGGCGCCGATGCCGCAGGCGGAAGCGGCGTTGTCGCCGGCGCCCCCCGCCACGACGGGCGCGCGGTCCATGCCGAAGCGCGCGCGCAGGGGTTCGCGCAGCCGGCCGGTGGGCTCCGTGCCCTCGAACAGCTCCGGCATCTGCGAGCGGTCGAGCCCCGTCGCGGCGAGAAGCGCGTCGGACCAGCGGCGCGCGCCGACGTCGAGCCAGTAGGTGCCGGCCGCGTCCGACATGTCGGACGCGTAGTCGCCGGTGAGCCGCAGGCGCACGTAGTCCTTCGGCAGCAGGACCTTGCGGATCCGCGCGAAGAGGTCGGGCTCGTGCCGCCGCATCCAGGCGAGCTTCGGCGCCGTGAAGCCCGGCATGGCGATGTTGCCCGTGAGGGAGCGTGCGTCCGGGCAGGCCGCCTCGATGGCGGCGCATTCCGCCGCGGCGCGGCCGTCGTTCCACAGGATGGCGGGGCGCAGCACGGCGTCGCCCTCGCCCAGCACGGTCGCGCCGTGCATGTGGCCCGACAGGCCGATGCCCGACACCGCGGCCATCAGCCTCGGCTCGGCGGCGGCGAGCGCGTCTAGGGTGTCGCAGACGGCCGTCCACCAGTGCTCCGGGTCCTGCTCGGACCAGCCGGCGCGGGGCCGCGACACGGGGACCGGAAAGGACGCCGAAGCGTGTAGCGCGCCGTCCTCGCCCATCAGGACGGATTTGACCGCTGTCGTGCCGATGTCGATGCCGACGAACATGGTTCTCCCCGCTTAACTCCGCGCGGCGACAATCTGCCCGAAAGTCGGCCCGCGCGGAAGGGACGGGATCCGCCATCCCGTCAAACGGGCTCCCGTGTCAGGTGACGGAGCCGCCGACGCAGTTCCGTCGCCTTGCGCGCCAAGAGCGGCGGCGCGCATCCGCGCTCGCCAGCGGTCGAGATGTCTGACCTGTGTTGTCAGCCGTGGGGAAGCTTGTTCAGCTCGATGACGGTCTTCTTCAGGTTGGGCGCGACGGTCTTGGCGGCCGACACCGCGACGAAGTTCGCGTCCTCGTAGGGATGCTCGGGCGAAAACCGGCCGCCGGCGAACACCTTCATGCCGTCCTTGGTCATCACGGCGTCGCCGCTGCGCAGCGTCGGATCCTCGTAGATCGACACCGGGCCGGTCTTGGTGGGCACGCGGGCGAGACGCGCACGGCCCGCGCCGGCATGCACGGCCTTCTTGGGGGCGCGCCGCACCGTCAAGGGCCGAACCTGTTCGCCCTCGCTGGCCGTCGGCGGGGGGGCGGAGGGGGCCGGCGCCGCCGATCCGCCGCCGAGCGCCGCCGAAAGAAAGCCGAACAAGCCGCCGTCCTCGGCCCGCGCCGGCGCGGCAGCCAGCGCCACGGCCGCCGAAAGCGCCAGGGCCATGCCCCAGCGCAGCGCCGGACCTCGCCCGTTCTGTGCCCGTCCCACGAGGCCCCGCATGCTGTTCCACCTTGAACCGAACCGGCGCCCCGGGCGTGACCCCGCCCCTGGCCGCGGGGCGGGCGATGCCCGCCTCGCGCCCCGTGATGGCCGCCGAACGCTGATGGAGTCCTTTCGCAGCGGCGCGAAGGCGGCGCAAGGGCCGGCCTGCCACAATCGGGCGATGCAGGCAAACCCGCTCGCCCCTGTGGCGGCGGGATCACGTTTGGGCGGGCCGCGGGCGGGAACCGCGGCCCGCCCCCGCGGCTTGCCGAGGCACCGTCCCGTGCGAGCGCGAAACCACCATGCGACAGGCCCTGCACCGTTTCACCCGCTCCACCGACCGGAAGGGGCTCTTCGACATCACGCGCGAAGCCGAGCGCTTCGTCGCCGGGCAGGGCATCGCGGCCGGGCTGCTGACGGTGTTCTGCCGCCACACCTCGGCGTCGCTGGTGATCCAGGAGAACGCCGACCCGACCGTGCGGTCCGACATGGAGCGCTTCTTCGAGCGCATCGCCCCGGAGGGCACGCATTACGAGCACGACCTGGAGGGCCCGGACGACATGCCGGCCCACCTGCGCGCGGCGCTGACCCAGCCGAGCCTCGCCGTCCCGGTCGAGGGCGGGCGCATGCTGCTGGGCACCTGGCAGGCGATCTACCTGTTCGAACACCGTTCGCGGCCGCATCGCCGCGAAATCGTGCTGCACCTCGTCGGCGAATGACCGCCGCCGGGACGCTACGCCGCATGAACGGGCGACAAACGCGGCGTTCAGCCCCCGTCCAGCGGCGTCGCCCTAGCGTCGTGTCCGTCGCCGAGGCGGTCGGCGCGGCGGGGAGGCGGGCCATGATCGGCATGGGGATCGATGTCGCGCCGCGGCGGAACCGGGACCGCCGCACCGCGGGGCGGTGCGGAAGTCCCGCGCAGCGGCCGAGCCCGACGGGCTCGACCGCGACGCTGTCAGTAGCCGTAGCCGAAGCGGCGGATACCGTAGCCGTAGCCGAAGCGGCGGACGCCGTAGCCGTAACCGAAACGGCGGATGCCGTAGCCGTAGGGGCGGAAGAAGGCGCGCCGATAGAACGGCCGGTAGCCGTAGCCGAAGCGGCGGTAACCATAACCTCCGTAGGGGTACCCGTAGCCGCGGAGGCCGTATCCCAGCCCGTAGCCGATCCCGAAGGCCGGGAAGCCGAATCCGCCGTAGCCGAACCGTCCGCGCCCGAAGCCGCCGTATCCCCCCCGGAAGCCACCGAACCTGCCATAGCCGCCCCGGAACCCGCCGAAGCCGCCGCGCCCGAACCCGCCGCCGAAACCGCCATGGCGGAACACGCCGCCGCCTCCGAACCCACCGCCGCCGAACCCACGCGCCTGCGCGGGTTCCGCGGTCGCCACCAATACGGCGCCGACCGACAGCGCGGCGACACCCGCGACGGCCACCTTCTTCAAGGTGCCGCCGTACGACATGATCTTTCCGAACATCGGATCGTCCTCGACGTGTTTTTGTCGCGCCCTCGGTGTGGAAATTCACCATAGACCGTGCCGGTTCCATCGCGTGACGGAGCAACGCAGCAACAACGAGCGCCATTCATCCGTCGTTCATCTTGGTACGGCAGGGCCGGAGCAAGCATCTCGTTCCCGCCGGTGCGCGGATGGGTGCGGCACGGCGTGGGCGCGGTGGGATGGACCCGAAGGGCGGTCGGCACGTTGTCGGCTCACTTCGGCGATGGATCGAGCGGAAGTCGTCGGCGAGCCGCATCCCGGGACCACCCACAAAAGGGGCGTCCCGGAGATCGTGCCGCCGATGACGCTCCGTCCAACGTCTTGCCTTTGTGAAAGGGCATGAAGCATGGGTCGGGCGTGTCCCGGTCCATATCGCGTACAGGAGAAAGACGATGGCTGGTTACTATTCCTACGGTTCTAGCTACGGCTACACCGGATACGGGTACTCGAGCTACGGCTACGGGAGCTACGGTTCCACCAGCTACGGCTACACGGGTTACGGCTACTCGAGCTACGGGACCGGTTACGCCGGTTACGGATATTCCGACTACGGCTATACCGGATATTCGAGCTACGGCTACACCGGCTACGGTTATGCCAGCTACGGCGCCGGCTACACCGGGTATTCGGGTTACGGCTACACCGGATATTCCGATTACGGCTACACCGGCTACTCGGGCTACGGTTACACCGGCTACGGCTCGGGCTATTCGGGCTACGGCTACACCGGCTACGGCTCGGGCTACACCGGTTATTCGGGCTACGGCTACACCGGCTATGGCTCGGGCTACACCGGTTATTCGGGTTACACCGGGTATTCGGGCTACGGCGGCTACACCGGCTACGGCTACTACCAGGCCGCCTGAAGCCTGGCATGATCGGAGCGGCGGGTCAGAGGCCCGCCGCGCCTCCCGGCGATCGCCTTTGCGAAAGGGTCGGGAGAAGGGCGTCCGGCAGCGCAACAATCCCGGGCCTGGGCCGTTTGGAGACTCCAGGTCTCGTCCTTCCGTGGTCCCGCACGCATGTCCAGTCCCGCGACCCCGGCGGATCACGGCGACGCCGGCTGGCCGGCCTGGATCGAAGCCGCGGTGCCGAAGGTGCTCTACGGCGTCAGGCTGGCGCTGGCGGTCTCGCTGGCCCTGTTCATCGCCTTCGCGCTCGAACTCGACAACCCGTCCTGGGCCGGCACCTCGGCCGGCATCGTGTGCCAGCCCGTCCTCGGGGCCTCGCTGCGGAAGGGCTTCTTCCGCATGGTCGGCACCGTGGTGGGCGCTTCCGCCACGGTGGTGCTGACGGGCATCTTCCCGCAGAACCGCATCGGCTTCCTCGTCGCCATGGCGCTGTGGACCGCCGCCTGCTCCTTCGGCAACACGCTGACGCGCAACTTTTCAGCCTATGCCTTCGCGCTATCGGGCTACACGATGGCCATCATCGCCGGGGACTCCATCTCCGAGCCGAGCCAGGCCTTCCACCTCGCCGTCACCCGCGCCACCGAGATCATCATCGGCATCGGCTGCGCCATGGCGGTCACGGGCCTGTCGGACCTCGGGCAGTCGCGGGGGAAGCTCGCAGCGTCCGTGGACGCGATCGGCCGCGAAATCCTGTCCCACTTCCGGGACCTGCTGTGGGACCCCGCCCGCCACGTCGACGAAGGCCCGCGGGTCCGCCGGGCGCTGATCGCGCGCGTGGCCGGGCTCGATCCCCTCATCGACCAGGCGATCGGCGAGGATGCGGAGCTGCGCCACCGCGCCCGGATCCTGCGGGATGCCACGGCGGGCCTGTTCGCCGCCCTGTCGGGGTGGCGCATCGCCGAAAGCCACCTCGTCCACCTGCCGCGGGAGGAGGCGGGCCGGCGCGCCCGGCCCGTCGCCGAGCGCCTGCCCGAAACCTGGCGCGGGATCGCCGCCGCGTCGCCGGTCGAGCCCGGCCCCGTCCGCACCGTGCCGGAGGCCGACGACCGGAGCCAGGACGTCGCGGCGGCGCGCGCCCTCGCCGAACTGAAGCCCGACGGCGACGTGTCCCGGCGGCTGCTCGCCGATGCGGCGGCGAGACTGGCGCTGGGGCTCGCCGCCGCCGCCAACGGGCTCGCCCTGCTGCGCGACCCCGCCGCGGCCCGAACCCCCGCCCGCGCGTCCGGCTTCGTCGTGGCCGACTACCTGCCAGCCCTGGTCAACGCCGTCCGGACCTTCCTCGCCGTGTGCGCAGGCCTCGCGTTCTGGATCCTCACGGAATGGCCGAGCGGGCTCGGCGCCGTCACGTTTCTCGCCGTGACGGTGCTCCTGCTGGCGCCCCAGCAGGAGAAGTCCGGCAAGGCGGCCCTGGGCTTCGGCATCGGCACGGTGTTCACGGCCGTGCTGGCAGCCATCCTGAACTTCGCCCTCCTGCCCAACCACGAAAGCTTTTTCGCGCTGGCGGGCATCCTCGCCTGCTTCCTGGTGCCGCTCGCGGCGCTTTCCACCGTGCCGGCGCTGGCGCCCTATTTCGTCGCCGCCACCATGAACTTCGTGCCGCTGGTGGGACCCACGAACCAGATCACCTTCGACACGGTGGGCTTCTACAATTCGGCGCTCGGCATCGTCGGCGGCTGCCTCGCCGGCGCCCTGGCTTTGGCGCTGATCCCGCCGGTGCCGAGGGCGATGCGGGCCGACCGCCTCGTCGACCTGACCCTGCGCGACCTCCGCCGCGTCGCCTCGGGCCGCTGGTCGCCCACGCCGGACGCCTGGCAGGGCCGGGTCTACGCCCGGCTGGTCGCCATGCCGGAGGACGTCGACCCCGTCCACGGCTCGCGGCTGGTCGCGGCGCTGTCGACCGGCCTGCAGGTGCTGCGGCTCCGCAACCTGGCCGACGCCGGCCGCGGAGGGGACCGCCTGCGGGCCGCGCTGGCGCGGCTCGCCGACGGCGACGTCGACGGCATGCTGAGCGGGCTCGACGCGGTCGATGCGGAGCGGTCGCCCGGAGGCGGCGCGCGGCCGGACCTGCGCATCCCCACCGCGATCCAGGTCGTCCGCGACGTGGTGCGGCAGCATCGCCACGAGTTCGAGGGGAGGTGAGGCCCGTGAGCTTCGTCGAGATCGACATCTTCGGCGTTTACGTCGCGCCGATCGTGCCCATGATGCTGCTGGCCCTCGTCGCCACCCTGTGCCTGCGCCGGGTGGCGGTGGCGGTCGGCCTGTTCCGCTGGATCTGGCACCCGGCGCTGTTCGAGTTTTCCGTCTACCTCATCCTGCTCACCGCCCTTGTGCTGGCGGTGGGCGCGCTGAAGCTCCCCATCTGAGGCGCAACCCGCATGTCCGAGGTCACATCCCGCGCCCCGTCGCGCGAGGACGAGCGCGATGCCCCCCCGGGCCGGGCCGGGCGGCAGGGGGGCGAGCGGGCGTCGACGGGGGACGGCGACGACCGGCCCCCGCGGCGGCGGGGCCGGCGCATCCTGCCCGTGCTGGTCACGCTGTGCGTCGCCGCCGTGGCGGCCTACGCCTGCTGGCTCCTGTGGAACGCCTACATGGCATCGCCCTGGACGCGCGACGGGGCCGTGCGGGTCTACGTCGTCGCCGTGGCGCCGGAGGTGGCGGGGCAGATCGTCGACCTGCCGGTGCACGACAACCAGTTCGTCCACAAGGGCGACGTCCTGATGAAGATCGACCCGCAGGACTATCGCGTCGCCGTGGACCTGTCGCAGGCCGCGCTGGACCAGGCCCAGGCCGACTACGTCAACAAGCAGTCCCAGGCGGCGCGGCGCCTGCAGCTCACCGACCTCGCCACCACGCCCGAGCAGAAGGAACAATACGTGTCGTCGGCCAGGATGGCCCAGGCCGACGTCGAGCAGCAGAAGGCCAACCTCGACCGCGCGAAGATCAACATGGACCGCACCGAGATCCGCTCGCCGGTCAACGGCTGGGTGACGAACCTGCTGACGCAGCAGGGCAACTACGCCACCACGGGTGCGACCGCGCTGTCGGTCGTCGATGCCGACAGCTTCTGGGTCGACGGCTATTTCGAGGAAACCACCATCGCGCCGATCCGCGAAGGCGATCCCGCCAAAATCTACCTGCTCGGCTACAAGCAGGTCGTGCTCGGCCACGTGGATTCGCTGGCGCGCGGCATCGTGGTCTCCAACGCCACGCCGGGCGGCAGCGGGCTCGCCACCGTCAACCCCATCTTCACCTGGGTGCGGCTGGCCCAGCGCGTGCCGGTTCGCATCCACATCGACAGCGTGCCGCCGACCGTGCGGCTCGTCCAGGGCATGACCGCCACGGTGGAGATCGACGTGCCCCCGGGCTCCCGCGCCACGCCGGTCGCCGACACCGGCTCGAAGCCCGGCGCGGGCGGGCCGGACGGCGGCCAGCCCGGCCCCCTGTCCGTCACGGCGCCCCCGTCGCCGAGCCCGCAGAACGCCATCACCTTCACGGCGCCGATCGCGAAAGCCGGCGGCCCGCTCGGCGGCCCGGGGTCGGGCGCCGCCGGGACGGGAACGCCCGGGAAACCCTGACGGGACGTCGGGGGGAACCGGATTCCGGCGCGGCGTGATAAGGGAGGGCAGGGTCGCGCAGGCCCGGAGCCCGCCGGCGGGCTTCGACGATCGGACCGGGAGCCGTCCACCGACGGGCCCGACGGGTGAAGGACGAGGGCGCATTGACCGACGAACCCCTGTTGGACACGGCGCGACACGGGCGTCTCAGCCGGCTGGCGATCATCGCCGCCGCGCTGCTCCTCGTGGCTTTGGCGAGCGGGATCTGGTCGGTGGTGGAATCGGCGCGCTCGACGGGCGTCGCCGATCGCGCCCGGGAAACCGTGATCCGGCTCGAACGCGTGCTGTCCTCCGTCAAGGATCTCGAGACGAGCCAGCGCGGCTTCCTGCTGACCGGCGAAGACCCCTACCTGATCCCCTACGAGGACGCGCGGCGCAGCCTGGAACCGGAACTCGCCGCGCTCGCCGGGCTCGACGTCGACCTGCCGGAGCTGACGCGGCTCGTCGACGAGCGCCGCACCGCCGCCGCCGCCACGGTGGGCCAGTTCCGGGCGGCCGGCGCGTCCAGCGCCATCGCGACCCTGCGCACCGGGGTCGGCAAGGCCGCGATGGACCGGTTGCGCACCTTCGTATCCGACACTGAGCACCGGGCCATGGCGGCGATGGCGGCCCGCTCGGCGCGCGACCGCACTGCCCTGTGGCCCTTCGTCGTGCTGGCGATCGGGGCGGCGCTCGGCGCCTTCGCCCTGATGGCGTGGCTGGCGGCGAAGCGCCGGCAGGACCAGCGGGCCGCCTCCGCGCTGCTCGAAGGCGTGCTCGACCACGCGCCCGTCGGGCTCGGCTTCCTCGACGCCGACCTCGACGTGCGCCACATGAATCGCGCCCTGTCCACCATGAGCGACCGGGCGCTGAGCGCCACGGTGGGCGCTTCGATCTGGGACGTCCTGCCCCAGCTGCGCGAGCCGCTGGAAGCGCGCCTGCGCCAGGTGGTCGAAGGCGGCCGGCCCATCCCCAACATCGAGGTGCGCGCCGGGGACGGCAAGCCGCGCGACTACCAGGTGACCTTCTATCCCATCCGCTCGTCGGCCAAGGGGAACCGCGTGGAGGGCGCCGGCATGGTGGTGTCCGACATCACGGTGCGCAAGCGCACCGAAGCCCGCCTGCGCGACAGCGAGGAGCGCTTCCGCACGCTGACGGAAGCCTCGGCCGCCATCGTGTGGACGGCGGGGCCCGACGGCTCCTTCTCGCCGCCGCAGGCCGAATGGGCCGAGTTCACCGGGCAGACGTCCGACCAGTACGGCGCCGGAGGCTGGCTCGACGCCGTCCATCCCGACGACCGGGCGGTCACGATCGAGGCCTGGACGACGGCCGTGACGGCGCGCTCGCGCTACGTGGTCGAGCACCGCTTGAAGCGCGCCGACGGGCTGTGGCGCCACATGGAGGTGTCGGGCGTCCCCATTCTCGACGAGGACGGCGAGGTGAGGGAATGGGTCGGCCAGCACACCGACGTCACCGAGCGCAAGCTCGCCGAGCTCGAACTGTCCGCCGCCAAGGAGGCCGCCGAAAGCGCCAACCGCGCCAAGAGCGCCTTCCTGGCCAACATGAGCCACGAGCTGCGCACGCCGCTGTCCGCCGTGATCGGCTACAGCGAGATGATGGAGGAGGAGCTCGAGGACTCCGGGCAGGAGGCGCTGCTGGGCGACCTGCGCAAGATCGAGTCCAACGCCCGCCACCTCCTCAGCCTCATCAACGACGTTCTCGACCTGTCGAAGATCGAGGCGAACCGCATGGACACCTATGCCGAGACCGTGCAGGTCGCGGCGCTGATGCGCGACGTCGCGTCCACCGTCGAGGGGCTGGCCAGGACCAAGGGCAACGCGCTGGCGCTCGACCTCGCCGACGACCTGGGCGCCATGCGGACCGACGCCGTGAAGCTGCGGCAATGCCTGTTCAACCTCCTCGGCAACGCCGCCAAATTCACCGAGAACGGCACCATCACGCTGTCGGTGACGCGGGACGGCGCCGGGCCGGAGGGGACCATCGCCTTCGTGGTGCGCGACACCGGCATCGGCATGACGGGGGAGCAGCTCGGCCGCCTGTTCCAGCGCTTCACCCAGGCGGACGAGACCACGACGCGCAAGTTCGGCGGCACGGGCCTCGGCCTCGCCATCACCAAGGCCTTCGCCCGCCTGCTCGGCGGCGACATCGCCGTCGAAAGCATCCACGGCGAGGGCACGGCCTTCACCGTCACGCTGCCCGCCACCATGCCGGAAACGGCGCGCGAGGAAGCGCCCGCCCCGGTGCACGGGCTGATGCCGGCCGAACACGCCGGCGTGCTGGTGATCGACGACGACGCGGCGCAGCGCGACCTGATGGTGCGCTTCCTGGAACGCCAGGGCTTCTCCGCCATCACGGCGGCGGACGGCGCTTCCGGCCTCGACATGGCGCGCACCCACCTCCCGCGCGCCATCCTGCTCGACGTCATGATGCCGAAGATGGACGGCTGGTCGGTGCTCACGGCGCTGAAGGCTGACCCGAAGCTCGCCGCCATACCGGTGGTGATGGTGACGTTCGTCGACGAGCGCACGCTGAGCGCGACCCTCGGCGCCGTCGACCTCGTCAACAAGCCCGTCGATTGGGACCGGCTGAAATCCGTGCTCGACCGGCTGCGCGAGGCCGAGGGCGAGGTGCTGGTGGTCGACGACGACGCGGGCGTCCGCGAGCGGCTCCGCACCGTGCTGGAGCGCTCCGGCTACACGGTCGGCGAGGCGGGGGACGGCGCCGAAGCGCTGCGCCGCGTCATGCACGGGCCGCCGCGCGCCATCCTGCTCGACCTCACCATGCCGGTGATGGACGGCTTCGCCTTCCTCCACGCCCTGCGCGAGCGGCCGGGCTGCGCCGACATCCCGGTCATCGTGTTCAGCGCCCGCGACATCTCGGCCGCCGACCGCGAGCAGCTCCGCGACGCCGACCGCATCATGCCCAAGACCGCGAGCCTGAAGGAGCTGACGGGCGAACTGCGGGCGCTCGCGCCGCCCGAGCACGAGGTCGCGGCCCCGTGATGCCGGACGCCGCGCGGCGGGGCTATGCCGTCTGCACGACCATCCGCTCCGGCAGTACCTGGCTGGCCGAGCTGTTGGCCGGCACCGGGCGGCTCGGCCGGCCGGCGGAATATTTTTCGACGAAGTTCCAGAAGCGCGTGCTGGGCGCCGGCTATCCCGAAGCGGTCCGCGAGCAGGCCGCCTTCGCGCTGGAGCACGGCTCCACGCCGAACGGGGTCTATGGCTTCAAGATCTACCCGATGCAGCTCGACGGCCTGTCGGTGCGCCTGCGCTGGACCGCGTGGTTTCCGGACCTGCGCTTCGTCCACCTCGGGCGGCGCGATCTCCTCGGGCAGGCGATCTCCCGCGCCCGCGTGAACCAGACGCTGCAGTGGCGCTCGACGATGCCGGCCGCGGCCGAGCCGCGCTACGACGGGGCGGCCATCCTGGGCGCGATGCGCGAAACCGTCGCCCAGGACGCACGCTGGCAGCTCTTCTTCGCCCGCAACGGCATCGCGCCGCTCCGCCTCGTCTACGAGGACGCGCTGCTGGCGCCCGAAGCGACGGTGGACGCCGTGGCGCGCCTCGTCGGGGTCGAGGGGCCGGTCGCCGCCGCCCCCGAGCGCATCGCCGTGGCGGTGCAGCGCGACGGCGTCAGCGCCGAATGGCGGGCGCGGTTCCTCGCGGAATACGGGGACCGGGACGCGATGGACGCGCCGCCGGGCGGATGACCCGCCCCGCTCGCGGCGGTGGAGGGATGTCCCGCCTGTCCCAGTCGTCGGGGCCGGCCGAAGGCCGGGACGCCGTCCATGAAAAAGGCCGCCGACGGAGCCCGTCGGCGGCCTGACCTTTCGGTCGAAGGCAGATGCCGTCATACGGCTTCCGCGAGATTGCTTCGCGGCGCGGAAGCCGGCTTCGCTCAAGCGCCGCGCGGGCTTGTGATACGGCTCCGGCCTATTCAGCCGGATGCCGTATCAGTCGAGGTTCTTGATGATGGTGTCGACCATCTTCTTCGCGTCCGCGAACAGCATCATCGTGTTGTCGCGGAAGAACAGCTCGTTCTCGACGCCGGCATAGCCCGACCCCATGCCGCGCTTGATGAACAGCACGGTCTTGGCCTTCTCCACGTCGAGCACCGGCATGCCGTAGATGGGCGACGCCTTGTCGGTCTTGGCCGACGGGTTGGTGACGTCGTTGGCGCCGATCACGAAGGCGACGTCGGCCTGCGCGAATTCCGAGTTGATGTCCTCGAGCTCGAACACCTCGTCGTAGGGCACGGAGGCTTCCGCCAGCAGCACGTTCATGTGCCCCGGCATGCGGCCCGCCACGGGATGGATGGCGTATTTCACCTCGACGCCCTCCTTCTTCAGCATGTCGGCCATCTCGCGGAGCGCGTGCTGGGCCTGGGCCACCGCCATGCCGTAGCCCGGCACGATGATGACCTTGGACGCGTTCTTCATGATGTAGGCCGCGTCCTCGGCCGAGCCCTGCTTGACGGGGCGGGTCTCGACGGCGCCGCCGGCCGAGGCCGTTTCGCCGCCGAAGCCGCCGAGGATGACGCTCACGAAGGAGCGGTTCATGCCCTTGCACATGATGTAGCTGAGGATCGCGCCCGACGAGCCCACCAGCGCACCGGTGATGATCAGCGCGAGGTTGCCCAGCGTGAAGCCGATGCCGGCCGCCGCCCAGCCCGAATAGCTGTTCAGCATGGACACCACCACCGGCATGTCGGCGCCGCCGATCGGCACGATCAGCAGCACGCCGAGCGCCAGCGCCGCCAGCACGATGAGCCAGAACGCGACCGCCGAACTCGACGCCACGAAGTACACGATCAGCGCCAGCACCAGCACGCCGAGGCCGATGTTGATGGCGTGGCGGTTGGGCAGCATGATGGGCTTGCCCGACATGCGGCCGTCGAGCTTGGCGAAGGCGATCACCGAGCCCGTGAAGGTCAGCGCCCCGATGGCGGCGCCGATCGACATCTCGACCAGGCTGTGGCCCTCGATGGCGCCCGGCACGCCGATGCCGAAGGCCTGGGGAGCGTAGAGGGCGCCCGCCGCCGTGGTGACGGCCGCGAGGCCGACGAGCGCGTGGAACAGCGCCACGAGCTGGGGCATGTCGGTCATCTTGACCGAGCGCGCCTTCCAGGCGCCGATGCCGGCGCCGGCGCCGAGGCCGACGATCACCATCAGCCACGCGAAGGCGTCCGCCGGCGGCCGGTACCACAGCGTCGTGACCACCGCGATGGTCATGCCGGCGATGCCGAAGCGGTTGCCCTGGCGCGAGGTGGCGGGCGAGGACAGTCCGCGCAGCGCCAGGATGAACAGGATGCCCGAAACGAGGTAGAGCAGGCCGGCGAGGTTGGCTCCCATGGCGCTCAGCCCTTCTTCTTGTACATGCCGAGCATGCGCTCGGTGACCAGGAAGCCGCCGAAGATGTTCACCGAGGCCAGCACCAGGGCGATGAAGCCGAAGATGCGGGCCGCCACCGCGCCGCCCCAGTTGTCGGGCGTCACGCCGACGCCGATCGACAGCAGGGCGCCCACCACGATCACCGACGAGATGGCGTTGGTGACGGACATCAGCGGCGTGTGCAGCGCCGGCGTCACGGCCCACACCACGTAGTAGCCGACGAAGCACGCCATGGCGAAGATGGCGAGCTGGAACACGAAGGGGTCGACCGCCCCGCCCGTGGCGGCATGCACGGCGCCGGCTGCGCCGTGGCCGATCCCGTCCGCGTAGGCGCGCGCCGAAAGGGCGGCCTGCTGGGCGATGTCGGCGGCGGCCTGCGCCTTCTCGTAGAGCATCTGTTGGGTGTCGGCCGCCATCGGCGCGTCCTCGTCGGTGGGAGGGTCGGGGGGAAAACGGGAGGGGAACCGACGGGTCGGCTCGAAGCTTAGGGGCGGCCGGCGCGGCCGCCGGTCAGACGATGGCGGGTTCGGCGGGCTTGGGGGCGAAGTTCGGATGCGCGACCGCCCCGTCGCGGGTGAGCGCCGTGGCCTTCACCAGCTCGTCGGTCCAATCGATGGCGAGCGCCTTGGTGTCCTTCGACACCAGCGTTTCCAGGAAGGCGTAAAGGTTGCGGGCGTAGAGGCTCGACGCCGTGGCGGCGAGGCGCCCCGGCACGTTGAGGTAGCCCACGACCTTGACGCCGTCCGCGTCCACCACCTCGCCGGGCTTCGACAGCTCGCAATTGCCGCCGCGCTCCACCGCCATGTCGAACACCACCGAGCCGGGCTTCATGCTCTTCACCATGCCGGCGGTGACGAGCTTCGGGGCCGGGCGGCCCGGGATCAGTGCCGTGGTGATGACGATGTCCTGCTTGGCGATGTGGGTCGCCACCAGCTCGTTCTGCTGGCGCTGGTAGTCGTCCGACATGGCCTTGGCGTAGCCGCCGGCCGTTTCGGCGTTCTTGAACTCCTCGTTCTCGACCGCGACGAACTTGGCGCCGAGCGATTCCACCTGCTCCTTGGTGGCGGGCCGCACGTCCGTGGCGGTGACGATGGCGCCCAGGCGCCGCGCCGTCGCGATCGCCTGCAGGCCCGCCACGCCGACGCCCATGATGAACACCTTGGCGGCGGGCACCGTGCCGGCGGCCGTCATCATCATCGGGAAGGCGCGTCCGTACTGCTCGGCGGCGTCGATCACGGCGCGGTAGCCGGCGAGGTTGGCCTGGGACGACAGCACGTCCATCACCTGGGCGCGGGTGATGCGCGGCATCAGCTCCATCGAGAAGGCGTTGAGGCCGGCCTCCGCCATGGCCTTCAGGGCCGCGTCCTGGCCGTAGGGGTCCATGATGGCCAGCACGGCGGCGCCGCGCTTGTAATGGGGGAGGTCGGCGGCCTCGGGGCGGCGCACCTTCAGGACCACGTCGGCGTCCTTCAGCGTCGCGGCGGCATCGGGCTCGACGCTCGCGCCGGCGGCGCGGAACGCCTCGTCGGTGAGGCCGGACGACCTGCCGGCACCGCTCTGCACCGCGACGGTGCCGCCCAGCGCGATCAGCTTCTTCACCGTTTCCGGCGTGGCGGCGACCCTCGGCTCTTCCGCCGTCTCGGCGGGCACGGCGATGCGCATCGTTGGTTCCTCAGGCACGGGGATGTCGGCGGGATCGCGTCGGGGACCGCGCGCGATCCCGTTTCGCGCCCTCATGAAGTCGGGCGGGGTCGCATCGGCGCCGCTCGGGCGCCGGACCGTCACAGGATGAAGAACATCAGGACGACGAGGAGGCCCGCCACCGCGACCACGCCCCACTTCGTGACGGTGATGAAGCCGCTGTAGGTCCGCTCGTGCTCGGCGTAATCCATGTATTCGGGGTTCATGGGAACGTCGTCGTGCGTGGCCATTCGCGTCCGCCTCCCGTGCTCGACCGGGCCCGGGCCGAGGGAGGCCGCGGCACGCCGATCCCGCCGCCCTCGAAGGGCGGTCGACTGATTTTCGTCTAACTCAAACACGACATGACGGCAAACGACTCAACCGCCGTTCGCCGCTGCTTTTTTGGCGCGACCTGCGGATTTTGTATGCAATCTGTGCAGCCGTCGTGCAGGCCCGCGTTTCGAAGGCTTTCGGCGCCGCCGACAGGGCGTCCCGCGTCGCTCGCCCGGCAGCGCGGACCGAGGGGCCCGCGGCGGTGGCGGCCGGTTCGCCGGCCGGATCAGCCCTTCCGCGGCTCCGGCGTCACGCGCGTCACGTGGCCCATCTTGCGCCCCGGCCGCGGCTGCGCCTTGCCGTACAGGTGGAGGCTCGCCCCCGGCTCGGCCAGGATGGTGCGCCAGGCGCCGACGTCGTCGCCGATGAGGTTGCGCATCTGGATGGCGCCGAAGCGCTGCGTGGAGCCGAGCGGCCAGCCGCAGACGGCGCGCACGTGCTGCTCGAACTGCGAGGTCGCGGCCCCGCCCAGCGTCCAATGCCCGGAATTGTGCACCCGCGGCGCGATCTCGTTGACGACGAGCCGCTCCGGCCCGCCGTTCCGGCCCGGCACCACGAACATCTCGACCGTGAGCACGCCGACGTAGTCGAGCGCGTCGGCGATGCGGCGCGCCATCTCGGCGGCGAGCCGTTCCGTGTCCGGCGACACCCGGGCGGGCAGGGTGGTGGTGGCCAGGATGCCGCCCGAATGGTTGTTCTCGTTGAGCTCGTAGGCGCGGAAACCCCCGTCGACCCCGCGCGCCACGATCATCGACACTTCGCGGACGAAGGGCACGACGCCTTCGAGGATGGACTTCTGCCCCAGCGAGCGGAACACCACGGCGAGGTCCGAGCCTTCGCGCACCATGGCCTGGCCCTTGCCGTCGTAGCCGAAGCGGCGCGTCTTCAGGATCGATGGCCGGCCGAGCTGGGCCACGGCGCGGGCCAGGGCGCCGGGATCGTCGACGGCGACGAAGGGCGCGGTTTCGAGCCCGAGCGAGCGGATGAACTGTTTCTCGATCAGGCGGTCCTGCGAGGTCCTCAGCGCGTCGCCGTTCGGCCGCACGGGGGCGTGGCGCGCCAGCACCGCCGCGGTCTCGGCCGGGACGTTCTCGAACTCGTAGGTGACGACCGACACCGATTTGGCGAAGCGGCCGAGCGCGGCCTCGTCGCGGTAATCCGCCATGGTGTGGGCGTCGGCGACCTCGAAGGCGGGGCTGTCGGCGTCGGGGCAGAAGACGTGGCTCTTCAGGCCGAGCGAGGCCGCCGCCATGGCGATCATGCGGCCGAGCTGGCCGCCGCCGAGGATGCCCAGCGTGTCGCCGGGGGAAACGGCGGGCTCAGCCACCCGTCGCCTCGTCGCGCGGGGCTTCCGCCACGCCGGCGGTCTGCCGCGCCCTGTGGGCGTCGAGCCGCTCGGCCAGGGCGGGGTCCGACAGCGCCAGCACGGCGGCGGCGAGCAGCGCGGCGTTGACGGCGCCGGCCCGGCCGATCGCCAGCGTGCCCACCGGCACGCCCGCCGGCATCTGCACGATGGAATACAGGCTGTCCCGCCCGCCGAGCGCGTGGGTCTCGACCGGCACGCCGAACACCGGCAGCGGTGTCATGCTGGCCGCCATGCCGGGCAGGTGGGCGGCGCCGCCCGCCCCCGCGATGACGACCTTGTGGCCGGCGGCCTTGGCGCCCTTGGCGAAGGCGACGAGCCGGTCCGGTGTGCGGTGGGCCGACACGATGCGCGCCGTGAAGGGCACCCCGAGGGCATCGAGCGTGTCGGCCGCGTGCCGCATGGTGGCCCAGTCTGACTGGCTGCCCATGATGATGGCCACGGGCGCGCCGTCGGCGGTCTCTGTCTGCACCGGTTCCCCCGCCCCCAACCCGCGCCCCGCCGCGTGCCGGGCTTCCGCGATGTCCGAAGCCCCGCAATCTAGGCGGATCGGGCGGCGCGCGGAAGGGGGCGCGCGAACGCCGTCAACCGTTGAAATGCGGGCCCGGGCCGTTGCATCGGCGCCGCGATCCGCTGTAGCGTCCGCCCCACCGATCCCGCCGCGCCCGGGCGCCCGGCTCGGGCCGTTAGCTCAATGGTTAGAGCCGGCCGCTCATAACGGTCTGGTTGCAGGTTCGAGTCCTGCACGGCCCACCAGCGTTCACAAGCACTCAGGTCTCGTCATGCTGCGCTCTGCCGCGTCACGGGAGTCGCCGCGGTAGAGATACCTCCTCGCAGGCGCGAAAAGGGCCGCGCATCTGCGCCGCGCCCCCTCACGGGGCCAGCCGCGTCGCCGCCAGGACGTGGCCGTCGACCGTGCCGTCGAGCGTCGCCAGGGCGTCGGCGTCGCGATCGTTCCACGCGAGGTGGACGGTGCCGGAATGGCCGGGCGCGTCGAGCGTCACCTCGGCCGAGACCGCGCCCGTCGCCTGGTTCCAGTCCACCGTGCCGTCCACCGCCAGGTCCTCGGTCCAGCGCAGGCCCGCCAGCACGAGCTGGTAGCCGGTCGCGGTCGCCACGATCGAGAAGGTGCCGCCGCGCAGCCCCGCGCCGGTGCCGATCTGGCTGACGGCGAACTCCGCCACGGCGTCCCCCACGGTTTCCGCCGCCGCCGACGCGAGGCGCAGCCCGTCGCGGCCCGATGCGTCGCCCGCGGCGGGCGAGGCCGGCGCCACCGCGGTCCAGGACCGCGCGAAGGCCGGCACGGTGCGGATGGGGCGGATCCGGGCGATGCAGGACGTGTCGCCCGTTTGGCCGGCGCTGGCGATGAAGCGGCGCACGATGGGGCCGACGCAGCCGGCCAAGTCTTCGCCGGTCGGGGACGGGAACTGGCCCTCGTCGGCGATGGCGGTCTCGTGCAGCCCGTTGCGGACCTCGATCGCGACGGCGCCGGGGATCAGCGCCGCGGTGGCGCGCGCTTCGGCCGGCGACGTCACCGTGTCGAGTTCGCCGGCGAGCACCAGCGTCGGTATGCGCGGCAGCGACGTGCCGGGGGGCAGGGGGCCGGGGGGCGCCGCGTCGGCGGGAGGCGCCGGCCAGGCGAGGCAGGTGCGGTAGCCCTGCACGTCGTAGGGGTTGCGGAACGCGTCGGCCAGCGTGAAGGGCGCGAAGGTGCCGGGGTCGCGCCGCTCGAGCCCGGCCACGTAGGCGTCGAGCTGGGCTTCCCGCTCGGGCGGGGCCGCGGCGCGGCCGAACTTGGCCGGGTAGTCGGCGCATTGCACGGCGTCGGCCAGCCCGGCGCTGAAGGCCTGGACGTTGGGGCCGCCGCCGAAACCGCCGCGCGCTTCGGCGACGAGGCGCAGCAGCGGGGCGGCGTCCCCCGAATCCGCCAGGGCGCGGCCGGCGGCGTCGAGGTCGCGCCAGGTCGTGGGCGCGTTGCCGGCCGTCGCCACCACGAGGAACAGCGCGCCCGGGTCGGCCGTGACGGTGCGGGGCACGCCGTTGCCGTCCGGCGCCGGCCCGGTCGCGGGCTCGGCCCGCAGCCGCGCCAGGAGGGCCGCGAAGCGCGCGTCGGCCGAGCCGCCCAGCGCCGCGCAGGAGGGCGAGCGCCGGCACACGATCTCCATCGCGGCCTGCCCGTGGGTGACCTCCGTGTCGACCGGGTCGTCGGCCACCGGATACGCGCTGTCGAGCACCATGACGCTGAGGAGGTCGGGGTGCAGCGCGGCCAGCACCTGGCCGAACCACGTGCCGTAGCTGTCGCCGTAGAAGGCCGCCCTGGTGTAGCCCAGCGCCGCCACGACCTCGGCCACGTCGTCGGCGGCGTCCGCGGTGCGGTAATGCCAGGCGTCGGCGCCGAGCTGGCGGCCGCAGGCGGCGATGTCGGCCTGCGAGGCTTCGGCGTCGAGCTGCAGGGTCGGGCAGTCCACCGCGGCGGAGCGGCCGGTGCCGCGCTTGTCGACGAGCAGGATGTCGCGGTCGGCGCGCAACGGCCCCAGCATCCGCACGTAGCCGTCGCGCGAGCCGGTGGTGGAATAGCCGGGGCCCCCTTCCTGGGCCAGGATCAGCCCCGCCGAGGCGCCGGGCCCGGTGTGGGGGTAGAACTCGAAGCCGACCTCGATCGTGCCCCGGCCGGGGTCGCGGCGGTCGAGCGGCACCGGCAGCGTCCCGCAGAACCCGCCGTAGCCGGCGATGCACGGTGTCAGCGCGAGCCGGCCGAGCGTCAGCCCGGCTTCGGCGGCGCGCGCGGGCCCGCAGGACGCGGCGAGAGCACCGAGCAGGGCGGACAGGACGGCAGCCTTCAACATCGTGATCCCAGCCATCCCCAGCGTCGCCCCCGCTCCGACGTGCCCGGCCCGCGCCTTGTTCCGTCCGCGGCGCCGCGGACCGTCGACGCCGCCCCGGTGCCACGCCATGATGGCGGACATGCGGTGCCATCTCGCCCTCCTCGCCCTCGCCCTCCTCGGCGCCCCGGCCCAGGCCTTCACGGCCGCCGACACGCGCACGCCGCTGTCGGCCGAGGTCCGGCCGGGACGCTTCGTGGCGCTTCACGGCCGCATCGGGCCGGGTTCCGAGGCCGTGGTCCGGGCGGCGCTCGACCGCGCCGGGCCGGGGCGCCCGACGGTGCTGGTCGACTCGCCCGGCGGCGCGATCGCGCCGGCCCTCGCCATCGGGCGGCTGATCCGCGCCCGCGGGCTCGCCGTCGCGGTGGCCCGGGTGGCGGGGAGCGCGCCGACCGACGCGGATGCGCAATGCGCGTCCGCCTGCGTGCTGGTGCTGGCCGCCGGGGTGCGCCGCAGCATCGGGCCGGGCGCCGAGGTGGGCGTCCACCGCCTCGTCGACTGGACCACCTACAGCCGCACCTGGGACGTGTACCGCGTGCTCAAGCGGCGCGGCGTCGTGGTCGGGCGGGAACTCCTGTCGCGGCGCGTCCTGTCGAGCCGCGACGTCTACACGGACGCGCCGCCGCGGGACTATGCCGCCGTGGAGCGCTACCTCGCCGCCATGGGCGAAACGCCCGGGCTCGTCGCCCTGATGCGGGCGACCCCCGCGGCGGGGCTGCACTGGATGACCCCCGCGGAACTCGGCGCCACCCGCATCGCCACGGACCGGGACGCCTTCGGGGCGAAGAGCTGAAGGGCGCGCGGCCCCGCGGCCCCCGGCCCGGCGATCAGGTCGGGGAAGCGCGGTTCCCCGGGTCCCGCGCCCGCAGCCTCATGCGGATCGGCGCCGCCGGCCGCAGCGTCACGCGCATGCTCGGGCGCGGCTCGGCGGCGGTCGTGCCCTCGACCCGGAAGGCGCGCAGCAGCACGGCCAGGATCGCCACGGCTTCCAGCGTGGCGAAGCCCGCGCCGATGCAAACGCGCGGCCCCGCCCCGAAGGGCATGAAGCTGTAACGGTGGCGCGCCCTCGCGCGGTCGGGGAGGAACCGGTCCGGGTCGAAGCGCTCGGGCTCGTCCCACAGCAGGCGGTGGCGGTGCAGCGCGTGGATCGGCACGACCAGCACGCCGCCCTCCTCGACCCGGGCCGGGCCGAGCGGGAACCCGCGCCGCGCCCGCCGCGCGATCAGGGGCGCGGGCGGGTAGAGCCGCATCGCTTCCTCGAAGGTCGCGCGGGTGAGGACCAGACCCTCGACGTGTTCGGGCCGCACCGGGCCGCCGCCCGTCACGCGCTGCACCTCGGCGACGAGCCGCTCCTCCTGGTCGGGGTGGCGCGACAGGAGATGGAACGCCCAGGCGAGCCCGTTGGCGGTGGTTTCGTGGCCGGCCGCGATGAAGGTCGCGATGTTGTCGGCGAGTTCCCCGTCCGTCATGGCGCGGCCGGTTTCGGGGTCTGCGCCGCCGAGCAGCATCGTCACGAGGTCGCCCCCGCCGCCGGGCTCGGCCCGCCGCCGCGCCACCGCATCGCGGATCGCGCCGCGGAACCAGCGCGCCGCCGCCAGCGCCCTGCGCCGGCCGGGGTGGGGCGTCCAGGCGGGCAGGCCCAGCACACCGATGGCGAACATCCACCCCGCGGGCGCGAGGTAGTCGGACACGCTGCGCTCGACCCGCGCGACGTCGAGGCCCGCGCCCCCGGACAGCATGGTCGACACGATGATGTCGAAGGTCGTCACGGTGGTCTCGTGGCCGATGTCGACCACGGCGCCCTCGCCCAGCGCCGCCCAGCGCCGCGCCGTGGCGTCCGCGGCGGCGATCATGGCGGGCAGGAAGCCGGCGAGCCGGCCGGGCGCGAAGGCGGGCGCGGCGCCCCGCCGCTGCCAGCGCCAATGCGCGCCTTCGGCGGTCAGCAGCCCGTCGCCGAGCGCCGGGCCGAGCACGCGGCGGATGTCCGACGTCTTGGTGAGGTCGTCGGCATGGCGCACCAGCGCGTCCTGGATCAGGGCGGGGTCGAGCAGGTACAGCCGCTGGCCGCCGGCGAAGCGCGCTTCCACGACCGGCGCCGTGTGGACCTCGGGCGGCAGGGCGCTCAAGGGGTCGCGCAGCAGCCGCGCCAGCACGCCCAGCGTCGACAGGCGGCTCGTCGCCAGGGCGGGGATCTCGGGAGCGGGTCCACCCGTCATGCGTCGCGGCCTCGTCGCGGGCCCGCCGCGGGGGGCCCGCGGCGTTCACCCTGTCGGTGGCCCGCGTTCAAACCCGGTTCACCGGCGCTTGCCAAGGGTTGTGATGGCCCGTAGCGTCCGGTTCAACCGCGCTGCACAATCGCCGTGACTTTCGCTGGGAGGCGGATCTTGGATCGTCGCACATTCCTCATCGGGGCGGGGAGCCTCGCGGCCTCGGCGTTGCTGTGGCGGCCGGGCTTCGCGCTCGCCGACACGCCGAAGCCCTACGACGCCGCCATGACGCCGCCCGTCACGGGGCGTGACGACTTCGTCAAGTGGATGGTGGCCAACCGCGGCGAGGACCCGAAGTTCCTCGGCGAGAAGTGGGACCGGTACGAAGCCCTGCTGCGCAACCACGACGTGTGGGACGCCAAGGACGGCCGCGCCTTCCTGCTGACCCCGCGGGAAGACTTCGTCCGCCCCGCCAACCTGTCGCGCGCCTACGACCATGCCTTCCTCGACATCGGCTACGGCGTGACGATCTCGGGGCCCCACGCGGTCGCCCGGATGACGTCGTCGCTCGACGTGAAGCCGGGCGAGAAGGTGCTCGAGATCGGCACGGGCTCGGGCTACCAGTCGGCCTACCTCAGCCACCTCACCGACAAGGTGTGGTCGATCGAGATCATCAAGCCGCTGGCCGAGCGCACCCGCTCCACCTACGACGAGCTGATCGGCAAGGGCTACGGCGAGTTCAAGGCCATCGCGTCCAAGAACGCCGACGGCTACTACGGCTGGGCCGAGAACGGCCCCTTCGACAAGATCGTCGTCACCTGCGGCATCGACCACATCCCGCCGCCGCTGCTGCAGCAGCTGAAGCCCGGCGGCGTCATGGTGATCCCGGTGGGTCCGCCCGGCGCCCAGCGCGTGCTCAAGGTCGAGAAGACCGTCGCGGCCGACGGCTCCATCACGGTGGCGCGGTCCGACATCTTCAACAAGGTCGTGCCCTTCGTCCCCTTCACCAAGCTCGAAGGCGACGCCATCCAGGGCAACCACAACAAGTGACGCCGCCGTCGCCTCCGCCCGTCCCCGCGCGGGCGGGGACGAAGCGGAGGGGCCGTCGGCCGCCACCGTCGCGCCGGATCCCCGCCCCCGCGGGGACGGGCGGAACAGGACGAGCATCCCACCCATGACCGCCCAAACCTCGGCGCCCGGCGCCCGTTCCCGCGCGCCGATCGGCTGGGAAGGGTGGGACGCGTCCCCCAGGCCCGGCCCGGCCCGGCGGCCCCCCGCCGCCGAGCCCGCGCGGGCGCTGGTGCCGAGCCTGGCGCTCTACCTCGGCGTCGGCCTCGTGGCGGGCGCCGTCATCGCACTGCAGATCTGCATCATGCGGATCTTCTCGGTGGGGTCCTGGGCGCATTTCGGCTCCCTGGTGGTCAGCCTCGCCATGCTGGCCTTCGGCCTCGTGTCGGCCGTCATGTGCATCGGCAAGGGCTTCTTCGCGCGCCACTGGCGCGCCGTCGCGGGCACCTCGGTGGTGCTGTTCGCGCCGCTGCTCGTCGCCGCCAACCTCGTCGCCCAGCAGGTGCCGTTCAACGCCATCTTCCTGCTGTCGGACCCGAACCAGAAGTGGCGCCTCGCCGCCAATTTCGCCCTCTACCTCGTGCCGTTCCTGGCCGGCGCGCTGTTTCTCGGCACCGTGTTCCTCAAGGCGGACCGGTTCTTCGCCCGCGTGTACTTCGCCGACCTCGTGGGCGCGGGCCTCGGCGGCCTCCTGTTCCTCGGCACGCTGTTCCTGCTGCCGCCCGAGAACCTCGTCGTCACGCCCATCGTGCTGGCGCTGGCCGGCGGCCTGTGCTGGTTTTCCGCGGCGGCGCCGCCCGACGCGGCGCGCGCGTCGGCCCTGCGCGCCGACCTGGGCCTCCTCGCCGTCGGCGTGCTCGCGGTCGCGGCGCATTTCGTCCTGCCCCCCGCGCTGGGGCTGAACACGCTGGCGGTGTCGGACTACAAGGGCGTGTCCTACGCCCGCAAGTTCCCGGACAGCCACCTCGTCTACCGCGACTATTCCCCCTTCGGCGACATCGCGGTCTACGGCTCGTCCTACCTGCATTTTGCGCCCGGCCTGTCGGACAACGCCGCCTTCAACCTGCCGCAGGTGCCCGAGAACGCCTACCTCGGCCTTTACATCGACGGCGAAGGCCCGAGCGGCATCATGCGGAGCCTGAAGCCGGAAGAAACGGCGTATTTCCGCTTCCTCCCCATGGTCTACCCCTACCTGATCGCCAAAAGCCCGGACACGTTCGTCATCCAGTTCGGCGGCGGCATCTCCACCGACGTGGCGCTGCGCGACGGCTCGAAGAGCGTCACGGTCGCGGAATCCAACCCCGCCATCCTGAAGGCTTTCCGCACCGATCCCGTGCTGAAGAGCTTCACCGGCGACGTGCTGAACGACCCGCGCGTGCGCGTCGTCGACTACGACGGGCGCCTGTTCCTCGCCGGCCACCCCGAGTCCTACGACGTCGTCGACCTCAGCCTCGCCGATTCCGCCGGCCTGTCGGCGCCGGGCGGCTTCGCTATCGTGGAAAAGTACGGCTACACCCGCCAGGCGATGGAAACCTACATGCGGGCGCTGAAGCCCGGCGGGATCCTGTCCGTCACGCTGTGGAACAAGGAGGAGCCGCCGAAGTCGGTCCTCAAGCTCTACGGCACGATCGCCGAAGCGGCCCGCGCGGTCGAGCCCGACGCGGCGGCGCGGGGCGAGCCCCGGGCGATCGAGACCAGCCTCTTCGCCGTGTCGTCCTACCTGTCGACCGCGACGGTGCTCTACAAGAAGGGCGGCTTCACCCCGTCCGAGATCGCGACGCTGCGCGACCACACCCACGCGATGTCGTTCGACGACATCTATTACCCCGGCATCCCCTTCGACGCGGCGGCGACCGACAAGCTCCTCGGCGACTACCGCAACGCCATCTTCTCCGACGCGCCGGCGCCGGCCGCCGGCAAGGCCGGGGCGGCGGACGGGGCCGGCGCCGCGCCCGCTGCGGAAGAGGTCGAGGACGACGGCGGCCCGGGCCCGACCCCGAAGGTGCTGCCCTCCACCCTGATGGGCCGGCTCGCCTTCCACGCGCTGGTCTACGGCGGCTGGCCGGAGGTCGCCGACCGCTACGTGTTCGACACCCGCGCGCTCACCAACGACCGTCCCTATTTCGCCGCCTACGTGAAGCCGCGCGACCTGCCGAACCTGCTCGACCGGCTGGAGATCGTGCAGGACGAGTGGGGCTACCTCCTGCTCTGGGCGACGCTCGGCATCGCCACGGTGGCGGCCGCCTCGCTGGTGGTCATCCCCCTGGTGTTCGGCTGGCGCACGGCCTTCTCGACGGCGCCGGGCAAGGGCAGGGCGATCCTGTATTTCGCCTGCCTGGGCCTCGGCTACATCGTGGTCGAGGTCGGCCTCATCGCCGACTACACGCTGGCGCTGAACAACGCGACCGTGTCGGCCTCGATCCTCATCACCTCCATGCTGGTCTTCTCGGGGCTGGGATCGCTGACGGCGGACCGGACGCTCGACCGCGCCCGCTCCGTGCTGCCCGCGATCCTGTGCGCCATCGGCGCCATCCTGATCGGCTACGGCTTCTTCCTCGACCGCGCGCTGGTGCTGATCGGCACGCTGCCCTACGGGCTGCGCCTGCTGATCTGCTTCCTCACGGTGGCGCCCCCCGCCTACCTCATGGGCTTCCCCATGCCGACCGCGATGACCTGGCTGGCGCGGCTCGGCAAGGAACACATGTTCCTGTGGGCCTGGGGCATCAACGGCTGCTTTTCCGTGGTGGGAGCCGCCGCCGTGCCGCTCATCGCCACCGCGTTCGGCCTGTCGACCGTGCTGACGCTCGGCGGCGTGGCCTATCTCGTC
Organism: Lichenibacterium minor; assembly: GCF_004137685.1. Lineage (GTDB taxonomy): Bacteria > Pseudomonadota > Alphaproteobacteria > Rhizobiales > Beijerinckiaceae > Lichenihabitans > Lichenihabitans minor. The sequence goes on along the minus strand of NZ_QYBB01000009.1, from coordinate 62,113 downwards.
GCCATCCCGGCCTTCTTCGCCGTCCTGCTGCCGGCCGCGGGCAAGCGCCGACGAGGCACCGAAGGGTTGCCGTTAACCGTTCAAACACCATAGACGACGATGGTCGAGGTCCGCCCCCGCTTCACGCCCGGATCGGACCTCGTGTTGACCCTGTCCCGCCGCTCGATCCTGCTCCTCGCCGCCGGCCTGCCCGTGCTGGCGGGAGCCTGCACGCCGAGCCCGCCGTCGCTCGCCGCCGGCCTGTCCCGCCGCACCGCAGGGCTGTCGCCGTCCCCGGGCGCCACCGCGCTGGTCAACTTCGACACGACGCCGTTCCCCTTCCACGGTGCCGCGCCGGGCCGCGGCAAGCCCTTCATGGACGTGACCGACGGCGCCCGCCTCGGCCATTCCTCGCTCCGCAACGGCGTGCTGTGGGAGGACCAGACCTACGCGGACAAGCGCGTGCTGCTGTCCATCCCGCGCGGCTTCGACCCCCGCCGGCCGTCGGCGCTGGTGGTCTTCCTCCACGGCAACGAGGCGCGGCTCGACCGCGACGTGCGCGACCGCCAGGGCGTGGTGCGCCAGCTCGCCGCGTCCGGCATCAACGCCGTGCTGGTGGTGCCGCAGTTCGCCGTCGACGCCAAGGATTCCAGCGCCGGCCGGTTCTGGGAGCCGGGCGTCTTCGCGCAGTTCCTCGGCGAAGCCGGGCGCCGCCTGGCCGAGCTCAACGGCACGCCCGAGGCCGCCTTCGTGTTCGATGCGGCCCCCGTGGTGATCGTGGGCTATTCGGGCGGCTACCTGCCCGCCGCCGCGGCGCTGCGCTACGGCGGGGCCGGGCGGCGCGTGCGGGGCGTGGTGCTGCTCGATGCCCTCTACGGCGAGGACGACACGTTCGAAAGCTTCGTGCTGCACCGCGGCCCGGGCTTCTTCGTCAGCCTCTACGGCAAATCGTCCCGCGCCGGCAACGAGGCGCTGAAGCGCCGGCTGGCCGCGCGCGGCGTGCCGATGGGCGACGACAGCCTGGGGGAAGCGATCGGAGCCGGCGCCGTGGCCTTCGTCGATGCGGGCGATGCCGTCCCGCACGGCGATTTCGTCACCGGCGCGCTCGGCGGCGACCCGTTGACGGCCGTGCTGTCGCGGCTGCGGGGCTTCCCGCGTAGCCCGGCGCCGGGGCTCCTGGCCAGCGAATGACGGCGAGGGCGGCCGGGCGCGCTCGCCCCGGGCCGGACCCTGCGGACGACGGCGCCGCTTCGGACCTCCGCGCCTACCCGCGCGCGGTCGTCCCCGCGGTCGCTACCTCGCCCGGCATCTCCCGCGGGTCGTAGCCCGGCGGCCGGGGGCCGGGCCGGGCGCGCTTGCGGTGCATCGCGTCGCGGGCCGACAGGCACTCGTCCGACCCGGCGTCGAACGACCGGCACACCTCCGGCCGGCGCCGGTAGATGCCGCAGCCCACCGATCGCCCGACCGTGCCGAGCAGGGCCGCGCACCGGAAGCTCGTCCCCTCCGTCGCCATGCAGCGCAGGTTGGCGACGTGCTGGACGAGCGGGCCCGGGATGTCGTCCTCGTCCGCCAGGATCACGGCGCCGGCTTCCACGCAGCAGGCGCCGCAGGTTTGGCAATCGAGATCGCCGGCATCGTTCTCCGCGGCGTGGGCGTCGGCGTCGGGCATGGGGATCTCCAGGACGCCCCGACGTATCACATCGGACCGCCGTCAGGGGCCGGCGCGATGCCGCCCCGCCCCGGCGGGGCTCGCCCGCGCCGTGAAACGAGGGGTTGATCCCGGCCCTCGCGTCGTCTATGGACGGTCCCGGTATCGATCGAGCGAGGGAGGACGCGCATGCCGATGTTTCTGTCGCCGTTCCGCCCGGCCCGCCTCCTGAAGCGCTTGGCCGTTTCCGCCGCCTGACGGGCGCCGCGGACCTCCCGATACCCTTTCCCACCGCCCGATTCCGCCGCCGGCAGCTTTGCGCCCCGGCCCGGCCCGGGTGCGACCGGACCGACCCGATGACGCCCCCTTCCCGTTCCGCGGACGCGTTCCGCTGCGTTCTCCCCTTCGTGGCCCGGACCTGGCGCAGCCGCGCCGGCCTCGTGGCGGGCCTCGTGTCGGCCATCACGGTGTCGACGCTGGCCGACGTGTTCCTGCCCTTCTACGCGGGGAAGCTCGTCGACGCCTTGTCGCTGGCCGACCGCGCCGCCGCGCTGCACGCCGCCCTGCCGGCCTTCGCCGCCATGACGGGCTTGAGCTTCGGCGCCCTGGCGCTGCGCCACGTCGCGTGGAGCCTCGTCGTGCCCATGACGCTCGGCAGCATGGGCGAGGTGGCACGGCGCGGCTTCGCCCAGGTCCAGCGCTTGTCGACCGAATGGCACGCCGACAGCTTCGCGGGGTCCACCGTCCGCAGGATTTCGCGCGGCATGTGGGCGCTCGACGAGCTCAACGACATCCTGCTCCTGTCCTTCCTGCCGTCGATCGTGGTGCTGCTCGGCACCATGGCGGTGCTGGGCTCGCGCTGGCCCGCCATGGGCGCGGTCGTGGGGGTGGGGACGCTCGTCTTCGTGTCCACGGCCGTGCTGCTGTCGACGCGCTTCATCGCGCCCGCCTCGGCCCTGTCGAACGCGCAGGACACCCGCATCAGCGGCGCGCTCAGCGACGCGATCGGCAACAACGCCGTGGTGAAGGCCTTCGGGGCGGAATCGCGCGAGGACGAGCGGCTCGACCGCGTGCTCGGCAAGTGGGCGCGGCGCACGCGGCGCACCTGGCTTCGCTCCACCTGGAGCGGCACGGCCCAGATCGGCGTGCTGCTGCTGTTCCGCACCGCCGTGGTGGGGCTGGCGCTCCGCCTGTGGTGGGACGGCCGCGCCGCGCCCGGCGACATCGCCACCGTGCTGACGACCTATTTCGTGGTGCACGGCTACCTGCGCGACATCGGCGGCCAGATCAACCGGCTGCAGCGGGGCGTGAACGAGATGGTGGACCTCGTGTCGCTCGACGCCGAGCCGCCCGGCGTGGCGGACCGGCCGGACGCGCGGCCGCTCGCCGTGTCGGCGGGGGCGCTGCGCTTCGAAGGCGTGACGTTCCATTACGTCGGCCACGCGACGCCGCTGTACCGGGACCTGTCGGTGGAGATCCCGGGCGGGCAGCGGGTCGGGCTCGTCGGCCGCTCCGGCTCCGGCAAGACGAGCTTCGTCAAGCTGGTGCAGCGGCTCTACGACGTGACGGGCGGGCGCATCACGGTCGACGGGCAGGACCTCGCGCATGTCACCCAGGGCTCCCTGCGGGCCCGGGTGGCGATCGTGCCGCAGGAGCCCGTGCTGTTCCACCGCTCGCTGATGGAGAACATCGGCTACGGGCGGCCCGGGGCGACGCGGGTCGAGATCGAGCGCGCGGCGCGGCTCGCCAACGCGCACGATTTCATCGCGCGGCTGCCGCGGGGCTACGCCACGCTCGTGGGCGAGCGCGGCGTCAAGCTGTCGGGCGGGGAGCGGCAGCGGGTGGCGCTGGCCCGCGCCTTCCTGGCCGACGCGCCGATCCTGATCCTCGACGAGGCCACGTCGAGCCTCGATTCCGAGTCGGAATCGCTGGTGCAGGACGCGATGGAGCGGCTGATGCGGGGGCGGACCGCCATCGTCATCGCGCACCGGCTGTCGACCGTGCGGGCGCTCGACCGCATCCTCGTCTTTGACAGGGGCCGCATCGTCGAGGACGGCACCCACGCCGCCCTGGTCCGGCGGCCGGACGGGGCCTATCGGGCGCTGTTCGAGCGGCAGGCCGTGCTGGCCGAAAGTGCGTGAGGAACGGGGGGCGCCGAGGGCCCGGTGCCCTCGGCGAGCCCGCTCCTCACGGCTCCACCGGCTCCGGGGCCGGCGCGTCCGTCGGCGTCAGGAAGCCGGCGTGCAGCACGGGGCCGATGCCGCCATATTCGGCCAGCATCTCGCGGTAGTCCGCCGCCACCGGGTTCGGCTTCCGGTCGAGGTCGTAGAGCCCGCAGTTCACCACGCGGTCGTTCTTTTCGCGCAGCTCCGTGTCCCAGTCGATCTGGTCGACCAGCGAATACCAGGTGAAGCCCAGCACCGGGATGCCGTCGCCCCGCAGGCGCAGCACGTTGATCCACTGCTTCCACAGCCAGGCCGGCGCGGCCTGCTTGTCGAACACGTTGGTTTCCGTGTGCATCAGCGGCTTGCGGTAGCGGCGGTAGTATTGCCGCGCGAGCTGGTACCAGCCGAGCACGTCCTCGGCCGGGATCACCGTGCCGTCGGGCTTTAGCATGCGCTCGTTGCGGCCGTAATAGTCGAGGCCGAGCACCTGGTAGCCCGGCGCGTCGAAGCCCATGAACCAGTCGAACTCGCCCTTCGTCAGGCCGTTGTCCAGCAGGTAGCGGTAGACTTCGGCGTCCGGCGGCCGGCCGTAGAGCAGGTCGAGCGACACGAAGCGCATGTAGTTGGCGATGCGGTTCCCGCGGCTCGGGACGGCCTTCAGCTCGTGGAAGTATTCGGCGCTCTCGCTTTGGATCAGGATCGCGTCCGGCCGGTGCCGCAGGATCGCGCGGCCGCCGAGCAGGCTGGCCGCGACGAGGTGCTTGATGGCGGTGACGAAGGCGCGGTCGCTGGTCAGCTGCTCGTTCCAGAAGCCGTCCTTGGCGCTGACCCGCGCCGCGACGTAGATCTCGTTGACCGGCGTCCAATGCTTGACCCAGGGGTAGCGCTTGGCGACGGCCTCGGCATATTCGGCGAAATACGCCGGCAGGTCGGGGTTCTGGAAGTTGCCGAGCCAGTCCGGCACGCCGAAATGCAGCAGGTCGAGGATCGGCACGATGCCGCGCGCCCGCATGCCCTCCATCACCTCGTCGGCGAAGCTCCAATCGTAGCGGCCGGGGCCGAGGTGGACGCGGTGGTAGGGCAGGCCGTAGCGCAGGTAGCGCAGGCCCATGGCCCGGACGAGGTCGAGATCCTCGGCCCAGCGCGCGTAATGCCCGCATTCGTCCAGCAGGTCGCGCCGCATCCGGCCGTTGTTCACGGTCGGGTACGAGCATTCGATGCCGGTGGCGAACATGAAGGCGCCGTCGCGGGCCGCCATCTCGTCGGGGCGCCCGCCGTTCTTCAGCCCGTCCAGCGTGTCGAGGAAGCTCCGCATCGCTGTCAGGCTCCGCGGTTGGCCAGGAAACGGTCGGCGGTGCGCAGGCTCAACGCCATGATGGTCAGGGCCGGGTTGGCCCCGAGCGCGCTCGGCCAGGTGGAATTGTCCGAGATGTACAGGTTCGGCACGTCGTGCGCCTTGCCGTCCGGGTCCACCACGGAGCCGTCCGCGTCGGCGCCCATCCGCGCCGTGCCGATGATGTGCGCGTTGCGCGGGAAGGACCAGATGTCCCGCGCGCCGGCCGCTTCCCAGATGCGCTGCATCAACCGGTCGGCGTGCTCGGTCATGCGGCGCTCGTTCTCGCCCATGGTGAAGTGCACGCGCGGCTTCGGCAGACCTCGGGCGTCGAGCTCGTCCGACAGCTCCATGTAGTTGTGCCCGTAGGGCAGGCAGTCGCCGAGGATGTTGATGCCGGCGGTGTTGTTGTAGCCGCGCATGTGGGCGCGCAGCTGCGGGCCCCACAGCTTGCGGCCGCGCGCCACCTGCGACGCGTAGGTGACCGGCATGACGCCGATCGACTGCAGCAGGTAGCCGCCCGCGAAGTCGGCGTCGGCCGGCCGGTGGGTGTCTTCCGAGATGAGGCCGCCCGGGATGCCCTTGAAGGGTCGCACGAAATCGTCGAACTGCCCCCACACCTGGATGCCGGTGTGGGCCATGAAGTTGCGGCCGACCTGGCCGCTGCCGTTGGCCAACCCGTTCAGCAGCAGCAGGCGCGGCGTTTCGATGGCACCGGCGCACAGGAACACGGCCCGGCAGCGCTGGCGCTCGTCGCCGCGCGGCGTGCGGTACACCACGGCGGTGATGCGCCCCGTGCCGTCGCGCTCGAAGCCCGTGACGTAGCATTCCGGGCGGATCTCGGCGCCGGCCGCGACCGCCAGCGGCAGCCAGGTGACGTCGGCCGAGCCCTTGGCGCCGGTGGCGCAGCCGGCCTGGCAGAAGCCGCAGTTGTGGCAGGCCGGGCGGAAATGCGTGCCGTCCGTCGCGTAGGAGCCCGACAGCGCCGCGTTGGCGGCCGGGGACGTCCGGATGCCGAGCGCCTCGCAGCCGCGCTGCATCAGCTGCGCGGCGCCGTTGAGCGGCAGCGGCTTCAAGGGGTAGGGCGTGCGGGCCGGGCCCCACGGGTAGGGCGAAGGGCCGGACACGCCGATCGTCGCCTCGACCTCGTCGTAGTAGGGGGCCAGCGCCTCGTAGTCGAAGGGCCAGTCCTCGGCGACGCCGAAATCGGTCTTCAGCCGCAGGTCGGCGGGCTGCGCCCGCACCGTGTAGGCGGTGTAATGCAGCGTCGAGCCGCCGACGCCCGTGCCGGAATTGTTGCGGCCGAAGGCGACCGGGTCGTCGCCGGCGCTCAGCCGCTCGTCGTTCCAGAACAGGAAGCCCTGGGCTTCCTCGTCGCGGGCGAAGTCCCGGACGGGGTCGAGCACCCGCCCGGCTTCCAGCGCCACGACACTGAGGCCCGCGGCGGCGAGGCGCGCCAGCAACGGCGAGCCGCCGGCGCCCGTGCCGACCACGACGGCGTCGACCTCCTCGGAGGGCGAGTAGGGGATGCGGCTCAAAGCGCAGCTCCGACGGGCTCGGGCTCGCGCGCTTCGCGCTGTCCAAGTTCGATCTGCTGCCACCCGCGGGCGTCGGCATAGCCGACGTAGCCGATCTCCTCCTGGGCGAGGGGGTGGGCGTAATAGGCCTCGGTGGCGGCGGCCAGCAGGTCCTCGAAGAAGCGCTTGGCGGGCAGGGCCGCCCAGGCGCGGCCGGCGGGGTGGCCGCCCTGCACGGCCTCGATCACGCGGTCGCGATCGTCGAGCGGCAGTTCGAGGAACCCGCGGCCCGCCATGGCGCGCGCCGTCTCGTCGAAGCCCGCGAGGCCGCGCTTCATGGCGCTGCCGTCGTCCGGGAGTTCGTCGTAGCGCCAGCCGTCCGTCTCGCCCGACGCCAAGCGCGCGTCGATGGCGCCGGGCACGTCGATGCGGCGCTCCCCGTCCTGGTCGAGCAGCCGGTCGCAGACGGCGCCGAGCAGGGCGAACTCGCCCGCGTCGAGGAAGCGCGGCGCCGTCACGGCGGGCTTGGCCAGGCGCGCCGTCAGGGCGGCCCGGGTCGGCGCGGTGACGAAGGGGGTGCCGATCAGCCCCGCGAAGGTGCCGGCAGGGTAGCGGTGGTCCCGGAGGCCTGCGGTCGCGGATCCATCGCGGCGCGGCACGGCCGCTGAAGTGTCCTTGTCCATGGTCTCAGATCCGGGGTCATGTTGCGATGCGGTATGACAATGGTCGAGATGGAGCTTCGGTCCCGGGCGTCGAGGGGCCGAATGGCCGCAGGTTCACATTTGTCGTGACCGTCGTGGGCGACCGGTATCGCGGCCGCGCCGGGAACGGCCGCAGTTGACGAACGATCCCGCGTCGGCACAGTGCCCCGCACGCGCCGGCTCGCCGGCCTCACGCTCGGACACGTCCCATGGGTCTCACCGTCGCGGTCCAGATGGATCCCATCGACCGCATCGCCATCGCGGGCGATTCGACCTTCGCGCTCCTGCTCGCCGCGCAGGGTCGCGGGCACTCGCTGCTGTATTACACGCCCGAAAAGCTGTCGCAGCGCGCCGGCAGCGTCTTCGCGCCGATGCAGCCGCTGAGCGTCCGCGACCAGCCGGGCGACCATTTCACGCTGGGCGAGCCCCGGCATACCGACCTCGGCGAGGTCGACGTCGTGCTGCTGCGCCAGGACCCGCCCTTCGACCTCGCCTACATCACCTCGACGCACCTGCTCGAGCGCGTCCACCCGAAGACGCTGGTGGTCAACGACCCGTCGGGCGTGCGCAACGCGCCCGAGAAGCTCTTCGTGCTCGACTATCCCGAGCTGATGCCGCCGACGCTCGTGTCGCGCGACCGCGCCGCCATCGAGGCGTTCCGGGCCGAGCACGGCGACATCGTCATGAAGCCGCTCTACGGCAACGGCGGCGCGTCCGTGTTCAAGGTGGCGGTGCGGGACCCGAACTTCGGCTCGCTGTTCGACCTCTTCTCCGCCACCTTCCGCGAGCCCTGGATGTGCCAGCGCTTCCTGCCGAAGGTGACGGAGGGCGACAAGCGCATCATCCTGGTCGACGGCGTGGCGATGGGCGCGGTGAACCGCGTGCCGGCCGCCGACGACATCCGCGCCAACATGGTGCGGGGCGGCGCCGCCGGCGCCACCGACCTGTCGGCCCGCGAGCGCGAAATCTGCGCCACCATTGGGCCGGAGCTGAAGCGCCGGGGCCTGCTGTTCACCGGCATCGACGTCATCGACGGGCACCTCACCGAGATCAACGTCACCTCGCCCACCGGCCTGCGGGCGATCAAGCGGCTCGGCGGCCCGGACCTGTCCGAGGCCGTCTGGGACGCGATCGAGGGCAAGGTGGGACAGGGCTGACGGCGCGCGCCGAAACGAAGGCGCGACCGGGCCGAAACGCACCGAAACAAGGGCTCCACGAAACCCGCAACATTCGCGTCTAGGTCGCGCTGCCCATCCCCGCCGGGGCGCCGCCCATCCCCGGCGGGGCGCCGCCCACGGCGGGGACGATCCGGGCGAGCCCCGCCGCCGCCCGCCGCCCCCTCCCGGCGGGCCGTCGTGGCTTCCCGCCCGGCCGGGAAGGCGCGTCCCTTCCCCCGGACGGCCTGCGGCGGCGCGGCACCGGGATGCAGCCGTGCGCGGCCGCGGGGGCAGGCACGAGGACATCCATGGCGACCCACGCACACGACCCCCTGGTCCTCATCGTCGAGGACGATCCGGACATCAGCGCCCTCGTGGCCCGCTACCTCGGCGACAACGGCTTCGACACCGAGGTGGCGCGCGACGGCCCCGCCATGGAGGCCCGCATGGCGGTCCGCCGGCCCGACCTCATCGTGCTCGACATCAACCTGCCGGGCGAGGACGGGCTGTCGCTCTGCCTGCGGCTGCGCAACGCCGGCGGGCCGCCCGTCATCATGGTAACCGCCAAGGGCGAGGATGTGGATCGCATCCTCGGCCTGGAGATGGGGGCCGACGATTACCTGCCGAAGCCCTTCAACCCGCGCGAGCTGCTGGCCCGCGTCCGTGCCGTGCTGCGCCGCCAGGGCGCCGGCGCCGAAGCCCCCGCGAGCGCCGCCCCGGCCCGCGTGCTGCGCTTCGCGGGCTGGACGGTGGACCGCGGCGCCCGTCGCCTCACCGACCCCGACGGCGCCCGCGTGGCGCTGACCAGCGCGGAATTCGACCTGCTGTCCACCTTCTGCGACCATCCGGGCCGCGTGCTGTCGCGCGAGCGGCTGCTCGACCTGACGCAGGGGCCCGGGAGCCTGTCCCAGGACCGCAGCGTCGACATCGTCGTGAGCCGCCTGCGCTTGAAGATCGAGAAGAACCCGCGCGAGCCCGATTTCGTGCAGACCGTGCGGTCGTCCGGCTACATCTTCTCCCCCGCCGTCGAGACCCTGCCGTGACGGGGGCCCGGCGGTTCCTGCCGGGGCGCATCGCCACGCAGCTCATCCTGCTCGTGGCGCTGTCGGCGGTGATCTTCCACTTCTGCATGAGCGGCGCCTTCCTGCTGAACCGCGCCGGCTGGTTCCGCCCGCTCCATCCCGGCATGGTGAGCCGCCTCGACCACGCGGTGGAGCTCGTCGAGGCCGCCCCGCCCGCCGATCGGGCCGCGGTGCTGCGCGCCGTGGCGCTGGCCGACCCGGACCTCGGGCTGAGGTCCGAGGAGCGGGGCGCGGCGCTCCCCGGCGGGCGCCAGTCGCTGAGGCTCGGCGACGGCACGGTTCTCAGCGCCGTGACGGGCGCGTCGCTCAGGCGCGGGCCGGACCCGTCGCTGATCGCGTTCGCGACGCTGTGCTTCGTCGCGGTGTCGACGACGCTCTTCGTGGTCTGGGCGGTGCGCGGCATCGTGGCGCCGCTCGGCCGCGTCGCCGACGCGGTGGACGGCTTCGCCCGCGACGCCACGTCGCTGCGCAAGCCCCGCGCGCTGTCGGAGGACGGGCCGGCCGAGATCGCCATCCTGGCGCGCGGCTTCAACAGCATGCAGGCGCGCATCGCCCGCATGATGGCGGAGCGCACCGGCATGCTGGCGGCCGTCAGCCACGACCTGCGCACGCCCATCACCCGCCTGCGGCTCCGCGCGGAATTCGTCGAGGACGCGCCCCTGCGCGACCTGATGCTGCGCGATCTCGGCCAGATGGACGCGCTGGTGCATGCCGCGCTGTCCTTCATCCGCGACGGGGCGATCGAGCGGGAGCCGGCGCGGCTCGACCTCGCGAGCCTGCTGCGCACCGTGTGCGACGAGGCCGCCGACATGGGCCACCGGGCGCGCTACGGCGGGCCCGACCATTTCGTGATCCGCGGCCACGAGGACGAGCTGCGCCGCGCCGTGGGCAACCTCGTCGACAACGCGGCGCGGGTCGAGGCCGAGGCCGTGGTGGAGCTGGTCCGCGAGGCGGACGGCACCGTGGCGGTGACGGTGAGCGACGACGGACCGGGCATCCCGCCCGAGCGGCTGCACGAGGTGATGCAGCCCTTCCGGCGCGGCACGGACGACGGCGCGCGGCCCCAGCCTTCGGGTTTCGGGCTCGGCCTGCCGATCGTGCAGGCCATCGTGCAGGCGCACGGCGGCACCTTCACGCTGAGCAACCGCGAGCCCCATGGGCTGCGATGCCGGATCGCCCTCCCGGCGACGTGACGGGCGCCCCGGTCCCGTCCCCCGCCGTCACGCCTTGGCGGGGGGCCGCGCCGCGCCTTCGCCCCGCTTCGAGCCCTTCCGCGGCCACACGTCGGCGAGGCCGCGCAGGATGGTGACGAGCCCGGCGTCGTCGACGAGGTCGGCGGCATCGTCGACCAGGAACCAGGCACATTGGCGCTCGCCCTTCTCGCGCCAGGCCGGCAGCTGCCGCTCCACCGCCAGGATGTAGACCTTGACGCGGCACAGGTCGAAATGGTCCGGCCGCCGTTTCCAGTAGGTGTAGCTGCCGATCGGCCTCTTGCCGACCCGGCCGATCACGCCGGCCTCCTCCTGCGCCTCGATGGCGGCGGCGCGATAATCCTTGTGGCCCTTCATGGGCCAGCCCTTGGGGACGATCAGCCGCTTGGTTTCGCGCGACGTGATCAGCAGCACGCGCGTCCGCCCCGCGGCGTCGAGCCTGACGGGCAGGGCGGCGACCTGCTTCTTCACCTTGGGCTTGAACTGCTTCATGGGCGGATCGCGGGCGCGCCCCGATCCGGGCGGAGGGGGGACGGTCGTGACGGGGAAGGGTGGGGGGCCGGGCGGCGGCCGGCCGGCCGCCGCGCCGTCATACAGATAGGGCCTTGTGGGGCGGAACGTGTCGTGTAGTCCTGCGACCCAGGCTGTCGGAATCGCGACCTTCGGGTCGGCTTGTCGCAAAACCAGGAGTGTCGAACATGATCTCGCCCTTGAAGCCGCTGGCCGCCGCGGCCATTCTGGCGCTCGCGCCGCTGGCCGCCACGTCCGGGGCGCTGGCCGCCGACGTCGTGGTGTCGTCCAAGATCGACACGGAAGGAAGCCTGCTCGGCGACATGATCGCGCAAACGCTGGCGGCGAACGGCATCCCGGTCAGGAACCGCGTGCAGCTGGGCACCACGCCGGTGCTGCGCAAGGCCATAACGGCGGGCGAGGTGGACATCTACCCGGAATACACCGGCAACGGCGCGTTCTTCTTCAACAAGCCCGACGACCCGGCCTGGCACGACGCCGCCAAGGGCTACGAGCTCGTCAAGCAGCTCGATTCCGACGCCAACCACATCGACTGGCTCACCCCGGCGCCCGCCAACAACACCTGGGCGATCGGCCTGCGCGCCGACGTGGCGGCCCCCAACAACGTCAAGACGATGAGCGACTTCGGCAAGTGGGTGACGAGCGGCGGCACCGCCAAGCTCGTCGGCTCGGCCGAGTTCGTCAACAGCGCCGCCGCCCTTCCGGCCTTCCAGAAGGCCTACGGCTTCACGCTCAGGCCCGACCAGCTCCTCGTCCTGTCGGGCGGCGGCACGGCCGCCACCATCCAGGCGGCCGCGCAGAAGACCGACGGCGTCGACGCCGCCATGGTGTTCGGCACGGACGGCGGCATCGAGGCGGCCGACCTCGTCGTGCTCGACGACGACAAGAACGTCCAGCCCGTCTACGCGCCGACGCCGATCGTCCGCGACGAGGTCCTGAAGGCCAACCCGAAGATCGCCGAGATCCTCAAGCCCGTCTTCGCCGGCCTCGACCTGAAGACCCTGCAGGAGCTCAACGCGCGCATCCAGGTCAACGGCGAGCCCGCCGCCGACGTGGCGCGCGCCTACCTGACGTCGAAGGGCCTCGTGAAGTGACGGCGAGCGGGGCGGCGGCCGGGCGGGTCCCGCGCGCGCGCTTCCCCGGGTTCGACCGCGTGGGCGTCGTGCCGGCCGCGCTGGCGGCGCTGGCCCTGGCGCTGCCGCTGGTGACGTTCAAGCCGAACCGCATCGCGGCGGGGCGGGGCGTCGCGTTCTGGGCGGCGCTGCCGCCGGCCGCCGCCGCGGCGGGCGGGCTGCTCCTGCTCCTGATCGGCCTCGCCGCCTGCCTGCGCGTCGCGCCGGCATCGCGCCTCGGCCTGGCGCTCGTCGCGCTCGCGGCGCTGGCCGGCCTGGTGGGGCTCGCGCCGGGCGCGGTGGCGCTCCCCGGGATGCCCTATGCCCGCGTGAGCTTCGCGGCGGGTTTCTGGACGCTGCTCCTGGCCTTCGGGATCATGGCGGCGGACGGGTCGGCGCGCTTGGCGCTGCGGCCCGGGCCCCGCGTCCTGCTGCTCGGCGCCGTGCTGCTGGCGCTGGCCGGGCTGTTCGCCTCGGGATGGTGGAACGGCCTGTCGATCCTCAAGGAATATGCCGCCCATCGCGACGGATTCTGGGCGGAAGCCGTCACCCACGGGGGGCTGGCCTTCGGCTCGCTGTTCGCCGCCCTCCTGGTCGGGCTGCCGCTCGGCGTCGCCTGCGCGCGCATGCCCCGGCTGCGCGGCGCGGCGCTGCCCGCCCTCAACGTGATCCAGACCATCCCGTCGATCGCCATGTACGGGCTGATGATGGTGCCGCTGGGCCTGCTCGCCGGGGCGGTGCCGTTCTTGGGCGCGCTCGGCATCCGCGGCATCGGGGCGGCGCCGGCCGGGCTGGCGCTATTCCTCTACGCGCTGCTCCCGGTCGTCGCCAACACCGCGGTGGGGCTCGACGGCGTCCCGCGCGACGCGGTCGAGGCCGCGCGCGGCATGGGAATGGGCGGGGCGCGGCGGCTTCGCGCCGTCGAGCTGCCGCTGGCCGCGCCCGTCATCCTCACCGGCGTCCGCATCGTCCTGGTGCAGAACATCGGGCTCGTCACCGTCGCGGCGCTGATCGGCGGCGGCGGCTTCGGCACCTTCGTGTTCCAGGGCACCAGCCAGGCGGCGATCGACCTGGTGCTGCTCGGCGCCGTGCCGACCGTGGTCCTGGCCTTCACCGCCGCGGTCCTGCTCGACGCCGCAGCCGAGGCCGCCGGGAGGACCCCCGCGTGATCGAGATCGAGGGCGTTTCGCGCCGCTTCGGCGACACCCTGGCGGTGGACGACGTGTCGCTGCGGGTCGAAGCCGGCACCGTGACGGCGCTGGTGGGCGCTTCGGGCAGCGGCAAGTCGACCCTGCTGCGCATGATCAACCGCCTGATCGAGCCTTCCGCCGGCACGGTGCGGATCGACGGGCGCGACGCGGCTTCCGTGCCGGGCGAGGCCCTGCGCCGCGGCATCGGCTACGTCATCCAGGGCTACGGCCTGTTCCCGCACTGGACCGTGTCGCGCAACGTCGCCACCGTCCCGGCCCTGCTGGGCTGGGACCGGGCGCGCATCGCCCGCCGCGTCGACGAACTGCTGCGCCTGTTCGACCTCGATCCGGACGTCTACGCCGCGAAGCTCCCGCACGAGCTGTCGGGCGGGCAGCAGCAGCGCGTCGGCGTGGCGCGCGCCTTGGCGGCCGAACCGAAGCTGCTCCTCATGGACGAGCCCTTCGGGGCGCTCGACCCCCTCATCCGCGCCAAGGCGCAGGACGACCTCGTCGCCCTGCAGCGCCGCCTGGGCATCACGGTGGTGCTGGTCACGCACGACATGGAGGAGGCGATCCGGCTCGGGCACCGCATCGGCGTGATGGAGCGCGGCCGCCTCCTGCAATACGCGCCCCCGGCCGAGCTGCTGGCCCGCCCCGCGCCGGGCTACGTCGAGCGCCTGATGGGGGGAGCGGACCGCCCGTTCCAGCTCCTGTCGCTGCTGACGGTGGCCGACGCCCGGGACGACGGCCCCGCGGACGTCGGGGCCGACGTCGCCCCCGTTCCGGAAACGCTCGACCTTCGGGACGCGCTCGGCCTGCTGCTGTGGCGGGGGGTGGACAGCCTCCCCGTCGTCGCAGCCGACGGCGCCCCGCGCGGCCGCCTCACGCTGTCCGCCGTGCTGCGCCGCGCCGGGCGCCCCGCGTGAGCCGCTCGGGCGAAACGCTGCGCGTCGCGGGGACCCGGGCCGTCCGGCGCGCGTCGCCGGCGGCGATCGCCGGGCGGCTCTGCGCCGCGGCGCTGCTGCTCCTGCTCGTCCTCGCCCCGCGCCTGTTCGCCCCCGCGTTCCGGCTCCTCGCGGAGGACGGCGCTCCCGCCATCTACGACCAGGGCAGCCTGCTCCAGCTCACGCTCGACCACGTCGCGCTCGTGGCGGGGTCGACGGCCGCGAGCGCCATCGTGGCGGTGGTGCTGGGCGTGCTGGTCACCCGCCCGTCGGGGCGCGATTTCCTGCCGCTCAGCCGCACCCTGGTGAACGTCGGCCAGGTGTTCCCGCCCGTGGCGGTGCTGGCCGTGGCGGTGCCGCTGGTCGGCTTCGGGCTGGAGCCGACCCTCATCGCGCTCGTGCTCTACGGGCTGCTGCCGATCTTCGAGAACACGGTGGCGGGCCTCGACGGCGTGCCCGCCGCCGTGATGGACGCCGCGCGCGGCATGGGCCTCGACCCGCGCCGGCGCTTCCTGTCCGTCGAGCTGCCGCTGGCCATGCCGCTCATCCTGGCGGGCATCCGGCTTTCGGCCGTGATCAACATCGGCACCGCGACCATCGGGTCGACGGTCGCCGCCAAGGGCCTGGGCGAGGTCATCCTGGCGGGGCTCGGGACGGGCAACACGGCCTTCATCTTGCAAGGCGGCATCATCGTGGGCTTGCTCGCCGTGCTGGTCTATGATGCGCTCGGCCTCCTCGAGGCCCGCCTCGCGGCCCGCGCCGGCCGCGCCTGATCCGTCCAGGAGCCGTCGCCCGTGAACGCCCCGCTGAAGCCGCCCCGCCGCGCCACGGCCTGCCCGCACGATTGCCCGTCCACCTGCGCGCTGGAGGTCGAGGTGCTCGACCCGCGCACGATGGGCCGCGTCTACGGTGCGGCGGAGAACAGCTACACGGCGGGCGTCATCTGCGCCAAGGTGGCGCGCTACGCCGAGCGCGTGCACAACCCGGACCGGCTGACGACGGCGCTGCTGCGCACCGGCCCGAAGGGCTCGAACCAGTTCCGCGCCATCGGCATCGAGGAAGCGCTGGACCGCGCCGCCGAGGGGCTCGCCGCCGCGGAAGCGCGGCACGGCGCCGAAAGCGTGTGGCCCTACTATTACGCCGGCACCATGGGCCTCGTGCAGCGCGACGGCATCAACCGCCTGCGCCACGCCAAGCGCTATTCGGACCAGTATTCCACCATCTGCACGGCCCTGTCCTGGGCCGGCTACAAGGCCGGCCACGGCCGCATGACGGGCCTCGACCCGCGCGAGATGGAGCGCTCCGACTGCGTCGTGCTGTGGGGCACCAACGCGGTGGTGACCCAGGTCAACGTCATGACCCACGCCGTGAAGGCCCGCAAGGCCCGGGGCGCCCCCATCGTGGCGGTCGACGTGTACGACAACGCCACGATGAAGCAGGCCGACGTGAAGCTCCTCGTCCGCCCCGGCACGGATGCCGCGCTGGCCTGCGGCGTCATGCACGTCCTGTTCCGCGACGGCTTCGCCGACCGTGCCTACATGGCCCGCTACGCCGACGACCCCGCGGGCCTGGAAGCCCACCTCGCGTCCCGCACGCCCGAATGGGCGTCCGCCATCTGCGGCGTGCCGGCCGCCGACATCGTCGCCTTCGCGCATCTCATCGGGGCCCGGCCCGCGACCTTCTTCCGCATCGGCTACGGCTTCGCGCGCCAGCGCAACGGCGCCGTGGCGATGCATGCCGTGACCTGCCTGCCGGTGGTGCTCGGCGCCTGGGACCGCGAGGGCGGCGGCGCGCTGCACACCAATTCCGGCATGTTCGGTTGGGACAAGCGCGCCATCGAGGGGCTGGACCTGCGCGATCCGTCCGTCCGCAGCCTCGACCAGTCGCGCATCGGCGCGGTGCTGACCGGCGACGCCGCGGCGCTGCGGGGCGGGCCGCCCGTGACGGCGCTGCTGATCCAGAACACCAACCCCGTGTCGGTGGCGCCCGACCAGGAGGTGGTGAAGCGCGGCTTCGCCCGCGAGGACCTGTTCACCGTGGTGCACGAGCAGGTGATGACGGACACGAGCCGCATGGCCGACCTCGTGCTGCCGGCGACCATGTTCGTCGAACACGACGACGTGTACCAGGCCGGCGGCCAGACCCACATCCTGCTCGGCCCCAAGCTCATCGAGCCGCCGGGCGACTGCCTGTCGAACCACGAGGTGCTGGCCGGCCTGGCGCGGCGCCTCGGCGTCGACCACCCGTCCTTCGCGCTGAGCGCCCGCGACCTCATCGACGACACGCTGCGGGCGTCCGGGCGCGGCAGCCTGGCCGCGCTCGAGGACGCGCGCTGGATCGACTGCGCTCAAGATCCCGGCCGGGCGCATTTCCGCGACGGCTTCGGCTGGCCGGACGGGCGGTTCCGGTTCCGGCCCGACTGGGCCGGCGCCGCGGCGGCCATGCCGGGCGGCGGCGACGCGTCCGCCATGCCGGCCTTCCCCGACCATTGGGCCGTCATCGAGGAGGCCGATGCCGCGCATCCGTTCCGCATGACGACGAGCCCGGCGCGCAACTTCCTCAACTCCTCCTTCACCGAAACCCGCACGGGCCTCGCCAAAGAGGAGCGGCCGAGCGTGATGATCCACCCGGAGGATGCGGCACCCCTCGGCATCGGCGACGGCACGGCGGTGGAGCTGTCGAACGCGCGCGGCGCGGTGCGGCTCCACGCCAAGCTGTTCGACGGGGTGCGGCGCGGCGTGCTGATCGCCGAATCGATCTGGCCCAACGGCGCCCACGCGGACGGCCGCGGCATCAACACCCTCACGGGCGCCGACGCGCCGCCCCCGCTCGGCGGCGCCGCGGTGCACGACAACGCCGTGACGATCCGGGCGCTGGCGGACGGGTGAAGCGGCGCGGGCCGGCGCCGTCGGCCGCGGTCCGCGGGTTTCAGCCTTTCCCGCCCGCGGCCGCCGATCTCGCCACCGCGGGCGCGCGCGCGGGGATCGGCATCAGCACGGGGGCGGCGGGCACGGGCGCGCGCCCCGTCCCCTCCGCGGACAGTTCCACCGCGGCCGGCATGCCGTCCGCCGGGGCCCAGCCGCGGCGCCGGCTGCCGTCCGCCGCCACTTCCACGATGCGGAAGCGGAACGGCCCGTCGAGCAGCGTCGCCGACGTGCCGCCCACGCCGCGCCCGAAGGTGGCCGGGTCGAAGGGTCGGCTCCGCCGCACCAGCGCGCCGCCGGCGGGCGACGCGCGCACCTCGTAGCTCACGGCTTCGAGCGCCGCGCCCCCGCCCAGCGCCGGCCGCACGAAGGCGATGCCGTCCGGCCCGGCCTGGAACGCCGCGGCCGGCGCGCCGTCGCCGTCGCCGAGCCCGTAGGGCACCGCCTGGGCCACGTCGTCCCCCATGCGGCTCACCGCCTGCATCCAGCCGTCCGCCGCTTCCACCGTCGCTTCCCCGATCCACCAATGGGTCGCGAGGCGGGCCGCGTAGGGCAGCACCACCGCCACGACGGCCCCCGTCACCACCAGCGCGGCCAGCACCTCGATCAGCGTGAAGCCGGCGCGCGGGTCGCGGGACCGACGGGCGTCAGTTCGGCGCATCGGCGACCTTCACGGTGTCGAGCGTCACACGCCGCCCCGCGGGCGTGCGGACCGACACGGACACGCGCCGGAGCTGCACGCTCGGCGCCGCGCCGGGCGGCGGCCCGCCGAGGCCCTTCGGCACGGCCAGCCTGATGGCGGACGGCGTGGCTTCCGGGTGGAGGTCGGACGCGTCCTCGCCCTTGCCGGCGTCGCGCGGCGCGGGAGCGACGTCGGACGCCAGCACCAGCACGGTCGCGGCGCTGTCGCGCCGCTCGGCCGCGTAGCCGCGACCCCGCGCGTCGGGCGGAACCGCGCCGCCTTCGGCGACGTCGCGGGCCAGCACGATGGCCGACACGACGTCCATGGGCGCGCGCGTCGCGCTCCAGGCGCCCCCCATGGCGCGCGCCAGCGCCGGCAGGACCAGCCCGGCCACGACCAGCGCCACAAGCGCTTCGACCAGCGTGAAGCCGCGCCGGCTCCCTCTACCCGCCCTGGACGACGTCGACATGGCCGTCCGCCCAGTTGACGCGCGCCCGCAGCACCTGCGGCCCCTTCGCGAAGCGCAGCACCGCGCCGCAGCCGGACCCGTCCGGCCGGAACAGCACGGCGGCGGCGCCTTCGCCGGTGCGGCAGTTGCCGCCCGCCGTGAGGCTGAAGGCGACGTCGGCGGGGATCGTCACGCCGGCGTTCCGCGCGGACAGGCGACGGCGGCCGGCGTCGAACCGCGCCGCGACGGGCTTTCCGCTCGCCATCGCGGCCGTGCGGGCGTCGCGCAGCAGCGACACGGAGGAGCTGACGAGCGCCAGCATCCGCGGCGGCGTCGTGCCCCCCGCCACCAGCGGGTAGGCGAAGGACAGGAGCAGGATCGTGATCGCCAGCGCGGCCAGCGCCTCGATCAGGACGTAGCCGCCCCGCGACGAGTCGGCCGGCCGCTCAATAGCTGGCGATCTGGTTCGCGCCATCGGGTTCGCCTCCCTTGCCGTTGGGCCCGTCGGAGGTGATGTCGTAGGGGCGGCCGTTGCCGCCCGGCGCCCGGTAATTGTAGGCGCGGTTCCAGGGGTCCTTCGGCACGTTGGTGCCCTTGACGTAGGGGCCGCCCCAGCTCGCCACGTTGGACGGCCGGGTGTTCAGCGCCTGCAGGCCTTCCTGGGTCGTCGGGTAGCGGCCGGCGTCGAGGTAGAACAGGTCGAGGGCGTTCTTGAAGCTTTCGATCTGGATGTGGGCGGTGCGGACCTTGGCTTCGGCGAGCTGGCCGAAGACGCGCGGCGCGACCAGCCCCACCAGCAACCCGATGATGGCCAGCACCACCAGCATCTCGACCAGGGTGAAGCCCGCCGTGCGCACCGCCACCCGCCGCAGCCGCCCGGCGCGGTCGCGCAGCGCGATCCCCGTGCCGGCCGACACCCGCCCGTCCATCCCGTCCGTCATCTACAGCACCGCCTGGTTGACGCTGACCAGGGCCGACATGATGGTGACCATCAGCCCGCCGATCAGCCCCGCGATGAACACGATCGCGGTCGGCCCGATGACCGCCGACAGGGCGTCGAGCCTCTTCTCGAGCTGCACCGCGTAGAGGCCGCCGGCTTCGCCCGCGACCTTGGACAGCTCGCCCGTCTCCTCGCCGATGCGCACCATGCGGGTCGCCACCGGCGGCAGCAGCTTTACCTGAGCGAGGGCCTCGTGCAAACGCCCGCCGCGCCGCACGGCGTCGCCGACGGTGGCCAGCATGGCGCGGCCGTCCGCCCCGACGGCGTCCTCCAGCACCTTCAGGGCTTCCGTCAGGGGCACGCCCTGGCCGAGCAGCACCGACAGGTTGGACAGGAATCGCGACGTCCGCCACAGGCCCCAGATGTTGCGGATGCCGGGCAGGCGCAGGAAGCCGGCGAAGAGCGCGCGGCGCACCGACGCCGTGCGCCACGCCAGGAACCCGAGCAGCAGCAGCCCGGCGAGCCCGGCTTCCAGGTTCGTCTCGTTGGCGATGAGCCCGTCCGACAGGGCGAGCACGAAGCGCACCAGCGCGCCGGGGTCGCTGCCCGAATCCGCGAACAGGCCGGAAAAGTTGGGGATGACGTTGACCAGGAAGAAGACCAGCACGCCCACGGCGGACACGACGAGGAAGGCCGGGTAGCGCAGCGAGCCCGTCACCTTCTCGGCCAGGCGGTGGTTGCGCTCGCGCTGCGCCGCCACGGCGGCGAACACGCCCGCGAGGTCGCCGGTCGCGTCGGCGATCCGCGCCATCGCGACGACATCCCTGGTGAACACTTCCGGGTGGCGCTCCAGCGCCTGGACGAAGCTCGCGCCCCCCAGCACCTCGCGCCGCACGCCGAGCACGATGCGGCCGAGCCTCGCGGGCTGGCCTTCCGCGCTCAGCGCCAGCGCTTCGTCGAGCGGCAGGCCGGAGCGCAGCATCAGGGCGAGCTCGCCGAGGAAGCGCGTGATGGCGCGCGGGCTCGGCGGCGAGGACAGCAGGCCCGTGCCGTCCTCCTTCAGCCGGTCGAGCGACTGCAGCATGACGCCGCGCGTGCCGAAATCCGCGGCGGCGGCGGCCGGGTCGGGCGCCTCGATCTCGCCCGCCATGGCGCGCCCGTCGGGGCCGACGGCGGTGTAGCGGAAGCGCGCCATCAGCCGGCCCGGCCGGGGCGGGGGCCGCGCCTCGCGTCCAGCGCCGGCACGGCGCCCGTCACCGCAGCGCCGCCACGCGGAACACCTCGTCGACGGAGGTCAGCCCTTCGAGGGCGCGGGCCTTGCCGTCCTCGACCAGCGTCGCCATGCCGCCCGCGATGCCGGCCCGCTCGATGGCGGCGTCGTCGGCGCCGGCCAGGATTTCCCGCCGCACCGCTTCGGTGATCTCCAAGCATTCGAAGATCGGGCGTCGCCCCCGGTAGCCGGTGCCGCCGCAGCGCTCGCAGCCGACGGGCTCGAACAGCGCCGTGCCGGCCTGGAGCCCCAGCCCGGCGATGCGCGGGTTGCGGGCCACGTCCTCGGCCGTCACCGTGAACGGCCGGCGGCATTCGAGGCAGAGCGTGCGCACCAGCCGCTGCCCCACCACGGCCGACAGCGTGGACGCGATGAGGTAGCGCTCCACGCCGATGTCGACGAGGCGCGTCACGGCCGCCGCCGCCGTGTTGGTGTGCAGCGTCGTCATCACGAGATGGCCGGTCAGCGACGCCTGGACGGCGATCTTGGCGGTCTCGGGGTCGCGCACCTCGCCCACCATGATGACGTCGGGGTCCTGCCGCATGAAGGCGCGCAGCGCCGTCGCGAAGGTGAGCCCCACGGCGGGGCGCACCTGGCTCTGGTTCACCCCCTCGATCTCGTATTCCACCGGGTCCTCGACGGTGAGGATCTTGCGGGTGGAATCGTTGAGGGAGGCCAGCGCCGCCGTCAGCGTTGTGGTCTTGCCGGAGCCGGTCGGCCCCGTCACCACGATCATGCCGTGGGGCTGCGTCAGCTTGTCGGCCAGCACGGCGCGGTCGCGCGGGTTGAAGCCGAGGTCGGCGAAGGCGGGCAGCCGGCCGCCGCGGTCGAGCAGGCGCAGGATCGCGGCTTCCCCGCGGGTGGTCGGCATGGTGGCGACGCGGACGTCGAAGTCCCGCGCCCGCACCTTGATGCGCATGCGCCCATCCTGCGGCTGGCGGTGCTCCGCGATGTTGAGCCCGGCCAGGATCTTGATGCGCGACACGATGGCGCGCGCCGGCGCCGAGCGCGGGGCGGGGATCGTCCTCAGCACGCCGTCGACGCGCACCCGCACCTGGATGTCGCGGCCGAGCGGCTCGAAATGGATGTCCGACGCCCGGAGCGACACCGCCTGGTCGAACACGTCGTCGAGCGCCCGCACCACCGGGGCGCCGCTGGCGAGGTCGCGCAGGCTGTCGGAATTGTCGGGGCCCGCGTCGGGCGCGTCCTCCTTGGCGTCGTCGCCTTCGGGCCGGACTTCGGCGTCGAGCGCGATCTCGACGTCCTCGAAGGAGGCCACTTCGAGCACCACCTCGCCGCCGAGCGTCATCGTCACGGCGTCCACGGCGTCGGCGTCGAAGGGGTCGGCGGCGGCGAGGCGGAGGCTGCCGTCGGCGGCGCGATACGGGAACAGCCCCACCTCGTGCAGGAAGGGCACGGAGAATTCCGACGCCAGCGACGTGCCGCGGCGCAGCGCGTCGAGCCGGGCGCGGGGCAGGTTCTGCGCTTCGGCCAGCAGGTCGGCAAAGTCGCCCGGCCGCAGGCGCGACGCCGCGAGCAGCCGCTTGCCCCAGGCGACCCGGCCGCCGCGCTCGGGCCGCGCGGGCTCGATCTGCCCGGGCGTCAGCAGCCCGATGTTAACCAATTTTTCAGCGAATGCCTGATGGCTCATGGCGGCAGGGGACCCGGCGATCTGGACAGCATCTGGGCGTTACTCTAACGTTAAATTCCTCGTCTAGTCCAAAAAAAGACGGCGCCGGTGCGGTCCCTCTTCGGAATCGATGCTTGACAGACACGGTTTCACCCCAATCGCGCGGCCGCCGGTTACTTGGGACCGTCGCGCTGGGCCTGTGGGCCCTGGCGCTGGCGGGATGTGACGGGCCGCTGTCGCCGAATCTCGGCGCCACGGGCGCCGACAACATCCCCAGCCCGGATTTCGCCGCCCGCGGCCCGATCCCCAAGGGCCGCTACGGCGACCTGACCGGTTCGCCGCGCCAGGATGCCGCCATGTACCGCGGCTCGGCGGCGGCGTCCGGCGCCGCGCCGCCCGCCGCCGCCGTGGCGGTGAGCGCGGCCGACGCCGCCTCGCCCGCCGAGGCCGTGGCGACGGTCGACGGCGTGACGCCCGCCGGCAACGGCTACCAGCTCAACTTCGAAAGCGCCGATGTCGGCGCGGTCGCCAAGGCGATCCTCGGCGACATCCTCCACGCCAACTTCCTCGTCGACAAGCGCGTGGTCGGGCAGGTCACGCTGACGTCGTCGCAGCCCGTCGCCAAGGCCCGGCTCGTGCCGCTGCTGGAAACGGCGCTGTCGAGCCTCGGCGCCACCGTGGTCAAGGACCAGGACCTGTACCGCGTGGTGCCCACCGCCGACCCCGGCGGCATCGGCACCGTGACGGGCCGCGAGGTCGGGGAAGGCTACGGCACCTCGGTCATCACCGCCCGCTACATGCCGGCCGCGAACCTCGGCAAGCTGCTGGAAGGCTTCGGCAGCCGCCCGGGCTCGATCAAGACCGATCCGGGCACCAACCTCGTCATCATCACCGGCACGGCGTCCGAGCGCCGCTCCGCCATCGAGGCCGCCAACACGGTCGACGTCGACTGGCTCCGCTCGAAGTCGGTCGCCATCCTGCCGGTCGCCAACACCGCGCCCGACACGATCATCTCCGAGCTCAACCGCATCATCGACAGCGGCGAGGGCGGCATGGCGCAGGGCGCCATCCAGCTCCAGCCCATGACGCGGGCCAACGCCGTGCTGGCGGTGGCCCGCACGGGCGGCGGCATCGACCTCGTGCGCAAATGGGTCGCGCGGCTCGACCGCGGCGACGCGGGGGCCGGCGGCGTCAAGGTCTACAAGCTGCAATATGCCCAGGCCAAGGCCGTGGCGGCGGCGCTGAACGACCTGTTCGGCTCGGGCGGGGGCGGCGGCTCGTCCCAGGGCGATTCCGACAAGGACCAGCTCGAGCCCAGCGGCTACGGCTCCGTGTCGAGCCAGGCGCCCGCCACGGGCGGCACCAGGACCGGCACCGGCTCGGGAACGGGCGCGACCCTCGGCGGCGGCGGCGGGGCGGATGCCGCCAACGGCGGCGCGGGCTCGCCCTTCGGGGTGCTGAAGGCCGCCATGGCGAGCGGCGGCGGGGGCGGGGGCTCCGCGGCGGCGTCGAGCGCCGACACCGCCGCGCTGCGCGGCGGCGGCGGTGCCGGGGGCGGCGCCAAGGTCCGCGTCACCGCGGACCCCAACAGCAACTCGCTGCTGATCAACGCCAGCGCGCCCGACTACAAGCTCATCGAGCGCGCCATCCACCAGATGGACCGGCAGCCCGTGCAGGTCGACATCGAGGCCACCATCGCCGAGGTGACGCTGACCGACCAGCTCCAGTACGGCGTGCAGTTCTTCCTGCAGGGCAACCGCACGCTGGGGCTCAGCGGCGCGCAGAACCTCCAGGTGTCGAGCCTCAACACGGCCGGGCTGAACCTGCTCGCCGGCGGCCTCGCGAGCCCGCGCGTCCTGGTCAACGCGCTGCAGGGCTACACCAGCGTCAAGATCCTGTCGTCGCCGTCGCTGGTGGTGCTGGACCGCCAGCCCGCCGTCCTTCAGGTCGGCAACCAGGTGCCCATCCTCACCCGCACGGCGCAGTCCACGGAAAACTCGCTGTCCCCCGTGGTCAACAACGTCGACTACAAGGATACCGGCATCATCCTCAACGTCCTGCCCAAGGTGAACGCCAACGGCGTCGTCACGCTGGACATCGAGCAGCAGGTGAGCGCCGTGGTGGCGACCGACTCGTCCACCCTCACGCCCACCATCTCCCAGCGTCGCGTGCGCTCCTCCGTGGCGGTGTCGAACGGCCAAACCGTGATGCTGGCGGGCCTGATCAGCGACACGCGCTCCAACGACCGGTCCGGCATCCCGGGCGTCGGCTCGATCGCCTTCCTCAACGACCTGCTGACCAGCCACGATTCGGCGGTGAACCGCACCGAGATCATCATCTTCATCAAGCCGCAGATCATCTCCAACGCCGCCGACGCCGAGCAGGTGACGGAAGAGTTCCACGACCGGCTCCAGTCGATGCAGCGCACGCCCGACCGGCCGATCGTCCGCCGCTACTGACGGGCGGGCGCCATGCGCTGCTTCCCGGCCGAAGCCCCCGCGACCCTCGGCGACGCCGCACCGACGCCCTGGCGGCGGGCCGAATGGGCGGCGCTGCTGGCCGGCTGGGCCCTGGCCCTGGCGGTGCTCCTGCCGCCGGTCCTGTCGCCCGGCGGCGGCGAGAGGGCGGCGGCCCTGATGCTCGCCGCGGCGCTCGCCTTCTGGGCGGTCGCGGTGGCGGTCGTGCACTCCGATCGCCTGCATTTCGTCATCCCCGACGAAGCCTCGCTCGCCCTCGCGGCCCTGGGCCTGGCGACGGCCGCCGGGGTGCCCTGGCTGTCGGGCGAGGGGATCGCCGCGGCCTCCGCCGCGCTGCGCGACGCTGCCGCGGCCGGCGCGGGGGCCTTCGCGGTCTTCTGGGCCATCGGGGCGGCCTTCCGCGCCGGGGGGCGCGACGCGCTCGGCTTCGGCGATGTGAAGCTCGCCGGCGCCTGCGCGGTGTCGCTGACGCCGGCCGACGCCGCGCTGGCGCTGGAGGTCGCGGCGCTCGGCGCCATCGCGGTGCTGCTGGCCACCCGCCGCGGCGGCACCCTGCGCGACACCGCCGTGCCCTTCGGCGCCTTCCTGGCGCCCGCCGCCTGGCTGGTGCTCGTGTTGGCTCCGCCGCTGCGCGATGCCGGGCTGTTCCCGTGGTGACGGCGGCCCGGGTCCCGGCGCGCGACCCGCGGCGCGGGGCCGCGCTGTTCGTCGTGCTGATGTTCTCCGCCTTTCTGGCGACCTTGGCGGCGAGCGCCATGCGGACGGGCCTCAGCGGGGCCCGCGCCGCCGCGGTCTTCGCCGACGGCGTGCGGGCCGACGCGCTCGGCCGCGGCGCCGCCGACGCGCTGGCCTACCGCCTCGCCACCGGCGACGCCGCGGCGAAGCGCGGCGGGGCCATCGGGCTCCGGCTGCCCGGCGCCGACGTGACGATCGATTACTTGTCGGAATCGGCCCGCGTGGATGCCAACGCGGCGCCGGTGCCGCTGGTGGCGGCGCTCCTCGCCGCCTGCGGCGCCGAGCCCTCGGAGGCCGCCGCCGTCGCGGCCCGCGTGGCGCGGTTCCGCGCCGAGGCGGCGGCCCGCGCCAAGCCGGCCCAGCCCGGCGGGGGCGACGGCTCCGCCCCGCCGCTCGGCGGGCTGGCGGCGATCCGCGCTTCCGTGGATGCCCTCGGGCCGGCCGCCAAGCCCAAGGCCGCGTCCGGCCCCGCCGCGATCCGCGACCTGTCCGAAGTCGCGGCCGACTGGGGCCTGTCCGACGCGCTGGCGCGCCGCGTGCTGCCGTCGCTGACGGTGAGCAGCGGCGCCGCCACCGTCGATCCCGTCCTGGCCGACCGCACGGTGCTGATGGCGCTGCTCGGCGGCGACGAGCGGGCCGACGACTACCTGCGGCGCCGGCGGGCGGGGTTCGTCGACAAGGAATCGGCGCTGGCGCTGCTCCCGATCCCGTCGCGCGACTTCGTCGGCTTCACCGATTCCGAAGCCGTGCGGGCCGTGGCGCGGGTGCGGGTGGCGAACCGCTACGAGCGGCGCTACGAGATCGTCCTGGCGCCTCCCGCCGACCCGCCCTCCGGGGCGCCCCCGCCGGGGGCTTCGAGCCCGCCGCCGGGCGCCCCGCCCGGGCCGGGCGGCGGGAATGCCCTGCCGGTCGTGGTGTCGTGGCGCGTGCTGCCCTGATGGTGCATCGATGCTGAGCAAGCTCGGGACGTGGTGGACCTGGTTCGTCGAGGGGCTCGTCGAGGCCCTGCTGTGGGGGCTCGACCGCGCGCGCCGTGCGGCGCCGGTCCGCATCGAGTTCGGCGGTCCCGAGGTCGCCGTGTTGGGCGCCGACGGGGCCCGGCTCGGCCGGTTGACGCCCGGCGACGGGCCGGCCCTGTTCGAGCCCGCCGACCTGCCGCGCCGCCTGGCGGGCGCCGCCGTGGACGTGGTGGTGCCCGCGGCCTGGATCGCGCGCCGCGAACTCGACCCCGTGGCGCTGGCGAGCCGGCCCTTCCTCGACGCCTTCGTGCGCCACCAGATCGAGCGCGTGACGCCGTGGCGCGTCGGCGACACGCATTACCGCATCCTCGACCGCCCGATGCCGGACGATCCGGCCCGCCTCGCCGTGGCGGTGGCGGTGATGCCGAAGCGGCTCGTCGCCCGCGCGCTCGCCGCCGTGGAACCGCTGCACCCGAAGGGGGTGCGGCTTCGCGGCGCCGACGACCCCGCCGGGGCTGCCGCCATCTCGATCGGCGGGGGGCGGTCGCACCAAGCCGCCGCGCTGCGCCGCGGCGTGGTGGGGGGGCTCGGCGCGCTGGCCCTCGCCGCCGTGGCCCTCGTCGGCGTGCTGCAATGGCAGGGCGCCCAGGTGCGCGACGACATCGACGAGCAGGACCGCGTGCTCGACGGGCGCAAGGCCGTGCTGGCGCGCGAGCGGCGGGCCGCCGACCCCGGCGGCGCTGCGGCCGGGAAGCTGCGGGCCCTGCGGGAAGCGCGGCCGTCGGCCGTCGCCGTGATCGACGCCCTGTCGGCCGCCCTGCCGGATTCGGCCCACCTCACCGCGCTGTCGATCGACGGCGACCACGTCACGGTGGCGGGCGTGTCGGGCGAGCCGTCGGCGCTGGTGCCCGCGCTCGAAACCTCCGGCGACTTCGCGGCCGTGGCCTTCGGTGCCGCGACGACGCGGGCCGAGGCGGGCGGCGGCGACCGCTTCACGCTGGAGATGAAGGCCCTGCCGCCGCGGTCCGACCATGCCGGGCCGCCGCAGGGCGACGCCGCTTCCCCCGTGGCGCGGGCCGCGCCGTGACGCCGCGCAACGTTTCCATCACCCTCGGCCGGCCGCTCGGCGCCACCCTGCTGCTCGGGGCGCTTCTGCTCGGCGCGCTGGCCGCCGTCGGGGCGAGCTGGGCCGACCTGTCGGCGGCTGGCGAGGAGCGGGACGCCAAGGCGGACCTGCTCGAGCGCGGCGTCGCGGCGAGCCGGCGCGCCCAGGTGGCCCCCGCGGCGCGCCTCGCCGATCCCTTCGTGGCGGCCGACAGCGCCACCCTGGCGGCGGCGGCCGTCGACTCGAACCTGCGCGCGCTCGCCGCCGCGGCGGGCCTGTCGCTCCTGTCGAACCGGGCGGACGCCAAGCCGGACGAGCCGGGCGGCGCGGATGCCGGCCTCGGCACCCGCATCGAGGACCAGGCGGTGGTGGAAGGGCCGAACGATGCCCTGCAGGCCTTCCTGGTCAGGCTCGAGGGCGGCACCCCGACCGTGCTGGTCGACGGCCTCGCGATCGAGCCCGCCGAGGTCGACCAGGCGGCCCTGGGCGACCCGCAATCGCCGCGGCTCCGGATGAGCCTGACGCTCGGCGCCTTCTGGCGGCCGGGTGCGGCGGCGCCGAAATAGAAGGGGCGGGCGGCCTCGCGGCCGTCCGCCCCCCGGAAGGGCCGGCGCAGGGCGCCGGCCGTGTTGCCGTGTGGACTAGCCGCCGGTGGCCTTCAGCAGGGCGTTGAAGCCCGGGCCGCCGTTGGCGCCGTTCGGGAAGAACACGCCGCTCGACGCGCCGATGCCGCCGTACACCACGTTGAGAACCTGGCGGGGCGTGCGGGCGAAGACGAGGCCGTTCGGGTCCGTCGGCGTGATGTTGACCGGGGACGGGAAGCCGCCGTCGAGCGTGCTCTCGCTGGCGCCGATGCCCTGGTCGTCGGCCGCCTGCGACAGCTTCGCCCGGAGGTTCGAGATCAGCCCGGTGATGCCCGTCACGGTGCCGTTCTGCTGGGAGAACAGCGTCGTGCGGATGGTGGCGGCGTGATAGGCCTCGACGGCCAGGATGGAGGCCGCGGCCGCGAGGTAGCTCTTGTTGGTGATGAAGGGCGCCGCGCCGTTGTAGGCGGTGGTGCCGACGTCCTCGAACACGTAGGCGGCGAGCAGGAAGCTGGTGTCGTCGGCGTAGGGGTTGAACGTGCCCGGGATGCCGGCGGCCTGGGCCAGCGCCGTGAAGGACGAGTCGAGCGAGATGACCGGCTCGGCGACCGCCTGGCTGCCCAGCGCGTTCTTCAGGAAGATGACGTGGTTCTTCTCGTCGTTGGCGATCTCGGCCGCGAGGCTCTGGACCACGGAATTCTTGAACGGCACCTTGCTGCCGCCGCGGACGCCGCCGCCCTGCGTGCCGATGCCGCCCGTCAGGCTCGACGGCAGGCCGACGCCGTACACGGCGCGCTGATAGAATTCGGCCTCGAGATATTCGAGGTTGAGGGCGAAGTTCAGGATCGCCACGTCGTAGTCGGCGGTGGCCGCCTGGGCCTCGCCGGAACCGACGGCCGCGAGCGCCGCGAGGGCGGTGCCCATGCCGGCGGTCTTCAGAAAGGCGCGGCGGCCGGCTTCGAGGTCGATGGTCGGCTTGGCGATGGCGGCTTCGAGGTCTTTGTTGTCAGACATGCTCTTCGTCTCCCTGGTGCTTCGGTCCGATGGCGCTGACCAGCCTTCCATCGATGAACTCCCGTGCCCCGAGTTAGGCTAGCGGTGGAAAGAGCCCTGACAAGATGCAGGCCGAAAGGCGTCGAAATTCTGTGCGGCCAGCCCAATCTTGTGGCAGAAATACATCACTCCATGACAGTTTGGCTGTGAATATGTCGCAGGGAGCGCCGCGCCGGCGTCCCGCGGCCGCCGGTGCCGCCGTCGCGCCGGGGGGCCCGCCGTGCTATCGCTCCCGCCGCGAAACGCGGGCGGGAGGCGGGCCATGGTGACACGAGCGATGCGCCGCGCCGCGCCGTTTGCCGCCCTGGCCGCCGCTTCGGCGGCCGCGCTGGCTTTCCCGCCGGTGCCGGCGCGGGCCGATCCCGCGCCGGACGGCCGGTTCCGGGCGATGGTCGAGCGGCCGCTGTTCTCGCCCACCCGGCGGCCCCCCGCGGCTCCCCCCGCTCCGCTCGACGCACCGGCGCCGGCCGCGCTTCCCCTCCCGCCCCCCGACCTGACGCTCAGCGGCGTCATCACCGGGGGCGGGAGCGGCATCGCGCTGGTCCGTCGGCCCCAGGATGCGGCGCCGATCCACGTGGCCCTGGGGGGCACCGTGGACGGCTGGACCGTGGCGGAGATCCGGCCCCGCGCCATCGTCCTCACGCGCGATGCCCGCAGCGTGACGGTGGGCCTGCCCACACCCGCGCGGTGAAGCCCGGCACGTCCCGACGGCCCGACCAGGGGGCCGCCGGCGTCACAGCCCGAGGTCGGTCAGGCCCGGGTGGCCGTCCGGCCGCGGCCCGGCGGGCCAGTGGAACTTGCGGTCGCTCGCCGCGATCGGCAGGTCGTTGATGGACGCGATGCGGCGGCGCATCAGCCCCTGCGCGTCGAAGTCCCAGTTCTCGTTGCCGTAGGAGCGGAACCAGGATCCCGCGTCGTCGCGCCATTCGTAGGCGAAGCGCACCGCGATCCGGCTTCCCGCGAAGGCCCACACCTCCTTGATGAGCCGGTAATCCAACTCCAGCGCCCATTTCCGCTCCAGGAAGGCCCGGATGGCGTCGCGGCCGACGAGGAACTCGGAGCGGTTCCGCCATTCGCTGTCCTCCGTGTAGGCGAGCGCCACGGCGGCGGGGTCGCGCCCGTTCCAGGCGTCCTCGGCGCGGCGCGCCTTCACGGCGGCGGTGTCGGCGGTGAAGGGGGGCAGGGGCGGGCGGGCGGTCATGCGGCGGAACCTCGGCGCGGGGACGGGCTTCGAGCATGGGACGGGCCGCCGCCGCCGCCAAGGGGGGCGCCGGGCGCCGGCGGCGGGGCGCGGTGCCGTTGAGCGTTCGTTTACCCTGATCCGCGATGGTCCCGCATCGACCCGACGCCGCCGCGACGCCGGCCGTCCGCCGGGTCGATCCGGAGCCCGTCGGGCCGGCGTCGAAGCGGGGCTTCGCCGCGGGGGTCGCGGACGGTCTCGCAACTGGAGGTCGGGGCTCGTCGGCGATCGCGCGATGGGGTCGGGCCGATCGCGGAGCCGCACCATGGGGATCCACCCCGAGTTCTCGTCCTTCGACCGCCGGTCCGCCAACCTGGACGAGGCGCGCCGCACCATGTGGCAATGGGCGGAGCCGATCGTCATCGACCGCGCCGTCGAAAGCTACGCCCGCATGGTCGACGAGGCCGGCACGGTGGCGATGGCGCGCAAGCACTGCCGCCTGTGGCGCATGGTGCTGTTCAACCACCCCGCCACCGTGTCGGCGGCCCTGGAGGAGCTCCGCCGCGCCGCCGACAGCCTCGGCCTGCCCGACGGGCTGGTGGACGACGCCAACGACCTCATCCTCGAGGAGCTCGTCGACATCGTCACGAGCCGCTACCGTTCGTCGCGCAACACCATCCGCACCTTCAGCCTGGTGCTCATGGCGGCGACCTCCTGCCTCGGCATGGCGCGGCACCCCGCCTGAGCCGGCCCGCGCGCCGCCGGCGCCGTCCAACGGAAACGGTCCGACAATTCCACGCGCGACTTGCGCAACGCTTCTGCTTGCGCGACCATCGGTCGGCGGCCCAACGACAGCGGACGAGGGGGCGGTCGCCGGGGGGAAGAGTGCGATCGATGGCGCGACGGCGGCGACACCATGGAGCCTGAACGGGGCGTGGACGGCGACCTGTCGGTGCGGTTCTGGGGCACGCGGGGTTCCCTGCCGATGCCGGGTCCCGGCACGGTCGTCTACGGCGGCAACACCTGCTGCGTCGAGGTCCGCCTGGGCCGGCGCCTCTTCGTCGTGGACGCCGGCAGCGGCTTCGAGGCGGCGGGGCGCGCCATGGCGCTGCTCGGCGCCGGCGCGGGCCGCATCGACCTCCTGCTCAGCCACCTCCACCACGACCATGTCGCCGGCCTGCCGTTCTTCTCGCCGATCCTCAAGGACAAGGGCTGCCTGCGCATCTTCTGCGGCAACCAGGGGGGGGACAGCGCCAAGGCGGCGCTGGATCACATGTTCGCCCCACCCCTGTTCCCCGTGACGCTCGACGTGCTGCCGGGCCGCATCGAGCACGTCGGGTTCCGGGCGGGGGAAACGCTGACCTTCGAGGACGGCGTGACGGTGGCCACCTGCCCGCTGCGCCACCCCGGCGGGGCCACGGCCTATCGCTTTGACCACGCCGGGCGGCGCGTGTGCTACGTGTCCGACATGGAACACGCCGACGCCGGCCCCGACGCCGATGTGGTGGCGTTCTGCCGCGACGCCGACCTCGTCATCTACGACGCCATGTTCACCGAAGCCGAGCTTCCGCGCTGCCGCGGCTGGGGCCATTCCACCTGGAACGCCGGCGTGGCGCTGTGCCGGGCCGCGGGCGCCCGGGCGCTGGCGGCCTACCACCACCACAAGGGCCACGACGACGCCGTGCTGGCGGGCATCGAAGCCGAACTCGCCGCCGCCCTGCCGGGCTCCTTCGTGGCCCGCGAAGGCCAGACCCTGGTGTACCGGGAACGGCAGCGGGCCGCCGCGGCGCACGGGGCGTGAGCCCGCCCGGCGCCGCCCCCTCGCACATCGGCCGTTGCACCGCGGCGGTCGATCTTTAAAGGATGGCCCCGTCGCCCGTTCATCCCGCGCACATGTGCGGACGAGGATGAAGGCGGGACCGCGTGCTTCCAGCCGGACGGGCCTTGTCCAACGTCGAGCAGAAGATTTCCGGCAGGCAACTGCCGTCATGGCTGCGCACCTTCGTGCGGACGCGCGAAGCGGGCCTCGTGCTGGCCGCCCTGGTGATCGGCGTCGCGGCGGGCGGCCTCGTCGCCCTGATGGGCTGGGCGGTGCAGGCCATGCACGAGGTGCTGTTCAACCTGCCGCACGGCCAGCGGCTCAGCGCCACCCTGCACCTGACGCGCTGGCGGGCGCTGCTGATCCCCGTGGCGGGCGGCTTCGCCCTCATGGCGCTGTCGCGCTACGCCCGGCGCATGTCGGGGCGGCTCGCCGACGCCATCGAGGCCAACGCGCTGTTCGGCGGGCGCTTGTCGCTGACGGGCAGCCTGCTCGTCACCGTGCAGACGGTGGTGTCCTGCGGCACCGGCGGGTCCGTCGGGCTCGAAGCCGGCTACGCCCAGATCTCGTCGGCGGTGGCGTCCCGGCTCGGGCTGGCCCTCGCGGCGCGGCGCGGCGACCTCCGCCTCCTCGTCGCCTGCGGGGCGGCCGGCGCCATCGCGGCGGCCTTCGGGGCGCCGCTGGCCGGCGCCTTCTACGGGTTCGAGGTCGTCCTCGGCACCTACACGGTGTCGGCGCTGGCGCCCGTCGCCACCTCGGCGCTGGTGGCGAGCCAGATCGCCCGCAACTTCGAGAACGGCGGCTTCCTCATCCGCCCCGGCTCGCTCGCCACCATCGGGGCGGGCGACCTCGGCCACATCGTCGCCATCGGGGCGCTGTGCGGCTTCGCCGGCATCGTGCTGATGGTGTCGGTGGCGGGCAGCGAAACGCTGTTCCGCCGCCTCAAGGTGCCGGCGCCGTGGCGCATGCCCATCGGCGGCCTGCTCATCGGCGGCATGGGCCTCCTGACCCCGCAGGTGCTGGGGGCCGGCCACGGCGCCATGTCGACCGACCTCGTGGCCTCGCTGGCGCCCCTCACCATCCTGGGCATCATCGCCCTCAAGGGCGCGGCATCGGCGGTGTCGCTCGGCTCGGGCTTCCGCGGCGGCCTGTTCTACGCGTCGCTGCTGATCGGGGCGCTGATCGGCCGCCTGTACCACGACGTCGGCTTCCAGCTCTTCCCCGACCTCGACTTCGACCCCGACCTGGCGGCGCTGACCGGCATGGCGGCGCTGGGCACCGGGGTGATCGGCGCGCCCGTGACCATGACGGCGCTGGCGCTGGAAACCACCGGCAACTTCCCCATCACCATCGCGGCGCTGATCGGCGCGGTGGTGTCGTCGCTGATCGTGCGCGAACTGTTCGGCTATTCCTTCGCGACCTGGCGCTTCCACCTGCGCGGGGAAGCCATCCGCGGCCCCCACGACGTCGGCTGGATGCGCGAACTGTCGGTGAAGACGCTGATGCAGCCCAACGTCCGCACGGCGGCCCACGACCTCAGCCTGCGCGAAGCGCGGCTGAAGTTCCCGCTGGGCTCCGTCAAGCAGGTGGCCGTGGTGGACGGGGGCGGCCGATACGCCGGCCTCGTCATGCTGGACGACCTCCACACCGCGCCGCTCGACCGCGGCGGCGACGCGCTGTCGACGCTGTGCCGCTTCGGCGACCGCATGCTCCTGCCGTGGATGACGGTGCGCGAAGCGCTCGACCTGTTCGAGAAGGGCGAGGCCGACGCCCTCGTGGTGGTGGACCACGAAGCCACGCGCCGCGTCGTCGGCACGATGACCGAATCGCACGCGCTGCGCCGCTACGGCGAGGAACTGGAGCGCCAGCAGCCCGACAACGTGCTGCGGTGACGGCCCCGGCCTGCCGGGCGGCTCGCCCTGCCGCCGTGGCGTGCTGCGCAAGCCGGCCGCCGCCGCGCTCGCCTTGACCCGTCCGCCACCTTCGGGCCATGCAGCCGCATGCTCCTGCTGACCCGCGCCCCCGCCAAGATCAACCTGACCCTCCATGTCGTGCGGCGGCGCCCCGACGGCTTCCACGACCTCGAAAGCCTGGTGATCTTCGCCGGCGTCGCCGACGTCCTGGCGCTCGACCCCGCGGCGCCGCTCGGCCTCGCGGTGTCGGGCCCCACCGCCACGGACGCCGGCGACACGGAGGGCAACCTCGTGCTCAAGGCCGCCCGCGCGCTGGCCGGGCGCGTGCCCGGCCTGCGCACGGGCGGCTTCCGCCTGACGAAGCGCCTGCCGGTGGGGGCCGGCATCGGCGGCGGATCGTCGGACGCCGCGGCGGCGCTGCGCCTGCTCGCCCGGCTGAACGGCCTCGGCCTCGACGACGAGCGCGTCCGCTCGGCCGCCCGCGCCACCGGCTCGGACGTGCCCGTCTGCGTCCATCCGCGCTCGCGCATGATGGCGGGCACGGGCGACCGGCTCGGCCTGCCGCTGATGGCGCGCCCGCTCTACGCCGTGTTGGCCAACCCGGGCGTCCACCTGCCGACGCCAGCGGTGTTCAAGCGCATGGGGTTCGAGCCCGGGGAAGCGCGACACCTCGGCGAGCACCCCGTGCCGCACGACGGGCTCGGCCACGGCGCCTTCGTCGACCTCGTGCGCGGCGGCCGCAACGACATGGAAGCGGCGGCGCTGTCGCTCGCTCCCGCGATCGGCGACGCCATCGACGTGCTCGGCGCCACGGCGGACCACCGCGTGGTGCGGATGTCGGGCTCGGGCTCGACCTGCTTCGCCCTCTACGACGACCGGCGCGCGGCCCGCGCCGCCGCGGCCCGTGTCGCCGGCGCCCGGCCGGACTGGTGGGTGCGGTCGACCGCGCTGCGCTGACGGGGCCCGGCCCGGCGGGCGGGCCCGTAGCCGCCGCGGCCGGCGCCGTGCCGCCGCCGGGGCACCTCCGCACCTCCGCTGTTGCAGCCATGTCGCACCCGTGAGGTAAGCGGTCCTCGCCGGGCGGATCGAACGGGCGGGCCCGGCCGCTTGCCGCCTTTCACCGCAGGGCCGGACCGCGGCATCCGAGGCTGACCGGCGATGGCGGCCGGCCCGTCCCCCGCGCGCGGCCCCGAGCGCCCCCGGGGCGCCTTCCGCCGCCCGGCCAAGGCTTTGCGGCCGAGCCCGCATCCGACGTCTCAAGTGACGGCTTTTGCGGCATTCACCGCCCCTTCAGCCGACATTCCGCACCTTTTGACGCGCGACGCGTGGTCTTGGACGCGAGTCCGGCGCTTGCCAGCGGGCGAAAGCTGTCCTTGCATGGACGTCGTGGCGGGGAGCACACTCCCCGCAGGTGCAGACGCCGCAGGGGGACGCCACAGAACGGACACCCGCCACACGTTGACTGTGACCACGCGCCCGAAGGGCTTCCGGCCCGAAACTGGCACACGGTCTGCAGCCCGGTTCGTATCTCCAAGACTCTTCGACGTCCGGCGCCGCCGGACCACCCGCGGATGAGAGGGCCCTTTGATGGACGACCTGTTCACGAGCTTCGCGCGGTCCTACGACGCCCGACGGGCGGCCGACATGTCGCTCGCCGACTACCTGCAGGGCTGCCGCTCCGACCCGATGATGTACGCCAGCGCGCCGGAGCGCATCCTGGCCGCCATCGGCGCCGCCGAGATGGTGGACACCGCCAAGGACCCGCGCCTCGGCCGCATCTTCATGAACCGCACCGTGCGGCTCTACCCCGCCTTCTCCGAATTCTACGGCATGGAGGAAACGATCGAGCGCATCGTGTCCTTCTTCCGCCACGCCGCGCAGGGCCTGGAGGAGCGCAAGCAGATCCTCTACCTGCTGGGGCCCGTCGGCGGCGGCAAGTCCTCGCTCGCCGAGCGGTTGAAGGCGCTGATCGAGCACCATCCCGTCTACGTGCTCAAGGCCGGCAGCGAGCTCAGCCCGGTGTTCGAAAGCCCGCTCGGCCTCTTCGATCCCGACACGATGGGCGAGCAGATCGAGGACCGCTACGGCATCCCGCGCCGTCGCCTCACCGGCCTGATGAGCCCCTGGGCGCTGAAGCGCCTCGACGAGTTCAACGGGGACGTCTCGAAGTTCAAGGTCGTCAAGATCAACCCGTCGCGGCTGCGCCAGATCGCGCTGTCCAAGACCGAGCCCGGCGACGAGAACAACCAGGACATCTCGTCCCTCGTCGGCAAGGTGGACATCCGCAAGCTGGAATCGCTGTCGCAGGCCGACCCCGACGCCTACAGCTATTCGGGCGGCCTCAACCGCGCCAACCAGGGCATGCTCGAGTTCGTCGAGATGTTCAAGGCGCCGATCAAGATGCTGCACCCGCTGCTCACCGCCACGCAGGAGGGCAACTACGTCGGCACCGAGAACATCGGCGCGATCCCCTTCACCGGCATCATCATGGCCCACTCGAACGAGGCCGAGTGGCAGACCTTCCGGCAGAACAAGAACAACGAAGCCTTCATCGACCGCATCTACGTCATCAAGGTGCCGTACTGCCTGCGCGTGTCGGAGGAGAAGTCGATCTACGACAAGCTGATCCGCACCTCCGAACTGGCGGACGCGCCCTGCGCGCCGGGCACGCTCGACATGCTGGCGCGCTTCTCCGTGCTGTCGCGGCTGCGCGAGCACGAGAACTCGAACACCTATTCGAAGATGCGCGTCTACGACGGCGAAAGCCTGCGCGAGGTCGACCCCCGCGCCCGCTCCATGCAGGAATACAAGGACGCGGCGGGCGTCGACGAGGGGATGGACGGCATCTCGACCCGCTTCGCCTTCAAGGTGCTGGCGGCCACCTTCAACCACGACACCACCGAGGTCGTCGCCGACCCCGTCCACCTCATGTACGTGCTGGAACAGTCGATCCGCCGCGAGCAGCTCCCCGACGACGTCGAGAAGCGCTACCGCGAGTTCATCAAGGCCGACCTCGCCCCGCGCTATGCCGAGTTCATCGGCCACGAGATCCAGAAGGCCTATCTCGAATCCTACCACGACTACGGCCAGAACCTGTTCGACCGCTACGTCGACTATGCCGACGCCTGGATCGAGGACCAGGACTTCAAGGACCCCGACACCGGGCAGCTCCTCAACCGCGAGCTCCTGAACCAGGAGCTGACCAAGATCGAGAAGCCCGCCGGCATCGCCAACCCGAAGGACTTCCGCAACGAGGTGGTGAAGTTCTCGCTGCGCGCCCGGGCCCACAATTCCGGCCGCAACCCGTCCTGGACCTCCTACGAGAAGCTGCGGGACGTGATCGAGCGTCGCATGTTCTCCCAGGTCGAGGAACTGCTGCCGGTGATCAGCTTCACGTCCAAGCGCGACAGCGACACCGAGAAGAAGCACGGCGAGTTCGTCCAGCGCATGGTCGAGCGGGGCTACACCGAGCGCCAGGTGCGGCGCCTCGTCGAATGGTACATGCGCCACAAGAAGGCCGGTTGAGCGAGCAACGATCGAGCGAGGCCCCATGCATATCGTCGACCGCCGCCTCAACGGGAGCGGCAAGAGCCTCGCCAACCGGCAGCGCTTCCTGCGCCGCGCCAAGACCCTGGTGCGGCAGGCGGTGAGGAACTCCTCGAAGGACCGGTCCATCAAGGACCTCGACCAGGGCGGGGAAGTGTCCATCCCGGTCGACGGCGTCCGCGAGCCCCGCCTGCGCCGCTCCTCCAAGGGCGGGGTGCGCGAAGGGCTCTTCCCCGGCAACAAGAGGTTCGTCGAGGGCGACACCATCCCGCGCGACCCGTCCGGCGGGGGCGGCCGCGGCAACGAGGGCGCCGAGGACGGCTCGGGCGAGGACGACTTCCGCTTCGTCCTGTCGCGCGAAGAATACCTCGACCTGTTCTTCGACGACCTCGAACTGCCCGACCTCGCCAAGAAGAAGCTGGCGACGGCGGAATCCCAGTCGCTGAGCCGGGCGGGATATTCCACCGCCGGCTCGCCCGCCAACATGTCGCTCACCCGCACGATGCGCAATTCGCTGTCGCGGCGCATCGCCCTGAAGCGCCCCAAGGGCGAGGACGTGCGGGCGCTGGAGGCCGAGGTCGAGGCCCTGGCCGAATCCGGCCTCGACCCCGGCCGCCTCGACGCGCTGCGGGCCGAGCTCGCGCACCTCGTGGAGCGGACGCGGCGGGTGTCCTTCGTCGACCCGATCGACATCCGCTACCGGCGCTTCAACCCGGTGCCGAAACCCGTCGCGCAGGCGGTCATGTTCTGCCTGATGGACACCTCGGCCTCGATGACCGAGCACATGAAGGACCTCGCGAAGCGGTTCTTCTCGCTGCTCTACATCTTCCTGAAGCGCCGCTACAAGAACGTCGACATCGTCTTCATCCGCCACACCCACGAAGCCCGGGAAGTGGACGAGGACACGTTCTTCTCCTCGCCCGAAACGGGCGGCACGGTGGTGTCCTCGGCGCTCGACGAGATGATCCGCGTGGTGGAGGCGCGCTATCCGCCCGGCGACTGGAACATCTACACGGCCCAGGCCTCGGACGGCGACAACTCGTCGGGCGACACCGAGCGCACCGCCACCACGCTGCGCGACGGGGTGCTGCCGCTGTGCCAGTATTTCGCCTACCTCGAGGTCGGGCGCGAGAACGAGACGCCGCACATGGGCTTCGTGCAGCGCCAAACGGAGCTGTGGCGGACCTACGAGGCGGTGGCGAAATCGGGCGCCGACTTCGCCATGTGCAAGGTGCGCCACCGCGCCGAAATCTATCCCGTGTTCCGCAAGCTCTTCGAACGCAAGGAGAAGGGCGCAGCCGGCGGCGCGACCGCCAGGGGAGCTTCGGCATGAATTCCATGAGCGGGAGCCCGCTGCTGTTCGAGGGCGCGGACTGGACCTACGAGACGCTGCAGCGGATCAATGACGCCTGCGAAGCCATCGCGCACGGCGAACTCGGCCTCAAGACCTACCCGAACCAGATCGAGATCATCACCACCGAGCAGATGCTCGACGCCTATTCGTCCGTCGGCATGCCGCTGTTCTACGGCCATTGGAGCTTCGGCAAGAGCTTCGCCCACCACGAGGCCGGATACCGCAAGGGCCTGCGCGGCCTCGCCTACGAGATCGTCATCAACTCCAACCCCTGCATCAGCTACATCATGGAGGAGAACTCCGCCACGATGCAGACGCTGGTGATCGCCCACGCGGCGTTCGGGCACAACCATTTCTTCAAGAACAACTATCTGTTCAAGCAATGGACGCAGGCCGAAAGCATCGTCGGCTACCTCGATTTCGCCAAGAGCTTCATCGCCGACTGCGAGGAGCGCTACGGCCACGTCGCCGTCGAGCGGGTGCTCGACGCCGCCCACGCGCTGCAGAGCCACGGCGTCCATCGCTATCCGCGCAAGCGCAAGCCGGACCTCGCCTCCGAGCAGCGCCGCGAGCGGGACCGGCGCGAACACCAGGAGCAGATGTTCAACGACCTGTGGCGCACCGTGCCCGAGAAGGAGAAGAACAAGCCTGGCAACCTCAGCGACGACCGCCGCAAGGCGCTGCTGGAGCTGCCGCAGGAAAACATCCTGTACTTCGTGGAGAAGACCGCGCCGCGCCTGGCCCCCTGGCAGCGCGAGATCATCCGCATCGTCCGCCTCATCGCCCAGTATTTCTACCCGCAGGGGCAGACCAAGCTGATGAACGAGGGCTGCGCGACCTACTGCCACTACCAGATCATGGGCAAGCTCTACGAGACGGGGCAGATCACGGAAGGGTCCTACCTCGAGTTCCTGGGCTCCCACACCAATGTGGTGATGCAGCCCGAATACGACGACAAGCGGTTCGGCGGCATCAACCCCTACGCGCTCGGCTTCGCCATGATGCAGGACATCGAGCGCATCGTGACGAAACCGGAGGACGAGGACCGGGAATGGTTCCCCGACATCGCGGGGCGGGGAGACCCCGCCGCGGTGCTGGCCGACGTGTGGGCCAACTACCGCGACGAGAGCTTCGTGTCGCAGTTCCTCAGCCCGGCGCTGATGCGGCGGTGGAAGCTGTTCCACGTTCAGGACGGGGGCGACCCGAAGAAGGACCTGAAGGTCGCGGCGATCCACGACGAGCGCGGCTACCGGGGCCTGCGGCGCGCTCTGTCGCGGCACTACGACGTCGCCTGGCAGGACCCGGACATCCAGGTGGTCGACGTCGACCTCGCGGGCGACCGGCGGCTGATGCTGCAGCACAACGTGCTGAACGGCGTGCTGATGAGCGAGCGCGAAACCCGCGAGGTGCTGCAGCACCTGGCCGACCTGTGGGGCTACGACGTGCACCTGAAGGAGGTCGACGCCGCGGCCGGCAAGGTGGTGAAGGAGCACAGCGCCAGCGCGCGCGCGAACTTCCTGCAGGGAGGGTGATGGTTTCCAAAGGCCTTCGGCCTTTGGCGGGTTTCAGGGCAGAGCCCTGAACATCGATCGATGGCCCTCGGATTGTCGTCCTGAGATCGGCCGAAGGGCACGTCCTTCGGAACCCCGGTTCAGTTCGCGCGCCTGACGCAGAACTCCACCACGTCGAGCAGCGCCGCCTTGTGGTCCGAGGCGGGGAACAGCTCCAGCGCGTCGCGCGCCATGGCGCCGTAGTGCCGCGCCCGCTCGATCGTGTCCTCGATGGCGCGGTGGCGCCGCATCGTCGCGATGGCGGTCTCGAGGTCGCCCTCGGCGATCTCGCCCTTCTCCAGCGTCCGGCTCCAGAAGCCGCGCTCCTCGGGGGAGCCCCGGCGGAAGGACAGCACCACGGGGAGCGTGATCTTGCCCTCGCGGAAGTCGTCGCCGACGTTCTTGCCCAGCGCCGAGCTCGACCCGCCGTAGTCCAGCGCGTCGTCGATGAGCTGGAACGCGATGCCGAGGTTGGTGCCGTAGGCGCGGCAGGCCGCCATCTCGGCCTTGGGGCGCCCGGCCAGGATCGGCCCGACCTCGCAGGCGGCGGCGAAAAGCGCGGCCGTCTTGGCGCGGATCACCGCGACGTAGTCGTCCTCTGTGGTGGCGGTGTCCTTGGCGGCGGAGATCTGCATCACCTCGCCCTCGGCGATCACCGCCGCGGCGTCGGCCAGGACGGACAGGCAGGGCAGGGACCCGACCTCGACCATCATGCGGAAGGCCTGGCCGAGCAGGAAGTCGCCCACCAGCACGGACGCCTCGTTGCCCCACAGCATGCGGGCGGCGAGCTTGCCGCGGCGCATGTCGCTCTGGTCGACGACGTCGTCGTGCAGCAGCGTCGCGGTGTGCATGAACTCGACGGACGCGGCGAGCTTGACGTGGCCGTCGCCCGCGTAGCCGCACAGGCCCGCGGCGGCGAGCGTCATCATCGGGCGCAGGCGCTTGCCGCCCGACTCGATGAGGTGGTTGGCGACCTCGGGGATCATGGCGACGTCGGACCCGGTCCGGGCCACGATGGCCTGGTTCACCCGTTCCATGTCGGCCCGGACGAGGGACCAGAGCTTTCCGATGCCGGCCTCTTGGGCCGTTTCACCGAGGGGGATCACCACGCCCAAAGGCACACTTCCTTGTCACTGATGCGCGCGCGGACCATAAGGCCGGGGTGGCCCTGCCGCAACACGCCTTATCGGCGCGGATAAAGCAGCCGGCGGGAGGATGTTCCCGCAGCGCGGCATCCGGCCAGATCGAGACCGCGCCCCCGATGATCGAGATCATGCGCACCAACGACATCGTCCTGATCTCGGTGGTGTCCTCGATCCTGGACGAGTCGCACATCGCTTATTTCGTCGCCGACCAGCACATGAGCGTCATCGAGGGCTCGTCGGGCTTCCTGGCGCGCCGCATCATGGTGGAGCGCGACGCCGCGTCCCGCGCCCGGCGCCTGCTCGTCGATGCGGGCTTCGGCGAGGAACTGCGGCGTGTGTGAGCCGGATCGCCTGCTGGGCGGGCGGCTGTCGCTGTTCCAGCCCCCGGCGGGCCACCGCGCCGGCACCGACGCGGTGCTGCTCGCCGCGGCGTCGGCGCTCGCGGCGGGCGACAGCTTCGTCGACGTCGGCGCCGGGGTCGGCACCGCCGGGCTGGCCGTGGCGCTGCGGTGCCCCGGCGCGTCCGGCCTGCTGCTCGAAGCCGACAGCGCGGCGGCGGAGCTGGCGCGCCGCAATGCGGCTCTGAACGGGGTGGGGGACCGGGTCGCGGTGGTGGAAGCGGACCTGTTCGCCCGCGCGCTCCACCGGCCCGCGGCGCTCCGCCCCGAAGCGGCGTCGCTGGTGCTCACCAACCCGCCGTTCTTCGACGCGGGCGCGGTCCGCCCGTCGCCGAACCCGGCCCGCGCCGCCGCCCACGTGGCCGGGCCGCGCGGGCACGGGGACTGGCTCGCCGCCGCGGCGGCGCTGCTGGCCCCCAAGGGGCGGCTCGTGATGATCCACCGTCCCGACGCCCTGCCGGCGCTCCTCGCCGCCTGCGAGGGGCGGCTCGGGGGCGTCGCGATCCGCCCCGTGCTGCCGCGGGACGGCGCGGACGCCGTCCGCATCCTCCTCGCCGGGGTCAAGGGCAGCCGGGCGCCGCTGCGCTTCGCGGCGCCGCTCGTCCTCCACGGCCCCGACGGCGCCTTCACCGCCGAGGCCGAGGCGATCCATCGCGGCGACGCCCTCGTGGCGGTGTGACGGCGCGGCCCGCTCAGCGGTGGCGGACGTGGCCGCCGTGGCCGAACCCGCCGCGGTGGCCGAAGCCTGCGTGCCCGAACCTGCCGAAGCCGGCGTGACGGAAGCCGTGGCGACCGCCGCCGAAGGGCCGGCCGACACCGTAGCCGAAGCGGCCGACGCCGTAGCCGAACACGGGCCGCACGATGCGGCGCACCCCGTAGCCGTAGGGGCGATAGCCGAAGCCGCGGTAGCCGTAGGCGGCGTTCAGGCGGCAGCCGAGGCCCGGCACGAGATGGCGCCCGATGGCGCAGCGGCGGAAGCCGTAGCCGCCGAAGGGCAGGCCGACCCCGTAGGCGAAGCGGCGCAAGCCGAAACCGCGATAGCCGACGACGCCCCGCCGCACGCCGTAGCCGCCGAAGGGCCGGCCGAACCCGTAGCCGCCGCGGTGGAAGCCGCCGCGATGGAAGCCCCCGTGGTGGAAGCCGCCGAACCCGCCCCCGTGGCGGACGAAGGCTTCCGCGGGCGCCGCGGTGGCGAGGGTGGCCCCCGCGACCGTGAGGGCGACGGCGCCGGCCGTCAGGGCCGCCTTGAAGGCGCCCCGGGTGGAAGTGACGAAGGATGCCATGGCGAACTCCCTGGACGGCCGGCCCCCGAGGCCGGACCGCATGCTCGTTCGCAGCGTGGCGCCCACCGGCTGAATGCGGCCTGAGCCGGCGCTTCACCGGCGGTTCACCGCCGCGGCACCTTTCGCGGCGGGTCGGCGTTCCCGGACCGCGATCCCACGGTCCAACCCAAGGCCACGCCCATGCGCTACCTGCACACGATGATCCGCGTCACCGACCTCGACAAGACGCTGCACTTCTTCGAAACGCTGCTCGGCATGACCGAAACGCGCCGTATCGACAACGAGAAGGGCCGCTTCACCCTGGTGTTCCTCGCGGCATCCGACGACGTCGAGCGCGGCCGCGCCGACAAGGCGCCGCTGGTCGAGCTGACCCACAACTGGGATCCGGAGGAGTACAAAGGGGGCCGCAACTTCGGCCACCTGGCCTACGAGGTCGACGACATCT
Organism: Lichenibacterium minor; assembly: GCF_004137685.1. Classification (GTDB taxonomy): domain Bacteria; phylum Pseudomonadota; class Alphaproteobacteria; order Rhizobiales; family Beijerinckiaceae; genus Lichenihabitans; species Lichenihabitans minor. The sequence goes on along the minus strand of NZ_QYBB01000009.1, from coordinate 18,103 downwards.
ACGCGCTCTGCGGCAAGCTGATGGACGCCGGCGTGACGATCAACCGTCCGCCCCGCGACGGCCACATGGCCTTCGTCCGCACGCCGGACGGCATCTCGCTGGAACTGCTGCAGAAGGGCGGCCCGAAGGAGCCGGCGGAGCCCTGGACCTCGATGAAGAACACCGGGGAGTGGTGAGCCGACGCCGGCCTGCCTCGCCCCGATTCCGCCCCGCGATTGCGCCGCCGCCCGGTTCGGGCGACGGTGGCGGGGAGGAGATCAGCGATGACGACGGACGACGATGACGCGCGATACCTGGCCCAGGCGGTGGCGCTGTCGCGCTCCCGCATGGAGGCCGGCCACGGCGGGCCCTTCGGGGCGGTGATCGTGCGGGACGGCGCCGTGCTGGCAGAGGGCTGGAACGCCGTGACCTCCGCCAAGGACCCGACCGCCCACGCCGAGGTCACCGCCATCCGCCGCGCCTGCGCGGCCGTGGACGACTTCTCGCTCGCCGGCGCCACCCTGTATTCCAGCTGCGAACCCTGCCCGATGTGCCTGTCCGCCATCTATTGGGCGCGCATCGGCCGGCTCGTCTACGCCAACACGCGCGACCAGGCCGCCGCCATCGGCTTCGACGACGCTTTCCTCTACGACGAGGTGCCGAAGCCGCCGCTCGCGCGCTCGTTGCCGACGCGCCACCTCCCCACCCCCGAAGCCGAGGCCACGTTCGGCGCCTGGGCGGCCAAGGCCGACAAGGTGAGCTATTGAGCCCGGCTCCCGGCCGCCTCTGGATCAAGGACCCGATCGCGGTCTTCGGGGAAGGGGCCGAGCGGGGCCTCGTCGTCGAAGGGCGCACGATCGCCGAGCTCGTCCCCGCGGGCGCGGAGCCGGCGGCGCCCTGTTCCGTCTTCGACGCGTCGCGGCACGTGGTGCTCCCGGGCCTCGTCAACACCCACCACCACTTCTACCAGACGCTGACGCGGGCCCATCCGGCCGCGATCAACAAGCCGCTGTTCCCGTGGCTGCAGGCGCTCTACCCGCTGTGGGCGCGGCTGACGCCGGACGACCTGCGCTCGGCCGTTCGCATCGCCCTGGTCGAGCTGCTGATGTCGGGCTGCACCACGGCGGCCGACCACCACTACCTGTACCCCGCCGGGCTGGAGCGGGCCGTCGACATCGAGGTCGAGGCGGCGCGCGAGGTCGGCCTGCGCATGACGGTGACGCGCGGCTCGATGAACCTGTCCGAGAAGGACGGCGGCCTGCCGCCCGACGCCGTCGTGCAGGACGAGGACGCGATCCTGCGCGACAGCGAGCGCGTGCTGAACCTGTTCCACGACCCCGCGCCGGGGGCGGACATCCGCATCGGGCTCGCGCCCTGCTCGCCCTTCACCGTGACGGAGCGGCTGATGCGCGAAACGGCCGCGATGGCCGAGCGCCACGATTGCGCGCTGCACACCCATCTCGCCGAAACCGCCGACGAGACGCGCTTCTGCGAGGCCCGCTACGGCTGCCGGCCCGTCGACCTCCTCGAACGCAACGGCTGGCTGGTGCCCCGCACCTGGGTGGCGCACGGCATCCACTTCGACGACGGCGAGGTCGAGCGGCTCGGCCGGCACGGCGTCGGCGTGTGCCACTGCGCGGCGTCCAACATGGTGCTGGCGTCCGGCATCTGCCGCACGGTGGAACTGGAAGCCGCCGGCGCCAAGGTGGGGCTCGGGGTCGACGGATCGGCGTCCAACGACGCATCCAACATGATGGAAGCGCTGCGCCAGGCGCTGATGATCGGCCGCCTGCGCTACGGCGCCGACAAGGTCACGCACCGCGACGTCATCCGCTGGGGAACGGAAGGCTCCGCCCGCTGCCTCGGGCGCGACGACATCGGGCGGATCGCGCCCGGCCTCCAGGCCGACCTCGCGCTCTTCACCCTCGACGAGACGCGCTTCGCCGGGGCGCACGACCCCATCGCGGCGCTGGTCCTGTGCAACGCCCACCGCGCCGACCGCGTGATGGTGGGCGGGCGCTGGCGCGTCGAGGACGGCCAGCCCGTCGGGCTCGACCTCGCGAAGATGATCGCCGACCAGCGCCAGGCGGCGAAGCGCTTCGCATGACGCGCTTCCCTTCTCCCGCGCCGCGGGGGAAGATGGCGGGGCGACGCCCGGTCGGAGGAGGGGCGGGGGCGCCCCCGTCCTTCCTCCGACCTGCCGAACGCCGTCTCCCCGTCGCGGGGGGAGGGCCCAAGAACCGGAAAGCCGATGCCCGCCTTCTCCGCCGACGCCTGGTCCCGCAACCTCGCCCTCTACGACGCGACCCTGTCGATGCCCTTCAACGCGGAGCTGGCCGAGGGCCGCCTGCCGCTCGAAGCGTTCCGCCACTACATCGTCCAGGACGCCAAATATCTGATCGCGTTCGGCCAGGCGCTGGCGGTCGCGGCGGCGAAGTCCGACGACCCCGACGGCATCGTGCTCTTCGCCGGCGCGGCCCGCGAAGCGGTGGTGGTCGAGCGCGGCCTGCACGAGGACTATTTCGGCCGCTTCGGCCTCGACGCCGCCACGGTGGCGGCGAGGCCGATGTCGCCGGCCTGCCACCACTACACGTCCTTCCTGCTCGCCACGGCGTTCCGCGAGCCCTTGCCCGTGGTCGCTGCGGCGCTGCTGCCCTGCTTCTGGGTGTACCGCGAGGTCGGCACCTTCATCCACGGCCGGGCGGCGCCCGCCAACCCCTACCGCGCCTGGATCGACACCTACGCGGGCGACGACTTCGCCGCCGCCGTGGACGCCATGATCGCCACCACGGACGCCCTGGCCGCCGCCGCGTCGCCGGCGGAACTGCAGGCCATGCACGCCGCCTTCACCCGGGCCATGCAGCTCGAATGGATGTTCTGGGACTCGGCCCACCGGCGCGAGCGCTGGCCCGCCTGATGCCGGCGGCCGAAGCTTCCGTCGGGCGCGGCGGAGACGGCTGGCAAGCCTCTTGCTCGTTTGACATTCGTCGGGCCTGGGCCATCCTCGCTCCGACGGAGTCGCGGCGCCGATCCGGCCCAGCCGGGATCCCGGCCCGCTGTCCGGGTCCCGCGGGCATGAGGGCTTCGGTTGCGACGCTGGCCAGGGCGGCTGGCGGACGCCGGACCGGAGCGCTCGTCCCCGTGGACGCCCTTTCTCAGGCTGCATGATCGGTCCTTCGACATGTCCATCAGCAAAGCGGACGCCGGCGACCTCGCTTTGAAGACGGGGCGCGCCCGCCCCCCGGCCCCGGGCTCGCTCCCGGCCTCCGCTTCGGCCCGCCGCCGCCGCGGCGCCGACGAGGGCGGCCGGCCCGGCGAGGCCGGGCGAGCCCGCGCCCTGGCGGACATCACTTCCGTGGCCTTCCTGCTCGTGCCGTCCTTCTCGATGATCGCCTTCTCGTCGGCGGTCGAGCCGCTGCGCCTCGCCAACCGCATCGAGGGGCACGACACCTTCTCGTGGCGCGTGCTGTCGGTCGACGGGCGGCCCGTCGCGGCCTCGAACGGCGTCGAGATCGCCGTCGGGGGCAGCTTCGCCGACCTCGGCGGCGCCACCGCGGCCGTGGTCTGCTCCGGCCTCGACGTGCAAACCTTCGACCATCGGGACATGATCGCCCGGCTCCGGGGCGTCGCGTCGCGCGGCGTGCCGGTCGGCGCCGTCTGCACCGGCACCTACGTGCTGGCCAAGGCCGGGCTCCTCGACGACCACCGCTGCACGGTCCATTGGGAGAACCAGGATTCCCTGCGCGAGCAGTTCCCGGAGATCGACCTCACCGAGGAGCTGTTCGAGATCGACCGCACGCGCTTCACCTGCGCGGGCGGGACAGCCGCCATCGACATGATGCTGGCGCTGATCGCCCGCCAGCTCGGCCAGGAGGTGGCGTCCGGCGTCACCGACCAGCTCATCCACCACCGCATGCGCGACGGCGACGAGCGCCAGCGCATGGAGCTGCGCTCGCGGCTCGGCGTCGCGCATCCCAAGCTCATCAGCGTGGTGGCCGAGATGGAGCGCTGCATCGAGCAGCCGCTGTCCTGCGTCGACCTCGCGGAGGGCGCCGGCCTGTCGACGCGGCAGCTGGAGCGGCTGTTCCGCAAATACATCGGCCAGGTGCCGACCCGCTACTACCTCGGCCTGCGCCTCGTCCGGGCCCGCCAGCTCCTGCTGCAGACCTCCATGCCGATCCTGTCCATCGGCCTGGCCTGCGGCTTCGTGTCGGCGTCGCATTTCTCGAAATGCTATTCCGAGCACTTCGACCGGACCCCGTCGCAGGAACGGCGCCCCCACCGCTGAAGGGAGCGTCGGCTTCCCGACAGACGGTTCGGTCCCGACGGGCTATGGGTCGGGATCGCAGGGGCGAACCCTCGTCCGCCCTCCATCCTGAGCGGGGCCCGCACCGTGTCCACAGACTTCGACTACGTCATCGTCGGCGCGGGTTCCGCCGGATGCGTCCTGGCCGACCGCCTGACGGAAGACGGCTCCGCTTCCGTGCTGCTGGTCGAAAGCGGCGGCAACGATTGGTCGCCCCTCATCCGCATGCCGAGCGCCCTCGCCCTGGCGATGAACATCGAGCGGGCGAACTGGAACTACCGGTCCGAGCCCGAGCCGCACCTCGACGGCCGGCGCATCACCTGCCCGCGCGGGCGGGTGATCGGCGGTTCCTCGTCGATCAACGGCATGGTCTACATCCGCGGCAACGCCATGGACTTCGAGAGCTGGGACCGGGCCGGCGCGCGGGGCTGGGCCTATGCCGACGTGCTGCCCTACTTCAAGCGCGCGGAAGCGCGGGAGGAGGGCGGGGACGGCTACCGCGGCTCGGACGGCCCCTTGCACACGAGCTACGGGCCGCTCGCCAACCCGCTCTACGGCGCCTTCGTGGAAGCGGGGCGCCAGGCCGGCTACCCCGTGACGGAGGACGTCAACGGCTTCCAGCAGGAGGGCTTCGGGCGGATGGACCGTACGGTGCACGACGGGGTGCGCTGGAGCGCCGCCCGCGCCTATCTCGACCGCGCGCGCGCGAGGCCGAACCTGACCGTGTGGACGGGTTGCCTCGCCGAGCGGGTGCTGTTCGAGGGGCGGCGTGCCGTCGGGCTCGCCGGCCGCATCGCGGCGCATCGCGTCGAAGCCCGGGCGCGGCGCGAGGTGGTGCTCGCCGGAGGGGCCATCAACTCGCCGCAACTCCTCATGCTGTCCGGCATCGGGCCGGGCGCGCATCTCGCCGAGCACGGCATCCCGGTCGTGGCCGACCGGCCCGGCGTCGGCGGCAACCTCACCGACCACCTCGAGTTCTATTTCCAGGTGGCCTGCCGCGAGCCTATCACCCTCTACGGCGCGCTCGGCCGGCTGAGGCAGGCGAAGATCGGCGCCCGCTGGCTCGTGAAGCGCGACGGGCTCGGCGCCACCAACCACTTCGAAAGCTGCGGCTTCATCCGCTCGCGCCCGGGCGTGGAATGGCCGGACCTGCAGTACCACTTCCTCCCGGCCGCCATCTCCTACAACGGCAAGGACCTGGCCGAGCAGCACGGGTATCAGGCCCATGTCGGGCCGATGCGCTCGAAGAGCCGGGGCCGCGTGTCGCTGCGCTCGGCCGAGGCCGGTGACGCGCCGGAGATCCGCTTCAACTACATGAGCCATCCCGACGACTGGACGGAGATGCGCGCCGCCGTGCGGCTGACGCGCGAGATCTTCGCCCAGGACGCCTTCGCGCCCTACCGCGGCGAGGAGATCTCGCCCGGCGCCGACGCGACGGGCGACGAGGCCATCGACGCCTTCATCCGCCGCCACGTCGAGAGCGCCTATCACCCCTGCTCGACCTGCCGCATGGGGGCGGACACCGATCCGCACGCCGTGGTGGGGCCGGACGCGCGGGTGATCGGCGTCGAAGGGCTGCGCGTGGCGGATTCATCGGTGTTCCCGACCATCACCACGGGCAACCTCAACGCGCCCACCATCATGCTGGCCGAGAAGGCGTCGGACCACATCCGCGGGATGCGACCGCTGCCGCCCTCGAACCTGCCGTTCTTCCGCGCGGAAGGGTGGGAGACGGCGCAGCGGTGAGACCGGGGACCTATCCTCCCTGGGGTTCAAATCGACTTCGAGCCGGGTGGAGCGGGACCCGACGGTGTTGGGAGCGCGGCCATGCGGGTCTTCATCGCTTTTCTGCTGGCACCGGCGGCGGGCGCAGCCCTGTTCACCGCAGGGGCGGCCATCAGCGATCATGTCAATGCAGTGCCCTACGACAGGGGCAACATCTTCACGTTCGTCGCTCCGCTGATGGTCGGAGGCTACCCACCGGCCATCATGCTGGGAGTGCCGGCATATTTCATCTTCAAGAAGTCCAGGAGATCCAAGCTCATCACCTCGGCACTCGTGGGTTCCTTGGTCGCGAGCCTTCCGTGGACCTTCATCTCGACGATCGTTCTGATCGGCTCGGGTCGCGTTTCTGAGGCGCTAGGGGTCTTGTGGGAGACGGCGATCCCGGCCTTCTTCTGTGGCTGCGGTGCAGGCATCGTGTTCTGGCTCGTCGCGAGGCCATTTGAGGCCACATGAACTCCCGAGTGTCGCGTTTCCCGACGGAGTCCAACCCCGAGGCGAAACGGTTCGCCGTTCTCCCCCTCCTCCCGGAAGAGACTTCCATTCAGGCCATCTCCACCCCAGGCAGGGGTGGAGACAGAACCGCGATCACGCCAGCACGCCGTGGCAGTGCTTGTACTTCTTGCCAGAGCCGCAGGGGCAGCTCTCGTTGCGGCTGACCTTGCCCCAGCTTTCGGGGTCCGCAGGGTCGCGCGTCGTGGGTTCGGTGCGCTCCAGCGTCGACAGCAGGGCGCCGCCGGTGTCGAAATCGCCCGCGGCCAGCCGCGCGTTCATGTCGGCGATGGCCACGTCGTCGTCGCCCGTCAGCGGGTCCTGGTGGGTGGCGAACATGGGGGGCAGGTCGCCGCCCACCATCGGCTGCTCGTAGGCCACCTCGACGCGCATGATCTGGGCGGTGACGATCTCGCGCAGCCGGGTGATGAGGCCGTCGAACATCTCGAAGGCTTCGGACTTGTACTCGTTCAAGGGATCGCGCTGCGCCACGCCGCGCCAGCCGATCACCTGCCGCAGGTGGTCCAGCGTCACGAGGTGCTCGCGCCACAGGTGGTCGAGCACCTGCAGGACGATCTGCTTCTCGACGTAGCGGCTGAGCTCCGCGCCGTTCTTCTCGACGCGGGACGCGAAGACTGCGTCGGCCGCCGCGTGGAGGCGCTCGCGCATCTCCTCGTCGGCGATGCCCTCCTCCTTGGCCCAGTCCTCGACGGGCGGCTCCATGTTGAGCCCGTCCTTCAGCGCCGCCTTCAGCCCCGCGATGTCCCAGGCCTCGGGGTAGGCGTCGTGCGGCATGAAGCGGGCCACGAGGTCGTCGACGACGCCCTGGCGCATCTCGCCGATCATCTCCTCCAGCGAGTCCTGGCCCATCATGTCGCGGCGCTGCTCGAACACGACGCGGCGCTGGTCGTTCATCACGTCGTCGTACTTCAGCACGTTCTTGCGCATGTCGAAGTTGCGGGCTTCGACCTTCTGCTGCGCCTTCTCCAGCGCCTTGTTGATCCAGGGATGGACGATGGCCTCGTCCTCCTGCAGGCCGAGCCGCTTCAGCACCATGTCCATGCGGTCGGAGCCGAAGATCCGCATCAGGTCGTCCTGCAGCGACAGGAAGAACTTGGAGCGGCCCTTGTCGCCCTGGCGGCCGGAGCGGCCGCGGAGCTGGTTGTCGATGCGGCGGCTCTCGTGGCGCTCGGTGCCGACGATGTAGAGGCCGCCGGCCGCGATCGCCTTCTCCTTGAAGGCCGCCACCTCGGCGCGGATCTCCGCTTCCTTCGCGTCGCGCTCGGGGCCCGGCTCGAGGCCGGCGCATTCGGTCGCGACGCGCATGTCGTCGGAGCCGCCGAGCTTGATGTCGGTGCCGCGGCCCGCCATGTTGGTGGCGATCGTGATGGCGCCGGGCACGCCGGCCTCGGCCACGATGGTGGCTTCCTGCTCGTGGAAGCGGGCGTTGAGGATGGCGAAGAGCTTCGACGGCGTGCCGGTCCGGGCCGCCGCGTAGAGCCCCTTCAAGGCCGCCGCGGGGTCCGAGAAGTCGATGCGGGTGAAGCCCGCGGCCGTCATCATCTCGCCGAGCTGCTCGGACTTCTCGATCGAAGTCGTGCCGACCAGCATGGGCTGCATGGTGGCGCTGGCGGTCTCGATCTCCTTGACGATGGCCTTCAGCTTCTCGGCCGGCGACCGGTACACCTCGTCGTGCTCGTCCAGCCGCGACACGGGGCGGTTGGTCGGGATCTCGACCACTTCGAGCTTGTAGATTTCGGCGAACTCGTCCGCCTCGGTCGAGGCCGTGCCGGTCATGCCGGCGAGCTTCTTGTAGAGGCGGAAGTAGTTCTGGAAGGTGATGGACGCCAGCGTGACGTTCTCGGGCTGGACCTGCACGCCTTCCTTGGCCTCGAGCGCCTGGTGCAGCCCTTCCGAATAGCGGCGGCCCGGCATCATGCGGCCGGAAAACTCGTCGATGATGACGAGCTCGCCGTTGCGGACGATGTAGTCCTTGTCGAGCGTGAACAGCTTGTGCGCCTTCAGCGCCTGCTGGACGTGGTGCACCAGGGTGGAATTGGCGGCCTCGTAGAGCGAGCCCTCGGTCAGCAGCCCCGCTTCCCCCAGCATGGCCTCGATATGCTCGTTGCCGGCTTCGGTGAGGTTGGCGGTGCGCTGCTTCTCGTCGACCTCGAAATCCTCCTTGACGAGGCGCGGGATGAACTTGTCGATCGCGTTGTAGAGGTCGGACTTGTCCTCCGACGGGCCGGAGATGATCAGCGGCGTGCGGGCCTCGTCGATGAGGATCGAGTCGACCTCGTCGACGATCGCGTAGGCGTGGCCGCGCTGGCACATCTGCTCCAGCTCGTATTTCATGTTGTCACGGAGGTAGTCGAAGCCGAACTCGTTGTTGGTGCCGTAGGTGATGTCGGCCGCGTAGGAGGCCTTGCGCTCGGCGTCGTCGAGGCCGTGGACGATGACGCCGTAGCCGAGGCCGAGGAAGTTGTAGACGCGCCCCATCCATTCGGCGTCGCGGCGGGCGAGGTAGTCGTTGACGGTGACGACGTGCACGCCCTTGCCCGGCAGTGCGTTGAGGTAGCAGGCCAGCGTGGCCACCAGGGTCTTGCCTTCGCCGGTGCGCATCTCGGAGATGCCGCCCTCGTGCAGCACCATGCCGCCGATCAGCTGCACGTCGAAGTGGCGCTGCCCGAGCACGCGCTTGGCGGCCTCCCGCACGGTCGCGAAGGCGGGCACGAGCAGGTCGTCGAGGCTCTTGCCGGCCGCGAGCTGCTCGCGGAACTCGGCCGTGCGGGCGGCCAGCCGCTCGTCCGACAGGGCGGCGACCTCGGGCTCCAGGGCATTGATGGCGGCGACCTTGGGGACGTAGGACTTCAACCGACGCCCGTTGGCCGTGCCGAAAATCTTGCTTGCGAGCGAGCCGAGCATCCGTCGAAAACCCTGTCTGGGCCGCGCGCCATCGGATGCGCGCGGCTGAACCTTCCGTCAGTCCGCGCTTCTTTAGCACGATCGTGGCGGCACCCGCGCATGTAAGGCGCGCCGGGGGGCGCCGCAACGCGCGGAGGGGGCCCCCGAGAAAGCGGTGGCTTTGGATCCCCGGGACGGATATGAGCCGGCCCAAAGCCTGTCAATCGCGGGTCGAGGCTCGACGGGCCCGGGGCGGGCAGGCGTTGCCCGAACCGGTGGCGACCTCCATCTCCCGCGTTCACCGGTGTTTCGAGGACCCTTCCCATGTTGAAACGATACGACGCCCCGCTGCGCCTGCTGGCGGCCGCGATGCTCGCCGCCACCGCCCTGGTCGGCTCGGCGACGGTCACGGCTGCCGCCGCCAAGACGCTCGCCACCGTCAACGGCTCCGACATCACCGACGATGACGTCCGGATCGCGGCCGCCGACCTCGGCCCGTCGCTGCCCCAGCAGCTCCAGGGCCAGCAGCGCGAAGCCTACGTGGTCGACTACCTGATCGACCTGAAGCTGGCCGCCGGGCAGGCGACCCAGCAGAAGCTCGGCGAAGACCCCGACTTCGCCAAGAAGATGGCCTACTACCACGACAAGGTCCTCATGGAGACCCTGCTCGGCAACATCGCCAAGACGGCCGTGACGCCCGACGCCGAGAAGAAGGTCTACGACGACGCCGCCAAGGCGCAGCCGCCCGAGACCGAGATCCACGCCCGCCACATCCTGGTGCCGACCGAGGCCGAAGCCAAGGCGGCGCTGGAGCGCGTGAAGAAGGGCGAGGACTTCGCCAAGGTGGCCGACGAAGTGTCGAAGGACCCGGGTTCCCAGGGCGGCGACCTCGGCTGGTTCACCAAGGACAAGATGGTGCCAGAATTCGCCGCCGCGGCCTTCAAGATGGAGCCGGGCCAGGTGTCCGACCCCGTGAAGAGCGAGTTCGGCTGGCACGTCATCAAGGTCGAGGGCAAGCGCGAGAAGGCCTTCCCGCCCTTCGACCAGGTCAAGGACCAGGTGGCCCGCTACGTCGCCCAGAAGGCGCAGAGCGACGACATCACCAAGCTGCGCGAGGCCGCCAAGATCGACCGCATGACCCCGGTCCCCGCGCCCGCCCCGGCGGCGCCCGCCCCGGCCGCCCCCGCCCCGAAGCCCTGACGACGGCGGGGCGGCTCCGGTCGCCCAGGCCCCGGGAGAAACGAAGGCGGCATCGCTCGGGCGCCGCCCAGGCTCGAAACGTCGGGCCCGGCCTGCGCGGCCGGACCCGGCCTCACTCCGTCAGGACCGCGTTCACCCGCTCCATCGCGTCCGCCGGGAAGGCCTCGTCCCAATCGGTCGGCCACGTCATGACCCCCGCGCCTGCGAGCCGCGCGTCCACGTCGTCGACCCGCGCGATAGCGGCGCGCAACCCGTCCACGATGCCGTCCAGCGTCGGCTTCACGCCGATGAGGTTCGGCGAGATGGCGCGGAGCGCCGCCTCGGTCTTGTTGGCGAAGGTGTTGGTGACGGTGGGCAGCCCCGCCGCCGCCATCTCCAGCGGCACGAGGCTCGGGTGCGGGGTCAGCATCAGCGACAGGCCGACGTCGAAGCCCGGCAGCATGTCGATGTAGCCCTGAAGGCTGGTCTTCGGCACCATCGTCAGGAAGGTGCCGGGCACGAGCTCCAGCCGGTCGGCCGTCGCGATGGAGCCGATGCCGTGCGCCGTCCAGCCCGCCGCCACGACCGCCGGGTCGGAGAACAGCGCCACCAGCGCGGCGATGCCCATCTCGAACATGTTGCGCGCCGCGTGGTCCTCCGGGCGCGCGTAGAACAGGATGCGGCGGCCGCGCCGCTCGAGCTGCGCCCGCGTCGGCGCGAAGCGCTGGATGGCGTTGGAGAAGACCGCGGCGCGCTCGTCGCCGCCCTCGGCCTCGAACAGCCCGATGCGGTTGTCCCGGAAATAGTCGCGCAGCAGGGCGGTCGAGAACAGCCCGAACTGCGGGAAGTCGTAGGCCTGCCGCAGCAGCGCCGTGTTGGTGTTCATGGGGCCGAAGAAGGGTTCGAACTCCTGGATCAGGAACACGAAGCGCCCCTGGCCCAGCGCGGCCGTCGCCTTGTGGGCCACGTGGGCGCTCCACCCGCTCGTCGCCACGAAGCGGTCGTCCGGCGACACGGCGAGCGGAATCGCGCGGTCGTGGCGGTAGGCGACCTCCACGGCGTCGAAGAGGTGGCCGAGGCCGGGGTACCGGGCGATGCGGGCCCGCCAGTCGGCGAGGTTCACGTCCGTCTCGTCGAGGAGCACGATGCGGACCGCGTGCCCGTCCCGGCCGAGCCTGAGCGCCAAGTTGAACATGCCGATGTAGCCGCCGAACAGCACGTCGAAGTTGATCGTCGCCAGCAGCAGGTTGACGCGCTTCGGCTCGTCGGGCGACGGGCGCAGCGTCAGCGGCGACACGTTGTGGAAGATCCAGCCGATATGGCCGAAGCTCATGGCGGGGATGTCGCGGCCGTGGCCCGAATGGCGGAAGTCGATCCGCCCCGCGGCGTCGCCGCTCGCCAGGAGGTGGCGCATGCCGTGCACCATGCGCCGCCGCCGGATGCGCTTCATCTGCGGCCCGCGCAGGGCGCGGTAGGCCGCCTGGCGCCCGCGGGACACCAGCACGGCGCGCAGGAAGTGGCCCTCGTGGTTCAGCGTGGGGCGCTTCTCCACGGCGGCCAGCAGGCGCTCGCGCAGCGCGGGGGCGAGGCGCGTCAGCCCGCTCATCCGCTCCAGCACGCGGCGGACGCCGGGCCGCGCGCCGGGGTGGCGCAGGAGGAGCACGCGCGCCAGCACGGCCTTCTGCGCCACGAGCGACTGGCGGTCGACCGTGGCGCGGGCGACGATGTCGCGCAGCACCTGGCCGACGGGCCCGCGCCGCCGCAGGGCGGACGCCACCGCCCGGCCCGCCTCGGCGAGCCCCGGCGCGTCGGCGTCGCGCTTGTGGCCGATGACGTTGCCGCCGTGCTGCACGTAGTCGTGCAGCGGGCGGTCGACGTAGCGGATGGCGCCGGCCGCGAGCGCGTTCAGCCCGATCCAGTGGTCGTGGTAGGCGGCGCCGAGCCGCTCGGGGAAGGGCAGGATCTGCCGCAGCAGCGAGGCGCGGAACAGGCTGGCGGCGCCCATCACGGTGTTGGCCGACAGCAGGCTCGGCAGGCTGGTGAAGTTGTTGCGCCGCGCGTCCCAGAACGTGTCGGAGCGGGCGCGGCCTTCGCCGTCGACGATGCGGACGTCCGCATAGGCGAGCTGGGCCTCGTCGTCCATGGCGCCCAGCAGGGTGGCGATCTTGTCGGGGTGCCAGCGGTCGTCTTGGTCGCTCAGCGCCACCATGTCGGCGTCGGGCGGCACCGCCCGCAGGGCGCGCTCGAAGTTGCCGTAGAAGTCGAGCCGGTCCGGGTTGCGCAGGAACACGAACCGCGGGTCGTCGAGCATCGGCGCCATGCGCCGGAGCGCGACGTCGGGCGATGCGTCGTCCGACACGATGCAGATCCAGTTGCGGTGCGTCTGCGCCTTGATGGACGCGACCTGCGCGGCGAAGAGGTCGAGCGGCGGGTTGTGGGTCGCCATGCAGATGGCGACGCGCGGGCCGTCGCCCGTATCCCGGCCGGACCACACGACCGGGACGGGCGAGCGGCCGTCGCCGGGCAGCAGCGTCATCGTGCCGATGGCCCGCTCCAGCACGGCGCCGTCGCGGGTGACGAGCCTCAGGCGGACCTCGCGGTCCTCGGGCCCTGCCACCGCGGGCAGGGGAACCACGGCCTCGAAGCCGCTGAAGAAGCTGTTGCCCTCGGGGTCGTGTTCGAGCTCGGCGTCGAGCACGTCGGCGCGGGGCTGCGAATGGTCCGCCACGGGTGTGCGCGCCTCGCCCACCGTCACGTCGAGGAAGCGGATGCGGCCGCGCGGCGCATAGGCCCAGCCCCGCACGAACACCGCCGTGCCGAGCCCCGTGTGGATCGCGTCCGGCAGCGGCTCGACGGCGCAGCGCAGCGCGTCGGGCAGCGCGGCGTCCTGCGCTTCGGCCCGGTCGAGGAACAGCGCGAGCGGGTTCGGGCCGCCGCCGTCCGGGAACAGGGCCGCCAGGGCGCGCGCCGAGATGGCGGGGTGGGGGTCGTGCCCGGCGCCGTGCCCGTGGCGGAGGTAGTGCTCGGCGGCGGGACCGCGCAGCCCGGGCCGGGCGGCGCGGTAGAAGCGCGGGGCGATCAGGCCGGCATCGGCGAGGCGGCGCGCTTCGAGGCGCAGCGCGCGCCGGTCGGCGTCGCCGAAGAGCCCGGACAGCAGGCGGGCGAGCAGGGGGATGGGGCGCGCTCCGGACCCGCCGTCGTTCTTCGTCATCGTGCCCAGGCCTGCCCCGTCGCTGTCGGAAGCGGGCAGAAAGCCGACGCCGGGCGGGGCGTCAAGCGAAGGAGAAGCGCTTGTGGCCCTGGTAGCTGACCACGACGGGGCTCAGCACGCCGATCACATGGGCGATGAGCTCGGCATGCCAGGACAGGCCGAGGGCCGGGAAGGCCAGCTCGGCGAGGCCCAGGCTGACGGCGAGCACCTGGACCAGCGCGGCGACGTTGACGAGGGCGAAGCGGCCGTATTCGACGTGCAGGCTGCGGCCCGAGGCTTCGAAGACGAACAGGCGGGCCAGGAAGAAGGCCGTCGTCATGCCGACCAGGTAGGCCACCGCGACGGCGGCGCCGTAAGGCATGACGAGGTCGAACACCACCCGGCTGGCGACGTTGACGGCGGCGGCGAGCCCGCCGGTCAGCAGGAAGGCGACGAAGCGGCGCGTTTCGGGGCGGCGGAGGCGCCGGGCCAGCGACGTGCGGTTCATGGGGCAGCTCCCGTCATCTCCCGGACGGTCCCGGGCTCGCGCGACACGATCGCACGCGATGCTTGCAAAAAGGTTGCCGGTCCGCAACAGCGTCCCGGCCCGTGGTGGCGAGACCGTGTCATGTCCGTGCCGCCCCGGCGAGTCCGGCTTCGCCGTCGGGCAGGGGGGGCCGTTCGGGCCCCAGCGCCCGCGCGGCCTGGAGGTCGACCACCACGCCGCCGGCGCGCTCGCGCAGCAGCTTGGCGAAGGACGGGATCGCTTCGGCGAAGACCCGGTCGGCATCGGCGCGGCTGCCCGACGCGATGGACCCCGCCAGCGTGTCGAGCCAGCGCGCGATCCGGGCGCGGTCGTAGCCGACCGTGCGGGCCGCCGTGACGCCGTCGACGCCGATGTCGAGCACGGGTTCGTCGCCGGTGAACAGGTATTCGTTGAGCCGCTCGCCCTTGCGCACGCCGGTGAACACGATCTCCATGTCGCGGCCGGGCTCGAACCCCGCCATGCGGATCATGCGCGTGGCGAGGTCGACGATGCGGGCGGGCTGGCCCATCTTCAGCACGTAGACGGAAGCGCGCTCGCTGTTGGCGTTCTTGCGGCCGAGCGCGTGGGCCGACGCCGTGAGCACGAGGTCGCAGGCTTCCCGGACGGTCATGAAGTAGCGCACCATGTCGGGATGCGTGACCGTGACGGGCCCGCCGCGCTCGATCTGCGCCTTGAAGCGCGGCACCACCGAGCCGACGGAGCCCAGCACGTTGCCGAAGCGCACCGACAGGAGCCGCACGGGTTTCAGCGTGGCGGCGGCCTCGGCGTCGAGCAATTGGGCGTAGATCTCGCAGAAGCGCTTGGTGGCGCCCAGGATCGACACGGGGTCGACGGCCTTGTCGGTCGAGATCAGCACCGCGGCGGCCGCGGTTCCGGCCGCCGCGTCGGCGATGTTCACCGAGCCGAAGACGTTGGTCTTGATCGCTTCCGTCCAGTCGACCTCGAGGAAGGGCACCTGCTTCAGCGCCGCGGCGTGGAACACGAGGTCTGGCTTGAAGTCCCGGAAGAGCGTGAAGATGCGCTCGCGGTCGCGGACGTCGGCGATCTTGCCCGCGAGCTGCACGGCGCCGGTGCACAGCGGCGCGAGGCTTTCGAGGATGTTATAGAGGGCCGGCTCCGAATGGTCGAGGATCAGCAGGTCCGAGATGCCGAAGGCGATCAGCCGGGCGCAGATCTCCGAGCCGATCGAGCCGCCGCCGCCCGTCACGATGGCGCGCTTGCCGGCGAGCAGGTCGGCCAGCATGGCCCGGTCCACCTCGACACTGGGGCGGAACAGCAGGTCCTCGATGTTGACCGGCTTCAAGGCGGCGGCGACGCTGGCGCCTTCCTCGATCGTCTGCATGCGCGACAGCGGGATGCCGAGGCGGTTCGCGGTGGCGAGCAGGAGCTCGGATTCCGTTTCGGGCACGAACTCGTTCGGCGCCACGATGATGCGGGCGATGGGCTGGTTGCCGTCCTGCGCTTCGGCCACCACGCGTTCGAGTTCGGCGTAGTTGCCGAGCACCGGCACGTTGCGGATGGACGTGCCGTAGTCGGTGCGCTGGGGCGACAGGATGGCGCGGGCCACGAAGCGGCGGCGCAGGCCCGTTTCGAGCGCGCGCAGCACGACCTCGGCCTCGGTGGCGCGGCCCAGGATGACGACGGAACTGGCGCTTTCGCGGTCGCCGGCGCGGCGCGACTGCACGTATTTCAGGTAGCGGTAGGCCAGGCGGGGGCCGCCGAGCAGGAACATCTGCAGCAGCCAATAGATCGCCACCGTCTTCTCGCCGAACATCAGCCAGGGGGTGAGCCCGCGCGCCAGCAGCACGTAGTCGCCGACCAGCATGATGATGGCGAGCAGGCTCGCGGCCTTGAAGATGTTGAACAGGTCGGGCAGGGACGCGAAGCGCCACTTCGACGCGTAGAGCGGGAACACGCGGTAGACGACCGCGGCCAGCGCCACGAAGAACGGCATGATCCAGACGATCTCGTCGGACATGGGCGCCAGCTGCCAGAACTGGTAGCGCAGGATCAGGCACCCGCCGAAGCTCAGCGCCGTCGCCACGAGGTCGTGGGCGATGATGATGCCGCGCTTCAGGAACTGCGACAGGGCCGGCGTGTCACGTTGGTTCGTCATCGATCCCCTTCACCGAACCCCCGGTCCGTGCCGGGGCGTCGATCGTCGGCGGCCGGTTTAGCGGAACTCGCCGCCGAAAGCACCCCGTGTTCGCGGCGGCCCGGGGTGACACGGCGGAGGGGCGGGGGTTAAACCGGCGGGGTTCGTGCCGCCCCGGCGGCGCGGGGAGCGGGGGCGGATGGCGGTGGACGGCGACACGACGACCCCGGCGAAGCCGCCGCCGCGCGGCCCCGTGGTGGTGCTGGGCGCGAGCAACCTGATCGCGGGCCGCCTCCTGCCCCGCCTGGCGGCGGCCGGGGTCGAAACCCTCGCGGTGGCGCGCCGCGACGTCGCGCTCCCGCCGGGCGTCGCTTTCGCCCGGGTCGACTTCGAGGCGGACGCGCCCTGGACGGTCCCGCCCGGCGCGGCCGTGGTCAGCGTGCTGCCCTTGGCGCTGCTCGCCACGTCGCTCGACCGGCTGCGCGGCGCGCGGTCGGTCGTCGCCATCGGGTCGACGAGCCTGCATTCCAAGGCCGACAGCGACGACCCGAAGGACCGCGCCACCGCCCGCAAGCTCGGGCGCGCCGAAGCGACCCTCGCGGATTGGTGCGGCCGCCACGGCGCGACATGGACGGTGCTGCGCCCGACGCTGGTCTACGACGGCCGCGGGGACCGCAACGTCGCCCGCATGATCCGGCTCGTCCGCCGCGCCCGCGTGCTGCCGATCGCGCGGCCCTCCTCGGGCCTGCGCCAGCCCATCCACGTCGACGACATCGCCAAGGCCATCCTGGGGGCGTTGGACGAGCCCCGCGCGGCGGACCGCGCCTTCGACATCGCGGGCGGCGAGGTCCTGACCTACCGGGCGATGGCGGAGCGCGTGTTCGCCAGCCAGGGCCTGAAACCCCGCTTCGTCGTCCTGCCGGTGCCGCTGCTGCGCTTCGCCTTCGGCGCCGCGGCGCGGGTGGGCATCCTGCGCGAAACGGGCTTCGGCAGCGCCGTCTTCGCCCGCATGAACCAGGACCTCGTCTTCGACGTGGCGGAGGGCCTGGATGTGCTCGGCTACGCGCCGCGAGGCTTCCAGCCGCCGCGCTGGACGGGCTGACCGGGCTTGCCGCGCACGCCACGCCGGACACGTTTGAGGTGGTCCGCCCAGGCGAGCGTTGACAGTCGTGGGCTCACGACTGCAAAGGAACGGTTGAAGGTCGACGGGGTCGCCCCGATCGGAATGGGTGCATCCGAAGTGTCGGCAAGATCGATCTATGGCGTGCGATCCTGGCGCGCCGCCGTACTGTGTTTCTGCGCGCTCGTCAGCGCCGTTCTGATTGTGACCTCCCTCTCCCTCGGCTATCACTTGAGCCGCCCCGTTCCGTTCTACGATCAATGGGAGTTTGTGCGCAGGATCAACGATATACAGGCCGGCCGCTTCGGCTTTGCCGACCTCGTGGCGCAGCATAACGAGCATCGGATCGCGACGGCCCGCGCCGTGTTTCTGCTCGACCTGTGGCTCGCAGACGGCACAGGCTACCTATCGATTGCGGTGCTTTACCTCGCCCTAGTGCTCTGAGTCATTCGTTTGATGCACCCTGAGCTTGGCCATGACGCTGGCGGCTGAGGCGGTCCAGATGAAGG
>NZ_QYBB01000099.1 GCF_004137685.1 Lichenibacterium minor | reverse complement strand
AGTGCGATCCCCATGCGCGCCAGGACGCTGCGCGGGACTGCAGCAGCCTCGTCGACCTCGACGGGCCCAAAGATCGCGGCCCGGCGCGCCAGGGCGTCGGACAGGCTCGGCAGCGGCGCCGGCGGCAGGAAAGCGGGCGTGCGGGGTCGTTCACGCGTCATGGGCATGTTGTCGATCTCCAGCGATGTCGGGAATGATGGTCGGGCCGCGCCCTCGGGCTGCGGCGAAGGTCAGTCGGCGGCGGAGCGGAAACGACGCGGGCCGTCCGGGCGCACGCGGGCCAGGACGAAGGGCTGGCCGACCGTCATGGCCCAGAAACCGGCACGGGTCGGGAGCCACGGGATGATGTGCGCCCACATCGTGGCGGCGCCATCGGTCAAGAGCCGGCTGAAGCCGGGAAGACGTGCGGGCGCACGCCTGCTAATGCTGGATACAGCCATGGCGAAGAAGCCTCTTTCTCGCGGTGGTCAGGGCCGTGGGGTCGGTTGCAGCCTTCCCCCGGCCCGCTGTTTATGCTAGCGTAAAATCATGACGTCAAGTGCTGCTAGCAAAAAATCGCGAGGCCGTCCGGCGACGGGCATCGGCCATCAAGTGGTCGTCCGAATGCACGATCCTATGCTGCAAGCACTGGATGCCTTTGCGGCTGATCAGCCAGAACCTGCACCCTCTCGCCCCGAAGCCGTCCGCCGCGCCCTCGCCGACCACCTTCGCGCCAAGGGCTACCTGCCCGCCACAAGCGAGCAACCATGACGCATCGAAACTCCATAAGGCCCGCCCTCGCTTTCGCGCTTGTGTCAGCACTACTCGGCGGCTGCGCCGAGATGCACCGCGGCGGAGAGGCCGTCGGCCGATTTGGATCAACGCCAGCTACCGATGAGGAAGTAGAAGCAGCGCCTGTTTCCGTCCCGGGCATCGTGACGGCGCGACCGAGGGCTCCCGCCTCCGACACTAGCGCGATGGAGCCCCGGGAAAGGCCGACCGTCGTGGCCTCAGCGGTCCCCACGCCGCACGAGATCTTCGATTTCCATCCGGCGGGGAGTGCGGCAGGGAGCTTCCGCCAGCCCTTCATCATCGATCCGAACGAGGGGCCCCTGGCGGCGGATGTGCGCAGGACGGCGGCAGAGTTGACGGCATTCAACGCTGCGATGAAGTCCGGCACGGCTCTCGCGAGCAACAAACGGTGTGGGGAAATGGACATCGCGCACGACAAGCCAGGATGCGCGGGGCAGAAATCGAAAGTCGCGTCTACCGTCTCGACCGACCCGCTGGCGCTCCATTGATGTTTTTGAACCATGAGGCGCGAGGGGCACCCGAAGCCAGAAAGAGCTGGTTCGTCTTCCACCACCTCGCAACCCATTTCGCGTTCGGCACGCGGGAGACCGCAGGGCGATACCTGCGATTTCTGAACCGCAACCGGGCGTCGGACTGCTTCACGGTGTGGAAAAGCGACCACCACCCGTCCGCTCAAGGGTTTCCACACGACGACTGGACGCCGCACGTCGTGGACATGGAAAAGGACATGGAAGGGTGGGAAGATTGAACCCCGCCCCTCGCGGCCCGAGGCCATGCGGGTCATCGTGGCGGATTGGATGACGAGCCATGGACGTCTCTGAGCGAGCACTGCTCTACCGCGTCCAGCGCAGGCGTCTGCTGACGCTGGCCATGTTCGTCATGCTCGGTGGCTGTGCCAGCCAGCCGCCGACAGAAACCGCCCTTCGCGGCCAGCCCGTCTCTGCGGGGGCTACTGTCGTGCCCTGCTCGACTACCTATCTCGTGCTGGCCACCGTGTCGAAGTGCGGCTCAGGCGGGCTCCAGTTCGGGGTTGGGGCGGAGTGATGAGCCTCGGCCACCTCCCGGCCCACGACGATCCCGAAGGGGCGAACTGACATGCTCACCGGCCCGCAAATCCGCAAAGCCCGGACGCTGCTCGGATGGGGCCGGACGACCTTCAGCTGTAATGCCCACCTCACAGCGGCTTTGGTCACGGCCATCGAAAGCAGTGATGGTCCGGCTTGGTTGACCGACGAACAGGAAGCTTCGATCCGGCGAGCGCTCGAACTGGCCGGCGTCGAGTTCACGGCCGACGGCCCACGGCTCCGCGAGGATCAGCTCTGATGCGTGTCCCGTCACGGCCCGAGGGCATGTAGATCATCGTGAAGAATTGAATTACGACCCACGGGAGGGTGTAATGGCGATAGCAATTAAGCTCATTTGGCGATTTGACTTTACTATGAATTATTCTTTTCTTGATCGATACGGATCGACAGCGAAAGCTATCTTTACGACGGTCCCAGAGTTTTTCTCTCAAATTGGAGAAGGCGCGCCTCGGACAGCACTGGTCGGATCATTTGGAGATACCAGCTTTGGGCGCAACATTACCATGGATATTACTACGCTCAGCGGTACCATGGAGTGGCGACATGGAACTGATTTATCGCGACTAGCGAACGATTTCCAGTTTAGAAAAATGAACCAGATTGCGGATGAGTTGATACGCCTCAATGAAATAAGAAATATTCTGCGAGGCGGATTTAGACTGTTTTTCTTGATACCTAAATGTCCAAAGTGGGTACGCAAAGACGGTTTTATGGATGCGGTTCATAAAGATCTAGCTGAAGGCGTGCAAAGCACCTTAGGTCGCGCCGACGACATAGCTTTTATTTTTGAAGGTCGCGATCAGGATCTCCTGTCTTATCGATTATCCGTTGGTCCCTTTGCAGAAAAAAACGTTTCCATTGCATTTGATGGGGATATGAACATTTCTAAAGAACTCCTAAGCTCAAAACCAAAGATGTTTTTCGATCTCGATCTTTCCGAACAGGGCTTTAGCTTGTCGCAGGGCAGCTTGTACAAATGGTCTAGAACAAAGCTTGAAAAGGCGGTGAAACTCGCTACACTCTTCGACCAGCTTGGGGAGTGAGGCTGACATGCGTGTTGGAACGACTACAGCTCGGGCGGACCGGGTTCAGAACTGGTCGCAAAAACCGGCTGATTCTAGTCTTACACGACAGACGCTGCCCAATTCGCACGACCAAGTCGTTCCGATTCTAGCAGATCAGAACCGTGCAACGTCTCCAGTTCAAGTTAATGTAGAAGAGATTTATAGAAGAGGTGATCTACCCAAACCGTTAGAATTGCCACAGGCCAGCGCTCGCCCATCTGTGAAGGCTGTGATTGGCGAGACAGTAGGTGATATGGTCGTCGTGATCTGTCAGGCGTCGGGTGGCGAGTACAGAACCCGCTTTCCTAAATCGTTGATTCCAACAGAATTGATAGCGTTCGGTCAATCCGTTTACCTCGAAATAGACTTTGAGAGTGTATATCGAACCCCTCGTTTTATAAAGCGAAACCCTGACCCGGTCGTAATTTCAGCTGAACTTGATGAGCTTAACGAGTGGATGGACGGCCTATAACTTGCTGGAAATTAGGTTTCTGAATGTCGGCCATGGAAGTTCGGCGGTAATATCGTTTTACTCTGGAGAAACTGTCTCGCATGGTATTATAGACTCTGCTTGGAATCGCGCAAATATACCCAAGGCCCTCAGCGTTTTAAACGAACTTAAGGCAGACAAGCTCAGCTTTGTTTGCTTAACGCATCCGCATGCTGATCATTACGGTGGTTTGTCAAAAATATTGCAGGCATTCGATGAGAAGATTGATCAGTTTTATACGTGTCCTCTAGGAGATTTGTTCATCAATCGTGACAGATTGAAAAAACTTGCCCTGGCTCTGAAAAAGGTTTTAGAGCGCGGTGACTCCTCAAGCATTAGGCAATCTACACAGGAGTTTATGCAGATACTCAGGTGGGGAGACAAGAATAGCGCAAAATGGACAGAGTGTGCTGGTGAGGAGAACAGACTTGCACCGAGTGGTTTTTCCGGCGTAGATATTTTTTCTCTGCTTCCTCCTCGATCAGTAAAGGGAGTGATTATCTCTCGTATCGAAAGTGAAGACCCTAGTCTCTTGGGCAACATCAATGAGAACGATCTCAGCCTGTGTTTAAGGTTTACCTACGCTGGTGTTTCAGTGACAGTAGGTGGAGATGCGACAAAGGCAAATTGGGAGATAAGGGAAAGATTTGAGCGCAATTCTGGGAGAGACATTGCTTCTCAGGTAGTTAATATACCCCATCATGGATCGAAACATGATAATCCGCAAGAGGTGCTGAACCGACTTTTTGTGCGATCTGGGGATCGATATGGCATTACGTCTGCTAATGGTCAATCACACCCTCATCCAGAGACAATCTTCATGATTTCGGAGATGGGAATCGATCCTTACTGCACAAACTTGATGCCACCCTGTGGAGCAACCGTAAGTAAATTAGTTCCGATTGCCGGAGTGGAGCCGGGACTTGCACGCCTGATACGAGAGAGCGCTGAGGAGAGTGGCGAAATACAAGCCTGCCAAGGTGATATACTTGTAAGAATTCTTTCGGACGGGACTGTCACAGTAAAGCCGGAGTTTGACAATTTCTGTTCCTATCGGAAGGGTGCAAGCGCAAAACTAAATCTAGAAATCTAATCTTTTACTACGCCCCGCCCCCCGCCAACGGCAGCAAGTCCGGGTCGTACAGCCGCGCTATCACCTCGCGGACGTCCAGGGCGCCGCTGAGCAACCCCGGCAACTGCGCCGCCATGGCCTTCACCCCGTCCGTGAAGCCAAGGCTGTAGGCGTCGCGCGGCGACACAGTGTCGAGCTTAGGATAGGCTCGAGCCGCGTAGGCCGATCCCATGCGGGATAGGTCGACGCCCTGCGCCGCGAGGTCGAGCAAGCCGGGATCGGTGATCGTAGGCCGGTTGTCGGTCATTCTCAGATCCCTCGCTGCAGCGATCCCGAAGCTACGTCACGAGCCGTTTGTGCGGCACCCCGCCCATCACACCGCGATGCGGCGGGCAGGGGCTGGCTGAAAGCTGTGGTCCTCAATTCACCGCCCGCCCCTTCTCGCGTATTTTGTAGAGCGCGGCCCGGAAGCTCACCGCCAGCGCGTCGAGGTGCGAGCCGTCCATGTCGGCCGAGGCGGTTGATATGGCTTGGCCTAGGATAACACCCGCGAGACCGCCGCACAGCTCTATGGTGGTGAGGCCGGGGCGCTCAGCGACGGTGGCGTTGAGTACGCTTGTCAGAGCGCTCCCCAGACATCGACCCGAGCCGGTTCCAGCCCGGCGACGCGAACACGCCGGACTGCAACGGGACTGATTGGAAGCTCCGGCTTCGCCATCACCGCTGAGTAGGATATAGACCGGATATCGTCCTCCAGGTTGCCGCCGCCGATGAACGATCCCGACCTGCGCCAGGATCTCTCAGGGATGCACGTCCTCGTCGTCGAGGACGAGGCGCTCCTGGCCGACGTCATGGCCGACGAGCTCGAGGCCTTTGGCATCGTGCCGCTCGGCCCGTGTCCGAGCGTGGCGAGCGCCATGGAAGCCATCCGCGACAGCGCGCGCCTGGACGGCGCTCTGCTCAATGTCCAGCTCCGAGGTGAGCTATTGTTCCCGATCGCCGACGAGCTCCGACTGCGCGGCATCCCGTTCGTCTTTGTGACTGGCAACGATCCGACCGTCACCCAGGGCTATCCCGACGCACCGGTCCACTCGAAGCCGGCCGAGATCGCAGACGTCCTCGCGAGCTTGGCAGCCCTGATCCGCGAGCGTCGGGAACGGTCTGCGGCGAGTCCCGCCCGCGCCACAGTGAGCCAGAATTACTCATTTGATTGGAACTATTAACTTTTGGAAACGTCGATGGCACAAGGCTGTCTGCGAGCGGCCGATCCAAGATAGGCGAAACGCGCCATGCCCCTGCAACCTGTCGACGTCCCGGCCCGG
>NZ_QYBB01000098.1 GCF_004137685.1 Lichenibacterium minor | reverse complement strand
CACGTCAGCCTCACCGCCAGCACGCCCACGCCCGTCTTCACTGCCGTGTTGACGTAGGCCGCGCCGATCCCCACCCCCGCGGTCGCCGCAGCGCTGTCGCTGGCCGCCTGCACAAGGGTTTTGTCCTGGCCCGTTAGGTGGGCGATGGACGTCACGATCGGATTCGGCAACGTGCCGGAGAGATCCCCGCCGAGCGCACCGACGTTCGACGAGGCCGCGCCGGAGGCCAAGGCGCCGGCCGACACGCCTCCAGATGGCAGCGATAGCCCTCCCGCCGGGCACGCCATGCTGATGCTGGTGGCCGATTGGATCGCCACCCCGCCGAGGCCGGCCATGACGCTGTGCTTGCCGTCGAGGGCGGAGAGGATCGAGCCCAGCACGGGGTGCGCCCGGACGAAGTTGGACCCAGTCGACGTGAAGGCCGACATCCACGCCCCCTGGTCATGGTCGACGCCGTGGGTGTGCTGGACGTTGCCCGACACGGCGCGGCCGATAAGGCCCTTCGCACCCTGCACGGCGTGGTCGATGAATTTCGACGTCATCGTGAGAGGATCGAAGGTCGCCGATGCCGGCGCGGTGCTCGGATCGGCGGAGAAGGTGCGATGCCCGTTGTCGGGGTGCAACTCGTGGACGTGGAGCTTGTCTTCGCTCCGAAGGTGGGCCGCCCTCGCGTCGACTTGTTGCAGCCGCCGCGGATCGGAGCGGACGCCCGGGATCGTGATGCCGTCCGACAGCGAATGCGCCCGATCGCTGATAGGCTGAGCCGTGCCGCCGTTCTGATGCCAAGCGTCGATGCCGTTCTCGGCGAAGAGCGTCAGCACCTCATCGCCGATGGTCAACCCGTGCGTGAGGACGGTGCCGTTGCCGCCCGGGAAATGCACGGGGCTGTCCGGCACCACGGGATAATCGACGTAGCTGGTTTTCGTGAGCGTCGGATCCTTGATCGCCTGGCGCACGGTAGGTTGCACTTGGACCGTATGCCCGTCTGACGCCTGCGTGACGCGGGCTACCATGGCAGTGTGCATGTGCGACTTGATCCCGGCCCACATGGACCGGAAGCCTTCCTCGGGATTGTCGAAAAGCTCGCGGAAATCAGGCATCGAACGCCCCCGCATTGTGGTCGAGCTGAGCGGCGCGCCGGAAGCGCAGGATTTCCAGATACAGCGCCTCCCGAAGCTCCAGCGACAGCGCGAAGGCCTGGTCTTCCGTCATGTCGGCCATAGAAGCGGCCACGGTGCCGGCCAGCACTTTCACGAGGGCGCCGCGAAACTCGACCTTCCATCCCGCCTGAGCGGCCACCGCACCCATCTCCATCAGCTTTTCGCCGATGTAGGCCATGCCCGGCGCGTCGAGCGGCCCGGGAAAGTGAGGCTTGGTCGCCAGCCACGCCGCCATGTGCGGGCAGGAGGTTTCTGTGGTGGGTGAGTCATCCATCACTTCTGCCTCACGATATATTTGATGCTGCGAAAGAGATCCCGCGTGTCGAGCAGTGGCGTTGCGAGATCGGCCTCGTGCAGCACGTCATCCGGCGTGCCTTGCTTCTGCAATTCGAGGAAGGTGCGTGCGTCGCGGTTGGGCTTCGCTCCAACAAGCTTGCCAGTGTCGGCGTACTTACGTCGGGCGCGCGCCTCAATCGTCCGCTGAGAGAGCGGGGCAAATCCACCCGAGAGCATGGTTCGCTGAACGCTGTCGACAGCCATCAAGCCCGCTTGATCGAAGCCGTCTTTGATCTCGCTCGGCTTGCCCGACAAGGCACCCGTGGCGGCGCGGAGCATGCCCTTACGGATCTCAGGGAGCGCAGCTCGGACGCCCGGGCGCAGGAAGGGCCGGGCCGGAAGGTTCATCGCCGCGTCGCCAAATTCCATCATGTAGCCGATGACGCCATTGCTCGGCGGCGTGCCCTTCTCCCCGGGCTCGGGATCGCGGCGGCTGCCGCTCGGGATGCCGACGAGCAAACGCGTGCGGTTAAGCTGCGCGACGGCCTTTTCGATAGGGCCGAGGCCGGAGCCGTTGCGCTTGAGGGTTGACTTAACCGCCATGCCCAAATCCCTCAGCTTTCAGTCGCGCCACCAGCGCTTCAACCGCGGCGCGGGCAACGAAGCGGATAGGGATGGAGCGGGCGACCATCGCGTCGGCTTGCCGCGCGAGGTCGAGTCGGTCGCCGAAGGCGCGAGCGATCGCTGCGGGGCCTGTAGAAAGGCAGGAAGGGGTCGAGGCCATCACTGCGCAGCCCCAGGCAAAGGCCGCTCTTGCACCTTCCCGTGCCAGCCTGACGGTGGCGGACCAGCGACAGCGTCCGTGAGGCCGAGGACCGTGTGGCCATGCTCCCGGCATGGGCCCGGGCCCCAATAGGCGACACAAGCGTCCGGCGGGACGTGGTTGACGATGACAGCGCTGGGCGGAAGGTGCCGAGATGCACTCGACAGGGCGACCGCGGCGGCAGCGGTGAGGGCGAGGATCGCGAGGGGCGCGAGGGGCATCAGGATACCATGACAAAGAAAGGGAACCCCACCTCGACGGCGCGAGGCCGGAGGCGAGGGCGGGGTCGGCCCGAAGGATACAGGCGCCCGCTGGCGGCGTTTTCGCACCTCCGCCTGGCTACACCCCGCGTTCATGCTCGCAGGGATCTCTGCGGCGCCCGGTCCGTGCCGGCGACCACCTGGAGCCGCAACGAAGGCGCAGGCGGCGGCTCGGGGTCGGGCACCCCATAGGTGTTGCTCATGGCTTCCTCGACGGTCGGACCCCAGCCCGCGACCGGAGCCGTGTCGGGCACCACCAGCGAAAAGGCTACGCCGTTGCCCGTCGAGGTGAAGGCGAGATGCAGCGGCTCGGAACCCATGGTCCGCAGCAACTCCACGAGCGCCGTCTCGGCCGGGGTAAGGTCCAAGTGGCATCACTCGTCCGGCATGGGCAGGACCGCGTCGGGGTCGGACTGCAGCGCCGCCAGCGCCTCGCGCCACCGATGCAGCAGCGCCCATCCTTCAGGGTCGGTTCGGAAGTCGGTCGGTGCGGTCGCCCCGTGATAGGGATTGTCCCGCTGGAGCAATGCCCCGCCGGTCGCAAGGCTGAAGGCCCGCTCCGCAGCCGCGGCAAGAGTGACTAGCTTCTTTGTTTCCGCCGCCAGCGCCGCCATGGCCGGGTCGTAGTGAACGGCGAGATCCGCAGCCCTGCCGATGCTCGACCGCTTCCACGACAGGCGCTGTGTCGCCTGGTCGAGACGCTTCTGATGAAACTGCAAGGCCGCAAGGGCGGAATCGCGCGCGTCCGTCGCGCTCGCCACCGCGGCCTTGGCATCCTCAATCGACGGGGGCGGCGTGTTCAGGAGGACGGTGTAGGCGTCCGCTTCCTCCTGCGAACGGAAAGTGTGGGGCTCGCGAGGCCGAGGGGCGTTGAAGCCTGGGCGAGGTCGCGCGCGCTCCAACGCTTCTTCGGCGGCGGTCAAGACAGACTCTGCCGCCCATCGAGCGCTATCAGCCTCTGACACGGCGGCGCCGGCCTCGGCAGACTCGATCTCCAACGCCCGCACCTCTGCGATAGCGTCGGCGAGCACCTGGCGGGCGCGGGAGCGTTCGGGCTGTGCTGGGGCGGTTTCAGGCGGAACGGCCGCCAGCGGGCTCGCCAGGGGTGGCACGGATACGTCCAGCGCTTCCGTGCGGGTGGTGGTGACCTCGGCGGTCAGAGGCATGATGGCGCGGGGACGGCGGCCCATCACTTCAGCCTGCCCGCGTTCGGAAACAGCATGTCGTGGATACGCGCGCGCTCGGCCGCGTCCATCGCGAGGGGGTTCGATCTGGAGCCGACGACGCTGTTGACCATGCTGCGGCGGTTGCGGGGCGTGTACTTCAGGAGATCGCGCTTGAGGTCGCTCTCGGGGAGACGGTGGTCTGTCGCCTGGGGCGTGGTTCCCTCGGTAACATGCTCGTCGATTTCGGCGAGCTGATCCGGCGGCAGCTTGCTCAGCAGGAACTGCAGCACCGTCTTGACGGCGGCGGGATCGTCGAGCCACCTCCCATCTTGCGGGGCGGCGTCGAGGGCAAGGGGGTATGCGGAGCGGGGCATAGAGTGTCCTTTCAGCGGGTTCAATCGGCGATGCGGTGGGCTTCGCCCTGCACGATCGGGCCGAGCTTGGCGTCTTCGGCGGCGGGGAGCTTGTGACGTCGGCTGCGGCGGATGGTGGTCGGGTCGAGCGGCATGGGCTCGCCGAGCGCGAAGTGCTGCCCGTCCTGAGCGACCATGCTGGTGGGATAGGGTCGGACAACCGCCTTCGGCTTGTCGGGCCCGATGATGTGGGCAAGGCGGGGGAGCTTGCTCATCAGCGGAGACCTCCGAAGCGGGAGCGGGAGCCAAGGTGGCGACCTCCACGAGGGCTATAGGCGAGAGGCTTGGAGAAACGCTCCAAAAGCTCATCGGTTATGACGATGTCAGAGGACTTCTTCGCAGCGGAAATCAGAGCGCCGCATGCCGACGTGCAATAGTCGTCATGGTCGTTGCTCTGGTGCGTGATCTTGTTTCCCTTCCAAATCAGCGAGATCAATTGATCCGTGAGTTTAGGGACATCCAGCAGTTCGACCTCGCCCGCGTTCAGAGAAGGCTCGAATGTTTCGTAAAGCTCACTCGCGCTGCGGGTGTCGACAACGTAGGAGATGCCAGTGGCCTCAAAGTCCCGGCGGAAAGTTTCCCCGGCGAAGGCATCGCCGACCACCCGTGCGAGGCCGTAGGCTTTGATCTCGGCCGCGAACTTCACGATGGCATCGCGCGGGTTGAACGGGGCCTTGCCGTTCTGAGCCATGACGGAGGCCAGCACCGCCTTGCCCGTCTCCTCATCGCGGTACGCGATAGCGAGAGTGGCATCATCCTTGGAGCCGCCGCTCATGTCTGTATGAGCGTGGTAGCGCCGGCCGGGCTCGGGGGGTAGCCGGACGCGATTCAGAACGACAGCGGCCGTGATGCGCTCGGCTTCGAAGGCGGCGCCGTCCGGGGCGCCGGGCAGGTTGAGGTGCAGGCGGCGATAGCGATGCGTCGGCAGGCGCTTGCGCTGCTGCGCGAGATAGCCCGGGTTCCCCCACGAAGCCATGCTCGGGTTGGCTCGCTCCTCTGGCGTCTCTGCATCCACGAGGGCGGGATCGGTCGTGTAATCGCCCGCGTACCACGAAAAGTACATCCGCTCGTCGGAGCCCTCGCGCCCAGCCTTGAGGAAGTCGAAGAGGGGCACCCCCGGCTTGGCGTTCATCGAATTATAGGACGTAATCCACATGAGGCTGTCGTGGCGCGTCGGGTCCTGCGCCAGCGCCTCAAAGATCTCATGCCCCTTGTAGGCGTGAATTTCGTCGAATCCACAAATCGAGTAGGTTTTGCCGTGAGCGCCCGCGCTGTCCTTCGCCGGTAGGATCGCCAGCGTCCCGCGGCCGTCCCGGCGGACGATCTCCTTGTCGAGCACCCGAACTTCCGCAGCCAAGTCGGGATTGGCGGCGATGAGGAGCTTCGCCAACTTCAGATCGTCGGCGGCCTGGCCCTCATCATTCGCCAGCGTAAAGCAGTCGTTTCCCGCCGGGCTGTGCCAGGCGATAAAGCGATAGAGCGTCGCGAGGATGAGGTCCGACGTTTTGAAGTTCTTCTTTCCTCGGCCGGTCAGGGCGAAGTTGTAGCGCGGCCGATCGCCGTCAAAGTCGTAGAGCACCGCAGACAGGATCTCACGGCGGTAGGTCTCGATCGTGTCGAGTAGTGGGCGGCCGTCGATCCACTTCAGGAGGCCGAAGAATGCCAGGGGGTGCGGACTGTCGCGGAAGGTCAATGCCCCGCCTCCCGGCTCGCTGCGGGTAGCGTCCACGGAGCTGGTGGAGTTTTGGAGTCGAGGGCGGTGGGCGGAGCTCCGCACATGGCGGAGCCCGCCGC
>NZ_QYBB01000097.1 GCF_004137685.1 Lichenibacterium minor | reverse complement strand
TGTGCGCCATGGCGGATCCTACCATGAGGCTGGGGGACGGGGAGCACGACCCTCCCCTTTCCACACAGTCTGTAGGAGTTTCGCGAAAGCGGATCGGCGAAACGTTCAGTCCGGAGAAGCCAGGGCCGGCTGAAGTCGACCCAAGCCGGGCATAGCTACGCAGCCAAAGCGCCGCCGAAAGCGGCCGTTCAGGGCAGCGAAGATCCTTACTGCCGGGCGCTCGCGGCGCTCAACGCCTCGCTCTGAGTCCCGGTGAGCGATGACCCCTCGGGCGTGCTTCCCAGGGCCGTCGAGGCCTTCCGCCAGCTGACGGCCGGCCTGCTGGCGACGGCGTGACCGCCGTCCCTCACGCCTTTCCGGGCGGCACGATCCCGAGGTTGTCCTTGGGGATCGCGGCCAGCGTCTCGTCGCTGAGGCCGAGGTGCTGCTTCACCAGCTCCGGCGGCAGGGCCGCGATCCAGTTGTTTAGCGACACGTCCTGGTACACCGGCGCCTTGAACATCTCCAGGTAGACGAGGTCCTCGGTGCCCGTGTTCTCGATGTAATGGGGCAGCGTGGCGGGCGCGTAGCCGACGTCGCTCGGGTTGAAGTCGATGGTGCGCGCGTCCGAGTGGTTGGCGAAGAGCGTCATGCGACCCTTGCCGGAGATCCAGAACTGCCACTCGTCGGCGTTCTGGTGCCAGTGCAGCTCGCGCAGGGCGCCGGGCTTGATCACCACGTAGGCGGCCGCGACGTTGCGCGAGATGGTGAAGTTGCGCGAGTCGACGACGCGGATCGAGCCGTTGGCGTCCTCCTTCGTAGGCTTCATGTCCGTCATGGCGAAGGCGAAATCGATCTTCGACGTGGGGTGCGACTTCGTCATCGCGCCAGCGTCCTGGGACAGCGCGGGCGGCACCGGCGCGGGGAAGATGTACTTGCCATTGGGCGGGATGTCGTCGAAGGGCTTTAGCGCCGCGGCGTCCACGCCGAAGTTCTTGGCCACCACGGCGCGCGGCGTGTGGATCAGCCAGTCCGAGATCAGCGTCGTGTCGTCCTCGGAGAAGGTGCCCTCGTCGAAAACCAGCAGGAACTCGCAGCCGTCCGGCCCGAGCCCCTGGATCGAGTGCGGCAACCCTTGCGGGAAGTACCACAGGTCGCCGGCCTTGACGTCCTTGACGAAGGGGCTGCCGTCGTAGTCGAGCGCCGTGATGCGTGCCGTGCCGGTGAGCATGATCGCCCATTCGTCGGCGGCGTGCCAGTGCAGCTCGCGGATGCCGCCGGCCTCCAGCCGCATGTTGACGCCGGCGATGTCCTTGGAGATCGGGAAATCGACGACGTTGACCTGCCGCGCCCAGCCGCCCTCCTGGATGCGGCGGTGCGCGAGGCTCATCGACGACCAGAACTGCTTGACGCTGCCGTGGTCGGAGGCGGGCGGCATCGTGGAGTCGGGGAAGAGGGTGCCGAGCGCTCCGTTCTGCGGGCCGGGGTTCGTGGCGCTCGCGTCCTTCATGCCCGCGAGGGTCGTGGCGCGCGACTGGGCCTGCGCGCCGCCCGCCGCGGCGAGGCCGAGCCCCGCCACGCCGGCGCCGAGGAGGCCGCGGCGCGAGGGCGCGAAGCCCGCCACGGGGCGGCGGGGGGTGTTGGGTGTGTTCTGGTCCGACATCGTGTTTCCGGCTTTCGGCTGGCGTTCTCGCGGCCCCAACGCCGGCCCACCGTGGCGGGTGCCCGCATCGGGGACGTGCGCGGCCCGCGCGCGATTTCCCCGACCGCCCCGGAACCCCGCATCCGCGCCGATGCATTAGCGAAAGCTTATCGGCTGCCGCGCTAGCGCTGGACCGCCCTGAGCCGGGAGCCGGAGACGACGCGATGCTGATCCTGAACCGCCGCCGCCTCCTGTCGGGTACAGCCCTCGTCCTGTTCACGGCCTCGTCGGCCCCGTCCCGCGCCGGCACGATCGCCGGCGCGCTGCCCTGGGCGCCCGGCGCCGCCGCGCCGCCGCGGCCCGTGGTGCCCGGCCCCTGGCACTTCTTCACGCCCGCGGAGGGTCGCACGGTCGAGGCCATCGTCGACCGCATCATCCCGCCCGACCCCGACGGGCCCGGCGCCAGGGACGCCGGCTGCGCGGTCTTCATCGACCGGCAGCTCGCCGGCCCCTTCGGCCGCGCCGAGGGGCTCTACGACCACGGGCCCTTCGTGACCGGCACGAAGCAGCAGGGGCCGCAGTCCCGCCTCGACCCGGCCACGCAGTACCGCGGGGCGCTGCGCGCCATCGACGCCTATTCGGCCCAGCATCACGACGGCCGCCCCTTCGTCGACCTCGCGGCCGCCGACCAGGACGCGGTGATCGGCGCCATCGAGGACGGCAGCCTGCCGATCGAGGACGTCGTCACCAAGGACTTCTGGACCATGCTGCTCAAGAACACCCGCCAGGGCTTCTTCGCGGACCCGGTCTACGGCGGCAACCGCGACATGGCGGCGTGGAAGTGGATCGGCTTCCCGGGCGCCCGCTACGACTATTCCGACTGGATCGATCGGCACAACGAGCCCTACCCGCACGCGCCGATCGGCATCGCCGAGGCGCCGCTGTGGCGGCCGGCCGCGTCGAAGTGAACTGAAGTGAGCTGAGGACCGATCCCTTGCGCAAGCTCCCCCACAAGGACGTGGCCATCATCGGCCTCGGCTGGACCGGCTCCATCATGGCACACGGCCTCAGCGAGGCTGGGCTCGACGTGATCGCCTTCGAGCGCGGCCCCTGGCGCGACACCGCGCAGGACTTCCCACCCACCTACGCGCCGGACGAGTACCGCTACCGCGTACGCCACGAGCTGTTCCTGCGCCCGGCGCAGATGACCTTCACGTTCCGCAACAATCCCTCGCAGACCGCGCTGCCCATCCGCGACTGGGGCGCCTTCATGCTCGGCAACGGCGTGGGGGGCGGCGGCCTGCATTGGAACGCCGAGATGTGGCGCTTCGAGCCCTCGCAGTTCATGCTGAAGACGCACCTGACCGAGCGCTACGGCGCGAAGTTCATCCCGGCCGGCATGACGATCCAGGACTGGGGCGTCACCTACGACGAGCTCGAGCCGCACTACGACCGCTTCGAGTACCTGTGCGGCACGGCCGGCACGGCGGGCAACCTCAGGGGCGCGATCCAGCCCGGCGGCAACCCGTTCGAGGGGCCTCGCTCGCGGCCCTACCCGACGCCGGCGCAGAAGCAGCCCTTCAACGCGACGCTCTTCGCGAAGGCTGCGCGGGAGATGGGGCACCAGCCCTTCCCGCAGCCCTCCGGCAACATGAGCCAGCCTTACACCAACCCGCTCGGCGTGACGCTCGGCCCCTGCACGTTCTGCGGTTATTGCGAGTGGTTCGGCTGCGGCAACTATTCCAAGGCCAGCCCGCAGACCACCATCCTGCCCGTCCTCGTCAAGCAGCCGGGCTTCACGGCGCGCGACAATTGCGAGGTGCTGCGCATCGTGCTGGACGCGGGCGGCAAGCGCGCGACCGGCGTCGTCTTCGTGGACACGGACGGCGAGGAATGGGAGCAGCCGGCCGACCTCGTGCTGTGCTGCGCCTTCACGCCCTTCAACGTCCAGCTGCTGATGCTGTCCGGCGTCGGCGAGATCTACGACCCCGCCGCCAAGCGCGGCAACGTGGGCCGCAACTTCACCCACCAGACGGTGTCGACCGCCACCGCCTTCTTCGACCCCGCGACGCACCGCTTCAACCCCTTCGTGGCCTCGGGCGCGATCGGCATGTGCATCGACGACTTCAACGGCGACAACTTCGACCACGGGCCGCTCGGCTTCGTCGGCGGCGGCTACATGGGCCAGGTGCAGACCAACGGCCGCCCCATCGAGACGACGCCCGTGCCGGCCGGCACCCCGACCTGGGGCGCGAAGTGGAAGGCCGCGGTGAAGCAGAACTACAACTCGTCGGTCTATTCCGGCTCGGGCGTGCACGGCAGCTTCTACAGCTACGACGACGTCTTCCTCGACCTCGACCCGACCTACAAGGACCGCTTCGGCCGCCCGCTGATGCGCATGACGATCGACTTCCACGAGAACGAGCACAAGATGAGCGCGTTCCTGACGGACCGCTACGCCGAGATCCTGCGCGCCATGGGGGCGACGCGCGTCGACAAGCTGCCGCGCACCGGCCACTACGACGTGACCGACTACCAGACATCGCACCTGTGCGGCGGCGCCGTGATGGGCGCGGAACCGTCGACCTCCGTGGTGAACCGCTACCAGCAGAGCTGGGACGTGCCGAACCTCTTCGTCATCGGCGCCTCGTCCTTCCCGCAGAACGCCGGCTACAACCCGACCACCACGGTGGGCGCGCTGACCTATTGGACGCTGGACGCGATCGTGAACCAGTACCTGAAGGCGCCTGGCCCCCTGGTGCAGGCCTGAGGAGACGGCGATGCGCAAGCTCCTCCTCGGCACCGCCGCCTTCGTCCTGCTGGGCGCCGGCGCGCTCGCCGCCGCCTACGTCGCGACCGACCCGAAGCTGCCCTCCGGCCCGCAGGCGGAGAGCCACGGCGACGCGCAGTCCTTCTCCGAGGTCGAATACGGCCGCACCATGCTGACGGTCGCGGACTGCGCCGCCTGCCACACGGCCAAGGACGGCGGCGAGCCCTTCGCGGGCGGGCGGCCGATCGAGACGCCCTTCGGCGTGATCGTGTCCTCCAACATCACGCCCGACCGCGAGACCGGCATCGGCACCTGGACCGACGAGGATTTCGCGGACGCGCTGTGGCACGGCTTCGGCAAGGACGGGCACCAGATCTACCCGGCCATGCCCTACCCCTACTACACCCACATGACGCGCCGGGACGTCGACGCCATCCACTCCTACCTCAAGACCCTGAAGCCCGTGCACAAGCAGGTGGTGTCGGACACGCTGCCCTTCCCGCTGAACATCCGCCTCGGCATGCGGGCCTGGAACCTGCTTTACTTCCGCGACGGCCGCTTCGCGCCCGACCCCGCCCACGACGACGTGTACAACCGCGGCGCCTATCTCGTGACCGGGCCGGAACACTGCGGCGCCTGCCACACGCCGAAGACGGTGCTCGGCGGCGACGAGGCGGGCAAGCTCTACCAGGGCAACGTCATCCAGGGCTGGACCGCGCCCAACATCACCGGCGACCGGCGGCGCGGCCTCGGCTCCTGGTCGATCGAGGACGTGGTCGAATATCTCAAGACGGGCCACAACCGGCAGGCCGCCTCCTCCGGCCCCATGGCCGAGGAGGTCGGCCTGTCGTCCTCGCGCATGAAGGACGAGGAACTGCGCGCCATCGCGGTTTACCTCAAGGCGCAACCGGGCCAGGACGACGGTGCGGCGCCCGTGCCGGCGTCGGACCCCGCCATGCGGGCCGGCGCCGCCATCTACGCGGACAGCTGCGCGTCCTGCCATCGCGGCGACGGCTCGGGCGTGCGCGGCCTGTTCCCGACGCTGGCCGGTGCGCCGGTGGTGCAGCAGCTCGACCCGACCAGCCTGATCCGGGTGGTGCTGCAGGGCGCCCGCAGCGCCGCGACCCCGAGCGCGCCCACCGGCGCCGCCATGCCGTCCTACGACTGGCGGCTCGACGACGCGCAGGTGGCGGCGGTGGTCACCTACATCCGCAACGCCTGGGGCAACCAAGCGCCGGCCGTCGAGGCCGGCACGGTCGCCAAAAGCCGCAGAGCGTTCGCGGAGCAGGCCCACCCTGTCGAGTAGAGGTCAACGGCGCCCATCGAAATGGGATTGCAACGACGCCAGACACCGATTGAGACCAACCCGGGAAAGCGGTTCGATCCGCCCAGCCTACCTCGCCATCAGGCCGTTGCCGGCTGGAGTCGACCCAATCAGGCCATAGCGCCAGACTTCGTCGTTGCCCTGAAGCAGACATAGCAGGTGACGTCGCGCCTCGTCATCGAACGATTGCCCGCAAGCTCACGCTCGGAGATCGACGACATCGCCGAGGAAGCGGTTCACGAACGCGCTGACCTCCTTCGCGTGCGTTTCCAGGGCGAAG
>NZ_QYBB01000096.1 GCF_004137685.1 Lichenibacterium minor | reverse complement strand
GCCGTCGTCGACCCAAAAATCCAACCGCTTCCCGACGCCCGCGACACCACACCAGCCCAGGGGAGGTGAGCAATTACCCGATTTGTGATCGTCTGTGCATTATTGTTGATGAACGTCAGCCCGATGACCGAAACGCCTGCAACGAAAATCAAGATGAGCAGAAGTCCCACGACAAAGATCGTGATCCTCGTGCTCACGGAGCCGATCCCTCGCCTCATCACAACAGCTTCGACGTTTCTCAATCGATCATCGCCAGTCAGGAGTTTATGCAGGCTCGCCACCGACACCACCGGATGATGCATAATGCACGAAAACGAAACGTGACGACGAGTTGAGCTGAGGCAGATTAACCCACGGCAGGGTTAAGCGGGCCATAATGACGATTGGGTCTCCGGTGCCCGTCTTCTGAAAAAGTAGGGGCATGGTCGGCTGGCATCGCGCGCGATGGCGTCCGCGTTCTGGGCGTCGCCTCGGCGAGGTGTGAGAAGGCGGAGACGGCCGCCGTACACGCAAGAATGTCGCCCTTCAGACCGGCCAACTTATTAACGGTTTGCTGGGCCGAAGCAGCGCTAGGCGGGGTAGACGCGCGGTGGCGGCCAGTTGTCCAGCCCGCTGGCGTTCGCGGGCATGTCGGAATCAGTTCAATGAGGTTCGGACGCGCTTAGCGACGTCGCGCACGACCGGACCGGCTCGATCTGCCACTCGGCGACAGAGCGGTGCACCAGCGGGCTGACTACAGACGCACGCAAAGTTAGGGCGCCCGTCCGTCATTAACTCTGACCAGCCAAGCGAAAAGTCCGAACGTCTGTCGCGGAGCAGGCCTTGATGGGCGCCGAACGGCCTGGATTGGTCAGATCTAGCCGATCAACGTTATTGGGAGGCGGGATGAGAGATGTGATACGGGATCCGCTGGACCAGACTGGTACCTTCTGCCCTTGCCGAAACCCGAGGTGGTCCAGCGGATCTCGTATGACAGGGCAGCACCCGGCGCCGCGTCCTGGATCTCGCCTCTAATTGTTAACGAGCTTGCCTTAACCACGATGGCACGACCTTACCATTTCGCCAGACGGCAGGCTGAGACACGATGGGCTTTCCGGTCCGACATCCAGAGACGCTGAGCCATGACCTGCTCGCATTGGCGTTCGAGTCGAGCGACGACTGCATCAAGATGCTCTCGGCTGACGGGACCCTGCTGCTGTTAAACGCGGGCGGTGCCGCCGCCATGGGTTTCGAGGGTCCGACCGTTCCCGTAGGACAGAACTGGATCGAGTTCTGGCACGGCGAGGAGCGCGAGGCGGCCCGCGAAGCGCTCGCGGAAGCGGTGAACGGGCGCCGCAGCACGCTGCGAGGCTATCTCCCGACGGCCACGGGCCTGCCGCGATGGTGGGAAAGCAGTCTGGTGTCGTTGCCGATCGCCGCAGGTGAGCCGCCGCGCGTCCTCGTCATCTCCCGCGACGTGACGGGACGGCGGGAGGCGGAACGCGCCAAGCGCCGCTCCGAGAGGCTGTACGGGACGCTGGTCGAGGCGACGTCCAATATCGTCTGGACCCGTGACCTCGAGACCGGGGATTGCGACAGCCGTGGCTGGACCGAGTTCACCGGGTCCCTACACGACCCTGCCAGCTTCGAGGACTGGTTGGAGGCCATCCATCCCGAAGACCGGGAGGAGGCGCGCCGGACCTCCCGTGCCGCTCTGCGGGACGGCCGAGCGCTCACCATCGAGTACCGCCTGCGTTCTAAGGTGGGGGGCTGGCGTTGGGTCGAGGACCGCTCCGCACCCGTGACGGACGACGATGGCGCGGCGATCGCCTGGGTTGGGGTGGTCACCGACGTCCATAATCGCAGGGCCGCAGCGCAGAAGCTGCGGGACGAGGGCACGAAATTGCGGCTCGCGCTGGAGTCGGCATCGCTCGGAACCTGGGACGTCGACCTCTCGACGGGGAGGTGTGGGATGTCGGTCGAGGCTAGAAGCATGCTCGGCCTCGCGGACGAGGTGGCCGGATGCAGCTTCATCGACGTCCTCCACCCCGAAGATCGGGACGCCGTCCTCGAACGCTACCACGACAACATCGCGGAGGAGGCGGGGATGACCCTGACGACCTTCCGCATCGTCCGTCCGGACACCGGGGAGACACGCTGGATCACATCGAGGGGACGTGCCGTGCTCGACCACGAAGGGCGCCCCGTCGGCAGAGTGGGCACGTTCGAGGACTTCACGGACCGCAAGCAGACGAGGGACACGCTCCGCTCCACGCTGCGCCGTTATCAGGCGCTCCTTGACGCCACATCGGTGATCGTCTGGCACTCCGACGCGGCCCAGGTGAGCGGCGATCGCCAGGGCTGGGCGGAGTTCACGGGAATTTCCGCCCCGGCGGTGGGCGACGCTTGGCTGGACGCGATCCATCCCGATGACCGCGCGCGCGTGAAGTCGAGGCGTGATCGAGCATGCGCCGCGGGAGAATCCTATCTGAACGAATATCGCCTCTGCCACATCGAAGGCGGCCATCGTTGGGTGAGGGACGACGTCGTACCGCTCCGGTCGGACGACGGTCCGGTCGACGGCTGGGTCGGCATCATCTCCGACATTCACGAGCGCCGGACCGCCGAACAGGCGCTCCAAGCCAGCGAGGAAAGGTTGAGGCTGGCCAGCGAGGTGGCCGGCCTCGGCACCTACGACGTCGACCTTGTGACCGGGCATCGTGAATGGTCGCCCGAGTTCCACGACCTGATCCGCGTCCCTCGAAACGTCCGTCCCGAAAGGCGCCTCTTTATCGACGCGGTGCACATCGACGACCGCGGCCGACTGCTCGACGATCGGCTGCTCACGGAGGAGGTCCACGGCGGCTTGCGGGTGAGCACCTTCCGCCTCCGGTCCGATACCGGCGAGGTGCGCTGGGTGGAGGACCGCGAACGCCTCATTTTCGATGGGGAGGGTCGGCCGGCCCGGCGCATCGGCACGATGCAGGACGTCACGGACCGCAAGCGGGTTGAGCACGAACTGTGGCTGGCTGCCCACGCCGACGCGCTGACGGGACTGGCCAATCGTACGCTGTTCCAGGCTCGCGTCGAGGAAGCCGTGACGCGGGCCGATCGCCACCGAGTCGAGGCCTGCGTCCTAATCGTCGACATCGACCGGTTCAAGGAGATCAATGACACGATGGGGCACGACGCGGGGGACGCCGTGCTGCTGGCCATTGCGGACAGGCTCCGGCGCTGCTGCCCCGCGGACGCCACCGTGGCGCGCCTGGGCGGCGACGAGTTCGGCGTCGTCATGTCCAGCGAACGGGACATCGCCGCGCCCGACGTCGTGGGCGAGGACATCCTGTCGGCCCTGCGCCGGCCGGTGATGCACGGCGGACGGGAGATCGAGTGCTCCGGCAGCGTCGGTTGGTCCGCCTACCCCCGCCATGACGGCGACGCCAAGGCGCTGCTGAAGAACTCCGACGTGGCGCTCTACGCGGCGAAGAAGGCGGGTCGGAACCGCGTGGCGTCGTTCGACGCCGGCATGCGTGATGATTTCGAGCGCCGCGTCACTGTGCTCCGCTCGGCCAAGGACGCTCTCGCCCGGGATGCGGTGCTGCCCTTCTACCAGCCCAAGGTGTCGCTCCGGACGGGGCGGGTAGTCGGCTTCGAGGCACTCCTGCGGTGGAGGGACCCGTCCGGTCTGCGTTCCCCTGCGGATCTGTGGGAGGCGTTCGCCGATCCCGATCTCGCCTGCCGTCTCGGGTCACGCATGCTGCGCTGCGTCGTCGAGGACATGCGCGGTTGGACGGAGCGGGGCGTGCCCTTCGGCCACGTCGCGCTGAACGCGGGGGCGCCCGAACTCCATCGCCACGGCTTCGCGGACGGCGTGCTGCAGGCCTTGGCGGGCGCCGGTCTCGGCACGAACTGCCTCGAGATCGAGGTGACGGAGGGCGTCCTTCTGGACGATGCGACGACTGCGGTCACCAAGGCTCTGAAGCACCTGGACGACGCCGGGGTGGCGATCGCGCTCGACGACTTCGGAACGGGCTACGCGTCGCTGTCCCACCTGAGACGCTTCCCCGTGTCGTGGCTGAAGATCGACCGCTCGTTCGTCTCCAACATGGAAACGGACAACGACTCACGAGCCATTATCCGGGCCGTGATCGGCCTCGCTCACAGCTTGGGTTTGAAGGCAGTGGCGGAAGGCGTGGAGACGCCGTCGCAGATGGACTTTCTGGCCGACATCGGCTGCGATCTCGCGCAGGGTTATCTCCTCGCTAAGCCGATGGCTTCGGCTACCCTGTCCACCTTCCTCGCCGGATGGAAGGGACTCCGCGGCCCTGGCCGGTGACGACGCACGACGAGACCTCGCTTGGCGGAAGCCGCCCATACGGGTCCGACTCGGAAGAGCCTTGCCGATCCATGCTCGGAGGACTCACTCGATCCGAGCCGCTTCGAACAACGGCGAAGCAGGGTGGATTGCGGTCCGACCGGTTTCGATAGAGGTCCAGGCGAGAGCGGACGTTCAGGTCGGAGCCATATCAGTGAGCTTCGATCGGTCCGGTCGCTCTTTGCGGCTTCTTCAGGAGCGGGATGGCGGCGAGGCTGACGATGAGCCCGACTGCGATGATCCAGAAGGCGTCGCTGTAGGCCATGACGTAAGCCTCGCGCCGCGCCTGGGACGCGATCAACCCGAGCGCTTGAGCCTGTGCTGCGATGGGGTCGACCACGTGGGCCTGCATCGCATGTGTCATGACGGCGAGGCGAGACTGAGTGAGCACGGCGTTGCGCGTCATGGCCTCGGCCAGCACCGAGAAATGCATGTGCTCGCGCCGATCGATCATCGTCGACAGCATGGCGATGCCGATCGAGCCACCGAGATTGCGCATCATGTTGGATAAGGCGGAGGCGTCGGCGGTGTCGCGCGGCGCGAGGCCCGCCGTCGACATCTGCGACAGTGGCACGGTGAACAGCGGCTGGCCGGCGGCGCGCAGCAGCTGCGGCAGGATCAGTTGGTCCATGCCGACGTCGTGGGTGAGGCCGACGTTGATGAAGCAGCTCAGCGCGAAGAGAAGCGTGCCGGCCACCACCAGCAGCCGCGGGTCGAAGCGCTTCATCAGCAGCGGCATGGCGGGGAAGAGCACGAGCTGAGGCAACCCGCTCCACATCACGACATAGCCGATCTGCTCGGCGTTGTAGCCCTGGATCTGGGCGCAATAGACCGGGATGACGTAGATCGAGCCGAACGACACGGCGCCCAGCACCGTCATCAACAGGCAGCCGCCGCCGACCGAGCGGTTCTTGAGCACGCGCAGGTTGATGAAGGGCCGCTCCGCCATGAGCTCGCGCAGGATGAAGCCGCCGATGCCGACCACGGCCAGCGCGGCGCCCTCGACGATGATCGGCGAGCCGAACCAGTCCTTGCGCTGCCCTTCCTCCAGCACGAAGGTCAGCGCCGGCAGGCCCGTCGCCATCAGGCTGATGCCGAGCCAGTCGCCCTTCGCCAGCTCGCCGAGCTTCAACGGCGCGGGATCGAGCGCGTAGAGCTGCAGCGCCAGGGCGAGGGGGCCGGGTACGAGGTTCAGGTAGAAGATGTAGTGCCAGGACAGGTTGTCGGTCAGCCAGCCGCCGACCGTCGGGCCGATGGCGGGCGCGAAGGTGGCGGTGAGGCCGAAGAAGGCGATGCCGACCGCCTGCTGGGACTTCGGCAGGCGCGTCCGCACGATGGTGATGGCGGTGGGGATGAGCACGCCGCCGGTGAAGCCCTGGCCGGCGCGGAACAGGATCATCTCTGGCAGGCTCGTCGACAGCGCGCAGGCGACCGAGAAGCCGATGAACAGGCCCGTGTTGACCGCGAGGTAGCGCCGCAGGCCGAAGACCGAGCCGAGCCAGCCCGTCAGCGGGATCACGATGATCTCCGCCATCAGGTAGGCGGTGGAGATCCAGCTGCCCTCGTCCGAGGAAGCGCCGAGCGCGCCCTCGATGTCGCTGAGCGACGAATTGGTGATCTGGATGTCCAGGATGGCCGTGAAGGCGCCGAGGATCGCCGCCGCGACGGCGAGCCACTGGCGCAGCGAGGCCTTCTCGGTGTCTGGATGCATGGTGAGGCGCCCCGCTCAGCGTGTCGCGGCCAAGCCGACGAGGGTGCGGCTCGGCCGCGCGTCGCCCCGCGTTTCGACCGTGGCCTCGACCGACAGGCCCGGCCGCAGG
>NZ_QYBB01000095.1 GCF_004137685.1 Lichenibacterium minor | reverse complement strand
GCCGTCGTCGACCCAAAAATCCAACCGCTTCCCGACGCCCGCGACACCACACCAGCCCAGGGGAGGTGAGCAATTACGGTGAACGGCTCGCTGATGAACAGGCCGCGGTCCGGCGAGGCCTTCTGCGCTAGGAAATACTCGCGATCGCTGAGGTCGGCTCCGATGGCCTCCGCCTTCGACCCACGCACCACCACTCCGTCGCGATCGAGGACCAGGATAGAACCGAGATCCTTTGCGGAAGCCGCATGGTCGTAGAGCACCAAGTCCTGAAAGCGTGCGCTAAGGTCCGACAAACCCGGCTCTGCAAGTCCCGCCACGACGGCCTGCAGCGACATATCGTAAATTTCGACGTTGCGGGCGATGTCCTGCGAGAGGGCGCTGAGAAGGTTGCTCTCGCCACTCACCGCCTGGGCGTAGGTGCTCTGCCTCAGGTCGTAGAGCGTCCACCCCGAGGCGGCGCAGAAGCCGACGGTGATCACCGCGATGGAGAGCTCGAGACAACGAACTTTCCCCCGTCGCCCGAGCCGCCGTGACCGGCTCCCGACATCGACGCGTGCGGAAGCTATGGGCAGCGTGGAGGAGGCTTGCATAAAGGGGCTCACGCGGCGGCGCTGTCGGAAGCGGGGCTGAAAAGCTGGTAGAACGCCTCGGCCGATACCGGCTTGCCGAAGCGGTAGCCCTGCGCTTCCCGGCAGCCGAAGGCGGCGAGTGCCACGGCCTGCTCCGCCGTCTCTATGCCTTCAGCGATGACCTCCAGACCGAGGCTGGCCCCCATGGCGAGGACGGCTTTCACGATAGCGGCGTCGTCGGGATCGGTATCGAGGTCGCGGATGAACTCGCGGTCGATCTTGAGGCGGGTTAAGGGGTAGCGCTTCAGCAGGCTGAGCGAGGCGTACCCGGTGCCGTAATCGTCGAAGGCGATCTTCACGCCGAGATCGCGCAGTCGGCGCAAGGGAGCGACGACGCTCTCATCGAGACCGAGCACCGTGGTCTCGGTGATCTCGAGCTCCAGGAAATGGGTGGACAGCCCGGTCGAGGCGAGGGCGGCCAGAACGTCGTCGAAGAAGCCGACATCCCGCAGTTGCGCCGCAAACAGGTTCACTCCCACTCGAATTGGAGTGCCGTTCGCGGCCATCTCGGCGGCAAACGAGCAGCCTTCCCGCAGGATCCACCGCCCGATCGCGATGGCCATATCGCTCGTCTCGAGGATCGGCAGGAACACGGCCGGGGACAGCAGGCCACGCAGCGGGTGGCGCCAACGCAGCAACGCTTCGGCTCCGACGAGGCTGGCGTCGGGGAGGGTCACCTGAGGTTGGAAGTGCAGTTCGAACTCGTCACGAGCGAAGGCCTGCCTGAGTTCGTCCTCGATCCGGTGTCGATAGTCGGCCTGTCGGCCGAGTTGCGGCTGGAACACCTCGCAGCGCCGCCCGCCCGCCATCTTGGCGTGCTGCAGCGCCAGCAGCGCGGCCTTCAAGGCGGCATCGGCGGCGTCGAAATGCGACAGCCCGGGACACAGGACGATGCCGATGCTCGCGCCGAGGTGGGACACCGAGCCGCCGATGTGGAATGGCTCCCCTATCCGCTGCAGGATTTCCTGGCCGATGATGTCAGCCGCGATCGGGTCGTCGCTACCGGCAACGAGGATGCCAAACTCGTCCGCTCCCAGACGGGCGACAAAAACACCTGCCCCTGCTGCCACGACGACACGTCGAGCGGCCTCGGTGAGGACGAGGTCGCCGATTGCCATGCCCATGCTACCATTGACCACCTTGAAACGATCGAGTCCCATCTGAAGCAAGGTGAAGCAACCGCTCGCCGTCAGCGCCTCGTTGACCTTCTCGAGAAACTGCGTGCGGTTGGGCAGGTCGGTCAGGCGGTCAAAATGCGTGAGGTAACGCACCCGCTCACGGGCGCGGTGACGTTCGGACACGTCGCGAATGATGGAGCCGACCTGCAGCCGATCGCCGTCGTTCCAGGTCGCCAGCGACAGTTCGATGGGAAACTGTTCTCCATTCTGCCGCTGCCCCCTGATCTCAACGGTCTTGCCGGCGAGGCGTCGCTCGCCTCCCGCCAGCACCCTCGCCATCCCGGCCTCATGTCCTGCCCGAAACTCGGGAGGAATGATGCTCGTCAGCGGCATGCCCACGGCCTCGACACAGTTGAAGCCGAACATGCGCTCGGCCGCGGCGTTCCAGAAGGAGATGGTGCCGTTTTCGTCGGAGCAGACGATGGCGTCCGGCGTGGTGGAGGCCATCTCCTTCGCGGCATGTCGGACGAGGTCGAGGCGTCGCCGTTCGAGGTGGTCCACCACGACTTTCGCCAATCCCTGCAGCACTCGTTGTTCGCGCTCCGTGAGTGGCGCACGCGGCTCGGTGTCGATGATACAAACGGAGCCGAGCCGATGTCCGGTGGGCGTGACGACCGGCGCTCCGGCGTAGAAACGAATGAAGGGGTGTCCGGTGACGAGCGGATTGGTGGCGAAACGCTCGTCGGCGCGGGCGTCCGGGATGACGAGGACGTCGTCGCTCATCAGAGCATGAGCGCAGAAGGACACGTCGCGGGACGTTTCGCAGGCCGCGAAACCCACACGGGCCTTGAAAAACTGCTGGTCCTCCGCGACGAAGGACA
This sequence comes from Lichenibacterium minor, assembly GCF_004137685.1. GTDB lineage: Bacteria > Pseudomonadota > Alphaproteobacteria > Rhizobiales > Beijerinckiaceae > Lichenihabitans > Lichenihabitans minor. The sequence goes on along the minus strand of NZ_QYBB01000095.1, from coordinate 3,960 downwards.
CCAGCGCCGTCGGCACGTCGAAGATGTCGACCGCGAGACGGACGATGTGGTCGAACTCGGCTTCCGGAACAGGGCCGTCCAGCCTGTAGCTCCTCAGGGCCTGGAGGCGTTGCCGCTCGTCGGCCGGTTGAGGGAATCGTCGGGACGGCATTTTTGATCACCGTTGTCTGCGAAGATCTCCTATCCTGCCGACAAATTGCTACTAACTCGTTGCACAATATCCTATTGATAGACAATTAACCGGTCTACGACGGTTTGAGGGAGTGCCAGCGCAGCCACTTTTCGTCGCGGGCATGTCGATTTTTGGCCTACTTTTCACACAAACATAAATTTTTTGAATGTAATATTCAAATCATGATATTGGTTTGTAATTTTGTTGTGGTAAAGCCTACTAATAATTATTATTTATATTACAATACGACCTAAAGAAATCGAAAAATCCGGAGTTTTCGTGCTGTTTCATTTGGGTCTTATCCAATTAGAACCGACACGCACCAACCATGTTACTGAAAAAATAACAGAGTACAGGCCGAAGCAGCCTATTACTGTGAGGCTGCCTTCGCTTGTGGGTTTCCGGAGGCGGTCACAATCGAAACGACGCTGACGAGATCGCGAAATCGTGGTTCGACGACAAGCGCTGGCAGATCGACGCCATCAACGATGCGAACCACCGCTATCATGGGAGGGCGAGATCCCCCTGGCACGCACCGCGATGCGGCCACGCCACGTGCCGCCATTTGCGCTACGCGCCTATCAAGGCCTTCCGCTGGCCAGCCCAAACTGCCAGGGCCACCTCAATCCGGTGGTTCGGTCAAAGATGTCGTCATGCACTCGCCTCAACCTCGATCGCCGCGCAGTCACATGCAGGCTGCTGGATAGGTCGGCATGGGAATTGACCTGCATGGACCCAGAGCAGCGCCCTGCCGACTTTGGACCCAGCCGGTCGCTTCTTCGATCACGCCCTACAATGCCTCAGGGACGGCGAGCCGGTTCCGTAGAGTCAGAACTCATGCCCAGCCCTCGTCCGACGGCGGCGAGGACGCGCCCTTGTCGAGCGCGCTCGGCCTGTCGAGGCGTCAGGATCCGCCCTAAGATCAAGGGAACGCGTCCGGCGATAGGTGCCGTAAGAATGCCTATCGAGGACAGGATGGCAAAGTCTCGTCAGAGCGGCCGTTCGCCAAGGGTCCAGGAGGACCCTGGAACGGGATGACCCTGCGGTACACGTCCATCAGCCCTGTAGGTCTGGATCCAACCCGGATAGCGTGGCGCAGGCCGGCTGACCTCATCCAGCGCCGTCATGTCGTCCGGGCTGAGTGATACCTCCACCGCTGCCAAGTTGTCAGAAAGTTGGTCAGGCCGCTTCACGCCACAGATGACGCTGGTGACCGCCGGCTTGGCCAGGAGCCATGCCAGGGCGACCTGGGCAGCGCTAATGCCCCGACGGTTCGCGATGCCGCGCAGAACGTCGATGATGTCGTAAGTCTTGGCCTCGTCGACCGGCGGGAACTGGATCTGGGCGCGGCGGGACGTCTTGTCCGAGGCGCCATGCCGATCGAATTTGCCGGACAGCAACCCCCCCGCCAACGGGCTCCAGCAGAGCAAACCGACGCCCTCTTCCCGCACCGCCGGGATCAACTCGGCCTCGATGTCGCGACCCGCCAGCGAATAGAAGCTCTGGATCGACACGAAGCGCGACAGGCCCCCACGGTCGGACAGCCCGAGCGCCTTGACGAGCTGCCAGGCGGCGAGGTTGGAACAGCCGATGTAGCGCACCTTGCCCTGGTGGACGGCATCGTCCAGGGCCCGTAGGACCTCTTCGGGCGGGGTCAGCGGGTCGTGGTTGTGAATCTGGTACAGGTCGACGTGGTCAGTCTTGAGGCGGCGCAGGCTGCCTTCGAGGGCATCCATGATGTGCAGCCGCGACTGACCCACATGGTTGGGCCCCGGTCCGGTCCTCGCGCTGAGCTTGGTGGCCAGAACGACGTCCTGTCGGCGGCCTTTCAGGGCGTCGCCGAGCCGCGTCTCGGAAGCGCCCCCGCCGTAGACATCTGCCGTGTCGATGAAGTTGACGCCGGCATCCAGCGCCTGCCCCACGATGGCGTCCGTCTCGTCCTGCGACAGGCGGCCGATGGCCGAGGTGACGGGGTTCTCGGCCCCACCGAACGTCATGGCGCCGAGGCAGATCCGTGACACGAACACGCCCGTTCGACCGAGTTGCGCATATTGCATGGCGGTACTTCTCCCCCTCACCCGGACTGAGGATTGCAGGCAACGGCGGAGGAAACCATCATGCGATGATCATTTTTCATGCGCGATCAGCCGGAGATGCCCGTGGACCCCTTGTCGGACGTCCTGTCGCTTTCATCCGTGGACGGGGTGCTGTCGGCCCGGTTCGAGGGCCGGGGTGCTTGGTCGATGCGTTTTCCGGGATACCGCCACCTCAAGTTCGGCGGCGTCCTGCAGGGAGCGATGTGGCTCTGGGCGGACGAGACCGCCGCCACACCCGTTCGGCTCCAGGTCGGGGACGTGTACCTCCTCACCAGCGGCCATCCCTACAGGACGGCCAGCGCGGTCGATCTGTCGCCGATCGATGGACGCGCCGTCTTCCGGGAAGGCCTGGGGCCGGACGGCGTCGTCCGCTACGGCTCCGAGGGCGATGCCACCGTGGTAACGGGAGGGCGGTTCACCTTTGCCGACGATGCGAGCGGCATGTTGCTCGGCCTCCTTCCGCCCGTCGTCCACATCCCCGCCACATCCCCCGCCGCTGCTCCACTTCGGGCCGCCCTCGACTTCGTCGGCTTTGAGACAGGAGCGAACCGGCCCGGAGCGCGCGTCATGAATGGCGCCCTTGGCACGCTGGTCCTCGTCCATATCCTGCGCGCTCACCTCATTTCAGAGGACGCCATGCCGGGTTGGCTCGGAGCCTTGGCGGACCCGCGGATCGGACCCGTGCTGGGTCTCCTCCATGGTGACCCTGCGCGCCGCTGGTGCGTGGCGGAGATGGCGAGGGCGGCCGGCATGTCGCGTACGGCCTTCAATGGGCGCTTCATCGCCAAGGTGGGCACATCGCCGTTGGATTACTTGATCCGCTGGCGAATGGCGGTGGCCAGCGCCGCTTTGAGGACCGGTGAGCAGAAGCTGGCCGATATCGCCGTCAAGGTGGGCTACGCCTCCGAGAGTGCCTTCAGCATGGCGTTCAAGCGCCTCCACAACGAGAGCCCGGGGCGGCATCGATCGGCGAACAGAGGCCGAAGGGACCGCACGATCGGAGGCTGACCATCAAGATCGGCTCTGGCCAGGCCAAGTCTACGAGGAATGAGCCATTATGAGTGTACTCCAATCGAACCGATGCGAGTGGTCCCGTCCTGGCCGGTTCGCTTGAGGCGTACCCCAGAAGAACCGATGATGAGCGTGCCACCATTGAGCATGAGCTGCCGGACCGCCACATCAGAAAGCCCTACTGCCGCCCACGCTTGAACGTCGGCAGGTCGGACGACGCGCGCAGCGCGGCCAGTGCAGCCTCTCCAGCGGCCCGCGCCAGAGCTTGGTTCGGGAACGGCTCGGCACCGCGCTGGAGCACCACGCCGCCGAACCGGCGCAGTTCCCAGGTGAACCTCTGATCGCCCGCCTTGACGACGAACAGCTCGGGCAAGCCGAAAGTGTCGGGCTCGGCGCGTTTTGCAGCTCTGGCAGCCAGAGCGGCCAATCGAGCCTTCTCAGTAAAGCGACCCGACGTTTTCGGAGGTGATTTCACGATGACCCTCGACGCTCCTGCAAAGGTGCAAGGCCATGGCAAGCCGTTAGGTCCCGAGCTGCGTCGTGTTACACAATGGGCGCAGCCAGACCACGACGTGGCAGCGCCGCAAGTGCCTGTTGAAGCAGTGGCCCTAGTGCTCTGAACCAATCGGATGATTCACGACGGGTTTGGGATGTGCGAGTCTGGGGCTCATGTCCCAGACC
>NZ_QYBB01000094.1 GCF_004137685.1 Lichenibacterium minor | reverse complement strand
TGCCATCCGCCTCACGCTGCGAGGCCAGCCAATCGCCGTGCCGGCCTGAACGGCAGCACGACCTCGTGAGCAATTACGGGTACTCCGAACCCTGCGCCTTGTGGATCGTCGTCGCGTAGGCCAGCACCAGTTCGTCCAACTCTCCAAAGGCGTAGACAACTTCGCGGCCGTCGAACGTCGCCACGAGGTCGCCGGCCTCCATGTCGATCCGGGCCACGATGCCGAGGTCGCCGTTGTAGACCTCCTTGTCGTAGTCGTTCTCGATCTGCATGACCTTGTCGCCCGGCGCGTAGGTCCAGCCGAACCGCTCCACCCGTACGTCGCCGGGCGGGTTCAGCACCTTCTGCAGCTCGATGTTGAGGGACCGGGCGCCCACGCCGCCACGGTTCATGGGGCAGAGCACCTGCACGTCCCGCACCGGATCGAGGCCGTACGCGAGCGGGATGCGATCCCTCACGACCGCAAGGATCTTGGCGACTGCGACCTCCGGCTCCGCCGCGTCCACGACGTAAAAGTCGGACCGCTCCGCCCCGGCCGGCGTCGCTTCAGGCATCTGGCCGGCGTTGATCCGGTGGGCGTTGACGATGACGCGGCTGGTCGCGGCTTGGCGGAACACCTCCGTCAGCCGCACGACCGGCACGGCGCCGGAGCCGATAATGTCTGCGAGGACCTGGCCCGGGCCCACTGAGGGGAGTTGGTCGACGTCGCCGACGAGCAGCAGCGCGGCGCGCGGCGGCAGGGCCCGGACGAGCGCTTTCATCAGCAGCACGTCTACCATCGACGTCTCGTCGACCACGAGCAGGTCGCACCCGAGCGGGTTCGTCTCGTCGCGCTTGAACCCGCCGTTCTTCGGGTCCGTCTCCAGCAGGCGGTGGATCGTCTTCGCCTCCACACCGGTGGTCTCCGTCAGGCGCTTGGCGGCGCGGCCCGTCGGCGCGCAGAGGGCGACGTTGACGCTTTTGGCCACCAGCACCCTCAGGATCGAGTTCACCAGCGTGGTCTTGCCGACGCCCGGGCCGCCGGTGATCACCAGGGCCTTGCTCGCCACGGCGAGGCGCAAAGCCTCGCGCTGGCTCGGAGCGAGGGTCAGGCCGCCGCGGCTCTCCAGCCACGGGACGGCCTTGTCGACATCGAGGGCCGGCCAAGGCGGCTGGCCGCGCACGAGCGACTGCAGCCGCTCCGCGATGTCGCGCTCGGCCCGGTACAGGCCGGCGAGGAAGATACAGCGGCGCTCATCAAGCGTGTCGGCAACCACGGCACCCTCCGCGAGTTCGAAGGCCAGCCCGGCCGTGAGCCGGTCGGCCGTCACCTCGAGCAGTTCGGCGCCAGTGCGCAGCAGGTCGACCTCGGGCAGGCCGCAATGCCCCTCGTCCATCGCCTCGGCCAGGGCATAGCTGACGCCGGCGCGCACCCGCACCATGGCGTCCTTGGCGATGCCGAGTTTGGCCGCGATCTGGTCGGCCGTCTTGAAGCCGATGCCACGGATGTCGCGCGCGAGGCGGTACGGGTTCTCGCTGATGACCGCCACGGCCTCGGCCCCGTACGTCTTGTAGATCCGCACCGCCCGGCTCGTGCCGACGCCGTGGGCATGCAGGAACAGCATGATCTCGCGCACGACCTTCTGCTCGGCCCAGCCGGCGGCGATGCGCGCGGCACGCACAGGACCGATGCCCTCGACCTCGCGCAGCCGGGATGGGTCGGCTTCGATGACATCGAACACCGCCTCGCCGAAGGCCTTCACCAGCCGTTTCGCATAGGCCGGCCCGATGCCGCGGATCATGCCCGAGCCGAGGTAGCGCTCGATGCCCTCGACCGTGGTAGGCGGCGTCGCCTTCAAAAAGTTGGCCCGGAACTGCAGGCCGTGCGTCCGGTCGTTGGTCCAGGTGCCGGCCGCCTGGATCCACTCGCCGGCCGAGATCAGCGCGGCGTGGCCGATGACGGTGACGAGGTCGCGCTGCCCACGCGCCTTCAGGCGCAACACGCAGAAGCCGTTCTCCTCGTTGTGGAACGTCACGCGCTCGACGAGACCGGCGAGGTTCTCCGTTGGAGCCCCGGAAGACGAGGCCTGCGTCGGGACGAGGCTCACGGCCGACAAGGCCCGGTGAAGAGGTTGCCGAGAGCGCGCCGCCCCAGACACGGCAACCGACGGCGCCGCCGGTCCTCCGTCGCGTCGTGGAGGAGGTGGCAGCGCTGGCAGAGGGCCGCGAGGTTCTGGAGCACGTTGTTGACCTGATCGTGGTCGAGGTGCCTGACGAAGACGGGGATGGCGCCTCGACGCCGGCCATTCAACGCCCGGCTGGACCAATCCTCCGCCCCATTCCGTTACGGCGGTCACGTAGCGCAGGAGACGGGCCATGTCGATCAAGCTCAAGCCGATAGCCGAGCAGGTCATTGTGATCACGGGAGCCTCATCGGGGATCGGGCTGGCCACGGCCCGCATGGCGGCGAAGCGCGGCGCCCGGCTCGTGCTGGCGGCGCGCTCGCGAGGGGCGCTCGACGCCCTCGCGGCCGAGATCGCTGCCGCCGGCGGTCAGGCCCTCGCGGTGCCGACCGACGTGACCAAGGCCGAGGACGTGGCCGCGCTGGCGTTGGCCGCGATCGACCGCTTCGGCGGCTTCGACACCTGGGTCAATGACGCCGGCACGGGAATGTACGGGCGGCTCGCGGACATCCCGGTCGAGGAGATGCGCAAGCTGTTCGACGTCAACGTGTGGGGTACCGTGATGGGCTCACAGGAGGCGCTGAAGCACCTGCGCGTCCGCGGCGGCGCTCTGATCAACATCGGCTCCGTCGAGTCCGACCGCGCCATCGGGGTGCAAGGCCCCTATTCGGCCTCGAAGCACGCCGTGAAGGCTTTCACGGACGAATTCCGCGTCGGCATCGAGGAAGTAGGCGCGCCCGTGGCGGTGACGCTGGTGAAGCCTGGTGCCATCGACACACCGTTCCCGGTCAACGCCAAGAACTATCTCGACAGCGAGCCGCAGCACGTGCCGCCAGTCTATGCCGCCGACACGGTGGCCGACGCCATCCTGCACTGCGCCACAACGCCGACGCGCGACATCTTCGTGGGCAGCGGCGCGAAGGCGATGTCGGCGATGGGACACTGGATGCCGGGCCTGACCGATCTCGCCATGGCGAAGCTCGTCACGCCCGCCACCGAGAGCGGGCACGCTTCGCTGCGCGGGCGCGACGAGAGCGGGCTTGACCGCCCGACGGAGCGGCTGGAGACGCGCGGCAACTATCCCGGCCACGTGCAGGGCGTCAGCCTCTACACCAAGGCGGCCGAGAACCCAGTGGTGGCCGGCATCGCCGTGGTTGGGATCGGCATGCTGCTCGGCGCCCTGGCGCGCCGCACGGCGCCCCACCGGGCGGTGCGGATCACCGGTTCGGCCGACGAGACCGTGGCCAAGGCTTTGCACATCCACCTCGAAGCCCGACCGGGCCGCGAGGAGGAGGTCGAGCGGTTGCTCAACGACATCCTCTACCACGTCGATCGCGAGCCGCGGACTGGCCCCTGGTACGGGCTGCGCTACACCAAGCGAACCTTCGGCATCTTCGAGGCCTTCCCTGACGAGAAGGCACGCGACCGCCACCTCGCCGGCAAGGGGGCCATGACGCTGATCGAGCGCTCGGGTGCCCTACTGGCGAAGCCTGCGCGCATCGACACGCTGGACGTGCTGGTGAGCAAGGAAGTGTTCGTCCACTGATGTTTGTGGCTCAACAAGAGCCGGAGGTATCAGCCGACGTCGTCGAGCACCTTTCCCCTTGAAGGCGGCTGCAGCCTCCGCAGCGGCCCTTGGCGCGGCAGCACCAGATCGAAACCGAAAGGCCGCGCCAGGCGAGCGGGTAAAGCCAGCGGCGGTGCTGGCTGATCAGCATGGGACCTCGCGCCGTCGACAGGGTGAAGAAGGGCGGCGCGCGGCGGGTCGCCCCCCCCCCCCCCCCGCGGGATGGCTCGACCCGGGCAAGCGAGCGCCCCCACGTCCGTTTCCGAAATCGTGGTCGGAACTCCTTGCGAATCACCGCCGTTCCGGATTTGATTGCGTTACGAAATCAGACGGAGCCGGCCATGAACGAGGTATCGAAGCGGGGCGGGCGCCGGCCCGGCGCTGGGCGACCAGGCGGCCCGTCCGAGGTCGTGCGGCTGCCCATTCCGATCGCGGCCATCGCCCGTCGCATGAAAGATGGCAGCCTCCGCGCTGGCGACATCAACGCCTTTCTCGACATCTCGGCCCATACGACGGCGGCCGTGCCGCTCGCCTCCACCTCGGCCGCGTGCGGCTTCCCGAGCCCGGCCGACGACTACATGGATCGGCCGCTCGACTTCAACGATCTGCTCGTGAAGAACCCGGCCGCCACCTTCGCGGTGCGGATCTCGGGCGAGAGCATGCGCGACAAGGGCCTCTACCCGGGCGACATCGCCGTGGTGGACCGGGCCCGCTCGGCCGTCAGCGGTTCCATCGTGCTCGGCCTCGTCGGCGGCGAGTTCACCATCAAGACCTACCGGATGAAGGCGGGCGGGATCGTGCTCGAGGCCGCCAACCCGGACTTCCCCGACATCGTCATCACCGAGGCTTCGGCTTTCGAGGTGTGGGGCGTCGTCACCGGCATCATCCGGACGTTCTGACCCTCGCGCCTGCTCGACCGACCACCGCCCCCATCCGACACCCAGCGAAGGAGGCTCGCCATGCGAGTCGGCGACCCCGTGCGCCTACGGCCCGACAGCCCTCTCCGCGAGCGGCTCGCGCCCTTCGCCGACGATGTCGGATGCGTGGTCGACACCTATCAGGATGACGATGACGACGGGCTGCGCATCGCGGTGGCCTACCCCGACCAGCTCTATGGGTGGCTGACGCCGCTGTCGGCCGAGGAGTTCGTCCTCGACCATAGCCGCCCCGACGAGCCGTTCTGACGCCATGGCCCGCCCCATCGCGCTGGTCGACTGCAACAACTTCTATGCCTCCTGCGAGCGGCTGTTTCAGCCGCAGCTCCGTGGTTTGCCCATCGTCGTGCTGTCGAACAACGACGGCTGCGTCATCGCCCGCTCGAACGAGGCCAAGGCGCTCGGGATCGTCATGGGTGACCCGTGGCACCTCGTGAAAGACCGCCACGCCGGTAGCGGCATCGTGGTGCGGTCCTCGAACTACACCCTCTACGGCGACCTGTCGGCGCGGGTGATGCGCGTGCTGTCGGACTTCAGCCCCGAGCTCGAGGTCTACTCGATCGACGAGGCCTTTCTCGGTCTCGGCGGCTTCGAAGGACGGCTGGAGGCGCATGCCCGCCAGCTCCGCGCCACGGTGCTGCAGTGGACGGGCATCCCGGTGTCGGTCGGGATCGCGCCGACGAAGACGCTCGCCAAGGTGGCGAACCGCACCGCGAAGAAGGACCCGGCTTCGGGCGGCGTGTGCGTGCTGCTGACCCGCGCGGCGCAGGACGAGGCGCTCGGCCGCCTGGAGCTGACGGACCTGTGGGGTGTCGCCGGCCGCATGGCCGAGCGCCTGACCGCCCTCGGCATCGCGACGCCGCTGCAGCTGCGCGACGCCGATCCAACGATCGTACGCCGGCACACCAGCGTGGTGATGGAGCGGATGATCCACGAGCTGCGCGGGACCCCGTGCCTCGACCTCGAGCGCCACAGCCCGGACCGGAAGAGCATCATGGCGACGCGGTCTTTCGGCCGTCCGGTGGCGCTACGGCGCGAGATGGAGGAGGCGGTGGCCAGCCACACGGCGCGGGCCGCGGAGAAGATGCGCCGGCAGGGCCTCGCCACGGCCAGCCTGATCGTCTTCGCCCACACGAACCGCTACCGGCCGGACCAGCCGCAGTACGGCGGCACGCGGCCAGTGCAGCTTACCGTGGCGACGGCGGACACGGGGCGGCTGACCAGGGCGGCCATGTTCGGCCTCGACTGCATCTGGCGCGACGGCTTCAGCTACAAGAAGGCCGGCGTGGTGTTCCCGACGCTGATCAAGGCCGGCGCCGTCCAAGGCTCGCTGTTCCTCCACCCCGACGACCCGCGCAGCAAGACGCTGATGGCATCGATCGACGCGCTGAACCGGCGGTACGGCCGCGGCACGATCGCCTATGGGACTGCGACAGGGGCGAAAGGCTGGACGTTGCGTGCCGAGCACCTGTCGGCCCGCTACACCACGCGATGGGGCGATCTCCTCGCGGTTCGGTGACCCTCGTCCTCTGCCCGTTCGGTACCGACACCCCCTTCTCGGCATTCGGACGGTCCGCAGCCGGACGATCTCCCGAAAGGCGATAACTCCAACCGGGTCTGCCTCGCGCTTATGTCCGGGACGTGATCCGGGCCGCGGTACGGATGTCCGCGATTTGCGTCCCTACTGCCTGCAAGTTTTGCCGCATGTCGTTGAAGACTGGTTGGGTCCCTTCATGATCGCTGATGGTGATAATGGCTGTAAATGGCACGCCTTCGTCAGGCATCGCTACTCCAGCGCGCGTCAGGTATTCGATAAATAATCGCCAATTCGAGGAGGGGCCAACACCCTGGGGGAAGGTCTTGCCGAGCACCTTTACAGGACTCCACTTCAGATCGTGCTCGATGAGCTCCGCTTCTATGGCCGGCGCCTCACCTCTCGGGTAATTGCTCACGAGGTCGTGCTGCCGTTCAGGCCGGCACGGCGATTGGCTGGCCTCGCAGCGTGAGGCGGATGGCA
>NZ_QYBB01000093.1 GCF_004137685.1 Lichenibacterium minor | reverse complement strand
GGGGTGACAAGCCTCGTGATGGCCTACGACAGCCTGCCGCGGGGTGGCGTCGACGTGGGTCCCCGCTTGGTGCGCCTTAATATCGGTCTGGAGCAAGAGGACGCCCTGATTGCTGATCTTGCATCAGCACTGGACGACGCTCAGCGCTGAGGGTCGAAGCGGACGTGTCGCGCAACTCCTGACTTTGTACCGCCCACCAATGCGACGCTCCTGTCGAGGCTGGTGAGCGTCGCGAATTTCTGTCGCAGAAGGAAACGGTTTGGCGAGAGCTTTTGCGACAGCGACTGCCTGAGGTCACAGGTAGGAACGTCTCCTTTCGACAGATCCAGATCCGAAGCGGTCGGACCGCTGTCCACCCATCTTCACCGTACCGGCCTGGGCCGACCCCACGTCACTGTCCCCGAGGGCAGCCGCGGTCGACCCCATCGATCCCTCTCCGTGGCCGCAAGGCCCTGTTGGAAGCGGCTGGTCGATGTCGTCTCGTTCGATGCAGAGGCCATTCCGGCGACCGGCTCGCATCGCGCCGTACCCCGATGGGAACCGGATCACTCCATGATGGCCGAATGATCCACCTCGACGGGCCCGCTGGCCTTCTTGAGCAGGAAGACGAGCGGCATGGCGGCCAGCGACATCAGCATCAACAGGCGGAAATCGTCGATATAGGCGATCAGCGTCGCCTGCGTGGTGACGACCGCATCCAGCGCCGCCCGGCCATGGGCCGTGTAGGGGCTCCACAGGCGGGCGATGGTCGGCAGGTGGAACATCGGGTTGAAGGCCGTGACCGACGCGGCGATATCGGCATGGTTGGCCTGAACGTTCTCGGCCAGCAGCGCCGTCACGATCGAGATGCCGACCGACGAACCGATGTTGCGCGACAGGTTGTAGAGGCCCGTGCCGTCGCCGCGCTGCGCCGCCGACAGGGTCGAGAAGGTGACGACGGACAGCGGCACGAACAGGAAGCCGAGCCCCGCGCCCTGCACGAAGCCGGTCTGGACCACCCTCCACTCGGACACGTCGCGCGTCCAGCCCGACATGTCGTTCATCGCCCAGGCGGTGAGGACCAGTCCCATCAGCAGGAGCCAGCGCACCTCGACGCGGCCGATCAGACGGCCGACGAGGAACATGCTGACCATCGTCCCGATGCCGCGCGGGCCCATGACGAGGCCGGCCGTGACGATGGGATAGTCCATCAGCGTCTGCAGGTAGGGGGTCATCAGCGCCATCGAGGCGAGGTAGGTGACGCCCACGATGAAGATGAAGACCATGCCGACCGCGAAGTTGCGGTCGAGGAACAGCCGCGCATCGACGAAGCTCTTCTTCGCCGTGAAGGTGTGCACCAGGAAGACGTAGAACGAGCAGGCGGCGATCAACGCCTCGACCCTGATCTCGCCGGACGAGAACCAGTCGAGCTGCTCGCCGCGATCGAGGAAGATCTGCAGCGATGCGATGGTGAGGCCCAGCGCCGCGAACCCGGTCCAGTCGAGCCTGGCCTGCAGGTCGCGCCGGGTCTCGTTGACGAAGGCCGTGATGCCGAGGAACGCCACGGCGCCGATGCCGAGGTTGATGTAGAAGACCCAGCGCCAGGAGATGTTGTGGGTGAGCCAGCCGCCGATCACCGGGCCCAGCACCGGCCCGACCATGATGGACACGCCGTAGACCGCCATGGCGGAGCCGCGCTCCTCGGGCGTGTAGATGTCGAGCAGGATCGCTTGGCCGAGCGGCACCAGGGCGGCGCCGAACATGCCCTGCAGCAGGCGGAAGCCGACGATCTGCACCAGCGACTGCGCGATGCCGCACAGAACGGAAGCGACGACGAAGCCCGCGACCGAGATCAGGAGCACGCGCTTGCGGCCGAAGCTGTTGGCGAAGTGACCGGCCGCCGGCGTCATGATGGCGGCGGCGGTGATGTAGGAGGTCAGCACCCAGTTGATCTGATCGGCCGAGGCCGACACGCTGCCCTGGATGTAAGGCAGCGCCACGTTGGCGATGGTGGTGTCGAGCGCCTGCATCACCACGGCCAGGATCACGCAGGCAGTGATGGCGCCGCGGTTTCCCGCTTCGGGGCCGGCGGTCGCCAGCGGCGACGGCAGGGCGGCGGCCGGCGAGGCGATCGGTTCGACGAGGTCGTCCGGCGCGGGCGCCCCCCGGAGGAGGACGCTAGACATGGAACCGCTCCCGCAGCGCGGCGGCCTCGCCGCGCAGCCAGTCGAGCCCGTGCTGCACCGCGTCGGGCAGGCCGCGGGCGTGTCCGGTATCGACGTCCACCACCGCGCTCATGCCGACGCGCATCGGCGGCTTGGCAGGGTCGTAAACGACATGGACCCGCATGGGGATGCGCTGCACGACCTTGACCCAATTGCCGGTGGTGTTCTGCGCCGGCAACAGCGAGAAGGACGAGCCGGAGGCCGGGCTGATGCTCTCCACCGTGCCGTGCCACACGACGCCCGGATAGGTGTCCACCGACACGTCGGCGGCCTGGCCGGACCGCACGTAGGTCAGCTCCGTCTCCTTGGGGCTCGCCTCGATCCACACGTCCGTGTCCGAGATCAGGCTGAAGCCCGCCTGCGACGCCTTGAGGTAGCCGCCGACCTGCAGTGAGTCCACGTTGGTGACCGTGCCGGCGAAGGGCGCCCGCACCACCGTGTCGTCGAGGTCGCGGCGTGCCTCGTCCACCGCCGACTGGGCCTGCAGGTAGAACGGGTTCAGCTCCACCGGCTGGTCGGCGTCGTCGCCGAGCTGGGCCAGCATGGACTGCGCCTGGGCGGTCGCGACCGAGATGCGCTGCTGCGTGGCGGTGACGTCGTGCTCGGCCGTGTCATAGGCGGACCGGGAAGCGAAGTTGTTCGACAGGAGATCCTTCTGGCGCCCGAAGGTCGCCTGGTAGAACGGCAGGTCGGCCTTGGCCTGAGCGATCTGCGACAGCGACTGCTTGTAGCTCGCCTGCAGGGTCAGCACTTGGTTGCGCACGGTTCCGAGCTGCGCCTGCGCACCTTCCAGAGCGATGCGAAAGCTGTTCGACGTCAGTCGGAACAATGGCTGCCCCTTCTCGACATGCTGATTGTCGCGGACCTCGATGGCGGCGACGGTGCCCGATACGTCGGTGGACACGCCGAGCGAGCGCGCCTGGACGTAGGCGTTGTCGGTCGACATGACCTGCCCGCCCGTGACGTAGTCGTAGCCGCCGATGACGAGCACCACGGGCAGGGCCGCGAAGAGCAGCGGCCGCAGGAGCCGCCGCTTGGCGCGGGGCGAGGTCGGGATCGCCGGCTCAGCATGCGCGGCCGGCGGGCGTGGGGCGGCCGGGGTGGGTGCCCGGTCCTCTGTGTCCGGACCCGTGTTCGGGGGTTCGGGTGCCACGCGTCCACGGGCGATGGTGCGCTCGTCGTCGTCGAAACGCTCCAGCGGTTCCGCGTCGGAGAAATCGCGTCCGGAAATCCCTTCAACCATGCTGTGCCTCGTCGTCGATGGCCGGCTTGGTACAAGCGTCGACCAGATTGCTCTTGAGACGGGAAAGGGTCCCCACGAGGGTGTCGCGCTCCGCATCGGAGAAGCCCGAAAGGGCCTCGGCGCGCGTGTCCTCCCCGATGTCCTGCAGCAGGGCGAGGCTCGGATGGGCGTCGGCCGTGAGGTGAAGCCGCCAGCAGCGCCGGTCGCCGGCGTCCTGGCGGCGCTCGACGAGCCCGCGGGCCTGCAGCTTGTCGAGGATCCGCACGAGCGAGATGGGCTCGACCTCCAGGATGTCGGCCAGCCCGGCTTGGTGGATCCCCTCGTTGCGGCTGAGGTGCAGCAGCACCTGCCACTGCGCCCGCGTGAAGCCCAGCGCCGCCGCACGCTGCTCGAAGCGCCGTCGCATCAGCCGCGCCGCGTCGTGGAGCAGGAAGCCCACCGGGGAAGACGGGAAGGTCATGGGGCGGCGGGCTCCGGTCCGGGGCGGACCGCAGCCGCCCTTCTCATGGGCATGTCGATCATAGACATGCTTATGATCTCCCTATAACGATCCCTCCCTTCGTCGGACAAGCCAGCGCGAACCGGCGGAGGGCAGGCATGCCGGAGCCGCATGGGTGCTTCACACGTTGCCGGGGCGGACGGGAGCAATGGCGATGGACCGACGATCGACGAGGACGGGTTTGACGGCGATGCTGCTGCTCGCGCCGGGCGTGGCCCTGGCGGGGCCGGCTTTCTCCTGCGGCGGCTTCGCCCAACTCGGAGGCGCGCAACTCTTGTGCAGCCACATCGACCCGGACGCGCCGACGCAGATCTGCACCTATTCCTGGACGCTCGTCGGCGCGAACAACTCGCCGAACGTGATACAGGGGTCGTTCATGCTGACGCCGGGGCAGCACAACGTGACCGTCTACCAGGGGACGGGGTTCGCGAACGCCTTGGCGACTCCGGTTGTGCTCTGCCAGGGTCGGAAGAACGAGCCCTGACCCGATTTCCGACGCTGCTGGTCGGCCGAAGCACGCGCTATACAGCCGACACGTCCTCGTCGGTCACGGCACCACACCAGCCCTGCAGGCTAGCCCGGGCGTGGTCCAGCAGCTCGAACTCCACTGATCGCTTCGTTTTCTGCTGGACCACGATAGCGCGGGAGATGTCGTTGCATCGGAGCTTGCTGTCGATCGCGAGATCGAACAGGCGTGGTCGCCCATGCGCTGCTTGTTGTGGAGCCGGAACTGGATGGCCCACACCTGCTGCGGCTTGAGGGCCTGCCTGGCCCCGAGCTTCTGTGCGGCCCCAAGGTCGGTTCTCCATCGAGCCCGGATCGTGTTCTGATTGTCCCATGGTGCCAGCCTCCCGCGACCATGTTGGCCAAAAGGAGAGCAGGACGAGTGTACAACGGGTAGGTGCAGTACAATTACCAGTCGAGAGTACGTGCGCCGCCGACGACCCGCTTCGGGCATAGCGCGCGCTTTTGCGGATTCTCGGAAGCGGACGTTCTCGATTAGACACGCTCGGCCAGGCTTGGCTCGGCGGAGCGACCTACTCCGGCGGACGTTCCAAGGATGACGAACGCGGTCTTATGTAGCTGCCTCACCTATCAATCGGATCAGAGGGTTAGCTCAGGTCGGCCCCATCGATGAGGCCGGGGCCGAGACAACGTTCAGTCATGCGAGTGATGCCGCTTTCGCCGATGATGGCGCACTAAGTGCGAAGCTGGATCGGCTGAAGCCATCGGTTCAGCAGGCGTTTGAGCTGGCACCGGTCGGTTCAGATACGCATAGACGAACCGAGGACAATCGATGTTCAGCTTGCATGTACAGTCTTCTCTGTTCTGCTTCCAGTACACGGTCGGCGTGTCGCCTTCGGAAAAATAGAACAAACCAAAGTGAGGATTTTCAAAAGACTCGTCCGATGCTCGGTTCTTTGCGGCATTGTTGGGGTTATTCGGATTTGATGGATTTGCGGCTGAATATGGGCTCTCAGGGTGAAGAAGATTGTACGATGAATATGGGTTGGTAGTGTTTATTCCGCTGTAAGGATTATTTGGATTGTCAGTGCTGAAAGGGCTGTTGATGTTAGACGGGTTGTTTGGGTTATTCAGACTCGCTGGGTTGTTAGGATTGTTGATATTCAGGGGGCTATTCGGGTTCGCCGGGTTAACCAGCGCCCACCCATGTCGAACTGCTCGTAAGGGTAGTCTACGGAGAACAACACGCGGTCGGCCCCAATCTGTTCGACGGCCTCCAGAAACGGCTTGGTATGGAAGTGCCCGCTCGTGGTGATGTAGAAGTTGTTGGCGAAGTAGTGACTCGGGCGGTGCCTGGCCTTCGCTCCCTTCGCGCTGCTCGTCGATCCGGTGCTGGAGGCGCGGCAGCATGAAAGGCAGGCTTTCGCCGAGGTGCCCCAGGATGACCTGCAGGTTGGGATGCCGGTCGAACAATCCACTCAAGGTAAGGCGCGCGCCATGACTGGCCGTCTCGTAGAAGAACGCCCAGGCCGATCCGCCCAGCTCAGGATAGCCCTCGATGCTGCGCATCTGGCTGGGCAACGGCTCCCGCGGATGAAGATAGACCGGAACCCCCAGCGCAGCCACCCGCTCCCAGAAGGGCTCGAGCGGCTCCTCGTCAAGGTATTGTATCGCCTCGCCTGGACCGACGTTGGAGTAGCCGTTGATCAACGCGCCCTTGAGCCCGAGCTCCTTCACTGCGCGCTCGATTTCGTCCGCCGCCCCCTCGGGGTCTTGCAACGCGACGGCGGCGAAGGCGGACAGGCGGTTGGGATGCTTGCGCACAAAGGAATGGGCGTAGTCGTTCGTGGAACGCGCCAGGGCCGTCGCCTCGGTCGGGTCCACGACGGATTGGACGCCCGGCGACGTCAGGGACATGATCGACATCTGGACGCCCGCGCGATCCATCTCGGCGATGCAGAGCTCTGGATCGAGGAGGCGGCGCTCTACGTCCTGCGCGTACGTCTTGCCGTTGCGGTCCTCCTCTCCCTTGGCATTCCAGTGACGATTGTTCGCCTCGGTCGAGAAATGCTCTTCTAACGCGATCTTACCATCCATCTGGTTTTCCTTATGCAAGCGTCGAACTCGTAAAGTAAAGAGCCCGACGAAAATCATTCCAGGCGAAGCGCAAGGGAGGAGCGGCCTGGCGGGCTTCGCATGAACTGACGCGAGGTAATTGCTCACCTCCCCTGGGCTGGTGTGGTGTCGCGGGCGTCGGGAAGCGGTTGGATTTTTGGGTCGACGACGGC
>NZ_QYBB01000092.1 GCF_004137685.1 Lichenibacterium minor | reverse complement strand
AAGGCCGGATACGTTTGTGCAGACAGATCAAGCTGAACCCGAGAAACCACTTGCCGACGGGGCGGGCCATACGTTTTTCCGCGCCCGCCGCCTTCTGGTGAGCCCGAATGACTGTCCCGTCCAAGTGCACTAGGCCCAGCGACAGGCCCTGCTCCTGGCACAGATCCAGCAACTGCTGCCACACGCCAAGCTTGGACCAGCGGATCGACAATTGCGCGGCCCGCCACCAAGGTCCCAATTCCGCCGGAACGCTCCGCCATTTGGCGCCATTCGTGTGGCGCCACACGATGGCCGACAGGGTACGCCGTAGATCCTGCGGCGCCGTCTTGCCTTTGGGCCGCACAGCCTCGATCAGCGGAGCCCACAGCGCCCACACCGCATCGTTGGAAAAATCGATCGCTTCAGACTGTGTCATACACCGCAAATAGGTGGATGCGTCAAGCCATAACAGACCCTAGTGCACTGATCCATTCACAAGGCACAAGAGAATGCCTCGGTGGCGGCCCTCGAAGCGATGCTGCTTCCGTCTGCATCGAAGCACTAGAGCTGGTGCCGTTCAAGTTGGGTCGTATGCATCGTAGCCGGCAGCGGCGAGGTAGTTGCGGCACTCGTCGGGTTTGAAGCGCGTGAACGCGTTCCGGATCGCCCCCCACAAGTCAGGGACGGTGCGGGCCGCCGCCGTGCGCAGCAGGGCTTTGAGCTTGGCGAAGGCTTGCTCGATCGGGTTGAAGTCTGGGCTGTAGGGCGGAAGGTAGCGCAGGTGCGCTCCCGCCGCCTCGATCGCCTGGCGGACGCCGGCCACCTTGTGGGCGGCGAGGTTGTCCATCACCACCGTATCGCCCGGTGTGAGCGCCGGCACGAGCATGTCGGTGACGTAGGACAGGAAGCGCACGCCGTTTGTGGCCCCGTCCATGAGGTGGACCGCGAAGGGGCCGCTCGCCCGCAGGGCGGCCGTGACGGTGGTGGTCTTGTAGTGGCCGTGCGGCACCGCGATGCGGCAACGCTCGCCTCGCAGCGCTCGCCCGTAGCGCCGCTCCATGTTGGTGGCCGTCGCGGTCTCATCCAGGAACACGACACGCTCGGGGTCGAGGTCGAGTTGGCCCTCGAACCATGCTTCGCGCGCTTCCATCACGTCCGAACGGCCTTGCTCGGCGGCGTGCAGATCCCCTTTTATGGATGGCCCGCCCCTCTCTCTGCAGCAGCTGATAGCATGCTGATGTAACCAAGGTGAGGACGGAGCAGAGCCATGCAGCTTTCCATCATCGGCATCGATCTCGGCAAGACGTCGTGCAGCCTCGTCGGCGTGGACACGGCCGGCAAGGTCCTGGTGCGCCGGCGCATGCGCCGCGACACCATCGTCGCCTTCTGCTCCAAATATCCAGGCAGCGTCGTTGCCTTGGAGGCCTGCTGTGGCGCTCACCACATCGGTCGGGCTCTGGCCGCCAAGGGACACGAGATCAGGCTCATGTCGCCGGAATACGTACGGCCCTGTGTCAAGGCACAAAAGAACGACGACCGGGATGCCGAAGCCATCGCTGAGGCCGCGAGCCGGCCTACCATGCGCTTCGTCACCTTGAAGTCGGAGGAGCAGCTCGACATGCAGACGCTCCATCGTGTGCGCGACAGGCTCGTCGGCGACCGGACGTCGCTGATGAACCAGATGCGCAGCCTTCTGCTGGAGCGCGGCCACATCGTAGCGCAGGGGCGCGCCAAGCTGGCCGTCGCCCTGGCCGAGCTGCTCTACGCGAAGGAACGCGTCCTGGCCGCGCGGATTCACGAGCTGATCGTCGACATGCGCCGCCAGTGGGTGGCGCTCGACGAGCGCATCAAGGCGTTCGACGCCGAGTTCACCGCCGCCGCGAAGGCGCAGGACGGGGCGAAGCGCCTCTTGTCCATCCCCGGGATCGGCGCGCTGAACGCCACCGCCCTGGTGGCAGCCATCGGCGATGCTGGCACCTTTGCCCGAGGACGGGACCTCGCGGCCTGGCTGGGCCTCGTGCCACGCCAGGTGACGACGGGCGGTCGCCCGAAGCTGCTCGGCATCACCAAGCGCGGGAGCAAGTACCTGCGCAAGATGCTGATCCAGGGTGCGCGATCGGCGCTGCCGACTCTGAAGGCTGGGGACACAGCCGTGGGTGCCTGGCTGCGCGGGCTGCTCGCCCGAGCGCATCTCAACGCAGCCGTTGTCGCGCTGGTGGCCAAGATGGCCCGCACCGTGTGGGCGCTGCTGCGGCACGGCGATATCTACAAGGCCGCGCCCGCGGCGCCAACGGCGCCCGTGGCGGCCTGAACCGGATCGGCTGACGCGAAAGGAGCGTCGGCCCTCGATGTCTGTGGGTGGCGACAAGGAGATGGCCTGACTGTCAACCGGCGTCCTGGAAACCTTTCCCGCAAAATGGCACTCGATGCCGTCCCTTTTATCGGGACCAGGACGCGCGGCTCTCCATCTTGGCCAACGGCTTGCCGGAAGGCCGGATACGTTTGTGCAGACAGATCAAGCTGGACCCGAGAAACCACTTGCCGACGGGGCGGGCCATACGTTTGCGGGTGATGCCGTGGCGCCGAAAGAAGCGCGACAGCCCGCTCAGGCTCGCCGTGGCCCCATTCTCTTCCAGCGCATCCTTCACCTCGCGTAGGTAGATCTGCGGTCGCGCCGCGTAGGCCTGCAGGATCGTGGCCGCATGCACCTCGGTCCGGTGCGAGTGCCGGTCGCCGCCCATCGGCTTGGCGGCGATCTCGCCTTCGGCCCGAAACCGCGCATGCCAGCGAATCGCGCTCGCCTTGGCGACCCCGAACCGCTCCGCCGCTTGTCCGCACGAAGCACCCGCCTCGATAGCGGCGATCACCCGCTCGCGCAGGTCCAGCGACAAGGCTCGTGCCATTATGCCCTCCGTGATCACGACACCATGGAATCACAGCGGCGGTCCGATCGCTACCTCGACCGACTCAGATCGATAGGCAGCAGCTCTAGCCGCCCTCAGACCTGCCCTGGCAGGCTCAACGAACCTTGAAGGCGGTCCGGTTCGGCCAAATTCTTTTACGGATTTCTCCCCGCTAAGTGTCCGTCCGATAAGGGCACGAGAAGTTGAGTGGCCGGGGCTGAGATGATTCCAGGAGGGTGCTGAAACCTGATCTGGAACCGCCATGTGGACCCCGGCCACCCGTGAGCAGCATAGCCGCTCGGACCTTCGCTACTCAACCGATCTGACCGACGCCGAATGGGCGGTCCTCGAACCGCTGTTGCCGTCCGCCAACCCGCTTGGGCGGCCGCGGCTGTGGTCGCTACGGGACATCGTGAACGGCATCTTCTTTGTTCTGCGCGGCGGGGTTCCCTGGCGCCTGCTGCCGAAGGACCTGCCGCCGAAGAGCACGGTCTATGGCTCCTTCAGCGCTTGGCGCGACGATGGCCTGTTCGCTGGCATCAACCATCACCTCGTCATGCTGGACCGCGAGCGCGCCGGGCGGGACGCTTCGCCCACGGCGGCCGTGCTCGACAGTCAGAGCGTGAAGACCACGGAAAGCGGCGGTCCGCGAGGCTACGACGCGGGCAAGAAGGTGAAGGGTCGCAAGCGCCAAGTCTTGGTGGACACGGACGGCCGCGCCCTGGTGCTCGCCCCGCAGCCGGCCGACGTTCAGGATCGCGACGGAGCCGTGCCGGTGCTCAAGCAGTCGCGCCGCTCCTACCCTTTCATCGTCAAGGCCTTCGCCGACGCAGGCTACGCCGGCGACAAGCCGGCCAGCGCCACACTCATCGCCGTCGAGATCGTCCGCAAATCGCCCGGGCAGGTTGGCTTCGTGGTCCACCCCCGACGATGGGTGGTTGAGCGCTTCTTTGCCTGGATCAGCCGCAATCGACGGCTCTGGAAGGACCCGGAGGCCACCATCGCTTCCGCTAAGGCCTTCCTCTACGCCGCATCCGTCATGATGCTGCTACATCGCTTAGGTTGCAAAACCTGAATTCCCGGGCGGACTCTAATAAATGTGCGGGTTTGGCTAAATATTGGTCATCAACATTTTGTCACAAATTTCGTGCAAGGTCACCATGATTAATCTACTTTGCCTCCAGCGGAATTTATCCCGCAAAGCGGCGGCAGGAATGATGCGTATCTCGGATTGACGTTGGATAGACTTATGCTGCATCGCGTGTGTCCTAGCCGCTTGTGGATGGAATCTTCTGCTTCGTGGTTCCGTTCGCGATTTAACACTTACCTCAGCATCAGTGCGGCCAAAGATCACGTGGGACGCCCGTCCAATCCAAAGGCCGGCTATCGACCCGAGCTAACGGGATTGCGGGGGCTTGCGATTATGATCGTTGTGATTGGTCATTTGTTCGAGCGGGTTTGGCGCTTTTATGGTGACAATCGGATCTCATCTTTTGAACATCAGATATTAAGTTTCATTGCGACGCCGTTCACGGGATGTTGTATTTTTTTTAGTCTAAGTGGTTATTCTCTTATGCTCACGCTAAAAAACGGTCGAGATCCGTTCGAGGCGGGATGGTTTAAGACCTACGGGTTAAGACGCCTGCTCCGCCTTTGGCCACCTTACGCAATATTGCTGGTTAGCACTTACCTCGTGCTCACAGCTACGCGCTACAATCCACCCCAAACACCCTCTTTTCATAGCGGACCCACTTCACTAACACTGAGCCTACTCGCATCGCTGGCCCTATTTCATGATATTGCATTCGGAACGTTTCCTCGTCTGTTCCCACCTGGTTGGTTTATCGAAGATCAGTTTCAATTCATAATAACAGGCCCGGTGCTGTGGAGCCTCTATGGCCGACTACCCTTCGGCCTGATTAGAATGGTTATCGGCGCTCTCTTGGTTTTGGATTTTACCATGCTGGCGGCCTTCAGCCACGATAGAGGTTCACAGAACATCCAGTACGCTCTGATAGCTTTTCTACCTTACTTCGCTACAGGCGCCTACATGGCGGACATTCATCTGAACGTTCCACGCAGATCGAGCAATGTTAAGCTTTGGTCAATTTGCGGATATTGTGCGCTTGTGACCTTAATGATGATTGGCATGCCGTTTGATGATCAATTTGTACAAACAAGTCTCCGGATCGGCTGCCTTCTCATCCTGATTGGCGTTTCGTGCAGGGCGGGAACGGGTCTCCAGCGAATGACGGCGAGTCGATGGATGGGCCGCCTCGGCGCCATCTCGTATTCCGTATTCCTCGTGCATCTGCAAGTTCTGGAATTGGTCATTCCGAGAATTGTGGAGACGTGCGATCGTTTCGGGTTGATACCCGTACTGATCATATCCTCAGGTTGCGGCATTGGGGCAGTGTTGGTCGTCGCGGCCCCATTCTACTGGTTTGTGGAGCGCCCTTGGGTGGTGGCGGCTGACCTTTGGTCGTCTCGAAACGCCACCATTAATCCCAGCGCGAGGTTAAGGCTGTGATGTCATATTTGGAGTCGCTTCGAGTCGTAGCCGTGCCGCTGCGATCAAAAGCCTCGTAGCCTGCAGCGTCGAGGATTTCGTCATAGCCGTCGAGCGCACTCCGGAAGTCCTGCGCTCTTCCTCGACTATATTGGCCGTAGCGACGCCCGGAAGGTCTGAGCCGCGTGCTGTTGCTGATGGGGGCAGGCCAAGTCGGATGATGTCGTAGGCGGCCTTGCCGATCACCGTCTGGTCAAGCTTGCGCATGTGGATGCGGATGCCGCCGGCAGCGTTGGCCAGGGGATCGAGTGCTCTGATGCAGACAGATTGTGCTCCTTCCTTGGGGCTCTCTCAGCGGTGATCCCTTGTACGTTTTGAGTGCATCTTCTGACCTGGAGTGCCAAACGTCCCGCCATCCTCTCGGGCACCGGGGCGGATCGTCGGCGGTGCCGGCGAGGTTAGCCCGGCGGCAGGTTGTCGAGCCGAGCCTCGATCACGCCCCGTCTGCCGCGGCGTAAGCGCTGGCCTGCCCGCGAAACGTAGGGCCTGGGTTCATCTGGATATTGGCGATGGCGTCCTCTCGCACCGTCATGAGGGCCACGGCGGCCCGGTCGAGATAGCGGAGCTTCTTCGGCATCGTCGCCAATTCCCAAGGGTGCCACCGCACCGACGCCCTCAGCGCATCGTGCTCGTAGAGCGCCCTGGCCACCCTGTCCCGATCAGACCCGACCTCGACGGCTGTAACGGCATTGACCCTGCGAGGCGACCGGCTCATCTTTCGCAACCTCCACTCGAATCTTTGAAACCCACGGGTTCGTCTGAAGTGAGAACTAACGTTGAAAAAACCTGTTTTCTACCAAGTGGATGCAACTAGGTTAACAAGAAGGTGCGCTATAGAAGCACCTTGCGGCCCGCGTTCAGCGGCGTGGGATCCGTGCGGGTCGGTCGACGCAGGATCGCGTCGAGCCGAACAGCCAGGGCGAGCGGATCGCCGTCGTTGCAGAGCACCGCGTCGGCCCTCACACCCATCTCCGAGGCATGCGCGCCGGCCGGCCGGGCGATCCCCGGTCGGCACACCTCCACGACGGTGCCACCGAGCGCCCGAACCGCGGCGACCTCGTTGTTGAAGCGCACGTCGTCGGCCACCACGCGCTCCAGCCCGGCGATCGAAGCCGCCCATATCTCCACCCACAGGTCGGGCGCGAGCGCTCTGCCCCATTCCGTGCCGAGCGTCTGCGCGGCGCGGCGGGGCGTTTGCCCGCCGAGGTGGCGGGTCGGCACCTCCTTCAGGTCGCCGTCAACCATGCGGTCGACCTCGCCTGCCGGCCCACCCTGGGCGTGGAGCAGGTAGCGCAGCATGCCCTTCAGCAGCGCCGCGAAGGGACGGCGCACGAAGCCATGGTGCTCGGCGAGGTGGCGCGCCGCTGTGGACTTGCCGGCGCCGGCGAGGCCGCAGAGGCCGATTACCATCATGCGTCATCATCCTTTAAGGGTTGGCGCGCCAGGACCGTGCTGGCTTCGGACGTGGACAACCGACGCGATGGGGCATCTCGACGTCATCAAGGCAATGCTGCTGGTCGCGACCGGCTGCGCGTGGATTGCGCTGGTACTCGCGATGCTCGGGCCCGCTCGCCTGCGGTTGGGTGACGACAAGGCGTGCGCCATCGCTTTCCTGATCACGGCCGGGGTCACCCGGCTCGCGTTCACCGAGGTCTACACGCGTCTTCAGATCGCGCTGTTTTGCGCGGCGGCAGGCATCCTCGTGGCCAAGCAGGCCTCGGCGACGCTGACAGGCACGAAACTGAGACGGTGGAGCTCATGCGCCGGCGGCACCATCGTCGGTGCGATTGTGTCGCGTGAGGTGGTACATCACCACCTCTGGCATTGGATATGACTTGGTCGCAATAGCGCCAACCTCCGCCTAGGTGTTCAGTCCCGCGGTGTGATGGTGCAAACTCCCCCCTGACTCGTCAGCAGGAGGATGGCCTATGGCAA
>NZ_QYBB01000091.1 GCF_004137685.1 Lichenibacterium minor | reverse complement strand
CATGATCCTGGCGAACATCCTCGGGCTATCCGGGGACGTATGCAGCACGATCAGCACGGCGGCCGGAAAATCGATGGTCAGTCCGCTCGCGAGTTGGTTCAGCGCCTCCAATCCACCGCGGGAAGCGCCGATCACCACGAGATCGCGAGGTTGGATCATTAGTTGTGAATATCTGGCATCGAGGAGCAGGTTCCCTCTTCGATCGGCGTCCGGGGGAGGCTTGTTCGCGGCTTGCCTCCCCCGACCCTACCGCCGAAGAGGCCGACGGCGGTGATGGCACCATGGGACGGGATTATTGACGGCGGGTTGATGCCGATCCGAGCGCCGCGAGCGAGGCCGAGCCGCCCTTCCCGCTGTAGTCGGGAAGGCATTGCTTGCTCCGGACGGGGGTCGGCCTAGCGGTGCCTAGCGACGGCCATCGAGGGCCACTGAAGGACTAGCGAAAGGCCACAAGGGATGGGGTGCCACACCCTACGCACTGAAGGGCTGGGTTGTCGCGAAACGCTTCGGATCGCTGCGAAATGCTGCGGTTTGTTGCGATCACACCTGTGCACCCCGATGGTGCGGGTTAGCGTGAGGACCACAGCCCCGGCGAGACCGGACGCCAGGGCTGCAGAGCGAGGCCTTCCTCGCCGCGTCGGTAGGGATGATGGCAAAAAGACGAGATACGTTCAAGGGACGGTAACGTTGTAGGTCTGTGACCCATTGCTGTATAAGGCAGCAGAGCCGTAGCGCTGGATACCATCAACAAGGATTGATTGAACGTAGAGATTACGATCTGTAGATGGTGTGCCCGCATAGAGATCGTTTAGAAACTTGACAGAGATTTTGTGAGTGCCTTTTGCAAGCACTGCTGGTAATGTAAAATTCTGCGGCGCAGTCTTTGTGCCCGTAGTCGTCAGCACGCCACCAATTTCAACCCCATCGACGCTAACGGTGAATTGGCAATCGCCCTTATAGGCATCTTCATACATATTCAGAGTCAGCTTATCCGGCGGCAGCGCATTTGCGGCAGTCGCGCCATAAAGTCCTGGATCGTTGCCATCCGGCGCCGAGATCGTGTCTTGGCGGACCGCGACGGCGCTAGCACTGTTGGAGAAAGCCCGCACATAGTCGACGTTCATCGACATGGCAGCTGCGCTGGCCTTGTAGGGCGTGTCGCGCGCGAGATCGACCAGCATGTACATCGGACCAGTCATGTCGTCCGGGGTCGGCTTGCTGCCCATGAGGACGCCATCGACGTAGAATGTGATCGTCTTCGGTTCCCAGTCCATGCCGTAGGTATGATACCCGCTGGCGATCTCCGGGTGGCTGCTGAAGAAGTTCCACATCACTCCAGCTGGAGCCGGTTCAGTCGTATGAATGTTAGAGTAGACGCCTTGCGTATAGGAGCCGTACTGCTCAACGACGTCAAGCTCCTGCCATAAAGATGCATCACGGCCCGCTGGGTGGAGCGTAGTCACTGGAAGCAACCAAAACGCCGGCCATGTACCCGGTACGCTGTTGAACTTAGCACGCATCTCGAAGTAGCCATAGGTCTGGACGAAGGTTCCAGCGGTATGGATCAAACCCGATTGCCAGCTTCCGGGATACCCAAACTTGACGGTATATGGGACACCCGTAATCGTTAGGGCTCCATTGCTCACCGAGAACGGATTATAGCCCGATGCAGTATCAAGGAATGATGAAGCTCCGAATCCTATATCTGAATTGGCATCAAAGCGACTGGATGGTCGGATGTCAGCCCAGGTGGTCGTTGTACCAGATTGTGAAACACTAAGCTTATTGAACTCCTCATCGAAAGTCAGTTTATAGCCGGTAAGATTGATATTTGTGGCTAAAACGGGAGTGGTCAGCATAGACCCTAAGGCAACCACTATAGACATTCTCATAGGATGCTTCATTTCAGGCCCTTTAGGGTTGTGACCTTAGTGTGATACATCATATGATATAATTTGTTCCAAATGGCTAGCATAAAATTGTAAGTTCAATTAATACAACATTTATAATTGATAAACTCTCATTCCACGGTTGAGCATGCTCTTGGCGCTTCATTAGGTGGCGCGAGAGACCGAGCATAACCATCGGTCGATCGCCTACTAAGGCTATTTGATCCGCTTGGCCTGTACGGCTGTCGGGGCGCGCCAGTCCGGCATAACCGACACCTCGCGGCTCCCGCACTTCTGGCAGACCCACTTCCGCAAGCGGGCGATCTGAGGGAACGGTGTGTCCTCAGGTAGCCTCATCGTGTCGAACGGCATGGTCACGGTTCGGCCGCAGTGGGGACCGCGACAGGACACGCGCGCGCCGGTCACACCCTGTCGGCGCAGATAGGCGATGGTAGGCGGCGGGGCGTTGTTCCGAGCTTCCCTGTCGAGCGCCACCCTTCTCTCTCCCGACTTCCCATGTTCCGAGCCGTCGACGCAGGTCGAGCATCACTTAGTATATCTATGGACTCCGTGCCGGCTCCTATCTGAACCCCACCCCACTTTCCCTTCGCGGCTCTAAGCCCTCTCCCCCGTGTCGCCACCCACGTTCGCAGCTCGGGCGACAAGACGGTGACGACGTTCGGCAGGTTCCGACACCACGACAGCCGCCGTTCCTGAACGGCTACCAGGCCGAGCCTGCGGGCTTCGCTCAGGGCACGTTTCACGGTCGAGACGGACACGCCAGCCCGGCCGGCGACGGCGCCATGGCATAGGTCACACGAGCCCGAGAGCGCGATCGTCGACAGCACCACGCCGAGGGCCGCGGCCTCGCCCTGTGTGAACCGGGCCGCGAGAGTCGGGGGCAACCACGATGAGGCGGCCCACGACCTCCGGCGCTCCAGGCTCTCCGGGGCCCGTGGGCGGCTTCCGACGCGACGGGGTTGTGGTGGGACGGCCGGGATCGCCTTGCGGGCCTGGATGGCCTCCGCGAGCGCCTGCGCTTCGTCCTCGGGCACGAGCCCCGCGCCATAGGCCTTCCACAGCGCGGCCGACAGGTCGCACAGCTTCGCTTTCGGCGTCGCGGTGATCGCGCGCCGGATTTGGTCCGCAAGCATCTTTGCCCCTCATGGGGCCGTTTCGGGCGCAAACGATCTCGTCCGTGGAAACGTGAGTTTCCCGGTTGACTCCGTCGCCGGAGCTATGAGACCGTCTCGCTGTGTTGAGACGAAAGCGGTCTCTCGATTTCAAAGGCGCTGTCCCTTGCCGGGGATGGCGCCTTTCTCGTTCTACGGTCCTATCCGGCCATTCGATCTCCTGCGCGGCGGGAATCACCCCCGCCGCGACAGTCCATCGAGCCCGGGACGGGGCACCGTGTCAAACTGGAGCAATATGAGTCGGCCTCGACAATGGGTTTCTGACCCTGACATATCTGCGCAATAAAGACCCCATGATAGTGTTTTTATGGCGTGACAATAATGTCATTAAAGCGCTATCGAGCCACTAACGTCCCTGCCATCCAGGGTTCTGCGGTTTGCCGATGACGTGGTCGATTCCTTCAAGGATGAGGCTATGGGCGGACCGGCCGCGGTCCTCGGCGAGCCGTGTCAGAGCGCTGTGCCGCGCCGCATCGAGGTAGACGGTATGGCGGGCCTCGACGGCACGCTTACTCTTCGGCCGGCCGCGCCCGCGCTTGGCCGGCGCTGTGGTGGACGTCATCTCGGAAGGCGTCGGCTGTGCTGCAGGCTGAGAGGTCGACGCCGCCGCCTCACCCTTCACCGGCTCGTCAACCTGAGAAGCGACGGCCGCCTCGTCGGATGCCTCCACCGGGCCCGGGGCTTCGTCTTCGTCGTCCTGCGCCGCGATGGCAGCGGCGGCCCGCATGGCGAGGGACTGAGATTTGGAGGGAGTCCGGCTCATAGGTCATCCCCCAAGCGGGTCAGAACGGCATCGGCAAGGGCGGCGAACTCGATGCCTGACGGGCTGTCGTGCGGGACCGTGTCGCCGCTGGTGAGGCTGTCCGCGACCACAGCACGATAGGAGATCACGGGCGATACGGGTTCGGTGAGGGCGGCCAGCGTCTCGACCACATCGCGGCCCGACGACGTTCGGCGATCAATACGGCTGGGCACCACCAAGATGTCGGGCTTCTGTCGCTTCGCGGCCTTCCGGTGCCGGCGGATGGTGCCGATGGTCTCAGCCGCGCCGCGGACGTCGAGCGCCGTGGGGCCGCTGGGCACGAGCACAATATCCGAGATCGCGATCGTGGCGCCGAACGCCCCGCCCATCGCGCCAGGCGCGTCGATAATGACGAAGTCGACTTCCTGCTCACGGACCACCTTGGCCCACGCCGCGACTGTGGTGTCGTCGACATCTTCGATAAGGTGAGCCTGCACGGAAAAGGGAAGGCGGCCGTCCCCTGCGACCGCGGCCGAGTGCGCCGCGGGGTCCGCGTCGAGGACCACCACCTTGCGCCCCCGCCGCACCAGCTCGGCGCCGAGGTTGAGGGCCGTGGTCGACTTTCCGACACCCCCCTTTGACTGCACCATCCCGATCACGCGCCGCATCATTCCGTCTCCCTCACGCCGTGGTCATGGCGCGAGAGCGTTATCATCGCGTGACTGTGGCGTCTTCGTCATGGTGCTGTCGCGGGGCGGAAACACCACCGCACCTTCACGAAGGCATTTTCATACCACCATTCTAACGTTGCGATAGCGGCAGGGTAGTGAGATGGTGATTTGAACGCAAGACAAGTGTCGTAATCATGCGTTGCGGCTTTGAGGACAGAATGTCGGACAATCTGCCCATCGTGGTCGAGGTCGACGCAAGCGACAAATTGTCGTTTGCGTCCAGACAGCAGGCCGACAGCGACCATCATCTCGTCGCCCTATGGATCGGCCGCCATTCCAGCCTGCACACGCGGCGGAACTATCAGCGTCAAGCCGACCGTTTCCTCGGCTTCGTCCGCTGTCCGCTGGCCGAGGTGCGCATCGGCGACCTACAGGCCTACATCGCCAGTCTGGACGGCCTAGCGGTCGGCACGCGCGCCGCGATGGTGGCGGCCGTGAAAAGCCTTCTGAGCTTCGGGCAGGAAATCGGCTACCTTCGGGTCAATGTTGGCAAGGCCGTGAAGGCGCCGCCGGTGAAAAACACACTGGCGGAGCGCATCATGGCCGAGGCGGATGCCATGCTGATGCTGCGGCTGGAGCCGCTACCCCGAAACCGCGCACTGCTGACCCTGCTCTACGGCGGCGGCCTCCGCGTGTCCGAAGCATGCGGATTGCGCTGGCGCGATCTCGCGCCCCGCGACGGGGCTGGGCAAGCCACCGTGTTCGGCAAGGGCGGCAAAACCCGCGTGGTGCTGTTGTCCGCGAACACCTGGGGAATGCTGGCGGCGATCCGGGGCGAGGCCAGGTCCGATGATCCCGTTTTCCGCTCTCGCAAGGCCGGGCATCTCGACGTGTCGGCGGTTCACAGGCTGGTGAAGGTGGCGGCGGCCCGGGCCGGTCTGTCGGAGGACGTGTCGGCGCATTGGCTGCGCCACGCCCATGCCTCGCACAGCCTCGACCGCGGGGCTCCCCTATCGCTGGTGAAAGACACGCTCGGGCATGCGAGCGTGGCGACCACAGGTCGCTATCTGCACGCGCGCCCATCGGACAGCTCGTCTCGCTATCTCGGCATTTAGCTACGCAGATACGTACTGACGTAAGTAAGCAATTCAGATGCGATCAGCGGCGATTTGTGCCCGGCCTCGCGGTGGCAGGCGAGGGGGCGACGACCGTGAGTTCGGATCATAGGCCGGGATCCATGATGGCCGCCGCCACGTCCAACGCATGATACGGCCCGAGAATGAGCCCCTGATCCATCAGTCGGACTCGGATGTCCTCAAACTCGGCGAAGGCGATGGTCTGGCTCACAGCCCTGTCAGACAAGGCGACAAGCTCACGCCCGAGCGCCCGGATGGCCTCGGCCTTCGCGCTCTCCTGTTCGGCGGTGAGCCGTTGGCCGATGTCCCGCGCCGTGTTCTCGGCGAATACGTCAACGTGCCGGGCCGCCGCCTTCAAGGCGTCCACCACTGTGATCCGGATGCCATGGGCCAGCGGGTTCAAATCCGCGTGAAGCCCCGACTTGCTGTCCGCATAACAACTCAGGAGCGCACTATTCGTGGCAGCGATCTGCAGGCAAAAGCCCACTGCCTCGCCGTGGTCGGCCGGTTTGCGGGACCTTGCGTCGTTCGTCATCCTTCGCCCTTCTGCAGCCGCACGCCCGGTCCTTCACCGTCCGTTTCGATAAAGATCACGCCGGCCCGCTTGAAAGCGTCACGGATCGCCCGCAGCTCCAGCCCCATGGTCGCCGGCAATCCGGGGTCCTTCTGAGCCCGCAGAGCGATCTCGAAGCCGACGCTGGCGCGCTTGGCCAGCATCGGCGTCCTCCAACCCAGAAGGTCGCGCGCCTCGCGAACCTGCGCGGCCGAGATCATCATGCCGGGTCGACCTTCCGTAGTCGCACGCCAGCGCCACCGCCGTTCTCGGGGATGAAGATGATCCCAGCGCTCTCAAGAGCCACGCGGATCTTGTCGACGCTGCTCATGCGAGCGTCTTGGCCGCCCTCAAAGCGGTTGACGGTGTTCACTCCGACATCCGCGTGGGATGCAAGTTGTTGGGTAGGCCAGCCGAGGAGGGCGCGGGCGGCTCTGCACTGTGAAGGGCTCATGTGGTTTGATTATCACCTTTTGCGGTTGACATCAAACCAAAGCGGACGGATAAGAGGGGCGTTCATCACCACTTGCGGTGAAAACAAAACCACAAGGCAAAGGGCTATGCCGAACCCCACCGCTATCCTCTTATTATCCCCCGCCGAGCGGCCGATCCGCCCGGCATTGCCAGACCCGCGTTTGGCCCGCGGCGGCTCTTGCTGCCGCGTTTTGACCACCACCGTCATGCTGGCAGAGATCGGCGAGGCATCCGCCCCGGTCACCGCCGTGCAGGCCTTGGCCTACCTGTCCGCCGCCGCCCGTGTCGCCGTGCTGGAAACCGCCGCGTGAGCCGGCGCCGCCCCTCATACCTCGTCACTGTCGATGGCGTCGGCCTGTCAAAGCCCACGACATCCGGCGCGCGGCCTGAACCCTTTCGGCGCCGGGTTGGCGCCTGCCTCTGGAGCCCACCCCTATGCCCTTCGACCCCGACATCACCCGCTGCGCTGCCGCTGCGGCCCTGGCCTGCCTCGCCGCGGTATGGCTGCGCACCTCGCCCTTCTGGGCGCTGAACACCGCCCGTCCCTTCGTCCTGGCCCGCGTGCGCCCGGACGGCCCGAGCCGGTTCCGCTCCGCCGCCGACTGACCCTCGCCGCAGCCTGAGGGCGCGGCCCGACCATCATCCCAATCACCGCTGGAGTTCTTCGACATGCCCCTGACGCGTGAACGACCCCACATGCCCGCCTTCCCGCCGCCGGCGCCGCTGCCGAGCCTGTCCGACGCCCTGGCGCGCCGGGCCGCCATCTTCGGGCCCGTCGAGGTCGACGAGGCTGCTGCAGTCCCGCGCAGCGTCCTGGCGCGCATGGGGATCGCGCTGCGCCAGGCGGCGGACCTGTTCGACCCCGCCCAGGCAGCTGCGTGAGTGCGCCCCTGTCCCCTCCGCCGTCAGTGCCCCTTAAAAGGTGCGGACGTCCGCGCTCAACCCCACTCGTGCGGCTGCGATCGCACGCACGCGGAT
>NZ_QYBB01000090.1 GCF_004137685.1 Lichenibacterium minor | reverse complement strand
GGCGGAGTCGACGCCGCTGTGGCGACTTACGCGGCCGGTGTGACCGAGCCCGGACACCACGTCGCCATGATCGGCACTAGCATGTGCTGGGGCTATGTCGCGCCTACGGCGGATGCCGGCCACGGCCTCATCGCCTTCCCTTACGTGATCGGGGACGACCTCTACGTTTTCGGCGGCGCCGCGACAGCTGGCGCTTCCGTCACCTGGTACCGAGAGCAGTTCTGCCAAGCCGAGGTCGCGGAAGGGCGCGCGACAGGCCGCGACCCGCATGCGATCCTGGAAGACTATGCGGCCGCCGTCCCGCCGGGTTCGGACGGCGTGGTGTTCCTGCCCTATCTGATGGGCGAGCGCTCGCCCGTATGGGACGGTAAAGCCTCAGGCGCTTTCGTGGGGCTGAACCTGTTCCACACCCGCGCTCACCTGTATCGCGCCGTGCTGGAAGGCGTGACGCTGGCGCTACGGCACAACATGGAGTCGGGCGCGAAGGGCTCGGTTCCCCTCGAGCCGCGGCTCGTCGTGGTCGGCGGCGCAGCGCGTTCCGACCTCTGGATGCAGATCATCGCCGACGTTACTGGCTACCCGGTCTGGACGATCGAGGAAGACGTCGAGGCGGCGCTCGGCGCAGCACGGATAGCGGCATTGGGAGTGGGGCTGATCGCACGTGAGGACCGCGACAGCTGGATCACCCTCGTCGAGCGGGCCTCTCCCGACGCGGCCCGCAAGGCGCGCTACGACACGGTGTTCGGGATCTACGCAGGCCTCTATCCCGCGCTACAGAATTCTATGCATGCACTGGCGACCTTGCGCGGGATCGCTACACGGGAAGGGCCCCCCCGCTGATGAGGAGCTGACTCATCGCCTTTTGCCACTTGGACATCTCCACACGCTGCGGAGAGCAACATTTCGAGTTCCGCCGTCCGACGCCATCGCGGTCCTGAATGGCGAGCCGATGAAGTGGAAAACGTCGTTCGTTCGAGCAACGCCTGTACGTGAACCTCCGTTCGATGGTCCAAATGCGCAGAAGCGGCCGTTCCGCTCTCCACCCACTTCCGCTGCACGGCCGGTGTCGACCCATCCCGGGCGTAGTGGTGGGTTTGAAGCATGCTCCAAAGCAGACCGTCGCTGAGCGCTAAGGACACGCGCGTCGACAAGCTCGCTCAAGGCGCATACCTGTCGGCGTCAGTGGATCAGGCTGTGATCCTACGGCTTCGGAAGGGCAGGAAGCGTGCGAGCGGACCTCCTTGACCGCCTCCTGGTGACCCTGGCCGTACGCCTCCGAGCCTTCTCGGTCTGCCGCATCCAACGCGGATGGCAGTTGGGGTTCAGTCCGTTCGAGGCCATCACGGTCCACTACGTCCTGCGCGGAACCGGGAGCCTCCGCGTCGGTGATGGGCCTTGGCAGGCCTTCGCTCCCCATAGCGTCATCGTCGTGCCGGCTCGCCTGTCGCACGCGCTGGGTGAACCGGAGGAGGTCAGGGGAGCAGCGCGGGCCGAGGACCACTGCTCGCTCCACGGCGACGGACTGGTCAGCTTCATGGCGGGCGATGGCACGCCCGACACCCTCCTGGTGTGTGGCCAGATCTCGGCCAGTCACGACGGTGCCCTCGGCCTCTTCGAGCTTTTCCAGTCGCCGATGATCCAGGCCTTCGCGCCCGACGCCCCCCTTCGCGGGACGTTCGAGCTCATGCTGGCCGAGGTGGCCGCGCCGAGCCTCGGCACCCAGGCCATGACGGAACTGCTGATGAAGCAGTGCCTGATCGTTGTGCTGCGTCGGCACTTCCTCGGCGGCGATGACACCTCGCCGTTGCTCAAGGCGCTGCAGGAGCCCAAGCTCGCCCGCGCGGTCATCGCGGTGCTGGAGCACCCGGGCGTGCCCTACTCGGTCGACAGCCTGGCGACGCTCGCCGGGATGAGCCGCACCTCGTTCGCCGTCCGCTTCGGTGAGGTGTTCGGGCAAGGCCCCATGGACTTCGTCCAGAAGGTGCGCCTGCGCATCGCCGCGCGGCTGCTCACCGCCACCGACCTGCCCGTCAAGGTGATCGCCAGCAGCGTCGGCTACGCGAGCCGCAGCGCCTTCAGCCGGGTGTTCGAAACCACCTACGGCCTGTCCCCGTCCGATTTCCGCAGTTTCGGAGGCGGGGACGAGGTCGAACCGGAACGTGTGGAGGGCTTCGGGCAGGCGCGTTCGACGACCGATCTGGAGCCCTGACCCAGGAGGGTGCCTTTCCGTTCCGGGCAGGACGCAGATCGTTCGAAGGTGGTCCGTCCGGCGGACACGCGCTGAGTGGCGGGCCGTTTGCCGGCTACCGCCAACGTCGCTCAGGAGCCAAACATGATCACTGACCGGAGATCCGTCCTCGCCGGGCTCGCCCTCATCGCCGCCACGCCCGCCGCGATGGCCCAGGCACAGAAGGTCGCCCCAGCCACCCCGGTCACCGACTTCGCCGGCGTGAAGACCGCGACGGACTATTACATGGGGGTGCTCGGTCCGGCAGAGGCGTCGCTGACGACGTCACAGGTCGCCGTGGAACGCGCGACCAACAAGGACGCCCACGAGTTCGCCGGCTTCGAGCTCGGCGAGGCCATCACGGTCAACGAGGTGCTGAAGGATCTCGGGACCAAGTCCACCCTCGACACGAACGCCACGGCCCTGATCGCGAAGATCAAGGGGACGGAGAAGGGCGCCGGCTTCGACCGAGCCTACATCGCGTTCCAGCTCGACAACCACGAGTACCTGCGGGATCTCGCGGACGCCTACCTGCACAACAGCGCGGGCACGACCGATCCCATGGAGAAGCAGGGGCGCCTGCTAGCCTCGCTGATGCTAGCCGTCTTCAAGGAGCATGTCGCCATCTGCAAGCGCGTCAACGCGGAGCTGAAGGCCTAGGCACCGAACCGAGATCGATCCGACGCCTGACCGGCATCCGTCGCACACCGCCCTGCGGGTCGACGGCGCGTCGGGCAACGCTCCAACCCTGTGACGAGACTTGATCCCATGACGACCTTTTCCCGTTCATCGATCCTGGCCGGCCTCATGGCCGGGACCGCCCTGCTCGCCGTCCCCGCGGCCCAGGCACAGACCGCCCCCTCTCCGGCCCCTGCGGCCGCGACACCCGACGCTCCGGTCGTCGAGCCCCCCTTCTCGACGGTCGCGACCGTGGCGGAGACGCCCGACAGCGGCACCATGAGGCGCGCCGACAAGGACATGGCTGCGGTGCTGAAGAAGCTCGGTGACCTCGGGGTGAAGCCCATCGAGTCACGCTCCGTCGAGGAGGCGAGGTCTCAGCCAACCCCGGCCGACGCCGTCAAGGCGGTGCTCAAGGACCAGGGCAAGGATCCCGCCGCGCTGATGGCGGCCATGAAGGTGTCCAAGAAGGACATGACCTACCCGACCGCGGGCGGCACCCAGTTGGTCCGCATCTACACCCCGGAGGCCGCCGGCTCCGGCCCGCTTCCCGTGATCGTCTACTACCACGGCGGCGGCTGGGTCATCGCCACCGTCGACACCTACGAGGCATCGGCGATGGCGCTCGCCAAGAAGGCGAACGCCATCGTGGCGAGCGTGGAGTACCGTCACGCGCCCGAGAACAAGTTTCCCGCGGCTCACCAGGACGCCTTCGCGGCCTACAAGTGGGTGCTGGCCAACGCCGGGCAGTTCGGCGGCGACCCGGCCCGTGTGGCCGTCGCCGGGGAGAGCGCCGGTGGCAACCTGGCCGCCAACGTCGCCATCATGGCGCGCGACGGCAACCTTCAGAAGCCGGCCCACATGCTTCTCGTCTACCCGGTCGCCGGCACGGACATGAACACGCCGTCCTACATCCAGAACCAGAATGCGATGCCCCTGTCGAAGGGCGCCATGGGCTGGTTCGTCGACAAAACCTTGGCCAAGCCGGACGATGCCAAAAGCCCGATGTTGAACCTGACCACGATGGCCGACCTCAAGGGCCTGCCCTCGGCGACGGTCATCACCGACGGCATCGATCCGCTCATGTCGGAGGGCAAGATGCTGGCCGAGAAGCTCAAGGCTGCGGGCGTCCCGACGACGTATAGGAACTACGAGGGCGTGACGCACGAGTTCTTCGGCATGGCGCCCGTCGTGTCCGATGCCGAAAAGGCCCAGGACGCGGCCGCGCAGGACCTGCGTGACTCTTTCGCAGGCAAGCCCCAGGCGAAGTGATCGATGTGATTAAACGCCGAACTTTGACCCGTCTCAGTTCCGCATCAAATTGCCTGTGAGAACTCGCAAATTCCTTGTTTGGGGTGGGGTCACGATCGGCGCCGATCGTGACCCCACTTCTGAATGACTTTCTTGAGGAATTACAGCGATATGGTCGGTCTAGGGAGGTGGGTCGAAGTTCGGCGCTTTTTCACACCGCGGTGAGCACCCAACCAAACTCCACCACCTTGACGGACGTGATCGGCGGCCGTGCCAACGGACGACGCCGCCGCCACGTAGCTGCCGTGTCGAGCAGCGATTGAGCCCCAATCGTGAGTAGCTTCCTCTGTTCTAGAATGGCCAGGGCGCCGGGCTAAGTCGCCTGCCGGAACTCGTATTCGATTGTGGTGGCGCGGCCCTCGTAGCAGGTGAGGCTGAAAGGCATGATACTGTCTCCGTCGAGGCACGTCGTGGCCTCAAACCGATGGGGTCGCTCGATGAGTTCAAGGCCGCTGGTCGACTATTTCGCCGAAGGCTTGCAGGCCCGTGAGGACGGCAAGCACGCGACCGACAACCCTTACTGCGCCGGTAGCCATGAGCGGCACGAGTGGGATGCCGGGTTCCGCGCCACGGTGGCCCTGGAGGATGAGGACGGGTTGGACCTCGATCCGAACGAGGACAACGAGGTGCCACTCGCTGGGCGGTAGCGACGACGACTCACCCTCCACTCGCCCTTTGCCGGGAGTCGGAGTGATTCTCCGCCTAGGGGAATGAAGGGCTATCACTGGTCCGGGTTGCTACACCCACGGACATTTAGCCCCGAGGCTCTCCCGCTTGCCAAGGCAGTTCGGGGCTTTTCGTGCGTCACTTGGTGGTTTCGCCGCCGGGGGGGGGGTCGCTGCTCGGTCGAGCGCCTTTGCTCCGTCCTCAGCTTTGGCCGAACCAACGTCAACATCCCTCCCGCATTTAGCCGAGAGCGCTAGGGCGCTTGATCGGGCGATTTTCCGAAGCCGAAAACATCCCTTTCAATCGCTCTCTGTACGCCACGTCTTCCGACTGGCAGGAACCAGCTATCGACATTGATCATGCGTGGCACAACATTATTTGATAATTATCATTTGATGCATCAGGAGAACTTATCGCTGATGAGAACGTTCGATCAGTCAGGCGCTTTATGTGCAGCGCGTCGACACACAGGGGACAATCACCATGAGTGATCAATTCCGTTACGATCAATCTGAGTACCGAGAGCAAGTGGCCCAGATTGCGAAACAGGTTGTCCAAACTGACAATGCTGTCGCAACTATGGCGCCGAGGCTCGATTTCGAGTTAAATAGCTATCACGGCAAAGCTATAAGGCAAGCCGAACAGGAACAGCAAAGCAAGCAGTACCCCCGGCTTCATCGCTGATCCTTGCCATAATCGTCAGTTATCTATCAGAAAGCTGCGCCGGCTTGCTTGATGGCGCACTGTCAGGCCCGATCACTAGGGCTGAAAGTTTCCGTCCGGCGCACCTCCTACGTCGGATATTTGACTCGCGTTGTGGCACGGTGTGTAGCCGAGCCTACGTAGCGGCTCTCCATATTTCCCGCTGTCCAGCAGCTTGGGGCTTCTCGTGCGTCGAACGATAATTTTGCCGCACGGGTGTCGCACCCTGTTGAGGTATCTTGCCGCTCGGCCCACGCCATGCTCGCATGCGCTCTGTCTTCGAACCGGATAGGCCCATGACGCTTCGGACCATCGTCGTGATCGAGGACGACCCCATGCTGCGGCAAGACACGACCGACATGCTGGAGGCAGCCGGCCTCAGTGTCGTCGGTTTCGAGGACGGCGACCAGGCGCTTGACTACCTCCGCCACCATCGACAAGACGTGAGCGGCGTCTTTACCGACGTAAAGCTGGCGACGGAGACGGATGGCTTTGAGGTCGCCCACCTCGTGACGGCGACCAGGCGCTTGACTACCTCCGCCACCATCGACAAGACGTGAGCGGCGTCTTTACCGACGTAAAGCTGGCGACGGAGACGGATGGCTTTGAGGTCGCCCACCTCGTGACGGAAACCTTCCCCGAGATCGCGGTCGTGGTGACGTCGGGTCAGTACGCCTCACGCCCGGACGGCCTAAGCGAAGACGTCCGCTTCCTGCCCAAGCCCTGGCTGCCGCTCGACGTCATCAACGCTTTCATCGACACCGTGCAGGACGATTGAGAGGCGCGGCGAGCCGGCCGCCTATCTTCGCATCCGTTCACTTCGATTGCGCCGCACCATTGCATGGTGCATCGCAGCATGATCCTCTGGCGCTGGCGCAATCGGTAGGACGGCGGCGCCCACGGTTCCGCCGCGCGGCCCCCTTGGGGTGGCGGGACCGTGATCCCTGCCGCGCTTGCCTTTCCGTTTGCCTCATGGTCCCTTGCCGTCCGGCAGCGGTCGAACTTGTCGCCACCACGGCCTCGCCGCGCGGGGCGCCGATGGCGGCGGGGTCGTGGTTCATTGTGCTCAAAAGATAGAGTGACGCGCCGCCCTCACGCGGCCACCTTGAACTCGTCCCACTGGTCCGGGACGGTGCCGTGTGTGGCGAGGACGACCGGATCTGCGGCGAAGTCGGCCTGTTCGTCGTAGTCCTGCGACATCACCACGACGCCAAGGAAGCGCTTCGCCATGCGCTCGCCGGTTCGCAGCGCCTCGGCGTCCGTCCGGCACGCCTGCGCCTGCTGCGCCTCGACCTTGTTTCGTGCCCCGAGCTTGTAGGGCAGCACGAGAAATTGCGTCTTCATGGTTCCGTCCCCGGGCTGGAGTTGTGAGAACAGAAGCGAACATTTTATGGCTTATATGTGGCAAAGCGAGGGGCGCGCCGGACGCTTTTCGCATGGTTCGGCGAACCAATGCGGTCTCGCACGGTTGGGCTGGGAAGCCTGCGTTCACCGGACGCGGCGGTTCACTCGGGAGCACCACGGATGTTCAAGGCAATAGGCGTCATCGTCCTCGCTACAGCGATCACCTTCACGACAGCGGCACCGGGCTATGCAGCGACCGCCGCCAATTCTCAGAACGGCACGAGCACGTCGAGCGCCGCCAAGGAGATGGCGCCTGGGGCGACGGAGACTGCGCCTGACCCCGCGACGCCCGGCGTGGTACAGGTGCCCGTGGTGGTCGTGCCGACTCCCGACGCCGTCCTGCAGACCCCAGTCGTCGTAGCGCCGGCTCCCGTGGTCGTGCTGCCTGCGCCCGTCGTGGTCGTGCCCGCAACCGGAGTAACTGTCACCCCGGCCCAGTAATCATGGGCTTACGCCGCCTCGCTCTCCACCGCGTCGAACAGCGTCGGGTCTTCGTCGCCGTCGCCGGTCCGATTGACTCGCTTCGACACGCCCCACTCGCGCAAAGCGCTCTCGGCCGCCGGCTTCAACACCTCCGGGCCGAGCTCGCCGGACAGCCATCCGTCGAAATCGTCGGGCGTGAGCAGCACAGGCATGCGGTCGTGGAACGGCGTCATCCACTCGCTGGCGCCTGACACGATGATGGTGGCCGACAGCACGTCGTCACCGCTCTCCGGGTCCGTCCAGTGGTCCCATAGCCCCGCGAATGCCAGCACGGGCGAGCCGTCGCCGGCCGTGAACAAATGCGGGACCTTGTCGCCCTTCCCGCCGGTCCATTCGTAGAAGCCCGAGGCCGGGATCAGACAGCGGTGCTTCTTGAACGCCGTGCGGAACATCGGCTTC
>NZ_QYBB01000008.1 GCF_004137685.1 Lichenibacterium minor | reverse complement strand
GAAGATGCCGACGACGTCGGCGCGGCGCTTCACCTCCTTGTTCAGCCGTTCGATCGGGTTGGTCGAATGGAGCTTCGCCCAGTGCGACTTGGGAAAGGCCATGAACGCGATGACATCGGCCTCGGCTTCGTCCATCAGCTCCGCCAGCTTGCGAATGCGGGGACGCAGTTGGTCGGCGAC
Organism: Lichenibacterium minor; assembly: GCF_004137685.1. Lineage (GTDB taxonomy): Bacteria > Pseudomonadota > Alphaproteobacteria > Rhizobiales > Beijerinckiaceae > Lichenihabitans > Lichenihabitans minor. The sequence goes on along the minus strand of NZ_QYBB01000008.1, from coordinate 188,771 downwards.
CTTGCGCCAAGTCTGCGACGCCGCGGCGTGATCGGCCTGCAGGAACACCGTCCTGATGGCGGCCGCCACCATCTGATGCTCGGACTTCGACACGTAGGCCAAGGCATTCCTCATGAAATGAACGCGACACCTTTGCCACGTTGCTTTGAAGATCTGAGAGATGGCGGCCTTCAAACCTTCGTGAGCGTCTGAGATGACGAGCTTGACGCCCTTCAGCCCTCGCTTCTCCAACCCGCGCAGAAATCCGAGCCAGAACACGGCGGCCTCCGACGGGCCGAGACCGAGCCCGAGGATCTCGCGCCGGCCGTCGGTGTTCACACCGGTGGCGATTATCGCCGCCACCGACACGATGCGTCCGTTCTCGCGCACCTTCAGGTAGGTCGCGTCGAGCCACAGGTAGCTCCACTCCCCCTCGATCGGCCGATCCAGGAAGGAGTTCACCCGGACATCGATGCCCTTGCACAGCTCCGACACCTGGCTCTTCGAGATCCCGCTCATCCCCATGGCCTGCACGAGATCGTCCACCTTGCGGGTCGACACGCCCTGGATCCATGCCTCCTGGATCACCGCCACGAGCGCTTGCTCGGTGGTGCGGCGCGGCTCGAGGAAGCCAGGGAAGTACGAGCCCTTCCGCAGCTTCGGGATCTTCAGATCGAGCGTGCCGAGCCGCGTGTCGAAGGCGCGGTGCCGATACCCGTTGCGCTGCGTGGTGCGCTCCTCGTTGCGCTCGTAGCGGCCCGCGCCGATCTGGCCTTCCACATCGTAGGCCATCAGGCGTCCCAGCACCTCCTCGGCCAGCTCTTTCATGAAATCGCCCCCGCCGCGCTTCAGCAGCGCGTCGAGAAGTGGCATCGTGTCGTCGGTCATCGTGCTCTCCGGTTCGTGTCGCGTGTCAGCAACCCGACCCTACCAAGGGGGCACGGTGATCACCCAGGAGGGCGGCGGGCTCCGCCATGTGCGGAGCTCCGCCCACCGCCCTCGACTCCAAAACTCCACCAGCTCCGTGGACGCTACCGACTGCCTCAACTTCAAGGACCTCGTGGAGCGGCATCCTGGGCTCGAACGCGTCGTGGTCTTCGACGTGCTCGGGAGCGACGACCTGATCCGCGCGCCGCGCGACCTGTACGACAGCTGGGTCCTGTCGCTGGTGATCCCCCTGGTGAAGACCGCGGAGGACAACCTCGAACTGTTCGAACTGAAGCACAAGCCGCCCGGGCTCGACGTCCACAAGCTCCGGTTCGACGTGCCGGAGCGCGACCTGCCCGAAGTGCTGGACTGGTCCGAGTCGAACGCCCGGCGCCTGTTCGACATCGGCATGGCGGCCGGCCACCGCTACGCCGACGAGGTGGGCGGAGGGGAAGGAGCGGTGCCGCAGAAGCGTTGAAATGTCGGCTTCGTCCGTGATAGGGCCGGAAAACGGCACGGGGGCGGGGCGGCGATGGGCGCGGGTGAGGAGCTGGGACGACTCGATGCGCGCCTCGTCGCAGCCTTGGAAGGCATCGGCCTGCTCGGCGAATGGTCCTACGACTACCCGAGCCGCGTGTTCCGCTCGAGCCCCGGCGTCAGCGGGGCCTTCGCGATCGCGCCCGAGGACGGCGTGCGCGGCCAACCGGTGGAGCTTTACGAGCGCGCCGTGCATCCGGACGACGTGGGCTGGCTGCGCACCACCCGCTCCGCGCCGCCGGGCCACAGCGGGCTGCGCGTCACGGAGTTGCGCGTCATCGACGCCGCGGGCCGGGAACGCTGGATCATGGTGCGGGGCCGCTTCGTCCTCGACGCGGAAGACCTTCCCGCCTTCGGCTACGGCGTCATGTTCGACGTCACGGACTACAACGCCGGCGGCGAGCGGCCCTTCGTGGCGCCCGCCGCACCGCTGACCGACCCGCATTTCGTGCTGCTGGAATCGCTCGCCATGGCGTTCCGGGCGTCGCGCCAGCTTGCCCAGGGGGCCATCGAGCGGGGATGCCGGGCGCTTCTGTTCCGGGTGGCGGAGCTGGTGGCGCGCCAGGTCAGGCCGTCCCTCATGCTGGACGAGCGGGACGAACCCGGGCGGCGCCTGCATTGAAGGCTGCCGCGGCCCGCTCGCCAGCCCGGGGGGCGGGCAACGTGTCCCGGTTGTTCTGCCCGCGTCCCTGCCCATCTCCTCCGGACCTGTCCGTCCGGAGCGCCGCATGTCTCTCGCCCTCGATCCCGCACCGCCCCGAGAGATGTCGGCCCGGGAGACGCCGGCCCGAGTGCGCCCCCCGGCCGTCGTCGGCGAGGGTCGCCGGCCCCGCCCACCCGCGCCCGTGCCGCTCGACGCGGTGCCCGGCACGCTGGCGCTGCTGAAGGGCCTGCGCGACAACCCCGTCGCCACCTGGACGCGCTGGCATTTCGAGCAGCCCATCGTCCACGGCCGCAACGTGCTCGGCTCCGCCGCCGTGGTGAGCGACCCCGCCGTCATCCGCCACGTCCTGGTCGGCAACGCCGCCAATTACGACAAGGGCGAACTGCAGCGCCGCACGCTGGGCGGCGGCCTCGGCACCGGCCTGCTCCTCGCCGAGGGCGACCAATGGCGCGCGCAGCGCCGCGCCCTGGCGCCTCTGTTCTCGCCGCGCCACGTCGACGGCTTCAAGCGGTCCATGGTCGAGGTCGCGGACGAGATGGTCGAGCGCTGGGCGCGCCTGCGGGACGGCCGCCGCATCGACATCGCCAACGAGATGGCGCGGGCCACGCTGCGCGTGCTCGGCCGCACCGTCTTCTCCGAAGCGATGAGCGGCCCGGAGGACCGCTTCGCGCGCGTCGTGTCGGCCTTCCTCGAGTCCGTCGGCCAGGTCGACCCGCTCGACATCCTGGGGATGCCCGCCTGGTTGCCGCGCCTCGGGGCGGCCAGGACCAAGCCGCTGCTGCGCTATTTCGAGGAGGAGGTGACCGCCATCCTGGACAAGCGGCGGGCGCTGCTCGCTTCCGGCGCGCCAGCCCCGCAGGACCTCCTGACCCTGCTGCTCGCCGCGCGCGACCCCGAAACCGGCGCGGGCCTGTCGGACGACGACGTGCGCGCCAACGTGGTCACCTTCCTGATCGCCGGGCACGAGACCACGTCCAACACGCTGACCTGGGCGCTCTACCTCCTGTCGCAGCATCCGGAGGAGCGCGCCGCCGTCGAGCGCGAGGTGGACGACCTGATGCCGGAGGGCCGCGTGGATCCCGGCCGCGTCGACGATTTCGTCCGCACCCGCGCGGTGCTCGAGGAAGCGATGCGGCTGTACCCGCCGGCGGCCTCCATCACCCGCGAAGCGCTGGGGCCGGACACGCTCGGCACCCTGCGCGTCAAGGCCCGCACGCTGGTGATCGTGTCGCCCTACGTGCTGCACCGCCACAGGCTGCTGTGGGACGCGCCGGACCATTTCCACCCGAGCCGCTTCATGCCCGAGAACCGGGGCGGCATCGACCGCTTCGCTTTCCTCCCCTTCGGGGCGGGCCCGCGCGTGTGCATCGCCGCTTCGTTCGCGCTCCAGGAAGCGGTGATCCTGCTCGCCACCGCGCTGCGCCACGTCCGCCTCGACCACGCGCCGGGGCACGAGGTCATGCCCGTGCAGCGCATCACCCTGCGCTCGCGCGGCGGCATGCCGATGATCCTGCGCAGGCGGTGACGCCCGCGGCGGAACGGCTCGACCGATGGCCGGGCGGTTCGTCGCCCGGCGTCCGGGCCGTCAGAATCGGCTTCCCTCGAACGTGATCTTGCCCCGGTAGACGACCCGGTTGGTTTCGTCCCGCACATCGCATGCGACGGTGTGCAGTTCGCCGTCGGGCAGCTCATGGCGGACGATGTCGGGAAGGAGGCTCTGTGCCTGCCGCCGAGCATCCTCGAAGCCGTCACATTCGCTTCCGAAATCGTCGCGGTGGAACCCCGTCCCATCGCGCACGTCAAAATAGAAAAGTGGCACGCCGCACCTCCTGCCGCCCAGGCGAGGGCGCTGGCATCCCTCGTCGGCGCACACCGTGAAACGAAGCGACGATCGGACGATTGTGGCATTTGCCCGGAAGCGCCGCATTCACTTATGCGAGACCACGGTCGATTTCGAGCGTCGGCGTCGTCCGCTGAGCCGCCATGGCGGGCCGGTCCCGCATCGCGGCCGTGACCAGGCGGATTCGGCCGTCGAGCCCCCCGCACGCCCGGGTTCCGGAGCCGCGCCCCCCTGCGGCGTTACCCGGTCCGGCGCAACGGAGGCCGGCGCCGGCGCGGATCTGCCGTCCGCCGCCGCCGACGCCGAAGAGGCGCCGGGGCACGCCCCCCTCCCGGGCGGAATTCCGGGGGACCTCGGAAGCCGGTACGACGACGAGCCCCCGCGACTTCGGATCGCGCGGAAACGCTTCGATCGGCGGAGCCGTTCGCTCGGCCGTGCCGGGATCGCGGATGGAAGGGGCTGGCACGGGACGCTTCTCCGCCGACCCGCCGGACGAAACATGAACGGCGATGCGGCGATATGGTAAGCCGGCATCGCGCGAACCCCGTCGGGGATTCGACGTCGTTGCCGGAGTCGTCCCATGGCCGCCGATCCCCGTCGAACGTCCCGCAGGGCGTTCAAAGATGCCCGGAGCCGCACCGAGCAGGCGATCGCCCGTGCCGTCAGGGCGGAGCGTGTCATCGACGTGACGGACAAAATGGCTGCGCAGGCCTTCGTCGACCTCGGCGCGTCGCGGACCCTCCTGGGGCGGCCCATCTTCAGCATGTGAACGGGGCAGGCCGAGCCGGGCGCGCGCTCCGCCTTTCGACAGGTGGGGTTCGGTCGGCACCGGGGCGCCGCGCAGGGCGCGATGCGCGGGTTCGCCGCCGACGCGATGAACCCCGCTCAGACCTTCGGGGGTTGAGGCGCAGTGGATCTCCCAGCGCGATCGCCATGCCATACACCCGTGCTCCAGAAGCCGCGACGGTGATACGGGACACCCGGCGGGCCATCGCCACGTCGCGCTGCCTCATCGCTCGAGCCGCCCGGGAACGCGAGGAGATGCGGTCCACGATCGAGCAAACGCGGCGCCTCATCGCCGCCGCCCGCTCCAAGCTGGCCGAGGACGGCGGGTAGCACCGCGATCGGCCTTCGTCCGGACGGCCTCCGCGTCGTTCGAACGACGCCCGTGACGTCGACGGGGGCCCGCAGCCTCGAAGCCCGCATCCCGGCGCCGCCGCGCCCCGGTGACGGCGGCGGCGGTCGCCCGCCGGGCTCGCGGTTCGCTTCGTGGCTTGGCCGACGCCCGGACCGGTGCGGCCCACCGGAGCCCTGCGGGGCCGGGGCGGCAGGGGGCCGCGTCGGCGGAACCCGTTTCCGGTGCGGCGGTGTCGCGCTACACCGCCCCGATGGCCGACCGCACCGACACGTCCCCCGCCTGGCCGCGCGCCCTCGCGCTCCGCTTCCTGCCGACGCGGGGCGGCCGGCTCGCGCTGCTGGCGCTCCTCGCCCTCCCGGTGGTGCTGGTCGACGGCGTCCGGTCCATGGACGCCGACCTGCCGGGCTTCCTCGCCGGCCTGGCCCGGGGCGGCGCGGCAGTGCCGGCCGAGCGCGGCTTTCTGCTCGAAGGGCTGCTGACGGACGGCGTCGGGGCCGGCCTCGCGCGGCTCGGCGTGCCGCTCGGCGCGTTGGCGCTCGCGTGGTGGGGCTTCGGCCTCCTGCTGCTCGCCGCCGTCCTGGCGCTGAGCCTGCGGCGCGGCGAACTCGCCTTCCGTGACCTCCTGCTCCTCGTCGCCTTCTCGCATCTCGTCGACACGCTGGCGCTGTGGGTCGGCAAGTTCGATCCCTGGCTGATGGCCTTCCTGGTGCTGTCGGCTTGGCGAGCGCCCGCACCGGCGCTGGCAGGCTCGGTGCTGGCCGCCGCCTGCCATCCGATCCTGGCCGTCCTGTCGACGGCGGGGGTCGTGGCGGTCGACTTCGCGCTGGACCGGCGCATCCGCTGGGCGCAGGCCGTCGCCGTCGCGGTCGCGGCGGGGGCCGACCTCGCGGTCGTCCACCGCGTGGTGCCGGGCCTCGTCGACCGGACCGGCTATGCGGAGAACCTCGCCACCGGGCTGCTGCACGACGCCGCGCTGCTGGCGCTGCCCACGCTGGTGTCGGCCGCGCTGGTGCCCTTCGCCCTCGTCCGGCACTTCGCCGGGCCGTTCGGCTACGGCGGCCGGCAGGGGGCCGCGGCGCTCGCCGCTTGGGCGGGGGTCGTGCTGTTCGTGGGCTGCGTGGCGACGCTCGACCACACGCGGGTGCTGTGCCTGCTCACGCTCGCGCCCGCGCTGGCCTTCCTACGCCACCAGGGGCGGGGCTGCGCGATGGAGCGCTGGGATTGGGGGCTCTTCGCCCTGCTGCTGCTGTGCCGCCTGGCCCTCGCGCAGATCGACGGGGACGGCGCGATCGCCTCCACGCCCTATCCTTTGGCGCCCTGGAGCGGACCCTGACCCGTCAGTCCGGCGGCCTGACCAGCCCGACGAGGTGGAGCACGACGGCCTGCACCACCATGGCGGCGAGCCAATGGCCGGCATCCGCCAGGCCGGCCCCGAAGGACAGCCCGCGCGACAGGGCGGTGACGAGCAGCGCGGGCAGGACGAAGCCGATCCAGATCACCACCGCGCTGCCGATCGCCATCACCCAGGGGCCGGCGCGGGGCGGCGCCAGGATCAGCGCGCCGGCGAGGATGGACGCCAGCCAGAACTCGGCCAGGACGGCCGTGACGATCAGCGGGACGGAGAACCCGGAGGCTCCGGTGGATGCTCCGCCGACCAGCTTGTAGAGGGCACCGACGATCAAACCGCCCGCCGTCGCGAGCGCGATGGCCCGGATGTTGAGGAGGATGTAGATCACGGGCCCGGTCCCGGATCACATGTGACGGGCGCGGTTCCGCATCTGCTTCATGCGCTTGTGCATGCCCGAGGGGGTGGCGTTGTTGTGCGTGTCGCCCATGCTGCCCAGCTGGGAATTGTGGGCGGAGGCGGCCAGGGCGGGGGTCGACACCGCGGCGAGCGGCAGGCAGAGCACGCCGAGCGCGGCGGCGATGGTCAAGATCTTCATGGGGTTGTCCTCGGTGGTCGTGCCGTCGTTATGGCGCGGCGCCGCGCATCGTCCAGCCCTCACGGCCGGCGCACCGCGTTGCCGGCCCGCCGCAGCGCGTCCGCCAGGGCGCCCCCGGCCGCCGGGGCCGGGGCCGGGGACGGCTGGGCCGGCGCGGGCCGCGCGGGGCCCCTCGGCCCGGCGGTCCGCTCCGGCTTCGCCGCCCCGGGCTCGTCGTCGAGCCGCAGCGTCAGGGCGATGCGCTTGCGGGGCCGGTCGACCTCCAGCACCTTCACCCGCACCACGTCGCCCGGCTTCACCACCTCGCGCGGGTCCTTCACGAAGCTGCGGCTCATGGCGGACATGTGCACCAGGCCGTCCTGGTGCACCCCGATGTCGACGAAGGCGCCGAAGGCTGCCACGTTGGTGACGGCGCCTTCCAGCACCATGCCGACCTGCAGGTCGCCGATCGTTTCCACGCCCTCCTTGAAGGTCACGGCCTTGAAGGCGGGGCGGGGGTCGCGGCCCGGCTTCTCCAGTTCGCGCAGGATGTCCGTCACGGTGGGCAGGCCGAAGCTCGCGTCGGCGAAGCTCCCGGGCTGCAGGGAGCGCAGCACGGCCGCATTGCCGATGAGCCCGCGCGCGTCGACCTTGGCGGCTTCCAGGATGCGGCGCACCACCGGGTAGCTTTCCGGATGGACGCCCGACGCGTCGAGCGGGTCCTCGCCCCCCGCGATGCGCAGGAAGCCCGCGCATTGCTCGAAGGCCTTGGGCCCCATGCGCGGCACCTTCTTCAGGGCCTTGCGCGACGGGAACGGCCCGTTGGCGTCGCGGTGCGCCACGATGTTGGCGGCCAGCACCGGCCCGACCCCGGCGACCCGCGCCAGCAGCGGCGCCGACGCCATGTTGACCTCCACCCCGACGGCGTTGACACAATCCTCCACGACGCCGTCGAGCGAGCGCGACAGGCGCGCCTCGTCGATGTCGTGCTGGTATTGCCCGACGCCGATCGCCTTCGGGTCGATCTTGACGAGTTCGGCCAGGGGGTCCTGCAGGCGGCGCGCGATCGACACGGCGCCGCGCAGCGTCACGTCGAGGCCGGGCAGCTCCTCGGACGCGGTGGCCGAAGCCGAATACACCGAGGCGCCGGCCTCGGACACGACGACCTTGGCCATGCTGAGCGCCGGGTTCTGGCGGAGCAGCTCGGCGGCGAGCCGGTCGGTTTCGCGCGACGCCGTGCCGTTGCCGATCGCCACGAGCTCGACGCGGTGCTGCGCGGCGAGCCGGCCCAGCACCGCCAGCGCCTCGTCCCAGCGCCGCTGCGGCTCGTGCGGGTACACGGTGGCGGTGGCCAGCACCCGGCCGGTGCGGTCCACCACGGCCGCCTTGGTGCCGGAGCGGAACCCGGGGTCGAGGCCCAGAGTGGCGCGGGCGCCCGCCGGCGCCGCCAGCAGCAGGTCGCGCAGGTTGGCGGCGAAGACCCGCGCGGCTTCCGCTTCCGCCGCCTCGCGCAGCCGGCCGCGCAGGTCCGTGTCGAGCCGCGGCAGGATCTTGGAGCGCCACGCGCCCCGCACCGTTTCCGCCATCCAGCCGTCGCCGGGGCGGCCGCGGTCCGACAGGCCGAAACGGCCCATGATGGCGAGCTCGGGCTGGCCCGGCCCCTTTCGGGCTTCCGGCTCCGGCTCGGGGCGGATGTCGAGGTCGAGCACGCCGTCGCGCTCGCCGCGGAACAGCGCCAGCACCCGGTGCGAGGGCAGCTTCGCAGGGGCTTCCGCGAAATCGAAATAGTCGGCGAACTTGGCGCCGGCCTCGGCCTGGCCGCGTCTCACCTTCGCCGCCATCCGGCCGCGCTTCCACAGGGCGTCGCGCAGCGAGCCCACGAGGTCGGCGTCCTCGCCGAACCGCTCGACCAGGATGGCGCGGGCGCCGTCCAGCGCGGCGCTCGCATCGCCGACGCCCTTCGCGGCATCGGCGAAGCGGGCCGCCAGCGCCGCCGGGTCGGCGTCCGGGCGGGCCAGCAGGGCGTCCGCCAAGGGGCCGAGGCCGGCTTCGCGGGCGATCTCGGCCTTGGTGCGGCGCTTCGGGCGGAAGGGGAGGTAGATGTCCTCCAGCCGCGCCCGGGTGTCGGCGGCGAGGATCGCGGCTTCGAGCTTCGGGTCGAGCTTGCCCTGCTCGCGCACCGACTTCAGCACCGCCGCGCGCCGGTCTTCGAGCTCGCGGAGGGCGCCCAGGCGCTCCTCGAGGCGGCGGAGCTGGACGTCGTCGAGCGAGCCCGTGGCTTCCTTCCGGTAGCGGGCCACGAAGGGCACCGTCGCGCCGCCGTCGAGCAGCGCCACCGCGGCGGCCACCTGAGCGTCGCGGACGCCGAGTTCGACGGCGATGCGGGACAGGATGGGATCGGCCATGGCGTTTCCTTCGATGGGGGTCGGCCCCGCTCAGTCCCGCTCGGCGTGGGCGCTGTCCACCCGGAAGGGGTGCGCCGGATAGGTGCCGAGCACGCGGAACTCGCGGGAAAAGAACTGCAGCTCGTCGAAGGCGCGGCGCACGGCGTCGTCGTCCGGATGGCCCTCGACGTCGGCGAGGAACTGCGTGGCGGTGAACTCGCCCTCGACCATGTAGGATTCGAGCTTGGTCATGTTGACGCCGTTGGTGGCGAAGCCGCCGAGCCCCTTGTAGAGCGCCGCCGGAAGGTTCTTCACCCGGAACATGAAGGTGGTCACCACGGGGCCGCCCCCCGCGGCGGCCGGGGACGGCTCGCGCGACAGCACCACGAAGCGCGTCGTGTTGTGCTCCTCGTCCTCGACGTCCTCGGCGAGGATGTCGAGCCCGTAGATGCCGGCGGCGAGGCGCGGCGACAGCGAAGCGCGGCTCCGGTCGCCCGCGGCCGCCACTTCCCGGGCCGAGCCGGCCGTGTCGCCGGCGACGAGCGCCTTGAGGCCCAGGCGGCGGATCAGCTTGCGGCACTGCCCCAGCGCGTGGATGTGGCTTTGCACGGTGCGAAGCTCCTCGATCCGCGCGCCCGGCACCCCCATCAGCTGGAAGTGCACGGGCAGAAAGAACTCGCCCACGATGTTGAGCTCGGATTTCGGCAGCAGCGCGTGGATGTCGGCGACCCGGCCCGCGATCGAATTGTCGATGGGGATCATGGCGAGGGCGGCACGCCCCTCCGTCACGGCCGCGAAGGCGTCCTCGAAGGTCGGGCAGGCCAGGGGCTGCCGGTCCGGGTAAACGGCCTGGCAGGACTGGTGCGAGAAGGCGCCGGGCTCCCCCTGGTAGGCGATGAGGGTGTTCATGCTGGCTCCAGGATGGCGCGGGCGCGGGCGAGTTCGGCGGGGTTGTCGACGCCCAGCGGCACCGTGTCCACCACCATGGCGTCGATCCGCATCCCGGCTTCCAGCGCGCGCAGCTGTTCGAGCTTCTCGCGCCGCTCGAGCGGGGACGGCGGCAGCGCCACGAAGCGCCGCAGCGCCGCGCGGCGGAAGGCGTAGAGGCCGATGTGGTGGTGCAGCGGCCCGTCGCCCCAGGGCGCGGTGGCGCGGGTGAAGTAGAGCGCCCGCAGGCGCCCCGGCGCGACCTCGCTGCCCACCAGCTTGACGACGTTGGGGTCCGCCCGCTCCTCGGCCCGCGCGATCACGGCCGCGAGGGTGGACATCGCCACATCGGGGTCGGCGAGGGGCAGCAGGGCCGCGCCGACGATCCGCGGGTCGACGGTCGGCAGGTCGCCCTGCAGGTTGACCACGGTGTCGTGGCGCCCGTCGGGGTCGACCAGCTCCAGGGCTTCGTGGATGCGGTCCGTGCCGGACGGGTGGTCGGCGCGGGTCAGGGCGGCCCGGCCGCCCTCGGCCTCGACGGCCGCGGCGATGCGGGGGTCGTCGGTGGCGACCACCACGGGGCCGACGTCGGCTTCGCGGGCGCGGCGCCACACCTGCACGACCATCGGGACGCCCGCGATGGGGAGCAGCGGCTTGCCGGGCAGGCGGGTCGCCGCCAGGCGGGCGGGGATCAGCACGATGGGGTTCACGGGCTGGCACCCCTCGGGACGGTGGCCACTCGGGGTCGAGATGGCGTGCGGGGCCGCGCTTATACGTGTTGCCAAGCTCACGGCAAAGTGTTGAATGGCTCCAAAGGCGGGGCCGTCCGCGACGCGCCATCGCCGGGATGATCGGGGGACGGCGCGGCCATGGATTCGTTCGAGGTCAACAAGGTCGCCGGCGGCGTGCTCGGCACCCTCCTAGCGACCATGGGGTTGGGCCTTCTCGCCGGCTGGCTGTATTCCCCGGCCGAGCCCGGCAAGCCGGGCTACGACCTGCCCCTGGCGGCGGCCGAAACCGCCGGCGCCGGCGACAGCAAGACCGCGGCGCCCGCCAAGCCCCTGCCCGTGCTGCTCGCCTCGGCCAGCGTCGAGAAGGGCGCCTCGCTCGCCAAGGCCTGCGGGGCCTGCCACAATTTCGAGAAGGGCGCCGCCGCCAAGGTCGGCCCCCCGCTGTGGGGCGTCCTCGGCCGCCCGGTCGGCGGCGTGGCGGGCTTCGGCTATTCGGAAGCCATCAAGGGCAAGGGCGGCGACTGGACGCTGGACAAGATCAACGCCTTCATCACGTCGCCCAAGGGCTATGCCCCCGGCACCAAGATGACCTATGCGGGCGAAGAGGACCCGCAGAAGCGCGCCGACATCCTCGACTACCTCCACACCCTGTCGGACAACCCGCAGCCCCTGCCGGCCGTCACCGATGCCGCGCCCGCCGACGCCCTGCCGGCGTCGACGGAGCCCGCCAAGAAGGGCTGAGGCCGCCCCGCGCCGGTTGCACCCGGGGACGCGGAAGCGGGCCCGCGATGCGGGCCGCCGCGGCTGGCCACCCGCGCCCGCGAAACACTGGACGCCCCCGCCGGAGCCCCGCTAGACAGGGGCGATGCGGCGGACACGGGGCGACCGACTCGGGATGGCGACGGCAGCGGAATCGAGCCACCACGGTTTCCGGAGCGCGCCCCGCGCCCCGGCGGCCCGGGTGCGCGCCGCTGCCGCATCCGCCCTGGCGGCCCTGCTGCTCGCGGGCTGCGCGGGCACGATGGAGGACAGGGTCCAGCCCATCCCCGCCGCCCTGACGGTGCCGCTGCCGCCGGCGGCGCCGCGCACCACGGGCGTCGACACGCCGGCGGCGCGCGAGCGCAAGCAGCTCCTGGGCTTCTACGGGGGCGACTACCGCGCCCCCGCCACGGAACACTTCCTCGACGACGTGCTGGTGAAGCTCGCCGCCGCCTCGGACACGCCGAGCCAAGTGTATCGCGTCACGGTGCTGAACTCGCCGGTCGTCAACGCCTTCGCGCTGCCGTCGGGCGACATCTTCGTGTCGCGCGGGCTGCTGGCGCTGGCCAACGACACGAGCGAGGTCGCCGCCGTGATGGCGCACGAGATCGCCCACGTCACCGAACGTCACGCGCTGCGCCGCGCCGAGATCGAGCGCAACTCGGCCGTGATCGCGAAGGCGGCCTCGGTCATCGACGACCAGAGCCGCCAGAGGAATTTCCAGAACTACGCCCAGTTCTCCCTCGCGGCCTTCTCGCGCCAGCAGGAGATGGACGCCGACCAGGTGGGCATCCGGGTCATCGCCAAGGCGGGCTACGACCCTTTCGCGGCGTCGCGCTTCCTAGTGTCGCTCGGCCGGGCCACGGACCTGCGCCAGTCGCTCCACCCCGGCGCCGACGCCAAGCCCGACATGATGGCGACCCACCCCTCGACGCCAGAGCGCGTCGCCCATGCGGTGGCGGTGGCGCGCGGGATTTCGGCGCCCGGCATCGGCGAAACGGGCCACGACCGCTATCTCGCCGCCATCGACGGCATCCTGTACGGCGACGACCCCGCGCAGGGCTTCGTGCGCGGCCGGCGCTTCATCCACCCGAAGCTCGGCTTTGCCTTCACGGCGCCGGACGACTTCGTGCTCGAGAACTCGGCCCAGGCGGTGCTGGGCGTGACGCCGGCCGGCACCGAAGCGCTGCGGCTCGACAGCTTGAAGCTCGCCCCCGGGCAGACGCTCGACAGCTTCATCGCCAAGGGCTGGATCGACGGGCTGCAGGCGAGCCCCGCCGAGGCGCTGAAGGTCAACGGGCTCGACGCCGTCACGGCCACCGCCAAGGCGGATGCCTGGTCGTTCCGGCTGGCCGCCATCAGGGTCGGCAACGACGTGTACCGCCTGACCTTCGCCGCCAAGGACCTGACGCCGGACGCCGACCGGCGGTTCCGCGACAGCATCGACACGTTCCGCCGCGTCACGCCCGAGGACGCGCGCGACGTGAAGCCGATGCGGGTGTCGGTGGCGACCGCGGCCGCCGGGGAGGGGGCGGACGCCTTCGCGTCCCGCATGGCGGTGCCGGACCACCCGCTCGAAACCTTCGAAACGCTGAACGGCCTTGAGGGGACCCAGCTCGAAGCGGCGCGGCGCTACAAGATCGTGGTTGAATAGCCGGGCGAGCGCACCAGATCGACCAGGGGCGAGTTTGCCGCAGTGCATCCCGGCCGAACCCTAACGGGATCTGAAACCTTCGCAAGGCTGCCGCGTATCTCACCTGGACCACCCGGGGAGAGCGACCATGTTGCAGATGGCGGGCGTGAGGCGGCAGTTCGTCAAGGCCGCGATGTCGGCCCGCTTCCTCGAGCGGGACGAGGAGCGCGCCTTGGCCGAAAGCTGGCGCCACAAGGGCGACGAGCGCGCGCTCCACGAGCTCGCCGCCGCCCACATGCGCCTCGTCATCGCGCTGGCGGCCCGCTTCCGCCATTACGGCCTGCCGATCGCCGACCTGATCCAGGAAGGTCACGTCGGCCTGCTCGAAGCCGCGGCGCGCTTCGAGCCGGAGCGCGAGGTGCGCTTCTCCACCTACGCGACGTGGTGGATCCGGGCTTCCATCCAGGACTACATCCTGCGCAACTGGTCGATCGTGCGCGGGGGCACGAGCTCGGCCCAGAAGGCGCTGTTCTTCAACCTCCGCCGGCTGCGCGCCAAGCTGTCGCGCGACGGCGGCGGGGCGGAATCGAACGCGTCCATGTTCAACACGATCGCGCTGGCGATCGGCGTGTCGCCCGCCGACGTCGAGCTGATGGACACGCGGTTGAGCGGGCCGGACGTGTCGCTGAACGCGCCGGTGACCGACACCGAGTCGTCCGGGCAGACGGAGCGGGTGGAGTTCCTGGTCGACGACAAGCCGCTGCAGGACGAGACGGTGGGCGAGGCCATCGACGGGGATCGGCGCATCCTGTGGCTGCGCGAAGCGCTGGGCGTGTTGAGCGAGCGCGAACTGCGCATCGTGCGCGAGCGGCGCCTCGAGGAGAATGCCGCCACCCTGGAAGCCCTGGGCTCGCGGCTCGGCATCTCGAAGGAGCGCGTCCGGCAGATCGAGAACCGCGCGATGGAGAAGCTGCGCCGCGCGCTGTCCGACCGCACCGAGGCCGACGCCGCCCGCGCCCTGGTGGCGATGGGGGCCTGATTCCGGGTTTTCGAGGGGCTGAGGCCTCTCGGCGGCTTTAGGGGCGGGGCCCCGATGCGGCTCTGTCGCCGGCTGAGACATTGGTCTCGACAGTGCCGTTCCGGGCGACGCGGAGACCCGGGATCCAGGCGATCCGACGGGGCGGGACCTGTCGGCATCGTGCCCGGCCGCACCGCCCGGTCCCGGGGCAGGCCCGGCATGGCGGGGCTGGCGCGGGCCCATGCCGGACGCCGGCTTCAGACTGTGTCGATGTATCGAACTTGGGCCTGAATGCCCCTTGGAAAACCTGAGGGAAATTTCCCTCAGTTTCCGCTAGACGGGCATTCATTCACAAACTCTCAGTGCGCCTCGTCCCAGTTGTGCGCCGCGCCCGCCTCGACGGCGAGGGGCACGGACAGCGACACCGCCGGATGCGGCGCTTCCACCATCACGCGCTTGATCACCGGGATGGCGCGCTCGACCTCGGCGTCGGCGATCTCGAACACCAGCTCGTCGTGGACCTGCAGCAGCATCTTCGCTTCGAGCTTCTCGGCCTGCAGCGCCCCGTCCATCCGCACCATGGCGCGGCGGATGATGTCCGCGGCCGTGCCCTGGATCGGCATGTTGATCGCCGCGCGCTCGTTGAAGGCCCGCTCCGACGGGTTCGAGGCGTTGATGCGCGGGTAGTGGCACTTGCGGCCGAACAGCGTCGTCACGAACCCCTGCGCCCGTGCGGTCTTCTTCGTCGCTTCCATGTAGTCGCGGATGCCGGGGAACCGCTCGAAATAGGTCTTGATGTAGTCGCCCGCCTCCTGCCGCCCGATCGACAGCTGGTTGGCCAAGCCGAAGGCCGAGATGCCGTAGATGATGCCGAAGTTGATCGCCTTGGCGCGCCGCCGCACCTCGCCGGTCATCTCGGCCAGCGGCACGCCGAACATTTCGGAGGCCGTGGTGGCGTGGATGTCCCGCCCTTCCGCGAAGGCCTGCTTCAGCTGCGGGATGTCGGCGATGTGGGCGAGCAGTCGCAGTTCGATTTGGGAATAGTCGGCCGACACCAGCTTGTGCCCCGGCTCCGACACGAAGGCGGTGCGGATCTTGCGCCCCGCCTCGGTCCGCACCGGGATGTTCTGGATGTTCGGGTCCGACGACGACAGGCGGCCGGTGGTGGTGGCCGCCAGGGCGAAGGAGGTGTGGACGCGCCCGCGGTCGGCGAAGGTCGGCAGGGCGTCGGTGTAGGTGGCCTTGAGCTTCGACACCTGCCGCCATTCCAGCATCAGCTTGGCGAAGCCGTTGCCGGTCTCGGCCAGCTCGTCGAGCACCTGGGCGGAGGTCGACCAGGCGCCGGTGGCGGTCTTCTTGGCGCCGGGCAGGCCCATCTTGCCGAACAGGATGTCGCCGAGCTGCTTCGGCGAGCCGAGGTTGAACGGCTCGCCCGCCGCCTCGTGGATCTCCGATTCCAGCCGCGCCATGGTTTGGGCGAAGTCGCCCGACAGGCGGGACAGGATGTCGGCGTCGATGGCGATGCCGCGCCGCTCCATGCGGGCCAGGGCGGGCACCAGCGGGCGCTCCAGCGTCTCGTAGACCTGGGTCATGCTTTCGGCGGGGAGGCGCGGCTTCAGCACGCGCCACAGCCGCAGCGTCACGTCGGCGTCCTCGGCCGCGTAGGCGGTGGCCTTGTCGAGGGCCACGCGGGCGAAGCCGACGAAGCTCTTGCCCGAGCCCGCCACCTCCTTGAAGGGGATCGGCTCGTGGCCGAGGTGGCGCTTGGCGAGCTGGTCCATGCCGTGGGTGTCGACGGTCGCGGCGGCATCGAGCACGTAGGACATCAGCATCGTGTCGTCGAAGGGCGCCACCGTGATGCCGTGGCTGGCGAAGACCAGCCAATCGTACTTCATGTTCTGCGCCACCTTCAGCACGTCCGGCGCCTGGAGGAGGGGGCGCAGCCGGTCGATCACGTCGCGCAGCTCCAGCTGAACGGGCGCGGCGGCCTCGGCGGCGGCGGGCGCGGGCGCGTCCGCGGCGAAGAGCCCGGCGGCTTCGGCGGCGGCCTTCTCCTTCTTGGTCTTCTTCGGCGCGGGCGGCGGGGCCGGGGGAGGGGGGGCGAGGTGGCCGACCGGGATATAGACGGCCTCGCCGGGCGCGATGGCGAGCGCCACGCCGACGAGCTCCGCCACCCGGGCGTCGAGCGAGGTCGTTTCGGTGTCGACCGCCACCACGCCCGCCTCGCGCGCCTGCGCGATGGCGGCGTCGAGCGCGTCCAGCGTGGTGATCGTGCGGTATTTCGCGTGGTCGAACGGCAGGGCGCGCATTTCGGCGGCGCGCGCGGCGGCCAGCGTCGCGGGGCCGTCGAGCTTCGGCAGGGCCGCCGCGATGGCGGCGGCGTCGCGATGCTCGGCGGGCTCCGCCGGGGCTTCGCCGGTGGCGATGATGCCGCCGCCCTCCTCGACGGGGGCGGCGGGCGCGCCGTGGCGGGTGCGCCAGCCGCCGGGGCCGACGAGCCGGTCGTCCGGCTCCACCTCGCCGGGCTCGACGCCGTAGAACTCGCCGATGCGGCGCGTCAGCGTGGTGAACTCCAGCGCCTTGCAGAAGGCCACGAGCTTCTCGCCCTCCGTGCGGGGCAGCCGCAGCGCGTCGAGCGGCACGTTCACCTCCACGGTGTCGCAAAGCTTCACCAGCTCGCGCGACACGCGGATGCGCTCGACGTTCTCGGGCAGGGTGAGGGCTTCGCGGCGCTTCGGTTGCTTGATCTCGGCGGCGCGGGCCATCAGGGCGTCGAGGTCACCGTATTCGTTGATCAGCTGCGCGGCGGTCTTGATGCCGATGCCGGGCGCGCCCGGCACGTTGTCGGTGGAATCGCCCGCCAGCGCCTGCACGTCCACCACGCGCTCGGGCCCGACGCCGAAATAGGCCATCACCTCGTCGACGCCGATCAGCCGCTCGTCGCGGGCGCCGGCGGCGCCCGGCACGCCGGACGCGGGGTCGTACATGGACACGCCTTCGCCCACGACCTGCATCAGGTCCTTGTCGGGCGACACGATCGTGACGTCGGCGCCGGCCTCGCGGGCGTGGCGGGCGTAGGTGGCGATGAGGTCGTCGGCCTCGTAGGTGGCCTGCTCCACCGGCACCATGCCGAAGGCGCGGACGGCTTCGCGCATCAGGTGGAACTGCGGCACGAGGTCTTCCGGCGGCTCGCTGCGGTGCGCCTTGTAGGCGGGGAAGAGCTCCTTGCGGAACGAGTTCTCGCTCTTGTCGAAGATTACGGCGAGGTGGGTGGGCATCGTGCCCATGGCGCCCTCGCGCACGAACTGCAGCAGCTTGGTGGCGAAGAGCCGGACCGCGCCGGTGGGCAGCTTGTCGGAGCGGTAATTGTATTTCTGGTCCTGGCGGATGGATTGGAAATAGGCGCGGAAGATGAAGGCCGAGGCGTCCACCAGGAAGACGTGGTCGCCGGCGGCGACGGGGCGGTTCTGGGCCATGGCGGGGTTCCTCGGTTCCGCGTGCTTCATTCCACGGAACGACGCCGGAGGCGAGCCGCCCGCGGCGATGTGCTAAGGCTCACCCGCGAAACGTGGAGTGCGATGCGATGGGCGAAGAACGAGTCATGACGGTCGCCAAGCTGATCGAGCACCTGAGCCGCTTCCCGCAGGACGCCGAGGTGGTGGACCTCGAAGTGTCGGTGGTGATCGACGCGGACGCCAACCTCGTCCAGAGCCTGTCGCTGTGGGAGAACGACGGGCCCGAGGACGACGATCCCGACGACCCGGAGCGCGAGGACCTGCCCGCCGACCGCGACCGCAAGGTCGTCAACCTGTCGCCGCGCCGCTCCAAGACCTGAACGGCAGGGAGGCAGGACGAGAAAGGGGCGCCTCGCGGCGCCCCTTTTGCGTATCGGCCGATGCGTGAAGCGTCAGGTCACGGCCTTGCCGGCCATCACGCCCAGGATCAGGAAGATCACGAAGATCACGACGAAGATGTAGAACAGGATCTTGGCGATGTCGGCGGCGCCCGCCGAGATGCCGCCGAACCCGAACACGCCGGCGACGATCGAAATGATGAAGAAAATCAGAGCCCATTTGAGCATCGGACGAACCCCCTAGCACAGTCCTGCCTCAATGCGCCGATCCTGCCCAGGTTCCGCGGCGCTGCGCCGGATTGTCGCAAAGTTGTGGATGAACGCCGATCGCGCGACCCGGCTCGATGGGGCGCGCCCCCGGGGACGGTCGACCCCGCCGCGTCGGCGGTCCATTCTGCGCGCGGTTCAGGGGAGCATCCGGCGATGGCGAAACACGGGGCGAGATCGATGGTGGCGGCGCTGGCGCTCGTCGCCGGCGGGGCGGCCTGCGCAGAGGACGTTCCCGCCCCGGGGACGCTGCTCGACCGGGTCGTCGCGTCCCACCAGCTCCGCGTCGGCCTGCCCGGGGACTACAAGCCCTTCGGCGTGCAGGATCCCGCGACCGGCGCCTTCTCGGGCCTCGACGTCGACCTCACGACGGGGCTCGCCCACGCGCTCGGCGCCGAGCCGGTCTTCGTGAAGACGAGCTGGCCGACGCTGATGGCCGATTTCGCCGCCGGCCGGTTCGACGTGCTGGCGGGCGGCGTGTCGGTGACGCTCGACCGCCAGCGCGCCGGCTTCTTCTCCGTGCCGACGGACGTCGACGGCAAGGCCGCCATCGCGCGCTGCGCCGACGCCGCGAAATACGACGGGCTCGACGCCATCGACCGGCCGGAGGTGCGCGTGGCCGTGAACCCCGGCGGCACCAACGAGCGGTTCGACCGGGCGCATCTGCATGCGGCGCAGATCGTCCTGTTTCCCGACAACCGGACGATCTTTCGCGAGGTGGCGGAGGGCCGGGCCGACGTGATGATCACCGACGGCGTGGAAACGCGGCTGCAGCAGAAGCTGAACCCGGGCCTCTGCGCCATCCATCCCGACCGCCCCTTCGACCGCTCCGAAAAGGCGTGGCTGCTGCCGCGCGACATCGCCTTCAAGCTCTTCGTCGACCAGTACATCCACGGCAAGCAGCTCGACGGCAGCTATGCCGCGGCCGTGAAGGCCTGGCTGGACTGATCACGACCGGCGCGCGAGCCGAGCCGCCACGCCGGCGACAAAGATCGCGATCGCTGGCCAGCGCGAACGCGCGCCGCCGCTCGTGCGGCGCGACGGAAACGCGTCGACACTTCCGTCGCCTGGCATCGAACGCGAGCGCTCACGCCCCGCCGAGCGCGGGACCTTTGTCGAGCCGGTCGATGAGGGTCGCGCTCGCCTGGTTGAGCCCCACCACATCGACGACCGCGCCCTGCGCGCGGAAGCGCGCCACGACCTTGTCGAGCGCCGCCACCGCGGTGACGTCCCAGAAATGCGCCTTCGCCACGTCGATCACCACGGCGAGGCCCGCGGCGGCACCCGTGTCGAAGCTGTCCACGAAAGCGTCGGCGGACGCGAAGAACACCTGTCCCGCCACGCGGTAGGTGAGCCGCCCGGCCGCCTCGTCGCGCTCGGCCGCGACGTCGAGCAGGCCCGCCACCTTGAAGGCGAAGAACACGCCGCTGAGCAGCACGCCGACGCCGACCCCGAGGGCGAGGTTGGCCGTCGCCACCGTGGTCGCCACGGTGGCGAGCATCACGGCGCTCGACACCTTGGGATGGGCCAGCAGCCCGCGCAGCGACGACCAGTCGAACGTGTCGACCGACACCATCACCATCACGGCCACCAGCGCCGCCACCGGCACCTGGGACACCCAAGGCTTCAGCGCCACCATCAGCACCAGCAGGAAGGCGCCGGCGAAGAGCGTCGACAGGCGCCCGCGCCCGCCGTACTTCACGTTGGACACGGTCTGCCCGATCATGCCGCAGCCCGCGATGCCGCCGAACAGGCTCGACGCCATGTTGGCGAGGCCCAGCCCCGCGCATTCGCGGTTCCGCGCGCTCGACGTCTGCGTCAGGTCGTCGACGACGCCGGCGGTCATCATCGATTCGAGCAGGCCCACGGCCGCGATGGCCAGCGCCGGGCCGGCGACGATGCCCAGCGTGCCGAGGTCGAACGGCACGGACGGCCAGGCGAACAGCGGCAACGCGTCCGGCAGGCGGCCGAGGTCCGCCACCGTCCTCACCGGCAGGTGCAGCCCGATCGAGGCCGCGGTGAGGACCAGGATGGCGATCAGCGGCGACGGGATGGCCCGGGTGACGAGCGGCACGAGGTAGATCAGCGCCAGGCCAGCGAGGAGCACCGCCCAGGTGGCCCAGGCGGCGCCGAGCACCTGCGGCACCTGGGCGGAGAAGATGAGGATCGCCAGGGCGTTGACGAAGCCGGTCCGCACCGATTTCGACACGAAGCGCATGAGCACGCCGAGGCGCAGCGCCCCGAACAGGACCTGGATGGCGCCCGCCAGCAGCCCCGCGGCGAGCAGGTAGGGGAGCCCGTGGGCGTGGACGAGCGGCGCCGCCACCAGGGCGACGGAGCCCGCCGCGGCCGAGATCATGGCGGGCCGGCCGCCCGCGAATGCGATGACGACCCCGATCACGAAGGACGCGTAGAGGCCGACCTGCGGGTCGACGCCGGCCGCGAAGGAGAAGGCGATGACTTCGGGGATCAGCGCCACGGTGGCGACGGCGCCGGCCAGCATTTCCCGCACGGGTCGGCGGAGCCACTCCCGGCGGAGGGTGGAGAATGTCATGGGTGAGGGTCTCGCAAGGACGGCCGGGCGCGCTGTACGGCGGGCGGGTCCTCTGCGTGGTCCGGCGGATCGGCGGCCGGAAGAGCCACCCGGGTTCGCACCGGGTCCTGTCGAATGCCGGGACCGTAGCGCGGATCCGTGCTGCGATGCAACAGCGGCGCCTGCTCGCGGGCGACCGCGACCCGACGGAGACGCGTCAGCATCTCTGTCAATCGATGTCAGAGCCTGTCCGCATGGCCGTCGAGCCTGGCCTGCCCCTGCATCCCGAACGGGTGGCGCCCTTCCGGATCTCACACGGCTTCTGCGAGATCGCTTCGCAGCGCGGAAGCCGGATTCGCGCAGGCGCCGCGCGGGCTTGCGATACCGTCCCGGCCTGTCCAGCCGTATGCCGTATCACAACAGCTGGCGCAGTCCGTCGCAAAGGTCCGACAGCTCGGCCACGGCCTCCGATGACGGGACGGCATCGCTGCCCGTCATCCTCATCCGCTCCGCCGCTTGCCCGACGGCGGCGAGGCACCGTTCGAGCAGAGGAGGGGGGACGATCCCCTCGAATCCGAGGTCGATCAACACGTCACGATCCGACTTCCCGCGCTGGCCCACGCCGTTGCGGCCGGCGAGGTCGCGCGCCACAATGGCGATCAGTTGAACCAGGAAGGCGAAGGCGACGTCGGCCGAGCCCACCTCGGCGGCGTGTCGGGCTCTCGCGAGGCGGGCTTCGAACTCCGCGTCCGAGATCTCCGCCGCGGCGGTTGTCGCATCGTCCATGACGACCAGTTCGAACCGCCAGTCCGGGTGAGCTGAAACCTTCTCCGCCATCGCGACGAGGTCGTTCGATCCCGTGAGCGACGCATGCGTCTTGATCTCCACGACCACATTGTCGGACACGCTGCGGGCGACGACGTCGGGCAAGATGCCGTCCATGAAATCTGGAAGGACCTCGGGGCTGGGGCGCTCGACCACGTCGTAGCCCATCATCCTGTAGCGCCGGGCGACCCGGCGCTGCGCGTCGCGTTCCCGCGCTGCTTCGCCCCTCGCCATCAGCCGAGATCCCCTTCGCCGGTGCCGGTCCACACTCGGACGTGCAGGAACTCGACACCGATCGAGAACGACACCGCGACTGACAGGAAGACGTGCCTCACGGTGAAACTCCCGTTGATGTTGCGCCAGTTGCAGGCCGTGTCGACGATCTGCCCATCGTCCCGATAAACGATCCCCTGGAGGGCGTCCTGTATGGGCTT
Organism: Lichenibacterium minor; assembly: GCF_004137685.1. GTDB lineage: Bacteria > Pseudomonadota > Alphaproteobacteria > Rhizobiales > Beijerinckiaceae > Lichenihabitans > Lichenihabitans minor. The sequence continues at coordinate 166,400 of NZ_QYBB01000008.1, read as the reverse complement.
CAGAAGGTTGTCCCTGTCGGCTATCCGCCGTTCCGCGTAATGGGTGACATGGAGGCGGAGGTCGCTCCGCAACATATCGCGCCCCCCGGGCCAAGCGGCGATGGCCGCGGCGCCCACCTGACGTTTCCAGCTCTGCAGCGCGAGCCGGTTCTTCGCTTGGGCCGAGACAGGCCGCCCCGATACGCAGAACTCGAAGTCCGGCTTTCGGACGTCGTCGAAGCGATATCGGTCGGGCTTCCTCATCACGCGAGCCGGCTTGACCTGAAACGTCGGTCGACCCTAACCGATCACCGGCTCATCTTCCAACCGAAAGCCCGGGCCCCGGTGGGGAGCGCCCGCCCCGACACCGACGGCGCGTCGCGCGCCGACACCTTTCCGGCCCCTCGAACGGCGCGAACGTGCAGGGCAGCGTACCCGGCCCGGCCCATGCCCGACGTTTCCCACCTCGGATTTTGTCAATGTATCGGATTTGTGCCTGAAGGCCCTTTGAGAACATCGAGGACGTTGCCCTCGGTTTCGGCCAAGAGGGCATTCATTCACAAACTCTCAGCCGTCCCCGCCCACGGCCGCCGCCCGCGCCGCGAAGCCCTCGATCAGCCGCTCCAGGTCCTTGCGCTCGCGGGCCGCGGCTTCCTCGCGCGCCAGCGCGTCCACGCCCTTGGCGACGAGCTTCTGGCGCGCCGTGGCGTCCCGCATCGCTTCGGCTTCGGCGTCGACGGTCTTCGCGGCGGCGATGCCGCGTGCGGCGAGGCGCAGGGCCTGGGCCGCCGCGGCGCCGGCGATCGGGCCCGTCAGCAGTTCGCCGTCGCAGAAGCGGGCGAGTTCCTCCTTCGCGGCCTCGACCTCGGCGGCGGAGCGTTCGGCTTCGGCGAGGCGCCAGTCGGCGGAGCGCTTGAGCTGGTCCTGCACCTTCAGGACCCGCTTCATGGCCTTCAAGCGTTCGGTCACGGGCGCGCCCTCATCCGGTCACCAGGAAGCGCCCGAAGGCGTCGATGAAGATCAGCAGCATCGGCCTGATGACGATCGACAGCAGGATCAGCCCGCCGATCAGCAGGAAGGGCGTCGACAGGAAGAAGCTCTGGATGCCGGGCACGAGCCGCCCCACCAGCCCCAGGGCGACGTTGACGACCAGCGAGAAGATCAGGAACGGGCTGCCGATCCGCAGCGCCAGCAGGAAGGCCTCGTTGGCCTTGGACACGAGCTGGTCGAGCGCGAAGCGCGGCGCGAAGCCGTCGGCGATCGGCAGGCTGCCGTAGGAGGCTTCGAGCGCCCGGAAGACTTCGAGGTGGAGGTCGGTCAGGAACATCAGCGCCGTGGCGGCCAGCGTCAGCAGCGTGGTCAGCGCCGGCAGCGTTTCGTCGGCCTCGACGGGGACGCCGAGGTTGGCGCTGAGCCCCACCGACATGGCCACCGCCACGCCGATGAACTCCAGCGCGACGAAGAACACCCGGCCGAACAGCCCGATGGCGGCGCCGACGAACAGCTCCGAGCCCATGACGCGCAGGAGGTGCACCGGCTGCCCGTCGGCCACGAGGGGACGGATGGCGTCGATCTGCAGCGGCGTCAGCGCCAGCGCGACCGCGACCGCGATGAACAGCCGGACCTGCACGGGGATGCGGGGCGACGAGAACCCCGGCATGAGGAGCAGGCAGGCGCCGATGCGGCTGAACACCACGAAGGCCGCCAGCACCGACGCCGAAGCGCCGTCGTTCACGGTGCGCCGCAAGCCCGCGCGCGTCGGGGATCCCGTGCGGCGCTCACGACACCGTGCCCAGCGGCTTGATCTCCAGGCCGCGGGCGATCTCGAGGTGCGACAGCACCGGCAGGGTGGCGAACATGCGCTCCACGATCATGCGGACGTAGGTCCTGACTTCAGGCGCCGCGATGAGGACGAAACTGTGGCCCCCGTCCATGCGCTCGCGGATGGCCGCGGAGGCTTCCTGGCCGAACTGCTCGACGAGCCGCGGGTCGAGTTCGAACTCCGTCACCTCGCCCTTGGCGTCGCGCTTGACGCTCTGGTGGAAGGCGAGGTCCCAGCGGTTGCCGAGCCGCAGCACCTTCAGCACGCCGTTGTCGGCGAGGTCGCCGCAGATCTGCTGGCTCATCCGCACCCGCACGTGCTCGGCCACCTGTTCGGACCGGCGGACGTGCGGCACGATCTCGGCGATGGCTTCGAGGATCAGGTGGAGGTTGCGGATCGACACGCGCTCGCCGAGCAGCAGCTTCAGCACGGCCTGCAGCCCCGAATAGGAGATCTGGCCCGGGCACATGTCGTCGATCAGCTTCTTGTATTCCGGCTCCAGCCGGTCGAGCAGCGCGCGCATGTCCTTGTAGGACAGCAGCTGGCTCAGGTTGTTGCGGATGACCTCGCTGAGGTGGGTGAGCAGGATCGACAGGGTGTCGACCGTTTGGAAGTTCTGGCGCTTGGCTTCGGCCGCGTAGGCGTCCGACACCCAGAGGGCCTTCATGCCGAAGGCGGGCTCGCGGGTGTCGATGCCGGGCAGGTCGGGCCTGCGGCCGTCGCCGGTGATGATCAGCGACTCGCCGAGCCGCAGCTCCTGGGACACCACCACGGTGCCGTGGATGCGGATCTGGTAGGATTTCGGCGGCACGTCCATGCTGTCCGACACTTTGATCTCGGGCACCACGAAGCCGTATTGCTTGGCGAACTTGCGCCGCATCTTGGTGACGCGGTGGGCGAGTTCGGTCCCGGACGGCAGCAGGCGGGCCGCGAGCTGCTTGCCCATGGCGATCTCGATCTCGGCCGTGCGCAGGAACTCCTTCACCGAATCCTTGGTTTCCGCCACCGCGGCGGCGTCGGCCTTCTGGGCGGCGTCGCGGTCTTCCGCCGCCTTGGCGGCGGCGAGGCGGCGCGGCAGCACGGTGCCGGCCGCCACCATCAGGCCGCCGAGGAACGCGAAGGGGAAGAAGGGCAGGCCCGGCACCACCGCCAGCAGGAACATCATCAGGGCGGCGACCAGCAGCGCGCGCGGGAAATGCACGAGCTGGTTCATCACCGCCTTCTCGGTCGAGCCGCGCGTGCCGCCCTTGGACACGAGCAGCGCCGCGCCGAGCGACACGATGAGGGACGGGATCTGCGACACGAGGCCGTCGCCGACCGACAGCTTGGCGAACACGTCGGCCGCTTGGCCGAACGGCATGCCGTGGCGGGTGACGCCGATGACGATGCCGCCGAACACGTTGACGGCCAGGATAATGAGGCCCGCCACCGCGTCGCCGCGCACGAACTTGGACGCGCCGTCCATCGAGCCGAAGAAGGCGCTCTCCTCCTCGAGCTCGCGGCGGCGGCGCTGCGCTTCCTTGTCGTCGATGAGGCCGGCCGACAGGTCGGCGTCGATCGCCATCTGCTTGCCCGGGATGGCGTCGAGCGTGAAGCGGGCGCCCACCTCGGCGATGCGGGTCGCGCCCTTGGTGATGACCACGAAGTTGATGGTGAGCAGGATCGCGAAGACGATGAGGCCGATGACGAAGTCGCCGCCCATCACCAGCCGCGAAAAGCCGCCGATGATGAAGCCCGCCGCGTTGGACCCTTCCGAGCCGTTCGACAGGATGAGGCGCGTCGTGGCGATGTTGAGCGACAAGCGCAGCAACGTGGCGACGAGCAGCACGGTGGGGAAGGCGGAGAAGTCGAGCGGTCGCTCGATCCACAGCGCCACCATCAGGATCAGCACCGACAGCGCGATCGAGAAGGCCAGCCCCATGTCGATCATGAAGGACGGGATCGGCAGGAAGAAGATCGACAGGATCGCCACGATGCCGATGGCGAAGCCCACGTCGCGGCCGCCGCGGCGCGGCGCCCGGGCCGCGGCGGCCTTCGCCTGCTGTGCCCTCGCCGGAGTGATGGTCGCGATGCTCATGGGATCCTGCCGCCGCGGCCGGCCCCGCGCGGGGCCGGTCCAGTCCGGCCGGAAGGGTGGCGCCGCGAGCTTGCGCCGGGGTGGGCACCCGCAGCGGCGACCGGCCCGCGGGCGGCGGCGGCGCCGCGGGTTGGTCAGTGAGCTGAAACTCACTGTTGAGCGCGGGCGGGCCCGGCCGGGAACCAAGCTCCCCCGTGCCGGTTATCGGGGCTCATGGATCCCCGCGAGAGGACCGTCCGGGCCTCCGCGGGGCGCCCGGAAGGAAGCAGTCTCGGCCCGTCCAGGCCAAGTGGTGCCCTGAACCTCGTGCGTCGTCGGTGCCGGTCGCGCGCCCGAGGTCCATCCTTTTCAAGATCGGCGTGCCGCCCGCCTTCCCCCGCTCGTCCCGGAGCGGCGCGGGGCGCGGTGCGGGCCTCACAGGCGGAGTTCACCATGGGCATTCTCGATTCGATCATCGGCGGCCTGCTCGGCGGCCAGAACAACCAGGCCACCGGCGGCGGTTCGCCCCTCGGCGGCATCATTTCCAGCGTGCTCGGCGGCGGCGGCGCGGGCGGCGGCCAGTACGAGAACCAGGCTCCCGGCGGCGCGGCAGGCGGCATCGCCAGTGCGCTCGGCGGCGCGGGCGGCATCGGCGGGCTGGTGTCGCAGTTCCAGCAGGCCGGCCTCGGCCACATCGCGGAATCCTGGATCGGCAACGGCGCCAACCAGTCCGTCTCGCCCGACCAGCTCCAGAGCGTCTTCGGCCAGGGCCAGACCCAGCAGATGGCGGCCCAGGCCGGCATGGACCACGGCGACTTCCTCCAGCAGCTCAGCCAGGAACTGCCCCAGGCCGTCGACGGCGCCACGCAGGGCGGGGGAGCCGGCGACGGCTCGATGAACGTTTGACCTCCCGATCCCCTGACGGACCTCACCCCATGATCGGAAAACGCACCGTTTCGGCCCTGGTCCTGGCGTCCTTCCTCGGCCTGCAGCCGGGGATCGCCCCGGCCTATGCCGAGAACGCGATGAACTACCGGTTCCTGTCCGCGAACGACGCCGACGCGCTGCCCAAGGCCGGCGGCACGCTCGGCCTGAACGTCGGGCCGGGCGAGCAGATCACCAGCGGCGGGATGACGTTCCGCCTGCTGCGCGTCAACAGCGTCAAGGCCGGAGCCGCGGGCGCCCAGGCGGGCTTCCGCAAGGGCGACCAGATCGTGTCGGTCGACGGGCGCGTGTTCCCCACCGTGCCGGCCTTCGCCGACTACGTCGGCTCGGTCGCGCCGGGCCGGCAGATCGCGGTCGACTTCCTCCCCGCCGGCGGCGGCCCGCAGGATGCCCAGCGCTTGACCGCCACGCTCGGCGGCCCGTCCGCTGGCGGTGCGGCCCCGGCGGTCGCGACCGCGCCCCCGGCCGCCCAGCCCGGCGACGCGGCGCCGGCGGAAGGCGGCACGCTGTCGACCGGCACCAAGGTGGCGATCGGCGCCGCCGCGGTGGCGCTGTTCGGCTGCTACAAGCTCGGCTGCTTCAACCGCTTCAAGCGGCAGCCCGCCGCGGTGCGCTGAGCGCCTTCCACGACGGTCACGCGCGGTTCATCCGCGCGGGCCCATCGTCCCGCCACAACGAAAGGACATCACCATGCATATGTCTTGGAAGGGCATCGTCGTCGGCGCCCTCGCCCTGGCCGGCGCGACCGTCGCCGTGGCCGACGCGCAGGCCATGCCGGTCCAGCCGCTGAGCCCGGCCGCTTCCGCGGCCCCGCTCGAGCACGTCTATTATTACGGCTACGGTTATCGCCGCCCGTTCGTCCGGCCCTTCGTCCGCCCCTTCGTGCGCCGGCGGTTCTACGGCTATCGCCGTCCGTTCGTGCGCCCCTTCGTCCGCCCGTTCCTGGGCTATCGGCGGCCCTACGGCGGCTACGGCTACCGCCGGTTCTGACCGCGGACTCGCACGACGCGGGATCCAGGGCGGGCGGCCTCCGGGCCGCCCGCCCTTTTTCATGGTCCCGCCGCCGGGAACCCGGGGCCGCCTCGAACCCGGGCCCCCGTTCGCAAGCGCTCAGTCCGGGATCTGGTCGAGCGACGTGGGCTCGGCGGCTTCGGCGCCGTTCTGGTTGCGGCGATGGGCGGCGAGCGCCGGGTAGGTTTTCAGCCGCGCCCGCATCAGCGAGCCCAGGGGGCGATGCGCCGCGAGGCTGTGGGCCGGGCGGAACGACATGCGCTCCGTCATGAAGGCGCGCCGCGCTTCGCCGAGCGCGTCCTGCCGCGGCAGCACCAGCCGCGCGACCGCCTGATACGGGCTCTCGTCCTCGGGCCAGCGCACGGACGCGTCTTCGACCGGCATGGACGCGAGGTCGGTGCAGAGCTGCACGCGGAGCTCGAACTCGGCCCCCGCCTCGCCGAAATACGCCACCGTGGCGTCCCGAAAGGCGTCGGGGCGGCCCGACGTGTCCATCGGGCCGTCGCCGAGCGCGTCCTGCCCGGGAGACACCGGCACGAGGCAGATCTTGGCGACGTAGTCGCCGTAGCGCAGCGCCGCCTGGCTGTAATAGGTGTCCGTCAGCGGATGGCGCGGCGTGTGGCCGAAGAAGTCGAGCAGCGGGCTGTGGTCGCCCTTCACCGCCAACACCACCTTGTCGAGCTGGCGCGCGGCGTTGGACACCACCCCCTTCAGCGTTTCGCGCCCTCCTGCCGTGGCCTCGATGCCCTTCATGGCCCGCAGGAAGGCCGCGGCGTCAGGGTTCGGGAACACCGGGCCGGTGGCCAGGACGAAGTCCTGCGTGTCCTCGGCGTGGCCGTCGATCTTGGGTCCCGCGGCGTCCAGCACCTTGAACGCCAGGCCGCGGTGCGTCGACACGCTGTCGGGCAGGTGCTCGCCCGGCCCCTGCGCCATGCGCACCGCCACCGGAAAGGTCCTGGGCTCCGCGAACAGCCCCTGGCGCAGCTCCGGCGCAAGGCCGTCGAGCACGCGCAGCTCGCCCTTCAGGAAGGCGCTGGCCTTGGCGTGCGACGCCCGCACGGTGTGGCCCTCGCGCGCCGCGACCTTCCGGCTCTCGTGGGTCATCGCGGCGATGATGCCGGCGATGGCCTCGTCCTCGCCCGCCGGGAGCACCTCGATGTCGTCGCTGTAGCGGATGTAGTCTCGAGCCGGCATGGCGGTGTGGTCCCCGTCTGGCCCCTCGTCCGGCCCCTTCGGGTCGCCGCGACGGCGGGGCGGTCGAGAGCCAACGCCGAGCCACCCGTGGGGGATGCGCGGCGCCGGGCCCGCCGACGTCATCCGGGTCCGACCGGGAAGGCGGCCCGCAGCGCGTCGGCGCCGCCCGACAGGAGGCCGCCGTCGGTGCCGACCGCGGTGAAGACCGTGCCGAGGCCCATGCAGCGCTGCGCGAAGGCGCGGTCGAGCGTGAGGATCCCGGCGGGCAGCCCCGCCGCGCGGATGCGCCCGATCGCGGCCTCGATGGCGCCGACCACCGCGGGATGCATCGGGTTTCCGGGGTGGCCCATGCTGGCGGCCAGGTCGGCGGGGCCGATGAACAGGCCGTCGACGCCGTCCACCGCCGCGATGGCGTCGATCCGGTCCAGGGCTTCCGCGGTCTCGACCTGGACGATGAGGCACAGCTCGTCCGAAGCCCGGCGGGCATAGTCGGGGATGCGGCCGAAGCGGGTCGCGCGAGTCCAGCCCGACACGCCGCGCACCCCCGCCGGGGCGTAGCGCATGGCTTCCACGGCGGCGCGGGCCTCGTCGGCGTCCTGAACGTAGGGGATCAGCAGCGTTTGGGCGCCGACGTCGAGGTAGCGCTTGATCTCGGCGGCGTCGTTGGTCGTCGGCCGCACCACGGCCGACACCGGATAGGGGGCGGCGGCCTGGAGCTGCCCCAGGACGGAGGCGGGGTCGCCGGGCGAATGCTCCGTGTCGAAGACGATCCAGTCGTATCCGGCGCCGGCCAGCACCTCGGCGACCGTGCCGCCGGGGATCGAGCACCAGAGCCCGATCTGCTGGCGTCCGGCGCGGATGGCGCGCTTGAAGCGGTTGACCGGCAGGTCCATGGCCGTCTCCTCCTGATCGTGACATTCGGTCGTGATCCCGGACGCTTCGGGCGCCCGGGATCCGTTAGGATGGGGATTCTGATGCCGGAATCGGGGAAAATCAAACGATGAGCCGTCTCGTCTACGTCCTCAACGGGCCGAACCTCAACCTGCTCGGCAAGCGCCAGCCCCACATCTACGGCTCCGAAACGCTGGCGGACGTCGAGTCCGGCTGCCGCGCGCTCGCCGCCGAGCTGGGCCTCGCGCTGCGCTTCCTGCAAAGCAACCACGAGGGGCAGGTCGTGGACTGGATCCACGAGGCCCGCGAGGCGGCCGGCGGCATCGCCATCAACCCCGCCGCCCACACCCACACGTCCGTGGCGATCCTCGACGCGCTGAACGCCTTCGACGGCCCCGTGATCGAGGTCCACATCTCCAACGTCCACAAGCGCGAGCCCTTTCGCCACCATTCCTACGTGTCGCTGCGCGCCGATGGCGTCATCGCGGGGTTCGGCACGCAGGGCTACGGCCTGGCGCTGCGCCGGCTCGCCACCCTCATCGACGCGAAGGCCGAGGCGGAGGCCGGCGGCCCGCGGTCCTGACCGCCGGCCGCCGCTTCGACGCCGTCGGGTGGCCTCAGGCCTTGCGCCGCCGCGAAGGCGCGCGCAGCCCCAGGGCGGACAGCTCGGCCTCGTGGTCCCGCGCCCAGGCGTAGAGCATCTCGATCGGCTCGATCATGGTGCGGCCGAGCGGGGTGAGGCTGTAATCGACCCGCGGCGGCACGACGTGGTGGACTTCGCGGGCGACGAGGCCGTCGCGCTCGAGCTCGCGCAGCGTTTGGGTCAGCATCTTTTTCGACAGGCCGGGAAGGGCGCGCTGCAGCGCGCCGGGGCGGCACGTTCCACCGTACAGCGCCTGCATGGCGTGGAGCACGTGGCTGGTCCACTTGGCCGAGAACAGCTCCAGCACCCGGCGCGGCGCGCAATCCTCCGTGAAGGCCTCGCCCTTCGCCGCGAGGGCTTCGCGCTTCGCGGCAGGAACCCGGCCCTTCGCCGCGGGGGCGTCGCCGTCCGGGTCGGTCACGCGCGTGTCCATGGGCACCTCCTGGTGGCTATGACCCCTTCTGGTGCCGTCTCGCCGCCCCGGCAAGCCTCCCCCATCTCGAAGCCTCACACCGGCGGTCGGATGTCCCGACCGCCGGCCGGCATCGACGCCGCGACGTCGGCCGGCAACGCAGGAGACAGCGCCATGGCCCGCACGGCCCTCATCGCCGGCAGCACCGGCATCGTCGGCAACAACCTCGCCCGCCACCTCGTCGACGAAGGGTGGACGGTGCACGGCCTCGCCCGCAACCCGGGCTCCATGCCGGGCGTCGCGCCCGTGTCGGCGGACCTCACCGACCCCGCCTCGCTGGCGGCGGCGCTGGCCGACCTCCGCCCGAGCCACCTCTTCATCGCCACCTGGATGCGCCGCCCGACCGAGGCGGAAAACTGCGCCGTCAACGGCGCGACCGTGCGCAACCTGCTCGGCGCGCTGGACCACGCCCCCCTGGAGCACGTGGCGCTGGTGACGGGCCTCAAGCACTACCTCGGCCCCTTCGAGGCCTACGGGCACGGCACCCTGCCGGCGACGCCCTTCCGCGAGGAACAGGGGCGGCTGCCCGTCGAGAACTTCTACTACGTCCAGGAGGACGCGGTGTTCGACGCGGCGCGGGCCCGCGGGTTCGGCTGGAGCGTGCACCGGCCCCACACGATGATCGGCTTCGCGCTCGGCAACGCCATGAACATGGGCGTGACGCTCGCCGCCTACGCCAGCCTGTGCCGCGCGTCGGGCCGGCCCTTCCTGTTCCCCGGCTCGCCCCAGCAGTGGCACGGCCTGACCGACATGACCGACGCGCGCCTGCTCGCCCGCCACCTCTCCTGGGCGTCGACGGGCGAAGCCGGGCGCGACCAGGCCTTCAACGTGGTCAACGGCGACGTCTTCCGCTGGAGCTGGATGTGGGAGCGCATCGCCGGCTGGTTCGGCCTCGACCCCGCGCCCTATCCCGGGCACCCGACGCCGCTGGAAGGGCAGATGGCGGATGCCGGCCCGGCCTGGGCGGCGCTGGCCAGGGAGCACGGGCTCGTCGAGCCCGACCTCGCCCGCCTCGCATCGCCCTGGCACACGGACGCCGACCTCGGCCGGCCCATCGAGGTCGTCACCGACATGGGGAAGAGCCGCAAGGCCGGCTTCCTGGACTACCAGGCGACCGACGACAGCTTCTTCGACCTGTTCGCGCGGCTGCGGCACGAGCGCGTCGTCCCGTGAGGGACGGTGCCCGCCCGAAACGCGACAGGGCGCTCCAAAGCGAGGGGCGGGCACCGGCATCGCCTTGAACGGGCTAAAGCCGCGCTTTAGATGGCGTCGTCCGCAGGAGGCGCGATCGCGATGCTTTTCTTTTTCGACACCGACGACGGCGAGCACAGGGTCGCCGACAGTTCGGGCACCGAACTGCCGAACGAGACCGAGGCCGTGGAAGAGGCGGTGTCGCTGCTGCGCGACCTGTCCCACGCCGGCGTGGCGCCGGGCGCGGCCCGCGCCTTCGCGGTGCGGGTCCGAGGGCCGGGCGGCGAGGACCTCTATGCCGCGACGCTGCAGCTCAGGATCGAACGGCTGGGCTGAGCGCTCGTCGACGAAGAACCGTCGCACCGAAAGACGGACAGCGGCGCTCCGGCGGCCCGGGAAGGCGCTCGGGCGCGGTCCCGCCCCGTCCGCGGCCTCCGGACCCTACCGGAAGCGGCCCGGCTGGTTCACCGTGGGGGTGACGTCGAGCCCCGTGACGATCATGGTGCAGGGCTCGTCGCCCACGGTGCCGGACCTGTGTCCCTTGCGGCCGTCCCGCTCCACGGTGCCCTGGTCCTCGCCCATCATCAGCTCGCCGGGCCCCATCTCGACGCGATGGCCGTCCATGGTTTCGACGAACCAGCGGCCGGTGAGGATCGCGATCCACTGCGGCTTCGGGTTCTCGTGCCAGTCGCCGACCCAGCCGACGGGCAGCACCGTGAAGGTGACCCCGGCCTTCGAAGGGTCCATCTTGTCGTTCCATTGGGGCGACACGTCGGGGTTCACGCCCTTCAGCTCGAAGGCGGTCAGCGAGAACTTCTCCTGGCGGCTCACGCCGTCGGCGTCCGTGTAGACGTGCCAATAGGGCATCGTGGGCTTGTCGGGCTGGCTCATGATGTCGTTTCCTCGAGCGACGGCGCGGGGCGGCGTCGCGCGGAGAAGGCGCTGGACCGGCGATTGTTCCTGGGCCGGCCTTGCCGGCTTGGCACGGCCTCGCCTCGCCGTGTAATCTCGCCGCGAACGCCCCGCAGGGGCCGGCAGGGGGCCAAGCTTGACGGCATTCTGGGTGTGGCTCGGCGGGGCTGCCGCGTATCTGGTCCTGGCCGGGCAGCTTTCCCCCGACGAGATCGCCGCGGCCGTGCTGCTCGGCGGCCTCGGAGCCGGATGGCACTTCGCCGTGATGCACGACGGCGCGAGGACCTTCCGGTTCGAACGGCCCGCGCTCCGGACGGTGGGCACGTCCTTCGCCGGCCTGCCCGGTGCCACGCTTCGCGTCGGGGCGCGGCTCGCCGCGGCGCTGGTGCGTCCCGTCGCCGGGCGCCGGGTCGAGCACGACTTCCACCGCGGCACGGCCGACGATCCGCGCGACCGGGGCCGCCGCGCCGTCGTGGTGCTGGCGACCTCGCTGGCGCCGGACAGCTACGCCCTGGACCTGCCGTTGGACGAGGAAACGATCGTGTTCCACGCCCTGACGGCGTCGGGCCCGAGCCGCGACCCGCGGTGGCCGTCGTGACCGGCCTGCCGCCCGGCGGCTCCTTCGCCTGGACGCTCGCCCTGCTGCTGCTGGTGCCGCCGCTCGTGGCGGCCCTGGCGATGAGCTGGCGCGGGCCGGTGGGGACGCGCTTCGTCGCCGTGCAGCTCGCCGGCTCCGTCGGCATCGTCGCCATGGCGGCGATGACCTTCGCCTTCGACCAGCCCTCGTCGGTCGACCTCGCCGTCACCTTCGGGGTGCTGAGCGTGACGGCGTCGTTGCTCTACGCCGTCTTCGCGGAGCGCTGGGTGTGAGCCTCCCCGTCGACCTCTGCCTCGCCGGCGCGGTGCTGTCCGCCTGGATCGGCTGTTTCGGGGCGCTGCGGCTCGGCTCGGCGCTGGACCGGCTGCACGCCGTCGCCTTCACCAACGCCGCCGCCGGCGTCCTAGTGGCGGTCGCGGCCTTTCTGGCCGACGGGATCTCGCCGCGATCGGTGAAGCTCGCCTGCCTGGTCGCCTTCGTGCTGGTGACGGGCTCCGCCGTCAGCCACGCCGCCGGCCGGGCGCTGGCGCTGCGCGACGGGCCGCAGGCGTGAGGGCCGCATCGTGATGGCGTTCCTGCTCGCCGCGATGCTCCTGCTCGCGGCCGCATCCGGCCTCGCCGTGGTGCTGACGCGCGATCCCCGCCGGCAGGTCTTCGCCCTGGCGGGGAACGGCCTCGTGCTCACCCTGCTGTTCCTGGTGCTGCAGGCGCCCGACGTCGCCCTGTCCGAACTGGCGGTCGGCACGGCGGCGACGCCGCTGCTGTTCCTGGCCGCCCTGGCCGCGGTGCGGATCAACAGGAAGCGCGACGCCGCCGACACGGGCGGCCCCGAATGAGCCCGAAGCTGCGCCCGGCCCTGCTCGCCCTGGCGGCGCTCGCCATCCTGCCGGGCTTCTGGCGCGTGGCTTGCGCGCTGCCGGGCTTCGGCAGCCCCGTGTCGCCCTACGGGCAGGCCGTCAACGCCCTGCTGCCGGAGATGCGCCGCGTGTCCAACATGGTCAGCGCCATCAACTTCGACGTGCGCGGCTTCGACACGATCGGCGAGGAGTTCATGCTGCTCGCCGCCGTGGCCGGCACGGTGCTGCTGCTGCGCGGCGGCCGCGGCGAGGACCGGGCCGATGCCGGCGGGCGGATCGGCGGCCGGGCGATCGTGCCGCGCGCCGACGCCGTGGTGCTGATCTGCCGGATCTGCGGCCCGTTCACCTTCATCTTCGGCGTCTACGTGGCGCTGCACGCCATGGCGACGCCCGGCGGCGGCTTCCAGGGCGGCGTCGTCATCGCGTCGAGCCTGCTGCTGATCTACCTCGGCGAGGGCTACGGGCGCTGGCGGCAGCTGGTGCGCGAGCCGGTGCTCGACGCCGTCGAAGGCGCGGGCGCGCTGCTGTTCGTCGCCGCGGGGCTGCTGCCCGTGTTCCTGGGCCTGCGCTTCCTCACCAACGTGCTGCCCTTCGGGACGGCCAAGGACATGCTGTCGGGCGGGCTGATGATCGTCGAGAACGCCGGCGTGACCCTCGCGGTGGCGGGCGGCTTCGGCACGGTGCTGCTGGAGTTCATGGAAGAAACGCGCGCCACCACGTCCGAGGTCGCCGACCCGGACGACGGCCGGACGGGGGACCGCGCATGAGCCTGCCGCCCATGAGCCCGTGCCCATGAGCGTGCTGCCCTGGGTGGTCGCCGCCTGGCTCTTCGGCGTCGGGGTCTACGGCATCGCGACCAGCCGCAACTACATCCACCTCATCGGCTGCCTTTCGGTGTGCCAGTCGGCCACCTACGTGCTGCTGCTCGGCATCGGCTACGATTGGGGCGCGGGCCCGCCGATCTTCTACGACCACCCGCCCGGCACGCCCGCCGTGGATCCGATCGTGCAGGCGCTGGTGCTCACCGACATCGTGGTCGGCGCCACGGTGTCGGCGCTCCTGCTCGCCATGGCGCTGCAGGTGCACAAGCGCGAGGGCACGCTCGACCCGCAGGAGATCAAACCCTTGAAGGGGCAGTGATGTCGGCGCCCGACCGCGCGCCTCCCCTCCGCCCGGGCACGGGCGGCCATCGCCGGGCCGATCGATCGGGGCATCCGTGACGCTCCTCGACGTCCTCGTCCCATTCCCGGTCGTCCTGCCCTTGGCGGTCGGCGCGATCGTGCTGGCGCTGGGCGAGCGCCTGCCGAAACACGCGCCCGAGGCGCTCGGCATCGCGGCGGCCCTGGCGGTAGCGGGCCTGTCCGCCGTGCTGTCGCGGGGGGCGCTCGACGCCGGCACGCCGGTCTACTGGTTCGGCGGCTGGGAGCCGCGGCCCGGCGTGACGCTCGGCATCGCCTTCGCGCCCGACCCCGCCAGCGCCGGCATCGCGGCCTTCATCGGCCTGCTCTTCGCCGCCGCGCTCGTCTTCGCCTGGGGCTTCTTCGACGAGGTGCGCTCCACCTTCAACGTGCTGATGCTGCTGTTCCTCGCCGCCATGCAGGGCTTCTGCCTGACGCGCGACCTGTTCAACCTGTTCGTGTGGTTCGAGGTCATGTCGGTGGCCGCCTACGCGCTGACCGGCTTCTCGCTGAAACGCGCCTCGCTGGCCGGCGCGCTGAACTTCACCGTGGTCAACAGCCTCGGCTCCATGCTGATGCTGGCCGGCATCGGCCTCGTCTACGCCCGCGCCGGCGCGCTCGACTTCGAGGCCGTGCGGGAGGCCGTGGGGCGCGCGGGGCACGATCCCGTGATCGTCGGCGGCTTCTGCCTCGTGTCGGTGGCGCTGCTCACCAAGGCCGCCATCCTCCCCTTCCAGTTCTGGCTGGCGGACGCCCACGCGGTGGCGCCGAGCCCGGTGTCGGTGATCTTTTCGGGCAGCATGGTGCCGATCGGCCTGTTTGGCTTCGCCAAGATCGCCGTGCAGGTGTTCCCCGGCTCGCCCGACGCGGGCTCGATCCTGCACGGCCTGCTGTTCGGGGTGGGCTGCGCCACCGCGGTCGTGGGGGGCCTGCTCGCCTGGTCGCAGCGGCACCTGAAGCGCCTGCTGGCCTTCTCGACCATCGGCCACATCGGCATCATGCTGACCGGCGTGGCGGCGCTGTCGCCGGTCGGGCTCGCGGGCGCCCTGGCCTACCTGGTCGGCCACGGGCTGGTGAAGGGGACGCTGTTCATGCTCGTCGGCGTGCTGCTGGCCGAGAAGGCCGGGGTCGACGAGCTGAACCTGCGCGGCCTCGGGCGGGACATCTGGCCCGCCGGCGTGCTGACGGGACTCGCGGCGCTGCTGCTCGGCGGCGCGCCGCTGGGCCTGCTCCACGGCGGCGCCGACCTCGTGAGCGCGGCGGCGCCGGACGGCCTCGCCGGCTGGGCGATGCACCTGTCGGTCCTGGTCGGGACGGCCTTGACGGGGGGCGCGGTGCTGCGCTTCGCCGGCCGCGTCTACCTCGGGCTCGGCCCGGACCCCGGCGACGAGGCCGAAGCGCCGACCGACGAGGAACAGGAGAAGGCCGACCGCCCGCTGTGGCTGATGCTCGCGCCCTGCATCCTCCTGCTCGGCATCGACGTCCTGGTGCCGGCGGATCTCGCCGAGCACATGGCGGCTCGGGTCCTGCCGCAGTTCGCCCACCTCGCCGCGGGATCGGTGGCGGTGCCGCCCCCGACGGGCTGGACCGCCGTCGAGCCGTGGCTGGCGCTCCTCGGCGCGGTCGCCGTGGCGGGCGTCGCGCTGTTCCGCGACCGCGTGCCCCGGATCCTCCCGGCCGCCGGGGGGATGTTCAAGCCCGTCGTCGCGGGGTTGAACCGGCTCCACACCGGCGTGATCAACGACTACGTGGTGTGGATGGCCCTCGGCGTGGCGATGTTCGCCGCCTGGGCGACCTTCTGAACCCGTCCCCGGCTGGCCGGGCCGGCGACGTCGACCGAGGCCCGTTTTGGGAACCTTTCTCTCGATCGCGCGGCTTCTTCAGCCCGAGCGGGAGCCGCCGCGATGCGGCGCTCGCGGTGTCCTTCCGAGGGAAACACGATGTACTATTTCGACAAGCGCCTTCAGTGGCCCGTCAAGGTCGAGAAGCCCGACCCGCTGTTCGCCCGCATGCTCCAGCAGGCCATCGGCGGCGTGGAGGGCGAGATCCGCGTCTGCATGCAGTATTTCTTCCAGGCCTGGGGCGCCCGCGGCCCCTCGACCAAATACCGTGACATGCTGCTCCACACTGCCACGGAGGAGATCGGCCACATCGAGATGCTGGCGACCGCGGTGGCGCTGAACCTCGACAAGGCCCCCGTGTCCGAGCAGGAAGCCGGCGCGGCCGACGGGCTCGTCGGCTCCATCATGGGCGGCGGCGACACCAAGGGCGTCATCAACGGCATGCTGCACCGGCACATCCTGTCGACCGGCCTCGCCGCCTATCCGGCGGACGCCGACGGCGTGCCCTTCAACATGTCGCACATCTACGCCAGCGGAAACCTCGCCGCCGACATGTACTGCAACGTCGCGGCGGAAGCGACTGGCCGCGTGCTGGCCTGCCGCCTGTACGACGCCACCAACGACACCGGCATGAAGGAGATGCTGGCCTTCAACGTGGCACGCGACACGATGCACCAGCAGCAGTGGCTGGCGGTGATCGAGGAACTCGGCGAGAAGGCCCACCTGCCGATGCCGAACAGCTTCGACCAGTCGAAGGAAACGCAGAAATACTCCTACGCCTTCTTCGGCTCCGCCGCGGACGGCACCCCGCCCATGGCGGGCCGGTGGACGGAAGGCCCGAGCCTCGACGGCAAGGGCGAGTTCTCCGTCATGCAGAACGTGCCGATGGGCCAGGAGCCGATCCTCGGCCCGGCCCGCAAGGACAGCTACGCCCAGAAGGAGCAGATGTAGGCTCCACCGCCGCCCGTTTCCCGCCGATGCGGGAAGCGGGCGCTCGGGCGCCGCGCGCGTCACGCGCCGGCGAGGCACCGGCTTTCGGGGATCGCGTAGACGCGGTCCCGCCCCAGGGCGTGGGCGATCCTGCGCCCGTCCTTCAGCAGCCCCGCGAAGGCGGGATGCCGGAAGTTGAGCCCGCCCGCATAGGCGCCGAAGGCCGGCATGATGCAGCGCGCCCCGTCCGACACGAAGCAGCGCCGCCGGACCGCGCTGCCCGCCCCCGCCACGATGGCGACGGGGTGGAGGTGCCCGGCGATCTCGCCCGGGCTCGCGCCCGGGGCCGGCTCGTGGCGCAGCGTCAGCGGCCCGAGGTGCCAATCTTCCGCCGTGTCGCCGGCGAGCCCCGCCGGGGGCGCGGGATCGTGGTTGCCGGCGAGCCACAGCCAGTCGCGGCCGGCCTGCAGGCCGTGCAGCGCGGCCCGGTCGGCTTCGCCCATGCGGGTCGCGCCCGCGCGGTCGTGGAACGAGTCGCCCAGCGCCACGACGAGCCGCGGCCGCGTCCGCATCACCACGGCGGCGAGCTTCGCCAGGGTCGCGGCCGTGTCGTAGGGCGGCAGCATCAGGCCCCGCCGCGCGAAGGACGACCCCTTCTCCAGGTGGAGGTCGGCGACCAGCAGCACGCGGTCCGCCTCGTGGAACAGCGCCCCGCAGAAATCCGCCAGGAGGTCGACCCCCGCGACCGTGACGTGGCTATGCATGCGTCCGATGTCGCCGGGTCTGGCCTCGACCGGCGCCTTCCGTTTGACCGCTGTCATCGTCCCCGTAAGCTTCCTCGAGCAGGACGTCCGCGGCGTCGGCCAGGACCGCATCCTCGGCCTCGCCGTAGACGGGCTCGCGGCCGATCTCCAGCATGATCGGCACCGCGAGCGGTGAAATCTTCCGGAGCGGCTTGTGCAGGATCCGGCCCCGGATCCGCGACAATAGCTCGCCCAGGCGCTTCAGATCGAGGAGCCCCGTCGCCGCATCGTCGCGCGCCGCCTTGAGCAGCAGGTGGTCGGGCTCGTGGCGGCGCAGCACGTCGTAGACGAGGTTGGTCGACACGGTCATCTGCCGCCCGGTCTTCTCGCGGCCCGGGTGGCGGCGCTCGATCAGCCCCGAGATGGTGGCGCAGATCCGGAAGGTGCGCTTCATCATCGAGGACTCGTCGAGCCAGGATTCGAGGTCGTCGCCGAGCATGTCCTCGTCGAACAGTTCTTCCAGCGTGACCAGCCCCTTGGCGATGCGCGCGCCGACGTCGCCGTGCGACCAGACCGCGATGGCGTAGTCGTTGGCCACGAAGCCCATCGGCCGGAGCTTCGCCCGCTCCATGCGGCGGCTGAGCAGCATGCCGAGGGTCTGGTGCGCCAGCCGCCCCTCGAACGCGTAGGCGATGAGGTAGTGCCGCCCGCCGCGCGGAAAGGTTTCCACCAGCATGGCGTCCTTGGGCGGCAGCGCCGACTTCAGCTTCTGCAGGTCCAGCCAGTCCTCGACCTGATCGGGCAGGTCGAAGCTGTGCGGGTCCGACGTCATGGCCCGCACCTGGTCGGCGAGGTAGGTGGTGAGGGGAAACTTCGAGCCCGCGTAGGAGGGGATCTTGGGTTCGGTGCCGGACACGCGGGCGCAGAGCGCCTCGTCGTCGACGATGGCCTGCAGGGCCAGGATCTCGCCGCCGAACAGGAAGGTGTCGCCTGGCAGCAGCGTTTCGAGGAACCCGTCCTCGACCTGCCCCAGCACCCGCCCGCCGCGGCCGATGGGGCCGGTCGCCATGGGGACCCCGGCCGCCGTCGTGCCGGCGGTGCGGCCGCGCACTAGGCGCACCTTCAGCATGGCGGCCGCCACGATGGTGCCGACGTTCATGCGGTACTGCTGCGCGACTTTGCCGTTGGAAACGCGCCACAGCCCTTCCTTCGTTTGCCGGATCTTGGCGAAGCGCTCGTAGGCCTGCAGCGCGTAGCCGCCGTGGGCGACGAACTGCACGGCGCGGTCGAAGTCCTCGCGCGGCAGGTCCGCGTAGGGGGCGGCGTCGGTCACCTCGCCGAAGAAGGCGTCGGCGTCGAAGGGCTCCGCGCAGGCCATGCCGAGCACGTGCTGGGCCAGGACGTCGAGGGCGCCGGAGCGCGGCGCCGCCGTGTCCTGCGCGCCCTGGGCCGCGGCCGTGATGGCGGCGCGGCATTCCAGCACCTCGAAACGGTTGGCCGGCACCAGGATGGCGCGCGACGCCTCGTCGAGCCGGTGGTTGGCGCGGCCGATGCGCTGGATCAGCCGGCTCGCCCCCTTCGGCGCCCCGACGTTGACCACGAGGTCGACGTCGCCCCAGTCGATGCCGAGGTCGAGCGTCGCGGTGGCGACGACGGCCTTCAGGCGCCCTTCCGCCATGGCGTCCTCGACCTTGCGGCGCTGGCCGACGTCGAGCGAGCCGTGGTGGAGCGCGATCGGCAGGTTGTCGGCGTTGATGCGCCACAGGTCCCAGAACAGCTGCTCGGCCTGGAACCGCGTGTTGACGAAGAGCAGGGCCAGCTTCACCCGGCGGATCTCGTCGTAGATCTCCTTCAAGGCGTGCCGGGCCGAGTGGCCGGCCCAGGGCAGGCGCTCCTTGGTGTCCAGCATGGTGATGTGGGCGGCGGCGCCTTCGGGCGCCGTCACCACCGCCGGCAGGGCGTCGTCCCGGCCGTGCAGGTAGGCGACCAGCTCCCGGGGTTCGCGCACGGTGGCCGAAAGCCCCACGGTCTGCACGCCCGGGGCGAGGCGCCGCAGCCGCGCCAGGTCGAGCGCGAGGAGGTCGCCGCGCTTGGAGGTCACGAGGGCGTGGAGCTCGTCGAGCACGATGCGCTTCAGCCCCGCGAACATGTCGCGCGCCTTGGGGTTGGCGAGCAGCAGGGCGATCTGCTCGGGCGTGGTGAGCAGGATGTCGGGCGGGTCGCGGCGCTGGCGCTGGCGCTTCGACGCCGACGTGTCGCCCGTGCGGGTCTCGATCCGGATCGGCAGGCTCATCTCGGCCACGGGCGCGTCGAGGTTGCGGGCGACGTCGACCGACAGGGCCTTCAGCGGCGACACGTAGAGCGTGTGGAGGCCGGGCCGCCGCTTCGGGTCGGACGACAGCTCGACGAGGCTCGGCAGGAAGCCCGCCAGCGTCTTGCCGGCGCCGGTCGGGGCGATCAGCAGCGCGGAGCGGCCCGCCTCGGCATGGCCCAGCAGCGCCATCTGATGCGGCCGGGGCGCCCAGCCCCGCCCGGCGAACCAGGAAAGGAAGGCGGGCGGCAGGGCCGCGGGAGGGGCCTCGGGCGAGGCTGGGACGGGGGAGCGGTCGAGCACCTCCCTCAACTAGGCCTTGGACGCCACCGCGACGAGCCCCGGCACGGCCACGCCCTTCTCCCGCCGCGTCGACGCCGGCTCCAGCAGGACCGGGGCGAGCCCCGCGCCGCGCAGCGCGGCTTCGACGAAACCCGGCGCGTGGGAGAAGCGCATGTCGGGGCCGAGCGCGAAGCCGTCCCCCTCGCGAAGGGTCTGCACCGTGACGGCGAGCAGCCCGCCCGGCGCCAGCGCCCGCGCCGCGCCGGCGAAGACGGGCGCGAGGTCCCCGACGTAGACCAGCACGTCGACCGCCACCGCGAGGTCGAGCGACCCCGCGGCCGCGGCGGCGAGCGCCTCGTCGAGCGGGCCGGCCGCGACGGCCGCGTAGGCGCCCGTGGCGCGCGCCCGCTCCGCCATGGCGGGCGACAGGTCGACGCCGTCCACCCGGTCGGCCCGGCCGCGCAGGGCGAGGCCCATCAGCCCGGTGCCGCAGCCGAGGTCGAGCGCGGCGGCGAAGCGGCGCCCGGGCGCGGCGCGCTCCAGCGCATCCGCCAGCACGGCCGGCCCGCGGTAATCGAGGGCGTCGACGAGGTGGCGGTCGAAGCGCGGCGCGTAATCGTCGAACAGCGCCCGGACGTAGGAGGCCGGCAGGTTCTGCGGCGTGCGGCCGTCGAGGCGGGCGACGTGGGCGTCCGCGCCGAGCGTCCCCGCGGGGTCGAGCGCCGCCGCCTCGGCCCAGGCGCGCCGCGCCCCGGCGGGGTCGCCCGAGCGCTCGCGCGCTTCGCCCAGCGCCGCCCAGCCCGGCGCCCAGGCCGGGGCGCGCTCCACCACCTGGGCGAGGAGGTCGGCGGCGGCGGCATGGTCGCCGTCTTCCGCGTAGCCCCGGGCCCAGGCGAAGCGGCGGTCGGCGATGAGGTCTGACGAGGAGGACACGGGCGGCTCGCGATGCGGGGAGCTCCGCCTTAACACGGCCGAAGGGTGGCGCGCCCATCCTGCCGCCCGACTCCGACCCTGGACCCGATGCCGATGACGCGACCGATCCCGCCCCGCTTCCCCGCGCTGTTGCCCTTGTCCGCCCTGCCGCTCGCGTTGGCCTGGGCCGGCGTCGCGCCGGCGCGGGCCGCCGACCTGCCGTTCCTGTCCTCGCCCCCGCCCATCTACGGCGCGCAGAGCTTCACCGTGCCGGCCTTCGGCGGCGGGGGATTCCGGGTCGCCCGCGGGCCGGTGCGGCCCGCGCCGCTGCGCTACGACATCTACGGCTATCCGCTGCTCCCCGGCGTGCCGAGCCCGCTCGCGGTCGGCAACGGCTGCCCCGCGGCCGTCCAGCCCGAATACGATCCGGACGGCAACTTCGCCGGCTATGCGCCGATCCCCATGTGCCGGTGAAGCCCGCCGCGGCGGCGGCAAGAGGGCCTTAACCCCGCGGCGGAAAGGGCCGCCCCGACCGGCCGCCGGCGTGCCATCCTCCGGTCGCGGGTTCCGCACCGCGGCATGAAGGCCCGGCCGCGTTGCGCGACGGACCCACGATCTTATTTACGAATCATGAAAAAGCGGCGACGGGCGCCGCGACGCTGCAACCAAGCCCAAGCGGGGCCGTTGTCAAGCCGAGAACGGGGTGGACAGCATCATGAACTCTCTTCCGACACGGGCGATCCTGGTCGCCGGCACCGCCACCCTGGTGGCCGCCGTCGCGGCGCTCGGCTCCGTCCCCCTGGCGATCGGCATTCTGTCCGCGACCGTGTCGGCGGCGGTGGCCCATGTCGCCTTGGCGTCACAGTCGGAGCGTTTGCGCGACAGCGAGCGCCTCGTTTACCGGCCGGTCTACGTCCGGAGCCACGATGCCCGGCGTCGGGTCTCGTCGGACGACTGAACGTCCGGCGGACGGTCCGCCGTGGTCTCGATATCGCGGCGGTTTTAGCGGGGGTTGGTCATCATGGCTTCGAAGGCTTCCACCACACACATGCGCCGCCTGGGCCTCGTCGTGATGGCCTGCTTCGTCGGCGCTCCGCTCCTCGCCGTCCCCATGGCGGCCCAAGGGCAGGCCCTGCTGCGCCCCCTCACGGTCAACCGCGGCATCCACGTCGTCCAGGCCTTCGGGCCCGATGACGAGGATTGCGTGTTCGAGCTTCGCCGTGTTCCCCGTCCGGGCGGCCAGCTCCACACCGCCAAGAAGCTCGTCTGCAACGATTGACCGCGCATGCGAGCCCTTGAGCGCGGCTGAAGGGACCATGTCGGCCAGCCAGATCCTCACCCAGACGCCGCTCGGGCTTTATTGCGCGGGCGGCGATTTTCATCTGGACCCCATGCGCCCCGTGCCGCGGGCCCTCGTGACCCACGGGCATTCGGACCACGCGCGCTCGGGCCACGACGCCGTGATGGCGACCGCCCAAACGCTCGACATCATGGCCCTGCGCTACGGCGAGGATTTCACGCTGTCGCGGCAGGTCGCGGTGCTGGGCGAGTGGACCCGGGTCGGCGCTGTGCGGGTGCGCTTCCATCCCGCCGGCCACGTCCTGGGCTCGGCGCAGATCGAGATCGAGCAGGGCGGCTTCCACCTCGTGGTATCGGGCGACTACAAGCGCGCGATCGATCCCACCTGCCTGCCGTTCGAGCCCGTGCGCTGCCACGCCTTCATCACGGAGGCGACCTTCGGCCTGCCGGTGTTCCGCCACCCGGATGCGGCGGACGAGATCGGCAAGCTGCTGGCGTCGCGCGCGCTGTTCCCCGAACGCACCCACATCCTCGGCGCCTACGCGCTCGGCAAGGCGCAGCGGCTGATGGCGCTGCTGCGCGCCGCCGGCTACGACCGCCCCATCTACGTCCACGGGGCGTTGGAGAAGCTCACCGCCTATTACGGGCGGCAGGGCATCGCGCTCGGCGAAACCCCCAAGGTGGTGGCGGCGGAGCGCCCGAAGCTCGGGGGCGAGATCGTCATCTGCCCACCCGGCGCCATCAAGGACCTGTGGGCCCGCAAGTTCCCCGACCCCGTCACGGCGGCCGCGTCGGGCTGGATGCGGGTGCGCGCGCGCGCGCGCCAGAAGGGCGTCGAGCTGCCGCTGATCGTGTCCGACCACGCCGATTGGGAAGCGCTCTGCACCACCGTGGTCGAGACCGGCTGCGAGGAGCTGTGGGTCACCCACGGCGAAGCCGACGCGCTCGTGCATTGGGCCGGCACCCGGGGGCTCGACGCCAAGCCGCTGCACCTCATCGGTTACGGCGAGGAAACCGAGGACGAGATGCTCGACGCCGCCGCATGAGGGACTTCGCGCAGCTCCTGGACCGCCTCGCCTTCGAGCCGGGCCGCAACGGCAAGATCCGCATGATGGCGGCCTATTTCGCCGCCACCCCGGACCCCGAACGCGGCTACGCGCTGGCGGCCCTGACCGACTCGCTGAGCTTCGCCGACGCCAAGCCGGCCATGATCAGCGGGCTCGCGGCCGAGCGCACCGACCCCGTGCTGTTCGCGATGTCGTACCACTACGTGGGCGACCTCAGCGAGACCGTGGCCCTGATGTGGCCGGCGCGGCACGGCGAAGCGGAGCCGCCCCTGCTGTCCGAGGTCGTCGAAACCCTGTCGACCACCGGCAAGGCGACGCTGCCGCGCGTCATCGCGGGCTGGCTCGACGGGCTCGACGAGATCGGCCGCTGGGCGCTGTTGAAGCTGATCACGGGCTCGTTGCGCATCGGCGTCTCGGCCCGCCTCGCCAAGACGGCCGTGGCGGCGCTGGGGCCGCACGCGCCGGACGACATCGAGGAGGTGTGGCACGGGCTCGTGCCGCCCTACGCGGAACTGTTCGCCTACGCGGCCGGCACGGGCCCGAAGCCCGACACCGTCGACCCGACGCCGTTCCGCACCCCCATGCTGGCGCACGCGGTCGACGAGGCCAAGGATTTCGCCGCGCTGTCGCCCGCCGATTTCACGGCGGAATGGAAGTGGGACGGCATCCGCGTCCAGGCCATCACGGGCTTCGAAAAGGACGGCCGGCCGGCGCAGCGGCTGTATTCGCGCAGCGGCGACGATATTTCCGGCGCCTTCCCCGACCTGATGGACAGCCTGTCCAACGGTCGCTGGGGCGCGGCGGCGCTGGACGGCGAACTGCTGGTGGTGATCGACGGCCGCGTGCAGCCCTTCTCGAGCCTGCAGCAGCGGCTGAACCGCAAGACCGTGTCGCAGAAGACCATCGGGCAATACCCGATCCATTGCCGGGCCTACGACATCCTGCTGATGGACGGCGAGGACCTGCGCCCGCTGCCCTTCGCCGAGCGCCGCGAGCGCCTCGAAGCCTTCGTGGCGCGGATCGACGATCCCCGGGTCGACCTGTCGCCCATCGTGCCCTTCGCGAGCTGGGAAGCCCTGGGCGAGATCCGCTCCGACCCGGCGGCGCATCACGCGGGCGACGACGCCGACGCCATCGAGGGCCTGATGCTGAAGCGGCGCGACAGCGTCTACGTGCCGGGGCGCCCGAAGGGGCTCTGGTACAAGTGGAAGCGCCAACCCTTCAACGTCGACGCCGTGATGATGTACGCGCAGCGCGGCCACGGCAAGCGAGCCTCGTTCTACTCGGACTACACCTTCGGGGTGTGGAAGGATGGGCCGGAGGGCGACGTGCTGGTGCCCGTCGGCAAGGCCTATTCGGGCTTCACGGACCAGGAGCTGGTGAAGCTCGACCGCTTCGTGCGCAACAACACGACCAAGCGCTTCGGCCCGGTGCGCGAGGTGGTGCACACGCGCGAGGAAGGGCTGGTGCTGGAAATCCTGTTCGAGGGTCTGAACCGCTCGACGCGCCACAAGTCCGGCGTGGCGATGCGCTTTCCCCGTGTGGCGCGCATCCGCTGGGACAAGCCGACGGCGGAGGCGGACCGCTTCGACGTGCTGGAGAAGATGCTCGCCACCGAGGGGTAGGCCGCCCTTCTCCCGTGAACCGGGAGAAGGGCGAGATGCTTCACACCGTCCTGTGCTTCTCGCTCCCCGTGCCGTCCTTCTCGATGGCGGCCTGGGCCGCCGCGAGGCGCGCGATCGGCACGCGGAAGGGCGAGCAGCTCACGTAATCGAGCCCCAGGCTCTCGCAGAAGGCGATCGACGCCGGGTCGCCGCCGTGCTCGCCGCAGATGCCGAGCTTGATGTCCGGCCGGACGGCGCGACCTCGCGCCGTCGCCATGGCGACGAGTTCGCCCACGCCCTCCTGGTCCAGCGTCACGAAGGGGTCGGCGGCGAGGATGCCCTTGGCGGTGTACGGGCCCAAGAAAGACGCCGCGTCGTCGCGGCTGATGCCGAGCGTCGTCTGCGTCAGGTCGTTGGTGCCGAAGGAGAAGAACTCCGCCGCCCCGGCGATCTCGCCCGCCTTCAGCGCCGCGCGCGGCAGCTCGATCATGGTGCCGACCGTGTAGGGCACCGCGACCCCGGTCTCCTTCGCCACGGCTTCCGCCATGGCGACGATGCGGCCCTTGACGAGGTCGAGCTCGGGCAGCGCCATCACCAGCGGCACCATGATCTCGGCTTCGACGACCTCGCCCGAATCCTTGCCGGCCAGCACCGCGCCCTCGAAGATGGCGCGCGCCTGCATCTCGGCGATCTCGGGATAGGCGATGGCGAGGCGCACGCCGCGGAAGCCCAGCATGGGGTTGAACTCGTGCAGGTCCTGCGCCCGGCGCCGCACCTTGTCGGCCGACAAGCCCAGCGAAGCCGCGACCTCGTCCATCTCCTCGTCGGTGTGGGGCAGGAACTCGTGCAGCGGCGGGTCGAGCAGGCGGATCGTCACCGGCAGCCCCGACATGATGCCGAACAGCTGGCGGAAGTCCTCGCGCTGGATCGGCAGCAGCTTGTCGAGGGCGGCGCGGCGGCCGGCCTCGTCGTCGGCGAGGATCATCTCGCGCACCGACACGATGCGGTCGCCCTCGAAGAACATGTGCTCGGTGCGGCACAGCCCGATGCCTTCGGCGCCGAAGCGCCGCGCCGCCCTGGCGTCGGCGGGGGTTTCGGCGTTGGCGCGCACCTTCATGCGGCGCGACGCGTCGGCCCATTCCATCAGGGCGGAGAAGTCGCCCGACAGCTCCGGCTCCAGCATCGGCACGAGCCCGCGCAGAACCTGGCCGGTGGAACCGTCCACCGTGATGAGGTCGCCCTTCTTCAGCACGGCGCCGCCGCACGACATCGTGCCCTTGGCGGCGTCGACGCGGATCGTGCCGGCACCCGACACGCAGGGCTTGCCCATGCCGCGCGCCACCACGGCGGCGTGGCTGGTCATGCCGCCGCGGGTGGTGAGGATGCCCTCGGCGGCGTGCATGCCGTTGATGTCCTCCGGCGAGGTTTCGGCCCGCACCAGGATCGACCGGCGGCCGGCGACCTTGGCGGCCTCGGCCTCCTCCGAGGTGAAGACGATCTCGCCCTGCGCGGCGCCCGGCGAGGCGGGAAGGCCGGTGGCGATGAGGTCGCGCTTGGCGTTCGGGTCGAGGGTCGGGTGCAGGAGCTGGTCGAGCGAGGCCGGGTCGATGCGCCGGATCGCCTCTTCGCGGGTGATCAGCCCCTCGTTGGCCATGTCGATGGCGATCTTCAGCGCCGCCTTCGTGGTGCGCTTGCCGTTGCGGGTCTGCAGCATCCACAGCTTGCCGCGCTCGACCGTGAACTCCATGTCCTGCATGTCGCGGTAGTGGCGCTCGAGCAGCTCGGTCGTCTCGACGAAGCTCCTGAACACCTCCGGCATCACGGTTTCGAGCGACGGCTTGTCCGAGCCGGCGGCCTTTCGCGCCACCTCGGTGATGTTCTGCGGCGTGCGGATGCCCGCCACCACGTCCTCGCCCTGGGCGTTGACCAGGAACTCGCCGTAAAGCTCGTGGGTGCCGACGGACGGGTTGCGGGTGAAGGCGACGCCGGTGGCCGAAGTGTCGCCCATGTTGCCGAACACCATGGCCTGCACGGTCACGGCCGTGCCCCAGGATTCGGGGATGGCGTTGAGGCGCCGGTAGGTCTTGGCGCGGCTGTTCATCCAGGACGAGAACACGGCGCCGATGGCGCCCCAAAGCTGGACGGTCGGGTCCTGCGGGAAGGGCTGCCCGGTTTCGGACTGCACCTTCGCCTTGTAGCGCTCGATGATCGTCTTCCAGTCGGACGCGTCGAGGTCCGTGTCGAGGACGGCGCCGCGGCGCTCCTTGAACTCTTCGAGGATCTCCTCGAAACCGTGGCCGGGCAGGTCCAGGACCACGTTGCAGTACATCTGGATGAAGCGGCGGTAGCTGTCGTAGGCGAACCTTTCGTCCTTGGCGGATTCCGCCAGGGCCACGACCGTGCGGTCGTTGAGCCCGAGGTTCAGCACGGTGTCCATCATGCCCGGCATGGACGCCCGGGCGCCGGAGCGCACGGACACGAGCAGCGGCTGCGCTTCGTCGCCGAACACCCGGTCCGTCAGGCTGCCGATCTTCGCCAGCGCGGCGGCGACATCCGCCTGCAGCGTGTCCGGGTAGTGCCGGTCATGGGCGTAGAAGTAGGTACAGACTTCCGTCGTCACCGTGAAGCCGGGCGGCACCGGCAGGCCGAGATGGGCCATCTCGGCGAGGTTCGCGCCCTTGCCGCCGAGGAGGTCGCGCTGGCTGCCCGAACCTTCGGCCTGGCCGCCGCCGAAAGCGTAAACCCACTTCGTCATGCCGTCGCTCCAACCCTGCCTCGTTTCACGGCACAGGGCCGCCATTGCGGGCCTTAAAGCACGAAGCCCGGTGCGGAGCGAGGTCTTCGAGGCCGCCCGCCCGCGTCCCGGGCGGCATTTCGCCCGGCCGAAGGCGGGCGGCCCGGCCCGCCTCAGGCGTGGGAGCGCAGGCGCAGCGCGAAGACGATCCAGTTCACCCCCGTGAAGACCAGCTCGATGCCGAGCAGCAGGCCGATCACGGACAGGCTGTTCGACGGCCAGCCGACCACAATGACGAGCCCGAGCAGGCCGGTGACGAGGCCCGACAGGATCAGCGGCCCGCGCATGCGGTCGTGGTGGCCGAAGCCCGACACGACGCGCACCACGCCGGCGGCGAGAAGGCCCGCGCCGAGCAGCAGCGTGATCACCACGGAAGCCTTCACGGGCTCGGCCCAGGCGAAGATGCCGACCGCGAGGTAGAACAGGCCGCTGACCTCCCAGTAGAGCGCCTGCCCCCAGCCGCGCGCCCGGAAGCCCAGCACGATCTCGACGATGCCCACGATGCCGACCAGCACCCCGATCGTCACCACGGACACCAGCGTGGCGAAGCCCTCGATGGCGAGGGCGGCGAAGCCGGCCACCAGGGCGAGCGCGCCGAGCGCGAGGAACCAGCCCCAGTTGGCGCGGAGCTGATCCGTCGGCGGCATGCCACGCCGCCGCGTCGTGAAGCCGCCCGGCTGTTGCATCGTCATCGTCATACCTTGCTGTCGGGATTGGGAGGGCTGAACAAAGCGGTGATGTGTGACCGGTTTGTTCTGGAAATCTGTGGCGGGAAAGCCCACAACGCGGTCTTTGCGATCCGCGACGGGCAGGGAGGATTTGCGTCCGCGCGACCTTGCGCCTAAACGAAGGGAAAGCTCCTCAAAGCCAAGGTCTTCCATTCATGAGGCTGTCGTGACCGTTTCCACGCCCCTTCTCGACCAGATCGACACGCCGGACGCGCTGAAGCGCATGTCGGACGCCGACCTCCGCCAGGTGGCCGACGAGCTGCGCGCTGAAACGATCAGCGCCGTGTCGGTGACGGGCGGCCATCTGGGCTCGGCCCTGGGCGTCATCGAGCTGACGGTCGCGATCCATGCCGTGTTCAACACGCCGGCCGACCGCGTGATCTGGGATGTCGGTCATCAGGCCTATCCCCACAAGATCCTCACCGGCCGCCGCTCGCGCATCCGCACGCTCCGCCAGGCCGGGGGCCTGTCGGGATTCACGAAACGCTCCGAAAGCGAATACGATCCGTTCGGCGCCGCCCATTCCTCGACGTCGATCTCGGCCGGCCTCGGCATGGCGGCGGCGCGCGACCTCGCGGGCGGCAACAACAACGTCATCGCGGTGATCGGCGACGGGTCCATGTCGGCCGGCATGGCCTACGAGGCGATGAACAACGCCGGCGCGCTGAAGTCGCGCATGCTGGTCATCCTCAACGACAACGACATGTCGATCGCCCCCCCGGTGGGCGCCATGTCGGGCTACCTCGCCCGCCTGGTGTCGGGCGGCGCCTACCGCACGGTGCGCGAGTTCGGCAAGCAGCTCGCCAACCACCTGCCGAAGTTCTTCTACGACAAGGCCCGCCGCACCGAAGAATACGCCCGCGGCTTCTTCACCGGCGGCACGCTGTTCGAGGAACTCGGCTTCTACTACGTCGGCCCGATCGACGGCCACGACATGCACCAGCTGCTGCCCGTGCTGCGCAACGTGCGCGACGAGGCCAAGGGCCCGGTCCTGCTCCACGTCGTGACCCAGAAGGGCAAGGGCTACGGCCCGGCCGAAGCCGCCGCCGACAAGTACCACGGCGTTTCCACCTTCGACGTCATCACCGGCACCCAGGCCAAGGCCAAGGCCAACGCCCCCCAGTACCAGCGCGTCTTCGGAGAATCGCTGGTCAAGGAAGCGAACAAGGATTCGAAGGTCGTCGCCATCACGGCCGCCATGCCGTCGGGGACCGGCATCGACCTGTTCGGCCAGGCGCATCCCACCCGCACCTTCGACGTCGGCATCGCCGAGCAGCACGCCGTGACCTTTGCGGCCGGGCTGGCGACCGAGGGCTTCAAGCCCTTCGTGGCGATCTACTCGACCTTCCTGCAGCGCGGCTACGACCAGGTCGTCCACGACGTGGCGATCCAGAACCTGCCGGTGCGCTTCGCCATGGACCGCGCCGGCCTCGTCGGCGCCGACGGCCCCACCCACGCGGGCTCGTTCGACCTCGCGTTCCTGGGCTGCCTGCCCAACATGACCATCATGGCCGCCGCCGACGAGGCGGACCTCGTCCACATGGTCGCCACCCAGGTGGCCCACGATTCCGGCCCGTCGGCGCTGCGCTACCCGCGCGGCGAAGGCGTCGGCATGGAGATGCCCGAGGTCGGCGTGCCGCTGGAGATCGGCCGCGGCCGCATCATGCGCGACGGCAAGCAGGTCGCCATCCTGTCCCTCGGCACCCGCCTCGCCGAAGCCCTGAAGGCGGCCGACACGCTGGCCGGCATGGGGCTATCCACCACGGTGGCGGATGCCCGCTTCGCCAAGCCGCTCGACCGCGAGATGATCCGCGCGCTGGCGGAGAAGCACGAAGTGCTGATCACCATCGAGGAAGGCTCGGTGGGCGGCTTCGGCTCCTTCGTGCTGCAGTTCCTCAGCGAGGAAGGGCTGCTCGACGGCGGCCTCAAGGTCCGCGCCATGGTGCTGCCCGACACGTTCATCGACCACGACAAGCCCGAGAAGATGTACGCCCAGGCCGGCCTCGACGCCAAGGGCATCGTCGCCAAGGTGCAGGACGCGCTCGGCATGGGCGCCGAAAGCACCCAGCCGGCGGCGAAGCTCGCGCCCCGCGCCGTCCCCAAGGCGGCCGGCTGATCGAACGGCGCCGGGCCCCGCCTCCCGCCGGGGACGGCGGGGCCCGGCGCCGCGGGACGGATGGATCGTGAACGCCATGCCGACCGAGACTCCGAAGCGAGCCGCGGGGCCCCAAAGGGCCGACGTGGCGCTGGTCGAGGCCGGGCTCTTCGAAAGCCGCGCCCGCGCCGCCGAGGCGATCGCGGCGGGCCTCGTCACCGCCGACGGCGCCCCCGTGGCGAAGCCGGCGAGCCGCGTGCCGCCCGGCGCCGCGTTCCGGGCCACGGCGCCCCATCCCTACGTGTCGCGCGGCGGCGTCAAGCTTGCGGCCGGGCTCGACCTCTTCGCCCTCGACCCCGCCGGGCTGCGATGCCTCGACGTGGGATCGTCCACGGGCGGCTTCACCGACGTCCTGCTCCGGCGCGGCGCGGCCCACGTCACCGCCGTCGACGTCGGGCGCGACCAACTCCACCCTTCGCTGCGCGGGCATCCGCGGGTCGACTCCCGCGAGTCGACCGACATCCGCGCCCTCGCGCTCGGCGCCCCCGTCGACATGGTCGTCTGCGACGCGAGCTTCGTGTCGCTGCGCGTGGTGTTGCCGCCCGCCTTCGCGCTGGCGGCGCCCGGCGCCGTCCTCGTGGCGCTGGTCAAGCCCCAGTTCGAGGCCGGGCGCGCCGCGCTGAAGAAGGGCATCGTCCGCGACCCGGAGGTCCACGCCGCCGTGTGCCGCGACGCGGCGGGCTTCATCGACGCGGCCGGCTGGCGGGTCCTGGGGATCCACCCCTCGCCGATCGCCGGCGGCGACGGAAACCTCGAATTCCTGCTCGGAGCCCGCCGCCGTGACGTTTGACGCCGTCCGCCTCGCCATCGACCACCTCGGCCGTCGCGGCGAAGGCGTGGCTCACCGGGACGGCGACACCGTCTACGTGCCCTACGCGCTGCCGGGCGAAACCGTGCTGGCGGAGCGCGACGGCGAGCGCGCCCGCATCGTCGAGACCCTCGTGGCCCGGCCGGACCGCTTGGAGCCGGTCTGCCCCTATTACGGCACCTGCGGCGGCTGCGCGGTTCAAACGCTGCCGGCCCCCGATTACCTGGCCTGGAAGCGCGACCTCGTCGTCACCGCCCTGGCCAAGGCGGGGCTCGACGCGCCCGTCGCCCCGGCGCTGGACGCTCACGGCGCCGGCCGGCGGCGCGCCACCTTCCATTCGCGGCTGGACGCGCCGCGCTCCCCGCCCCGCGTCGGCTTCATGCAGGCGCGGGCCCATGCCATCGTCGACCTCGCCTTCTGCCCCATCCTGTCGTCCGGCATGGCGGGGGCGCTGCCGGCGGCGCGTCGCGTCGCCGCCATCCTGAGCCAGTCCGGCCGCCCGCTCGACATCGTCGTCACCGCCACCGACACGGGGCTCGACCTCGACCTGCGGGGGCTCGGCAAGGCCGACCACGCGCAGACCCGCGCGTTGATCTCCGCCGCGGCGGCGCTCGACCTCGCGCGCCTGTCGAACCACGGCGACGTGCTGGTGGAAGCGCGCGCCCCCACCCTGCGCATGGGCCGTGCCGCCCTGGCGATGCCGCCCGGCGCCTTCCTGCAGGCCACCGCGGCGGGGGAAGAAGCCCTCGTCGAGCGCGTGCGGGCCGGCATCGGCGGCGCGAAGCGGGTCGCGGACCTCTTCTGCGGCGTCGGCACCTTCGCGTTGCGCCTCGGCGAAACCGCCTCCGTCACCGCCGTGGACAGCGAGCGCGCCGCCCTGGCGGCCCTGGTCCGGGCCGCGGCGGGCGCCCCTGGGCTGCGCCAGCCGAAGACCGAACTGCGCGACCTGTTCAAGCGCCCGCTCGCCGAAGCCGAGCTCGCCGCCTTCGACGCCGTGGTGTTCGACCCGCCGCGGGCCGGGGCGGCCGCCCAGGCGGCCGAGATCGCCAGGTCCGGCGTGCCGCGCGTGGTCGCGGTGAGCTGCGACCCGGGCACCTTCGCGCGCGACGCCGCCACGCTGGTGGCGGGCGGCTACCGGATCGAGAGCGTCGAGCCCGTGGACCAGTTCCGCTATTCGGCGCACGTCGAGCTCGTCGCCCTGTTCACGCGTCCGGCCGCGCCGCCCAAGAAGCGCAAGCTCCTGTCGTGACGCGCCGGCCCGTCACGCGGCGGCGAACCGGCCGAAGGCTTCCACCACCTTCTCGTAGTTCGCCCGCTTGTGCGGCATCACCCGCGCGGGCAGGGACGCCAGCGGCACCCAGGCCCAGGAGGTGAACTCCACCACGCAGCCCGGCGGCGGGCGGGTGAGGTCGATCGCCGCCTCGTCGCCCTCGAAGCGCAGCGCCGCCCAGCGCTGGGTCTGCCCGCGGAAGGCGCTGAGCTTGTGCCGGCGCCCGCCGTAGGGCGGGAACTCGTAGGGCCACCAGTCCGCGGTGACGGCCAGCAGCGACACGTCGGCGATCCCGGTTTCCTCCCACAACTCGCGCCGCGCCGCGGCCTCGATGTCCTCGTCGGCGTCGATGCCGCCCTGCGGCATCTGCCATTCGTGCCCCGCCACCACGACCTCGGGGCCGGCGTTCACCGCCGTGCCGGCGAAGACCAGCCCCGCGGCGTTGAACAGGGCGATGCCGACGTTGGGCCGGTAGGGCAGGGGGGCCTCGGGCGGGGGCGCGTCGGTCATCGGGTCGTCATCCTCGTGCTGCGCTGCAGTGGTGGGTGCCGCTGCGATGCAATATAGGGAGTGCAGCCCGTCATATGGACGATCCCGCCATGCTGCACCAACCGCTGCGTCACCGCCGCCCGGCACAGGACGCGGCGCCGGCGCGCTTCAACATCGGCACGGCCGTGCTCGACCGCTGGGCCGCGCGCGACCCGGACCGCCCCGCCGTCCTCGACCTCAACGGGCCGCGCCCCGTCGTCGACAGCTTCGGCGCCCTGAAGGCGCGGTCGGACCGGCTCGCCCTGGCGCTGCGGCGCCTGGGCGTCGCGCCCGGCGACCGGGTGGCGGTGTTCCTGCCGCAGGGCGCGCCGGCCCTCGTGGCGCAATGCGCCGCCTACAAGCTCGGCGCGATCGTGCTGCCGCTGGCGGCCGTCTTCGGCGCCGAAGCGCTGGCCTATCGCTTCGCCGACGCCGGGGTCAGCCTGGCGATCACCGACGCGGGCGGTGCGGCGAAGATCGCCGGGATCGCGCCGGCGCCGGCAGCCCTGCGCACGATCGTGTCGATCGACGGGCGCGACGGCGCCGTGCTGGGCCTCGACGAGATCGTGGCGCGCGAAACGGGCGCCTTCGTCCCCCTCGACACGGGGATCGAGGACCCCGCCCTGATGATCTACACGTCGGGCACGACCGGCCAGCCGAAGGGCGCGCTGCACGCCCACCGCGTGCTGGCCGGCCACGTGCCGGGCCTGCGCTTCTCCCACGCCGGCTTCCCGGCGGGCGGGGAGCTGATGTGGACGCCGGCCGACTGGGCCTGGGCGGGCGGCCTCCTCAACGCGGTGCTGCCCGCGCTGCACGAGGGCGTTCCCGTGGTGGCGATGCGGGGCCGGGGCTTCGACGCCGAAGCGGTGTTCCGCCTGCTCGCCGACCATCCGGTGACGCGCGCCTTCGTGCCCCCGACGGCGCTGCGCATGCTGCGCGCCGCCGCTCCCGAGCGTGTCGCGCCGTCGCGGCTGCGCAGCGTCACCTCGGCTGGCGAAGCTTTGGGCGAGGAAACCCAGGCCTGGGGGCGGCGCGCCTTCGGCTGCCCGGTCGACGACGTCTACGGGCAGACCGAGTGCAACTACGTGCTGGGCTCTTCCGCGGCGCGCGGGGTGGCGCGGGCGGGCGCCATCGGCGGGGCCACGCCGGGCCACGACGTCGCGGTGCTGCGCCCGGACGGCACGCCCTGTCGGCCGGGCGAGCCCGGGACGATCGCGGTGCGGCGGCCGGATCCCACCCTGTTCCTCGGCTACTGGAACAGGCCCGACGCCACGGCGGCGAAGTTCGCCGGCGACTGGATGACGACGGGCGACGGCGGCACGATGGACGGGGACGGCTACGTGACGTTTCTCGGCCGCGACGACGACATCATCACCTCGTCGGGCTTCCGCATCGGCCCGGTCGAGATCGAGGACAGCCTGATCCGCCATCCGGCCGTGGCGGCGGCCGCGGCCGTGGGCAAGCCCGACCCGCTGCGCACCGAGATCGTCAAGGCCTGGATCGTGCCGCGCGACGGCATCGCGCCCACCGCCGCGCTGGCCGAGGAGATCCAGCATTTCGTCCGCACGCGCCTGTCGGCCCACGAATACCCGCGCGAGGTGGCCTTCGTGGCGGAGCTGCCGATGACGGCCACCGGCAAGGTGATGCGCCGGGTGCTGCGCGAGCGGGGGTGAGCCGGCCCGCCGCCGCTCAGCCCGTCGCCGGGCCGCGGGCCTTGCGGGCGAGCCGGAGCAGCGTGCCGAGCGGGCCGTCGAGCGGGAGCCGGATGTCGAGGCGGCCCGCCGGGTCCGTCAGTTCGAGCACGAGGTCGGCGCCGGGCGGCACCTCGGCCCCGCTGGACAGCACCGTGCGGAAGCCGCCGCCGTAGGCCAGGGGGACGACCTTCTCGGCCAGGGCCGCCACGTGCCCGTCCGCCGTCCACACCGGCGGGACCGCCAGCGCCAGGGTCGGGCCGAAGATCGCCGGGCTTCCGACGAGGCTCACGTCGAGTTCGACGTCGCCGCCGGCCGCCGGCCCGACCTCCAGGCTGACGCGCAGCCCGGCGTCGGGGATCGGCAGTTCGCCGAGCAGCGCGGTGCTGCCCGGCGCGCCGAACCGGTCGAGCGGCGCGATCAGCGTCCAGGTGAGGGCCGCCCCGCCGTCCTTCCGTGCGGCCGCCGAGGTCGGGCGCAGCAGGGAGAACCCGGCCCGCGCGGTGGCGACCGTGGGCGCGGCACGGGCCGCCACCGCGGGCGCGGGCGGGAGGGCGGGTGCCGGGGCCGCCGGGGCAGGCGCCGCGGCGGCCTGCACCGCGGGGGGAGGCGGCGCCGACGGGAGCGCCAGCCCGCAGCAGCGGCGCTCCCAGTCCGCCACCGGTCCGCGCGCGCCGTCCTTGATGGACAGCGACACCCAGCCCTTCCTGCCGTCGTCGGACGACAGCCCGAGCGTGATCCAGTCGCGGTTCCGGAGGGCCGACAGGAGGGTGTCGCCCCAGGCCGGGATCACGCCGAAATCCCGCCGGCCCGGCCCATCGTCGTGCCGGGGCGCGGGCGCGAAGGGCATGTCGCAGATCCGGGCGTCGCAGATGCGCGGCGCTTCCAAGCTCCACGCCCGGCCGGGTTCGATGGCTCCCGCCGGGCCGAAGTCGGCCGAAGCCGTGAAGCCCGTCGTCGCGCCCGGCGCCGTGTCCCGCCGGATCGTGAGCGTGCCGTGCAGGTGCCCCGCGGGCAGGTCGACCTCGCCGACCAGCGCCGGCGCGGCGGCGCTTCCCGCGATCTGCCAGGTGACGATGCCCACCATCCGCGCCCCGTCGCCCAGCGCGGCGCCCGCGAGCGCCAACGTGCCCGGCGCTTCCGGGCTCGCCGGCTTCGCATCCGCGATCCGCCCGACGAGCGTGCGGGCATCGGTGGTGTCCGTCGCGATCCGCGTCGACGCCAGCTCGGCGGGCGTCATCCAATGGATGCCGCTCGGCGGGGCCGAACGCATCAGCGGCATGATGGATTCGGCGATGCCGAGGCCGAGCAGGTAGCGGTCGACCTCGGAATACATGGTTTCCGGGGCGGCCTTCTGCACTTGGCGCGAGGAGATCGGCCGCGTCTCGATCAGCGTGCGGCTGACCTCGACGGGGCGGCCGTTCACCATGCGGCGCATGATGCGGAAATAGTTCATCACCCGCGTCAGCGTCTGATGCACGACCATCTGGTGCACGCCGACGTAGCTGTGATCGCCGACGGACCGCTCGGTCCCGGCCGCCAGGATCAGCACGCAGGCGGAAGCGCAGGCGGCGACGCCGCCGGCGACGAAGCCCGGCCGCTCCCCGGCCCGCCGCCGCGCCGCGCAGGCGCTGTCCGTCGCCGCGCAGTCGTCGAGCGCCGTTCCCGCCACCGCCACCGTCAACCCGCGCGACCGGATGGCGCGGCCCATCGCCATGGCGGCCTGCACGGCGCCGCCGGGCGAGTCGACGAGGACCGGCACGGATTTCCGCCCGAGCCGGGCCAGGGCCGCGGAGAACAGGGCCGGCGTGCCCGGACCGATCACCCCGGTCAGCGCCAGCCATTCGGCGCAGCCGTCCCCGCAGCCCGGGGCGTCGCTCCGCACCAGCGTCACCGTCATCGGCATCTTGCCCTCGGCGGGCGTGAAGGCCGCGGCGGGCCCGGCGAGGCCGGCGACGACGGGGAGCGCCGAAAGCATCGGCAGGATCGGCGACGGACGGGGCATGACGCGGGACCGGCAAGCGGGAGATGCCGGGTGACATCGTCCCCGGCTTGCAACTTTCAATGGTCGACCGTCCGGCGGCCGCGGTGCCGGAAGGAGACAGGCCCCCGCGATGCCGCACGGACGGCCCCGGGGCCGCGATCTTTGGCACGGGGAATGCTGTCGCGGGGGCGACCACACGCAAAGGAACCCCGAGTATGTCCTATCTCGTGCCCGCAGACTTCGTGAAGAAGGCGATCGACGCCGGCGAGGCCAAAGTCTTCATGGCCACCCGCGACACCTTCATCCGTGCCTATATGGCGGGCGCCATCCTGGCGCTGGCTGCCGCTTTTGCGGTCACCATCAATCAGACCACCGGGCAGCCGCTGGTGGGGGCGCTGTTGTTCCCGGTCGGCTTCGTGATGCTGTACCTGCTCGGCTACGACCTGCTGACGGGCGTGGTGGTGCTGACCCCGCTCGCGCTGATCGACGGGCGCCCCGGCGTCAACGCCGGCAACGTGCTGCGCAACTGGGTGCTCGTGTTCCTGGGCAATTTCGCCGGCGCCCTGACGGTCGCCGTGATGATGTCGATCGTGTTCACCTTCGGCTTCGCGACGGCGCCGAACCCCGTCGGCACGCTGATCGCCGGCATCGGCGAGGCCCGCACGCTCGGCTATTCGAAGTACGGCGCGTCCGGCATGCTGACGCTCTTCGTCCGCGCCATGATGTGCAACTGGATGGTGTCGACCGGCGTCATCGGCGCCATGATCTCCACCTCCGTGCCCGGCAAGGTCATCGCCATGTGGATGCCCATCACGGTGTTCTTCTTCATGACCTTCGAGCATTCGGTGGTGAACATGTTCCTGTTCCCCTCGGCGCTGATCATGGGCGGCCATTTCTCGGTGCTGGACTATCTCGTCTGGAACGAGATCCCGACGCTGCTCGGCAACATCGTGGGCGGCCTCGCCTTCACGGGCCTGATGCTCTACTCGACCCACGTCCGCACGGGCGCCCCCCGCGTCGCCCGCCTGTCGGCGCCGGCGGTCAGCCCCGCCGAGTGATGCCGGGCCCGGTCGGCGAAGCCGGGCCCGATATCGCGCTCGGGCACTCCCCATCGGTCGAAACCTTCGACCGCCGGCGTCGCGAAACGGCGCGCCGCTCCGGGATCACGCTTCCAGCGCCAGGACGGCGAAGCTGGCGAGCCAGTGTTCGCCCATATAGTCGCCCCGCACCGTGCCGAGCCCCGCTTCCAGGTGGCGCTCGGCCGCGTCCTCCAGGAGGGCGCGGCGCGGGTCCGACGCCGGCAGGGCCGAGGCCAGGCCGCGCCAGCACCAGGCGCGGCTGAGGTTCAGCCCGTCGAGATGGGCGATCTTGCCGTCCGAGCGGTCGCTGACGGATGCGGGGCGGAACAGCGCTTCGGGATGCCCGCCGGCGAGGCCGGGCAGGAAGCCGTCGAACCAGGGCCGCCATTCGCCGGGCGGCAGCAGGCGGCGCATGCATTCCGCTTCCATGAGCGCCGGGGACAGGAAGTCGTCGCCACCCGGCTCCCAGGCCTGGCAGCCGCGGTCGCGCCCGAACCAATCGACCGCCTTCTCCCACAGCAGGCCGAGGAGCGCGTCGTCCTCCGTCGCCACGGCGTAGTCGCGGGCCAGCGCCAGCGCGAAGGCGCCGTTGAAATGCGTGCCGGTGCGGACCGGATAGGCGGCCTTGGGCAGGAAGGCGAGGAAGCGGTCCGCGAAGGCGTCGGCGAGCGGCGCCAGCGTCACCCCCCAGGCGGCCTGGCCGGGGCCGTCGAGCCCGCGCAGCTCCGCGGCGAGCTTCAACAGCCACGCCCAGCCGTAGGGTCGCTCGAAGCCGCGCGACGACGGCCGGGACAGATAGGCGATCTCGCCCGCGACGGCGTCCGGGGTCAGCCGACGGTCGAACAGGTCCCGCACCGCGCCGGCCGGCTCCATGGCGGGGAAGCGGCGGAGCAGGCGGGCCAGCATCCAATGGCCGTGGACGCAGCTGTGCCAGTCGAAGGAGCCGAAGAACACCGGGTGCAGCGCCCGCGGCACCGCGGCGTCGGCCGGCCCGTCCATGACGTGGTCGAGCTTGTTGGGATAGTCGCGCTCGACGTGGCCGAGCGCGATGCGGGCGAAACCCGCCGCGCGCTCTTCGGTGAGGATGGTCCGCATCGCGCCTCACGCCTTCCGCGCGGGGCCCGGAGGGGGCCCCGGCCCGGCAGGACGACGCGCTCCGGGCGCGGGAGTTCCATCAGCGCCGGGCGCGGCGCCAACCCCGCCGCCCGTCGAGGAACAGGCCCAGGTCGCGCCCGGCCGGCAGCGCCGTGGCGTCGCGGAGGTCGCCGCGGTCGAGGCCGATGTCGCGGAGCTCGTGGTCGCTCATCGCCGCCAGGGTGTCGAGGGTGTGCCGGGCTTCGGCGGCGCGGAACGGCCCCATCACGATCCAGTCGAGGATGGCCGGCATGGCGCGGAAGGCGCGCGACAGGGTGCGGAACCCGCGCTCGGCGGGGGTGGGGCGGGGCTTCTCGATCATCAGCAGCATGGCGTGACCTCCGGGGCCTGAGCGGCCTTGACGCCAAGGTGGGGCGGGGCCATTCATGGGTCCAACGAATGCTTTTCATGCGTTCGATCACGATTTGGCATCGTTCCATGCTCGACACCGATCAGCTCCGGTCCTTCCTGGCCATCGTCGACACGGGCAGCTTCACGCGCGCGGCCGACCGGGTGAACAAGACGCAGAGCGCCGTGTCGATGCACGTGCGGCGGCTGGAGGAGCGGCTCGACCGCGCCCTGTTCGTGAAGCAGGGGCGGGGCACGCGGCTGTCGCCGGACGGCGAGCGGCTGGTGGAGCACGCGCGCCGCATCCTGCAGGTGGAAGCCGCGGCGCTGGCCGACCTCGCCGCCGAGGGCCTGACGGGCCGCGTGACGCTCGGCATCCCGGACGACTACGCCGAGCTGTTCCTCGGCGACATCGTCGGCCGCTTCGCCCTGCGCCACCCCGGCGTGGAGCTGTCGGTGCTGTGCCACCCCAGCATCGAGGTGGCCGATCGCATCCGCAGCGGCGAGGTCGACGTCGGCATCGTCACGGCGTCGGACGACATCCCCGGCAGCGAAGTGCTGCGCGAGGAGCCCCTGGTCTGGGTGGCGGGGCTCAGGGCCGGGCCGATCGAGGCGCAGCGGCCGCTGCCCCTCGCCCTGTCGACGCCCAGCTGCGCGTGGCGGCAGGTCGCCATCGCGGCCCTGGCCGAAGCCGGCGTGGCGACGCGCATGTTCATGACCTCGACCCATTATTCCGCCATCGCGCCCGTGGTGCGGGCCGGCCAAGCCGTGACGGTGCTGCCCCTGGCCGTGGTGGACGCGGCGAGCCAGCGGCTGGTCGGCGCCGAGGCGGGCCTGCCGGCGCTGCCCTCGGTGCGGCTCGGCCTGTTGCGCCGGCCGGGCGCGCGCTCGCCCGTCGTGGCGGCGCTGGCCGACGAGGTGCGGGCGAGCCTCGGCGCGGGCGCGGCGGCGATGCGCGACGCGGCGTGACGCGGCGCCGGCCGGGCCGCTCGATGCTGTCGCGGGGGCCCGCCGTTCCATTCCGCTGTGCATCGACGCGGTCGCGGCGGCGGTGCATCGTCGGATGCGATTGCGCGTGATGTTGAATCCTGCAACAGTCCGCGACAGGTCGCAATGACGATGACATCCCAGGTTGTCGTCCGATGCCGTGCCCGACGGGAGTTTCGCCTTGAGCCTTGTCCAGCCCGTATCGAAGGCGATGCCGCTGCGCCCCGACCGGGGCATCATCTCCATCATCGAGGGCGGCGCGTCCGAGGCGGCGGTGGCCGGACGGGGGCGGCTCGACCTGATGCCGACGCAGGACGCGGCCGAGCCGGCGGCGCTGACGCCGCGCAACTACCAGACGGCCCTGAGCCTGCTCGAATGCGCCGCCAAGGCGCTCGAAATCCTGTATGACCGGCGCGACCAGCTCGAAGCCTCGCTCGAGGACGTGTCGATGCGGGCCGAAGGCGCCGTGGTGGCGGCGCAGGCCAAGGTCCTCGACTGGCAAAGGCTCGCGGCCGGCCTGAAGAGCGACGCGCAGGAGCTGGAGCGCCGCCTCGCCGCCGCCCAGCAGCGCGCCGAGCTCGCCGAAACCCAGCTCGAAGCCGAGCGCGCCCGCGCCGACGCGGCGGAGCGCCAGGCCGCCGAAGCCCTGGGCCTGTCCCACGGGCTCCATTCCAAGATCGTGTCGGCCTTCGGCCGGGGGTCGACCGCCCACAAAGCGCTGCTGGTGGCGGTGGACGAGGCTCCGGCCGGCTGACGGTCCGGTCGGCGCGCGATGGGGAGTGCGGGAATCCGATGTTCGAAGGCTGGTCCCTGTTGAAGCGGCGCGAGCCCCCCGCGGAGGTGGCCGCGACCCGGCCCGCACCCGTGTCGGCCCCCGCCCCGCGCCCGGCGCAGCTCGCCGGCGGCGGGCCGCTCGACGCGCTCGGCCAGCAGAGCGAAAGCGTGCGCGACCGGGTGAACCGCATGGCGGAGCGCCTCGACGAGGTGCGCTCGCTGTCGGCCGAGTTCGGCCTCATCGTCGGCCCGCTCAACGACTTCGTCGACCAGCACGCGGCGTCCCGCGCGCGGCTGATGGAGGTGGAAGCCCTGCTGGCGCGCGAGCGCGACCTCGCCGCCACCGCGCGGGCGGAGCTCGGCGCGCTGCAGGTGGTGAGCGCCAAGACCTTCGGCGACTTCCAGGACGCGCTGGCGGCCCTGACCGACCGCGAAGAAACCATCCGCCGCCAGGACGTTCAGGTGACGGAGCTGCGCATCCGCACGTCCGACCTGAAGAGCCACGGCGACAGCCTGGAATCTCGCCTCTTCGCCGAGGCCGACCGCGCGAAATCGCTGGCGGACGACAACGCCGCGCTGCGGGGTGAGCTGGCGGTCGCCGAGGAAGCGCGCGTGGCGACCGAGCGCGCCCTCGCCGAAGCGCGCGAAACCCTGGGGCTGTCGGACGCGGAAACGTCGCGCCTGGGGGCCTTGACCGAAACGCTGTCGCTGAAGATCGCCGGGCTCAACCGCATCGTGGCGGACCTCGAGCCGCAGCTCCAGATGGCGCGCAGCACCACGGCGCTGGTGCAGGGCAAGTTCGCCGTCGAACAATCGGCCCGGCAGAAGAGCGAGGCGGCGCGGGACGCCGAGCGCGCCGCGCACGAGATGGAACTGGCGTCCCGGTCGATGAAGATCGACGGTCTCACGGCCCATGTCGCCAACACCGACAAGCTGATCGCCCACCTGCGCGACCAGCTCCACGACAAATCCGA
Organism: Lichenibacterium minor; assembly: GCF_004137685.1. Taxonomy (GTDB): domain Bacteria; phylum Pseudomonadota; class Alphaproteobacteria; order Rhizobiales; family Beijerinckiaceae; genus Lichenihabitans; species Lichenihabitans minor. The sequence continues at coordinate 124,408 of NZ_QYBB01000008.1, read as the reverse complement.
AGCCTTCCGGGTGGCCGAGAAGGGCCTGCGCGACGCCACCGCCGAGCGGCTGTCGCTGGAGCGCCGGCTAGAATCCGCCCTGGAAGCCTCGGCCCGCACCGGCGCCCAGCTCGGCGACATGCAGCGCTCCAACATCGAGCTCGGCAACCGCGCCGACATGCTCGCCAAGGCGGTGGCGGCCAAGGACGGCGCGCTCGACGCCGCCAACCGCAAGAGCGCGACGCTGCTCGACCGCATCGAAAGCCTCAACGCCCGCTTCGCGTTGGAGCGCTCGGAGTTCGAGGCGACGCACCGGCGCATGATCGAGGAGCTGCAGAGCGAGCGGGCCGAGCGCTCGCTGGCCCACGGCGCGCTCGACATCGCGCGCAAGAGCCGCTCGTCGCTGCTCGCCCAATACACGGCGCTGAAGCGCCGCACCGGCGCCGCCCCCGAGGGACGCGCGCTCGACGACCTCGCCGAGCTCGACGCCGAAGCGCCGCGCCCGGCCGACAGCAACGTCATGGCCTTCGCGCCGCCCGAGCCGGGCGCGTGACGGCCCCTTACCCCGAAGAGGATGCCAGCATGGACGCTGCACTGCAGAGCCGGACCGAGGATTCCGAGCCGACCGCCCTGGCGGTCGTCCCCCCTGCGCCGTCGTCGGACCGCGTGGTGGAGTTCTCGTCCTCGATGAAGGACAAGCTGCTCCAAACCGCCGCCGAGGGCGGGAGCAAGCGCGACTGGTCGTCGGCGCTCGACCTCGTCAGCGAGGCCTTCGAGGCCATCCGCATGGCCGACGAGCGCGCCGCGGCGTCCGAAGAATACCAGGCCGAGCTGGTGCAGCGCCACGCCGACCACGTGAAGGTGCTGGAAACTCGCATCGCCGCCGCCGACAAGCGGGCCGACGCGGCCGAGAACCGCGCCAAGACGGCGGAAGGCTGGCTGTCGAAGTTCCACGACACGATCATCGACGAGTTCCAGCGGACCTTCGCGTCGCGCGGCGGGGCGCGGTAGGCCCCGCCCGCTCGGGTCCCGCCCTCGCCCGCGACGGGCTTCGGGCCCGCCCCGATCCAGTCGGGGGGAGGGGCGGCGCCGCAGTCGCCGATGATGCGGCATGGATGCCGCCGGCCGCGACGGCCGCCGCGAGGCGCGTGGTCCTTCGCTGCCCGGAGGCGGTGCCGGGCCGACCCCGCCGCGGCTGCCTCACACCCCGCCGTACATGCGCCCCGGGTTGAACAGCCGGTCGGGGTCGAAGCTCGCCTTGATGGCCGCCGTCACGGCCCCCAGCGGCGGCGCCAGCGGCTCGAACACGTCGACGGCGGCCCGCACGGCGTCGGGTGCCCGCACCAGCGTGGCGTGCCCGCCCACCTCCGCCACCGCGGCACGGATCGAGGACGCGCCCGCGTCGCCGGACGGGTCCGTCGTCACCCAGATCAGGCCGCCGCCCCAGTCGAAGCTGTGGCGCAGCGCCACCCCGGCGAGCCGCGCCGCCACGGCGGGCCCGCGCGTCGGCGCCACCGACACGCGCCACACCGCCTCGTCGCGCCCGGCGCCGAGCGCCACGCCATCGCGGATGTCGTCCCACAGGGGGGCCGCGACGCCCTCGGCCAGCCGCTCGGGGGCGCCGAACTCGGCCAGGAGGGCGGACAGCCTCGTCGCCCGGTCGGCGACCGAGGACGCGAAGCCGTCGAGCCGCAGCAGGGTGCGCGCCGGCGCGCCGCCGGCGCCGGGCAGGTGGGCGGCGCCCGTGACCTCGAAGGGCGTGCCAATGGACCGCGTCAGCGCCGCGACCGCGCGGGCATCGTCGAGGCCGGAGAACAGCAGCGTCAGCGCGGTTTCGGGCCGCGGCACCACCTTGAACGTGACCTCGGTGAGGAAGCCCAGCGTGCCGTGGGCGCCGCATTCGAGCTTCACGAGGTCGAGCCCCGTGACGTTCTTCATCACCCGGCCGCCGGACTTCACCGCGTCCCCGAAGCCGTTGACCACCCGCACGCCGATGAGGTGGTCGCGCACGGCGCCGGCCGCGAAGCGCCGGGGGCCCGACGCGTTGGTGGCGACGAGCCCGCCGACCGTCGGCTCGCCCTGCCGCCCATAGAGCCGTCGATGGTCCGCCGGCTCCACGGGCAGCATCTGGCCGCGCTCGGCCAGCGTCGCTTCCAGCACCCGCACCGGCGTGCCGGCCCGCGCCCCGATGACGAGCTCGGACGGCTCGTAGAGGGTGATTCCGGTGAGGCCCGCCGAGGACAGGACGTCGACGGCGTTGCTGGGGCGGCCCAGCCCGGCGCGCGTGCCGCCGCCCTGGAGGGACAGCGGTCGGCGGGCGGCGCGGGCCGCCGCGACGGCGTCGCAGGCTTCGGCTTCGGTGGCAGGCGTGTGGAGGCTCATGCGGGTCTCGGACATGCGTCCCTCCTCCCCCCAGGGGAGAAGGTGGCCCGGAGGGCCGGATGAGGTGCTCTCGGGCACGAGCGGGCTTCCCCGCCGCCCCGCCGTGCGTCCCTCCTCCCCGCCGGGGAGGAGGGGCGCGTCACTCCGCGGCTTGGGGCAGCGGCGCCCGCGGGGTCGCCGGCACGCGCCCGTCGAGCGGGAACACCTTGGCGGGGTTCAGGAGCCAGTCCGGATCGAAGGCGGCGCGGACGCGCATCTGCTGGTCGAGGTCGACCTTGTCGAACTGGTAGCGCATCAGGTCGCGCTTCTCGATGCCGACGCCGTGTTCGCCCGTGAGGCAGCCGCCCACCTCCACGCAGAGCTTGAGGATGTCGTTGCCGGCTTCCTCGGCCTTCTCCTGCTCGGCGGGATCGTTGATGTCGTAGAGCACCAGCGGGTGGAGGTTGCCGTCCCCGGCGTGGAACACGTTGGCGGCCTTCAGCCCGTAGCCGTCGGTGATCTGCCGGATGCGGCGCAGCACCTCGGGCAGGCGGCCGGTGGGGATGGTGCCGTCCATGCAGATGTAGTCGGCGACGCGGCCCGTGGCCCCGAAGGCGGACTTGCGCCCCTTCCAGATCGCCGCGGTTTCGGCCGCCGAGCGGCTCTCCTTGATGGTCTTGACGCCGTGCTGGCGCGCGATGGCGATGATCTTGCGCAGCTGCTCGGTCATGTCGTCCGGCGAGCCCTCGACCTCGATGATCAGCATGGCCTCGACGTCGAGCGGGTAGCCGGCGTGGGCGAAGGCTTCGCAGATCTCGATCGCCACCTTGTCCATGTATTCCATCGCCACCGGCACGATGCCGGCCCCGATGATGGCCGACACGGTGTCGCCGGCCTCCTCGACGGAATCGAAGCCGAACAGCACCGGCTGGGCGCCTTCGGCGGCGCGCAGGATGCGGACGGTGGCTTCCGTGACGACGCCGAGCTGCCCTTCCGACCCCACCACGAGGCCGAGCAGGTCGAGCCCGCCGGCGTCCATGTGCTGGCCGCCGATGTCCACCACGGTGCCGTCCACCATCACCATGCGGACGCCGAGCACGTTGTTGGTGGTGACGCCGTATTTCAGGCAGTGCGCCCCGCCCGAGTTCATGGCGATGTTGCCCGCGATGGTGCAGGCGAGCTGCGACGACGGGTCGGGCGCGTAGAAGAAGCCCTCGTGCGACACCGCGCCCGTGATGGCGAGGTTGGTCACGCCCGCTTCCACCCGCGCGGTGCGGTTGGGGTAGTCGATCTCCAGCACCTTGTTGAGCTTGCCCACTCCCACCACCACGGCGTCCGGCTGCGGGATGGCGCCGCCGCACAGCGACGTGCCGGCGCCGCGCGGCACCACCTTGATGCCTTCCCGGTGCAGGTAGCGCATCACCGCCGACACTTCCTCGGTGGTGCGGGGCAGCACGACGGCGAGCGGCACCTGCCGGTAGGCGGTGAGCCCGTCCGTTTCGAAGGCGCGGCGCTCGTCCTCGCTGTCGACGAGGCATTCGGGGGGGACGAGGGCGGCCAGCCCGGCCACGATGGAGGCGCGCCGCGCCACGACGGACGGATCGGGGGCGGGGAAGGCGATGGCCGACATGCTGGGTCCTCCCGGGGACGCGGTCTTGACGTCAATATAGGGCCGGGCGCCGCGGTTGTGAACGGCGACGCGGCGGCGTCGCGCGGATCCCTCCGGCCGGCCGAAACCGGTTGTCGCACCCGGCGGCCCGGCCTATAGCGAAGGGCGCCCCCGATCCCGCGATCGGCCGGGGGCCGGGGCCGGGACGCGGGCCCCCCTGCCAGCACGGGCGAGATGACGGACCTCTACCACCACCCTCTCTGCCCCCATTCCCGCTTCATCCGCCTGATCCTCGGCGAAATGGGGATCGAGCCCGACCTCGTCGAGGAACGCGTCTTCGACCGCCGCCGCGACTTCCTGATCATGAACCCCGCCGGCACCACGCCGGTGCTGGTGGAGGAGCCCGTCGGCGCCGTGCCAGGGCCCGGGCCCATCTCCGAATACCTCGACGAGACGCGCGGCCCCGCCCTGGGCGACCGCCGCCTGATGCCGGACGACGCCGCCGGCCGCGTCGAGGTGCGCCGCCTGCTCGACTGGTGGAACGGCAAGTTCTTCGCCGAAGTGTCGAGCCACCTCATCACCGAGAAGGTGTACAAGCGCTTCATGACCGCCGACCAGGGCGGCGGCGCGCCGGACATGGACGCCGTGCGGGTGGCGCGGGCCAACATCCGCTACCACATGCGCTACATCGGCTTCCTGATCCGGGGCCGCAACTGGCTCGCCGGCGACCGCCTCACCTACGCGGACCTCGCCGCCGCAGCCCACCTGTCCGCCATCGATTTCCTGGGCGACGTGCCATGGGCCGAGGACGAGACCGCGAAGAGCTGGTACGTGCGGGTGAAGTCGCGCCCGTCCTTTCGCGCCCTGCTGGCCGACCGCGTGCCCGGCATCGTGCCGAGCCCCGTCTACGCCGACCTGGATTTTTGACGGGGGCCGTCCCTCGCACCCGGCGCGGGACGAGGGATGGCCGCGGCCCGCGGTCCGCCTGACGTGGACGCCGACATCAAGGCCCGCATCGCCGCCCGCGCGGCCGCGCTGGGCTTCGACGGCTGCCGCGTGGCCTCGCCCGACGCCGTGCCGGAAGCCGCGGCGCGCCTGCGCGCCTGGCTCGCCGCCGGCCGCCACGGCACCATGGACTGGATGAGCGACACGGCGGAGCGCCGCGGCAGCCCGGCGGCGCTGTGGCCCGAGGTCCGCTCGGTGATCATGCTGGGGCTGAACTACGGCCCCGAGGACGACCCCCGCGCCGTGCTCGACCGGCGCCACGCCGGCGCCGTCTCGGTCTACGCCCGCCACCGCGACTACCACGACGTGGTGAAGGGCAAGCTGAAGGATCTCGCCGGCTTCGTGGCGCGCCAGGGCGGCGTGGACGCGCGGGGCGCCGCCACGGAGGTGAAGGTCTTCGTCGACACCGCCCCCGTGATGGAGAAGCCGCTGGCGGAAGCCGCCGGGCTCGGCTGGGCCGGCAAGCACACCAACCTCGTGTCGCGCGACTTCGGCTCGTGGCTGTTCCTGGGCTCGATCTTCACCACGCTGCCGCTCGCGCCCGACCCGCCGGGCGGGGATGCGTGCGGCTCCTGCCGGGCCTGCCTCGACGCCTGCCCGACGGGCGCCTTCCCGGCGCCGCGCCAGCTCGACGCGCGGCGCTGCATCTCTTACCTCACCATCGAGCACAAAGGCGCCATCGACCCCGAACTCCGGCCGCTGATGGGCAACCGCATCTACGGCTGCGACGACTGCCTCGCCGCCTGCCCGTGGAACAAGTTCGCGCAGGCCGGGCGGGACGCGAAGCTGCGCGCGCGGGACGACCTCGCCGCGCCCTCGCTCGACGCCTTGTCGCGGCTCGACGACGCGGGGTTCCGGGCCCTGTTCTCGGGCAGCCCCATCAAGCGCATCGGGGTCGACCGCTTCCTGCGCAACGTGGCGATCGCCATCGGCAATTCGGGTGACGCCGCGTTGGCGCCCCGCGCCGTGGCGCTTCTCGCCCATCCGTCGCCGCTCGTGCGCGCCATGGCGGTCTGGGCGGGGCGGCGGCTCCTCGGAACCGAAGGGCTGGCCCTGGCGTCCCCCTCGTGCCGCGCCGCCGAGGCGGACGCGGACGTGCTGGCCGAATGGGAGCGACCGTGAACCTCTTCGTCTTCGGCATCGGCTACACGGCCGGCCACTACCTGCGCCACCACGCCGGGCATTTCGACCGGATCGACGGGACGGTGCGATCGGACGACAAGGTCGCGGCGCTCGCGGCCGACCGCATCCGCGCGCTCCGGTTCGACCCGCCCGAAGCGGATCCCGCCATCGAAGGGGCGCTGGCGGACGCCGACGCGCTGCTGGTGTCGGTGCAGCCCGGCCCCGAGGGCGACCCGGTGCTGGAACGCTTCGGCGCGGTGATCGCGGAAGCGCCGCGGCTGAAGCGCATCGCCTACCTGTCCACCATCGGGGTCTACGGCGACCACGGCGGGGCCTGGATCGACGAGGACGTGCGCCCCGTGCCCGAAAGCGAGCGGGGCCGCGCCCGCCTCGCCGTCGAGGAGCGTTGGCTGGCGCTGGACTCGCGCGCCGGCAAGCAGGTGGCGGTGCTGCGGCTCGCCGGCATCTACGGGCCGGGCCGCAACGCGATCGAGGACCTGCGCGACGGCTCCGCCCGGCGCATCGACAAGCCCGGCCAGGTGTTCAACCGCATCCACGTCGACGACATCGGCCGGGCCATCTCGGCGGCGCTGCTGCACGACGGCATGGGCGGGGCCTGGAACATCGCCGACGACGAGCCGGCCCCCGCGCCCGACGTGGTGGCCTATGCGGCGAAGCTGCTCGGCGTGGCGCCGCCGCCGCTGATCCCCTTCGCCGGGGCCGAGCTGTCGCCCATGGCGCGCTCCTTCTACGGCGCCAACCGCCGCGTCGCGAACCTGCGCATGAAGGACGACCTCGGCGTCCGCCTGGGCTACCCCACCTACCGCGACGGCTTGGCGGCGCTGATGGCCGGGGAAGGCTAGCGGCGCCCCCCGCGGTCCGCCCGGATTGGGGCGGCCTTGCGGCGGGGCGTCGCGCATCACCATATCGGGTCCGACGGGGAATCCGCCCCGCCGCCGCAGGTCCCCCATGTCCCCCTCGCTCCGCCGCTCCTTCCATGCCGCCGCGCTCGCCCTGTCGCTGGCCGCGCTGGCGCCGCTCGGCTCCACCGCGGTCGACGCCAAGGCCGGCGGCGGCTTCTCCTTCGGGTCGCGGGGCGCCCGCACCTTCTCGTCGCCGGGCTTCACCCGCACGGCGCCGGGCGGCGCGGCGCCCATCCAGCGCAGCGAAACGCCCCAGGGCGGCTTCGGCGGTGCACCGGGCGTCGCCCTGTCGCGCGGCTTCGGCTTCGGCTCGGGTCTGGCCGCGGGCCTGCTCGGCGCCGGGCTGTTCGGCCTGCTCGGCGGCCACGGCTTCGGGCTGTTTCCCCTGCTGCTGATCGGCGGGCTGGTCTGGTTCGCGCTGCGCGCCTTCCGGGGCCGTGCCGCGGGCCTCGCGGGCGGCCCGATGTTCCGCACCGCCGCGGCGGGGCCCGCCGGCCCGGCCCCGGGCTTCGGCTCGGGCGGGGGTGGCCCGCGCCCCGGCACGGTGCCGCTCGCCGTGACGCCGGCCGACTTCGACGCCTTCGAGGCGGCGCTGGTCGACATCCAGACCGCCTACGGCCGCGAGGATGCGCCGGCGCTGGGCCGCCTCACCACGCCGGAAGTGTTCCGCACCTTCGACACGGACCTGCGCGCCAACGCGACCCGGGGCGTCCACAACGAGGTGACGGAGCCGCGCCTGCTCCAGGGCGACCTCGCCGAAGCGTGGCGCGAAGGCGTGACCGACTATGCCACGGTAGCGATGCGCTTCTCGCTGCGCGACGTCACGGTGGAGCGCGGCAGCGGTCGCGTGGTCGGCGGCGACCCGTCGCGCCCGACCGAGAGCACCGAGCTGTGGACCTTCCGGCGCGACCGCGGCGGCCCGTGGCTGCTGTCGGCGATCCAGCAGGGGCGCTGAACCCCGCCGCGGGGCGCCACCTCCCGCGGCAACCCGCGACGGCACCGCCGCATTGGTCTTCATCGAGACGGATGCGAGAGCGATGCCGAGACAGGATCCCCACGACTGGATGTGGGCCGAGGCGGTGGCGATGCTGGCCCGCGCCGAGCGCGGCCAGCGCGCCGAGCGGCCGTCGGGCCAGGCGCCACCCCGCCGGGTGCCGCGGCCGGCGGCCTGGACGCCCGCCGTCGACGTCATCGAGACCGAAGCGGCGGTGTTGATCCTCGTGTCGCTGCCCGGCGTCGCCGCCGAGGCCGTCGAGGCGGCGCTGGAAGGCGACAGCGTTGTGGTGTCGGGCCGCCGCACGCTGCCCCCCGAACTGCAGACCGCCGTGATCCACCGTCTGGAGCTGCCCATGGGGCGCTTCGAGCGCCGCATCGCCATCCCGCCCGGGCGCTACGACGGCGTGCGCCGCGACACGCGCGACGGCTGCCTGCTGATCAGCCTGCACAAGGCTTGAGACCGCCATGAACGACATCGATCCCCCCGTCGCCACCCCCGGCGAAGCGTCCGCCGACGCGCGGCAGCCCGCCGTCTTCGAGGTCTCAGCCCCCGCCGGGGCGCCGGACGAGGGCGGCCGCCCGGCCGCCGCGCCGGACGCCGACACGCTGATCATCCTGCCCGTGCGCGACACGGTGCTGTTTCCCGGCACGGTGTTCCCCATCGCGCTGGGCCGCTCGGCCTCCATCGCGGCGGCCCAGCAGGCCGTGCGCGAGGAACGGCAGATCGGCGTCCTGATGCAGCGGGACAGCACCAAGGCGGAGCCCTCGGCCGGCGACTTCCACTCGTTCGGCACCGTCGCCAACGTGCTGCGCTACATCTCGACGCCGGACGGCCAGCACCACGTCGTGGTGCAGGGCGAGTCGCGCTTCCAGGTGGAGGAGTTCCTGCACGAGCAGCCCTTCTTCCGGGCGCGGGTGCGCCTCGTCGTCGAGCCCGAGCAGCGCTCGCCCGACATCGAGGCGCGCTTCGCCAACCTGAGGCGCATGGCGCTCGAAGCCCTGCAGCTCCTGCCGCAGGCGCCGTCCGACCTCGTGGGCGCCGTGCAGACCGCGTCGAGCCCGTCGCAGCTGACCGACCTCGTGGCCGCCTACCTCGACTTCCCGGCCGAGCAGAAGCAGGAGCTGATCGAAACGATCGACCCCGTGGCGCGCATCGACAAGGTGGTGGCCCTGCTGGCCCACCGCCTGGAGGTGCTGCGCTTGACCGCCGAGATCGGGCGGCAAACCAAGGCCACCTTCGACGAGCGCCAGAAGGAAGCGGTGCTGCGCGAGCAGATGGCCGCGATCCAGCGCCAGCTCGGCGAGGGCGACGCCGGCCGCGCCCAGGAGGTGACGGACCTGTCGGCCGCCATCGACAAGGCGGGGATGCCGCCCGACGCCGAAGCCGCCGCCCGCAAGGAGCTGCGCCGCTACGAGCGCTCCTCCGACGCGTCGCCCGAGTCGGGCATGATCCGCAACCACCTCGACTGGATGGTGGAACTGCCCTGGGCGCTCCCCGACGAGGCGCCGATCGACATCGCGCAGGCGCGCCGCGTGCTCGACGCGGACCATTTCGGGCTCGGCAAGATCAAGGACCGCATCGTCGAATATCTCGCGGTGCGCAAGCTCGCCCCCAACGGCAAGGCGCCGATCCTGTGCTTCGCCGGCCCCCCCGGCGTCGGCAAGACGTCGCTCGGCCAGTCGATCGCCCGCGCCATGGGGCGCCCCTTCGTGCGCGTCAGCCTGGGCGGCGTCCACGACGAGGCGGAGATCCGCGGCCACCGCTCGACCTACATCGGCGCGCTGCCCGGCACCATCGTGCAGGGCCTGCGCAAGGCCGGCGCCCGCGACTGCGTGATGATGCTCGACGAGATCGACAAGATGGGGCGCGGCATGGGGGGCGACCCTTCGGCCGCCATGCTGGAGGTGCTCGACCCCGAGCAGAACGCCACCTTCCGCGACAACTACATCGGCACGCCCTTCGACCTGTCGCGCGTGGTGTTCATCGCCACCGCCAACATGCTGGATTCGATCCCCGGGCCGCTGCGCGACCGCATGGAGATCATCACCCTCGCCGGCTACACGCGGGCCGAGAAGCTGGAGATCGCGAAGCGGTACCTCGTGCGGCGGCAGACCGAGGCCAACGGGCTGAAGCCCGGCCAGGTGGACCTCGGCGACGACGCCCTCGGCGCGATCATCGGCGGCTACACGCGGGAATCCGGCGTGCGCAACCTCGAGCGCGAGGTGGGGGCGGTGATGCGCCACGCGGCGGTGAAGATCGCCAGCGGCGAGGCCGAGAGCGTCGTCGTGACGCCGGACGACCTGCCCGCCATCCTGGGGGCCACGCGGTTCGAAAGCGAGGCCGGGATGCGCGCCGGGCTCGCCGGCGTCGCCACCGGCCTCGCCTGGACGCCGGTGGGCGGCGAGATCCTGTTCATCGAGGCCGCGCGCTCGGCGGGGCGCGGCGGCCTGCTGCTGACGGGCCAGCTCGGCGACGTGATGAAGGAATCGGCGCAGATCGCCCTATCCCTCGTCAAGGGCCGCGCGCTCTCGCTCGGCATCGACCCGAAGGCGCTCGACGGCGCCGACATCCACATCCACGTGCCGGCCGGCGCCACGCCCAAGGACGGCCCGAGCGCCGGCGTCGCCATGACGATGGCGCTGGTGTCGCTGCTGGGCGGCCGCCCCGTGCGCCCCGACACCGCCATGACGGGCGAGGTCAGCCTGCGCGGGCTGGTGATGCCGGTGGGCGGCATCAAGGAGAAGGTGCTGGCGGCGGCGGCGGCCGGCATCACCCGCGTGATGCTGCCCGCCCGCAACCGCCGCGACTACGACGACATCCCCGAGGACGTGCGGGACGCGCTGGAGTTCGTGTGGCTGGAGCGGGTCGAGGACGCGGTGGCGGCGGGGCTGGAGCCCGCGCCGGCGGTGGAAGCCGCACCGGGTTCGTGACGCATCGGCTCGCGACAGTTCGAGGTCGCGACCCATGATGCCGTCCTCCGGGGCCGGCCTTCGGCCCGCTCCGAAGCGGTCACACGCGTCCCGGTCGACGGTTTCGCCACGCGGAAAGCGGCCTCGATCGCGGGCCGCTGGATCCGTGGCCCGCGCGCCCGCCACGGTCCGACCGGTCCTTCCGCGGGATCAGCTCAAGCTAAGCCATTGCACTTTGTGGTTGCATACGGTGCCGCTCTATGGTGAACAACGCCGGCGGGGATGCGGGACCCGCCGACGGGCGGCCGAAGCGTCGTTCCAGGCTCGCAACGCCCCTTCCCGCTTTGATTCTCGAGGGTTGATCGTCATGGCGCTTCCGAAGTTCCTGCAGTTCGGCAAAAGCTACTCCAACACCACGATAGACCTGTCGTCGCACACCGCATCGGAGGTGGTCGAGGCGAGCCAGACGTCGGGATCCACCATCGAACTCGGATCGGGAGCCACGACCCTCACGTCCGGCGATTCCGACACCGTTTACGCGGGAACGGGCACCGATTTCGTGTACAGCGCGAAGGGAACGTCTCTCGTGACCGGTGCCGGATCGGACACGTTCGTCTACGGCGTCGGCTCGAAGGCACAAACGTTTGGCATGATCGGCGCCTGCGTGGTGGACGACAGCGGCAACAACAGCGAGACGATCGAGATCTCCAAGGCCTTCTTCGGATCGACGGCTGCACAGCAGAATGCCAATCTGGCCGCCGCCATCAAGCAGGCCAACTCCAAAGCCGGGGTCCAGACGGACGGCAGCCGTCTTTTGACGATCGACAAGGCCGGCGACAGCATCCAGTTCCTGTCTGGGGCGAAGCTCGACATCAACCACTTCAAACTCGTCTGACCGGGGCCGGAGCGCAGGTCTGGCCCCATGCGGACGGCGGTCGACCGACCGCCGCGTCGCATGCGGCCGGTCGGGCGAAGGCTCGGCGCCGGGACGACGGTGCCCTTCCCCGCTCGGCGATCCGTGCCGGGTCCAGCGTCATGACGCGTCCCGCATCCGCCGGACCCGTGGCGGCGTCGGCCCTGCGGGCCTCGGACCCGCCCGTCCGCTTCGCCGCCCCACCCTGCGGTGCGGGGCGGACGCCGTCGTCCGCCGAAGCACGCTCGCCCCCGTGAAGGGGGCACGGCGGCTCCGCACCCGTCGCCGTCATTCGCGTTCCGCCATCCCCTCCAGCGCGTCGAGCAGCGCCCCCACCTTCGTGTCCTCGTATTCGAAGAACCCCAGGCTTTCCGTCAGCAGCAGGCCCAGCGCGGCGAAGAACAGCACCGAGGGTGCGCCCGGCGCGCCGGCGCCGTCGATCTTGCCCAGCGTTTCGGCGATCTTGTCCCGAAAGCCCTCCAGCGCCTTCGGGTTCTCGGCCGAGGCCACCAGCAGCGCCTTGGGAAACCCGTCCTCGCGGCCGTAATGGGCGCGGGCGTGGCGGATCATCGCCAGGAGCGGCGCGATCCGCGAGGGCGGCAGGCCGGCCTCGATCTCGCGCATCTCGGCGTCCATGCGGCCGAACTGGTGGCGCACCATCGCGGCGATCAGGGCGTCCTTGCTGGCGAAGTGGTGCATCACCCCGCCCTTGGACAGCCCCGCCTCCGCCGCCACGGCGTCGATGGTCAGCCGCGCCGCGCCTTCGCGCCGGATCAAGGCTTCGGCGGCCTCCAGGATCACCTCCGGCGTCTGCGCCGACCTCCGCCTCACCGCCACGCCGCGACCTCCGAACAAACCGACTGGACGGTCTGTATCGTGCGTGCTATCCCGCTCGGCGTCAATCCCGAGTTCGGCCCCCCATGCCCGGCATCCCCCGTCTCATCCCCGCCGCCGTCGCGGCTGCCGCCCTCGCGGCGGCCTTCGCGGCCCCCTCCTGCCAGGCCGCCGAGGACGCGCCGGCGAAGCCGCGGCTGCGCGTGATGGTCGCCACCGCGCTGCAGCGCGACCTCGCCCCCGCCATCACGCTGACGGGCGACGTCGAGCCGCGCTATACCAGCGACCTGTCGTTCCGGGCCGGCGGCAAGATCGCCACCCGCGCCGTTGAGGTCGGCCAGCACGTCGCGGCCGACCAGGTGCTGGCGACGATAGACCCCGCCGAACAGACCGCCAACCTGCAGAACGCCCGCGCGGCGCTGGCTTCCGCGCAGGCGCTGCTCACCCAGGCGCAGCTCGGCTTCGCCCGTCAGAAGAGCCTGATGGGCTCCGGCTACACGACGCGCAGCGCCTTCGACAACGCCGAGCAGAGCCTCCGCGTCACCCAGGCGTCGGTGGATTCCGCCCAGGCGGCCCTCGGCACGGCCGAGGAGCAGCTCGGCTTCACGGAGCTGCGCTCCGGCGTGGCCGGCATCGTCACGGCGCGGGACGCCGAGGTCGGGCAGGTGGTGGGGGCGGGCACGCGCGTCTTCACGCTGGCGCAGGACGGGCCGCGCGACGCCGTGTTCAACGTCTACGAGGCGCTGCTGGTCGAGCCCCCGAAAGGCGGCATCGCGGTGGCGCTGCAGTCCGACCCGTCGGTCGTGGCGACCGGAACCGTGCGCGAAATCTCGCCCACGGTCGACCCGGCGTCCGGCACCGTGCGGGTGAAGGTGGCGCTGGCGGCGACGCCCCCGCGCATGTCGCTCGGCGCCACGGTGCTGGGCACGGGGCGGTTCCGGCCGCAGCGCGGCATCACCCTGCCGTGGAGCGCGCTGTTCCGCCAGGGCGACGGGCCGGCCGTGTGGGTGCTGGGGCGGGACGGGACGGTGTCGCTCCACCCCGTGACGGTGGCCCGCTACCTCGACGACGCTATGGTGCTGTCCTCCGGCGTCGAGGCGGGGCAGCGCGTCGTGACGGCGGGGATCCAGTTCCTGCGGCCCGGTCAGGCGGTCGACGCCGTCGAGGGAGGCGCGCCGTGAGCGAGGCTCGACGCGGTCGGGGCGCGGTGCCCGGGTTTCGCCGGGGGACGCGGGGAACGCCGAACCCGCCGTGGCTCGTGATGGCGGCGGCGCTCGCGCTCGCCGGCTGCGACCGGAAGGAGGCCGAGGCGCCCGTCCCCGTCCGACCCGTGCTCTACACCGTGGTGGCCCCCGTCACCTCCGAAACATTCGGGCCCTTCGCCGGCACGGTGGAGCCGCGCTATTCCGCCAAGCTCGGCTTCCAGATCGCCGGCCGCATGGTGGCGCGCGACGTCGAGGTCGGCGACCTCGTCAAGCCCGGCCAGCGCCTGGCCGCGCTCGACGCCAAGGTGCCCTCCTTCGCGCTGAACCAGGCCAAGGCCGACGTCGCCGACGCCGAAGCGCAGAACAGCAACGCCGCCGCCACCGCGGCGCGGCAGAAGCGGCTCTACGACGGCGGCTCGGTCACGAAGGCCCAGCTCGAAACCGCGACGGCGGCGGCCGACACCGCGGCGGCCCGCCTCGTCCAGGCCCGCGCGGGCCTGCAGAAGGCCCAGGACCAGTTCGGCTACACGGAGCTGCGCTCCGACGGCGCCGGCGTCGTCACGGCCTGGACCGCCGAGGTGGCGCAGGTGGTGCCGGCCGGCCAATCCGTCGTCACGGTGGCGCGGCCTGACGTGATCGAGGCCGTGGTGGACATCCCCGACGGACTGATCGGCGGGGTTCGCCCCGGCGAAGCCTTCTCGGTGGCGCTGCAATCCGCCCCCGGCGTCACGGCGCGGGGCGCGGTGCGCGAGATCGCGCCGCAGTCCGACAGCGCCACCCGCACCCGCCGGGTGCGCCTGACCCTGGAAGGGCCGCCGCCCGCCTTCCGCCTCGGCACCACCGTCGCGGTGTCGCTGCGTCGCCCGATCCCGCCCCGCATCGCCCTGCCGGCGACCGCCCTGCGCAGCCGCGACGGCCATGACGCCGTGTGGCTGGTCACCGGCGACCGGGTCGTGTCGCGCGACGTCACCGTCGCCGACCGCGGCGCCGATGCCGTCACGGTGGAAACCGGCCTCGCCGCCGACGACGAGGTCGTCATCGCGGGCGTGCACAGCCTGTCCGAAGGCCAGGCCGTGCGCCTCGGCAAGCCGCTTTGAAGGGGGATGCGATGACACCCGAGATCCCCGCCGAGGACCTTCCGGAGGCGCCCGGCTTCAACCTGTCCGAATGGGCGCTCGAACACCGCTCCTTCGTGTGGTTCCTGATGCTGGTGTCGCTGCTGGCCGGCGTCATGGCCTACCGCGGCCTCGGCCGCGAGGAGGACCCGCCCTTCGCCATCAAGACCATGATCGTGT
Source organism: Lichenibacterium minor (assembly GCF_004137685.1). Lineage (GTDB taxonomy): Bacteria > Pseudomonadota > Alphaproteobacteria > Rhizobiales > Beijerinckiaceae > Lichenihabitans > Lichenihabitans minor. The sequence continues at coordinate 109,256 of NZ_QYBB01000008.1, read as the reverse complement.
CGGCCTCCTGGCCCGGCGCCACCGTGGGCGAAACGATGGACCAGGTCACCGACCGCATCGAGAAGGAGCTCCAGCAGATCGACGCGCTCGACTACACCAAGAGCTACACGACGCCGGGCAAGACCACCGTCTTCGTGCAGCTCAAGGACACCATCGACAAGCGCGCCATCGGCCAGGTCTTCTACCAGGTGCGCAAGCACATCGGCGACATCGCGGGCGACTTCCCCTCGGGCGTCCAGGGGCCCTTTTTCAACGACGAGTTCGGCGACGTTTTCGGCAACGTCTACGCCTTTACGGCGGACGGCCTGAGCTTCCGCCAGCTGCGCGACTACGTCGAGCGCGTGCGGACCGACATCCTCAAGGTGCCGAGCATCGGCAAGATGCAGCTCCTCGGCACCCAGGACGAGGAGATCCGCCTCGATTTCTCCATCCGCAAGATGGCCGGCCTCGGCGTCGACACGCAGACGCTCATCAAGACCCTGCAGGCCCAGAACGCCATCTCGCCGTCCGGCGTCGTGCAGGCCGGGCCCGAGCGCGTCAGCCTGCGGGTCGGCGGCCAGTTCAGCTCGGAGGACAGCCTGAAGGCCATCGACCTGCGCATCAACGACCGCTTCTTCCGGCTGAGCGACATCGCCGACATTTCGCGCGGCACCGTGGACCCGCCCCAGCCGATGTTCCGCTACGGCGGCAAGCCCGCCATCGGCCTCGCCATCGCCATGCAGCCGTCCGGCAACCTCCTCCACTTCGGCGACGCCTTGAAGGCGCGCATGCGCCAGGTCGAGGCGGAGCTGCCGGTCGGCGTCGGCGTGCACCTCGTGTCGGACCAGCCCAAGGTCGTCGAGGAAGCGGTCGGCGGCTTCACGGAAGCGCTGGTGGAAGCCGTCGCCATCGTGCTCCTCGTGTCCTTCGTCAGCCTCGGCTTCCGCGCGGGCCTCGTCGTCGCCTGCTCGATCCCGCTGGTGCTCGCCATCGTGTTCGTGGTCATGGGCGAGATGAACGTGTCGCTGCAGCGCATCTCGCTCGGCGCCCTCATCATCGCGCTGGGCCTGCTGGTCGACGACGCGATGATCACCGTGGAAACCATGGTGGCGCGGCTGGAGCGCGGCGAAAGCCTGCGCCGCGCCGCCACCTTCGCCTATTCGTCGACCGCTTTCCCGATGCTCACCGGCACGCTGGTGACGGTGGCGGGGTTCATCCCCATCGGCTTCAACGGGTCGTCGGCGGGCGAATACACCTATTCGCTGTTCGTCGTCATCGCGGCGTCGCTGGTCGTGTCCTGGATCGTGGCGGTGCTCTTCGCGCCGCTCATCGGCGTCACGCTGCTGCCCCGCAGGGTGAAGCACCACGCGGACCGCAAGGGCGCCGTGGCGCGGGCCTTCTCGGTCATGCTCGCCGTGGCGATGCGGGGCCGCTGGCTGACGGTCGGCTTCTGCGCCGCGCTGCTGGTCGCGTCCTTCGTCGGCATGGGCTTCGTGCAGCAGCAGTTCTTCCCGTCGGCCGACCGGCCCGACCTGCTGGTCGACATGACGCTGCCGCAGAACAGCTCGATCGCCGAAACCCGCCGCCAGATGGACCGCTTCGAGAAAGCGCTCGCCGGCGACCCCGACATCCGGTCCTGGAGCTCCTACGTGGGGCAGGGGGCGGTGCGGTTCTACCTGCCGCTCGACCAGCAGCTCGCCAACGCCTTCTTCGGGCAGATCGTGCTGGAGCCGCGCGACCTCGCCGCCCGCGAGCGCGTGCAGGAGAAGCTGCGCCGCTTCGCGGCCGACGACTTCGTCGGCATCGACGTCTTCGTCCACCCCCTCGACCTCGGCCCGCCGGTGGGCCGCCCGGTCCAGTACCGCCTGTCCGGCCCCGACCTCCAGGTGGTGCGGGACCGCGCGCTGGAGCTGGCCAACATCGTCGCCGCCAACGCCCATGTCGGCCAGCCCACCTTCGACTGGAACGAGCCCGGCAAGGTGGTGCGGATCGACGTCCTGCAGGACAAGGCGCGCCAGCTCGGCGTGACGTCGCAGGACGTGGCGGGGCTGCTCAACGGCATCGTGGGCGGGACGACCATCACGGACGTGCGCGACAGCATCTACCTCGTGCCGATCGTCGGCCGCGCGGAGCGCACGGAGCGCGACACGGTCGACACGCTGCAGGGCCTGCAGGTGCCGCTGTCCAACGGCACCGTCGTGCCGCTCCTGTCCTTCGCCACGATCCACGACGGGCTGGAGCAGCCCATCGTGTGGCGGCGCGACCGGCTGCCCACCATCACGGTGAAGAGCAACATCGCCGACGGCGTGCAGCCCGCCACCGTGGTGGCCGAACTGGCGCCCGCCATCGCGGCCTTCGCGGCGAAGCTCCCGGCCGAATACGGCCTCGCCACCGGCGGCGCCGTCGAGGAAAGCGCCAAGGGGCAGGGGCCCATCGCGGCGGTCGCGCCCCTGATGCTGCTCGCCATGGCGACGCTGCTGATGGTGCAGCTGCAAAGCTTCGGCAAGCTGCTGCTGGTGGCCAGCGTGGCGCCGCTCGGGCTGATCGGCGTGGTGATCGCGCTGCTGGGGTCCGGCAAGCCGATGGGCTTCGTGGCCATCCTCGGCATCCTGGCCCTCATCGGCATCATCATCCGCAATTCGGTGATCCTGGTGACCCAGATCGACGAATACGAGGCGACCGGGATGGACCGCTGGCAGGCCGTGGTGGAAGCCACCGAGCACCGCATGCGGCCGATCCTGCTCACCGCCGCGGCGGCGAGCCTGGGGCTCATCCCCATCGCCGGCCAGGTGTTCTGGGGCCCGATGGCGGTGGCGATGATCGGCGGCATCCTGGTGGCGACGGCGCTCACGCTGCTGTTCCTGCCCGCCCTCTACATCGGCTTCTACGGCATCCAGGCCCCACCGCGGGGCGTGCCCGCGGCGGCCGGGGCCGGACGGGTCGACGGGGCGGCGTCGCCGGCGTGACCCGCCGGCGTCAGTCCCCCGACGCCAGCTTCAACCCCACGATCCCGAGCAGGATCAGCGCGACGCTGCCGACCCGCAGCGCGGACGCGGGCTCGCCCAGCACCGCCACGCCGAGCGCGAAGGCACCCAGCGCGCCGATGCCGGTCCAGGCCGCATAGGCGGTACCGAGCGGCAGTGAGCGCAGGGCGAAGGACAGCAGCGCGAAGCTCAGCGCCGCCGCGGCCAGCGTCGCCACGCTGGGCCACAGCCGCGTGAACCCGTCCGACCGCTTCATCGCGTAGGACCAGGCGACCTCCAGCAGCCCCGCCACGGCGAGCACCGCCCAGGCCAGCGAGGGGGGCGTCACGCGGCGGTCCGCGGGGCGGCGTCGGCCTGGGCCCGCGCCACGTTGGCGATGAACTGCCGGGCGCTGGCCGACCACGTGTAGCCGAGCGAGAAGGCGCGCGCCCGCTCGCGCGGCACCGCCAGGGCGGCGCGGCAGGCGTCCCCGAGGTCGTCCCGCATCACGCCGGCGTCGCCGCCGGCCAGCACGTCGCGCGGCCCCGGCACCGGATAGGCCGCCACCGGCAGCCCGCTCGCCAGGGCTTCCAGCATGACGTTGCCGAACGTGTCGGTGCGGCTCGGGAAGACGAACACGTCGGCGCTGCTGTAGATTTCGGCCAGCGCTTCGCCGGTCCGCACGCCGAGAAAGCGCGCCGCGGGATAGCGGACCTCGAGGTCGGCCCGCGCCGGCCCGTCGCCCACGACCACCTTGGTGCCGGGCAGGGCGAGCTTCAGGAAGGCTTCCACGTTCTTCTCCACCGCGACCCGCCCGACGCACAGGAAGATCGGCCGCGGCAGGTCGAGCACCGCATGGTCGCGGGGCCGGAACAGCGCGTGGTCGACGCCGCGCGACCAGCGCATGAGGTGGGCGAAACCCCTCCCCCCGAGGTCCTCCGCCACCGTGGCGGTCGCCACCATGGTGCCGCAGCCGGCGTTGTGGAAGCGCCGCAGCCAGGCGTAGCTCCAGGCACGGGGGACGGGCGCGCGTGCCGCGAGGTAGTCGGGGAAATGCGTGTGGTAGCTCGTCGTGAAGGGCCGGCCGACGCGCAGGCAGTGGCGCCGCGCCGCCAGGCCCATCGGCCCCTCGGTGGCGACGTGGACGTGGTCGGGCCGCAGGGATTCGATGCGAGGCCCGAGCCGCGACGCCGTGACGAGCGCCAGGCGGATGTCCGGGTAGGTGGGGAGGCCGACCGTGGGCCAGCCTTCCGGCGTTTCCGGCAGGATTTCGGCACCGAGGTCGGCCGCCTCGCGCCGCAGCGCCTCGATCGACCGGACCACGCCGTTGACCTGAGGGTGCCAGGCGTCGGTGGCGACCAGGATCCGCATCAGGCGGCGGCCTTGGCGGCCTCCTCGCCGAGGTTGAGGTCGAGGTCGGCCTCGGCGACGGCCGAGGTGGCGCTGCCCGTGGTGAGCCAGCGCATCACCTCGAGGCGGCCGTCGTGGTGCTCGGCCACGAAGGAGCAGGATTCGACGAAGTCCCCGCAGTTCGCGTAGGTGATGCCGCCAATCTCGCGCATGGCGGCGTGGTGGATGTGGCCGCACACGACGCCTTGGGCATCGTGGCGCGCGGCCTCCTCGACCAGCGCGGTCTCGAACTCGCCGATGAAGGACACGATGTTCTTCACCTTCAGCTTCGCCCAGGCCGAGAACGACCAGTACGGGAAGCCGAGCCGGCGGCGGACGACGTTGAAGGCGTGGTTCGTCACCAGGGCGGCGCGATAGGCCCAGTCGCCGAGATAGGCGAGCCACACGGCGTAGCGCACCACCACGTCGAAATCGTCGCCGTGGGTGATCAGCAGGCGGCGGCCGTCCGCGGTCGTGTGGATGGCGGTGCGCATCACCTCGACGCCGCCGAAGGTCATGCCGACGTATTCGCGGGCGAACTCGTCGTGGTTGCCGGGGATGTACACCATGCGGCTGCCGCGGCGCACCTTGCGCAGCAGCTTCTGCACGACGTCGTTGTGGGCCTGCGGCCAGTACCAGCCGGATTTGAGCTTCCAGCCGTCGACGATGTCGCCGACGAGGTAGATGGTGTCGGCGTCGTTGTGCTTGAGGAAATCGAGGATCAGGGCGTGCTGGCACCCGCGGGTTCCGAGGTGCAGGTCCGAGATGAACAGGGTCCGGTAGTGGGCGGTCTTCTGCGTCATCGCGTTACTCGGCGCTCCTTCGTCGACGCTGGCGACTCTAAGCCATGCCGGCCGCGCGACGGATGACAGCTCGGGGACGCGGAGCCGGCTTCGAGGGATCTGCTCGCGTCGATCCGTGTCTAGCCTCGGTTGCGTGGCGCCCGTGTGACGGCCGAACGATAATGGCGTCGGCTCCCCGCCGCCGCAATCCCGCCACGGCGAAAGCCGGTGGAGGGTGGCTTTGGGGCAACGGCGGCCCCCGCCCGGCCGCGGCGCAGCCCGCGCCGACGGGCTCCCCGACGCCGCGGCGGGGGCACGATGCACTCTGGCGTTCGATATCCCGAACGAAATCGTCTATCATCGCGGACGGATCGGGGAGCATGCCGTGGGCGTCGAGGGTCGTGACAAGGCGAAGGCGCTGGAAGCGGGGGCGAGCGCCCTGTCGGGGCAGCTCGGCCGCACCGTGCAGCGGCTGCGCAAGGCCTACAACCTGTCCTTGTCGGACCTGTCGGAACAATCCGGGGTCGCGAAATCGATCATCAGCCAGATCGAGCGCAACGAGACCAACCCGACGCTCGCCACCATCTGGCGCCTCGCCCAGGCGCTCGACGTGTCCATCGACAAGGTGCTGCAGGGCGCCGAGGACGAGCCCTTCGTCGAGAAGACGTCACGCACCGACATGCCGATGCTGCTGTCCGACGACGGCCGCTGCCGCCTCGCCATCATCGGCTGGATCAAGACCGTCGACTGGCTGCAATGGTACGATTTCCACGCCGAGCCGGGCGGGGTGCTCGAATCCGACGCGCACCAGCGCGGCTCGATCGAGTGCCTGTCGGTGCTGGACGGCGAATTGGAGGTGTCGGTCGGCGGCCGGCTGGAGCACGCCCGCGCCGGCGACACGCTCCGCTACCGCTGCGACCGCCCGCACGTCATCCGCAACACGGGATCGACGCCGGCCCATGCCACGATGGTGTGCATCCTCAAAGCGGCCGTGATGGACTGAACCGCGGCCGCGGCCCGACGCCGGGGCCGCGCCGGACGTTTCGATCCCGCACCGCCCCGGCGCCGCCCCGGCGGAAGCGGCTCAATCGAGCCGCCCCGCCGCGTGGGCCAGAAGCACGTACACCTTGCCGGTGGCGGCCGCGACGATGCCGCGCACCCGCGCGCCGTCCGTGTCGCCGCTGCCCGCACCGCGCAGCAGCCGCTCGAACTCGCCGAGGTAGCGGTCGACGGTTTCGCGGAAGGCCGCGTCCGCCTCGTAGCGGCGGCGGATCTCGGCGAAGCTCGTCAGGCCCGCGGGCGTGTAGAGCCGCTCCGTGAAGGCGCCGCGCTCGCCCTGGGCGTGGCGGTCCCAGGCATCGATCAGCGCGCTGTCGTAGATCAGCCGCGCGATGTTGGACGCCACGCCGTCGAGGGCCGCCAGAGCGCCCGCCGTGCCGCCGGCTTCGCCGGCCAGCACCGGCGGCGCGGCCGGGACCGGCACCGCGTCGGGCTGCGGCGCTTCCGCCCGCGTGGCCTCGTCGGCCGCGTCGTCGCGGTCGACCTTGGCCAGGAGGTCGGACAGCCAGCCGCCGCGCTTGCCGCCCTTGCCCAGGGCCGTCGACGTGGAAACCTGACCCGCGGGCGACGGGGCCGAGGACGCCGGGCTCCCGGGGGCGGGAAGCGCGGGGGCCGGGGCGGACAGCGTGCGTGAGGCGGCCGGCCGCTCGCGCGGCAGGGCGGCGCCGTCCTCGCCCTCGCCCACGTGGGCGATCAGCGCCGTCAGGGCTTCCAACGCCTCGACCTGCTGGCCGATGACGCGGCGGACCTCCTGCGCCTGCTCGGCGGTTTCGCGCGGCAGCTCGATCGTGGCGCGCCGCAGGTCGTCGCGGGCGTCCTCGAACTGGCGGGCGATCTCGGCCGCCATGCCCTGCACTTCGCCGGCCGAGCCGCGGAACCGCTCCACGGCGTCGGCGAACAGCCGCTCCATGTCGCGCACCGCCCCGGCATAGGCCTCCTCGAGCGCCGCGGCGGCCCTTTCGCCTTCGCGGCCCGTCGCGGAGCGCACCTCGTCGAAGTGATCGCCCACCGCGCCGGCGGCCGCCTGGGCAGCCTCGGCCAGGTAGGTGCCGAGGTCGCGGGCGCGGCTTTCCGCGGCGCCCAGCGTTTCGTCGATCAGCACGGTGAAGTGCCCCATCGCGGCGTCGAGTTCGCCGGCCCGGTCGCCGATGCTCGACGCCAGCGCGTCGAGGGCGAGGCGCCGCCGCTCGATCTCGGATTCCACGGCCTCGTGGGTGGCGCGCAGGTCGCGCGCCGACCCCGCCAGCGCGCGGTGGTGCTGTTCCAGCGCGCCCGCCACCGAACCCGCGTCGTGGAGCGCCACGCCGGCGGTGGACCGCATGGCCTCGACCTGCCGGCCGACGCCGTCGAGCATCTCGCCGAAGGCCACGACGCGGACGCCGAGCGCCCCCTCGACCGCTTCGAGGCCGGAACCCGCGCGCTCGAGCAGGCCCGACAGGGCACCGCTGGCGGCGTCGATCCGGGCGATGAGGGCCGCGAGGCCCCGCCGCAGGTCTTCGCCGGTGGTCGCCACCACCGACAGCGAGCGGATGGCGGCCTCGTCCAGCGCGCCGCGGAGGCCGTCGCCGGCCCGCGCCACGGCGGCGGCGATCTCGGCGCCCTTCTCGTCGAAGCCGAGCACGCGGCCGTCGAGGTCGCCGAGCCGGGCGTCGAGGCCCGACAGGAGGTGGCTGGCGCGCTCGTCGATGGTGGTCGCCACCGTTTCGCCGGCGCCCGCCAGGGCCTGGACGACGTCGCCGCCGCGCGCCGACAGCAGGTCGACCAGCAGCGCACCCTCGCGCTCGAACAGCTGGCGCAGCTCGCCCGAACGTTCCGCCAAGGCGTCCGACAGCCCGCGGCCGCGGGTGTCGAGCGCCGCCGACACGTCGTCCATGCGGGCGCCCACCGAGGCCAGCACGGCGTCGATGCGGGCCTTCAGCGCGGTGCCGGCCTCGGCGCCGTGCGCCCCGACCGCGCGGTCGAGGTCGCCGGCCGCCGCGTCCAGCAGGCCCTTCAGGGCATCGAGGTTCGACGACAGGGCCGCCTCGATGTCGCCGCGGCGGCTGTCGAGGGCGCCGGCGATCTCGTCGGCCCGCGCGCCCAGCATGCCGTCGAGCCGCTCCAGGGACGCGTCGACGCCTCGCCCGAAGTCGTCGGCGTGGGCCAGAACGGCGTTTTCCACCTCGGCGGCCCGCCGCGCCAGCGTCCGGTCGAGCTCGCCCGTGCGGGCGCCGAGCTCCCCGTCCATGCGGCGCGCGGCGCCGTCGAGCAGCAGCTGCAGCCCGGCCGCATGGGTCTTCAGGGTGGCGTTGAGGTCCTCCGACCCCGCCGCCAGCGCGTCCTTGATGGCGTCCGCGCGGGACCCCAGCGCGCCGTCGAGGCCGTGCTGCGCCGCGTCGAGCAGGCGCCCCAGCTCGGCCACCTGGGCGGCGATGCCGGCGTCGATGTCTCCGACGCGGTCGGCCAGCACGCCGTGGATCTCGACCGCCCGGGTCGCCAGCGCCCCGTCGACCGCGTGGACGGCGCCGTCGAGCAGGTCGCGCAGGGCGGCGACCTGGCCCTGCACGGCCAGGTCGACGTCGCGGCCCGTGCCGGCCAGCGCCTCGTTGACGCCCGCCGCATGGGTGCCCAGCGCGGCATCGAGCCCGCCGAGCGTTTCTTCCAAGGTGCGGCGCAGCGCCGCGAGATGCACGGTGAAGTGGCGCGACAGGTCGAGGGCGCCGCCCGTCACGGCATCGCCGATCTCGATCGCCCGCCCGCCGAGCGTCGCCCCGATGTCGGCGAGCGCGCCGTCCAGCGCGCCGCGCAGGTCGGCGACGTGGGTGCCCAGCACCGCGTCGATGTCGCGAGTGCGGGTCTCGACGGCGTCGCGGATCTCGCCCGAACGGGCGTCGAGCACGGCGTTCAGCTCGTCCACCCGGCGGCCGACTTCGGCGGCGTGGGAGTCGAGCGTGCCGTCGAGGGTTTCGACGGAGCTGCGCAGGGTCGAGCGCAGCGCGCCGATGTGACCCGTCAGGGTTTCCCCGACGGCGCCGACCTCGGCGCCGAGTTCCGCGCCGGCGCCGCGCAGCGTGGACGCGCCGGCGTCGACCGCCGCCTGGACGGCCTCGACGTGTTCCGCCAACGCGCCCTCGATCCGGGTCGCCCCGTCGCCGAGCGTCGCCCCGAGGCGGTCGGACGCGGAGTCCAGGGCGGTCTCGACCTCGTCGAGGCGGCTGCCCAGCGCGTCGCGCATCCAGGCGGTGCGGTCTTCGAGGGCGGCGGCGGCCGCGGCGGTCGCGTCCGCGAAGGCGCGGCGGACCCCGTCGACGCGGCGGTCGAGCAGCTCGGTCACACGCGACGCCGAGCCGTCGAGCGCCCGGCCGATGCCTTCCGTGCCGGCGGCGGCGACGCGGCCGAGTTCCTCGGCGCGGGCGGCGAGCCGCTCGTCGGCGAGGCCCGTGCCGGCATCGAGCTCGGCCGCCAGGGCGCCGAGGCGCGCCGCAGCGGCGGCGATCTCGTCCGAGCGGGATCCCAGCGCGGATTGGAGGGCGGCGGTGCGGTCGGCCAACACGTCGGCGATCTCGCGCGAGCGGGCCACCAGCGCGGCGTCGATCTCCCCGGCGCGCCCGTCGAGCGCGCGGCCGACGGCGCGGCTGCCGTCGTCGAGCACCTGCGTGAGTTCGAGCGCGCGCAGCGCCAGCGCCTCGTCGAGCGCGCTGCGGCGCCCGTCGAACCCCGCCTCGACCTGCCCGAAGGCCCCCTCGATCGCGGCGCGTAGCCCTTCGGCGCGCGCGTCCACCCGTTCGGCGAAGCTGTCGACCTGGCGGTCGAAGCCGGCCTCGGCGTCGCGGACGCGCTCGCCCAGGCGGTTGGCCAGGGCGCCGCCCTTGTCGCCCACCACGGCGTCGAGCGCGCCGAGGTGGCGATCGATGGATCGGGTCAGGTCGTCGACGTGGCGGGCCACCCCGTCGTTGTAGGCGGTGGCATGGTCGGCGAAGGCCGACTCGATGCGGGCGCCCCCGGCGCCGAGCTCGGCGGCGAGCCGGTCGGCCTGGGCCGCGATGGCGTCCGCCAGGGCGCCGCCGGGCTCCAGCACCGCGCTTTCGAACTGGGCGATGCGGTCCGCCACGCTGGCGTTGAGCCGGTCGCCGTGCGTGCCGATGGCCGCGATGGCCTCGCCCGCGGTTTCGCCGAACCGGCGGTGCAGCGTGCCGGCCGTGCGGCCGAGGCCCGACAGCGCCGTCTCGGTCGCCTCGACGAAGCTGTCGCGCAGCGCGTCGACGTGCTGGGCCAGGACGCCGCGCACGGAATCCTCGCGCCCTTCGAACACGCGGCGGAGGTCGCCGACGGAGCCTTCGAGCGCGTCGCGCGCCGCGGCTGTGCGGGCCTCGATGGCGGAAGCGATGCCGTCGCCGGTCGCCGCCAGCGCGTCGCGGTGGCCGCCCAGCGTGCGGTCGAGCGCGCCGCCGGACGCGTCGAGGAGGCGGCTCGCTTCCGCGGTGCGATCGGCGATGAGGGCGACGAGGCGGTTGCCGTCCCGGTTCAGGAGCTCTTCGCGCTCCTGCAGGAGCCGGCGCAGGTCCTCGCCCGACGCCGCGAGGGCGCCCCGGGCCGCGGCGGTGCGCTCCTCGATGAGGATGGCGGCCTCGGCGGCGGCGGTGCCGAGCGCCGTGCGGCGGTCGGCGAACAGGCGCTCGAAGGCGCCCTCGGCGTCCCCGATGACGCCGCGGGTCGCGGCCACATGCTCGTCCAGCCGCTGGGCCAGCACCTCGTTGAGGCCGCCGAGGTCCGCGCCCCGCCCGGCCACGATCTCGGCCAGGGCGTCGCCGGACTGCGCCAACGCGTCGCGCGCCGCCTGGGTGCGCTCGTCGAGCGCGGCGAGGAGGTGGTCGCCCGCGGCGAACAGGCGGGCTTCGCCGTCCTCGAGGTTGCGGCCGAGCGCTTCGCCGGCGTCGAACAGCGACGCGTTGAGGTGGGCCGTGCGGTCCTCGACGGCGCCGACCAGGTCGTCGCCGGCGGCGACGATCTTGCGGCGCTGCGCTTCGAAGGCGGCGTCCACGGCCTCGCCCGAGGCGGCGAGCGCGTCGCGGGCCGCCGCTGTCCGCGCTTCGACGTCGGCCAGCATGCGGCCGCCCACGGCCGCGATGCGCTCTTCCCCGTCGGCGAGCGCGCGCTCCAGCGCGGCCGACAGGCCGCTCAGGCCGTCGCGGGCCGCCCGCGTGCGCTCGGCCACCAGGGCGGCGAAGCTTTCGTCCGCGTCGCGCAGCCGCGCGTTGTGGGCGTCGAGCGTCCGGCCGACGGCGTCGTCCGAGCCCGCCAGGGCCGCCTGCGCTTCCGCGGCGCGGGCCGCGATGGCGGCCGCCAGGGCTTCGCCGGCCGCGACGAAGCGGGCGTGGTGGCCGTCGAGGACGCGTTCCAGCGCTTCGCCGGCGCCGGCCGCCGCGGCTCCGGCGGCGGCGGACCGCTGCTCGACCAGCGCGGCATGGCGCTCCACGGCGGCGACGATGCCGGCGCTGTCCTGGTCCATGGCGCGGCGCGCGCCGTCCACGGCGTCGCGGGTCGCGGCGAGGCGGGCGTCGAGCCCGGCCGCGAGGCCGTCGCCCGCGGCGCCCATGCCGTCGAGGGCGGCCGCGGCGGCGTCCACCGTCGCGGCGAGCGCGGCCTGGCGCGACGCCAGGGCGGCGTCGAGGGCTTCGGCGGCGCCGTCCATGGCGGCCCGGATCTGGGTCGCGTGGCCGTCGAGCAGGGTTTCCAGCCGGTCGGTCGAGCCGCCGATGTCGCCGCCGCGCGCGTCGAGCATCGCGGCCAAGCGGTCGCCGGCCTCGGCGAGGTCGCGCTGGCGCTCGGTCAGCAGGGTGTCGAAGGAGGTGCCGGCGTCCTCGATCAGGCCGCGGGCGGTGCCGAGGTGGTGCTCGACGAGCTCGCCCATGCGGTCCGCGGCGAGCTGCAGCTCGGCGCGGCGCGCGTCCAGCGCCCCGTCGATCGCGGCGGCGGAGCCGTCGACCGCGTCGCGGGTGGCGGCGACGTGGTGGTCGAGCAGGCCCGCGACGTTGTTCGACACGGTGCCGAGGTCGTCGCGATGGGCGTCGATGGCGACGTGGAGCTGGCCGAGCGCGTCCTGAACGGCGGCCAAGCGCTCGCCGAGGGTCGCGGCGAGGCCGTCGGCCAGCGCGACCGTGCGGGTCTGGCCGTCGGTGAACAGCCGGTCGAGGTCGGCGTTGGCGGCTTCGGTGACCTCGCGGGTGCCGGACAGGTGGCCGTCCAGCAGGCCCGACAGGCGGTCGCCCGTGGCGGCGAGGTCGGCGCGGTGGGCGTCGATCGCTTCGGCCAGGGTGGCGGCGGAGCGGTCGAGGTCGTCGCGGTAGCCGGTGCCGCGCATCAGGGCGGCGAGCCGGTCGCCGGCGTCGGCGATCCGGGCTTCCCGCTCCGCGAAGGCGCGGTTCATGTTGTCGTTGGACGCGTCGAAGGCGGCGCGAACGCCCGCGGCGTGCTCGCCGACGCGGCCGGCGAGGCGCTCGCGCGCGGCGTCGAGGGCGGACTGGTGGCGCTCCAGCAGGGCGTCGAGTTCGGCGCTCGCGGCCGCGATGCCGTCGCGCGCTTCGCCGGCGCGGGCCGCCACCGCCGCGGTGGCCCGCTCCGCCACCTCGGCCAGCTGGGCTTCGCGGTCCTCGATCATGATCTGCAGGTCGGCGGCGGCCGACTGGAACGAGGCGCGCGATGCCGCGGCGCGCTCGTCGATGGAGCGCACCACGCCCTTGCCGAAGCCCGACAGGTCGTCGAGGCGCGTTTCGAAGATGGCGGCGAGGTCGCCCTGGACGGCGTCGAAGGCCGCCTGCGCGGCGGCGGTGCGGTCGTGGAGCAGGGACGCCAGCCCTTCGGCCGAAGCGTTGAGCTCGGCGCGGCGGATGTCGAACAGCGACGCGATGTTCTCGCTGGCGGTTTCGAAATCGGCCGCCACCGCCTCGGCGCGCTCGCCGATGCGGGTCGCGATGCGCTCGCCCGTGGCCTGCAGGGTGCCGTTCAGCGCCGTGCCGTAGGTCGTCACGACCTCGCGCAGCTCCTCCTGGATGCGGGTCAGGCGGCCCGCCAAGGCGTCGCCGCGCGCCGACACGTCGTCGCCGATGCGCATGGCGAGGAGGTCTACGCGCTCCGCCACGGCGTCGCCGCGGGTGGCCAGGTGGGCGACGAGGTCGTCGCCGGTCTGGCGCAGGCGCTCGTCGACCGAGGCGACCTGGTCGGCCACCTCGCGCGACACGCGGTCGGTGGCGGCGTCGAGGCGCTGCGCCACGTCGTCGGCCGCGGCGTTCAAGCGGTCGGCGATGCCGGCACCGTGCTGGCCGATGGCGGCGGCCGTGCCGTCGCCGACCAGCGCCATGGATTCGGCGATCTCGCGGCCCTTGACGTCCAGCGCCTCGGTGACGCGGGCGCCCGCTTCCGCCACGCTGGCGGTGAGCTGCTCGGACACGGAGTCGAGGTCGCGCGCCAGGCCCTCGTGGGCGCCCGCGATGGCGCCGCGCACGCGGTCGGCGTTCACCACGATGGCTTCGCGCTCCACCGTCAGCTCGTCGATCATCGAGCGGATCCGGCGCTCGTTGTCGGTGTAGGAGCGTTCGAGGTTAGCGACCTCGTTGCGCACGATGGTTTCGAGCTCGCCGGCGCGGGCGAGCGCGCGCTCCAGCCCGTCGCCCATGGAGGCGACTTCGCGGCGGATGGCCTGCGACAGGCTCATCACCTGCTCGGTGGCGATGGTTTCGGGCTCGGCGAGCCGGACCGCGATGGCCGCCATGGAGCGCGTGGTGAGGCGCATCTCCTGGGTGCGGCGCATCAGGGCCGCGATGATGAAGAAGAACACGACCGGGCCCACCAGGGCTCCGATGCCGCCGAGCACCTCGGGGCGGGCGAGGCTCGCCGCCGACAGGCCCCCGCCGAAGGTGCCGCCGGCCACGAGCCCGTAGCCGCATGCGAGGGCCCAGGCGAGCGAGCCGGCGAGCGCCAGCGCGAAGGGCGCGCCGCTCGGACGGGTCTGCAGGGCGGCGAGGAGCTGGCCCACGGAGCGCCGGTCGTCGTTGGCATGGAGGTTCGCCGCCGACAGGCCGCCGCCCGCCGAAAGGGTCCCGGCCGGCGGCAGGCCGGCCGTCGCGCGCCCCGCCGGGCGGCTGGCGCCTTCGGCGGGGCCGATGGAGGGCGCGTCGGCGGGAAGCGGGCCGCCGCGGTCGGCCGTCATGCGGGGCAGAGGGCCCGCGGCGTCGCGGTCCGGCGCCCGGCCCGCGCCGCCCAACGCCGGGGCGTCCGGTCCCGCGCCGGGTTCGGAATCGAGTTTGACGAGGTTGAGCGCTTCCTCGATGGCCAGGAGCGCGGCGGCCGCCGGATCCTTGGCTTCGTTCTGTACGGCCATACTCGCCTCACCCGGATCGGGAACTCACGCGGTCAGGAGCAACGCGTCGCCGCCGGCCCCGCGCCGGCGGGGGCGGAACTGATGGATCGAATGCGAAACATTAACCAAATCCCAGTCTACTCGGAGGCTCCGGGGATTGAAACCACCCCCAAACGGCTTCGGGCAACGTCGTTAACGGCTTGTTCACCCCCGAAACCTCATGCCCTGCGCCCTCGACGGCGCCGCCCGCCGTTCGACGGGGCAGGGGGCCGAAACCGCCCCACCGAGACAGACTGCAGGAGTCGCGTATGAGATCCTCCGCCCTTCGATCGGACGTCCTCGCCGAGCGCCAAACCGGCGAGCGCCCGGTCGACCTCGTCCACCTGACCCGCCAATGCTTCGGCGACAAGCGGCTGGAAACCGAGCTGCTGAGGCTGTTCATGCGGCAGGCGCGGCAGATCCAGGGCGGGCTCGACGCCGAGGTGGGCGACGATTCCGTGGCGAGCCTGCCGGCGGGCGACCTCCTCCACACGCTGGTGGGCTCGGCCCGGGTCGTGGGCGCGCATCGCGTCGCCACCCTGGCGGAAACCTACGAGGCGTCGCTGCGCGGCCGCGACCATGCGGCGCTGGGCGACGCGGACCGGGCCGCCATGCGGGCCGCCGTCGACGAGGCCTGCGGCTATATCGGCAGCCTGCTCGACGCGGCCTGATCCCCGGCCCGGGCCATGCCCGGGCTCCCGTCCCCATGCCCGGGCCGTGCCCGGGCTCCCCCGCCCACATCCCGCGCCGCGGCGATCCGCCCTGGCGGCATCCGTGCCCGGAGGGCGGGGCCCGAGGCTGCGCGGTTCCGCCCGCCGCCTGCGGCCTCGCCAAGGCGGGTGATCTGCCCTAGAACCGCGCCAGCGGTGCCGCGCCCGAACCGGGGCGCCTGCCGCGACCCGGGCCGGACCGCAGGGGGACGGCTTCACGGTGCGGAGCGGATCGGTCGAGGCATGGTCAAGATCACCTTCATAGATTCCGCCGGCCAGTCCCGCACGATCGACGCCGAGGAAGGCGCCACCGTGATGGAAACCGCCGTCCGCAACGGCGTGCCCGAGATCGAGGCGGAATGCGGCGGCGCCTGCGCCTGCGCGACCTGCCACGTCTACGTCGACCCCGCGTGGGTGGCGGCGACCGGCAAGGCCGAGCCGATGGAAGAGGACATGCTCGACTTCGCCTTCGAGGTTCAGCCCACGTCCCGCCTGTCCTGCCAGATCAAGGTCAAGGCGCCGCTCGACGGCCTCGTGCTGCGCACCCCGTCCCGCCAGGGCTGACCGACGCATCTTCGTCACCCTGCGTCGATTGTCGCGCGGCGCCCGCCGCCGTAGCATGGTCCAAGTGACAGCCCCGGGCGCCGCTTCGGCTTCCGCCCCGGGTCGGCGGGCGTGGGGTTGGGGACCGGGATGGGCGAGATGATCAAGACCGACGTGCTGATCGTCGGAGCCGGGCCGGTGGGGCTCTTCGCCGTGTTCGAGCTCGGGCTGCTCGACCTGCGCGCGCACCTCGTCGACATCCTGTCCATGCCGGGCGGCCAGTGCGCCGAACTCTACCCGGAAAAGCCCATCTACGACATCCCGGGCTTCCCCATCGTCACCGGCCAGGCGCTGGTCGACAACCTGCTCGAACAATCGAAGCCCTTCGCGCCCCAGTTCCACTTCGGCGAGATGGTGGCGGCGCTGGAACCGGTCGGCACCCCCGACGCGCCCCTGTTCCGCGTGAGGACGGACGCCGGGACGGCCTTCGAAGCCAAGGCCGTGCTGATCGCCGCCGGCGGAGGGTCGTTCCAGCCGAAGAAGCCGCCCATCGCCGGCATCGAAGCCTACGAGAACTCGTCCGTGTTCTACGCCGTGCGCAGGATGGACCAGTTCGCCGGCAAGCGCGTGCTGGTCGTCGGCGGCGGCGATTCCGCGCTCGACTGGGCGCTGAACCTCCAGCCCGTGGCGGAGCGCGTGACGGTGCTCCACCGCCGCGACGCCTTCCGGGCCGCGCCCCATTCCGTGAACGCCATGCGCAGCCACGTCGCGGAGGGCCGCATGGGGCTGGAGATCGGCCAGGTCACGGCCCTGCGGGGCGAGGGCGGGGCGCTGTCGGGGGTGACGGTGCGGCACGACGACGGCACGACGACCGACGTCGCCTGCGACGCCATGCTGCCGTTCTTCGGCCTGACCATGAAGCTCGGGCCGGTGGCCGACTGGGGCCTGAACCTCCACGAGAACCTGATCCCGGTCGACACCGAGAAGTTCGAAACCAGCGTGCCCGGCATCTTCGCCGTCGGCGACATCAACAGCTACCCGGGCAAGCTGAAGCTCATCCTGTCCGGCTTCCACGAGGCCGCGCTGGCGGCCCAGAAGGTCCACCGCTACGTGTTCCCCGACAAGCGGCTGACGTTCCAGTACACGACCTCGTCGACCAACCTCCAGAAGAAGCTCGGCGTCGCCTGACGGCGGGCGGGGTCCGCCCCGCCCCCGCCCCCGCTACCGGCGCGGCATCGCGCCCTGCGGGCTCTCCCGGCAGGCCGTCGCGGTCGCCCCTCGCCCGGCCGCGCACCATCCGGCCGCCGCGCGCCAGATCAGACGGCGCTTTTAAGTCGCCGTTCACCCTGATGTATCGCCGCCCCGAAAATCAAATTCGCCGCCGCCGCGCAGTCCGGGTTCGAATAGCCAAGGTAAACGAGAGCTGAACGTTTGCATTTGACTCATTACGCTATTCGGTAACTTAGACAATTTGCCGCCATATTTGCTCGGATGCCCCGCGTTAGGGTAAACATCTGGCGTTGGCTCGACGGAAACGGACTTCCATCCGTCGGGCTCGGCAGTGTTCCGCGTGGTTCGGAGTTCGATGATGAAGCATCTGTTGTTGGCGGCCGTGGCGATGTCGGCCGTCCTGGGCGGTTCGGCCCTGTCCGGCGCGTCCGCCGCCGATCTCCCCCGCCGCTCCCCGGCCTACATCCCGCCGGCCTATGCGCCGCTCTTCACCTGGACGGGCTTCTACGGCGGCATCAACGGCGGCTACGGCTTCGGCGATGCCAACGGCAACGGCCGCGCCCAGGCGGGGACCCCCAACGGCGGCCTCATCGGCGTCACGCTCGGCTACAATTACCAGTACCAGCGCTTCGTCCTCGGCCTCGAAGCCGATTTCGATTATGCCGGCATCGGCAGCAACCAGACCTCGGCCGGGCCGCTGACGGCGAAGAGCAACCTCAACTACGAGACCACCATCCGCGCCCGGGCCGGCTACGCAGTCGACCGCGCTCTGTTCTTCGTCACGGGCGGCTACGCCGGCGGCAACCTGCATTCCACCGTCTACGACACGCCGAACAACTTCTACGCGGCGAACAGCAACTACCTGAACGGCTACGCCATCGGCGCCGGCGCCGAATACGCCTTCATGCCGAACCTGTCGGGCAAGGTCCAGTACCTGTATACCGACCTCGGCCAGGCCTACAATTTCGCCTATACGCCCGCCGTGAGCCGCATCGGCATCAGCACGTCGAACATCACCGCCGGCATCAACTACCACTTCTGAGGCGGGATCCGGCCGGTCCCCATCCGCCGACGCCGGGGCGGACCCTCGCGCATCGTGAAAGGCCCGGCGGTCCCCGCCGGGCCTTTCACGCGTTTCAGGCCGCCTTCACGCGCGTCGTTTCGAAGCTCGGCACCTCGGCGGCGAAGCCGTCGAGCCAGGCGACGAGCGCCGGATGGCCGTCGCGCCACGCGCCGGCGAAGCGCAGGTCGAGGTAGCCGAGCGCGCAGGCGAGCGCGATCGACCCGACCGTGGCCGGCCCCTGCGGCGGCGCGGCTTCCAGCGCCGCGAGCGCGCGCGACACCTTGCCGGCCTGGTGCTCGACCCAGGCGGCGTCGTGCCGGTCCGGCCCGCGCCAGCGCGCCTCGTAGACCTGGAGCAGCGCGGCGTCGCACAGCCCGTCCGCCAGGGCTTCGAGGCGCAGCGCCGCGAACCGGGGCCCGATGGCCGACGGGATGAGCCGGTCTCCGCCCGCGACGGCGTCGAGGTAGGCGACGATGACGGCGGAATCGAACAGCGTCGTGCCGTCGTCGAGGACCAGGGTGGGGATCTTGCCCAGCGGGTTCTCGCGGCGGAGCGAGTCGGTGGGGCTCGTCGTGTCGGCCTCGACGACCGAGACCGGCAGGCCGAGCAGGGCCGCGGCGATCTTGACCTTGCGGCCGAAGGGCGAGGCGGGGGCGGAGCGGAGGATCATGGGCGGGCCTTCTGGAACGGACGGCGCACCTTGACAGGTCGGGCCGGGGCCGGCCAGGGCCGGCCGCCCCCGCTCCTCCTCACCACTGGTAGCTCAGCGAGGCGGTGACGCGGCGGCGGTCGCCGTAGAAGCAGTAGGCGACGCCGTAGCACCCGCTCACGTAGGTCTTGTCGAGCAGGTTCTGCGCCGTCACGGCCACGCGGTAGCCGTCGCGCTCGTAGTGGATGCCCGCGTCGGTCAGCCAATAGTCCGGCACCTTGTAGCTGTTCACGGAATCGGCGTAGGAGCGGCCCACGTAGCGCTCGCCCGCCCCGAAGCCGAGCCCGCGCAGGGCGCCGTCCGGGATCGTGTAGTCGACGAACAGCGACGACAGCGTTTCGGGCGTGTCGTAGGGGACCCGGCCGACGATCGCCGTGTTCAGGTCCCTGGTGTTGGTGATGTGGAACGCCGTGAAGGAGCCGACGGCCTTCAGCCCCTCGGCCAGCGTGGCGTTGGCCTGGAGCTCGATGCCGCGCGAGCGTTCTTCGCCGGTCTGGACCGAGGTCAGCACGTTGACGGGGTCGGTCGTCAGCACGTTGGTCCGGGTCACGTCGAACAGCGCCAGCGAGGCCGTGACGGGCAGGGTGGGCGCCTGGTACTTCAGGCCGACCTCCTTGGTTTCCCCTTCCTCGGGCTTGTAGGCCTGCTGCGTGGTGCTGTTGAGGCCGATGATGGGGTCGAACGAGGTCCCGTAGGCCACGTAGGGGTTCACGCCCCAATCCGTGTTGTAGAGCAGGGCGGCGCGGCCCGTGAGGGCGTGCGGGGTGCCGTCCGAGCTTTGGGACGGGTAGAGCAGGTTGTTGATGCTCGTGTCGACGACGTCCCCGCGCGCGCTCAGCAGGGCCACGAAGCGGCCGAGCTTGATCTCGTCCTGCGCGTAGAGGCCGACGTCGCTCTGCGTTTCGGTGGCGAGCGTGTAGCGCGTGCCGGGAGCCGTCGTGACGATGCCGTTGACGGGACGGAGCACGTTCAGCGGGGCGGCGGCCGAGGAGCCGTTGTTGTCGTTGACGATAAAGTGCTTGAAGTCGAGCCCGGCCAGGAAGGTCTGCTGCACGCCGCCGAGGTCCAGGCGCGCCTGGGCCTGGTTGTCCAGGGTGAACTCGCGGCCGCGGTCGGTCGTGATGAAGTTGTACCGCGCGAGGTCGCCCGCGGCGGGCGTGGTCAGGTAGCCGACGCCGTAGGGGCCCACCTCGTGCGTGTCCACGTAGGCGTAGCGCAGGTTCTGCCGCAGGGTCAGGCCGTTGGCGAAGCTGTGCTCGAACTCGTAGCCCATGAACGCCTGCTCGCGCTCGAACTTGGACACCGCGGTGTCGCCGGTGAACAGGCTCGTGGAGATCCGGCCGTAGGGCGCCGGGCGGACCGTGCCCTCGTAGGGGAGGAACTGCGCCGCCTGGGTGAAGTCGCGCTGGTACTGGCCCAGGAAGGTCAGGGTCGTGGCGCCGTCCGGCCGGTAGGACAGGGCCGCCGAGATGTTGCCGCGGTCGTCGTCGATGTGGTCGACCTGCGTGCCGCCGGCGCGGCCGATCCCCGCCACCCGGTAGGACCAGGGGCTGCCCTCGGTCACCGGCCCGCCGAGGTCGAAGGCCGCGTAAGCGTTGCCGTAGTTGTTCACCCCGATCTCGACCCTGTGGTAGGGCACGGCGGTGGGGCGCTTGGAGATGGCGTCGATGAGGCCGCCCGACCCGGCGCCGCCGTAGAGGGACGAGGCCGGCCCGCGCAGGATGTCGATCCGCTCGAGGCTCCAGGGCTCCACCTTGAAGGCCACGTAGGCGTAGGAGAAGAGCTGCAGCCCATCGAGGTAGTAGCCTGTCTCGCTGGCCGCGAAACCGCGGATCTGGTACAGGTCGTAGCGCGGGTCGAAGCCGGACGTGTCCGAGAACACGCCGGCCGTGTAGCGCGTCGCTTCCGACACCGATTGCGCGCCCGTGTCGCGGATCTGGTCGCGGCCGACGACCGAGATGGAGGCCGGGGTTTCGCTCAGCTTCGAGCCGGTCTTGGTGCCGGCCGTGCTGTCCGTGGCGGTGAAGCCCTGCACCGGGCCGGTGGCGGCCGCATAGGGCGTGACGGCCCGCTCGGCCGGCCGGCCCTGGACCTCGATCGGGTCGAGCTCCACGGCGCCGCCCGCCGCCTGAGCCCGCGCTGGAAGGGCGGACAACAGGGCCGCCGCCGCGCAGCCCGCCATCAGCGCTGCCGGAAGGCGACGATCACCCGTCGTCCCGCCCGCCCGCGGCCCCCCGAAGAAACGCTCCATCCCACCCATCATCGCCGCTCACCCTCGAGATCGTGTCGAACTCTGTTCAATGACGGTCGTTTAAACGGGCGGACGGCAAGTCACAGCAGAAATTCACCCCGAGCATTCACATCGGAATTGTTCTGATTCTCGATTTTATATCTAGAACGGCTCCAATCTCATCGCGCCTTCCCGGTGGTCGATCGTCGTCTCGACCGGAGTGGACTTCGCTTTCGCCCCGTGCCGGACGGCGCGGACCGTGCCGTCGGGCGGGCGGGGAGGGGTCGAAGGGGGATCCGGCCCGCGGCGGCGCCGGACTGCCACCGTGGCATCAGCGTTAGCGAGCCCTTAACGTCCAAGCGTTAGTGGGAAAGCGTCCCACGTCGAACGTCGTCCTGCCGCGGTTTTGGGGAGCCGGGGCGGGGGCGTTCCCGGCGGGCACGCATCGTCGAACCGGCTCCCGACGGAGATCCCCTTGTCAGTCTCGCTCAGCACGCAGTCCCACCACCATCACCACCTGGCACAGAGCCAGAAGGCCGCCTCGGCCCAAGCGACCGCCGTCGACGCGACCGCGACATCCACCGACACCGAAACCTCCGCGGCTTCCGGCTCGACCGCGACCCCGTCAGTCGACGCGAGCGGCCTGGGGTCGGCGATGTCGAGCCTGATGTCGGTGCTGTCGCAACTGCAGACCGGCAGCGGATCGGACGACGGCGACGCGTCCGATCCGAGCGGGTCGAGCACGGACGCCACCTCGTCCACGGCGAGCGACACCACCGCGTCCGGCACCACCGCGTCCGACACCCTGGCGACCGACCTCGAGCGACTGCAAAGCCTGCTGACGACGCTGTCGAGCGACCTCGGCGACGGCGACACGACCGCGGACGGGACGTCGGGCACGTCCGGGGCTTCGGGCACGTCGTCGCGCTCCGGCGCCGGACGGCCCAGCGGCCCGCCCCCCGGGCCGCCGCCCGGTCCTGCGCCGTCGGACGACGCGGACCCGTCGACGGATGCGGCTTCGACGGCGTCCTCGACCACGGCCTCGACCACCGCGTCGACGTCGTCGACGGACGACAGCGCGAAGCTGCAGAAGCTCCTCAAGGCGTTGGAAGCCTACGCGTCCCAGGGGAGCGACGGCGCCACCCCGTCCGCCTGACCGCGCCCCTTCGCCGCCGCGGGGCCTAGGCCGGTCGCGTTTCGTCCCGTTTGTCCCTAGACTGGCGCGGGATGCGCTGAGACGGGAGTGTGGCCGTGGCGGACGCGGATGCGAGACGGGGCACGCTGGATCGGCTCCTCGCCCGGGCGAGGGCCGTCCTGGTGTTCGAGCGGTTGTGGCCGGCCGTCGTCGGGGTTCTGGCCCTCGCCGCGCTGTTCCTGGCCGTGTCGTGGTCGGGCCTTTGGACGGTGCTGCCGCGCGCCCTGCGGCCGGTCGGCGTGCTGCTCTTCGCCGTGGCCTTCGGCGCGGTCGTCCGGGACGCCGTGCGCCGCCGCCTGCCCGGCCGGCGCGACGCGCTCGCGCGGCTCGACCGCGATTCCGGCGTGCCCCACCGCCCCATCTCGTCGGCCGAGGACGCCCTCGCGGACCCGCAGGCCGATGCCACCACCCGCGCGCTCTGGGCGCTGCACCGTCGACGGCTGGACGCGGCGCTCGGCGCCGTCCGGGTCCGCGCGCCGTCGCCCCGCATGGTGGAGCGCGACCGCTACGCGCTGCGGGCCGGGGCGCTGCTGCTCGCCGCCGCCTCGGCCTTCGCGGCGGGGCCGGACCGCGGCGGGCGCCTCGCCGCCGCCTTCGACTGGTTCGGCGCCGGCACGCCCGCGGCCGGGTTCCGCCTCGACGGTTGGATCGACCCTCCCGCCTACACGGGCCGCCCCCCTGTGGTGCTGTCGGGGGCCGGTGCCGCCCCGGCGTCCGCCGACGGGCGGACCGCGCCCGTGTCGGCCCCGGCGGGCTCGGTCGTGGTGGTGCGGGCCGCGGGCGAAGGCCGGGTCGAGGTCGCCGCCGATGGGGGCGTGACGCCCGCGCCGGCCGGCGAGGCCGGGCCCGGCCCGACGCCCGCTCCCGCCGCCCAGCCCGCGTCCCCGCCCCCGGCGGCCTCCGCGGAACGGCGCTTCCTGCTCGGCGGCGACGGCCGGGTGACGGTGACGCGCGACGGCGCGACCGTCGCCGCCTACGACCTCCGCGCGGTCCCGGACCTGCCGCCCACGGTCGCGCTCGACGGCGCGCCGGTGCGCAACGGGCACGGCTCGCTGACGCTGCGCTACGCGATCGGCGACGATTACGGCGTGGTGTCCGCGGAAGCGCTGCTGTCCGCCCCGATCGTGAACGGCAAGCCCGTGACCGGGCGCACGCTGGTGCCGCCCCCGAAGGTGCCGCTGGCGCTGCCGGCCGCGCCGCGGGGGCTCGGCAAGGGTGAAACCACCGCCGACCTCGCCGACAGCCCCTGGGCCGGCGCCACCGTGACGATGGTGCTGACGGCGCATGACGAGGGCGGCAACACCGGCCGCAGCGCGCCGTCGAGCCTGGTGCTGCCGGCGCGGGGCTTCGGCCAGCCGCTGGCGCGGGCTCTGGTCGAGCAGCGGCGCGACCTCGTCCTCGACCCGGACCACCACGAGGCGGTCGACACGGCGCTCGACGCGCTGACGCTGGCGCCCGACGTCTTCGCCACGCCGCCCGCGGTGTTCCTCGGCCTGCGCACCGCCAAGACGCGGCTCGACGCGGCCCGGACCGACGAGGACCTGATCGGCGTGGCCGACCTGCTGTGGGCGATGGCGCTGCAGATCGAGGAGGGCGACCTGTCGAAGACGGAAGCCGACCTCAAGGCGCTCCAGGGGGAATTGAAGGACGCCCTCGCCCGCAACGCGCCCCCCGAGGAGGTGAAGCGCCTGACCGACGCGCTGCGGCGGCAACTCGACAAGTACCTGGCCGAGATGGCCCGGAAGGCCGACCCGGCGCAGCGCGCCGACCGCCGGGACCCGGACGCCAGGACCCGGACCATCACGCCGGACCAGCTCCAGAAGATGATCGACCGCATGGAGCAGGCGGCGAAGGACGGCGACACCGCCGAAGCGCAGCGCATGCTCGACCAGCTCCGCGGCGTGCTCGACAACCTGAAGACCGCGAAGCGCCGCTCGGGCGCGCAGGCGCAGGCGCAGCGGCAGATGAACGGGGCGATGCGCGACCTCGACGCGATGGCCCGCGACCAGCAGGCGCTGCGCGACGACACGTTCAAGAAGGGCCGCGAGGACCGCAAGGCCCAGGGCGACCCGAACGACGACGAGGACGCCCAGGCGGAAGACGGGGGCGACCAGCCCGAAGGTCGGCCGGGCGACGACGGGCAGCCGACGGACGGGGCCCAAAGCCAGCAGGACGGCGGCGGGCAGGACGGTGGCCAGCAGGGCGGCCGCATGCCGGGCGGGCAGGGCCAGAAGGGCGCGGCCGGTTCCGGCGGCAAGCAGGGCCAGGGCGCCGACCTGCAGGGGCGCCAGGGCGCGCTCCGCCAGAAGCTCGGCCAGGTGCAGAAGCAGATGCGCGACCTGGGCCTTGAGGGCGAAAAGGGCTTCGACGACGCCGCCAGGTCGATGAAGCAGGCCGAGGAGGCGCTCGGGAAAGGGCAGGGCGGCAACGACGAGGCGGTGGGGGCGCAGGGCCGGGCGCTGAGCCAGCTGAAGCAGGGCCTGCAGGGCATCGAGAAGCAGATGGCCCAGGGCGGGCAGGGCCAGGGCCAGGCGCAGCAGGACGCCGAGGACGGCCAAGGCGAGGACGGGGGCACCGGCGGCCCGAACGGCCAGCAGACGGACCCGCTCGGGCGCCAGATGCATCCGCAGCGGGGGCCCTTGCAGGGGAACGGCAACGGCGAAACGCCGCTGCCCGGCGGTTCCGGCGCCCGCGCCCGGCAGGTGCTGGACGAGCTGCGCCGACGCCTCGGCGACCCGTCGCGCCCGCAGGTCGAGCAGGACTACCTGGAGCGGCTGCTGAGGCGCTACTGACGACCGGAGGATCCGGGCGCCAGCGGCCCTCGGCGAAGCTCGCCGCCCGGGCGGGCGGCCGGTCGTCCGCGGCCGGCGCGGACCGCCGCCCCGCCCGAATATGCCGGGGCGCCGGCGATCCCGCACAGCTTTCCGCGCATTGGGCGGTGCGGTCGATCGGGGGACGCGCTACAGCGTCGACCCGGCCCATCGAGTCGAGGACGCGGACATGACGGCGCATTTCCATCAGTTCCCCTGCCGCAGCGACAATTACGGCGTGCTGGTCCACGATTCGGCCACCGGCTCGACCGCCGCCATCGACGCCCCGGAAGCCGGCGCGGTGCTGAAGGCGCTGGAGGAGACGGGCTGGACGCTCACCGACATCCTGGTGACGCACCACCATGCCGACCACGTCGACGGCATCCCGGCGTTGAAGGCCAAGTTCCCCCGGATCCGCGTCGTCGGGCCGGCCGCCGAGGCGGCGAAGATCGGCGGCCTCGACCTCGGGGTGAAGGAGGGCGACGAGGTCCTCGTCGGCCACCTCGCCGCCAAGGTGCTGGCGACGCCGGGCCACACGGCGGGGCACATCGTCTACTGGTTCGAGGAAGCGGGCGCGCTCTTCGCCGGCGACACGCTGTTCTCGCTCGGCTGCGGTCGGGTGATGGAGACTCCCCTGGCGACCATGTGGGACTCCCTGCTGAAGCTGTCGCAGCTGCCCGGCGAGACCCAGGTCTACGCGGGCCACGAATACACGGTGTCGAACGCCAGGTTCGCCCTCACGGTCGAGCCCGGCAATGCCGTGCTGAAGGAGCGCGCCGGCGAGGTCGAGCGGCTGCGCGCCGCCGGGCACCCGACGCTGCCCACCACGCTGTCGCTGGAACTCGCCGCCAACCCGTTCCTGCGCTGCGCCGTGCCGGCCGTGCAGGCCGCCGCGGGCCTGCCCGGCGGCGACCCGGCGGCCGTCTTCGCCGTCCTGCGCGAGCGGAAGAACCGCGCGTGAGCGACCTCGCCGCGCTGTCGGCCCGCGAGGTGATCCGGGCGCTGGACCTCGCCCCGCATCCCGAAGGCGGCCATTACCGCGAAACGTTCCGCGACACGGCCGTGGACGCCGACGGGCGCCCGCGCTCCACCGCCATCCTGTTCCTGCTGGCCGGGGACGAGTTCTCGGAATGGCACCGGGTGGATGCCGCGGAAGTCTGGCACTTCCACGCCGGGGCGCCGCTGGTCATCACCCTGTCGCCCAACGGCCACGACGCGTCCGCGCACCGGCTCGGCCCGGACGTCCGCGCCGGGCAGAGCCCCCAGGTCGCCGTGCCGGCCGGCTGCTGGCAGACGGCGGCCAGCATGGGCACGTGGACGCTGGTGGGCTGCACGGTGGCGCCCGGCTTCCGCTTCGAGGGTTTCGAGCTGGCGCCGCCGAACTGGCGGCCCAGGCCTCGTTCATAGGGCCGCGGGGGTAGGGCCATGGTGGAGCTTCACGGCCGCGCGATGTCGCGCCTGGACCTGGCGCGGCGCACAGGCAGCCTCGCCGCCTTCGCGGGCGTGCGCCTCGTCACGCTCGGCGACGGCGTCGAGCGCGGGGTGCGGGTGCTGGAGTTCCGCACCGGCACGGGCCTGGCCTTCGACGTGCTGGTGGACCGGGCGATGGACATCGGCGCCTGCGAGCACAGGGGGCGCGCGGTCGGCTGGCAGTCGCCCACCGGCTTCCGCCACCCCGGCCTGCACGAGACGGAGGGGGAAGGGGGGCTCGGCTTCCTGCGCTCCTTCTCCGGCCTGCTCGTCACCTGCGGGCTCGACCACGTCGGCTTCAACGCCGAGGAGCCCGCGCCGCACTACCATTACGGCCCGCGTGCGAGCGTGAAGCACACGATCCACGGCCGGGTCGGCACCGTGCCGGCGCGGCTCGGCGGATACGGAGAGCGCTGGGACGGCGACCGCTGCACGCTGTGGTGCGAGGGCACGGTGCGGCAGTCGGCGGTGTTCGGCGAGGACCTGCACCTCCACCGCCGCATCGAGGCCGACGTCGGGACGGACGAGATCCGCATCCTGGACCGGGTGGTCAACCACGGCTTCTACGACACGCCGCACATGCTGCTCTACCACCTCAACGTCGGCTATCCCGTGCTCGACGAGGGCTCGCGCTTCCTGGCGCCGGTGGCCGACGTCGTGATGGCGTCCCACGCCGGGGAAGGCTACCGGCGGCAGGGCGTGGGCTACCGGGCCATGCCGGGCCCCCGCGATGGCTTCACCGAACAGGTGTGGGAGCACGACCTCGCGGCCGACGCCGACGGGCGGGTTCCCTACGCGGTGGTCAACGACGCGCTCGGCTTCGGGCTCGCCGTCGAGGTCGTGAAGGCGCAGCTGCCCTGCTTCACCGAATGGCAGCACTTCCAGGCCGGCGCCTACGCGCTCGGGATCGAGCCGGGGACCAACCATGTCCCGGGCCACGCCTTCGCGCGGGAGCGGGGCGAATTGGCCATGCTCAAGCACGGCGAGGAGCGGCGGTACGACCTGACGCTGAGGGTGCTCGACGGGGCGGGGGCGGTCGCCGCGGCCGAGCGTCGGATCAGCGCGGTGGGCGGCCAGCCGGAGGAGGACTATCCGGAGCCGTCGGGGGTGTTCGCCGACCTGCGGTGACGATGGGATGCGCGCCCACCATCGGTCCGCGTCGAGGTCATCGAAGCCATAGTTTCGCCTGGCGAAACACTGCGACCGTGACAGCGGTAAGAAGAGTCAAGATCGACAGCCACGAGATCGGCAACCACCAGAGTTCGATCCCCGGATAGATGCGTCCTGTGCTGACGAATGTCGCATGCATCCGGCTGGCGTCACCCAGATACATCAGCACCGGGATCACGAGCGCGATCCTGAGGGGGAGCAGGGTTGGAAGCAGTGCCACCAGAACGACCAGGACGGCGAACCCGCCGTTCACGACGTCGAAACGGTTCACATCGGACAGGTGGCAGGCGTGGACCATCAGGGACCATCTGACCACGTCCCACCTGCCATTGCAGGCCTTGCCGACCGTTTCTCCGATGAGGTAGTCGGCCCGTGCGATGGCCAGGGCGGTCACGAGGCCGACGGCTAGGGACGTCAGGATGTAACCGCGTCCTGGCCTGCCCGCGGTGCCGGGTTTCGAGCCCTGGCTTGTCCGCCCGCTGCGCCCGATCATCCCTGCGAAGCCCTGCACCCGGCCAGCCCCTCGATGATCGGGCAGTCCGGCCGTCCATCGCCGGCGCAGCCGTCGGCCAGGCGGTGCAGCGTCGCCACCATGTCGCGCATCCCGGCGATGCGCTCCTCCAGCTCGGCGACGTGGTCGAGCGCGATGCGCTTCACCTCGGCGCTCGACCGGCCGCGGTCGCCCCACAGCGCCAGCAGCTCGCGGATGCGGTCGATGGGGAAGCCGAGGTCGCGGGCGCGGCGCACGAATTGCAGCCGCGCCACGTCGTCGGAGGAATAGTCGCGGTAATTGCTGTCCCGCCGCTCGGCCGGTGCGATCAGGCCGATGGATTCATAGTGCCGGATCATCTTCGCCGAGGCGCCCGACGCCTTCGCGGCCTGCCCGATCTGCATCCGTCCCATCCCCCGCGAAAAGCCCTTGACCCTCCCATGATGGGAAGGTCCAGGCTCCGCGGCAAGGATGGACACCATGACCCACGACCACCACGGCCCCGAGGCCGTCGCCGCGACGACGACGGGCTGCTGCTGCGGCTCCGCGGCGAAGCCCGCCCCGGCGCCCGGCGCCGCGAAGGACCCCGTCTGCGGCATGACGGTCGACCCGGCGAAGACGCGGCACCACGCCGAGCACGCCGGCACCGCCTATCACTTCTGCTGCGACGGCTGCCGGACCAAGTTCGAGGCCGATCCGGATAGGTACCTCGCCCCGAAGGCGAAGGACCCCGTCTGCGGCATGACGGTCGACCCGGCGAAGACGCGGCACCACGCCGAGCACGCCGGCACGGCCTTCCATTTCTGCTCGGCCGGCTGCCGGACGAAGTTCGCCGCCGACCCCGCCAAGTATCTGGCGCCGCGCGAGGAGCCGCCGGCACCGCCCGGCACGACGTTCATCTGCCCGATGGACCCGGAGGTGCGCCAGGACCACCCGGGCGCCTGCCCGATCTGCGGCATGGCGCTGGAGCCCGAGGAGGTGTCCGCCGACGCCGGCCCCAACCACGAGCTGATCGACATGCGCCGCCGCGCCTGGATCGCCGCCGCCGGCGCCCTGCCGGTGGTCGCGCTGGCCATGGGCGAGGACGCGTTCGGCGACCGTTTCCCCGTGCGCGGGCAGCTGTCGAACGGGCTTCAGTTCGCGCTGGCGAGCC
This sequence comes from Lichenibacterium minor, assembly GCF_004137685.1. Lineage (GTDB taxonomy): Bacteria > Pseudomonadota > Alphaproteobacteria > Rhizobiales > Beijerinckiaceae > Lichenihabitans > Lichenihabitans minor. Next base: position 79,937 of record NZ_QYBB01000008.1, on the reverse strand, counting down.
TCGTGGTGTTCTGGGCCGGCTGGCCGTTCCTCCAGCGCGGCTGGGCGTCGCTGCGCTCGCGCCACTTCAACATGTTCACGCTGGTGATGATCGGCACGGGCGTGGCCTGGGGCTACAGCGCGGTCGCCACCCTGGCGCCCGAACTGTTCCCGCCCGCCTTTCACGGGCACGGCGGCGCCGTGGGGGTGTATTTCGAGGCCGCCGCGGTGATCACGCTGCTGGTGCTGGTCGGGCAGGTGCTGGAGCTGAAGGCGCGCGACAGCACCTCGGCCGCCATCCGCGGGCTGCTCGACCTCGCGCCGAAGACCGCCCGCCGCATCGCCCCGGACGGCACCGAGGCCGACGTGCCGCTCGACGCGATCGGGGTCGGCGACCGGCTGCGCTTGCGCCCCGGCGAAACCGTGCCGGTCGACGGCACGGTCGAGAGCGGGAACGCGACGCTCGACCAGTCGACCGTGACGGGCGAGTCGCTGCCCGTGTCGAAGCGCGCCGGCGACGCCGTCATCGGCGGCACGGTCGCGCGCAGCGGCGGCCTCGTGATCCGCGCCGACAAGGTCGGGCGCGACACGCTGCTCAGCCGCATCGTGCAGCTCGTCGCCGCGGCGCAACGCTCCCGCGCGCCCATCCAGCGCACCGCGGACCGCGTGTCGGGCTGGTTCGTGCCGGCCGTTCTGTTCGCCGCCGCCGCGGCCTTCGCGGCCTGGATGGCGGTCGGCCCCGAGCCGCGCTTCAGCTACGCGGTGATCGCCGCCGTGTCGGTGCTGATCATCGCCTGCCCCTGCGCGCTCGGGCTCGCCACGCCGATGTCGATCATGGTGGGGGTGGGGCGGGGAGCCCAGGCCGGCGTGCTGATCCGCGACGCGGAAGCGCTGGAGCGGCTGGAAAAGGTCGACACGGTCGTGCTCGACAAGACCGGCACGCTGACGAGTGGAAAGCCTGAGGTCGTCGGCGTCGCCGCCGCAGCGGGCTTCTCGGACGACGAGGTGCTGGCGTTGGCGGCCTCCGTCGAGCGCGCGAGCGAGCATCCCTTGGCGCGGGCCATCCTCGACGCCGCCGCGGCGCGGACGCTCGCCGTCGCCGCCGCGGACGGGTTCGACGCCCCCGCGGGCCGCGGCGTCTCCGCCACGGTGGGCGGCCGGGCCGTGCTGGTCGGGTCCGCGGCGTTCCTCGGGGAGCGTGGCGTCGATGCCGGGGCGCTGGCGGCGGAAGCCGAGGCGTTCCGGGCGCGGGGCGCCACGGCCGTCCTGGTGGCCGTCGACGGCCGGCTCGCGGGCGTGCTCGGCGTCGCCGACGCGGTGCGGCCCGAAGCCGCCGCGGTGGTGCGTGCGCTCAAGGCCGCGGGCCTGCGCGTCGCCATGCTGACGGGCGACAACGCCGCCACGGCGCGGGCCATCGCGGGGCCGCTCGGCATCGACGAGGTCCTGGCCGACGTCCTCCCCGACGCGAAGGCGGCGGCGGTGGAGCGGCTGAAGCGGGAAGGCCGCGTGGTCGCCATGGCGGGCGACGGCGTCAACGATGCGCCGGCCCTGGCGCTGGCCGACGTCGGCATCGCCATGGGCACCGGAACCGACATCGCCATGCAGAGCGCCGGCGTGACGCTGCTCGGCGGCGACCTCGCCGGACTGCTGCGGGCGCGGCGCCTGTCGAAGGCCACGATGGGCAACATCCGGCAGAACCTCGCCTTCGCGTTTCTCTACAACGGCATCGGCGTGCCGGTGGCGGCCGGGGTGCTTTACCCCGTGTTCGGCCTGCTGCTGTCCCCCATGCTGGCGGCCGCCGCCATGGCGCTGTCGTCCGTCAGCGTCATCGGCAACGCGCTGCGCCTCCGCTCCGCCGACCTCGGCTGACCGTCCCCGACCACCAGCGAAAGGACCATCCCTTGACCAGACTCCTGCCGATCGCCCTCGCGGGCAGCTTCCTGTGCGGGCTCGCCGGCGCGGCCGCCGCCGCCGAACCCATGACGATGGACCATGGCGCGATGGCGCCGGCCGCGACGGCGCGGACCCCGGCCGACAAGGCCTTCGCGGCGTCCAACGAGGAGATGATGAAGGGCATGGAGGTGAAGCCCTCCGGCGACCCCGACCGCGACTTCGTGGCGATGATGCTGCCCCACCACCGGGGCGCGGTCGAGATGGCCAAGGTCGAGCTGCAGTACGGCAAGGATCCGGAGCTGCGGAAGCTCGCCGCCGACATCGTCAAGGCCCAGGCGGTCGAGATCGCCCAGATGCAGGCCTGGCAGGGGAAGCGCGGGAAATGACCGCGGCGGCCGTTTGACCTCGTCGGCATTCCTCGCCAGGGTCCTGCGGCGCGCCCCGGCGCCGCCCGACCCTCGCGGAGCACCATGGACCTGCCAGACCCCCTGCAGCGCGCGCTCCAGCGGCTGAACGCCGCCCTCGAAGCGCTCGACGCCGCCGCCGAGCGCCGCGCCGAGGCGGATTCTGCCCGCACGGACGCCGACGCCGAATATGCCGTCCTGCAGGACGACCGGTCGCGCCTCGCCGTCGAGCTCGACGCCGCGCTGGCCCGCGCCCGCGCGCTCGACCGCGTCGCCGGCGACGTCGCGGTCCGGGTCGAGCGGGCCGGCGCCACCGTGCGCGGCATCCTGGCCGAACTCGCCCCGGCGGGATCCACCCCGCCCGGCCCGGCCTGAGGGCGACATGGCGCAGGTGAACGTCAGGATCGGCGGCCGGCTCTACCGCCTGGCCTGCGCCGACGGCGAGGAGGATCACCTCGCCGGGCTCGCGGCGCGGCTCGACGCCAAGATGGACGAGCTGCGCGGCAGCTTCGGCGAGATCGGCGACACCCGCATCACCGTGATGGCCGCGCTGACCATGGCCGACCAGGTCGGCGAAGCCGAGCGCCGCATCGCCGCGCTGGACGGCGAGAACGACCGGCTTCGCGCCGAACTGGCCGGGCACGACGCCCGCACGGCCGCCCTGGCCGAGGCGGCCGCGGAAGCGCTCGACGCGGCGGCGGCGCGGGTCGTGCGCATCGCGCATGCGCTCGACGCCGGGGCGGCCGGCGATTGAGCCGCGCCGCCGTGGCCGACGCCGCGGCCCTGCTCCTGTGCTGCACGGCGACCGGCACCATCCCCGCTTCCCGCCGCACCGCCCGGCTGGCCCCGGCCGCGCCCGTGTGGCACCAGGGGAGGGGGCGTTGGGAGCGGAACGAGGCGCGAGGCCGGGCGATGGCCTAGACGGCGTCCATGTCGAGCATTCTTTCGACTTCGATCATGACCCGCTCGAGGGTGTAGCGAGCGACCGCAACGTTGTGCGCCTGGCGATCCGACATGGCGGCGATGCTCGCCTTCAAGGCGGCATCCATGTGCCCCGCCATGGGCAGGTCCACATCTGACCTGATGCCTTGCAGGAGTTGGAGGACGCGGATCGCATCGAACGGACTCGATGCCTTCAGCGCTTGCGCGAACAGCAGGAACACATGGAGCGTGGCACGGTCGGTCATAGGGCAGCCGTCCCCCGCAGCGGCTGCGGCACCCTGGCGCCCGCGACATTCGGTTGCAACATCATAGGTTTGCATGCTGGAAATTCACTCCGCCATAATATTATTTGGCGAGGAAGCTTCGGCGCCGCCGCGCTGGGCCTCGGCGTGCGGGGCCGGGCGAACCTGCCGTCGCCGGATGAGGGTGGGCGAGTCTTCGAAGAAGGCGGCGAGCCCAAGCGCGATGTCGCGGGCGGCGCAGGTCAGCCGAAGCGCCGAAAATAACGAGCGCTAACCTCGTCCCTTCTGGAGCCGTTCATCTCCGCACCCGTACCTGCATACAGCCGGTCACAAACTTCCCTCCCCGGGACGGCGATCGGCACAGGGGGAAACGGAACATGAAGATCAAGGCTCTCATCGCCGGCTGCGTCCTCGCAGCCACCCTCGGCGCGGCTGTCGCCCCCGCCCAGGCGGACCCGATGGACCGGCGCATGCACCACATGATGAAGCGCCACGAGATGCACCGCATGATGCGCCACGAGAGGATGCGTCACGAGATGCACCGGATGATGCGTCACGACCGGATGCGGCACCACAGGCACCACATGATGCGCGACGGCATGTGACAGCGCGCTCGGTACGGGTTTGATTCGGGCCGGCACCTTCGGGTGCCGGCTTTTTCGTGAGCGCCCGCCGTCAGGCTGGGGGGTACGGCGGTGCCGCCGCCGGCGGGCTCAGGGATCGCGTGCGGTCGGACCCGCGCCGTCCGGAGAAGGGCGGGCGGGCGAAGGTGGACGGCGGCGGGCCGGGAGCGGCGTGGCGGCTGACGGGAGTGCGACGGCCGGCGGGACGTCCGGCGGGGTGGGGGATCCCAGATCCGGCAGCATCGCGCCGCACACGGGATAGGCCCCCTTGAAGCGCTTCAGGCCCCGGTTCGGGCAATCGGCGGAAAGCCGCTTGAGGACGTCGTCCAGGCCGGCTTCGGCGCCGAAGCGATCCGCCAAGCGTGCGAGTCGATAAGCGCCCTTGCGACGGCAGCCCTCGCAAGCGATGCGGACGATGACGTAGGGGTATGTGGACAGCCGCGGGACGTCCATGGCCCGTCAGGAGGGCGCGCCGTCGCGGGCCGGCACCGGAGCCGCTGCCCGGGGCGCCGCGGCGTCCGCCAGGGCGAGGAACCCGCTCTGCCCGGTGAGCTGGTGCGCCAGCGTTTCGAGGCTGGCCCTGGCGTCCCCGAGGGCGCCGAAGCTCCGGCCGAACGGGTCGACCTCCGTTTGCGCGTCGCGGATGGCGCGCCAGCACTGCGCCGTGCTGACGATGAGGTCGGGGAGGTGGGGGACGAAGTCCGCTCGCGCTTCCGCTTGCCGTGCCATGGTGCCGCCCTCCGCCGTGGATGTGTTCCTTTTTTGTTCTCAACGGCGGGAGAGTCAAGGCCCGGTCCCGCCCTCGAACCGGGCGACGGAAACGCCGACGCCTTCCCGCCGACGCGCGCCGCACGAGCGGCGGCGCGCGTCGGCGCTCCCCCGCGGTCGAGACCGTCGACCGCCGGTGTCGGGAGCCCGAAACGGACCCGCCGCCGCAGCCCCTCCGCCTACCCGTCCGCCGCGCGATGGCGTAGGGTCGGCGACCGTCCCCGTACCGGGCCGAACGCCAACCGGGCCACCGCGATGTCCGCCGCAACCGCCAACAGCTTCATCCTGGTCGCGATCGGGCTCGTCTTCGCCGTGCTGGTGGCGGGGCTCGTCAACATGGTGCGGGGCGGCAGTTCCAGCACGTCGCAGCGCCTGATGCGCTGGCGCGTCGGGCTGCAGTTCCTGGCCATCGTGGTGGTCATGACCGTGCTGTATTTCAGGGGGTAGGCGTCTTGGTGGTCCTCAATCGCATCTACACGCGCACCGGCGACGACGGCACGACGGCGCTGGGCTCGGGCGAGCGCCGTCGCAAGTCGGACGTCCGCATCGCCGCCTACGGCACGGTGGACGAATGCAACGCCGCCATCGGCATGGCGCGCCTCTACGCCGCGACGGAAGCGCCCGCGCTCGACGCCATGCTGGGCCGCATCCAGAACGACCTGTTCGACCTCGGCGCCGACCTCGCCACCCCGCCGGCGGAGGGTGAAGCGGAGGGCGCGCGGCTGCGGGTGGTGCAGGCGCAGGTGGACCGGCTGGAGCGCGAGATCGACGCGCTCAACGCCGACCTCCAGCCGCTGCGGTCCTTCGTGCTGCCGGGCGGCACGCCGGCCGCCGCGCACCTCCACCTCGCCCGCACGATCTGCCGCCGGGCCGAGCGGCTGATGGTGGACCTCAAGGTCGGCCAGGGCGAGGCGGTCAGCGCGGCCGCGGTCGGCTACGCCAACCGGCTGTCGGACTTCCTGTTCGTGGCGTCGCGCCACTGCAACCACCTGAAGGACGGCGACGTGCTCTGGGTGCCGGGCAAGAACCGCTAGGGCGACGCCGGACGCCGGGCCTTCGACACTTCCGGGGCTCCGCCCCGGAACGGGCCGGAGGTTTTTTGAAACCGCTCCAGACGGGATCTCAGGCTGGAACCCTTATAGACTTCCGGGTGGGAAGTCCTGCTTTCGAACCTCTCCAATAGTCTGTCCCCTATATTGACGATCTTCTCCGATGGGCGGAAGAGCAAGGCATCGATGGCGCCCTGATCCGGTGCGCCGCGCGCCCCGCCGGAGATGCCGCCATGATCCACGCCCCGCCGCAGGCCCCCGCGAGCCCGCTCGAAGCCCTCGCCCTGTCGGAGCGCTTCGTGCTGTGGAACCTCCGCGCCTGGGCGTGCTGCTGCCGCGGCCGCCGCCTGCCGGCCGCGCCCGTCGTGTCGGCCTTCGCCGACCTCGGCGCGCCCGCCGCCGCCGACGCGCTCGACGCCGCCATGACGCGCCTCGTGCTGGCGACCGGGCGCCCGCTCGCGGTCCATTGCCCGCCGCATCCCGGCCTGTCGGACGACGAGCGGACCCTGCTGGCCGCCGCCGCGGCGGCCCAGCGCCACGACCGCGATGCCCTGGCGACCCTGTTCGCGGATGTCCTGAGCCCGCCCGCCTCGGCCCTCGTCGGCCGCTCCCTCATGGAGTTCGGCGCCGCCATCGCGCTGGTGGGGGTGCTGCTGCCCCAGCCGGGGCCCGCGGCGGGCTGGCCCGCCCCGGCGGCCCCGGCCACGCTGCACTGAAGGCGCCGTCATGACGCCGCCACCCCGCCGCTGCCCCGCCGCCGGAGGGCGGGTTCCGGCCTGCCCCGAGCGCCCCGACTGCCCGGCCGCCCCCGCGGCGACCCTGCCGCGCGACGGCGCGGAGCGGACCGTGATGCTCGCGCTGCGCTTCGTGGCCGCCGCGGCCGACACGGGCGACGCCGCCTGCTTCGACGCCGCCTTCGACGGCGCCGAGGCCGCCTTCGGCGCGCGCGACGGCGCGCTCGTCGTGGCCCGCGCCGCCGCCCTGGTGCGCGCCTTGAAGCGCGACGGGGCCGCCTGGCAGTTCCTGCCCCCGCCCTGCCGGTTCCTGTCGCCGGGCGAAGCGCGCCTCCTCGCCGCGCTGCGGCTGCGCTTGTCCGGCGCGCGGGGCGCCGGCACGGCCGAACTGTCCGGCGCGCGGGGCGCCGGCACGGCCGAACTGTCCGGCGCGCGGGGCGCCGGCACGGCCGAACTGTCCGGCGCGACCCGCGCCGCGCTGGCCGACCTCGCCGTCCCGGTCCGGGCCGCCGGCCTGCCGCTTCTGCCGCCGGCGCCGCGGGCCGACGCGCGGGCGACAGTCTAGAGCCGCCCCGGCCCGCGGCGCCGGCCCCGGTCCATTGTTTCGGGGCGCGTCTTCGCGCGATCGCGCGGCGTTAACCGGTCGCGATCTGTTCCAGTCCGCTCCCGGACGACAGATTGGAGCGGTTCCGAACTGTGCCGGTCCCAGTTTCCACCCATTCTAAGTTGAAGCGCGATCGGTCGATTCGGCTTGAACGAGGCCGCCGGCGGTTCTAACCTGAGCCGCTGATTCACCGGAACGCCGGGAGGATGCCGCATGCTCGTCGCCTATCTTATCATGCTGCGCGAGGGGATCGAGGCGGCGCTGATCGTCGGCATCGTAGCGGCCTACCTGAAGCAGACCGGCCGCTCCCGCTTCATGCCCGCCGTGTGGACCGGGGTCGCGGTCGCGGTGGCCCTGTGCCTCGCGCTCGGCATCGCCATGAACGCCGTCGAGGCTGAGTTCCCGCAGAAGACTCAGGAGTTCTTCGAGGGCGCGGTCGCACTGGTGGCCGTGGGCGTGCTCACCTCCATGGTGTTCTGGATGAAGAAGGCGGCGAGGAGCATCAAGGCCGAGCTGCACGATTCCGTCGAGGCCGCCCTGGCGCGCTCGTCGGGCCGCCGCAGCGGCGGAGGCTTCGGCCTCGTGCTGATGGCCTTCTTCGCGGTCGGCCGCGAGGGGCTCGAATCCGTGTTCTTCCTGCTCGCCACCTTCCAGCAGGACCTCGGCTGGGGCCCGCCCGCCGGCGCGCTGCTCGGCGTGCTCACCGCCGTGGGCTTCGGGGCCGCCGTCACCTACGGCGGCTACCGGCTCGACCTGCGCCGCTTCTTCACCTGGACCAGCGCCCTCATCGTCTTCGTGGCGGCGGGCCTGCTGTCGACCGCGCTGCGCTCGTTCCACGAGGCCGGCTTGTGGAACGGCCTGCAGGGGCAGGCCTTCGACCTGTCGAACGTGCTGCCCGCCGACGGCACGCTGGGCACCCTGCTCAGCGGCATCTTCGGCTACCAGGACGCCCCCACGGTCGGCGAAGTGCTGGTGTACGTCGCCTTCCTGGTCCCGGCCCTGTGGCTGCTCTTCGCCCCGAGCCGCGCGTCGGCGCCGGCGGCCCGCCCCGCCTGACGCCTTCCCTTCCCACACCTTGCCCTTCCCAGAACCCGAGGACAGCATCCCCATGAGGACCGTCGCCCTTTCCGTCAGCCTGTCGGCCCTCTGCGCCGCCGGCGCCCTGTCGCCGGCCCGCGCGGCCGATGCGGCGCCCATCGGCGTGACGATCTCCGACAAGGGCTGCGAGCCGGCTTCCGTGTCGGTCGGGCCGGGCAAGTCGGTCTTCAAGATCAAGAACGAATCCAAGCGCGCCGTGGAATGGGAGATCCTCAAGGGGGTCGACGTCGTCGAGGAGCGCGAGAACATCATCCCGGGCTTCACCCAGACGCTGACCGCCACGCTCGACGCCGGCGACTACCAGATGACCTGCGGGCTGCTGTCCAACCCCAAGGGCGTCCTGACGGTGGCGGCCCCGGCCGCTGCTGCGGCACCCGAAGCGCCGAAGGCCGCCGACGCCAAGCCCGCCGACGCGAAACCGGCGGACGAGAAGGCCGCCAAGGCCGACGCCCCCAAAGGGCCGCCGCTGTCGCCGATGGACCTCGTCGGCCCCCTGGCCGAGTACAAGGTCTACGTGACCCGGCAGGTCGACGCCATGGTGACCGCCACCCGGGCCTTCACCGACGCCGTCAAGGCGGGCAAGCTCGACGACGCCAAGGCCCTCTACGCCCCGGCCCACGAGCATTACGAGCGCATCGAGCCCATCGCCGAGCTGTTCAACGACCTCGACGGCTCGATGGACAGCCGCGAGGACGACTTCGAGAAGAAGGCCGAGGACCCGGGGTTCCTGGGCTTCCACCGCATCGAGAAGGGCCTGTTCGCCGACAAGTCGACCGCCGGCCTGGCTCCCACGGCCGACAAGCTGATGGCCGACTGCCTCGACCTCCAGAAGCGCATCACCGACCTCACCATCACGCCGAAGAGCATGGTGGGGGGCGCCGCCGACCTCATCGAGGAGGTCGCCTCCAAGAAGATCGCCGGCGAGGAGGACCGCTACAGCCGCACCGACCTCGTCGACTTCCAGGCCAACGTCGACGGCGCGCAGAAGATCGTGACGCTGCTCGTCCCCCTGGTGCAGAAGCGCGACCCCGCGCTGGTCACCCGCGTCAAGGCCAACTTCGGCAAGGTCGACGCGGTGCTGGGCAAGTACAGGACGGCTCACGGCTTCGAGTCCTACGACAAGCTCGTGCCGGAGGACCGGAACAAGCTGAAGGGCCCGGTGACGGCGCTGGCCGAGGACCTGTCGACGCTGCGCGGCACGCTCGGCATCGATTGACCGCGACGGCGGGGCCGGGGCGGGCGGCCGGTCCGCCCCGGCCGTCCCAGAGGGCGGACCGGGCCGGCGAGAGAAGGGGGAAGAACGGATGACGGACAAGGCTGACCTCGGGCGCTGCCCCTTCGGCGTTCCCGCCCCCGCGGGGCCCGTGCCGTCGCTCGGCGATGCGCCGGCCTGCCCGGGCCGCCGCGGCCTGCTCGGCCTGCTCGGCCTCGCGGGCGCGGCCGGGCTGGCCCCCGCGGCGGCGCTGGCCGCGACGGCGCAGGAGGAGCGCCGCGCGGCGCCCGACGCCGACGGGACGCAGGATCGGCGGAGCTTCTACGGCGCCCACCAGTCCGGGGTGGTCACCCCCCAGCCCGCCGCGGCGCTGCTGGCCTCCTTCGACGTGCTGGCGGACTCCCGCGACGACCTCGCGTCGCTGATGCAGCGGCTGACGGCCCGGACCGCGGCCCTGATGGCGGGCGAACTCCCGCGGCCCGTGAACGACGGGCTGCCGCCGCCCGACAACGGCATCCTCGGGCCGGCCGGCATGACCGACGGCCTGTCAATGACGGTGGGGTTCGGCGCTTCCATGTTCGACGCGCGCTTCGGCCTCGCCGCCCAGCGCCCGAAGCGCCTCGTCGCCATGGCGGCCTTTCCCAACGACGCGCTCGACGCCGACTGCTGCCACGGCGACCTGCTGATCCAGTTCAACGCCAACACGGCCGAAACCAACATCCACGCGCTGCGGGCGGTGCTGAAGGAGTTCCCGGCCGACCTCGCGCTGCGCTGGAAGCAGGACGGATTCCTGCCGCCCCACACGGTCAAGACGCAGGGGCGCGACACGGCGCGCAACCTCCTCGGCTTCAAGGACGGCACCGCCAACCTCGACGCCGCCGACGGGGCGCTGATGGACCGCATCGTGTGGGTCGGCGAGGGCTCGGACGAGCCCGGCTGGGCGCGGGGCGGCAGCTACCAGGTGGTGCGGATCATCCGCACGCTGGTGGAGCGGTGGGACCGCACGCCCCTCCGGGAGCAGCAGACCATCATCGGCCGCGACAAGGCCGAAGGCGCTCCGCTCGGCCTGCGCGGCGAGCACGACATCCCCGATTACGCCGCCGACCCGCGGGGCCTCGGCGTCCCCCTCGACGCCCACATCCGCCGCGCCAACCCGCGCACGGCGGCGACGGCCGACAGCGTGATCCTGCGGCGCGCCTACAATTATTCCAACGGCCTGACCAAGGCGGGGCAGCTCGACATGGGGCTGCTCTTCTCGTCCTTCCAGGCCGACCTCGACCGGGGCTTCGTGGCGGTGCAGACGCGGCTGAACGGCGAAGCGCTGGAAGAATACATCAAGCCCGTCGGCGGCGGGTATTTCTTCACGCTGCCCGGCGTGGAAGGCCCGCGCGACCACTTCGCCAAGGCGCTGCTGGACGCCACCGCGTGAGCCGCGCATGACGGACCTCCTGCCGGGCTTCGACGATCGCACGATCGAGGTCGGCCAGGGGATCGGGATCCACGTCCGCACGGCGGGGCGGGGCGCGCCCGTGCTGCTCCTGCACGGCCACCCGCAAACCCTGTCGACCTGGCACGGCGTGGCGCCGGCGCTGGCCGAAACCCACAGCGTCGTCCTCATGGACCTGCGCGGCTACGGCGCGAGCGCGAAGCCGCCGTCGCCGCCCGACCATTCCGCCTATTCCAAGCGCGCCATGGCGCGGGACGCCGCCGCGGTGATGCGGCGGCTCGGCCACGGCGGCTACGCGGTCGTGGGCCACGACCGCGGCGGGCGGGTGGCGCACCGCCTGGCGCTCGACCACGCCGACGATGTCGAGCGCGTCGCCGTGCTCGACATCGCCCCGACGCTGCACATGTACGAGAGCACCGACATGGCCTTCGCCAAGGCCTACTTCTGGTGGTTCTTCCTGATCCAGCCCGAGCCGTTGCCGGAGCGCATGATCGGCGCCGATCCGGAGTTCTTCCTCCGCAGCCACCTGAAGCACCAGAGCAGGACCCCGGGCGTGCCGCGCGAGGACGTGGTCGCCGAATACCTGCGCCACTACGACGACCCGGCCGCCATCCACGCCATCTGCGAGGACTACCGCGCGGCGGCCTCGATCGACCTCGTCCACGACAGCGCCGACCGGGACGGCGGCCGCGCCCTGGCGGCGCCGCTGCTCGCGCTCTGGGGGGCCGAGGGCACGGTGGGCAAGCGCTACGACGTGCTCGAAACCTGGCGCGAGGTGGCCCGCGACGTGCGCGGCCGGGGGCTCGCCTGCGGGCACCTGCTCCAGGAGGAGCGGCCCGACGAGGTGGTGGCGGAGCTGCGGGACTTCCTGAAACCGTGACGGTTCGGACGCCGCGCCCGAGCGGGCGTCCGGGCGCCTCCCTGGCCGCGTCACCGGATCCGGGCGGCGATGGCGTTCACGCGGCCCGCTCCACCTCGGCGCGGGCCTGCAGCGCCTGGATCAGGTCCGCGATCTCCCGGGCCGGTCTGGCCTTGCTGTAGTAGAAGCCCTGGATGGAGCCGGTGAAACGCTGCCGCAGGATCTGCATCTGCTGCTCGTGTTCCACGCCCTCGACGGTGACGGACATGCCCAGGGCCGTCGCCATCCCGTTCATCGCGTCGAAGATCGCCAGCACGTCGCTCCTCACGTGCAGCTCCCTGACGAAGGAACGGTCGACCTTCAATTTGTCGAAGGTGAACCTGCTGAGGTAGCTCAGGGACGAATAACCGGTGCCGAAGTCGTCGAGGGACAGCCTGACCCCGGCGGCGCGCAGCCGCTCCATGTTGGTCGTCACCTCGGTCCCGCCTTCCAGCAGGATGGACTCGGTGATCTCGATCTCCAGCCTGGACGGCGCGAGACCGGTCCGGCACAGGACCTCCTCGACCTCGGTGCAGAACGCGGCCGAGCGGAAATGCACCGAGGAGATGTTGACCGCCACGGTGAGGCCGGGCCAGGCCAGGACGTTCGTGCAGGCGGTCAGGAGCGCCCACCGGCCGATGTCGGCGATGAAGCCGGTCGCTTCGGCGATGGGGATGATCTCCGCCGGGGAAATCCACCCGTCGTCCCGCGAATGCCAGCGGAGCAGGGCTTCCACCCCGACCACCCGCCCGCTCACGATGTCGACCTGGGGCTGGTAGTGCAGATCCAGCTCGCCCCGGTCGAGGGCCACCCGCATCGCGGCATCGAGGTGGCGGTGCCGGAGCGCCCGCTGCTCCAGCTGCGGGTCGAAGTGCTTCCAGCACCCCTTGCCCGCCGCCTTGGCGCTGTAGAGAGCGAGGTCGGCCCGGCTGAGGAGCGTGGCGGCGTCCTCGGCGTCGGCCGACGTGCGGGCGATGCCGACGCTGGCGCCGACGACGATGTTCAGGCCGTCGATGGCGTAGGCGCGCGAAAGGTCGGCGACCACGTCGCCGGCCAGCGCCGCGGCGCTGGCCTGGTCGTCGCATCGATGCAGCATCGCGAATTCGTCGCCGCCGAGCCGGTAGGCCCGGCTCCGGTCGCCGCACGAGGCGGCGAGCCGGCCGGCGACCGCGCGCAGCAGCATGTCGCCGGTCGTGTGGCCGTAGGTGTCGTTGACCGCCTTGAACCCGTCGAGGTCGATGTAGAGCAGGGCCGACTGCGCTTCGGACAGGGCCGCCGCACCGCAGGCCTGCTCGACGGCGGTCTGGAAGGCCGCTCGGTTGGGCAGGCCGGTGAGGGTGTCGTGGTTCGCCAGATAATTGATCTGCGCTTCCGATTCGTGCGTCCGGGTGACGTCCGACCCGACCCCCCTGTATCCCGCGAAGGCCCCGTCCGCTGCCCAGGACGGGTTGCCGTTGAGGCGCCACCAGCGCGTCCCCAGGGCGGTCTCGAGCCGGACGACGCGATCGTGGAAGGATTGCCGCTGCGCCATGGCGTCGGCGACCTCGGCGACGCCGTTCCCGTTCTCCCCGCGATACGCGTGGTCCGACAGCAGCTCCGCCAGGGTGGTCCCGCACAGGTCCTCGGCGCTTTCGCCGATCGCGGCCGCCAGCCGGGGCGGCGCGTGCCGCAGCCGGCCCGCGACGTCGGTTTCCCACAGCCAGTCGGTGGCGGATTCTTCGAACTCGTTCAGCAGGAGGCCGATGGTCTGGCTCTGGTCCTGCACCACCACGCGGTCGAGCAGGCGCTGGTACGACAGCTCGCTCATGCGCCGCGTGCTGAACAGCACGAAGAGGGCGTAGACCACCAGCAGGAGGGAGATGTAGAGGCCGAACGGGGCCTCGCAGGCGGCGAGGCCCACGAAGGTGCCGAGCACGATGGGGACGATCATCAGGGTCGAGACGGCGAGGATCGGGCCCACCACATAGGCGTCCGAGATCAACCCCGCCGCCGTGGCGACGGCCACCAGCTGGTAGCCGCTCTCGTGCGACGGGATCAGCATCGCCGGCATGGTGGACCAGATCAGGCCGATCAGCAGCGCCGCCAGCTTGGCGAGCGCGATGCCGCGCCGCACGATGTCCTCGGACAGGGCGGGGCCGAGCCACCGGCTCGATCGGTAGGTCAGCGTCATGGTGACCGACACCACGACGAACATCGCGACGTTGAGGCCGATCAGGTAGGCGGAAGGCGCGTGCCCCCAGAACAGGCACCCCAGCACCACCGATACGGCGAGGTGGGTCACCGTCGAATAGTTGGACACCTCGACGGTTTCGCGCAGCATGCCGGCGCGCGCTTCCCGGTCGTGGCGCTCGTCCACCGCGAGGGTGCCCCCGGCCGTCGGCGACGATCGGCCGAACGGGTGGAGCAGGCGTCCGAAACGCAGGGTTCCGTCCGCCATGTCAGCCGCCCACACGGGGCTGGGCCCTCCGGGCCTCCACGCGCACGGGCATTCCCCCGATCGGCCTCAGGGTGACCCGGAGATGGGCCCGCGGCAGGGGGGCGCCTTCGAGCGGGCCGAAGCCGAAGCGCGGCAGCAGGCCCGCCAGGATCACGAGGCACTCGGTGATGGCCATGCCCATGCCGATGCAGACCCGGGGGCCGCCGCCGAAGGGCAGGAAGGCGAACCTGTGCCGGAGCCGCTGCCGGTCGGGCGCGAAGCGATCGGGGTCGAAGGTTTCGGGATCGTTCCAAAGCCGCCGGTGGCGGTGCAGGGCATAGATCGGGATGTGCAGGGAGCCGCCGGCCGGGATGCGGAGGCCGCCGACCTTCAGGTCCACCGCGGCGCGGCGCACCAGAAGGGCCGCCGGCGGATAAAGGCGCATCGCTTCGCAGACAACTTGGCGGCAGAAGACGAGCCGGTCGACGGCCCCGGGATCGTCGACCGGGGACGGGACACCCGCGATCTCGTCCAGCATCCGCCGCTGGACCCCCGGGTGCTCGGCGATCAGGCGCAGAGTCCAGGCCAACACGAGCGCCGTCGTCTCGTGCCCCGCCACCACGAAGGTCAGGAGGTTGTCGACCAGCTCCCGGTCCGAAAGGGGGAGTCCCGTGTCGGGGGCGACGGCGGACAGCAGGGCGCCGAGGACGTCGCAGCCGTCCCGGCGGTCCCGCCGTCCCGCGACGACGCGGGCCGCCATGCCGCGGAGGTCGCGGGACGCCTTCGCGGCCCGGGCGGATCCGGGATGGGGCAGCCAGGCGGGGGCGCCCAGGACGCCGTAGGCGATCTTCCAGTTTGTGTGTTTCAGGTAGCCGTCCAGCGCCCGGCCGAAGCGGGCCGGGTCCAGCCCCGCGTCGCCGCCCAGCATCGTGCCGACGACGATGTCGAAGGCCGTGCGCATCATCTCGGACTGCAGGTCGACGACGCCTTGGCGGGGGGCCTCCTCCCAGCGGCGCAGGGTCGCCCGGGCGGCGTCCGCGATGGCGGGGATGGATGCCGCGACGCGGTCGGGCCGGAAGGCGGGGGCCGCGGCCCGCCTCTGGGTCCGCCACGCCGGCCCGTCGGACGTCAGGAGGCCCGTCCCCAGGATGGGCGCGAGAGCCCGGGTCATGGCGTCGTCGCGCACGAGCTTGTCGGCCTCGTCCACCAGGAGCGTGCGGATGCACTCGGGGTCCACGACGTAGGTGACCGGCCGCCCCAGCAGCCGCCCGGCCACGACGGGTTCGCGATACACGTCCTCGGGCCAGGCCTCGACGAGGTTGTTGAACGCCCTGACGACGTCGCGAGCGCCGGCCAGCGGGCGACGTGCGACGGGCCCCGGCGCCGGCGCCACGTCCATGATCGACGAACTCACAGGGCACATCACGGTTTCGACAGTCTCGGGTTCGCGGGACATCAGCAGTCGACCTGCCTCCGTCGGCTTGAACTAAACTGATGAACGAGCCGTAATCCCCTATAGACAATCGATCCGCTCCTCCGATGGTGTCAATTGGGGTACATCGGCACGGTGGGTTGCATGTCGTTCGGGTAAGTCAATTTCGGGTAGCGGTCGCGGGTGCGGGGCGGTCGTGTCACCGTGGCGCGGGGTCGCCGCTTCGGCGCATCGCCTTTCCACCGACATCCCCCGCCGTCATGATGCGGCGCCCGCCGCCCCAGGATCGACCCGCCATGTCCCTCGTCGTCCCACGCCGCGCCGTCCTGCGCGGCACCGCCGCCCTGGCGGGTGCGGTCGCGCTCCACCCCTTCGCGGCCCGCGCCGCTTCCGACCAGGCGCACCTGCGCGTGCTCGAAACCACCGACCTCCACGTCAACGTGTTCCCCTACGATTATTACGCCGACAAGCCGAACGACACCTTCGGGCTCACCCGCACGGCGAGCCTGGTCGACGCCGTGCGGGCCGAGGCCGGAAACACGCTGCTGATCGACAACGGCGACATCATCCAGGGCAGCCCCATGGGCGATGACGTGGCCTTCGCCCACGGCCTGCCGGACGGGTATGTCCACCCGATCATCCGCGCCATGAACACGATGGGCTACAGCTGCTCGACGCTGGGCAACCACGAGTTCAACTACGGGCTCGATTTCCTCGACCGGGCCATCGCGGGGGCGAACTTCCCCTTCGTCTGCGCCAACCTGGCGCGGGGCGCGCTGGCCGCCGATCCGCTGAAGGACCGGACCTACGTGGCGCCCTACGTCATCCTCGACCGCACCGTGAAGGACGGCGCCGGGCGGGACCTGCCCATCCGCATCGGCCTCATCGGCTTCGTGCCGCCGCAGATCATGACCTGGGACGCTCAGCACCTCGACGGCCGGGTCGCCACCCGCGACATCGTCGAGGCCGCCCGCGCCTGGGTGCCCCGCATGCGCGAAGCCGGCGCCGACCTCGTGATCGCGCTGTCGCATTCCGGCATCGCGGGCGGCGGCCCCTCGGACCGCATGGAGAACGCTTCCCTGTACCTCGCGGGCGTGCCCGGCATCGACGCCATCCTGACCGGCCACCAGCACCTCGTCTTCCCCGGCCCGAAGGACTTCGGCGGCATCGCCGGGGTCGACACGGCGCGGGGCACGCTGCAGGGCGTGCCGGCCGTGATGGCGGGGTTCTGGGGGTCGCACATGGGCCTGATCGACCTCGCGCTGGAGCACGGCGGCGGGCGCTGGCGCGTGGCCGACTTCACGAGCGAGGTGCGGCCGATCTTCCGCCGCGACGGCAAGGCGGTGGTGCCGCTCGTCGCCGACGACGCGGCCGTCGCGGCGGCGGCGAAGCCCGACCACGACGCCACGCTGGCCTACGTGCGGACGCCGGTCGGCCGCACCTCGGCGCCGCTCTTCTCCTATTTCGCGCTGGTGGC
Organism: Lichenibacterium minor; assembly: GCF_004137685.1. GTDB lineage: Bacteria > Pseudomonadota > Alphaproteobacteria > Rhizobiales > Beijerinckiaceae > Lichenihabitans > Lichenihabitans minor. The sequence continues at coordinate 62,719 of NZ_QYBB01000008.1, read as the reverse complement.
CGACGACCCGTCGGTGCAGATCGTGTCCGACGCGCAGCTCTGGTACGCGGCGCCGCTGCTGGCGGCCACCAGGTGGGGCGGGCTGCCGCTGCTGTCGGCCGCCGCGCCCTTCAAGGTCGGCGGCCGCAACGGCGCCGACTATTACACCGACATACCGGCGGGGCCGATCGCCATCCGCAACGTCGCCGACCTCTACCTCTACCCCAACACGGTGACCGTGGTGGCCGTGACGGGCGCCACGTTGCGCGAATGGCTGGAGCGCTCGGCGGGCATCTTCCGGCGGATCGTGCCCGGCGTCGCCGACCAGCCGCTGATCGACGCGGCCTTCCCGTCCTATAACTTCGACGTGATCGACGGCGTCACCTACGCGATCGACCCGACGGAGCCGTCCCGCTACGACGTCGACGGGGCGCTCGTCGCCCCCGACGCGCACCGCATCGTCGACCTGCGCTACGGCGGCCAGCCCATCGAGGAGGCTTCCACCTTCGCCGTGGTGGTCAACAACTACCGGGCGGGGGGCGGCGGCAACTTCCCGGGCGTCGACGCCCGCGCGGTGATCCTGGCCGCGCCCGACACCAACCGCGACGTCATCGTGCGCTTCGTCCACGGGCGCGGCACCGTGGACCCGCAGGCCAACGGCAACTGGCGCCTGGCGTCGGTGCCCGACACCAGCGTGACGTTCGACGCGGGGCCCGGCGCCCGAGCCCACCTCGGTGACGTGAAGGGGCTGGCGATCGAGGCGGTCGGCCCCGCCGGCAACGGCTTCGAGCGCTTCCGCATCCGGCTGTGAGGCCGGGCCGCGGCTTCAGCCGAAGGCCTTCTTGCGCCCGCGCGGCTTCGGCGTCGGCTTGGCATGGGCCTGGAGTTCGGGCAGCAGGCCGTCGAGCAGGGGAGCCGATGGGGCACCGGCCGCCTCGGCCCTGTCGGGGCCCGCGGCGGCCATCGGCTTCTTGCGGCCGCGCTGTTTCGGCTCGGGCTTGGCGTGGGTCAGGCCGGGCAGGGGAGCCTCGCCGCCCGGCGAGGCTTCGGGTTCGGCCTCGGGTTCGATTTCGGGCCCTGCCTCGCGGCTCCCGCGGCGGACCGGCGGGGGTTCCGCCTCCTCGCCCTTGCCGGAGCCCACGTCCACGAACCTGATCGCCATCATGCACCTCCCCGCCGTCGCCGGCCCTCGGCCCCACAGGTGGCACCGGAGCGCGCTCCCCGCCAGGGCGTGCCGCGCCGCGGCCGACACGGGCCCCGGCGACGGGTGTCGATCAGCTGTCGGCCTTCTGGCCGCTGGTGGCGAGCTTCAGGTAGTCGCGCGTGATGGACTCGATCATGCCGTCGATCACGTCGGCCGACGCCTTGTCCTCGGTCATGCTGGTGCGGAACTCGGACGCCGCATCGGCGTGGCCGGCCTGCTCGGCGATCACCGCCAGGGACTTGTAGGCCGCGACCTTGTCGAACTGGTAGGCGTAGCCGGCGTAGAGATTCTTCAGCGTCTCGTCCGAGGCCGTGGCATGCACCGCCGCGCCGATCTTGCCGGCGACGCTCATCACGCCCTCCTTGAACCCCGAGGTCGACCCGCCGACGGCCGCCAGCGCCTTGTCGAGCCGCCCCATGTGCTTGGTGCCGATCTGCTTCTGGGCTTCGAGCGCCGACCTGTACTGCGGGTACTGGCCGAGGCCGGACAGCTGATGCTCGATCTGCTGCAGGCCCTGCTGCTCCAGCGCGTGGGTGTTCTGCAGCGCGGTCGTGTAGATCGCCTTGATGTCGGTCCCCGCCATGATGTGTCCCTTCGTCCTTCGCGTCCGCGCGTCGCGGCGGGGTCCTAACGGTGCCGGCGGGCGGGAGTTCGCCGCCACACCGCCGCAGGGGCAGGCCGCCGCAGCGGTCGCTTGACCGCGCCGCACGGCCGCCCCCATGCTGGTGGCGGGGACCGCCGCGCCGCGGGCGGCTCCGGGAGGATGGGCGATGGACGGAACCGAGGCCGCGCTCGCGGCCGTCATCCGCAAGGCGACGTGGCGCATCCTGCCCTTCCTGATGCTGTGCTACTTCATCGCCTTCGTGGACCGGGTGAACGCGGGCTTCGCGGCGCTGCAGATGAACCACGACGTCGGCATATCGCCCTCGGCCTTCGGCTTCGGCGGCGGCCTGTTCTACATCAGCTACGTGCTCTGCGAGGTGCCGAGCAACCTCGCCATGCGGCGGTTCGGCGCGCGCGTCTGGATCGCCCGCATCATGATCTCCTGGGGGCTCGTGTCGGCGCTGATGGCCGCGGTGGTCGGGCCGAATTCCTTCTACGCGGTGCGGCTGCTGCTCGGCGCCGCCGAGGCCGGCTTCTTCCCCGGGGTGATCCTGTATCTCACCTCCTGGTTCCCGGCCGAAACGCGCGGGCGCATCGTCGCCATCTTCATGGTGGCGATCCCCATCTCATCGTTCCTGGGCTCGCCCATCTCGGCGGCCCTGCTCGGCACGGACGGCTGGCTCGGCCTCCACGGCTGGCAATGGCTGTTCGTGATCGAAGCCGTGCCGGCCGTCGTCCTCGGCGTCGTGTGCCTGTTCTACCTGCCGGACGGCCCGCGCGACGCCGCCTGGCTGTCGCCTGCCGAGCGCGACGTGCTGGCGGCGCGGCTCGCCCGGGAGGACGCGGCGCCCAAGCCCGCCGGCGGCCACCTGTCGCTGTGGCGCGTGCTGTCGAACCCCTACGTGCTGGCGGCTTCGCTGATCTACGCGGGCGCGTCCGGCGCCAGCCAATGCCTGTCGCTGTGGCAGCCGCAGATCATCAAATCCTTCGGGCTGAGCGTGAGCGCCACCGGGTGGCTCAACGCGCTGCCCTTCGGCATCGCGTCCGTGCTGATGGTGCTGTGGGGCCGCGATTCGGACCGCAGGCGCGAGCGCGTGTGGCACACGGCGCTGCCCCTCGCCCTCCTGGCCGGCAGCCTGTGCGCCGCCCTGCTAACCGGCGCGCTGCTGCCCACCATGGTGCTGCTGTGCCTCGCCGTCACGGCCACCTACGTCGTGAAGGGCCCGTTCTGGGCGCTGTCGACGGAATGGCTGGCGGCGGGCGCCGCCGCGGCCGGCATCGCCCAGATCAATGCCATGGGCAACATCGGCGGCTTCGTCGGCACGGCGCTGCTCGGCGCCATCAAGGACGCGACCGGCTCCTACGCGCTGGGGCTGATGCCCATCGCGGCCCTGTCGGCGGCGGGCCTCGTCGCCGTGCTGGCGCTCGGGCGGGGGCCGCGCGGGGCGATCCGGGGGGCCGAGCCAGGGATCGCCGGCCCGGCCCCGCGCGTCGGGAAACGATGACCACCTTCTTCACGAGCGACACGCATTTCGGCGACATGCGGGTGCTGCGCTTCGACCATCGGCCCTTCGCCACCCTGGCCGACCACGACGACGGGCTGATCGCCCGCTGGAACGAGCGGGTGGGGGAGGGGGACGTGGTCTGGCACCTCGGCGACTTCGCGCTCGGCCCGCTTCCCGCGCGCGCCTCGGCCATCCTCGACGCGCTCCGCGGCGAGAAGCACCTGATCGTCGGCAACAACGACGACGCCGCCACCCTGGCGCTGCCGGGCTGGGCGTCCGTGCGCCATTATGCCGAACTGTCCGTCGACGCCCGCCCCCTGGTGCTCTGCCACTACGCCTTCCGGACCTGGAACGGCATCGGGCGCGGCGCCGTGAACCTGCACGGCCATTCCCACAACAAGCTCACCCCCCTGCCGAAGCAGTACGACGTCGGCGTGGACGCGCAGGGGTTCCGGCCCGTGACGCTGGCCGAGGTGTTGGCGAGCCGGAAGCGGGGCGCCCGAAAGGCGCCCCCCGCGCCCGCCTGACGACCTCGGGCCGCCGCCCTGCGCGGCGAATTCGTTCCGTCCCGGTGGGGCGAAATTCACAATGATCCCGCAGCGTCAATGTCTTTCGTGCGGGCTGCCGAACTTTTCCACCCCCGTGCCGTTAAGGGTCCATCAACGAATGGAGACGGGCATGGACAAGTCGATGTGGATCGCCGCCGGCGCCTTCACGGCCTGGATGATGATCGGCGTGGCCGCGATGATGTGAGGCGGACGGGATGTCCGCTCGGGGGCAGGTCGGATCGACCGCAGGCCCCGGCGCAGCAGCACGAGGCACGGCCTGAAGGGCGCATCGTTCGATCGATGCGCCCTTCGCAGTTTCGGCGCCTGATCCGTCTCGACACCTTCCGTCGCGCGGCGGCCCGTCGTCCGGGATCGCCCGATGTCGGCACGCGTCCGCCTGCCGTGGGGCAGGGGCCCTCAGCCCTCCCGGTCTGCCGCTTCACGCCGCCCGGTGCGGGTTCTGCGACACCCGGAAGTCGACCGTCACGGCCGTGCCGGAGACCACGCAGGCCACCACGCCGTCGACGCGCGATCCTGCCGCCCCATCCCGGAACGTGAAGCTGTCGCCGAAGCTCCGGTCCCCCGCCCAGGGCGAGCCGAGGGTCGGCTCCGGCCCGAACTCGACGTCGTCGGGCTGGAAGCCCCGTTCGGCCAGCCGCCGCACCAGCGGCCCCCGGCACGCGTCGGCGAGGTCGGCGCTCCCCATGGCGGCGCGCACGAGCCGCCCGCCGTCGAAGCGCAGGTCGGCGAGCAGCACCACCCCGCCGAGCGCCGCGGCGAGCAGCATGCCGGCCACCACCAGGGCCAGGCCGCGCAGCACCGGCCGGCCCCGGCGGGGCGGCGGATCGGGGGCGGCGGCGGCGGTCGTATGCGGCAAGGCGGCGGCCCCTGCGGTTGCCGCGTCCCGGCGGCGACACTATGGTCGCGCCGCCTCAAAGACACGGAGCGATCCCATGGCCTTCATCTCCGACACGCTGGCGCGCGTCAAACCCTCCGCCACGATCGCGGTGACCCAGAAGGCGCGCGACCTGAAGGCCAAGGGGCGGGACGTGATCTCGCTGTCGGTCGGCGAGCCCGACTTCGACACGCCCGACAACATCAAGGAAGCCGCCATCGCGGCCATCCGCCGGGGCGAAACCAAGTACACGCCCGTCCCCGGCATCGTGCCGCTGCGCGAAGCCATCGCCAAGAAGTTCAAGCGCGAGAACGGCCTCGACTACAGGCCCACGCAGACCATCGTCGGCACCGGCGGCAAGCAGATCCTGTTCAACGCCTTCCTGGCGACCTGCAACCCCGGCGACGAGGTGGTGATCCCCGCGCCGTTCTGGGTCAGCTACCCCGACATGGTGCTGATCGCCGGCGGCACGCCCGTCATCGTGCAGACCACGCTCGAGCAGAACTTCAAGCTGCAGGCCGAGGACCTCGAGCGCGCCATCACGCCGAAGACCAAGTGGGTCCTGCTGAACTCGCCCTCGAACCCGTCGGGCGCCGCCTATTCGCGCGCCGAGATGAAGGCGCTGACCGACGTCATCCTGCGCCACCCGGACGTTTGGGTGCTGACGGACGACATCTACGAGCACCTCGTCTACGGCGACTTCACCTTCTGCACGCCCGCCGAGGTCGAGCCCGGCCTGATGGACCGCACGCTGACGATGAACGGCGTGTCCAAGAGCTACGCCATGACGGGCTGGCGCATCGGCTACGCGGCCGGGCCGGACCGGCTCATCAAGGCCATGGACATGCTCCAGGGGCAGCAAACCTCCGGCGCCTGCTCGATCGCCCAATGGGCCTCGGTCGAGGCGCTCGAAGGCCCGCAGGACTTCATCCCGAAGAGCCGCAAGGTGTTCGAAGGCCGGCGCGACCTCGTCGTGTCGATGCTGAACCAGGCCAGGGGGCTGAAGTGCCCCGTGCCGGAGGGCGCCTTCTACGTCTACCCGTCCTGCGCCGAACTGATCGGCAAGGCGACGCCGGCCGGCAAGGTGATCGCGACCGACGAGGACTTCGTCACGGAGCTCCTGGAAGCCGAGGGCGTCGCGGCGGTCCACGGGACGGCCTTCGGCACGGGCCCGAACTTCCGCATCTCCTACGCGACCTCGAACGAGCTGCTGGAGAAGGCCTGCGCCAAGATCCAGAGCTTCACGGCCTCGCTGCGCTGAAACGGCCGCCCGGAACGGCGCGCCCTGTGGCCGAAACGCCATAGGGGCGCGCCGATGTCGATGCGGCGGCGGCCGGGCGCGACGGCGGCCACAATCGCCGTGTCTGTGGCGCTCCAGCGGCGCGGTCCCCGCGCCCCGGAGCCACATCCATCATGATCCAACCCAAAGTCCCGCCCGCCAAGGTCCTGCTCGCTGCGTCCGCGCTGCTCGCCGCCGCCCTGGTGCCGACGGCTTCCGTCGCGGGCCCCGTCGGGCAGCTCAACTGCAACGTGTCGGGCGGCGTCGGCTTCCTCGTCGCGTCCCGCCGCGCGTTGAACTGCGAATACACGCCGGCCAACGGCGCCCGCCGCCAGCATTACCTCGGCAGCATCAGCCGCTACGGGCTGGACCTGGGACCCCAGGGACCCGGCAGGTTGACCTGGGACGTGGTGTCGCTCGGCGGCGCGGTGGGGCCCGGCGCCCTGTCGGGCAACTTCGCCGGCGCGTCGGCCTCCGCCACGGTCGGGGTGGGCGTCGGCGCCAACGCGCTCGTCGGCGGCGCCAACGGGGGCCTGCAGCTCCAGCCGCTGTCCGTCGAGTCGCAGTCGGGCTTCAACGTCGCCGCCGGCATCGGCGCCATGACGCTCGACTACGCGCCCTGACGCGAGCGCCGGGGCGGGGCGCCGCGCCCCGGCCCGGCTTCGGCCCCGCGGGTCGGCGGATCAGCCCCGGTGGTGCGTTTCCGCCAGGCCGTAGACGGGCGTGGGGAGGCCCTCCATCCGGGCCTTGAGCTGCAGCGCCAGGTACAGCGAATAGTGCCGGGACTGGTGCAGGTTGCCGCCGTGGAACCACAGCGCCTCCTGCCGGGTGGGCTTCCACATGTTGCGCAGCTCGCCTTCCCAGGGGCCGGGGTCCTTGGTGGTGTCGGAGCCGAGGCCCCAGCACTTGCCGACCTTGTCGGCCACCTCCTGGCTGATGAGCTTCGCCGCCCAGCCGTTCATGGAGCCGTAGCCCGTGGCGTAGACGATCACGTCCGCAGGCAGCTCGATGCCGTCCTGCAGCACCACGCCCGAGGGGGTGATGCGCTCGACCTGCCCGGCCTGGAGCCTGATCGACCCGTCGGCGATCAGCTCGGACGCGCCCACGTCGATGTAATAGCCGGAGCCCCGGCGCAGGTACTTCATGAACAGGCCGGACTCGTCGTCGCCGAAGTCGAGCCTGAAGCCGGCGGCGCGCAGCCGATCGTAGAAGTCGGCGTCCCGCTCCTTCATGGCGGCGTAGACCGGCCGGTGGAACTCCGGCATCAGCCGGTAGGGCACGGACGCGAAGATCAGGTCCGCCTTGTCGGTGGTGATGCCGCTCGCCACCGCGCTTTCGGAATAAAGGCCGCCGAGCGACAGCTCCATCAGCGATTCCGACCGCGCGATGTGGGTCGGCGAGCGCTGCACCATGGTGACGTCGGCGCCGTGCTCCCACAGGTCGGCGCAGATGTCGTGGGCCGAGTTGTTGGAGCCGATCACCACGGCGCGCTTGCCGGCATAGCGCTCGCCCCCCTCGTGCCGGCTCGAATGGTGGCTTTCGCCCGCGAAGCCGTCCATCCCGGGGAAGTCCGGCAGGTTGGGGATCGCCGACATGCCGGTGGCGAGCACGAGCTGCTTCGGGCGCAGCGTCAGGGGCTCGCCGTCGCGCAGCAGCTCCACCACCCACTCACCCGCGGCCTCGTCGTAGCGGGCGGAGCGGCATTCGGTCAGGGGCCAATAGTTCAGCTCCATGACCTTCACGTACATTTCCAGCCAGTCGCCGATCTGGTCCTTCGCGGCGAAGACCGGCCAATGGTCGGGGAAGGGCAGGTAGGGCAGGTGGTCGTACCAGACGGGGTCGTGCAGGTGCAGCGACTTGTAGCGCTTGCGCCACTGGTCGCCGGGCCGCTCGTGCCTGTCGACGACGAGGGTCGGCACGCCGAGCCGCTTCAGCCGGGCGCCGAGCGCGATGCCGCCCTGGCCGCCGCCGATCACCAGCGCGTAAGGCTGCAGGCTGCGGCCGAGCTCCGCTTCCTCGTCCCGGCGGCGGTCGAGCCACGATCGCCGGCCGCGCGCGATGCCGTGCTCGACGCCCTTCTCGCGCCGCGGCCCGCTCGACTCCTCGAAGCCCTTGAGCTCGCGCGCCGACGTGAGCAGCGTCCAGGCCTCGTCGCCCTTCAGCCTCAGGTGGCCGCGCCCCCGCGCGTGCCCGGTTTCGAAAGAGATCCAGGCTTCGGTGAGCCCGTCCACCTCGGTGGCGGCCTCGTCGAGCTCCCAATGCCGGGGACGGATGGCGTCGAGCTGGGCGTCCAGCATGGCGCCGATGGCGTCCCGCCCTTCCAGCGTGACGATGTTCCAGGTGAAGGCGACGAGGTCGCGCCAGAAGCCGTCCTCGCAGAAGAGCCCCGCCGCCGCAGGGGCGTCGCGCCGCGTCAGCGCGCCCTCGAAGCGGTCGAGCCAGGCGAGCACGCGCTCGTCGGCCACCGACAGGGGGTCGTTCGACCGTGCCAATGCCGTCATGACGTTTCCTCCGATCGACGCTCTGCGGCGTTGATTCCCGTCGAAGGTCTGCCACTTTGGCGGGGCTGTCCAGTATCGGAGGGGCTTTCCCGACGGGCCGGCTCCGCGCCGCGGTGATCACGGGGCGCGATGCCTCAGCAAGGGGTGGTGGTGCATCAGGGGACGACGCATGGTCATCCGGCGGTGCATGGCGTGGCGACGGTGCTGCATCGTCGTGGGCCCCGCTTCGGCGGGGGCGACGGCCTACGGCCGAGGGCGGGGTTCTCGGCGGGATCGGCCGAACCGGCCGTGCGCCGGGCTGGACGGCGCGGGGCGCCGCCCTAGCTTGGTCGCCATGCGCCTTCCGGTCGCCCTCGTTCTCCTCGGTCTCGTCGGCACCCTCGGCGGGGCGGATGCGGCGACCCACCGCTACACCCGCGCGGAGCGCTATGCGGGCTGCATGTTCGGCGAAACGATCCCGCTGATGCGGCGCGGCACCGAGCGCGAGCGCGCCCTCGCGATCGCGTCGGACCGCTGCATCGCCTGGTCCGAGGGGCTGTCGGCGAGCGACATCCGCGAGGTCGACATCGAGCTCCACCGCGCCATCGAGCGCTCCGAACGCCAGGGCCTGTGACCTTCGGGAGGGCTTCCCTCCCTCACCCCGGCATCATGCTCTTCACCCGCGCCGCCCAGGCGACGTCGGCGTCGAGCACGGGCTCGCCGAACTGGCCGTGCAGTTCGAAGCGGCCCTCGGCCTTGCCGCGCAGCACCTGCTTCACGAGCACGCGGCCGTCCGCCAGCCCCACGACGCAGAGCCGCCCGATGAGGTCGTCCGTCACGGCCTCGCGCCGGTCGTCGAAGTAGACCCGCCACCCGTTGAACAGCGGCCCGAGGCTTTGGCCGCGGATCTCGGCCGCGATCGTCTGCGGCGTCGCATCCTCGGGCGCCGGCGCCTCGTCGAACGGGCCCTGGCATTCCGAATAGAAGTGCATCTCGGTGCCGGCCCCGACATAGCCCGCCACCGGAACGGTGCCGGAGCGGTCCGTCACCACGTCGCCCGGGTCGACCCCGTAGGCGTCGCTGGCGAGCTTGATCCATTTGTCCGACAGCCGACGGCTGCCGCCTTCCAGCTTGACGTACTGGTTGCGCGTGGTGCCGAGCGCCGCCGCGGCCTCGCCCTGCGTCCAGCCGCGGCCGTCCCGCAGCATCCTCAGATTGTTGGCCAAGGCCGCGTCTCCGCCAAATGTAGCCCATAATGGGCACAACATCTTGACTACTGTGCCCTAATAGGGCATATCATAGCCATCGACGGCGAGCTGTCCAGGGTGGCGGCAGCGTCGATCCCCACCGCAAACGTTGGATGCCCATGGTCCTGTCACCGCCGGTCCTGGCCGGGGAACGCGGCTTCGCGCCCGCCTTCCCCCATTTCCCGCCTGCCGCCGCCGCCGTGGCGTCGCTCGCGCCCCACGAATGCCGCTGGCCCCTGGGGGAGCCGGGCGACGCGGGTTTCGTCTTCTGCGGCGGCACGCGGCTGCCGCACGGCAGCTATTGCGCCGTGCACGCCCGCACCGCCGGGCCCGCGACCGCCGGCCGCGGGGGCAGGGCGTGACGGCCCCGCGCGTCGAGCGGGCGCCGCGGCGCCGGGGCGCCTTCGGGCTCGACGAGCGGCGCTTCCCCGACCCCGCGCGGGTGGAAGCGGACCTGCGCCGCTTCCTGGCCGGCCGGCTGCCGGACGTGTGGCCCCTCCCGGCCCCGCCCGCCCCGGCGGCGGACGACGCCGGGGCCCGCACCCTCACGCTGCTGCTGCCCCGGGGCCACGTGGCCGTGCTGCGCATCGACCGCGACCCCGTCCACCCCGGGCCGGCGTCGCGGGCGCTGGCGGACCGCTGCCGGGCCATGCACATCCCCCACGCCACCGTGTCGAGCCTGCCGGAAGGGCGGGCGGCCCTGCGCCGCCTGGGCGTCGAACCCCGGCCCGTGGATGCGGCACCGGCCGGGCCGACGCTCGCGTCCGTCTTCGGGGGGGCCTGACCGTGCCGAAACGCAAGGTTTCCGCCGTGTCGCTCGCGGGGGCCGCCCCGGTGGCGCGCGGGCACGAGGACGCCACGCCGGAGCGCCTCGCCCGGGCGCGGGAGGACGGCGACGCGGCCGTCGACCGCGCCGGCGTGCGCCGCATCGGCGACCCCTTCGACGCGCTACGCAGCCGCAACCTGCTCGACCGGCTCGACATCGCCGCCAACGAGACGCTGTGGCACGCCGGCGACCGGCTGCGCCGGCACTGGCACCTGTCGCGGCTCGGCGCGCTGACGGCCGTCGATCTCGCCCGGCCCTGCGTGGACGGGGGCGGCGGCGGTTCGGGCGGCCCGGGTGAAGCCGCCCAGCGCCACCGCGACGCGTTCCGCCGCGCCGTGGACGCGGTCGGGCCGCGGCTGATGCCCTACGTCGCGGGCGTGGTCATCGCCGGGGCGCCGGTGGCGAGCCTGCGCGGCCTGGTGGGCGACAGCGCCCACGCCCGAACCGCCGACGCCTTGGCGCTGGAGCGGCTGCGCGAAGGCCTGCACCGGCTGTGCGAGCTGTGGCGCATGCGCCCCGAAGCGCGGCCGCTGCCCATCGCGAGCTGGCGCGCGGCCGGCGCGGAAGCGGTTCCCGACCCGGACGCGAGGGGGTAGAACGGCCTCCGCACGGGGGCGGGGGAAGCGGCTTGGCGGAAAAGATCCTGTTCGTGGCGCCGCGCATGATCGGCGACGCCGTGATGGCCTCGGGCGTGCTCGACCGCCTCGTCGCGACCCGGCCCGGCGCCCGCGTCACCGTGGCGGCGGCGCCGGAAGCCGCGGACCTGTTCACCCACATGCCGGGCCTCCACCGCTTGATCGCGGTGCGCAAGCGCCGGGACCACGCCCATTGGCTGGCGCTCTGGGCCGAGGTGGTGGGCACCCGCTGGGACCTGGCGATCGACCTGAAGGGCTCGGGCCTGCCCTACGCCGTGTGGGCCCGGCGGCGCTTCGTGCGGCGGCCGATGCCGGGCCTGCGGCTCTTCGAGCAGCATGCGGCCCTGCTCGGGCTCGACCCCGCGCCGCTCCCGGTGGCCTGGACCGGCCCGGCCGAGCGCGCCCGCGCCGCGGCCCTGATCCCCGACGGCCCGCCGGTCGTGGCGCTGTGCCCGACGGCGAGCTGGGCCCCGAAGATGTGGCCGGCGGAGCGCTTCGCCGCGCTGTTCCGGCGCTTGGCCGGCGACGCGCTGCCCGGCGCCCGCGCGGCGGTGTTCGGCGGCCCCGGCGCCCGCGAGCGTCAGGGCGCGGCGCCGCTGCTCGCCGCGCTGCCGGGCGCGATCGACCTCGTCGGCGCCCTGACGCTGCCGGAAGTGGCGGCCTGCCTGGCGCGCTGCGCGCTGGCGGTGAGCAACGATTCCGGCCTCATGCACATCGCCGCCGCGACCGGCGTGCCCACGCTCGGCCTGCGGGCGCATTTCCCCGATCAGGCGGCGCGGGTGCGGCCCGCCGGCCGCGCGGCCGGCTGGGTGCTGCGCGACGGCGACGACATGGCGGCGATCGGCGTGGACGACGCCGAGGAAGGGTGCCGGAAGGTGCTGGCGATGGCCGGGTGAGCGCCCGTCAGCGCGGCGCGCCGAGGTCGTCGCCCTCGTAGAGTTCGTCCGTCGGCGGGGCGACGGCGCGGAGCCTGCCGGCCCGGCGTCCCCTCGGGGGGGCGATGGACGGCGCGTCCTCGGCGTAGAGCCCGCCGTCGCCATCGACGTCCTGGCCGTAGCGGGTCCGGTCGTAGCGCGCGAGGCCGGGGGTGGTGTCGGCCGGTTCGGCGATGCCGGCGTCGTCGCCCTCGATGACCACCCGCGTGTTGCCGAGCCCTTCGGCCTTCACCAGCGCGAAGAGTTCCGCGGCATGGGGGCGCGACAGCCGCACGCAGCCGTGCGACGCCGGACGGCCGAGCGCCGCCACGTGCCCCGTGCCATGGATGGCGTGGCCCATGCCGGTGAAGAAGATGGAATAGGGCATGGGAGCGTCGTCCCATTCCCGCGAAAAGTGATCGCGATCAAGGCGCATGGGCTGGAAGGAGCCGCTCGGCGTGTCATGGTCGGCCACGCCGGTCGACACCGGCCAGGAATACCGATCCTGCCCGTCCACCGCCACGGTCATGCGCTGGGCCGCCTTGTCGACCGTGACCAGGACGTCGGCGGAGGCCGCGGCCGGCAGCAGGGCCGCGCCGGCGAGGGCGGAGATGAGAAGGGTCGTCAAGCGGCGCATCGTCGTCCATGACCGGCTCAGAGGGCAGACGTCGGACGCGCCGCGGCGTGACCCGTCAGAGTCTGCAGGTGTATCGGACTCGGGCCCGAATGCACCCTGAAAACGTCGAGGGCGTCCCCCTCGGTTCCGGCGAACGGGGCATGCCGTCACGAATTCCCATGCCGGGCGACGGGATTGCCGGCGCATCTCCGTCGCGCCGCACGCGCGGCGGCGCGCGTTCGCGCCGGCCAGCGGTCGCGGTGTTCGACCGCCGACACCGGTGACGAAAGATCCTCCAGGGCGGCCGGCACGACGAGGCCGTCCACCGCGCGCCGCGGCCGGCGGCTCAGCCGGCGCGGGCGAAGCGCGGTTCCGGCGTGCCGATCGGCGACGGGTGGAGCGAGAAGCGGCGGTGGATGCCGCGGCCGGCCCGCTTGGCCTCGTAGAGGGCCATGTCGGCCTTGCGCTGGAGATCCGCGCAATCCGAGCCGTCCTCGGGCGAGCAGGCGAAGCCGACGCTGATGCCGACCCGCATCGGCGGCAGTCCGGGCAGCAGGAAGGGCCCGTCGGCGACGGCCCGGATGAGGGTGTCCGCGAGCTTGCCGCCTTCGGCCGGGGACAGGCGCCGCGCGATCACGACGAACTCGTCGCCGCCGAGCCGGCACACGAGGTCGGTCGGCCGCGTGGCCCCCCGGAGGCGATCCGCGACCGCGCTCAGGATGAGGTCGCCCACCGGGTGGCCGAAGGAATCGTTGATCGGCTTGAAGCCGTCGAGGTCGAGGTAGAACATGATGAAGTCTTCGCGCCCGCCGGCATATTCGGCGTCGAGCCGCTTCATCAGGCCGAAGCGGTTGAGAAGGCCCGTCAGAGCGTCGTGGCGCGCGTGGCGGCTGCTGTCGTGCTCGGCCTGGATGTTGGCCATCGCCATGACCTGGATGCGGGCCACGACGGCGTTCACCCCGTAAAGGAACAGCGGGATCTGGGCCAGCAGCACCAGCATCCACCTGTCGCCCCACAGCATGGCGGCCGACAGGAAGGGCAGCTCGCACAGGCACACGAGCAGCATGGCGTAGCGGGGGGCGCCGAAGTTGCGGGCCGAGATCGGACCGACGAGGGCCATCGTGCTCGTCGCGGCGAGCAGGCTGAGCGTCGGGTTGCCGCCGCGCACCGCTTCGAAGGCGATGGCCCCCTGGAGCGCGCACCAGCAGATGGCCGTCACGAGGTAGAGGTCGGTCGGGGTCGTGGCGCCGGCCCGGGCCCGCCCGACGGCGTGCTGCACCACGACGATCCTCAGGACCGACAGGGCGAGGTCGAAGACGATGAAGGCCGTGAAGACGCTCCCCCCGAGCATCGCGAGGGCGAGCACGTTGAACAGCAGCCCGTTGATCACGCCGACGATGATGGCCTTCGGAGACCCGAAGATTTCGCCGAGCAGCCGCGTGCGGATCTCGGCCGGGACGTGGCGACCGGGGTCGGTCAGCCAGCGCAGCGCCGCGAGGCGGGGCGGCGTGAAGGCGTTGCGCGTGGCTGGCATGTCCGACTCCCCGAGCGTGAAGGGATGACAAAGCCGGATAAAGGCGGCCTTAACGGGCGATGGGCGGCTTCCCGGCCGCCCCCGCGTCCACGGCCGCCGGGGCGTGGAGGGGAACCCCCGGCGCCTTGACGGCCTGCCGTCCCCGGCGCACCTCGGGGCGAGGCGGCGCGGGGCCGGGCAGGAGGGCGCCATGGCGTTCAGGTCGATCTATTCCCATGGATTCCTGCGCGTGGCGGCCTGCACGGTCGAGACCGCCATCGCCGAGCCGGCCCGCAACGCCGAAGCCATCCTGGGCGCCGCCCGGGACTGCGATCGGTCCGGCGTCGGGCTCGCGGTCTTCCCGGAGCTGTCCGTTTCGGGCTACGCGCTCGAGGACCTGTTCCTGCAGCAGGCCCTGCACGAGGCGGTCGGGGCGGCGCTCGACGCCATCGTCGAAGGCTCGCGGGACCTGCTGCCGGTGCTCGTCGTCGGGGCGCCGCTGCGCCACCGCCACCGGCTCTACAACACCGCGGTGGTGATCCACCGCGGCGCCGTCCTGGGCGTCGTGCCGAAGAGCTTCCTGCCGAACTATCGCGAGTTCTACGAGAAGCGGCACTTCGCCGCCGGCGCCGGCCTGCGCGGCGAAACGATCCGCGCGGGCTCGGCCGAGGCCCCCTTCGGCACCGACCTGCTGTTCGAAGCCCGGGACCTGCCCGGCTTCGTGCTGGGCGTGGAGGTGTGCGAGGACATGTGGGTGCCGGCGCCGCCGGCCAACGCCCTGGCGCTGGCCGGCGCCACCGTGCTGGCGAACCTCAGCGGCAGCCCCATCACGGTCGGCCGGGCGCGCAGCCGCGAGCTGCTGTGCCGGGCCAGCTCCGCGCGGCTGCTCGCCGCCTACGTCTACGCGGCGGCGGGCGCGGGCGAGTCGACCACCGACCTGTCGTGGGACGGGCAGACCGTCATCCACGAGAACGCCGTGCTGCTCGCCGAAGGGGAGCGTTTCGCCGCCGGCGGGCAGGTGACCGTCGCCGACGTGGACCTCGACCTCCTCCGCCAGGAGCGGCTGTCGACGGGGTCCTTCGACGACGCCGCGCGGGCCGCGGCGGCGGCCGCCTTCCGCACCGTGCCGTTCCGCCTCGACCCGCCGGCGGGCGACATCGGCTTCCGCCGCCGGGTCGAGCGCTTCCCCTTCGTGCCCTCCGACCGCGCCCTCCTGGCCCAGGACTGCTACGAGGCCTACAACATCCAGGTCGCGGGGCTGAAGCAGCGGCTGCGGGCCATCGGGGTGGAGCGCATCACCATCGGCGTGTCGGGCGGGCTCGATTCCACCCACGCGCTCATCGTCGCCGCCAAGGCCTTCGACCTGTCGGGCCTGCCGCGGGCGAACATCCTCGCCTACACGATGCCGGGCTTCGCCACCGGCGCGGACACGAAGGCCAACGCCCACCGGCTGATGGCGGCGCTGGGCGTCACCGCCCACGAGCTCGACATCCGCCCCGCCGCCGAGCAGATGCTGCGCGACCTCGGCCACCCCTATGCCGATGGCGAGGCGCAGTACGACGTGACGTTCGAGAACGTGCAGGCCGGCCTGCGCACCGACTACCTGTTCCGCCTCGCCAATCATCAGAATGCGATCGTGCTCGGCACCGGCGACCTGTCCGAGCTGGCCCTCGGCTGGTGCACCTACGGCGTCGGCGATCAGATGAGCCACTACAACGTCAACGCCGGCGTGCCGAAGACGCTGATCCAGCACCTGATCCGCTGGGTCGTGTCGAGCCGGCAGCTCGACCGGGCCGCGGACGAAACGCTGCTGTCGATCCTCGACACCGAGATCTCGCCCGAACTCGTCCCCGTCGAGGCCGGGTCGAAGCCGCAGAGCACGGAGGAGCGCGTCGGCCCCTACGAGCTGCAGGACTTCAACCTGTTCTACACGCTGCGCTACGGCTTCAAGCCGTCGAAGATCGCCTTCCTGAGCCTGATGGCGTGGGGCGACGTCGACGACGGCGGGTGGCCGGAGGGCTTTCCGGAGGAGCGGCGCCGGGCCCACGACCTCGCGCAGATCCGGAGATGGCTGCGCGTCTTCGTGCACCGCTTCTTCGGCTTCAGCCAGTTCAAGCGCTCGGCGCTGCCCAATGGGCCGAAGGTGTCGGCGGGGGGAGCGCTGTCGCCGCGCGGCGACTGGCGCGCGCCCAGCGACGGCAACGCGCGCCTGTGGCTGGAGGAGCTGGAGCGGAACGTGCCGGAAGGGTGAGCCCCGTCGCAGGGTTCGACCCTACGGCCGGGCCGCAGCGTCCGCCGGATCCCGAGATCGGCGCTGTTCCATACCGAGGCGCGTCGACTCGGCTCTCGTTCGCGAATCCCTCAGAGTTTCAGCGCGGCTCGAACCTTGATCTTCTTGGGATGAGGATTGCGGCCTGGACTTGTGACGGTGCTTGGCGATGTTGATGGACAGCCGCTTGATCGTGTCGCGGCTTCAGCGAGAAGGGTGGGAGCTGATCCGCACGCGCGGGTCACACCATGTTTTCCGTCGTCCCGGCTGCGCCGACTTGGTCGTCGTTCCCCACCCCAGGAAGGATTTTCCGGTGGGCACCGCAAGGAACATCCATCGTGCTGCCGGACGGCCCGTGGCTTGATTACGCCGCAACGTGGAAAGCGCGAGCGGGTGAGGGCACTGCGATGACGAACGCAGCGTCGGCGAAAGACTCGACCCAGTGAGCATCACACCGAAGGACAGAAAGATCGCGCGGCTGCGGGATCGCGCTCATCTCAGCCGCCGCCGTCTCGAGCCATAGCCCCAGCGCTTCCTCGGCCGTGACGAAGACGTCGTCGATCGTATCCGAGGCAGAAAAACAGCCGGAAGCATCGGGAAAGGTGACCCCGTAGGCACTGCCGGCGTCATGATGCACGATCCCGATATAGGGCTTCATCTCGCTGCCTCTCGCACCGGATTCGAACTTATCGTGCGCGCCGAGCGGTGCAAGGGCGCGTGTTCCCCGACACACCTCGACGATGGCGATGTCTGTCCCTGGATCGCCTTTCGAAGAGAGTGCCGAGCGCCACATCACCTCCATCGACTCCGATCGACGGACGGTGGCGTGCGACGGGGATGCGCCCCAGGAGGCCAGTACAGGGAGCGCCGTATCTCGGCGGCGACATGCAGACCATCTCCGCGCGGTCGATCGACGGGGACGGACCCCGGATGAAGGCCAGCGCACATCGCCATCCGGCGCGCACGCCCCGACCGCGCATCGTGCCGCCCGATGAGGCGCCGCCATTGCTCTACACGACCGCTGTACGTACCAGATCGAGATTGTCGCGGACACACGACGCCGTGGCGCATAAGCGATGCGTGATGGCGGAAGAGAGTGGGGGTCGAACCCACCAAGAACCGGCTCGCAGCCCTTCCCGGATTTGAAGTCCGGACGTCCCACCGGGGAGCGTTTCTCCTCCACGCACGCCGGCCCGGGCCGGCGTCGCGATAGCGTGATTCTAGCGCGAGGCCCGCGCGCGTCCACCCGTCACTCGGCCGCGTCGCGCTTGCCGGCGCCGAAGCGGTTGACGATGTAGTCGTCGACGAGCTGCTTGAACTCGGCCGCGATGTTGGCGCCGCGCAGGGTGAGGGCCTTCTGCCCGTCGATGAACACGGGCGCCGCCGGGGTTTCGCCGGTGCCGGGGAGCGAGATGCCGATGTCGGCGTGCTTGGACTCGCCCGGACCGTTGACGATGCAGCCCATGACGGCGACGTTGAGGTTCTCGACCCCGGGGAACCGCGTCTTCCATTCCGGCATGGACTGGACGATGTAGCCCTGGATGTCGCGGGCCAGCTCCTGGAACGTCGTCGAGGTGGTGCGGCCGCAGCCCGGGCAGGCGGCGACGAGCGGCACGAAGGTGCGGAACCCCATGGTCTGCAGGATCTCCTGCGCGACCTTGACCTCGACCGAGCGGTCGCCGCCCGGCTCGGGGGTGAGGGACACCCGGATCGTGTCGCCGATGCCGTCCTGCAGCAGGATGCCGAGCGCCGCCGACGAGGCCACGATGCCCTTCGACCCCATGCCGGCCTCGGTCAGGCCGAGGTGGATGGCGTAATCGGTGCGCGACGCCAGCGTCTGGTAGACGGCGATCAGGTCCTGCACGGCCGAAACCTTGGCGGACAGGATGATGCGGTCCTTCGACAGGCCGATCTCCTCCGCGCGCTCCGCCGAATACAGCGCCGAGCGCACCATGGCCTCGCGGGTGACGGCGCGCGCCTCCACGGGGTTGGGCGAACGGGCGTTCTGGTCCATCAGGCTGGTGAGCAGCTCGCCGTCGAGCGAGCCCCAGTTGGCGCCGATGCGGACCGCCTTGCCGTAGCGGATCGCGGTCTCGACGATGGCCGAGAACTGCTTGTCCTTCTTGTCCTTGAACCCGACGTTGCCGGGGTTGATCCGATACTTGGCCAGCGCTTCGGCGCAGGCCGGGTGGTCGGCGAGGAGCTTATGGCCGATGTAGTGGAAATCCCCGACCAGCGGCACGTCGCAGCCGATGCGGTCGAGCCGCTCGCGGATCTTCGGCACCGCCGCCGCCGCCTCGTCGCGGTCGACCGTGATGCGGACGAGTTCGGAGCCCGCGCGTGCCAATGCGGCGACCTGCCGGACGGTGCCGTCGATGTCCGCCGTGTCGGTGTTGGTCATGGACTGGACCACGACCGGGGCGCCGCCGCCGACCGTGACGTGGCCGACCTTCACCGCCACGGTTTGGCGCCTCGGCGAGGGGCCGGCGCGGCCGTCGGGGATGGTCGAGGTTGCCTCGGACATGGGAGGCGCGTCTCCGCTGATCGTCATGCCGCACTCAATGGTGGGGAAAGGCGACGAGGTCAAGACGAAGGGCCGCCTGGGGCGGAAGCGCGGCGGCCCGGCCAGCGTGGTCCCGTCGCGCCGCCTTCCGCCTCGCCCGTTCGGGCGGGGCCGCAAAGATTCACCGTCGGCCCGCGCGATTCCAACCCGGGATGGTGGTATAGAGCGCGCGCCGGATCGGGCCCGACCGCCGGCGGACACCTGCGAACGACCGGAAGCGCGCCGCCATGCACCCGACCGATCCGAAGCCGCTCGGCGACTATTTCAAGGAAGGCCTCGATGCCCGCCTCGACGCCCGGGCGCTCCACGACAACCCTTACGCGGCGGGCAGCGCCAAGCGGCGCGAATGGCACGCGGGCTTCTGCGCCACCGTGAAGCCCGAGGACGCCGTCGACCCCGACCCCGACGAGGGCCCGACGCCCGCGACCTGAGCCGGGCGGACGTCGGCGGCGGTTCACGCCTTCTTGGCGCGCTCCATGGCCTGACGGATGAGGTCCTTGGCCTCGTCGGCGCCGACCCACTTGATGATCTTCACCCACTTGCCGGGCTCGAGGTCCTTGTAGTGGGCGAAGAAATGCTCGATCTGCTCCAGCGTGATCTGCGGCAGGTCACTGTATTCTTTGATCTTCTCATAGCGCTTGGTGAGCTTGGTCACCGGCACGGCGATGATCTTCTCGTCGCCGCCGCCCTCGTCTTCCATCAGCAGGGCGCCGACGGGACGGCAGGCCATCATGGCGCCCGGCACGATCTCGCGCGTGTTGGCTACGATGACGTCGCAGGGGTCGCCGTCGTCCGACAGCGTGTGCGGGATGAAGCCGTAGTTGCCCGGATAGCGCATGGACGTGTGGAGGAACCGGTCCACCATCAGGATGCCGGCCTCCTTGTCGAGCTCGTACTTGATCGGCTCGCCGCCGATCGGCACTTCGATGATGACGTTGATCTCGTCGGGAGGGTTCTTGCCGATCGCGATGGCGTCGAGGTTCACGGGGCGTCTCCGGTGTTTCTTCGGTCCAGGGTCCCGCGCCGGGGGCACAGGAAGCGCGACCGCTCATAGACGACGGGAGCGGCGCGGCAAAGTCTCAATCGAAGGCGATGCGCCCGCGCATCGCTCCGTCGAAGCCGATGCGCCCGCGCATCGCTCAGTCGAAGCCGAAGGCGATGCGCCCGCGCATCTCCTGGCCGAAGCGCTCCTCGGCGCGGCGGACGATGCGGCCGCCCAGCCGGAGGTAGAAGGAGGTGGCGCGCTCGTTGTCGGCCAGCGCCCAAACCAGGCACGTCTCGTAGCCGTGCTCGCCGAGGTCCTTGCGGGCCGCCTGGAACAGCCGCCGGCCGAAGCCCATGCCCTGGTATTCGGGGGCGAGGTAGAGCTCGAAGATCTCGCCCCGGTAGGGCAGGGCGGGCACGCGGTTGCGGCCGTAGCTGGTGTAGCCGCTGATGCGGTCGTCGAAGTCGAGGACGGACAGGCGGCTGCCGTTGCGGATGGCCTTGAGCCACCACGCCGGGCCGCGCCGCGCCACCATCTTGTCGAGTTCACGGCCCGGGATGATGCCGCGGTAGGCGTCGAGCCAAGCCGCGTCGTGGACGGCCGCGATGGCGTTCGCGTCGCCGGTCCGTGCCCCCCGGATCGTGATCAGAGTCTCGGCCATGCGCGATGGTATGACCGGGGTCACCCGTCGCGCAAGGGCCCAGATGGGGTGGTGTCACCGCGGCTGTTGGGCGCGGCGGCCGTCGCCGCGGGGGCGGTCCGTCCCCTGGGCGGCGGGGCGCGACGCGTCCCGCGGGCGGTTCTGCGCGGGGGCGCCGTCGCGCGGCCGGGCCGGGCCGGCGTTGGGGCGCGGCGCGCCTTCGGCGCCGTGCCGTCCCGTGCCGCTCCCGGGCTGCCCGGGGCGGCCCTGCGCCTGCGGCTTGCCGCCCTGGCCCGGGCGGCCCCGCACGGCGCGCGGGTCCCGATAGGGCACCTCGGCCTGGGTCGGGGCCGACACGCTGCCGAGCTTGCCTTCCACCACGGGCACCTTCTGGCGGATCAGCCGCTCGACGTCGCGCAGGAAGGAGCGCTCGTCCTCGCCGCAGAGCGAGATGGCCGAGCCGTCCGCGCCCGCGCGGGCGGTGCGGCCGATGCGGTGGACGTAGGTTTCCGAGATGTTGGGGATGTCGAAGTTGATGACGTGGCTGACGCCGTCGACGTCGATGCCGCGGGCCGCGATGTCGGTGGCGACGAGCAGGCGCGACGACCCCGACTTGAAGGCCGCGAGCGCCCGCTCGCGGGCGTTCTGGGACTTGTTGCCGTGGATGGCGTCGGCCTTGAAGCCGGAAGCGTTGAGGTACTTCACCACCTTGTCGGCGCCGTGCTTCGTGCGGGTGAAGACCAGCGCGCGGCTGATCGTGTCGTCGGCGAGCAGGCCGTGCAGCATGGCCTGCTTGTCGCGCGTCGGGCAGAAGATCACGCTTTGGCGGATGCGCTCGGCGGTGGACGACACCGGAGCCACGGCGACCTCGACCGGGTTGCTCAGCAGGTTCGACGCCAGCTTGGCGATGGCGGGCGGCATGGTGGCGGAGAAGAACAGGCTTTGCCGCTTCTTCGGCAGCAGGCTGACGATCTTCTGGATGTCGCGCATGAAGCCCAGGTCGAGCATGCGGTCGGCCTCGTCGAGCACGAACACGCCGACCTCGTCGAGCGTCAGGGCGCGCTGGTTCAGGAGGTCGATCAGGCGGCCGGGCGTGGCCACCACGATGTCGACGCCGGGCGCGCAGGCGCGGATCTGCCGGCCCACCGGCACGCCGCCGAAGACCAGCGTGGTCGAGAAGCGCAGGAACTTGGCGTAGGCGATGATGTTCGCCTCGATCTGGCTCGCCAGCTCGCGGGTCGGCGACAGCACCAGCACGCGGCAGGCGCGGGGCTTCGGGCGGGCGTCGGACATCATCAGGCGGCCGAGGATCGGCAGCGAGAAGGCGGCGGTCTTGCCGGTGCCGGTCTGGGCGATGCCGAGCAGGTCGCGGCCGGCCAGCACGTGCGGGATGGCGCCGGCCTGGATGGGGGTGGGGGTCTCGTAGCCCTCGGCGGTCAACGCCTGGAGGATCGGCGCGGGGAGGCCGAGATCGGAAAATGTCGTCAAAGTGTCCTGACTTTTCGTTCGAACTGCGCCGCGAGCCTCCAGGCGCGCTTCAAAGGGTGAAGCCGCCATCGTCCGGAGCAGGGCGCGAAAAGGCCGGTAACGGGAAACTCCCACTCCGGGGTGGGAGGAGCATGGGCGCGACGGGCGCGCACCATGTGTCCGGCTGACACCCATATGACCGTGTTGCGCTGCGAAATCAACAGCGCGCCGGGCGCCTTCGGCCGGCAAGGACGCTCGCCGTGCATCGAAAGGCGGTGTTCGCGCGTCCACGAAGGCGCGCTGGAGGGATCGACATGGCTGCTGTGAACCGGGACGCGAGGCGCGACGGGCCGGCCGAGCGGGCCGCGGCCGTCGTTCCGCCCCCCGCGGGGCGGGCTTTCCGCTTCGTCGTGGTGACGCTTCTGGCGTTGTGCACCGCGGCGCTCGCCGCCATCGCGGTCGTGGCGGCGCTGATCTACCTGCACCTGCAGACGATCGACGTGGCGTCCTTGAAATCGGACATCGCCGGCGTGAAGGCCGAAACGGCGGGCTTCCACGCCGACGTGGCGAAGCAGATGGCCGCGATGGGCAAGGGCCTGTCCGACACCGCCAACGAGGTGAACTCGGCGACGCTGGAACTCAACGACATCGCGCTGAGCCTGCACAAGAAGCCGTGAGCGGCCGTCCCGGCCGCCTCCGCTCGCCACCGTCCCGGGCGGCGGGCCGCGGCTCGAAGCCCCGCGACCCGGCCTCGCGCAACGCCGTCAGGGCTGGCGCGTCGCCACGAGGTCGAGGTCGACCGCGACGTCGAGCGCGACGTAGTCGCCCGACGTCCACGCCCCCTGGCCGACGCCGAAA
Organism: Lichenibacterium minor; assembly: GCF_004137685.1. GTDB lineage: Bacteria > Pseudomonadota > Alphaproteobacteria > Rhizobiales > Beijerinckiaceae > Lichenihabitans > Lichenihabitans minor. Next base: position 39,693 of record NZ_QYBB01000008.1, on the reverse strand, counting down.
TCCGTTCGCACCAGCTTGGCGTGGCCGACCGCGTGGGCCTGGTCGCCCGTGAGCGTCAGGGTGAAGGGCAGCACGACGTCCTTCGCGGTGCCGCGCAGCGTCAGCTTTCCGGTCGTCTCGTAGGCGTCGCCGCCCTTCGGCGCGAAGCCCGCGGCGTCGAAGGTGGCGGTGGTGAACGAGGAAGCGTCGAACCAGTCGGGCGTCGGCAGGGCCTCGTCCTTCTGGGGGTCGTCGGTGCTGGCGCTCGCGGTGTCGACCTTGACGGAAACGCGGCCGGCCTCGGGGTGGGCGGGGTCGAAGTCGATCGCCGCCGTCCAGGTCTTGAAGCGGCCCGAGAAGGGCGTGCCGGTCTGGGAGCCGGTGAAGCCGAGGCGGCTCTTCGCCGGGTCCACCGTCCAGGTCGCCGCCTGGGCCGCGCCGGCGCCGATCAGCAGGGCCGCGGCGGCCATCGATGTGCAACGCATCATGGGGAACTCTCCGGTCGGGGCCGGCCGAGCCACGGCAGGCCGGGGATCATGCGGCGCAGCACGCCGTCGCGCAGCACGAGGTGGTGGCGCAGGGCCGCGCCGGCGTGGAGCAGGACGAGCGCGATCAGCGCGTAGCCCCCCCAGGCGTGGAGGTCGGCGAGGACCGGCGAGGCCTGGGCCTTGGTCCAGCCGAACCAGGCCGTGACGGGGATGTGGGGCCAGGGGATCCGGCCGTAGAGCACGGTGGGGATGTTCAGCGGCGAAGCGGACACCAGCGCCCAGCCGACCAGCGGCATGCCGATCATCAGGCCGTAGAGCAGGACGTGGGTACCCCCGGCGGCGCCCTTCTCCCAGCCCGGCATGTCGCCGGGCAGGGGCGGGGGCCGGTGCGTGAACCGCCACAGCAGCCGCAGCGCGGCGGCGAGCAGGATGGTGATGCCGACCGACTTGTGGAGCTGGAAGAGGGCGAACTTCTGCGCGGGCGGGATCGGCGCATGCGTCATGGCGAGGCCCATGACGAGCATGGCGATGATGCCCAGGCCGATCGTCCAGTGCAGGGCGATCGCCACCCAGGTGAAGCGGGGCGAGGCGCCGGTGGGGCGGACGGCGGATGCGGTCAAGGCGGGCCTCCCGGTGGCGAGCCGATCGCGGCCGGATGGCCCGGTCGCGCGACGATGCCCTTCGAAACGAGGGGCCGGAAACGAGGGGCGGCTTCGGCACCCCGAAAGCGGGCCGCGCCGGCGCCGTCCGTCCCCGGCCGCGTGCGGCCGGGGACGGGGGTCGCGGGTGTTACTTGGCCTTCTCGAAGGCGGCGTCGATGTCGATCGCGACGGCGTCGCTGATCATCGGCGCATAGGTCTTCACGCCGAACTCGGTGCGCATGATCTGCCCGCGCGCCTCGAAGCCGCTGGTGTAGTGCTTGTTCACCGGGTTGGTGCCGGCGGCGTTGAACTTCACGTGCAGGACGAGGGGCTTGGTCACGCCGTGCAGGGTGAAGTCGCCCGTCACGTCGGCGGTGTCGGCGCCGGTCTTGGCGACCTTGGTGGACTTGAAGGTGATCTGCGGGAACTTGGCGGCGTCGAGCCACTGGGCGCCTTCGAGCTCCTCCTTCAGCTTGGCGTTGGGCACGGCGACGCTGTCGGTCGCGATGGTGATGTCGACCTTGGAAGCGTCGGGGTGGGCCGGATCGAGCACCAGCGTGCCCGACACCTTGCGGAACTCGCCGTCGTACTTGGTGAAGCCGAAATGCGTCACGTCGAACCGCACGCGGGTGTGCTCGGGCTCGATCGCGTAGCTGCCGGCCTCGGCCTTGGCGGGATCCGTGACGGCCTGGGCGAAGGCCGGGGCGGCGGCGGTGGCCAGGAGGGCGGCGAGGGCGAGGGTGGTCTTCATGGGAAGGAGTCTCTGAACCTGGCGGGGCGGACGCTTCGCCGCGCATGCCCCTGTCTAGAACCGCCGGCACCGCCGGAAAACCCGCAAAACATGCGGCTGAACCATCGACATCTTCGATAGGTCAGGCGGATTCGAGGCAGGCGAGCGTGCCGCCCTCGGGCGCGAGGCCGCGGATGTGGCGGCGGTGCCAGAGCGCGAAGAACAGCAGCCGCCACGCCAGCAGCCGGTGCGCCTTGTCGGCGCTGGCGAACACGCGGCGTACCACGTCGGGCCGGCACAGCTCCGCGACGCCCGGCTCGCGGGCCACGAGTTCGCCCAGGCGCGCGCCGTCCCGCGCGATCCATTCGCCGACCGGCACCGTGAAGCCGAGCTTGCGGGCGAAGGGCTTCGCGGCCGGGTTGGCGTCGGCGAGCCAGCGGCGCAGCAGGTACTTGCCCTGGCGGCCGCGCAGCTTCAGCCCGTTCGGCAGGGCGAAGCCGAAATCCGCGACGCTCCGGTCGAGCAGCGGCGTGCGGCCCTCGAGGCCCCAGTGCATCAGGCAGCGATCCAGCGCCACCAGCACGGAATGGGGGAGCCAGTCGGCGAAGTCGAGCGCCTGGGCGCGCTGCAGCCGGTTGAAGCCGCGGGTCGCCGCCTCGGCCTCGGCGGCCGCGATGCCGTCGCGCCATCCGCTCAGCGCGGGCACGAACAGGTCGAGCCCGTCGCAGGGTCCCTTGCGGCGGCGCGGCCGCCCCCCGAGCCATCGCGGCAGGGCTTGCCGCCGGTAGCGGCTGTAGCCGGCGAAGATCTCGTCGCCCCCGACCCCGCACAGGACCACCTTCACGTCGCGGGCGGCGCGCTCGGCGAGCAGGAAGTTCGGCACCACCGCGTAATCGGCCACGGGGTCGTCCAGGCAGGCGGCGATCTCGGGCAGGCGGGCGAAGAAGGTGTCGGCCGTGATGGGCAGCTCGGTGTGGCGGGCGCCGGCGGCCCGCGCCAGGGCGGCGGCGGTTTCGCGCTCGTCGTGCACGCCCGTCTCGGGGAAGGCCGCCGTGTAGGACCGCACCGGCTCGGCGCCGCGCCGCGCCATGGCGGTCAGCACGGCCGACGAATCGATGCCGCTCGACAGGAACAGCCCGTAGGGCACGTCCGCGCGCTCGTGCACCGCCACCGCGTCCATGACGATGCGGTCGACCTCCGCCAGCGCCGCGGGCTCGCGCGTGCGCCGCACGGTTTCGGGCAGCGCCGCGGGCCCGTGCCGGCGTTCGACGATGCGGCCCCCCTCGACCACCAGGATCTCGCCCGGCATCACGCGCGAGATGCCGGCGAAGATCGTGTCGCGCCCGGTGGTGAACTGCAGCTGCAGCAGCTCGTGCGCCGCTTCGGGCCGGATCGCGACCGCGTTGCGGCCGGAAGCTTCGCGCCGCGCCGCCACGATGGCCTGCGGCTCGGACGCGAAGGCGAGCCCGTCCGGCTCCTCGGCGTAATACAGCTGCTTGATGCCGAACGGGTCGCGCGCCAGCACGGTGCGGCCCCGCGCCGGGTCGTGCAGCGCCAGGGCGAACATGCCGCGCACGTCCTTCAGGAAATCGAGGCCGTGGCGGTCGTAGAGGGCGAGCAGGGGCTCGCAGTCGCCCGCGGTGCGCCATTCGGTGCCGGCCAGGGCGGCGCGCAGCTCGACGTAGTTATAGATCTCGCCGTTGACCACCAGCGCCCGGCCGGCCCGGTCGAACAGCGGCTGGTCGCCCGTGGCGAGGTCGATGATGGCCAGGCGCTCGTGGCGGAAGCCGACGTCGCCGTTCCGATACTCGGCGTGTCCGTCCGGGCCGCGGTGCGCCAGCGCCCGGCCCATCGCGGCCAGGCGCGCCGCCGGCACCGCGGCGCCGTCCCGCATCAACATGCCCGATATGCCGCACATGGACCCTCCCCGCGCCGTCGAGGCCGCCACGGGTAGCCGAGCACGGCACGCGGCGCAAACCGGCCCCGACAGGGCGGACCGGAAAGCCGGCGCCGTCGGCGTGTCGCCCGCGCGACCGCTTCAGAACGTGATGGTCGTCCGCAGCCCCAGCACCAGCGCGTCGCCGGTGACGCGACCGGCGGGGCCGACATGGCCGCCGGCCGGGTCGATCACGTATTGGACGTCGGGCTGGACCTGCACGCCCTTCGCCAGCTGGGCCTGGTAGGTGACCTCGAAGCTCTTCTCCGCCCTGCCGAGCCGCACCTCGGTGCGGCCGAGCCCGTCGAGCGACGTCGCCGAAGTCTGCGCCACCGCGAAGCCGATCCCCACCCCGTCGTCCGGCCGGCCGAAGGGCCCGGAATACACCAGGCCGCCGTCCGCGAAGGCGGACACGACGTTGCGGTCGGAGGGGGCCGCCATGACGCGGAGGAAGGCGCTGAACCCGCTGTCCTCCCCGGCCGCGCCGCGCGTCAGGCGGTGGTCCGCGACCGCGTAGAAGCTGAAGTTGTGGCGCACGATGTCGGGCAGGGTTTCGAACAGGTCGGCGCCCGTCCGGCCCGTCCCGCCCCGCGTCACCCCGCCGTCGCGGTACCAGCCGCCGACCTTGTAGGTCCCGGGCAGCTCGGTTTCGCCCCGCCCGGTCTGGAACTGCAGCTCCGCAATGGCGAGCAGGCCGTCGTCCTGCGACACGGCGCTGGTCGAGGCCGCGCCGCCCGCCCCGCGCGTGTCGGCCTGGCTGCCGCGGTACAACCCCGCCAGCGCGTCCCAGCCGGGCGCCAGCCGGGCGTGGGCGCGCACCGCCGCGTCGGACGGGATGGGGCCGCCGTTCGGCAGGTCCTTGTAGGGCAGCGTGGGCCAGCCGAAGGAACCGTTCATGAAGACGTCGGCGCTGTCGGCGATCAGGAACTCCTCGTCGACGCTCATGCGGCCGGCCCGGACGTCGAAGCTCCCCCCGAAGCTCTGCTGGAGCCAGGCCTCGTAGAGCCCGCTGTCCCGCTTGTTCTCGAGGTCGCTGACCACGTCGAAGTTGCCGATATCCTGCGCCGACAGGCCGGGCCCGCCGTGGATCTGGAACACGCTGACGTTGGCGCTGGCACCCTTCAGCCCGGCGAGCCTGTCCAGGTCGACGCCGACCGCGACGGAGAACAGCCCCTCGTAGATGGCGCCCTGGCGGCGGCCGCCGGTCGGGTTGCCCAGCACCTCGCTGGTTTCGGACGCGTCGAAGGTGACGCCGTAGCGTTCGAAGAAGGGCCTCACGCCGTGGATGTCGCCGAGGACGCCCTCCGTGCCGGTGGCCTTGCCCTTGCCGTGGCCGGTGCCGGCGGGGGCGCGGTCCTCGCCGTCGGGCGCTTCGCCGCCCTCGTCCTTGTCGTCGTCGGCCTCGACGGCTGCGGGCTTGGCGGGGGCCGGCTTGGCGGAAGCCGCGGATGGCGCCGCGGACGCCCGCGGCACGCCGTCGAAGGACCACGACAGGAGCGCGATCGGCACGAGCAGGCTCGAAACATACGGTCTGATCGTCAATGAACCGGCTCGACCTGTCCCCTCGATGCGGGCGATGAACGCGAAAAGGGCGACGGAAGTGTGAACTCCCGCCGCCGTGGCATGGACAGGCCGCGCCGTCGTCCGTTCAGCCGAGCGCGATCCTGGCCAGATGCTCGATGGAGCTGCCGGCGAGCGTCGCCGCCGGGAGGACGCCGTCGATGCCGAGCGCCCGGCGCGCCCCGTCCTCGTCGGCGATCCGGATGCGGTCCTTCGGCTTCGCCGCCCTGCGGCCGAAGAAGAAGGAGGCACCGTGACGGTCGGCAGAGCTGGGGGGCGCGATGAATGTCACGGCGGTCGACTCCGGGACGACGGCGGAGCCGTCGCGTTTACGGTTCCTCAATGCTTGCCGCCGCGTTTCGGTTCGGGGCGGCCGGCGAAATCATGCGGCCGTCCAACCGCCGTCCATCGACAGGTTGGCGCCGGTGATCTGGGACGCGGCGTCGGAAGCGAGGTAGACGGCGAGCGACGCCACCTGTTCCACCGTGACGAACTGCTTCGTCGGCTGGGCCGCCAGCACCACGTCGCGGATGACCTGCTCCTCCGTCATGTTGCGGGCCTTCATCGTGTCGGGGATCTGCCGCTCGACGAGGGGGGTCCACACGTAGCCGGGCGAGATGCAGTTGACCGTGACGCCGTGGGTGGCGAGCTCCAGCGCGGCGGTCTTGGTCAGGCCCGCGATGCCGTGCTTGGCCGCCACGTAGGCCGACTTGAAGGGCGAGGCCACGAGCGAATGCGCCGAAGCGGTGTTGACGATGCGCCCCCATCGGCGAGCCTTCATGCCGGGGATCGCGGCCCGCATCGTGTGGAAGGCCGAGCTGAGGTTGATGGCGATGATGGCGTCCCAGGCGTCGACCGGGAAGTCCTCGATCGGCGACACGCGCTGGATGCCGGCGTTGTTGACCAGGATGTCGACGCTGCCGAGCTTCTCCTCGGCTTCGGCCACCATGGCGGCGATCTCGGCGGGCTTGGCCATGTCGGCGGGCGAATACAGCACCGCCGTGCCGAACTCGGCGGCGAGGCCGGCGCGGGTCGCCTCGATGGCGGCGGGGTCGCCGAAGCCGTTGAGCATCACCCCCGCCCCCTCCTTCGCCAGCGCGCGCGCCACCGCGAGGCCGATGCCGCTGGTCGAACCCGTGACGAGGGCGTTGCGGGACGTGAGGGACATGGCGGGGCTCCGGGCGGCCGATGGGGGCCGGCCATCCTTACAGGGGAACGCCCCCGCCTGCGACCTCAGGTCGGCGTCGAGGCCGCGACCTCGTGGAGCGTGAGGTCGCGGGAACCGAGGCCGAGCGAGGGCCAGGCGGCGCGCCACGCGGCGAGGTGGGAGCTCGCGAAATGCGCGTCGAGCGCGGCGCGGTCGTCCCACATCTCCGCCACGCGGATCAGGCCGGGGTCGAGCAGGTCCTCGGCATAGGAATAGCCGCGGCAGCCCGGCTCGGCCCGGCTCGCCGCGATCATCCGCTCCATGACGGGGCGGGCGGCGGCGAGGTTGTCCGGCGGCAGACGCACCGTCCCCACGATCAGAAGCATCGCCGTCCTCCCCCGACGGATCGTGAAGGGAGGCTCATCGCAGACGGACGGGGACCTCCGGGCGTCTTCGATGGGCATCCGGAAACCAACGCGATCCCGTCACAAACTCTGACGGCGGCGGCCCGCCGTGCTAGGCATCGCGCTTCCGCCGGATTGCGAGGGTCGCCACCATGCCGTTGAAGCCGACGCGGCTGCCCGCCGAGGAGGAGCGCTTCGAAGTCCGCTTCATCATGCGCGAAGGCGAGGAGGAGGTCGACTGCTTCGTCGACGAATCCGCCATCGAGGACCTCGACGGCGGCGAGGACGATGCCCTCGTCGAGCGCTTCGGGCGCCACCGCGCCCTGTTCGAGGCCATCGCGAGCTGGCTCCACGACGAGGGGGAGATTCCCCGCGTCGAGCTGCACCACGTGGTGCAGTTCCGGGAGCGGTGAACCGCCCCGTCGTCCCGGGCCCAGGGCCCGGGACGGCATCGCCGGGGGAGCGTTTCGCGGCCCGCCCTCACACCGGCGACGGGTTCCGCTCGGCGAAGCCCGCCTGGTGCCAGTAGGGGTAGGCGGCCGGCCTGGCGGAGGCCTCGTCGAGGCGCTTCACCTGGTCGGGCGTCAGCGTCCAGCCGACCGCGCCGAGGTTCTGGCGGAGCTGCTCCTCGTTGCGGGCCCCGACGATCACCGACGACACCGTCGGGCGGCCGAGCACCCAGTTCAGCGCCACCTGGGGCACGCTCTTGCCCGTCTCCTGCGCGACGGCGTCGAGCGCGTCCACGACCCTGTAGACGTAGTCGTCGTCGAGCGGCGGGCCGGCATCGGCGGTCTTGTGCAGGCGGCTGCCCTCGGGGAGGGGCGTGCCGCGGCGGATCTTGCCGGTGAGCCGGCCCCAGCCGAGCGGGCTCCAGACCACGGCGCCGAGCCCCTGGTCGAGCCCCAGCGGCATCAGCTCCCACTCGTAGTCGCGGCCCACCAGCGAATAATAGGTCTGGTTGGCGACGTAGCGCGGATACCCGTGCTTGTCGGCCGCGGCGAGCGACTTCATCACGTGCCAGCCCGAAAAGTTCGACACGCCGACGTAGCGGATCTTGCCCGCGCGCACGAGGCCGTCGAGCGTCGACAGCACCTCCTCGACGGGCGTCAGCGCGTCGAAGCCGTGGAGCTGGAACAGGTCGATGTAGTCGGTGCCGAGGCGCTTCAGCTGCTTCTCGACGCTCGAAACGAGGTGGTAGCGCGACGAGCCGACCTGGTTCGGGGCGTCGCCGGCCCGGAACGTCGCCTTGGTGGAGATGATGAGCGAATCGCGCGGGCGGCCCGCGATGGCGCCGCCCAGCACCTCCTCGGCGCCCCCGGCCGAGTAGATGTCGGCGGTGTCGAACATGTTGAGCCCGGCATCGAGGCAGATGTCGATCAGCCGCTTGGCTTCGGCGACGTCGGTCGAGCCCCACGCCCCGAAGAACTCGCCCCGGCCCGCGAACGTCCCCGTCCCGAAGCTCAGGGCCGGCACGGTGAAGCCCGAGGCCCCCAATCGGCGGTATTCCATGGCGATGCTCCTGCGTGGCCTATCGTCGGACAACGCCGCCGGGTCCCGCCCGGGTCCCGCCCGGCCGCGGGAGCATGGACAGGCGGCGGGCCGCCCGGCATGACGTGTCGGCCCCGGGGTTCGGCCCCGACCCATCACCGACCGAAAGCCCGCACCCCGTGAAGATCACGCAGCTCACCCACCACGACCTCGACGGTTACGGCGCTTCCACGGTCGCGGGGACCCGCGCGGCGATCGCGCGCGTGATCCACGTGTCGCGGTATTCCGACGTCGGCCCCGTGGTGGCGGCCGAGCTGAAGCGGCTGGGGGGCGCGGCCGAGCCCGAGACGATCCTGATGACGGACCTCGGCCTCGAGCCCGTGGCGGTCAGCTTCATCAAGGACTTCGTCGCCGCCAACGCCAAGCGCGCGCCCGAGCGCCGCCACCGCCTCGTCGTGCTCGACCACCACGCGTCCTCGCTGGACCGGCTGGCGGAACAGGGGCTGGTGCCGGCCGAGGCGGACCCCGCGTCGCCCTGGCCGGGCCTCAAGAGCATCGCGACGGGCGACCCCGCCGTCACGGTGCTGATCGACGACACGCGCTGCGCGACGCGCCTCGCCGCCGACCACGCCGACCTGTACGCCACCCACGACACCGACCCCGCCGTCGCCGGCACGCTGGCGGTGCTGATCGAGGCCGTCGACGCCGTCGACCTGTGGAAGAAGGACCGGCCGATCTTCCGCCAGGCACAGGTGCTCGACGAGGTGTTCTGGGACAACGTGACGGGCTTCGTGCCGCTCGGCCACCCGTGGCACGACCGCTTCATCGGCGACCTGCTCCTCGGCATGGCGGACCGGCTCGGCGGCGGGGCGACGCCGGCCGCCATCGAGCGTGACGCCGGCACGCTCAGGGCCCGCATCGTCGACGAGGCGCTGTCGGGCCGCGCGAACGACGACCCGGACGCCACCACGCGCACCCGCATCGCGTCGCTGCTGGCCGTGTCGCCGGAGCTGTTCGCGCGGCTGCCCGGGGGCGCGAAACTGTCCTTCGGGCTCGACGCGGGCACGTTCCAGCGCGTGTCGGACGTGGTGATGACGAGCCGCGACGCCGCGCTGGTGATCAACGTCGGGCGCTCGGGCAACATGTCGTTCCGCTCGAACGACGGCACGGCGCTCGACGCGGCCCGGAAGTTCCGCGGCGGCGGCCACCGGGACGCCGCGGGCGGGCGCCTCACCAGCGGCGCCGTGGCGTCGCTGGAGGATGCCGTCAGCCAGGTGGTGCCGCTGCTCGACCCGCCTAAGGCCGATCCCGCGTCGAGCCCCTTCGCGGAGCTGCGCGGCCTGAAGCTTTGATCGCGCCGGGCTGCGTCACGGCGGCCCTGGCCCGGTCCGGGGCACCGTGCAAGATGCCGGCATGATCCAGCCTTCCCGAATCAAGGTCCTGAAGGACGGCCCCGAGAACGCGGAGGGCGCCTACGTCCTCTACTGGATGGGCCTGTCGCAGCGCGCCGCCTTCAACCCGGCGCTGGAACACGCCGTGGACGAGGCCAACGCGCGCAAGCTGCCCGTGGTGGTCTGCTACGGCATCGCGGAAGGCTTTCCCGAGGTCAACGCGCGCCACTGGACCTTTCTGCTGGAGGGCATGGCCGAGGTCGGCCCGGCCTTGGAGAAGCGCGGCATCGGCTTCGCGGCCCGGCGCGAGGGCGGGCCGGTCGAGACCGCGCTGCGCTACGCCGCCGACGCCGCCCTGGTGGTGATGGACCGCAACTACCTGAAGCCCATCCGGGCCTTCTACGACGACTTCGTGCGCCGCGCCCCCTGCCGCGTCGTGCAGGTGGAGGGCGACGTCGTCGTGCCGGTCGAGACGGCCTCGCCCAAGCACGACTACGCGGCCCGCACCCTGCGGCCGAAGATCTACCGGCAGTGGGAAGAGTACCTCCACCCCTTGAAGGAGCGGAAGGTCCACCATCCCGCCCACGCCCTGAAGCTCGAGTCCACGCTCGACCTCGCCGACATCGCCCGCACAGTGGCGGGGCTGAAGTGCGACCACGCGGTCCGCCCGGTGAAGCGGTTCAAGGGCGGCCATTCGGAAGCCGAGCGGCGGCTGAAGCACTATCTCGGCGGCCCCTTCGAGCATTACGCGACCATCCGCGGCAGGCCCGAAGCGGGCGCGGCCTCGCACATGAGTCCCTACCTCCATTACGGGCAGATCTCGCCCGTGGCGATCGCCCTGGCGGTGAGGTCGTCGCCGAAGGGCGACGGGGAGGACCGCGCCGCCTACCTCGAAGAACTGGTGGTACGGCGCGAGCTCGCCATGAACCATGTCTTCTACGGGGCCGACTACGACGACCTCAAGGGCGTGCCCGACTGGTGCCGCAAGGCACTCGACGCGGCGCGCGGGGACGAGCGCCCCCACCTCTACACGCGCGAACAGTTCGAGGCCGGCGAAACGCACGACCGCCACTGGAACGCGTCCATGCAGGAGATGCGCGAGACCGGCTACATGCACAACCACATGCGCATGTACTGGGGCAAGAAGATCGTTCAATGGTCGAAGACGCCCGAGGACGCCTGGGACATCGCGTTGCGCCTCAACAACAAGTATTTCATCGACGGGCGCGACGCCAACTCCTTCACCAACGTGGGCTGGCTGTTCGGCCTGCACGACCGGCCCTGGGGACGGCAGCCGGTGTTCGGCACCGTGCGGTCGATGAGCGAGGCGAGCCTGAAGAAGTTCGACGCCGACGGCTACGTGCGCGACGTCGCCGAGCTCGCCGCGGCCGAGCGGGCGTGACGGCCTTCACCTTCGCGATCGCGCTGACGCCGCGCGCCAACGCGCGCGACTGGGGGCTGATCGAGGCGCTGCTCGACCTGACGCTGGCCTCGGTGCGGGCGCAGACCGACCCGGACTGGCGGGCGCTGATCGCCGTCCACGAGCGTCCCCGGCTCGCGGTCGGGGACGACCGGGTCTCCTTCGTCGAGGTCGGCTGGCCGGTCGAGCCGCCGGGGCCGCACAACGACGATTCGGGCCGCAAGAAGCACCTGCTCAGCGACATCGTGCGGGACCGCGGCGGCGGCCACCTGATGGTGCTCGACGCGGACGACTGGGTCGACCGCGAACTCGTGGCGGCGGCGCGGGCCGGGATCGGGGACGAGCACGTGGGCGCGCTGATCCACGAGGGCCTGGCGGTCGACTTCCGCAGCCTGCGCGCCGCCCCGCTGCCCCACCCGGACCTGGAAGGGCTGCCGTTCCACCGCTTCTGCGGCTCCTGCGGGGTGGCGCTGATCCGGCCCGGTGCGACGTCGGAGATCCGGCGCGACCCTTTCGCGGTGCTGCGCTCGCACCATCGCTGGGTCGAGGTGGCGGCGGAGCACGGGGAAGGGCTGGCGCGCCTGCCGGTGTCGGGCGCCTACCTGGTCAACACGGGCGAGAACCATTCCGACGTGCACGGCCCCCATGCCGAATGGCGGCGGGAGTTCATCCGGCGGGTCGACGCGGTCGGGCGGGACGTCGATGCCGGCGTGGCGGCGCGGTTCGGCCAGGAGGTCGGGGCGCTGCGGGCGGCGGGGCGGCTCGCGCGGGGGTGAGGTCCACCCGTCCCGCGGGAGGAGGGGGGATGGGGGCGGTGGCCGGCCGCCGTCACCCTTCGACCATCGCCTCGAAACTCCGGAGGAGGCCGCGGTCGAGCTTTCCCGCCATCCCGTGCAGGATCGCGAAGGCGTCCCGCGACGACATCGGCGCCTTGTAGGAGCGACGCTCGACCAGGGCGGCATAGATGTCGCAGATCGTCAGCAGGCGGACCAGCGGGGCGATCGCGTCGCCGCCGATCCCGTCCGGGTAGCCCGACCCGTCGAGGAACTCGTGGTGATGGAGCACCATGTCGAGCACCTGCGGGTCGAACCCGCCCTGGTTCACCAGCATGCGGTGCCCGATCGCCGGATGCCGGCGCACCACGTCCATCTCGGCCGCCGTCAGCTTGCCGGGCTTGTTGAGGATGTCCCGGTCGATGTGCAGCTTGCCGATGTCGTGAAGCAGGGCCGCCTTCGCGACCAGGCGCTGTCCGCCGACGGAAAGGCCCAGGCTCATGGAGAAGGACGCCGCGAAGCAGGCGACCAGCAGGCAGTGCTGATAGGTGATGTCGTCGTAGCTCCTGACCACATCGAGCCATGTCGCGAGCCGCCCTCCGCCCACCGCCGCCAGCACGGCGGTGCTGCCGCGTTCCAGCGTGTCGACGGAGACGGGCTCGCCGGACCGCAGCGAACCCAGCACGCCGTTGTAGATGGAGCCGGCCTTCCGGACGTTGTCGGCGACGACGGCGATCGCGGGGGCGGCCGTCCGCGGCACGGCGCTTCGCCGGGCCTCGACCAGGCGCTTCACCGTGAACAGGATCTGCGTCGGGGATGCGTCGTGCGGCATGACCGCCGTCGCGCCGAGCGACCGCGCCTGGCCGAGCGCGGCTTCGCCCCCGCGACGGGCGAGGTGCAGGACCGGGATGGTCGAACAAGGCCGGCACCGGGCCAGGACGGCCTTCGTCAGGGAAAGGACGTCGGGCGTGCCGGGGTCGATGTCGCAGATGACGATCGTGTGCTCGGACCCGACTTCATAAGCCTGCCCCAGGGCGACGACCGTGCAGGGCTCGACGACCTGTATCGTTTCCTTCAACGCGCAAGCGGTCGACAAGCGATCGGTGATCAGGATCATGGACGGGTTCCCGCGGCGCCGTCGTTGGTAAATGATACTGATATATAAACGGTAAATTGTCGATCCGAGCGCTTTGAAAATAATATTATCACTCGAATTCTTCTGAGACGTATTTGATGAAAATCCAATAGCGATGTCATTATCGCGAAATATTCGATCCATTTCGCGATAATGTCGATATAGCTGTCAAAGCGCAGTTTTAAGCAACTCTTCGTTGTCTCGACGCTGAGAGGATCATCTGCGACAATATAAAGATGAAAAAGACGACAGCCGGCCCCCCGCCGCAGGCCAGATCCTTCTTCAAGCATTCCATCGGGAACGCCCGACAGCTCGACCGACTGAATGTCGAAGCCGCGCTTGCCGTCCAGTTCAATCCGATCCGAGGGATGCAGACGTCCATCATCATCGAAGGGGGACAGAGCCAGTCGCTCAGTCTTTGGAAGACGCAATCTGACACCGGGTTTCTGACAACGCCGAAAGTCCATTTGGACGTGATCACCGTCCGATTCGTGATCGAGGGGGCGATGCTTCGCCGCGACCGCCGCCGCGAGCACATCGGGCAACCCGGGCGTGCCATGATGGTCATGTTCGACCATATGAAGAGCGAGGAAGCGTCGAGCGCCTTCACGGCGCTGACCGCGACCATCACCCCATCGGCGCTGATCGCGGCTCATCGGGCGCTCGAAGGCGAGGGGAACGAGATCCTGCCCCGCTTCGTGCCGGTCGTCGATCTGGTCGGCCTGCCGCTGCACATCCTGATGCGGACGATGGACAGGGTCTATCGTCAATTGCAGATCGGGGTCCCGGAGCCCGATCTGGTGTTCCCCCTGCTGGAGGAGGTGATGATCTACCAGCTGCTGTCGGCATGGCCCCGGGACAGCGGGGAGCGTGTCCGCGACGCGGCGCCCTCGACCGTGCGGCCGGTGCAGCGAGCCTGCGACTACATCGAGGGGAACCTGTCGCGGAAGCTGCTCCTCCACGAGATCGCGACCGCGGCCGGCATCGGCGTCCGCAGGTTGCAGACGCTGTTCCGGGCCGACACGGGGAAGACGCCCGTGCAGTTCATCCTCGAACGCCGCCTCGACCGCGCGCATGCGGACCTGTGCGCGTCCGAGCCGGAGGCTTCGGTGGCGGCGATCGCGGCACGGTGGGGTTTCACCCACATGAGCGATTTCAGCCGCCGGTATCGCGCGCGGTTCGGGGAAACCCCCAGCGTGGCGCTGCGCCGGCGCGGCTGACGGGATGCCGCGGGCCCGCGCCGCTCCGGGGCGGGGGGACGCGGCTCACGCATCGTCGAGATCGCGCCCCCGCGTTTCCGGCATCATCAGCGCCGCGACCGTGCCCAGCACGCTGAAGGCGACGAGGTAGTAGGCCGGCATGAGCCGGTCGCCCGACACGGCCACGAGCTTGTTGACGACGTAGTTGGTGCTGCCGCCGAAGATCGACACCGCCAAGGCGTACACGACCGACAGGCCGGCGGAGCGCACCGCGCGCGGCAGCGTTTCCGGGATCGCCACGATGATGGCCGCCGCGTTGATCGACGACAGCGCCGACAGCAGAAACGTCACGGCATAGACGGCCGCGGCCGACCGCTCGTGGACGAGCCACGCGAAGGCCGGCACGGCAAGGACGGCGATCAGCGCCCGCGGCCACACCATCACGGGCCTGCGGCCCAGGCGGTCGGCGAGGGCGCCCCCGACCAGCGGGAACAGCACGGACGCGAGCCCCAGGGCGATCGGCACCGCGGTCGACACCGCCGCGGTCAGGCCCAGCGTCGATTTCGCATAGACCGGCATGTTGGTCCCCACGGCGTTCGACACCGTCGAGGCCGAGATCACCACGAAGGTGGTGAGGAGCAGGCGCCCGTGGTCGCGCAGCAGGCGGCGCATCACCGCGAGGGTGGAGGGGGCGGCGGACGGGTCCTCGCCGGCGCCTCCCGTTTCGGGCAGGTGGCGGCGGATGACGAGCCCCACCGGGACGACGGCCAAGCCCAGCAGCACCATGACGCGCCAGCCCCACTGGCCCATGGCGGCCTCGCCGACGGCCAGCGTCAGCCCCGACGCCACGAGGCCGGCGAACAGCGCCGCGCAGCCCTGGCTGGCGATCTGCCACGAGGCGATGAAGCCGCGCCGCCCCTTCGGCGCGGCTTCGAGCAGGTAGGCGGTCGAGGGGCCGACCTCGCCGCCGAGCGCGAGGCCCTGGATCAGCCGGCCCGCGATGACGATGGCCTGCGCGGCCCAGCCGATGGTGGCGGTCCCGGGCGTGACGGCGAGGATCAGCATGCCCAGCGCCATCAGCGCGATGGTGAGCACCATGGCGGGCTTGCGGCCGGCGCGGTCGGCGAGGGCGCCGATGACGGCGCCCCCGACCGGCCGCATGACGTAGCCGATGCCGAACAGCGCCAGGGAGGCGAGCAGGCTGGAGGTGGGGTCCTTCGACGGAAAGAAGGCTTCGCCGATCGGCACGGCGAAGAAGGCGTAGACGGTGAAGTCGTAGAACTCGAGCGCGTTGCCGAGCACCACGGCCGCCACGGCCTTGCGTTCGAGCCTGGGATGGGTGGCGTCGGTCGATGTCATGGCGGCACCATGCACCGCATGGGGCCCGGTTTCAAAAGAGCCGTGGCGCCCGAGGGCGCGTCACAGGTGCAGGTGCGTCGGCCCGAACGTGTCCATCGCCCAACGCGCCGCGACGCCGTGGGCGGCGTAGATCTTCAGGGCGGCGTCGTCGGGCTCGCGGCCGCCGTGCCAGTCCGGGCGGTGGTGGAGCCTCAAGCGCATGTCGCGCACGGAGGTGATGACGAAGGGGTACACGTCCCCGACCGGGCTGACCACGGTGACGGCGTCACCCGCGCCCTTCACGGACCATTCGATCATGGATCTCGTCTCCCGAAGGCGGAGGGCGTGGGATGCGCCCGGCGCGGCAGACCCGAGGGCGGCAGACCTGGCAGTGTCATGAACACCCGGAGGGTGGCCCTATTACGGCGCGCGTCCGTGCCGGCCGCCACGCCCGCCCTCCGTGTAGGGCGCGATCGTGTCGGTGGCGTCACAGCCGCGGGCGGCGGGCCACCTGTCGTCAGGCCGCCACCCCTTCGCCGAGGTAGCGACGGCGCAGGTGCGCCCGGTAGCTGTCGATGCCGAGCGGGCGGCCCGTGGCGGCTTCCATGATCTCGTCCGTGCTGCCGGACGAGCCCTTGGCGTGGACGTTGGCGCGCAGCCACCCCAGCAGCGGCCGGAAGTCGCCCTCGGCCAGCCCCGGCCGGATCCCCGGCTCGGCGGCCGTCGCGGCTTCGAAGAGCTGCGCCGCCGCGACCGCGCCGAGCGTGTAGGTGGGGAAATAACCGAAGGCGCCCCCCGGCCAATGGATGTCCTGCAGGCAGCCGTGGGCGTCGTCCGGCACCACGAGGCCGAGGAGGTCCTTCATCCCCGCGTCGAAGGCGCCCGGCAGGTCGGCCACGGCGAGGTCGCCGTCCACCATGGCGCGTTCCAGGTCGTAGCGGAGCAGGATGTGGGCCGGGTAGGTGCATTCATCGGCGTCGACCCGGATGAAGCCCGGCGCCACATGCGTGTAGATCCGCTGGAGCGTGTCGGGGTCGAGCGCGGCGCCGTCCGCCCCGAAGGCGCCGGCGAGCACCGGCGCCAGGTGGCGCATGAACTCCGGGGTCCGGCAGGCCTGCATCTCCATCAGCAGGGACTGGCTTTCGTGCAGCGTCATGCCGCGCGCGTCGCCGACCGGCTGGGTCAGCCAGGCCGCCGGGCGGCCCTGCTCGTAGAGCGCGTGGCCGGTCTCGTGCAGCACGCCCATCAGCGAGCGGGTGAAGTCGCCGGCCGCGTAGCGCGTGGTGATGCGGACGTCGCCCGTGGCCCCCCCGCAGAACGGGTGCAGGCTCGTGTCGAGCCGCCCGCGCTCGAAGTCGAAGCCGAGCGTCCGCATCAGCGCTTCGCCGACCGCGCGCTGCGCCGCAACCGGGAAGGCGCCGGCGACCGGCGGCGGCGCGCCGTCGCGCGCCTGGCGCTCGCGGGCGGCGCGGATGAGGTCCGGCAGCTCGGTCCGCAGGGCGTCGAACATCGGGTCGATGCGGGCGCGGCGCAGGCCGGGGTCGTACTGGTCGAGGAGCGCGTCGTAGGGCGCGAGGCCGAGCGCCTGGCCCTTGGCGCGGCCGACCTCGCGGGCGAAGCGCAGCACGTCCTCCAGGTGGGGCTTCAGGATCGCGAAGTCGCTCGCGGCGCGGGCCTCGCGCCAGGCCATCTCGGCGGCCGAGGACGCCTTGGACTCCGCTTCGACGAGGTCGCCCGGGACCGCGGAAGCGTGGGCATGGGCGCGGCGCATCTCGCGCAGGTTCGCCGCCTGCCAGGCGTCGAGCGAAGCCGCGCCGGATTCGGCCTCGGCCAGGAGGTCGGCGGTGGAGGGGGCCACCAGCAGCTCGTGCGACAGGCCGCGCAGGGTGGCGAGCTGCTCGGCGCGGCCCGCCGCGGCGCCCGTCGGCATCAGGGTCTGGGCGTCCCAGCCGAGGATGCCGGCGGCGTCCCCGAGGGCGCGGAGGCGGGCGAAGAGGCGTTCGAGCGCGGCGTAGGCCGTCATGGGGCGGACCCTGTGGTGGTGGGGGGGCGCGCGACGGCCGGTGGCACGGGGTGCCCGCACGAGGGGCCTCGCCCGGGCAGCCCTTCCCGCCGGGCGACGGGCGGTGGAGGAAGGCCTGCCGGGCGGCGGAAGTTCAGGGTCAGTGCGCCGCCTGCAGCGCCGCCTTGCCGGCCTCGGTCAGCACGAGCTGACCCTTCTGCCGGGGCACCGGGCGCTTCTCGATGAAGCCGCCGTGGATCATCGGGTCGAGCTCGGACATGTTGAAGAAGATGCCGAGGACGGGCTCCTTGGCCTCGACCCAGCGCAGGAGCTTGGTCTGGTGAACGTCGAGTTGCATGGCGGCCTCCGTGTCGATCTTCGGCCCGGAGTCTCGCCTGCCGTGGTTAACGAAAGGTGAAGTTCAGATCAGCCCGTGGGCGATGGCGTAATCCTCGGCGGCCTTGCGGGCGAGTTCCAGCGTGCGCAGCGGCGTCGCGACCGGCAGGGTGCCGACCTTGACGTCGGTGCGCGGGGCCTTGCGGGTCGCGTGGAGCTCGTCGATCGGGAAGGTGAAGCGCTGCCCGGCCTCGTTCGTGGCCTCCAGCCGATCGTCGGCGATCGCCACCACGCTGAAATTCATAGCCGTCCGCCCCGTGTCGCCCCGCCGCCCCGTTCCCCGTAGAGGCAGGCGGCGAAGCGATCAAGGCGCACCCCCGTGCGGCGTCACCCGATCGACATCAGGCTGGCGTTGCCGCCCGCCGCCGCCGTGTTGGTGGAAACCGAGCATTCTTCGAGCAGCCGCACCAGCGCGTAGTCTTCGCGCTCGGCCGACCGCACGGCTTCGAGCGCCAGGATGGGGCCGGGCCGCTCGGCGACGCGGCGCGACAGCGCCGTCAAGGCGTCGGGCTCGCCCTCGAACAGGATCCCGCGCAGGCCGTCCTGCGCGTGCCAGTCGTCCACCACCGCCACCCGCGCCGCCACCTCGGCGGGCATGCCGTCGAGCGCGGCGGCCGCGGCGCGCTCCACCACGGCGACGTTGCCGGTGGCCAGGATGGCGCCGACCTGCATCCTGAGGCCCGCCGCCCCCGTGGCGAGCGCGGCGATGCGGCCGCGCGGGCGCAGCGCGTAGACGTTGCGCTCGCCCACGGGGCCGGGCAGCTCGACCCGGGCGCCCAGCGCCGACCGCGACAGGTCGGCGACGCAGCGCTCGGCTTCGGCGGCGTGGCCCGCTTCGCGCAGCCAATCCGCGTAGAGCCGCGCCGTCGCCAGCGCGGGCTCGGAGGCTTCCAGCCCCCGCAGCGCGGTGGCGGGCGGGATGTCGAGCAGGCGGCCGAGGTAGAGCGGGCCGCCGGCCTTGGGCCCCGTGCCCGACAGGCCCGATCCGCCGAAGGGCTGCACGCCCACCACGGCGCCGATGGTGTTGCGGTTGACGTAGACGTTGCCGGCCTCGACGCGCCCGACCACGCGGGCGATCGTTTCGTCGATGCGGGTGTGCAGCCCGAAGGTCAGGCCGTAGCCGGTGGCGTTGATGTCGGCGATCAAGCGGTCGAGGTCGCCGCGGCGGAAGCGCAGCACGTGCAGCACCGGGCCGAACACTTCACGCTCGACGTCGGCGATGCGCCCGATCTCGACGATCGTGGGCGGCACGAAGGTGCCGTGCCGGGCGCCGTCCGGCAGCGGCAGGCTTTCCACCGCGTGGCCGCGCGCCGCCATGGCGGCGACATGCGCCAGGATGCCGTCGCGCGCTTCCGCCGAGATGACCGGGCCGACGTCGACCGACAGCGCCCGCGGGTCCCCGATCTCCAGCTCGCGCAGCGCGCCCCTCAGCATGGCGAGCGTGCGGTCGGCGACGTCCTCCTGCAGGCACAGGATGCGCAGGGCCGAGCAGCGCTGCCCCGCGGAATCGAAGGCGGACGCGATCACGTCCGCCACCACCTGCTCGGCCAGGGCCGACGAATCGACCACCAGCGCGTTCTGGCCGCCCGTTTCGGCGATCAGCGGGATGGGGCGCCCGTCCGGCGTCAGGCGGTCTGCGAGGCGGCGCTGGATCAGGCGCGCCACCGCGGTCGAGCCGGTGAACATCACCCCCACGGTGCGGGCGTCGCCCACCAGCGCGGCCCCGACCTCGCCGGCGCCGGGCAGCAGCTGCAGCACGTCGGCGGGGACGCCGGCGGCGTGGAGCAGGCGCACGGCTTCCGCGGCGACCAGGGGCGTTTCTTCCGCCGGCTTGGCCAGCACGGGGTTGCCGGCCGCGAGGGCCGCGGCGACCTGGCCCGCGAAGATCGCCAGCGGGAAGTTCCACGGGCTGATGCACACCACCGGCCCCAGCGGCGCGTGCCGCTCGGCCCCGAAGGTGCGGACGAGCTCGGCGGCGTAGTAGCGCAGGAAGTCGACGGCTTCGCGCACCTCGGCGACGGCGTTGGAGTAGCTCTTGCCGGCTTCGCGGACGATCAGCCCGATCATCACCGGCATGCGGGCCTCGATGGCGTCGGCGCCGCCGCGCAGGCAGGCCGCGCGCTCGTCGGCCGACACGGCGGCCCAGGCGGGGGCCGCCGCGGCAGCGCGGGACAGGGCGGCGTCGACCTCGGCCGGGGTGGCGTGGCGCGCGACGCCCACCACGTCGCGGCGGTCGGCGGGGTTCAGAACCGGCTCGGCGCCGGCGTCGTCCGAGCGGCCGGCGGGCAGGGCCGTCCAGCGCGTCGCCGCGCTGGCGTCGAGCGCCGCCCCCAGCGCCCGGAGCGCGTCCTCGTCGGACAGGTCGAGGCCCCGGCTGTTGCGGCGGTCGGCGAACAGGTCGCGCGGGGCGGCGATGCGGTCGTGGGCGCCGCCGACGGGGCTCATCGCCCGCACCGCCGCCACGGGATCGGCGATCAGCTCGTCGACCTTCACCTTCTCGTCGGCGATGCGGTTGACGAAGGACGAGTTGGCGCCGTTCTCCAGGAGCCGCCGCACCAGGTAGGCCAGCAGCGTCTCGTGGGTGCCGACCGGCGCGTAGATGCGGCAGGGCCGGTCGAGCTTCCGGGCGCCCACCACCTCGTCGTAGAGCGGTTCGCCCATGCCGTGGAGGCATTGGAACTCGTATTGGCCGCGGGTGAAGTCCGGGCCCGCCATCGCCACGATGGCGCCCACCGTCCCGGCGTTGTGGGTGGCGAACTGCGGGAACACGGCGTCGGGCGCGTCGAGCAGCCGCTTCGCGCAGGCGAGGTAGCTCACGTCCGTGTGGACCTTGCGGGTGAAGACCGGGAACCCGTCGAGCCCGTCGACCTGGGCGCGCTTGATCTCGGAATCCCAGTAGGCGCCCTTCACCAGGCGCACCATGATGCGGCGGCCGCTGCGGCGCGCGAGGTCGACGATCCAATCGATCGCGAAGGGGCAGCGCTTGCCGTAGGCCTGGATTACGAAGCCGATGCCGTCCCAGCCCCCGAGGTCCGGGTCGAGCGCCAGGGCTTCGAGCAGGTCGAGCGACAGTTCCAGCCGGTCGGACTCCTCGGCGTCGATGTTGAGGCCGATGTCGTAGCCGCGGGCGAGCGCGGCCAGGCCCTTCACGCGCGGCAGGAGCTCCGCCATCACCCGGTCCGCCTTGGCGCGGGAATAGCGCGGATGCAGGGCGGACAGCTTGATCGAGATGCCCGGCCCCTCGACGATGCCGCGCCCCGCCGACGCCGCCCCGATGGCCCGGATGGCGTCCTCGTAGTCCTTCAGGTAGCGCGCCGCGTCCCCCGCCGTCGTGGCGGCCTCGCCCAGCATGTCGTAGGAATAGCGGAAGCCGCGCGCTTCGAGCTTGCGGCTGTTGGCCAGCGCTTCCGCGATGGTCTGGCCGGTGACGAACTGTTCGCCCATCATCCGCATGGCGAGGTCGGTCCCCTTGCGGATCAGCGGCTCGCCGCCCCGGCCGATGAGGCGCGTGAGCGCGCTGCCGAGCGAGGATTCGCTCGTCGTTGTGGTGAGCCGCCCCGTCACGACGAGGCCCCAGGTGGCGGCGTTGACGAAGAGCGACGGGCTTTGCCCCACATGGGCGCGCCAGTCGCCGGTCGAGATCTTGTCGCGGATCAAGGCGTCGCGCGTGGCGGCGTCCGGGATGCGCAGCAGCGCTTCGGCGAGGCACATCAGCGCCACGCCTTCCTGGCTCGACAGGGAATATTCGTGGATCAGCCCCTCGACGCCGCCGCGCCGCGTCGTCGCGCGCAGCCGCTCGACCAGGGTGCGCGCCGTGGCGGCGGCGGCCGCGGCGGCGTCGGGCGGCAGGGTGGCGGCGTCGAGCAGCGCCGCGACGCAGTCCTGTTCCGGGCGGCGATACGCGGCCGTGATGGCGGCGCGCAGCGGCGGCTGGCGCTTCACCGAGGGCGCGAAGGCGGCGAAAGGGGAGGCCGGTGCGGGGAGGGTCATGCGGGCTCGCGCGGGGCCGGGAGCGGTGGACACCTGCGGGGGACCGGCTTCCTTCCGCTGATGCGCCAGCGTATCAGGGTCCGCACCGCGCTTCCATCGGCGGAAAGCGCCGTCCTGCCGACGGAACGTCGGTCAAACGCGGCTTCAGGCGAGGATTCCACCATGGACGCCAGCGACATCAAGATCCTCGACATCCTGCAGGCGGACGGCCGCATCACCACGAGCGACCTCGCCGAGCGGCTCCGCCTGTCGCCCACCGCGACGGGCGAGCGGCTGCGGCGGCTGACGCGCGACCGCGTGATCACCGGCTACGGGGCGCGGCTCGACCCCGCGCTCCTCGGCCTGGGGCTCCTGGTCTTCGTGGAAGTGTCGCTCGACAAGACCACGTCCGACGCCTTCGACCTGTTCGCCCGCGCCGTGCGGGCGACGCCCGAGATCCTGGAATGCCACATGGTGGCGGGCGGCTTCGATTACCTCGTCAAGGCGCGCGTCGCCGACATGGGCGCCTACCGGCGCCTGCTCGGCCACGTGCTCGTGGGGCTGCCCGGCGTGCGCGAAACCCGCACCTATGCGGTGATGGAGGAGGTGAAGCGGGACGGCCCGCTGCCGCTGCGGGGCGCGCGGGCGGGGTGAGGGACGGGCGGCGCGCGGGCGGGCCCGTGAAGCGCTCGCGCCCGTCCGCCTCGTGGTCGGGAGGCCCGGTCCGCCCCCGAACCGATCTCGGGCCGCTCCCGGGAACCGGGCCCGGTCAGCCGGCCCGCGTGACGCCCGACCGCGGGCCGGGGCGGTCGGGCCCGGCCTTGGCGCCGAGCTTCCGGACGGCGCGGCGCGCGCGGCGGAGATTCTCGGCCCAGGCGGGATGACGCCGCAGCTCCGTTTCCAGCGCCGCCCGCACCCGCATCGCGGCGACCACCGACCGCCCGACCGGGGTGAGGGGCTGGACGACCTCGTCGAGGGCGCGCGTTTCGACGCCGAAATCCTTCTTGTAGGGCAGGTCGCCCACGGTGAAGTCGAAGTAGGTCACCCCCTCGGCGCGCGCCCATCTCAAGCAGTCGGCGACGATCTGAAGCCCCGGCGAAGCGTTGCGCCAGGCGTCCTCCATGCTGGTCGTCAGCAGGATGCCGTGGAACGTGGCGCCGTGGACGAGGCCGTAGGCGGCGGCGATCCACGCGCCGTCGACGGACAGCCCGAACAGCTTCACGGGCCCGCTCGACAACCCGTCCAGGGCCGCGGCCCGATAGAAGGACTCGATCTCCGGTCGGGCCAGGAGGTCGAACCGGCCGAGCGCGGCGAAGCGGGCGCGGCGCTGTTCCACCAGGGCGGCGAAGATGTCCTCCACCTCGTCCGCCGTGCCGGCCCGCGCGAACCGGACCGGCCCCGCCCGTTCGAGGCGCCGGCGCTGCTTCCCCAGGTCCCGCAGCGTGCTCGATCGGCACAAGCGCTGGAGCAGGGTTTCCGCGTCGCCGTCGATGGCGACCCCGGACGCGCTCAGCGCCATGGGGCGGCGGCCCGGCAGCGCCGCGATGGGGTTGGGGTGTGCGCCGACCCGCGCCGGGACCTGGCGGATGTGGATCAGGTCCGCGTGCGGCAGCACCGCCAGAACCGCGGCCCAGGCCGCCACGGCCTCGGCCGGCGACAGGGGCTGGCCTTCGGCGAGGAGGGGGGCGGCGTAGTCGCAGAGGCCGAGGTCGAACCAGGTGACGACGCGGTGGGCGCGGCGGCGCACCAGGGCGAGCGGGACGATCATCGCCGGCCGCCCCGTGTCCCGGTCGAGCACTTCCACGAGGAGCGGGCGGGCGCGCTCGGCGTCGGCGACGTGGGCCAGGATCTGGCGGACCCAGTCCAGCCGCTGGTAGGCCGTGGCGGCGCCGGCCGTTTCCAGGGTGCGCCAGGCGGCGGCGATGGGCCCGAGCGACTCGTGCAGGCGAGCTTCGAACCTGCGCGGGGCCGCCGGGGCCGGTGCCGCCGGATCCAGGGCGAGATCGAGAAACATCGTGTGTCCTTGAAGGGGTTCAGGCTTCGCCGGCCCGGTGGGAACGGGAATCGAACGGGTGCCGGCGCGCGGAGCGCCGGTCCAGCACGCCCGAACATGCGACCAGCACGATCGCTTCGGACGCCAGGAGGCCGAGGATCGACCAGGCGGGGGTCGACGCCACCAGGAGCAGGGCCACGAGCGACGCGCCGACGATCGCCGCCACGGCCGACACCAGGGCCAGGAAGCGGAACGCACCCCGCGTTTCGAGCAGGATCCGCGGCGCCGCGTAGCCGAGCGAGACGGCGGACACGAACCACATCAGGGCCGTGATGAGGCCGAAGGGCTCGCCCTCGAAGCGGCCGCCGAATAGGTGGGACCGGACGAACGGGAAGGCCGCCAGCAGGACGAGGCCGTAGGCGAGCGCGCCGCCGGCGATCAACGACCCGGCCTTCCGCACGAGGTCGCGCCGGCGGCGCGCGTCGCCCGACGCTAGGGCGGCGGCGATCTCGGGCTGGAGCATGTTCAGCAGCGCGCCCGCCGTCAGCCGCAGCGGGGCGAAGAGCACAAGGGACGCCGCGATCGGCGCATAGGCCTCGGGACCCGCCACCAGGGCCACCAGCAGCGTCTGCCCCTGGCCCTGGAGGTTGGTCGTCGTGACGCCGACGAGGGACCAGGTCAGCTTGCCCCGCAGCGCCCCGTAGCGCCGGCGCGTCGCGGGCCCGAAGCTCACGCGCACGGGTTCGCCCAGGGCCAGGAGCGACACCGCGCATCCGAGCGCATGCGCGCAGGCCAGCGCCAGGAACACGCCGTCGATCCGGGCCATGCCGGATCCGTGGATCAGGCCCAGGCCCAGGGCCGTGCCGCCCAGCGCGAAGGCGAGGTCGCCCAAACAGGCTTCCCGCGGGCGCCGCTTGGCGAACAACGCCAGGCGCAGGTAGCTGCGCAAGCACCACAGTCCCACGAAGGCGCCACCCTCGACGGGGTTGGCGCCGGGCATGAGCAGGAGAGCCGCGGCGACGCCGAGCCCGAACAGGGCGGACACCGCCACGGCGCCCGACCCGAACGTCACCTCGTAGGCGCGCGACGAGCGGTGGTCCGGGCGCCGCGGCACGTAGGTGCCCGCCGGCACGCCGGCCAGGGCCCGGACGTAGGTGAGGCCGATCCCGCCCACCAGGAAGATGATGGCGAAGAGGCCGTAGTCGGCCTGGCTCAGGGTGTGGACCAGCGCGATGTTCAGCCCGAAGTGGAAGGCGCTCTGCACGACTTCGCCGCCGAGCATGAGGGCGAAGCGACCGCCCATCATGGGTGGGCCGCCGACGGCACGGCATCGGCCGACGGCGCGGCGCCCCGGTCGAGCACGGCTCCGAGCACCTCCAGCATGGCGTGGTCGATCGCGGCGCCGCCGAAGACGGCCTCGTAGCGCTTTCGCGCGGCCTCCGCGTAGGGGCGCCACCCGCCGGGGTCCGCCACGGCGGACGCGAGCGTGCCGGCGAGGGCGGCGGCGTCGCCGGGCGGAACGATCCAGCCGCTGCGCCCGTGCTCGACGATCTCGGGCAGCCCGCCGATGTCCGACACGATCGGCGGCTTGCCGTGCGCCATCGCCTCGATGGCGACCCGGCCGAGCGACTCCGGCAGGCGCGACGGCACCGTCACGATGTCGGCCCATCGGAAATGGGGGGCCGGATCGGAGGTGAAGGGCAGCAGCACGACGCGATCCGACAGGCCCGCCGCCACGATGGACGCCGCGAGGGCGCGCTCCCGCGCCTCGTCCTCGAAGGCGCTCCCGACGATCCGCACCTCCACCCTGGCGCGGATGTCGCCGGGCAGGCGGCGGAGCGCGTCGACGAGCACGTCCTGGCCCTTGATCCGGCTGACGCGCCCCAGCATCAGCACCCTGAGGGGGCGGCTGCCGTCGTACGGGGCGGCGGCGGCCGGCCCGGGATCGGAGATGCGGTTGTAGATCACCCGCCGCGGCCCGCCCGCCGGCAGCGCGAAGGTCCGCGCGGTGGCGCGCGAGTTCAGCACCACGGAAGCGCGGCTCCAGCGCACCAGGGCCCGAAGCGCCGCGAGGGCGGGCCCTTCGGGAATCTCGTGGATGTGCAGCACCGTGCGGCCGGGCATCAGCCCGGACGCCAGCAGGTAGTCGACCACCACGCAGGTGTTCACGTAGACGAGGTCGCTCCGGCGGATGCGGGCCGCCGCCCGGGCCACGGCGGCGGGCAGCCGCGCCATGCCGACCGTGGCGAGCTTGGGCAGGTCGCGCCGCCGCAGGATCCACAGCGGCTCGACGGTGACGTCGACGTCGAGGGCGGACAGGGCGGCGACGATCGGGCCGCGGCGCGGCAGCACCACGTCGATCCTCGCCCCCGGATGCGCCGAGCGGACCAGCCGCACGGTGTCGACGAAGGCGCGGTCGGACCCGTAAAGCTCGAAGCCCTGGTGGACGCAGGTGATCACCGTCATTCTCGTTCCCGCCAGACGCCGATGAGGACTGCCGGATGAGACCTGTGCGCCGCGTTTCGGCAAAGAAGTCTAAACGTGAAAGCAACGCTTCCTGCGTATCGAAGGACAGCAGCATTCTCCTGCGAGCCTGCTTCACGCCCGTTTAACCATCATCCGTGGGTCACAATGAACGAGCTTTCCCCATCGGTGTTGATTTTGGGCACCCGCGGCATCCCCGCGGCGCATGGCGGGTTCGAAACGTTCGCCGAGCGCCTGGCCCTGTTCCTCGTCGCCCGGGGCTGGACGGTCGGCGTGTACTGCCAGAAGGACGTCGATCGGGTCGAGAACCGCGTATCGGTGACGCGGTGGAGCGGGATCGACCTCATCCACGTCGAGGTCGCCTCGCGGGGGCCGAAGGCGACGCTGGAGTTCGACGGCCGGTGCGTGCTCGACGCGGCGCGGCGCGGCGGCGTGTGCCTCGTCCTCGGCTACAATGGAGCGCTGTTCCTGCCGCTGCTCCGCCTGTTCGGACGGACCATCATGACCAACATGGATGGGATCGAGTGGCGGCGGCCCAAGTGGTCCTGGCCCGTGCGGGCCTGGTTCTGGGTCAACGAATGGATCGCGGCCTGGACCTCGCACCGCCTCGTCGCCGACCATCCCGCCATCGCCGACCATCTCGCCACCCGGCGCTCCCGCGACGCCATCCTGACGATCCCCTATGGCGGCGACCCCGTCCGGTCGACGTCCCCGGCGCCGATCCGGGCGCTCGGCCTCGTCCCGGGCGGGTACATGGTGTCGATCGCCCGGATCGAACCGGACAACTCGATCCTGGAGATCGTCCAGGCGTTCTCCCGCGAGCGGCGCGGCGCCAGGCTGGTCGTGCTGGGCAAGCTGGACGACGCCGTCCCCTACCATGCGGCGGTGCGGGCCGCGGCCAGCGACGAGGTGATGTTCGCCGGGCCGATCTACCACGCCGGGACGGTGCAGGCGCTGCGCTACCACGCGCGCGCGTACCTCCACGGCCACACGGTGGGCGGCACCAACCCGTCGCTGGTGGAAGCGCTCTGGGCCGGCAACGCCGTGATCGCGCACGACAACCCCTACAACCGGGCGACGGCCGGGGACGGGCAGGCGTTCTTCGACGGCGTGGACGCCTGCGCCCGCGCCATCGCGGCCCTGCTGTCCGACGACGAGCGTCGGGAGCGGGCCCGGCAGGCGGCCTTCGCCCAGGCGTCGCTGTTCGATTGGCCGACCATCCTGGAAGCCTACGAGACCGCGCTGCTGAGCCTCGGCGGGCATGCCTGGAGCGCTGCCGCGTGCGGCGATGAGGCCGCGGCCGTGCCGGCCGCCGTGTGCCGGACGGGCTCCGACGGGTGACGGGCCGCCGCCCCGCCGGCCTGACGCGCCGCGCCCTGCTGGCCGGCGGCGCGGCGCTCGGCGTCGCGCGTCCGGCCGAGGCCGCGCCGCCGCCACTGTCCCTGCGGAGGGGCCTCAACCTTTGGCCATGGTTCTCGCTGACGCGCGAGTTCCCGCCGCCGCGGACGGACTACGGGTGGCCCCCGTTCCAGCCGGGGCGCTCCGTGCCGACCGCGGGAGACCTGTCCCGGCTGGCCGGCTCCGGCTTCGACTTCGTCCGGCTCCCGGTCGATCCCGGGCCCTTTCTGGCCTTCACGGGAGCGCGCCGCGACCTGTTGCTGGCGCAGCTCGACGACGCCGTGGCGTCGGTCCGGGACGCCGGCCTGAGCCTGGTCCTGAACGTCCAGGCGAACGGGGCGACGCATCACTTCACCCCCGGAAACCTGTACGACGGCACGTCCTCGCCCCTGTTCCCCCGCTACCGCGACCTCGTCGCCGAGTTCGCGCGGAGGCTCGACCGGCACGGCCCCGATGGGCTGGCGCTCGAACCCGTCAACGAGCCGCCGCAGGCCTGCGGCGCGGCGCGGTGGACGGAGGTGCAGGGTGAGCTGATGACCGCGGCCCGGGGTGCGGCGCCGCGCCTGACGCTGGTCGCCACGGGGGCCTGCGGGGGCCTGATCGACGGCCTCGTCGCGCTCGACCCCGCGGCCCTGCGGGCGGCCGGGCCGACCCTCTTCACCTTCCACTTCTACGAGCCCTACCTGTTCACCCACCAGGGTGCGCCCTGGATGCGCGAACCGGTCTACCGCGCGCTCAACGGGGTGCCCTGGCCATCCTCGGCCGGCACTCTGGACGGGACGCTGGCGGCGGTGCGCGCCCGCATGGCGGCCGACACCGCCGCGCCGTCCGCCGACCGGGACGCGGTGTATCGCGTCACCGAGGCCAAGCTGCGGGAATACTTCGAGGCCCGGCCCGACCGAGGCTTCGTCGACCACGCGCTGTCGGCCGTTCGCGCCTGGGCGGACCGCTGCGGCATCCCGCCCGCCCACGTGGTGATGGGCGAGTTCGGGGCGCTGGGGAGCGGCGACGGCATGGTGGCGGCGGCGGCGGACGACCGGGCGCGCTACATCGAGGACGTGCGCCGCAGCGCCGAAGGGTTCGGCCTGCCCTGGGCGATGTGGACGGCGTTCGGCCCCATGGGGCTGATCGACCCGGCCAGCCGCGCCTTCGACCGCCCCATCGCGCGGGCGCTGGGGCTGAGCCGGCCGGGCTGAGCGCGCGGCGGCCCGGGCCCGGGGCCGTCAGCGGCGGTCCGGCTGGCGATACAGCGCCAGGGCGAGCACGGCGAACTTGGCCAGCAGCGTCGTCTTCCCGCCCAGGCTTTCGAACGTGTTGGCCAGGATGGCGAAGGCCAGCATGGGCAAGGCCACGCCGCGCCGGCACCGTCGCCCCGCCTCGACCAGGAACAGCGTCACGGCCCCCAGCAGCAGCGCCGTCATGACGGCGCCGTGGTAGAGCAGCGTGCGGATCACGGGGTTCTCGATGCCCCATTCCAGCCCGTCGATGCGGCGCAGCGTGTCGACCAGTTCCGTTTCGGGCGCCAGCACGACGTCGCGCAACGGCAGCTGCCCGAAGAGGTCGAACATGGCCACGCGGGCGTTGGCGCTGCCGCCGTCGTCGGTGAACCGGTCGAGCAGGGCGTCGAAGAAGCCGCCGGACGCGAGGATGCCGATGCCGAGCGGCACGAGCGGCAGCACCAAGAGCGCCGCGGCCGCGCCGAGGATGGGGACGCGCCCCGTCGACAGCAGCCGGTGGAGGCGAACGAGCCCGTGGACCCCGCCCAGCGCCAGCGTGACCACGATGGCGGAGCGCCCCCCGAAGGCCACGAGAGCGGCGCATTGGAGCACCGTCATGCCGACCTTCGCGGCGGGGGACAGGCCGCCCCCGCCGGTGAGGAGGGCCAGCACGTAGCAGGCCGTCAGCGTCGCGTTGCCGAGGGGGTGCCCCTGCAGGGACGCCGAACGCGTGTCGGTTTCGAAGACCGCGCCGTCGAACCGGTAGGGGAAGAAGCGCTCGCCGCTGGCGAACTCGAAGAGGCCGAGCAGCGCGTTGGCGAGCATGACGGCGTGAACGACGTATTCGAGGCGGAGCATCGCGGCGGGCACGAGGTCGGCCAGCAGGATGGCCAGGAGACCGGGCAGCACGAAGGTGTCGAGCGTCCCCGCGACGCCGGGAGCCCCCCGCAGGGCGACGTCGAGGAAGAAGGCCACGCCCACCACGGCCAGGAGCAGGCCGCCGGGCCGCCGCCGGGCCGCCGACGCCAGGTAACCGGCCGGGTTGCCGGAGCGGACCGCCGCCCAGCCGACGAGCAGAAGCGTCAGATAGGTGGAAGGATGCAGCTTCTGGGGCGCCGAGCCGGTCAGGCCGTCGTAGTTGATCCCGAGCGTCCACAGGAGGCCGCCCGACACCGCCAGGATGATCGCCGCGTCGACGAGCAGCAGGGTGTCGGCCAGCGGCACGGACCGGTTCCGCACCGCCGGGGTCGCCCATCCTTCCCCGGAGGGGAGCGCCGCCGCCCGGGACCGAGGCGACGGTCGGGCCGTCACGCGGCGCTCCGGCGTCCGACCAGCACCGAGGCCGTGAGGGGCCTGCCGACCACGGCCGCGGCCTTGAGGAGGTCGAGGGCGTAGCTTTGCGGGGTGACGCCTTCGCAGAAGACGGCCAGGAGCTGGTCAGCCGCGGCCGTCAGGGGCCCGGCGGCGAGATTGGCGGGCAGGCTGCCGCCGTCGATGACGACGGTGTCGAAGGAGCCGGCGAGGTCGCCGAGGAAGCGGCGGCCCCCGTCCCGCCCGAAGGGATTCCCCGCCCCCCCGACCCTGCGCCCGAGGCCGATCCACCAGGCCCCGGTGCGGGGATCCTCCGTGGCGGCATCCCGCGCGCGGCACTCGCCTCGCAGCACGTCGAGCAGGCCGGCGTCGTCGGCCCCCGGTCCCCCGAGATCCGCGTCGACGACCAGCACGCGTCCGCCGCGCCTCACCTCCGAAGCGGCCAGCAGGTCCAGCACGTCGTGGCGCAGGGCGCCTTCGGACGGCGCGCCCGTGACCATCACGCTCGCCACGCGGGAGCGGCCCAGGGGACGGGCGAGACAATGGAGGCCGTCGACCACGAGCGCGGCCGACAGCTGGGCCGCCCCGTCGGGCGGGCCGGACAAGGCCGGCATGGTGGCGAGCACGGGGACGCCCAGGAGCCGCTCGACCTGGCGGGACGACAGCAGCGTGGGCTTCCAATATTCGCGCCCCATCGCCAGCCCGGCGCCGACGCTGAGGCCGCCGACGAGCGCCGCGAGCACGATCACGAGCCGCGGCGGCCAGCTGGCGTCGACGGGCGGGATGGCGGAGCCGATGACGCGCGCGTTGGCGGGATCGACGTTGGCCTGCTCGGTGATCTGGCGGGACCGCAGGAGGAAATCGTTGTACACCGTGCGCCGCGTTTCGACGTCCTGTTCCAACTCGCGCATGCGCCCGGACGAGCCCGCGGTCGCCACGGCCTTGCTCTGCAGGGCGGCGAGGGTCGCGGTGAGGGACGCTTCGTTGGCCAGGGCGCGGCGGTAGTCGGTCGTGGCGCCGCGGCCGATGCGCCCCAGTTCCGCGCCGATGAGCCGCTCGACGTCGGCTTCCTGCGCCTGCACGGCCAGGAGGTCGGGATGGCGGCTCCCGAGGTGCATGCGCAGATCCGCGTCCTTGCTCGACAGCTCGGCATATTGGCTGCGGAGCCGCTCGACGACGGTGGAGTTCAGCGCTTCCTGCGTGGTCGCCCCGTCGGCGGCGGGGTCGCGCGGATCGCGGACCCGGCGGAGGCGGCTCGCGGCTTCGGCGGTGCGGCCCTGCGCGGCGACCAGCCGGGCGTTGACGTCGCTCAGCTGTTGCTCGTTCACCAGGCGACCGCTGGACGCGATCAGCCCGTTCTCGGCCTTGAAGGCGGCGAGGCGTCGTTCCGCCGCCTGGAGGTCGGTCCTCAAACCGTCGAGCCTCGCGTGCAGCTCGCCGGCGGCGCGCGACGCCGCCTGGACGCGGGCTTCGGCGCCGTCCGCCAGATAGGCGTCCGCGATGGCGTCGGCGATGCGGGCCGATTTCGAGGGGTCCGCGGTGGTGACGACCACGTCCACGACGAACACCTTGTCGGCCCGCTTCACGGCCAGCTTCCGCCGCAGCGCCGCCAGCGCGTCGGCGTCCAGCTCGCGCCCGTCGCGTCGGGCCGGGGCGTGCAGGACGATGCGCTTCAGCGTCGGGACGATCCCGTCCGCGGGCGGCACGAACTCGGGGTCGTCGGCGAGGCCGGTCGCCCGCACGGCGCGCAGCAGAACGGCGTTCGACTGGATGACCTTGACCTGGCTTTCCACCTGCGTCACCCCCCCGTCGGGCGCGACCGCGCTGGGGGTGAGGTCGTTCGTGACGACCTGTCGGTCGCGCGGGTCGATCAGGATCTGCACCGAGGCCGTGTAGAGGGGCGTGGTCCAAAGGCCGTAGGCCAGGGCCGCGGCGCCGAACAGCGACGTCGTCGCGACGATGAGGCGGCGGCGGTGCGACAGGATCGACCACAGGTCGCCGATCTCGGCGGTCGTGTCCGGCCCCTGCGGCATCGGCGCGGCATCGAGGTCGGGCACGTCCGGGGGGCCGGGCGCGAGGACCTCGGCGGCCTGGGCGATGGTTGACCGCCGATGGTTCAAGACAGCGCTCCCCACGTGCCGGCCTCCCGTCCGCGCACCGTCCGACGCCCGGCCCGTTGGGGCGGGGAGGAAGCGGCAGGCCAGGCCGACGATACCCGGCTCGCCCGACGATGCGTCCGTCGCGGAAGTGCGGCGTGCGGATCTGCGGGACCGACCCGCAATATGTCGTCCCACCGTAAACAAATCCCCCGCGGCCGACGGGCGGTTGTCCGGGCCCTTCAGGATTTGAGCACGAGTCCTGTCGGATGATCGCGGGCGAAGCGGGCCCGCGACGCCGTGGGGGCGGCCGCGGCGCTCGACGCGAGGCGGCACGGCATGCATGTGAGGCTGAGACTGGACGCCCGCCGGCCACGGCGGTGGCACGCGCTGTTGGCGGCCGAGCTTTCCGACGGGTTCGGATGTGCCGTCGACTTCGACCTTCGGCCGAGCCCCGACCCGTGGACGGGCTCGGCCGACCTGCTGTTCCGCCTGGAAGCGGCGATCCACCGCCTGCCCGACGCCCATATGGCGGCGCCCGCGCGGCCGTCGGACCTCGCCCGCTGGCCGGGAATCGGGCCGGCCCGGCCCGACATCGTCGTCGACCTGTGCGGCGACGTGCCGAAGACGGCCGCCCCGCGCGTGTGGACGCTGAGCTACGACGGCGTTCCGGGGGAACGGGGGCTGCTGGCGGCGCTGCTCGACGACCGCCCGCCGATCGCGGCGCTGGCCGAGGGCGACCGGGTGCTGGAAGTCGGCCGGATCGGCACCGAAGTCCGCGGCGTGGTCCGGACGGCCTTCGAGGACGGCCTGTCGCGCAGCACGACGCTGATCGCCGCGGCCGTGGCGAAATCCCGGATGCCGGGGACCGCCGCCCCGCCGCCGTGGGACATCCCGCCCCGCGCGCCATCGCCCCGCCTCGGCCTGGGCGATGTCGCGGGGCGCGCGGGGCGGGCCGGGGCCGGGGCGCTCGTGCGCCGCTTGTACCGCCTGGGCTTCAACGGGCCGCATTGGCGCGTGGGCTGGCGGCGGCTCGACGGACCCGACGTGGCGTCGCTCGGGCACCACCCGGCGGGCGGCTGGCAATCGCTGCCCGACGACGGGTCGCGCTTCTACGCCGACCCCTTCCCCATCGTCCACGACGGCACCTGCACGCTCTTCGTGGAAGACTACGTCCACGCCAAAGCCAAGGGCGTCATCTCGGCCGTTCGCTTCGGCCCCGACGGCCCCCTGGGCACCCCGGTGCCGGTGCTCGAGGAGCCGCACCACCTGTCCTACCCCTTCGTCTTCGCGCGGGACGGGGCCGTGTGGATGGTGCCGGAAAGCTGCGCGAACGGCACCGTCGACCTGTACCGGGCGACCGCCTTCCCCGGCGGCTGGGTGAAGGAGGCGACGCTGCTCAGCGGCGTGACGGCCAGCGACGCGACGCTGTTCGAGCGGGACGGGCGCTGGTGGATGTTCGCCACGCTGCGCCACGCCGCGGCGGCGGCGCCGCTCGGGCGGGGCTGCTTCTCCGACGCGCTCCACCTGTGGTCGGCGCCCGGCTTCCGGGGCCCCTGGACGCCCCACGCCGCGAACCCGGTCCTGATCGACATCGCGGCGGCCCGGCCGGCCGGGCGCGTCGTCGAGCGGGACGGACGGCTGATCAGGCCCGTCCAGGACTGTTCGGCGGGCTACGGCGCCGCCCTGGCCCTGGCCCGCATCGACCGGCTCGACGACGAGGGCTTCGGCCAAACGGTCGTGGCGCGCTTGGCGCCGGGGCCGTCCTGGCCGGGGAGCCGGCTCCACACGCTGAACGCCGCCGGCGGTTTCGAGTTCATCGATGGCTCGGCGCGGGCGCTCCGGTTCGCCCCGCTGGCCGCCCGCCTGCGCCGCGGCGCCGGAGCCCCGCCGCGCACGGACGCGCCTGCGCTGGCCCGCGACCCCGCCGCCGTCCGGTGACCCCGCCCCGTCCCGGCGCGGGCCCGCCGGGACGGGGCGTCACCGCGCGGGACACAGCGCGTCGATGACGTGGCGCCCGACGTAGTTGCGCATCCTTCGCGCCTTCCAGGGCAACCCCGTCGCGGTGCCGATGGCGCGCGCATAAACGCTGGCCCGCAGGCTTTCGGCGTCCGAAGCCGCCTTCACGGGGTCCGCGTAGAAATCCGCCGTGGCCGCACGGTCGATGTTCGGCAGGTCCATCCAGCGCGGCACGTAGACCCGGCAGAGCCGCTCGACGTCGACCAGCACCTTGCCGATGCCGGTGCCGGGGATGGGGCAGGTGTTGAGGTAGGCGTCCCCGATCAGGACGACGCCGTCGCGGGCGGGATCTTCGGCCCGCACGAGGTCGATGGGCCGGACCTCGACGGCCCCCGCGACCGCGAGGTCCGGGCACAGTCGCCGGAGGCGGGGCAGGAGCGCCGCGAGACCCTCGCTCGGCGCGGAGGCGAAGGCGCGCGTCCAGGCGTCCCCGGGTTCGCGATACGCGAACAGGTTGGCGCGCATCGTGTCGCCCAAGGGGAACAGCGTCAGGTAGGCGGCCGCCATGCCGAACGATTCGGCGTAATAGGTCAGGGACTGGAAGGGGAAGTCCCGGCGCGGTGCCCGCATGTCGAAGCCGATCGACAGGGAATGGCGCGGGCTGATCGACGTGCGCGAGAT
The DNA here is from genome assembly GCF_004137685.1 of Lichenibacterium minor. Lineage (GTDB taxonomy): Bacteria > Pseudomonadota > Alphaproteobacteria > Rhizobiales > Beijerinckiaceae > Lichenihabitans > Lichenihabitans minor. Next base: position 4,558 of record NZ_QYBB01000008.1, on the reverse strand, counting down.
GCCGACCTTGCGCCGCACCGCGTCGCCGAGCCCCGTCGCGATGACGACCAGCCGGGCCGAGATGCGGCGCCCGTCGGCCAGGACCACCGTCCGTCGATCCCCCCCGGGCAGGATGTCGTCGATGCGGCCGACCGTCAGCGCCGATCCGCCCGGGAGGTCGGCACGGAGGCGGTTGACGAGGTTGGTGTAGGAGATCCCGTATTCGCGGCGACGCTCCCGCCGGATCAACGTCCCGAACCGCACGACGGTGACCTCGTCCACGGGCGTGGTGACCGAAGCCGCGCTCGCCCCGACGCCCAGGCGCTCGAACTGGTCCATCTGGGGCTGACCCAGCTTTTCGGCGCGGAAATCGTGCGGGTAGACGCCCCTGGGATCGATGAGGGCCGTCGCATATCCGGCCTTCGCCAGCACGCTGGCGGCGCAGGTGCCGGCGAGGCCCGCGCCGATCACCGCCACATCGACGTTCCGCATGTCAGACGTCATCGTCGCTCCCCCATCGTCACCGCTCCGGACGGCAGGCCCCTTCTCACGTCCTATCCAGCATGCCTTAAGGATTGATGGTCCGCGGAATCGACGCCGGGGGGCGCGCCCCCGTCAAATCGACCGGCCCCACCTGTCACCGACCGCCGCCGGCGAGCGCGGGTCCGTCAGTCTCCGCCGCGGCCGGCGGTCGAGTGCAAGCCGAAGGCGGCACCGCGCTTGGCTGAAAGCGGTCCGCCGCGCCGGATCCGGATCGACCGCAGCGGGGACGGGGCTCCTGCCCGCGCCCCAGCATCGTTCCGGGTCGTCCTGCCACGAGGGCGCGCTCCCATCGTCCGCCGGCGCGTCCCCGGCCCCCGGCCGGACGGAACCGTGCCGACCGGCACCTCGCCGTGCGGCGTTGAAACGGCGATGCGCCCGTCGGGCCGTCCCACGTCCGACCGTCACGCCCGCGTCCGGCACCGGCCGGGAGCCGGCACCAGATCCGCACCTCCGCTTTCCGACGCTCGGGGCTTGCGGGGGCCCGCCGGTCCCGCTATACACCCGCTTGTCGGCGCCACGCGCGTCCGGCCAGTGTCGGAGTGTAGCGCAGCCTGGTAGCGCACCTCGTTCGGGACGAGGGGGTCGTAGGTTCGAATCCTATCACTCCGACCAAGCATATCAGTGGTTTACCAGAACCACTACCAATCACCCGCACAGTTATCCGCACAGAAACGGCCACGTCAGGTTCGTTTTCGGCCTCCTGGCCCGCATTTTCGGGGCCGGTCGACATGTCCGTGAGGCGCTGCACGGATGATCAGCGCTCTGCCAATCGGCCGGCCCCATATCGAGCGACCCGATCCGATGCAGGGCTGCGCGCGCAGGCAGCTGTTCCCGCGACTTGGCACCGGTTTGCTGGGCCGGCTCCGGACCAGCCGCGTTTTCGTGATCCAGCATGAGGAGTGCATGATCTCCGCGCCCGACCTGATCTGCGTTCTGCTGCTGGCCGCCATCGCCGCCACCCTGGCACTGTGCGTCATCCATAGGCCGATGCCATGAGCCCCAGCCCGTTCTCCCAGCCGGACCTGTTCGGCGAGGATGAGGCGCCTCCAACCCCGTCGCCGCGGGCCATCCGCGCCCGCGCCGCACCGTCCAAGCGGCAGCGTGGTGGGCCCTGGCTCGACCACGAGTGCGCCGCGCGGGTCCTCGACGCCCACGACGACTACCGCGTGCTCCGGCGCCTGCAGCCGCGATCCGTCGACCCTGCCTACCAGCTCAAGCCCGGCGAGGCCGTGGCCTGCATCGTCGACGTCGAGACGACGGGACTCGACCACAGTCGAGACGAGGTGATCGAGCTTGGCATGGTGGCCTTCGTGCACGACGCCGAGGGTCGCATCGGCCAGGTGATCGGCGCGCTGAGCATGCTGCACGAGCCCAAGGGCGAGATCAGCGCGGAGATCACGCGCCTGACCGGCATCACGGCCAAAATGGTGGCGGGCCAGGTCATCGACATGGCGGCTGTCCGCGCCCTGTTGGAGCCGGCCGAGACCGTGATCGCCCACAACGCCAAGTTCGACCGCGCGTTCTGCGAACGATTGGACGAGGCCTTCGTGCATCGCGCCTGGGCCTGCTCGGTCAACGAGGTGCCGTGGAGTGAGGCCGGTTTCGAGGGCGCCAAGCTCGGGTACCTCGTCAACGGCTGCGGCCTGTTCCACAACGGGCACCGGGCCGTGGACGACTGTCACGCGCTCCTGGAGGTGCTGGCTCATGTGCCTGATGGCGATGCGGGCCCGATGCTCGGCCACCTCCTGCGCTCATCAGGCCGCACGCGGGTGCGGATCTGGGCCGAGTGGGCGCCCTACGACATGAAGGACGTCCTCCGTGCCCGTGGCTATCGCTGGTTTGGTGGTAGCGATGGCCAGCCGAAGGCGTGGTGGACTGAGGTCGACGAAGATGACGTCGCGGCCGAGATGCGGTTCCTGGAGCGCGAGATCTACCTACGCGAGGTCGAGCTGCGCAAGGACGTAATGACCGCCTTCGAGCGCTACCGCCCTGGATAAGATGTCGATGGCGACGGTTCGCATGGTCGAACCGGCCTGGAAGATGAAGCTGTCGAGCAAGGGCATTCTGCCGCTGCTGTGGTAGCTCGCGCCGGGTAATCAGAACCTGCTCCCCACCTTTATCGAAGACGAAGCCGGCGCATCGGCGCTCGGCGACAGCTGGGTGCGAAAGCCGATGCACTCGCGAGAGGGGCGAACATCACCATCGTCGAGCGTGGCGCTGCGGCGGCGCGGACAGAAGGTCTCTACGACGGCCCTGAAGTCTTTCGGGCCTTTCACCCCTTGCCTGTGTTCGATGGCATGCGGCCCGTTGTCGGATCGTGGATCGTCGTCGGCCGCCCTTGCGGGATTGGCATTCGAGAGGATGCGATGGCGATCACTGGAACCGATCGCGCTTCGTGCCTAACGCCATCACGTGAGGCCGAGCGCTTCGGAGAAGGGCAATCATCGGACGCACGCACCTTTTTCCCTACCCTAACGGCCAAGCCTGCACTCTGCGCCTCAGCCAACCGCACCTGAGCAACGATACGACCCTTTGATGCATCTATCTGGCCTTTCGACGCACCGAAAACGGCTTGAAACGCAACTCTCGGAGCGCTATATGCACCTGGATGGCGCTCAATGATACTGCGCCGCAGGGACCGCCTTATGGAACATTTCCCCATCGTCCAGGCTCTTTGTCGCGCTGCGATGGCTGACGCCTCTCCTGCCACTCGTAAACAGGTCGAGCGCTTGCGCGACGCTTTGGCTAGAGATGGGAGTAGTAAAGAGTCAGGAGCGCTCACGAGCATCCTGACGACTGCTGATCGCACTCACGAGATTGCCCCGAGCCGAATCGAAAGATCGAGATCCAAGGCCGTCGGCGAAGTACTAACACGAAGCACTCCGGTGCCAGTTGACCGCGAGACAGCAGCTGCTCTTGCGGATATTTTTTTCCCGGCAGATATTCAGCAGGGAGCACCGTTGTTCGATTCCATCGTCAGTTATGCGATTGAGACGATCGTGGAAGAGTGGGCTCACTACGACGCCATGTCTGCTCTGGACATTCGACCGTCAAAGACTTGTCTGATTTATGGAGAGCCAGGGACCGGCAAAACGCGCCTCGCTCTCTGGATTGCGCAACGACTAGACCTGCCTGTCATCTCGGTTAAGCTCGACGGCCTAGTATCTTCCTTCCTTGGAACGACTGCTAGGAACATCGGAAATCTTTTCAATTTCGCAAACCGTTATCAGTGCATACTGCTTCTTGATGAGTTTGACGCTATAGCGAAAGTGCGTGACGATCCGCAGGAAGTTGGTGAAATAAAGAGAGTAGTTAACACTCTGCTGCAAAACCTCGATCTGCGCCGTGATGTGGGATTTACAATTGGAATTACAAATCATCCCAAGCTATTAGACCCTGCCATTTGGAGAAGGTTCGAAGTCCAACTCGAGATTCCTAAACCAGACTTCGATCTACGGCGAGTTATAGCTGCTCATTTTATGAAGCCCGTTCAGGCGCCAGACGTTCATCTTCGTTTAATTTCTTGGTTCACTGAGGGAACGACCGGTGCGGAAATCGAGTCTCTTGTTCGGACGTATAAGAAGGTATTCACCTTACGTGATGATAACAAAAAGGGCTTGCTGGATACCTTGCGTCAGTTTGCGACGCTGAACTCCGCGCGCATAAAAACTGAGCGGCGTGCGTTGCTTTTCGGTGACTCGAAGTTGCTGTTTCAAGCCATGCGAGACGACCCGATCCTCGGGTTCACATTGGCCGATATTGGAGAAGTGTCGGGACGAGATAAATCCACCGTCAGTCGACAGCTTGGACGTGGTACAAAATCCAGCGATAGCGAGAATGTAAATGGCTAGCCCGATACAGATCGTTCTGAATCCTGCTAATTTCGAAGAAGCGCGAGACGCGGGAGGTGGTGGCGGGCGGAAAGACTTCTTCGCACACCGGAACGACGAGTTTCGTGCCTGAGCACCCATCAGTTTGACCGTTGGTCGTTGACGGGCTGACTCCTCCTGTGATTCAGGGCCTCTCGCTGATGCGG
>NZ_QYBB01000089.1 GCF_004137685.1 Lichenibacterium minor | reverse complement strand
CCCACATCGCAGCCTGAGACCCGTCAGGAGCCGCGGTGAGCACCAGACCAAACTCCACCACCTTGACGGACGTGATCTGTCGCCGTCCTTGGGTCTGAAGCTCTTCATCGACGCCCAGGCCTGGATCAGCGTGCCGTCCACGCTGAAATGGTCCTGGGACAGCAGCCGCTTCACCCGCGGGATGGCCAGCACGGCACTCAGGAACGCCGCCGCCACGCTGCCGTCGAGCAGGCGATCGCGGTTCTTGGAAAAAGTCGAGGCGTTCCACACGGGATCGTCCACGCCCAGGCCGACGAACCAGCGGATCAGGAGATTGAAGTCGAGCTGCTCCATCAACTTACGCTCGGACCGCACCGAGTAGAAGGCCTGCAGCAGCATCGCTCGCAATAGCTGCTCTGGCGGGATCGAGGGACGGTCAATCTCTGAATATATCCTGCCAAAGCGCCCGTCGAGCGACGCCAGCGCTTCGTTCACCAGAGTCCGGATCGTACGCAGGGGATCATCCGAGCGGACATGCTGCTCCAGGTCCACATAGGAAAACAGCGAGCCGCTCCGGCTGTCCTGTCCGCGCACTCGACACTCCACCGATGAGCAAGGCGGAGTGAATCACGAACTGGCCAACACCTGAAGCCTTCTTCAGCGACCTGCTAGTAATGCTGGATCAAGTAGAACTTTGCCCCCTTCGACGGCGGCAGGCTCCCCACGGGGTCGGCGGTCTGCCACGCCGTGGCGATCGTGGCGTCAGCGTCCGGCACGGCCGGCATCGCCATGGAACCGATCAGTCGGTGCCGAACCGCGGGGTGGAAATCGTGACATGGCACGACGGGACGGTCGAACAACCGCTTCTTGATAGGCCAGAGCGTGTCCGCCACGCGGTCCCGGGCCGTCCCGACCTCGGCAGACCGCCGGCGCGGAGTAAGCATCCGGCCAGCACCGCAGGTCAGGGCTGCCGCGTGATGTCGGCCTCGTCGAGGGCGTCGGTGCCCCGTCAGGCCGCCTGGGCCAGGGCCGAGCTGGGTCGGCTGGCCTTCCAGTTCCAGGGCAGCAGCTCATCGAGGCGCTTGGCGGGGTGGTCCGGCAGGCGGGCGAGGACATCGGCGAGCCAGCCCTGCGGATCGACGTCGTTGAGCTTGGCGGTCTCGATCAGCGTGTAGATGGCGGCGGCGCGATAGCCGCCGGCGTCCGAGCCGCAGAACGTCCAGTTCCGTCTGCCGATGGCGATCCCCCGCGACGCGCGCTCCGCCGCGTTATTGCTCATGCAGATCCTGCCGTCGTCGAGGAAGCGGGTGAAGGCCACCCAACGGCTCAGGATATAGGTGATGCCCTTGGCCGTATCGCTCTTGGCCGAGAGCATCATTCGCTGTTCCCGAAGGTAGATCTCCAGATCGAGGACGAGGGGCTTCGACTGCTGCTGTCGGGTCGCGACGCGCTCGGCGGGGCTTCGGCCGTTGATGGTGCGCTCGACGGCGAAGATCTCGTCGATGCGGCGCACCGCTTCGACGGCGATCGGCGCCTTCGTCAGCTTGGCGATGTCGAACAGCTTGCGGCGGCCGTGCGCCCAGCATGCGGCCTCGATCACCGGCGCCGGCCTGCGCCGGCCGTCATAAAGGTCGTTGTAGCCCGCATAGGCATCGGCCTGCAGAATGCCCCCGTAGCTTGCCAGGTGCTCCCGCGGGTGTTCCCCGGACCGGCTGCGCGAATAGTGGAAGGCCGCGGCCGGCGGGTCGGCACCGCCGAATGGCCGATCGTCCCGCACGTAGGTCCACAGCCGCCCCGTGTCGGTCTTCCCCTTGGCCAGCACCGGCACCGTCGTGTCGTCGCCGTGGATCCGATCCGCCGCCAGCACGTGGCGCCTGATCGCGTCCACGATCGGGGCGAGTGCCACCGCGCAGGCGCCGACACGGTCGGCCAGCGTCGACGTGTCGATCGCGATCCCCTCGCGGGCGAAGGCGTCGCTCTGTCGGTTCAGCGGCTGGTGAAGCATGAACTTCGACACCAGCACGCTCGCCAGCAGGCTCGGGCCGGCAAAGCCGCGCGGGATCGGATGGGACGGGGCTGGCGTCTCGGTGACGCCCTCGCAGTCGCGGCACGTCATCTTCTCGCGCACGTGCTCGACGATCTTCCACCGCCGCGGTTCGCATTCGAGCGAGCGCGACACGACGTCGTCGAGCTTGCGAAGCCGGGCCCCGCCGCATTGGGCACAGGCGCACGGTGCCGGATACACGATCCGCTCCACCGGCAGGTGTTCGGGCAGGCTCGGGCGCCGCGAGCGCGCGGGACGGCTTTGGCGCTCTGCAAGGGGGGCTCCCGGAGCCGCGATGTCAGCCTCGGCCTCGGCTGCTCCCTGGCTCTCCTCCACGTCGACGATGGCCAGCTCGAGCTGCTCCACGAGGAGCCTGCCACGCTCGGAGGACTGGCCGAACTGCTCACGCCAGCTTGGCGATCAGGAACTTCAGCTTCTCGGTTTCGAGCCGGCGGATCAGGGCTTCGCTGCGCAGCACCACGATCATGGCGTGGGCGTCGGCGAGGTCGGACGGGAGCTGATCGGAGGATGCTGTCACACCCCCGATCAGATCACAACCATCTGCCGTTGCAAGCCTTTCCGCTATCCGGCCTGGGTGGGTCGCCAGGTCTGCTGCGGGTTCCTCCAGTCGATGCCCTCCGTCAGGTAGGCGAGTTGCGCCGGGGTGATGGGAACCGCCCCATCGCTCGCCGACGGCCAGGTGAACCGGCCCCGATCCAGCCGCTTCATGAACAGGCAGCCACCCTGGCCGTCGTGCCAGACGATCTTGATCAAATCGGACCGACGGCCGCGGAAAACGAACAGGTGGCCGCAGAACGGATCGCGCCCAAGCACCTCCTGCACCAGCAGCGACAGGCCACCGATCCCCTTGCGCATGTCGGTGTGGCCCGTCGCCAGCCACACCTTGGTGCCGCTCGGCAGCGGGATCATCGCCGATCCAGGGCGTCGAGGACCCGCCGCAGCGCGTCGACGTCGACGTCAGGGCCCACCCGCAGGCGGCGCCCCTGCGACAGCTCGATCTCGATCAGCCCCGCCGACCGCCTCGGGCGCGGCACGCTCGGTGCCGCCGGGGCCGGCAGCGCGGGGATGGGAGCCACGATCTCGACCGGGACCAGCGCCGGATCGCCCCGTCCCAGAAGGCCGTCGCGCGCCAGACGACGCCAACCGAACACCAGGCTGGCACTCACCGCGTTGCGCCGGGCTACCTCGGCCACCCGCGCCCCCGGAACCAGGGTCTCCTCGATGATCCGGACCTTCTCATCGTCCGACCACTGACGCCGACGCTCGACACCGCTCAGAACCTCGACCCGCATCGACCTGATGACCTCTAGGCTAGCCGTAAGCCCGTAAGGTCGGCCGCAAACCCATCACCCCGCAAGGCGGTCTTCGTCGGACGCGTACGGCGCGGATAGACGATCGTTACCGCAGGGCCGTGCCGAGCGAGATAGTCGGCTTATTCGAAGACCACCCTGAAACCGCCGATGGTCGTGCAGCTCAGGAGGGGGAGGACGAAGTTGATGCGCAAGTTCACGCCTTCTTCGCTCGATCGCCCGGCGAGAGCGGAGCCGATCTTGATGCGGGTTGGCACGGGCCTCCGATCCATGAGCCCCTTGGGCGCAACCAGGGTTTCGGGGGCCGACCCGTCCAGTCGCTCATGCCGAAATCAGCGTCAGGACCTTGAGCGTGAGGTCCTTCGGCGAGGTTTGCAGGTCCTCGTCGATCAGGAACATGTCGCTCTCGTTGCGGCGCCCCACGTAACGGCACAGGCCCCACAGAGCCGCCGGCAGGAACTCCGGATCGTCGCCCTTGATCATTCCTAGACCGATCAGTTCCTTGAAGAATTCAGACAGCTCCCTCTTGACCGCCCCCAGCATCGCGACATTCTCGTCCCGCTGCTTCGCATGGCTGACTTCGAGATAATGATCGAGGATGAAGCCTTGCTCGCTGTTGAAGGTCAGAAAGAGTGAGATCAACAGCCTGAGCTTGGCCTTCGGCTTCTTCGGGGAGCGCAGGATCTGGCGCACGTCCGCCGCATAGGTGTCGATCACCGGTCTCGCCGCCAGTTCCAGCAGGATCGCCTTGTCGGGAAAATAGTAGCTGACCAGCGCCGGCGTCACACCGGCGTGCTCGGCAATCTCGCGGCGCTGGATGTCGAGCCTCGGACGCGCCCGCATGGCACCGCGGGTGCTCTCGATCAGATGGTCGCGCCCGATCTCCCGACCGCCGCGCGTGGGACGTCCCTGGGGTCTCGCCGCGCTAGTTTCGGGCTCGTCCATGATGCGCCTCCCGCCCGACCGGGCAACTCTCGACAGCGCCACGGCGGCGGGAGCTGGGCAGCTCCGGTCGCCGTGGCGTACCCAATCAGAATATTCAACATGGAACGCTTCACTTTAACCGCATGTGAACGAGACGCGAGGGCGATTTAGGATGTCTTGAGTTCCTTAAAGCATGCAAGACAATATCAGCCCTTCTAAGATTGTACATCTGCTATCGTTCGATTGGTTTTCTCGAGGTTTTCTATATCATGATCGAGGTCGTGGACCGCCCGCGTCATAAATTCGACGGTGGCGCGGCAAAATGCCCGAGGACCACACCGAGGGTGAGGTCTCGGATGGCATGGCGCGCCGGGCAGGACAGGCCGCGGTCCTTGCTACGGCGGCGTGCCGCCATGAGCCGAACCCACGCGGACGCCCTGGCGCCCACGCCGAAGCTGTAGGTATCGGGGCGCATTCCATAGAGGGCCGCCAGCTCCTCTTGGTGTTCCGCCATCGCGGCGGCGCTCGCGCGCCGGTCGGCCGGTTGCGCGACGTCGTCGGCGATCGTGTTCAGGATGCAGGCCTTCGCGAGCAGGGAGGCGCCCCGCGGGAACAGGAAGTCGCGGCTGGCGCCCTGCAGCGGCGTCAAGGCGAGCAGGTCCCTCAGGAACGCCTGCGTGAAGCCCAGCGAGAACGACCACGGGTCAGCGTGCGGCGATTCACTGCGCTTCCGGGCACCGTCGGGGCCATACAGGCGGCTGGTGGTCCGGCCGTCGCAGTCCGTCACGGCGGCATTGTGGTAAGCCACCATGACAGCGGGATCTTCGAAGGCACTCGCCATGCGGGCGAGCTTGCGGGAATGCCAAACGTCGTCCTGATCGCAGAAAGCCACGATCGCCGCGGTGGCCAAAGACGCAGCTTTGACGAAGTTGCGCCGGTAAACCTTGTTCTCGGCACTGCGGATGAAGCGCACCGGGAAAGGCGCACCGGCGAGCGCCGATCCGATCATCTCCAGGGTGCCGTCGGTGGATCCGTCGTCGGCCACGACCACTTCCGCCGGAAGCTGCTCCTGCTGCATCAGGTTCAACGCCTGCTCGCGAGCAAATCGCGCGCCGTTGTAGGTCGCCATGACCACGGCGAACTGGGCCATCGTCGCTGCTCCGCTCATGGCCCGCACCCGGGCGGGCCGTAGCCGAACAGCGCCGCGTCGTCGGCGTAGACCTGGCCGAGAGCGCCCAGCACGGCCTGTGATGCGTCCTGCCCGCCGCCGCCCGCGCGCTCGGTCGCGTTGGCGCGAACTTCGCCCCCCGAAACGCCGTTGGCAGCCAGGAAAGCCTGCACCTCGGCCATATGGTCCAGTCGGAACAGGTGGTCGACGATGACACGGCCCTCGGCATCGCAGACGTAGTCGCATTGGCGATGCAGCACGGGGTCGAGGTGGCGCAGGCGGCCGGACGCCGCCATGGGCTCCAGCACGTCGAGGACGAAGCGCTCGAAACTGTCCACGCCGGCGACCGCTGCCCGGCCGCGACGGTCCGGGGCGGCCAAGTCGTTGCCGCAGCCGCGCAGCCACCGATAAGCCGAGGCGGCGCGCTCCCAAGGGTCGCGCACCATGGCGAAGCTCGTCGCACGGGCGAAGAAGTCGGGATCTGCGTCCCGGTAAAAAGCGGCGCTGCGGTGCGGCACATGCGACACTTGGCCATAGACCTGCAGGGCAAGGCTGACGCTGGCGGTCTTGGGGATGCGGATCAGCAGCAGCGGCGTCCCACGCACGATCTTGGCGATAGGGAAATCGAACGCGCGCTCGCAGGCGCGCTGGAGCGGCAGCGGCGCGAAGCGCGCGAAGGCGTCGCCGAGGTCCGAGGCCTGCTTGTGTGACAGGCGGGACCGCAGGAGATCGCGGGCGCCGAACCAGGGTGCGACGGCCGCACGCCCCACACCGCCCACCGTCATGCCGCTCGCCTCCGCACGACACGGGTCAACCCGACAATATCGTCCCGCAACGCCTGGCCGTCGAGAGCGAAAAGCAGCGCGAAATACAAGCTGCCACCGAGCGCGCTCGCCGCCAGCGCTGACGTTACGCTGCCCGGGAAGCGTGAAATTACTGAGGCGCTCACGGCACCGCCCGCTGTCGCGGCGATGGCCGGCCCCCACAGAGTGGCGACGAGCGACGACAAGCTCGACCCGAAGCCGCGCGGCACCGCGAGTGTCATGGCGACGGCCTGCAGCGCGTAGCTCGCGCCAACCAGCCAGGCCACCCCTATGGGCGGCAACCACAGCCCGGCCACGACCGCTGTCACCCGCGCGACCCCACAGGCGACCACGACTTTGGCGCTCCGGTCCGTCATGCCGTGTTTCATTAAAATCTGTCCGCTGAGCCAAGCCGCCGCCGCGAGCGCGTATGCGACCACCATAGCCTGAAACAGCGGCCCCGCCTCGCCCCACCTATTTCCGAGGATTAGCGGAAACACGTCCGGCGCCGCGACAGCCATTAGCGCGGTCGTTGGAAATAGGACGAGCAGCAGCATTCGGGTTAGTCTAGCGTGGAGCGCCGCCACTTCATCGTCGGACTCCCGAAGCGCTTGGGCGTAGAAAGCTCCGACTACGGGATTAGTGATCGCTTCGCAGGTGAAACGGGAGACTTGGTTAGCAAACATATAAGAGCCGAGAGGTACCGTGCCAAAAATATGGCCGAATACCGTGTTCTCAGCCAATTTCGTGCCGAGTTCGCCGAGGCGGCTCACCAACAGTGCTCCGCCGGTCGCCACATGGCCGCGCAGCGAGGCAAAGTCGTAAACGAGGTCAGGCGGCGACCAGGCAGCAGCGTTAAGAATGATGGCCTTGAAGGCGAACAACGTGACGTGTTGTGCGGCGAGCGCCCAAACGCCCGCGCCGTTGAAGGCCAGCGCTAGCGCGACTGCAGCCCCCGCTACTGAGCCCAGGAGGTCGCTGCCCGAATGGTAGAGCAAGTTGCCTCGGCGCTGCAGGCGAGCGCCGGCTGGCAGCGACAGGGCGAGCAGTGGCAACGCCGCCGACAGGAAGGTCATCAGGCCGACGAGCGAGGGCTGGCCTGACACACGGGCCAGGACGAAGCCCGCTCCCATAACACCCAGCGCCATAACAGTGCAGGTGCCGAGCAAGGTCCAGAACGCAGTGGACCAGACCACGCTGTTGCTCTCGTCCTCGCGCGACAGCGACATCCCGAGCCCGCCGTCCCCGAGCAGCAGGAAAAACATCACGGTCGGGAAAGCCAGCGCGTACACGCCGTAGGCCTCGGGGCCGAGCAGCCGCGCCATGACGGGCAGCAGCGCGAGTTGCAGCAGTGTTTTGAAAATATTGACGGCGGCGGCGGCTCCGGCGTTGAAGGCGAACTGGCGGCGGCTCGGCGCCGCCTCGGTCGGGCCGCTCGCCAGTTCGGCACCGAGCGCCAGGGCGGGGCGCTTCGCGAACTTCGCCTCGACGCGAGCGATGGCATCGTCGAGCGCGCGAGCTTCGAACGTCGCGTCTGCCAGCCCCGTGAACTGCTGCAGTGCCTCCCGGGCCCGGGCGTAGACGGCATCCCGATCTACCTCCGTCGGCTCGTCGAGGCGGAGTACGGCACGTTGGACGATTGGAAAGAAGTCGGCCATCGAGCAGTCCGGCGCGGGCGGGAGGGGATGGGCTAGTCAGGGTTCAGCGCGGCGGGCGCGAACATAAGTAATTTGCTTCACGAGCGCCAACGCGAAATGCTCGATCGGATCGCACCAGACAGGCGGAAACTTCCCGCGCATTCCAACAACCGCTCGCACGCTATCGTTGATAGGTCTAAGCGTTGGGCGCGGTCGAGAGAGAAGCGAGCCCTCTCAGGCCCGATCGACACGCCGCGATCGTGCGAAGTTCCGGTCGAGGGAGAGCCAGGCGTGTCGAAAGTGAGCCCCCCTGCTCTGCGTGCGGCCGATCCTATGGTCTGCAACGTGGTGAAGGGCAGCTGAGTAGTGACCATAAGATTTCATCCACAAGCCATGGGCCGGGCCGTTCGAGGTGTCAACACCGACGAGCGCCTAGGTGTTCAGTCCCGCGGTGTGATGGTGCAAACTCCCCCCTGACTCGTCAGCAGGAGGATGGCCTATGGCAA
>NZ_QYBB01000088.1 GCF_004137685.1 Lichenibacterium minor | reverse complement strand
GAAGCCGATGTTCCGCACGGCGTTCAAGAAGCACCGCTGTCTGATCCCCGCCTCGGGCTTCTACGAATGGACCGGCGGGAAGGGCGACAAGGTCCCGCACCTGTTCACGGCCGGCGACGGCTCGCCCGTGCTGGCATTCGCGGGGCTGTGGGACCACTGGACGGACCCGGAGAGCGGCGACGACGTCCTGTCCGCCACCATCATCGTGTCGGGCGCCAGCGAGTGGATGACGCCGTTCCACGACCGCATGCCGGTGCTGCTCATGCCCGACGACTTCGACGGATGGCTGTCCGGTGAGCTCGGCCCGGAGGTGTTGAAGCCGGCGGCGGAGAGCGCCTTGCGCGAGTGGGTCGTGTCGAAGCGCGTCAACCGGACCGGACACGGTGACGATGATCCGACGCTGTTCGACGCGGTGGAGGGCGAGGCGGCCTAGCCGGGCTGCCCAGAGGTCGCGCAGTTCACGGCAGGAGCTCGACGTATGTCGTCCCTGCCGTCGCGGTCGGCTTCACGCTGTAGCGCACGCGCGTCGAGGCGATGGCGCCGGACCTCCGGATCATGCGAGCGATCGACTCCGCACGGCCGAACTCGCCGGTCTCGGCCAGGTGCCCCAGGAGCGGCTTGAGGTCGAAGTCGTAGGTGACGGCGCAGACGACGCGCCCGATGCCGGCGTCGTTCTCCTCCAGCGTCGTGTCGCCCTCGAGCGTGACGGCGCTGTAGTCCTCCCCGGGCTGAATCTTGCGGCTGACGAAGGCCTGGAAGATGAGCTTGCGGGCTGTGTCGGCGCTCTCGACGCACTGCTGCAGCGCCGGGGGCGTCGCGGGTGGCACAGAAGCCTGATGCACGGGCGCGCTCGGAGGCTCCTCTCGCCTCGGCACCGGGTAGAGTGATGGGTCGAGGATGTAGCCGCCCTTCACCAGGAAGGCCTTCAGGGCGATCGGAAACGGGATCCTCGACTTCTTGTCGTCGGGGCAGCCCTCGACGGGTTGGCCGGTGACGCACTCCTCCGGCCCGAAATCGGGGTTGTGATCATAACCTTCGAGCATTCTGCTCCAGGCGTCCGTCCCCTGGCCCACCAGCATCTTCGACGCCACCCAGCCGGCCAGGAAGCCGTTGTCATGCCAGACGGGATCAGCCGGCTTCACGCCGCTCTCGAGGCCCGCCAACTCCTGCTTCAGGAACTCGTAGTACCTCGGCTCATGTGTGACGTCGGCGATGCGGTCGCCCACGAGCCGATGGATCTTCGTGGGCGGGACGGACGAGGCAAACGACGCGAAGGCGTAGAGAAAGGACTGATCCGCGCTGACCATGTCGACCTCACCGCTCCCAGTCAGATCCTCGAAGCGATAGCCGCCGTCGCCGTCCAAGGTCTCGCCGTCGACCACCTTCCAAGTCCCGTCGGCGTGCGCCGTCGCGATGCGCGTGATGGTGCAGCAGTGAGCGCCCTGCCAGAAATAGGTCAGCACGGCCTGGGGCTGGGGCGAGGATCGGTCCAGTCGGATCGAGGCCACCTCAGAGGCCGGCTTCTCATTCGGCTGCTCGGCCCCGGCGATCATGGCGAAGGCGGGCTTGCCGCTCTCATAACCGGCGGCGATCGCCGCTCGCTGGTCCCCGTCCACCGGGGCCCTGGACAGGACGATGCACAGCGGGCCGCTCTGCAGCGTGGCGTCCGTCTCGCCGTCGTACTTGGCCGTGGCCAGGATGGGCGACGGCGGCGCCTTCCAGACCATGGATGTATAGCCGTCGCCCCGCGTGAAATAGGCGTCGCTCGGGATGTAGTCGCTCTTGGCCAGCGCGCCGAGGAGCGCCTTTCCCTGGCCCTGCGCGACGGCGCGTGGCCCGATCACGACGGCGTACCAGCCGTTGATCGACCCGACGACGGCAGGCTGCAGCGAGTTGTAGCGACGCGCGTAGGCGATGGCTTCATCGGCGCTCCGGCGGCTCGCCAGCGCAATCCAGTAACTGTCACCGACCTGCTTGAGGCTGTTGGCCGCGGCGGGCGTGGCTGTCAGGATCACGGCAGCGGCGGCGAAAACGAAGCGCATGGAGGAGATCCGGTCTGTGCCGTGAGGCTAACCGGCTCCACTTCGGCGTGCAATCGGCTGTGGCGTGCATCGGACCTCAGCAGCCCGACAGGCTGCGGATGCGTGAAATTAGGATCAGGTCGCCGCGCCGCACCGTGGTGACGACGGATCGCCCGTCGCAGGCGCCGGAGCGCGACGTGAAGCCGTACGTCGCCTCGAACGTGTCGGCCGTGAGCGGCCTGACGTCCCTGAGCGACAGCGGCTTCACCAGCGCGGAGTAATAGACCGACATCGCGGCAGCGCTGAGCGGCCCCCTGACCCGCAGATCGGGCAGCACAAACCTCGCCGCCTCGGCGCCGTCCCCGGCCGAGAGGGCCGTGTAGAAGCCGCGCACCGTCGTCGTGCCAGGCTGCTCCATCCCCGGCATGCCCTCGCCGTCGAGCTCCACCGCCGTCACGTCGGCGATCAGTGGCGCGTGGTGGTGTCCCGTAGTTGACAGGTCGATGCTGCCGGTCGTGACCGTGACGTGCCGCCCCTTGTCGGCCCGCAGGGCATCGCCGACCCTCGCCGGGTCGCCGTCGTAGAGCGGGAGCAGGTGGACGGAGGTGGTCGGGTCGGAGACATCCCGGCCGAGGTCGCCGCCGGTGGCGCAGACGGCGTCGTCGAGGACCAGTATGTAGGACGGCTCGGGCTGGTCGCCCGAGCGCACGTCCCTGAACTCCGGCGCCCCAGGGAATACCTTGAAAGTCAGCATGCCCGACAGCGTCTGCGGCCTGCGGGCGTCGAGATCGAGGCGCCGGCACGCAGCCCACGTCTGCCCTACGCCGGCGACCAGCATGAACGTGACGAGCGCGAGGCGCCTCACGGCTCGAACCGCCCGATGATCTCGGCGAGATGCGCACCGGCCCGCTCGGCCGAGCCGAAGCTGCGCGACATGCCTTCGGGCGCAGCCACGTAGAACGGCCGCACCGGCGTGTCAGCGACGCCGAGAGCGATTGTCGGATGCTTCCGCGGTCGCCCAAGCTTCGACAGGCCGTGCAGGCCGATGCGGTCCGGCTCCGCCCTCACGATCCAGCCGGCCGCCTTGGCCTGGACGACGAGGGAGGCGAAGGCGGCATCGAGCCCGGCTTCCAACGGCGCGTCGAGCATCCGTGACGCTTTGGCCGGCGCCGGCTGGTGATGGAGAGCACGGGTGAGCGTCTCCGACCCATCTGCCCATCTCGCCAACTCGACGACGCAGTCAGACGGGTCAACGAGCGCGCTCACGTCGCCCATCAGCAGGGCGGAGACGTGCTTGCACATCATGCGCGCCTTCCGGCCGGCGGGGCAGCTGCAGAACATGCGGAAGGCCGCGCCGACGCCCTCGGCAGTCAAATGGTACGATGTCGCGGCCGAACCCTGGACCTGGAAGCGGAGGAGCGCGGCGTTACTCAACATGGTCGCCTCGGTCAAGCGGGAGCGCGGCGGCGAAGTCGAACCTGCCGTCCAGGAAGCCCGTGCGGAGGAGCGTAGCCAGATCGTCCATGGACACGTCGAGCACGGACGTGCGGGCCTCGCGATACTCCGTCACGACGACGGTGGCGGTCCGGTCGAGCAGCCGCTTAATCTGTACGGTCCAGCGCAGTCCCGTCGCCTGTTCGCGCCAGGGTCCGGGCGCGATCGGAGGGGCGTGGAACACGTCTCCCTCGACGAAAGCCCAGTCCGGCCGAGCGCGCTGGCTCCAGACGTACCAGATCAGCGGCGGCAGCTTCTCGCCGTGGAGGCTCTTCCGCGGCTTCCTGCGCTCCGTCCGCTCGACGTCGATCGCCGCCTGGAAGGCCGGCATGGAGATCGGGAAGAACCAGTCGGCGACGAAGTCCTCGGGCTTGTCCCGGACCAGGCGACGCGGCGCGGCTGCGCGCTTAAGCTTCGTCGTGGCTTCCATAGGCCGTCTCCCGATCGGCGAATCAGCGCCGTTCAGGGCATGGAATCACGCGATGGTTGCGAGGGGAAGGGAGTTGTGGAGTATCCAGGTGCTACCGTCGACCGCATCGGTGCCAGTCCATGTGCGCGCCGTCCTCGCCGGGGCGGCCGTAGCACCAGCCGGCCGCAGCCATCTTGTCGTCCACCGCGTTCCGGTACTCGCAGGCCTCGGCTGCAACAGGCAGGGTCGCGATGAGGCGGGCCCATCACATATTTAGGTATTGTCCGACGATGTTCCTGAGCTCGTTTTTATGCCTGTAAAGCGGCATGAGGCTGAGGTGTATCAGTAAATAACATGCGTAGATACCGTCCGACCCGAACGGATCCCCATCGCCGAGGAGTCCATGCGCGATCGAGTGCCGGATATAAGGGCCAAACTTGCTCAAAAATACGCGTTCTATGTTTGCAGCAATCGCCGGCGTGAGTGCATTCTCGATGTCATCTCGCATGCTGCTGAACAGAGAGCCAATGTTCTTGTCCTCCTGTGTCTCTGCAGCATTATCGAAGCTGCTGACATCCACTCCTCTCTGCTTCAGCACATGCTTCACGCCTGCCTCAAGCAGGGGTGTCAGAATGTACAGCGCCGAAGTGAAATCACCCTGAAAGAACCTCGCAACACCTTGCGAGAACGTGTGAGCCAGTTCCGGCGGAACAAAGAACGACTGACGGAATAGATGGACGAGCTTCTCGCCTTCGACGACGTGAGACGATGCGATCACTCTCCGAGCAGCTTCGATGCGGCCGCTTACGACAAGGTGACGTCGGAGAGATTCATTCTGTTCGATCTTGTGGGTGATGGCGCTCTCGCTCACCTCACCCATCGAGAGCCCCCCAGCCGCTCTTTCGATCACTTTGCCGTCTCGGTCCATGATGACCGCGGGGAACAGCGACGAGAGAGGGTATTGTTTGATCGTCTCTCTGGCCTTCTCCTCCAATTCATCAAGAGCCGGCGAGAAGTCGAGAACGGCGAATGCCATGAGTTGATCGAACAGCGTGTGATCCGAAAACCTGGAGTTTGTGTCTTCGATGATCTCGCGAAGGTCGATCTCGTGCGAGAAGGTAGACATCTCCTCGCTGGCAGATGACTGGACCTGGAGTAATTTCTCCTTGAGTTGCGCTCGTCGCTCTCGCTTCCCAGGGACTCCCTGCAGCTGACGAACGGCATCCATCAGGAAACTCGCCGAGACCATAGCGGAAGATGCACCTTTTAAGGCGTGTCGAGCTAACTCCTCTGCAGCCTCAGCTTGACATCTATAACGGTCAGCTTGATTTCCGGCGTGGTGGTGGCAACTCGCGGCCAAGCGCCAGGTTTCTACCCTGAAATGGAAGCTGGCGCTCGGGTCAGCCTCGACAATGAATTCCTCAAGGGCAAGCGCCAAGTCTCCGGGGACGATCACCTCGTGTTGTAGGCAGAGCCTACCGTAGGAGAGCACTGCATGAGCTTCTTTGCGAATGACGGCCTCGTCGAACAAGCTCCTGCATAAAGCATGAAGTGCGGTCAGATCCGGCTTCTGTCGTCTCAGCCCCTTGGCGACCTGCAAAGCTCTGGTGATGTACTTTTTGACGTCAGGATGTAAGCGGCCCTGATCGGCAGCGAACCCCAAGTCGAGCTCTAAATCACCGACCCTGTGGACGGCCGAGAGGTAGCTGCGGATCGCGATCTGCGCGTACACGCCCTTTGATCGATCAAACAGCCAATACATATCCGCGCACCTCGCTTTCAACAGCGGATGGGTTGCGGTGTCGGCTAGGTAGCGGACTACCTCGCGGCTGTCTCGGAAATCGGAAAGGGCTGCTGATCGACCCGTGTTGAAGACGAACATAGGTCCGAAGGGCTGGTTCGGGTCTTCCTCTCGGAGGAACATGCTCGTCAGGGCAGCCGCTGTGAAAGCCGCACGGGACCGTGGAGATCCGTCGTCCTGCCCTACTTCGTTGGCGAGCAGCGTGTGCAGCTGGTGGTACGTGGCGGCCCGCTCCGCGCCTGCGACGAGGTTCACGTCGAAGGACTGAAAGTCCTCCACATCGGTCGACAGCTGTCGAGGCGCTGGACGAGGTGTATCGGTGTCGCCGTCATGAGATTCGCTTTCGGACTCACTCATCGCGATGCTCACCCAACTACAAAACGGCTGTGGCCACGGCTGCTGGTCGCTTTAAAATCTACTCCGCTCCACCACGACGCGCAATTGGATGTGACGGCCGTGCCGCGACCATGGCAGGATGGATGGCGACCGGGAGACCCCGTCATGACAAACAAGATCCTACTCGCCGCCATCGCGCTCGGGCTGTGGGCAAACGCGGCCGTGAACTACGTCCGGCCGGCGCGCGCCGAAGACTTTACACCGTCCACCGCAGTGAGCATCGAGAACTCGGTCTCGAGCATGGACTCGTCCCTCAAGGCGCTGCTGTCGAGCTACCAGAACCGGGACGACTGCCGCGCGCACTGAGTCGCGCTCCGCGTCGCGTTGGACCGCGCGTTCCGAGCGCCCGGTGCGCTCCGCAGTCTCTGCCGTGAACCGGTCAACGTCCCCTCGGCCACGTGTGTCGCCAATTTGGCGACTTACGCTAGGCGATCCGTGCGCTGTCTCCGGGTGAAGCGTCTCGTAGAGGTCCTTCCGCCGCTGCGTGTTCCATGCTGCCTGGGCCGGCGTCAGGTCCGCCCCGCTTTCACCTCGGCGAGTTCAGCGGCGGCGGATGTGCCTGACGGGCGTTCATCTCTACCCTCAACGTGTATATTATCCACATTGAGGGGTTTCGCAGCCAAGCGACCAATCTCAGCATCTCGATTGGGGTTGTTCGCCCCGCCCCGCCCCCGCATCCGCATCTGTTCGAACAGCGCCTTGGCTTTCGCGGCGGATCAAATCCTCGACGACCTTGAACGTGGCTCGTCCATTCTGTCGGCGGACAGTCTAACGACAAAATGAACTTGCGCCGACATTGTCGCAGACGCACGAAAAGACCCAAACCGCTTGCGAGGCGGGGGCCTGACGTGTTTAACTGAACTCGGAGCCTCAGAAACTCCCGAGCCGATGACCCTGCGAAGGTCGTCAGTTCATTCCTGCGCCGGAACTGAAGGCCTGCGAAGCCTGAAGGACCGGGACCAAACGACGTGCTCACTTGCGATGGTGAGCGCGACCGGCATCACTATGCCGGGATTCCGACCGCTATACAAGACCCGAAAGGGGAAGGCGGCCGGGCACGTTTTCGCAGGCGTGTTTCTGAGATCCCGGCGCCAGCGCCGTGCGCTGGCTCGGCCGAGCCGCTTCAGAAACGGCAGAGCCCCGGCCTCCGGGCCGGTCCGACTGCGAAGACAGAATGTCCAACCTGCATCTACACGGGCCGACGCCCGAAACCGGGCCCGCGCCCGCATACCGCCTCGCGCCGGACATCCCGCTTGGCACCGCCCTCCGGTCCGACGGGGGTGCCGCATGAGCGCCGTCACCTCCCTCTGCCTCGCACGCGCCATCGCGGCCCACGCCGAGGCCTCCCGCCGCGCCGACGCGGTGCCTGGTGACGATGCCCTGTCCGCCGCCGAGGCGGCGGCCATGGACGGCCTCGCCGACGCCATGGGCGCCCTCGCGTCGACGGACGACGTCGCCGCCGTGCTGGCGCACGCCTATGAGCAGGGGGGCCGCGAGGCCGAGCCCGGCGCGCAAGGCGCCGTCATGCTGCGGCTCGTGGCGGCGTTGACGCGGCGCGCCTTCAGCGAGACGGCCGCAGCCTGAGAAAGCGCGCCGCCGCGTCGAACCGCCAACCATGGGCCGTAGACGCGGCGGCGCAGCCGATCACTGGGCCGGGGCGACGGCCACGCCTGTGGACGGCACCACGACGACGGGAGCGGGCGTCACGAGGACAGGAGCCGGCAGCACTACGACGGGAGCCGGCGCTACGACGACGCCTGGGGTCTGCAGGACGGAGTCGGGGGTCGGCACGACCACCACGGGCACCTGCACCACGCCGGGCGTCGCGGGATCGGGCGCCATCTCCGTCGCCCCAGGAGCCATCTCCTTGGCGGCGCTCGAAGACTGCGTGCTGTTCTGCGAGTTGGCCGCGGTCGCCGCATGGGCGGGAGCAGCGGCCGTCATGGCGACGGCCGCGAAGGCGATGAGGCCGAACTTCTCGAACATGCTGCTCTCCCGGTGATGTAGGGCGTCGCCCAACGGCACACGCTCCGTCGCGGTCCACCGACGAGGCAAACCTGACGGCGGCGCATTTGTTCACCCGCCCGGTGCGAGCCGGTGGCAGAGCCACTGCTTCGCCTCGCTCCATCGCCGAAACGTCTCAGTCTGCCGACGTAACGATCTGCTCGATCGCCGCACCCGGATAGACCCGCTCCGGCTTCCTGCTGCGACGGCAGAGTTCGACCACGGGAATGCAAGCGGCTCCGCCTGGGCCGAGCGCTTCGACCGCCGCTCTCAGATCACAGCCTGCCGATGCCCCGCCGCAAATCTCTTGAGCCAGTTGATGTGGTCCGCCGTGATGCGGAGCGGCAAGCCCGCGTCGAAGAGGTCGCTGGCGACGGCCTCGAAGGCGGCCCGATGGCGGCTGAAGCGGTCCATGCGGTCGCGGGCATCACCAGCCTGCGT
>NZ_QYBB01000087.1 GCF_004137685.1 Lichenibacterium minor | reverse complement strand
ACGCAGGCTGGTGATGCCCGCGACCGCATGGACCGCTTCAGCCGCCATCGGGCCGCCTTCGAGGCCGTCGCCAGCGATCTCTTCGACGCGGGCTTGCCGCTCCGCATCACGGCGGACCACATCATTTGGCTCAAGAGGTTTGCGGCGGGGCATCGGCAGGCTGTGATCTGAGTGCGGCGGTCGAAGCGCTCGGCACAGGCGGAGCCGCTTGCCCTCCCGTGGTCGACCACGCCGCTGCGCCAGAAAGCCGGAGCAGGTGTATCCAAGTGCGGCGATCGAGCAAATCGTTACGTCGATTGACTGAGAGGGTTCAGTGGTGGAGTGAGGCGAAGCATTGGCTCTGCCACCGGTTCGCACCGAACGGGTGAACAAATGCGCCTCGATCAGGTTTGCCCCGTCGGTGCATCGCGACGGATTGCGTGCCGTCGGGCGACGCTACAATTCATCGGGAGAGCAGCATGTTTGAAAAGTTCGGCGTCATCGCCTTCGCGGCCGTCGCCCTGACGGTCGCCGCTCCGGCCCATGCGGCGACCGCCGCAAATTCTCAGAACGGCACGAGCACGTCGAGCGCCGCCAAGGAGATGGCGCCTGGGGCGACGGAGATGGCGCCTGATCCGGCGACGCCCGGCGTGGTGCAGGTGCCCGTGGTGGTCGTACCGACTCCCAACGCCGTCTTGCAGACCCCCGTCGTCGTAGCACCGGCTCCCGTGGTCGTGCTGCCTGCGCCCGTTGTGGTCGTGCCCGCAACCGGAGCAACGGCCACCCCGGCCCAGTAATCATCGGCTTACGCCGCCTCGTCGACCGGATCGAACAGCGTCGGATCGTCGTCGCAGTGTCCGGTCCTGTTGACGCGCTTGGAGACGATCCACTCGCGCAAGGCGCTTTCGGCTGCGGGCTTGAGCACGTCAGGGCCGAGAGACCCATCGAGCCATCCGTCGAAGTCGCTGGGCGTAAGCAGCACCGGCATGCGGTCGTGGAATGGCGTCATCCACTCGCTGGCGCCTGAAACGATGATGGTGGCCGACAGCACGTCGTCACCGCTCTCTGGGTCCGTCCAGTGGTCCCACAGCCCCGCGAAGGCCAGCACGGGCGAGCCGTCGCCGGCCGTGAACAGATGCGGGATCTTGTCGCCTTTCCCCGCCGGTCCATTCGTAGAACCCCGAGGCCGGGATCAGACAGCGGTGCTTCTTGAACGCCATGCGGAACATCGGCTTTTCGGCCACCGTCTCGGCCCGGGCGTTGAACGTGGCTGGCACGTCCTTAAGGGGCTTCTTCCACCAGATCGGGACCAAGCCCCAGCGCATTGAGACGATCTCTCGGCCTGCCTCGGTGAGCCGGACGACGTCGATCGTTGTGGTGGGCGCGATGTTGTAGCGGGGCTGAAGGTTCTTCGGCGCGCCGATCACGTCGAGGAAAACGTGGACTTCGGACAAGGTGTAGCGCTGCGAGAACCGTCCGCACATTGTCTGGCCTGCCCTCGTCGGTCGCGCGCTCTATGTCGGGAGCGGGACAAGCACCAAAGCAGGCGGAGCCGTGGCGATCAAGTTCGTGGACATCGACTCCGAGGACGGGGGCAAGCCGAAGCGGGCAGAGAAGGCTGAGGCGCCTGTCACACGAGAGCCGGACGCCGAGGCGTTGAAAGACAGCGTAAATCCCGAGCTGCCGCACGCGAAGCCGAAGCGGAAGAAGCGCGGGCGGAAGTAGGGAGCACACATCTCCGCCCAACCGCCGCCTTCGTGGAGGAGCAGCACCACCCCCTTGCCGTCGGAGCAGACGCGGGAGATGGAACAGTGCCAATCCTCATAGGACTTTTCACCGTCTTTGCCGGAGTGCTTACCACGGTTCAGTCCGGTGCTAATGCCACATTGAACAAATCCCTCGACCAGCCGATCGTGGCCGCCTTGGTGGTGGTCGCCACCAATCTCGTCGTTTACTTGGCCGTCGCACCGTTCGTTGGTCTTAGTTGGCCGGGGTCGGACCGGATCGCGCAAACGCCGTGGTGGGCCTGGATGGGTGGCCTCTTCGGTGGCATATACGTGCTGTCGGCCATCTTCTTCGCGGAACGTCTTGGAGCGGCGATCTTCACCGGCCTCACCGTCACGGCTGGAATTGTGACGTCAATCGCACTCGACCACTTCGGCCTAATCGGGTTTCAGCAGCATTCGGCGGGGCTGTGGCGCATCCTTGGAGGCGCGGTGATGATCGGCGGCCTGCTCCTGGTGTCCTTTACCTGAAGCACCGCCCCGCCTCACGATCCCCTCGGCCTCGCTGAGCGCCTGCCCGAGATGTCGCGCCAGCGCCACCGCGCCACAGGCCTCGGCCTGGCGGAGGAGGTCGGGCACGGCCGCGAGGACGGCATGAGCTGCTGGCACGTAATCGACGCCGCTCTCCTGCTCCACATCTCGCCGCGCTCGGGGCACCGATCGTTCGTAGATGTGGGGTCGGCGCATGGTCAGTCCTAGCTCTCGGGCTCGATCTGACCCTCTGCCGCCAGCGTGGCGATCAGCTTGGCGAGTCCCTTCCTGGTTTCCGGGTTCTTGATCCGCTGCCAGTCGGCCGCGACGGCCATGGCGGCGCGGACCGGCTTCACGTCGCCGGACGGCACGGATGTCTCGTCGCCGAAGAAGGATGCGGGGTGGACACCCAAAGCCGTGGCGAGGCACTGCAGAGTGCTGGCTGACACGCGGTCCTTACCCTGTTCGTACTTCTGCACCTGCTGAAAGCTGATGCCGACCGCGGCCCCAAGCTCTGTCTGGCTCATCTTTGCCGCCACACGCGCGGCTCGGAGACGGGCGCCGAAGGCAGTCTCGAATTCGGGGTTTCGGTTTCGTCCTTTTGCCGGCTGCTCCGGCGGTGCGGCAAGTGGCTCGGGTGGCGTTTCCTGCTCAGGAGTGCTTACGAATCCTTCGAGAGAGCGCATCAGCCCTCCTTGTGCAGGCTGCCGAGGCCGATGCTCTTCGCCAGCTCGCTCCGCTTGCGCGCATAAGCAGGTGAAACCATGGGATAGTCTGCAGGCAGCCCCCACTTGGTCCGATACTCCGCCGGGGTGAGCCCGCGGCCGGCGAGGTGGCGCTTGAGGGACTGGTACTGCTTCCCGTCCTCCAGGCTGATGAGGTAGTCGTCCGTGAGGGACTTCCTGATCGACACGGGCGGGACCAGCTTGGCGGCCTCGGGTGCCGCATCGGGCGCCCCGCCCATGCCGCTCAACGCGGCATGGATCGTCGAGATCAGTTCCGGCAACTCGGCCGCGCGGACATGGTTCTTCGCCACGTAGGCGGCGACGATCTCTGACGTCATCTCGATTAAGGTGGTGTCTGCGGCTTCGGACATCGGCTTTCTCGCGTGATAGTGGTTGTTCCCATGCCCGGCGATAGTTCGCAAGGCGATAAATGCGTCAATGCTACGCCTGCGAAGTCTGCTGACGGCCCTTCCACAGTTGCTCGCTCAAATGGGCTCGGCTACCTGCCATGGCTTCCCACGAATGAGCCTGTGCCCATGCTGAGACTCCGGAAGACCATCGACGCCGCCAGCACGCGGAGCAACCTCGACGTGATAGTCGCTACAATCCGGCATGAAGGCGAGGGCGCCGACGCGGACCCGTTCGACGACGCCATGGTGGCGGCCTTGCTCGCGGCGCTCGGGTCGGTATCAACCCGCCGTCAACCATCTCCTCCCCATGGTGCCATCACCGCCGTCGGCCTCTTCGGCGGTAGTGTCGGGGGAGGCGCGCCGCGAACAAGCCCCCCTGGACGCTCATCTGAGAGAGGCCCCCGCTCGATGCCGGATATTCGCAACCAATGATCCAACCTCGCGATCTCGTGGTGATCGGCGCTTCCCGCGGTGGATTGGAGGCGCTGAACCAACTCGCGAGCGGACTGACCATCGATTTTCCGGCCGCCGTGCTGATCGTGCTGCATACGTCCCCGGATAGCCCGAGGATGTTCGCCAGGATCATGGGGCAGCACACCCCGCTCTCGGTGGAGTACGCCGAACAGGGTGGCAACATCCTGCCTGGGCACATCCTGTTCGCACCGCCTGATCGGCACATGGTCGTGTTCGATGAAGGCTTCATAGGTCTTCATGCGGGACCGAAGGTGCACCACTCGCGGCCCGCTGCGGACGTTCTGTTCCGGTCGGCCGCCGAGGTCTACGGTCCGCGCGTTATCGGCGTGGTGCTGACCGGTGGAGATGGTGACGGAACGGACGGGCTGCGTGCCATCAAGGCCGCAGGGGGCATCAGCGTCGTGCAGGAGCCCGACGAGGCTATTGACCCAAGCATGCCCCGAAGCGCTCTGCAGGGTGGCAGTCCTGACTATCGCGTGCCGCTCGACGAGATGGCGGAATTGCTGACGCGGCTCGTCACAGATTTCGCTCACGACACTCAGCGAACGATCTCATGAACCGGCGACCATTGCCGTGATGGCATGCGCGATCTCTTCGGGGCTCCCGATGACATCGATGGGGCCGTCGTAGGAAATAGCGTTCTCGGGCATGCCCGGGGTCGGCGATCCGCTCGGCTTCAGCACCATGGTCAGGCCGCCAGCGTGGTGAATGGCGGCAAGCCCCCGCGACCCATCGTCCAGGAAGCCGGATAGGATCACGCCGATGCTGCGGGCGCCCGCATGTTCCGCCAAAGACATGAGCAGGAGGTCGACCGTGCGGTTGCGGTACCGGCGATGAGGGTCCTGAACCAGACTGCCGAAGCTCTTCGTCGCGAGGGTCAGGTGCTCGGCCGGTCCACCGACATAGGCACGCCCCGTCTTGAAGGGCTCGCCGTCGGATGCCACGATGACGGGCATACGAGACGAGCGTGACAGCACGGCCCCGAGATGGCTCACCCTGTCCCAGGGGCGGTGCAGGACGACCAGCACGACCGCGTTCAGGGATCGTGGCAACTCGCGCAGGAGATCGCCGATGTCGTCGAGGCCAACCGGTCCCGATGCACCGACCGCAACGAACCAGGGAGCGGGTGACGTCGACGTGGCCGGGTTCGCTCCCACTCAGGCGACGGGTTCGAGGTTGTCGAGGTGTAGATAGTTCGGGTTGAAGCCGCAGAAATGCATCAGCCCGTCGGTGTCGTTGATCTCGACCAGCCTGTGCCTGACCTTCAGCAGACCTGCCTCGCGGAGCTGTTGCAGGCAACGGTTGACGTGGACCATCGACAGCCCTGTGGTGTCGGCGATGTCCTCTTGGATCAGCGGCAAGGCGAAACTGGTGCCGGTCACCATGCCGGCAGCGCGCAGCTTCACGTAGAACTCGCAGAAGAGATGCGCGATGCGTTCCAATGCCGGACGCTGCCCCACATTGAGAAGCCATTCCCGCATCGTGCCCTCGTCGACGAGCGTGGCCCACCACAGCGCCCGGGCGAGCGCCGGACGCCCGATCATCTCGGCGATGCGATGGCGCGAGATGTCGACGACCTTGCAGGCCGACACCGTCGCAATGCTGTGATCCATGGCTTTGAGGATATGGACGTGCAGGTCGCAGAAGTCGCCCGGTAGCAGGTAGGCCACGACCTGCCGCCTGCCGTTGGCCAGGTTCTTGTAGCGATAAGCGAGCCCCTGGATGATCAGGCGCACGTTGTCGGAGGACTGCCCTTCACGGATGAGATCGGTGCGGGCCGGCACGTCGCGGACCGGGAGGACGATTTCGTCCAGGAGTTGTCGGTCGGCGGCAGGCAGAGGGGCGAAGTGCTCCAGTTTCCGCGTCAGCACATTATCCATGGTTGCCCCCGGGGCGACAAAGCGCCACGTCGGGGACTAACATAGGTTGATGGTCGAAAATCAAACATATGATGGTTCCTGAAAGCTTCGTGATCGGAACAAGGTTTCGTCAAGGTCGCAGGCGACTCTCGTGTTTGATCGACCTCACCCGTACGGCCCCTCGAACAGGTCCCCGAGCGCCCGCCTAGCCCGCACCGTCACGGCCCGCCGTCTCCTGTGTTCCGGCGCGTCGTGGAGAAGGTGGCACCGCTGGCACAGCGCCGCGAGGTTGCCCGGCGCGTTGTTCTGCGGGTCGTGGTCGAGGTGGCACGTCGACAGGAACACCCGCGTCCGGCGCATTGGCTGGATGGTGGAGTGCGGCGGCGGCAGTCGGCGGTGCCGCTTACCCTTTCCGCAGCGCCAGGTGCGCGCGTCCTCGTCCCACCACAGGCCATCGCCGAAATGCAGGACCTCCCGCCCGTGTGGCCGGCCGCAGGTCTCGCACCGGCCGCCGGCGCGCCGAAACCGGATCGAGACCGACAGCTCGCGCCAGTCGATCGGGTACAGCCATCGGTGGCGGGCGAGGATGGGCACGGGATAGGGCTCGGGCGTGGTCGAGTCCAGAGGCTATCCGGCAGGGCCGGCGCCGGGCAGTGCGGGCGGGTCACACCGGAGGGAGAAGCGAGGGCCACAAGGGGCCACAAGGGATGGGGTATCACACCCTACGCACTGAGGGCAGCACCACCCGCTCCGGCGCGGGCAGCTCGCATCAGGGCGACTCGGCGGAGTATTGCGGGACTCGGCTCTCGGCGGTAGCGTCAACGACCCCGACGCGATCGGGGCAGTTCGGACCACCGCCATGCGCCTCCGCCTCACCCTCGCCGCCGTCGCTCTCGTGGTCGCTGGCGGGCCGGGGTGGGCGGCATCACCTGAAGGCGTGTTCAGGCATGGCGGCGCCTATCCGTTGTCGGCGACCGTCTTCGCGCTAGACAGTGCAGAGGGATATGCCGGTCGCTTCACAACGGGGTTTCCTGGCGATCCAAATCACTGTGGTGGGTCATTCTCCGCGACAGGACGAAAACAGACAGAAAACAGGATCATTTTCATTGGAGCGCCTGAGAACGGTAACTCTTGTCATGTGACAATGATTTACAACGCGCAATTTAATCGCGCGCAGATCGATGAAGAAGGTTGTGGAGATTTTCACGGAGCATCATGCGAGTTCAGTGGCGCAGTTCAAAGAACGGAACGTTGATGGTGCTTTCTCACCCCTGCCCATACCTAATCCGGTCCTGACTTTCACGCCGAGCCGACACTTTGGCTGCCTCGTTCAGTCCTGTTTTCGCATCGGTGCCGTGAACATGAAAAGTGTCGCCGTGGCGCTCGTGATGGACGTTGCCATGTCGGACGCTGTGGGTGAGGCTCGAAGTTATGAGTGCGCGGTGGTCTAGCTTGGGCATCAGCAGGCCGTCTTTGTGCAGCCGCGCTATGTGTTCCTGTGTGCGCTTGAGGTCGCTTATGCCTGGGATGGGCTTCGCGACTTCCACCTTGAGGAACCCGTCCTTGTAGAGGTCCGCCAAAGGGTTCGCTGGCCGGGCATGCGTGTATTGGATCGGCGAAAGGTGCCCACTGGCACCATACGGCACGTCCGAAGCCCGGGCGCGGCTGGCCCGGTCATCGTCGGGGTGGTAGGGCGGTGGGGCAGCAGGACTGACCGGAGGAGCGGATCTGTTCCCAAGGGCGTTGAGCCGCTTCCCAATCGTGCCAAGGTAAGCCGTGCCGGCCGTGCCAAAGGCATCGTGTCCAACGGCACCGCTATTAAGATAGGACCAAGCTCCACCGCCTCGTCGCGGGCTGCCCGTACCCTGATTGTGGGCATATCCGAGAATTTTTAAGCGCTCACGCGGCGTCATGGCCGCGAAACGTCCGTTGCCCATCAAAGTTTGATAATGATCGACGGTGTAGTTTTCGAAAAACCGCTCCTGCATTGCGGGGTCAGCCAAGAACTGTGCATTGGACGGACGGGCAACACTGAGCCGCCCTGCGGTTTCTGTGATTTCCGCTGGACCCATTTGGTAACGTCCGGCGTAGCGATTTCCCGCCCCGCCCATACGGTCGTAGCGCTTTCCCTCAATGTCGGTGACACCCTCTCGAAAAGCATCCCACTCGCCTTGGGATATGCCCATGGCTTCGGTCGCCGACTTAGCGGCGTAGGGAACACCAGCGGGACCCTGAACTCCCTTCCCTGGACCCCTCGCCGCTCTCCGCAGTCGCTCAATGGGAGACGGCGTCGGAGCCGCGCCCTCAGGGGCATCCTTCCCGCCCAGCGCCTTCGGCATGGTCCGCTGCCACAAGTTCCTGTCATCGTGCGGCGTGGCGTGAGTCCCGAGGCCGTGGTGCGGGCCATGCGGGAGCTGTTCGCCGCGCTTGCCGTAGGTTCGATCCGCAAGGCCAGGATCAATGGCGCGCAACGCCGTTTCGCCCGTGCTCTGGTCCCGCCACGGATCGACGTTCGACATGGTATTGTCGGCGAGGTATTTGGCTCCACCCACCCCGATCGCAGCTAGGATGGCGGGCGATAACGTCACGCTGCCGAGGCCGGTCAGAACCTTGAGCAGGTTCCCGACTACGGGCAGAACCCGCAGCGACATGACGCCCGCGAAGGCCACCAAGCCCTTTTCCAGCGGCTCGACGACGTCGGGGTGTTCCTCCACCCATTTCGCCATACCGTCGAAAGCATCCATCATCGGCACGAAAAACTGCGTGTCGATCTTTTGATGGATGAGCGCGAGGTCCGTGCTCAGATTGTCATAGGCGCGTTGGACCTTGCGGGCGTCTTCAGCGGCCTTGTTCGGATCGATCCCGAAAGCGCTGAGCTTGGCGTCGTAGGCGTTGAGACCGCGGCGTGTCTCGGCGGGGTTGCGCAGGGCGTTGAGGGCGTTGTCGCCCG
>NZ_QYBB01000086.1 GCF_004137685.1 Lichenibacterium minor | reverse complement strand
CGCTGCGCAAGCCGTCGTTGCACCTCGGCCGACCATGCTCGGAGCCGGTCGCCTCACTCAACCCCGTGGGTAGATACCTTTAGCCTGTCGCTGTCGAATAGAAAGCTGATCCGCAGATCCGACTTCCTCGCCGGCCATCTGATGAGTTCTATCGCTTGTCTCCGGAGCGATGAGCACATCGATCCCAGAGTTTGCGATGTTACAAGCTCCGTCTAATATCTGTCTCAACTCTGTCAACGCCAGAGTATCGACGTGTTGGAAGTCGAGAGTCGTGCTAGCGCAATGAGCATTGTCAAATATCCAGCCGAATGTCGGGATCAAAATTCCGAAAACCCTTGCAACTGTAGAATTTAACAGTCGCTTGCTGCTCGATACGGCGTAAGAGCACCTCGAGCCCGAAATAGGGGTGCCGGCGATACTGGACTTCCGCCTCCTGCCCGACATGGGCGAAATGAACGGGCGATGTCCCTGGGCCGCAAGGCGTGGCTTTTCGCCGGCTCGAACCGGGACGGCCAAAGCGCGGCGTTCTTCGACAGCTTAATTGTGACGGCGAAGCTGAACGACGTAGCCCCTCAAGCTCGGCTGGCCCATGTGCTCGGCCGCATCGCGTCCCACCCGGCCCAGCGCCTCGGCGACCTGCTGGCGTGGGATTGGCGGCCCATTCTGGCCGAAACGCCGAGCCTCGACGCCGAAGCCTGATCCGGGCATTTGCAAGCCGACCCGCCACCGGACTGCTCACGATAAAGTCCCGCGGGAAATTTATAAAGGCCGATCCCGCGTGCCTCGTCGTTAGGGAACGACGTAAACGGCATGCCGCTTGCAGTACCGACAGCGTCGGACAGCGAATAAATGTTCCGACACATGCGCTGGATATGGAGCTGCAGCGAGTTTCGGCCTCTCGTCAGAAGGCAGCTCGGCAGTTCATTGGAGCATGGTCAACTGTCGGGTGTCGCCTGGTCCCTCCGAAGTCGCCAGCTATCGAAATCATATGTTCACACCTGTATCCGGCGCTCAAGGTCAGGGCACCCGATGACCGCTACCTCGCTGAATGACCGACTTCGTCGAAGACGGCGAGCGCCGCTTCCGACAACGTAGACGATAGTTTGCGGGTGAACAGCTTGTCACCTCGATTATCCAGGATCGCTCGAGCCGCCTCGGCGCTGACGATCGGCACCTTGGGCGGCAGGAGGTGGACGTTGCCGTAGTGAAAGGGACCGCCGACGGTCGTGATGTCGCTGTAGGACTCGATCGGCTCGGCTTGAGCGGCGAAAGGCGAGTCCTGGACGAGGGTGTGGATGAACATCTCGTCGGGCGCGAACGAGGGCCGAAAGAAGCGAAGCAGCCGGCGATCGTCGCGGGCGCGGGAAACGCAATACGCGACGCACGACCGCGTGAGCGCCACCCATTGCGACCCGAGCACGACGCGTAAGCCGGCAGGGGGATGTCGCGGAAACAGCCGGAACAACCGTTCGAGCACGAACAACGGCTTCCGCTTCCAGGTAAAGCGGTCAGCCCACTCCCTAAAGTAACGGCCTCGGACACGCCACATCTGGACAGCGTCGCCGGATTCCATCAGCGAAAAGCGCCTAATGAACTGTCGCTCCGGGCAAGCTGCGAAGAAACCGAGGATCGTGTCGTTCGGCACCAGGGGATAGTCGGCGCCGGAAATCACGACAAAATGGGTGCAGGCTTTAGTCGTGCGGGACAAGGCCAGCTCGAAGGCGCGCAGCGTGGACTCGACCAGGCTGAAGCCTGCCCACCGCGATTGGACGCGGTCGGCGACGAAATGGATGTCGGAGACGCCATCGACCGCGGCCTCGAACGGGCGTTGATCGGACCGGCCATCGACGTGGACGAAAGCGGCGACGCTCGGGTGGCTGAGGCGTCGCATCAGCCGGCCGAACATTTGCGGGTCCGAGTGGGCGAGAACGACGTACGCGACTTTTGTGCTTGCATTCATGCGTGGTCCTCGCACAAGTTCGTGACAGGGCTTCTTCGGACATGTGCATATCACACATGGCTTGATAGCGATCCGTTCAGAGCTGTCTAGCCTGTCCTATTCACGGGTGCGAGAATGTCGGGCTCAGCAGGCGGGGTGTTTCATCCTGGGCATGCGGGTCCGCTCGACGCGGAGCGCCGTCGGGTGATGCTTCGGTGTGGGTGCGGCGCTGGAGGGAGAACCTGATTTCGGCGTGAGGGGACGTCGCCCCGCCGATCAGATCCGGCGCCGTATCAGGGCCGCTGATAGACCAGCGATGACATCGGCCTCGGGACAGGCGGCCGCGAAGGCGATGCGCACGCGGTGCCGGGCTTCCACGATCCTGGTGGCGGCCTTGAGCAGGCGGAGGCGCAGCGTCGTGAACTCGGCCGAAGCCAAGTCGCGGACCTTGGGGATGGCGTCCCTCACGTCCAGCATCAGCCAGTAGGCGGCGGTGTGCAGGACGAGACGCATCTGTTTGGCCAGCGCAGAGCGGCATGAGGTGCGGTCGGACCGGAGCTGGGACTTGTGCAGCTTGATCAGGTTATCGGCCTGCCCGCGGGCACAGTAGAGGCTGTCGTAGATCCACTCGGGCGAGCCCCTCTCGACGTTGGTGACGACGAAACGGATATCGAGCCCCAGGCGGGTCGCCTCTACGCGTGCCACGGCGCGGCGCTCCCGGTTCCAGGAGCCCGCCCTGTGCCGGGTTTCGGCGTAGTCGCGCACGACGAGTTCGTCGCCGATGGCGCGCTCGGTGCGGACGGCATCGGCGGTGTCCTCGACCTTTTTCGACAGTGGCTTAGAGCCCGGCAGGCCGAACACGTACTGCAGCCCGTTGGCCTCGCACCACGCCATGGCCTCGGGCCGGGCGTGTGACCGTCGCCCCGGAACAGGATGCGGGTCTTGGGCCAGCGGCCCCGGATGCGGCGGACGAGGCGCCGGACGTGGGCCCGCACCTCGACGCCCGACGGCGTCTTGCCCGGACGCAGCACCACGGCGACTGGACGGTTGCGCTCCGTGTCGTAGACGTGGATGGGCAGAAAGCAGCGCTCGTCGTAGTGGGCGTTGAACAGCGACAGCTGCTGGTGGCCGTGGACGTCGTCGCACGTATCGTCGATGTCCAGCGTCACCGCGTCGGGCTCCCGCGGGTATGAGTCCATCCAGGCGTCCACCAGCGCGTAGGTGAGCCGGATCACGTCGCGCAGGCGCGGGGCGTTCTCCAGCCGCGACAGGGTCGGCTGCGAACACAGGTCGACCCCGGTGTCGGGCAGTCGACCGCAGGCGAGCTTGGAGGCGGGGTCGGTGCGCAGGGCATCGAGATCGTCGCAGTCTTCGTAGCCGCAGCAGATCGCGAAGATGCGGGCCCGGATCATGTCGGCGAGGCTGTGGGTGATGCGGGTCGGATCGCGCCGGTCCGGGATCAGGCGCGCCAGCCGCTCGGCAATCCCGAGGCGCCGCTCCACCAGCGCCAGCATCATGACGCCGCCATCCGAGGTGAGGCGCCCACCGTCGAAGGCGGCTGTGACTTCCTTCCGTCCGACGGCTGGAAGCCAAAGGACGGGACCGTATCGTCGACCATGGCGGGCGTGGCAGCTTGTGAGGGGGATCGGGCTTGGCGTCAGCACCCAAATCCTATGCCACCTCAATATGTTAAGCTACGCTCGCCGCCACTGATGTCTCGTCCCGGTGAATAAGACGGGCTAGACCCGCCGAGAGCCGCGGAGCGATCCGGACACCCCTGACCGATCGCCGACAGCAGGCGATCACAAGTCGCCGCCAATCACAACCCTATCCACCCTGTGGATCGCCGATCGCCACGGGGCGCTTCCGCACGCCGGCAAACACATCCCTGCCCTTCCGGCGAGACCACCTATCACCCGACGCCGCGCTGGCCGGACCGGTCCGTCGAAGCGCCGACACGGTGAGGTTCCGTGCCAAAACGAAGGTTGCGTCGAGCCACGACTTGAGTCGCAGGGGGAGGGTGTCGTCTCATGGCTTCGGCCACCAAACACTGAGGGGTGCCGTGCTCCACAAGCGATCGAGGGTCAGACGGGGCAGGACGACGCGGTCGAGCCAGGGAATCACTGAGCCGCCGACGCGGTTCTGCAGCGCGGCCGGCATCCTCAGGAGGATGCGAGACCTGTACAGCGCCCCATTCGTGGCCAGGCACATCAGAATGGAGAAGGCCGTTATGGACATCGGGACGATGATCCCTGCCTTCGCGGCGGCGGAAGGCCACCCGCTTGAAGCGGCCATGGCCTCCACCGCCGTGTGATTCCAGAAATCGTGCATGAGGTAGATCGGCAGGGATGCACGCCCAACGTAGGCCAGGAGCGTGAAGACCTGCGGCATCACGTCATGGCTGCACGCCGAGCAGATCAGGACAAAGGCCGCCGTGCCGATGAACGTGTATGTCACGGCCCAGCTCTCGATGCCGGTCGACATACAGGCGACGATAAAGATTACGATGAGCGGAGGAAACACTATCAGCCCGAGACGGCTCACGCCGCCGATGGCGGCCACCAACTCGCTCCTGAATATGATTCCGATGAAGAAGCAGCAAACGTTCTTTGTCGTCAGGGTTATGAATGTGCCGCCGAGATGGGGCAGCCACGCCAAGCTGGCCACAGCCAGGGTGAGGACGACCTTCGTCGCACGATCCTGCCTCGAAACGACGACGTAAAGCGCGCTCATGACGGCCGATCCGGGCAGAAACCACAGGGGACCGGACGGAAGGACCACGGACTTCGCGAAATTGAGGACGCCGGTCGGCACGGCAACGTTCATCGTGATCGACGCAACCGAAGCGAATGTGACGAGATAGCTGATGACCGTCCAAACGACGTACAGGTACATGTACGTCAGGATCGAGTTCATCACGGGCTTAAGCGACGCCCTGGGCCGGCTCACCCTCGCGAACGCCAGACCCATGCTGAGAAAGAACATCGGAAGAGCGAAGTATTGTAGGGCGACGGCGGTGGTCGTGAACCTTGCATACTCGGAAAGCTGGTCTCCCAACATGACGTCGGCGTGAAAAAGCACGACGATGATCATGGCGATGCCGCGACAGGCCGCGAACGAGGAAGATGCTACCGTGTGAACAGATGATGGCTCATCGTATTTGATCATCGCTGAAAGCTTCCCCAACCGTCACCCTCAGTTGTGCGCCGGGAAAACCTAGGGGTGAAACCCGAGCGGGTCAAATCGCGGCGAGACGACGGCCGGCCTTGAGCATGGTCGTCCAGGATGCAAAGACGGCCTGCGGGCAAATTACAGCGCCATGGGTGTCCAGCAGGTCGAGTCGCCGTTCCGGCTGCCCGACTACTCGGTCGCGAGCTTCTCCGCGCTCGGGGTGGACGGCACCGGCCTCTGGTCGTCCCAGCAGGGGACGTACATCCGCATAACCGATGCGGCCTATGCGACCGTGGCCGGTTTCGTAGCTCCAGCTTTTCGGCGCTTGCCGGTTCGCCGCTAGGCCACCGCCCCGCCACCACCCCATTCCCGGCCATCCCGGTCGAGAACCCGGAGGACACTCCATGTCCGCCGACACATTCCCGTTCGTCCAGGCGAGGCTTGGCTGCGAGACCGCTCTCGATAACAACCCTTCTCGGAAGTACTGTCGGCTCAGCCGTTCCCGGCCGGCAGGTCGCTCGGCCTAGCTCCGACGTCGCTTCCGAGGTCGGCAAGGGCCTTATTGATGGCGGCCGTGCGGTCGCGGTCGCGCTTCACGGTGGCGAGGTCGCATGGCCGAGGCGCTTCGAACTCCAGGTCCCAGAACTCCTCCCAGAACTCGGCGATTTGCTGATCCCGATCCGACATGGGCGCCTCCATCCAGGTGCCAACCCTACCACGAGTTCGCCATGCCCGGCCTCGCCGACATCATGGCCGGGCGTTAGATGCGTTCGATCGACCAAGCTTCCAGTTTGCTCGGCAAACCCATGTCAGCCGGCTTCAAACCGTCTAGGGTTGGATGAGATCGACCTCTTGTCAGGGAGAATAGGACGCTCTCCGGCGTATCCCCAAGCGTCAGCGACAGGCCCTGGCACGTGGCGACCCACTTCGTCTCGCCGTTTTCGCCCCACTGGCCATACTTGTTCCACTCAATGAAAAAGTGGTGTTTGCCGACCTTGTGTTCGTAGATCATCACCGCGCCCGTTCGATTAGCGGGAATCACCCCCGCTCGTGATTCGACGCGCGCATTAAACAACGCTTAATCGTAAGTCGTAAGCTGAAATATTTCGTTCGAGTTAACGCCGTTGCGGTCACCTCCGATAATTACCCTTCTCGGTAGCGATCAGCTGTCCATGGTGAAGGGCGGCACCAGCCCGCCATCCATCGGTTCTTCGCTCTCGGCCACGTCGGCCGTCTTCGCATCCGCGACCGCCTTGGCGCAGGCCTCCAGGGGCCGACGGCTTCGATGGTCTCGTCATAGAGCTTATGGCCAGCCTCGTCGGCGACCGTGACCTGGAACTTCGGCATCTCGTGATCCTCCTCGCGCTGCAAAAGCATGGGGGAGGGGCTTGTTCGTCGTCGGTCGAGTTCCGCGCGCGACAGATCATTTTGACCTGCGGCAGCTCCTCTGCCTATCCGTCCATCACAAGTAGATTGCCAGCCGTGTTTGCGCCCCGTTGCTAAGAAGCATCGGGGCTTTTCGCGTTCGCCCTTGTCCCAAGCCGCCCCGTCCCGGGCGGTTTTTTCGTTGGAGCCCACACCATGGACAACGTCGCCGCCGACGCTCCTGTCACCCTCACCGCCGACGAGGCCGACCGCGTCCTGAAGATCCAGGACACGCTCATAGCTTCCGTCCGCGCCGCCACCGAGGCCCATAAGGCCGCTGGCGCCCGCATCGCCCAGCTCGAATCCGACAAGGCCGACCTGCAGCGCCAAGTGGACGAACTGCGCAGCCACGAGCCGAACCTCGTTGACCCCGCCGTGATGCAGCCGGTGCTCGACGACCTCGCCGGCGCGGTCCCCGCCACCCACGCCGCCATCGCGCCGCACGGCGCGACGCACGGCGCGACGCAGGGCTGATCCCGGCGCCCGCGGGCGCCGTCTCACCACGAGGGCAGCATGGCCACCGAAGACGAGTTCCGTCGGGCCGTGCTGCCCTTCACGCTCCACCACGAGGGCGGCTCCAGCGTCGACCCGCGCGACCCCGGCAACTGGACCGGGGGTAAGCGCGGGCGCGGCAAGCTCGTCGGCACGAAATACGGCATCCCCGCCTCGTCGCATCCGCACTCTTGAGGACCTGAACCCATGTTCGACACACACGTCGACCTGACGCCCGTCGTCATGATCGTGATGACGGCGCTCGTCATCCCGCTCATCCATTTCGCTGCCCACACGGTCGTGGGCAAGGCCGGGACCCTGCTGGAACCCTACCTCGGCCCGTCGCGCGCCCTCGCGGTGCAGCAACACGCCAACGAGCTCTTCGACAAGGCGATCGGCGACGCCGCGCTGCACTACCTGCCGGAGCTGCAGGCGCACGGCCTCACGGTCGACGTCGGCAACGCTCTCGCGGCCCACGCGGTCGGCTACTTCGTGTCCAACGCCCCGGACCTCGCTGACAAGGTGAAAAGCTACGAGGGTTCGCTCGAGGTCATGGCCCGGGCCTACCCGCTCGCACATCCCGCTGTGGCGGCCTCGGGCGCCCTCGGGGTTGCTCAGCCGATGCGGGCGGCGGCGTGATGCGGCGCCTCGTCATCCTGCTCGCCGCGTCGATCCTCGCCGGGGCGACGCCGGCAGCGGCCCGCGCCCGTCACCCCGGACCCGGCATGCCGGCGATCGTCGCAGCCGCCGCGGCGCGCCATGGCGTGCCGACAAGCCTCGCGCTCGCCGTCGCGGCCGTCGAGAGCGGCTTCGATCCTGCCGCCCGAAACGGACGCTCGATCGGCCTGATGCAGGTGCAGCCGGGCACGGCGCGCGACGCCGGTTGCCGCGGCGGCCTCGCCAGCCCGGCCGTCAACGCCGATTGCGGCGCGCGCGTGCTGGCCGTGCTGCTCCGCGACGCCGGCGGCGACTGGAGCCGCGCGGCGGCGCGCTACAACGCCGGGCGCTTCGCCCGGGGTGGGGTGGGGCGCGGCTACGCGGCCCGGGTGCTCAGCATTGCGTGGAGGTTCGGCTCGTGAGCTTCCTCATCTCCTCCGGCTGGTTCACCCAGCATCCGACCAACCACGCGACGCGCGACGCCGAGTGGCTCTGCGCCTTTGCGCTCCTGGCCTTCGCGGTCACCCTCGCTTTCCCGGGCAACAGCTTCGCCAATCCGGCCTTCGCGATATTTCGTCGCTTGGGCTTCTTCGCCACCACAGCCGACCTGATGACGGCGCATTGGCAGGGCCGGCCGCCGGCCGAGATTGTGCTGGCCTGCCTCGGCGACAACATCTCGGGCCACCTCCACGAGGAGCTGATGGCGACCGACGATCTGGTGGTGCCGCACTAGGTGCGCGACGTCGGCGAGATCATCGCCGGCGGCGTGGTGCACCTCGCCAAGACGGTCGGCGTGCCGATCCGGGTGTTGTCCATCCCGGGCAACCACGGCCGGGACACCCACAAGCCCTGGGCGAAGCGCCGGGCCGCGTCCTCCTGGGACCTGCTCGCTGTATGGTCCCGGAATGAGGTGATGCGGGTTGATTTTGAACACAGCTGGGTTGGCAGTCCAGGCACTGCAGATCGTCTGAAACGGTGTTTTCCACTTCAGCGCTTTGAGGTGCTTGGCAAAGTTGTAAGCCGCGATGAAGGCCAGGACGTGTGTGCGCAGTATCTCTGCGGTGTCGTAGTGAAACGTCTTGTTGGTCGCTTCCT
>NZ_QYBB01000085.1 GCF_004137685.1 Lichenibacterium minor | reverse complement strand
CTTTAGGCTAGCCGTAAGCCCGTAAAGTCGGCCGCGGGCCAGTCATCCCGCAAGGCGGTCTTCGTCGGACGCGTACAGCGCGGCAGCATCCTGATCACCTCCAACCGCGTCGTCAGCGACTGGGGAACCGTGCTGGGCGACCACGTCGTCGCCACCGCCATCCTGGACCGCCTCCTCCATCACAGCCACGTGCTCACCATCCGCGGTGACAGCTATCGGTTGCGCGAGAAGAGGCGTTCGGGGCTGATCAAAGCGACACCCGTGCCGGCTCAGGCCGGGGCGTCAGAATAGCAGGGGGTGGATGGGTTCCTCGTGGCGCCACCGGATGGGTTCCTGATGTCGTTTGACAGTCCGCACCGTGGTTTCGACCGAACGCATCAACCACGGGCCGGGCACCTTCGCCGCGCTCCTCAAAACCGTCACGGTCTGAAACACGTCCACGACGTCCGACCCCGGACAGAAGTCGCGGTACGAACGCAGGTCTGAACCCCCTGGGTAATTACCAGAAGCCTGTTCAGCTGGAGACGAACCACCGGCCATGTCCCGTGGTTGCCCGGCACCAGGAGGTCGCCGACTTTCGTCTTGAGACGCTGTACGCTCTTTTTGGACGGGCTCGCGCCCAGGTACCAATGGCCATCCTTGCGGAAGCGGTGCGGGCCGAACGTGTAGCCCAGGAAGTCGAAACTTTCCTGTCGGGCGTCTTTCACCGAGGTCTTGGCCTCGTTGAGCGTCAGCCCGAGCCGCGCCATCACAGACCGC
Organism: Lichenibacterium minor; assembly: GCF_004137685.1. Classification (GTDB taxonomy): domain Bacteria; phylum Pseudomonadota; class Alphaproteobacteria; order Rhizobiales; family Beijerinckiaceae; genus Lichenihabitans; species Lichenihabitans minor. Next base: position 8,143 of record NZ_QYBB01000085.1, on the reverse strand, counting down.
GTCCACGCCAGGGCCTCGGCCGCGTGACCGCGGCCGAGGATGACGAAGTCGTCGGCATAGGAGATGACACGGGCCCGGAATACGTCGTCCCGTCCTGTCAACCGCCAGTGCTTCAGGAAGCGATTCATGTAGATGTTGGACAGGAGCGGGCTCACGACACAGCCCTGGGGCGTGCCGGTCCCACTGTCGCGTCCACCACTCATGCGTCGCGTCCCGTCGCCGTCCCGCTCCTCCACCGGCACCTTGAGCCACAGCCTGATCAGGTGCAGCACGTGCCGGTCGACGACGCGGCGAGCGACCGATTCAAGGAGATCGTCGTGCGGGATCGTGTCGAAGTACTTCGACAAGTCCGCATCAACGACATCCGTGAAGCCAGGGCAGAGGAGCCGATGCACTTCACCGATCGCATCGCCGGCACCACGGCGCGGCCGATAGCCATAGGCATTGTCCTCGAAGTCCGCCTCGAAGATCGGCTCCAGCACGAGCTTGGCTGCCGTCTGCGCCACCCTATCCCGGATCGTCGGGATACCGAGAGGACGGAGACCGCCCCCGGGCTTCGGGAGGTTTACACGACGAACCGGCTCGGGCGATACGTCTTCGCGGCGAGTTCCTCGCGCAGTCCCGCCAGCCACGTCTCCACGCCCGCCGCCTCGATCGCCGAGAACGTCACCCCGTCCACGCCGGGCGCCCCACCGTTGTCACGGGCGAGCGCGTAGGCGTGGGCGAGGATGTCCGCCCGACAGATCTTGTCGTAGAGCACGTAGAAGCGGAAGGCAGGCTCCGCCTTCGCCTTGCAGTAGAGCTTCCTCTGGAGGCTCCTGATCCGTTCAGGTGTTTCAAGGCTCATCGCCAATCACCATGCCCTCGCCGCCAAAAGAAAGCACACCGGAAGTCAGGGCCCTTCCCTCCGCCGGAGTTACCCGGCCTCGACGGTCATACGGCCCTGTCCGCCACCCGCCCGGGCCGCCGCCAGAAACGACGTCGATGGCGCGACCACCACCCGGAACGGGCTTCCCCCGATGACCCAGATCACCCTTCCAACTTGCCGTGCTTATTACCCCCGGTGGATCGAAACAGGTGCACGTGTGGGTTGCTTCCCTGTCCGCGCGGCCTTCCCCGATATTCAGGCGGGTCGGCATCCACACCTTCACTTTCGAGGCCTGCTCAGGCTTCACTCGCGTTACGGCCCGCTGGATCGCTCAACCGCCCGAGGCGGCCTTTGTCGCAGGGCTTCGATCCAGCCGGTTGCCCGACCAAACCGCCTGCCAGCTACCAGATCAACCGACAACTCTCTGGACGGAACCTCCCTCCGTTGGTGACCTACGCCGTCGGGGCGCACTGAATAAAAAGGGCTAGATTACTTTGGCGCTTCGATATAGAGTGGTATTTCGCAAAATCGACGCCCTTTTGCCGCCTCCCTATGATCTATTTCTGGTTGACACGTGATGAATGCGCTACCCAGATCGTTCCAAGCACGGATTTTCTGCCATTCCACGTTTACTGGCGTAGGAAAGTCTGTATTCTGCTTGATCGGTGATGAATGTTCGTCAGACGTTTTTCTGGCTTGACCGCTATAGAACCCGACCTGCGCGGCTACGATCATGCCAACAACCGTAGCCGTCCATCGCACGGCTGTCCTCCGTGCCGCCCTTTCGACGAGCGCGCAATATATATTGCGCTCTTGCGCGTCCAAGCGACCATGCGCTCGCCTGATCTCCTGAACGACTTCAATCCCCGCTCTCCGTATATCGGCTGTCGTTCCGGCCATCTCTGCCGTCGTACGACAGAGCGTCTTGACGAACGGCCAAAACGGATCGAACTGGTCGATACCGGCTTCCCTCGCATTCCTGATGATGTCGTGGGTGGAGGCGGCGCTAGCGACCGCCTCCGTATTTCGACCCAGTGTCGTCACGGCAGCCAATCCAGCATAGGCTCCATCGACTGATGCAGGCGCTCCAACCATCGACGCGTCTGTTGCCGCTGAGTGGGTGAGAGAGGCAGTCCATCGACGAGCGCGCAGCCCTTAACGGCATATTGAAAACTGACTCCTGCCTCTAAAATTCGATCTGCGGTCTCCAGTCGAGGGATGCGCGCGACCTGAGCGCCCCTCTTGATGGCACGCTGCAGGACCTCATCTCTTCCGACAATGTCTTTGAATACACGATCCGGCATGTGTCGCGGAATCAGGTGTTCATTGAACAAGATCCCGGTGCGCTCCGGCGCGAACAGCCCGTCGGCCTCCAACTCAGTCAACAGCGCTAAGTCCGCAGGATCCGGCCCCGCGAGGTAGAAGATGGCCGGCTTGCTGCCTTCCTCGACGAGGAACGTGTGCAGGTCGAGGTGGTAAGCGAGGGTCGGGAACACTCTGTCGCCTCCGCCGAGGTCGATGACGACATCGATCCTTTCCTCGAGATGCCGATCGATGAGGTCCTCAAAGCCCTGCCGCACGTCGATGTCGTCGGCGGATGCTGTGACCATCGCGCCGTCGACGAAACGCTGAAGACCGATGTGGTCGGCGTCGCCGTCGTACACGAGCACAGGCCGCTGCGCCCGGTCGCAGACCCAGCGCGCCACCGTGGTTTTGCCCGTGCTGCCCCGCCCCACGAAGATGGAGAAGCTCGGCTTGAAAAGCTCCTCGATCGGCTCGGGAGCTTTCCGTCGGCGATTGCTGCGAGGAGCCGCGTCGACGGGTTCACCCATGGGCTTCTGCCCGCGATCGTTATTTGCCTCATTCATCATCGTGAACCCATGACGCGCGACCGAGACCGGCTGCCGTGCGTCGCATTGTCAGCGTGCGTCGATCGGGGCACCTGCCCCGATCAGACCCGGTCGATGGCACGCCGGATCGCGTCCGGCATGCCCTCCCTGGGATTTCGAGCTGCTGTGGGTTCGCGGATCCCATCGGATCGACGCTGGGGGGACGGGGTCGGACCGTTGGTCGCTACCGTCCTGGGGCCCGGTCGGCCGGAAACGGCCGCTGGACTGAAGGTCTGCATCGAAGGGAGCATGCGGACGCCGCGCGCGATGGACTGCGTCTGCGCGGGAACAGTCATACGCTCCCGATCTCGCTGCTCGCTGATGGCACGCCAAGCGCGAGCGAGGGTCTCACGCGAGGGGATCTGCCCCTTCGCGTCCTCGACCCCAACCTCGCGCAGGATGGCTATGACGGGGGCCCAATCCGCGCGCCCGTCACCGATGAAGGATTGCAGGAGATCGTAGTTGTTGCGCAGCCACGGGCGCAGCCGGCGCTCCCCGCGCCGGGCCCTCCCGATGATCTGCTTCAACGACCGACCCACATCCATCTCCCGACTAAACGCGTACACCTACCGTGTTGAAGACAGCCGAAACCCGGATGGCTGAGCGGCCTGCCGATCATGACAGACCATTGCACCCTTGGTCGACATCTACTCACACCCTGTGCGACGATAGAATCGTCGCACTGGAATCGCGGCCTCGCAAGCGCTTTTTTCTGGAGCCGCCGTGCCCTCCGAACTCGCAGACGTGACCGACGAGCTGGCCCGCCTCACCTCCGCGGTGCAGGTGCTGACCGAGACGCTTACCACGCAGACCGAACTCCTCCGCCTCCTCCTCGAGGCGGCATCATCGGATCGGTCCGGCGAGGACACGGTCTCCATGCTACACGTGATTCTCGAACGGCTCGATACGCTGACCGAGTTCCTGGCGCAGAGAGGTACAACCTCGGCAGAGGATCCTCCGCCTCGCAGGAGACGATGACATGTTGACGTTCAGAAAAGGGCTAAGTCAGGGTCCGGCGGCAGCACGGCGCATGGCCGATCACCTCGCCCAGAGAACGCTGCCGGTCGATGTGGCACGCCGTCAGGTCGTTCTCGCCGGCGTTCCCTTTGCTGCGCCGGACGGCACCACCCTCGCGGTGCTCAGAGCGGACCTCGACCCCGTCATCGCTCGACGCCTCGGAACGGAGGCACGTGGTGGCCTCGGAAGCGAGGCTATGACTCGGATCCTGATGGGCCGCCGAGCTGACGGGCTGCCTTTCGAGTCGATCAAGGGGAACCGTAAGGTGGCCTTCATCGACATGTGCCTCTCGGCCGAGAAGGGGGTCAGCCTGCTTTGGGCGTTCAGCGGCGACGCAGCAAAAAGTACCATCGCGGCCTGCCAACGCGATGCTGTGACACGGACCATGGCAGTCGTCGAAGCCGTCATCGCTCGATCGCGGCGTGGCAAAGGCGGCCGTGACGGCTCTGAGCCTGGGACCATGTCATGGTTCACATATGAACAATACACAGCGCGAAAGGTTTTGCTTCCTTCTGCCGACGGCACGACCGAGCAGGCGAGCGATCCGCAATGCCACACGCATGTGATCGTCCCAAATGTCGTCTGGACTCAGAGCGGCCGCGTGACAGCCCTCGACCTCCAACACATGAGCGGCCGCGTCCACGAGTTCGGCGCCCTGTTCGCAGCTTTTCTCGCCGAAAATCTCCGGGAGTGGGGCGTCGAAACGGTGCTGGACCGGGCGACCGGATCTCCTCGCTTGCACTCGGTGCCGGCGAGCATACGCGAAGAGTTCTCCAGTCGCAGCTCGGATGGCGAACGCAAGGCTCGCGAATTCATCGCACAGGCTGGCGAGCGCTTCGAAGAACTCGCACGCATACGGCGGATCGGCCTGATCAAAAGCGGCGTGCAGAAATTCTACCAGGGAGATCGCGTTGACGGCTTGGCCGATCTCGAAGCTTGGGAGAAGCGGGCCGCGAGGCACGACTGGGTTTCAAATGGGATATTCGGTCTTGGAAAGCGTGCTTTGCGGCGCGACAGAGAACAACGCTTGACGGCAGCCGCCGATCTCGCGATCGCGCTGATTGAACCCGATCTGCAAGAACGGACGGTGATCGAGGCGGGAAGAGTCCGCACCGCTGCAGCACGCGCTTTGATCGAAGTCGGCATCGAGGCGAGCACCGACGTGGAGGCCGTCATCACCCACCTTGCGACGCGCCCCATTCGTCAGGACGGATCGCACCGGACCCTACGCGCGATCGATGGCGTCAACGCGCGCGGCTTCGCGGTCAGACGGTACACGGCGGAACTGTCGATCGAGGAAAAGGTGGAGCTGGAGACTTGGCTGCGATCCACCGGCCTAGCGTCAGCGATCTGGAGGATGTCCCACGCGCCGAGCCTCGATCATCGAAACATGGAAAGGCAAGGCGTTGCCCCGTCCGCACTTCGGCACCCGCCCGTGCACTGGCGGAGTGTCCTGCGAGAAGTGTCGCAACGCATTCCAAATTCCGATTCGGAGCCGATCCATATCTCAATCGGCGGCGCGTCGCTCGAAGCGCAGTTAGGAGAAGCGTCAATCCGAACTCACCATTTCGCGACGGCTGACACCTGCCTGAACGACGTAGCGACATTCGATGCTTTGTCAGAAGGGTCAATTATCTTTGTCGAACGAATCAGTGACGTTTCACCACGAGATTTACTTCGATTCTTGCGCTCACAATCGCGAAAAAAATATCAAATCGCAGTGGATGGATATCACGAAAACGTACATGTCCAACATCCAACTCGAGATGAAGGTGTGAGAGCAGCCAATGTCGCAAGCCAAGGCGATAATCTTGCTCAGATGCGCGCACAGAACAGGGTACATTTTACCGAGGGCGACCGCGCCGATCTAATCGAAGCCGTCGCGCATCTTTGTTTTATTGAACAAAACAGGACTGGCAACATTCCGCGGGTGACGGCACCCAACATTTTATTCGCTCGACAGCTCGCCGAAGTGCTTCAGTCTGAAAGACGCCAGACTTCACCAGAAACGCCGTGTTATGCGCTTGAGACCATCGACTTGGACGGCATACCGTCCGATATTCTTTGTGCCGTTGGCGATCCGCTGCGCCTGCAGTCCAGGGTTAATGCTAAACGGAGTGATGGCCGGCGCGGCCTGTTTGGAGTCGCAGGCAGCAAAATTACAATCCTCTCGATCGATTCTGTTGGTCTCCACGCCAGGAACGGCGGAGGAGATCACGGGATCATATCCTGGGATACGATTCGTGATCCGACCAGTTCCCGTCTTCGATTATCGCAAGGTCTTGTTGACATCGCGGGTCAGCAAGGGCGAAATGAGGCTGGATCCCGCATTGTCGTTGCGACCGATCCTTCAAATGAAAACTACCCGGCCGCGCTGCATAACGTTTCGCAGCAGCTGACGGTCAACACCCTTCTCGTCGTGCCAGCACAATCAGTGAGGCACAGATTGGCGAAACGCTGTATTGAGCCCTCGGTGATCTTCACGGAGGAAGACATTTGGAATCAATTCACATTAGATATGAACGGGATACAGCAGACGCCGGGGCAAGCGGCTTTCGATATGGCCTTAGCCACACGGCAATCAGCGGCGCGCGCCCTGAGGTCCGCATCGCTTGATAGCGAACTCCGGGCCTTGGTCCACTCGCAGCGACTCCCCCCCCGACTGCGGTTCGGCTTGCAACGAGCAGTCCGGGCGCGAGATCACCGAAATCTCGAACGCAGCGGAATTGACAGTGTCGGATCGATGCCGGCCATTTCTGCGTGATACAACATGAGGATTTATCAGTTTGAACCCCGGTCGTTGACGGCCTGACTCCCGCTGTAATTCAGGGCCTCTCGCTGACGCGGGAGAGGGTCAAGATCGTGAGCGGGATCAGAACAGTCGCGGACGGGCTGGTGGCGGAGTTCAAGCCACTGCTGCCGTGGCGGGTCAAAACGCAGCGTACTCCCTGCGGCGAGGTAAGCGGAGCGCCGAGCCCACGTTGCGTGCGGATGCCTTGTGGAGCGGGGCGTGGAGGAGGCGGAGCGGCGCGCGCCGGACTGCTCAGGCGGCCGCCTTCAGCCCCGGGATAGTCGGATAAGCCCAGGGCAGCAGTTCGTCGAGCTGGCTCTGGGGCTGGCCGCCCACAATGCGGGTAATAACGTCGGCGAGGTAGGCTCGCGGGTCCACGCCGTTCAGCTGTATCTACCCACGAGGTCGTGTAGGGGTACCCCTGCGGCGAAGCACGCGGGATCGGCGCTTGCTGTTTTCCGTGTGGCGGGAAGGCGGCCAGTCCACTGGCAGGCCGGCACGCGGATGCCTGGATCAGGCCGCGGCGTCGAAACTCGGCGATGCGGCCGGGATGGGCTGCCAGTTCCACGGCAACAGCTCGGCGAGGCGCTGGGCGGGGTGGGACGCGATGCGGCCGAGCACGTCGGCCAGCCAAACCTGAGGGTCGACGTCGTTCAGCTTGGCCGTCACGATCAGGCTGTTGAAGAACGCTGCGCGCTGGCCGCCGCGGTTCGAACCGGCGAAGAGCCACGCCTTGCGGCCCAGGGCCAGGCCGCGCAGCGCCCGCTCAGCCGCATTGTTGCTGAGGCACACGCGCCCGTCGTCGAGGAAGCGGGCGAAGGACGGCCGTACCCGTCCGGCGAGGGCCGCCTTGTGAGGGTGCGGGTCGACGATCGAGACTGCGCGTATGGACAGCCATACGCACAGTCTCCTGCCTGAACGCCTCGAGGTCATCGAGGTCGGCCGTCGCCGCCGTTGGTCCGAGGATGAAAAGCTCCGGATCGTGACGGAGTGCCTGGAAGGGCCGCGCCTGGTGTCGGCGACAGCGCGGCGTCACGGCATTACCCGGTCTCAGTTGATGGCGTGGCGCCGGGCGTTGAAGGTTGAGCGCGTCTCCCCCCAGCCGCCCCCGGCCTTCGTGCCCGCCGTCCTTGTGCCGGAGCCGGCACCTGTAGCCAAGGTTGCGACGCGTCGAGGAAGGCCTCGGCAGGCCGTGCAGGGCCGCATGGTGATCGAGTTGGGGCGGGGCCGTCGCGTGGTGGTGGACGGCGCCGTGGACGCCGAAGCGCTCGCGCGCGTGCTCGACGTGCTGGACCGGCGATGATCCCGGTCCCGTCCGGCGTCCGGGTGTGGATCGCGACCGGCCACATCGACATGCGTCGCGGCATGAACGGCCTGTCGTTGCTGGTGCAGGAAGGTCTCAAGCGCGATCCGTTCGCGGGCGACCTGTATGTGTTCCGGGGCCGGCGCGGCGACCTGATCAAGTGCCTGTGGCACGACGGGCTCGGCCTGTCGCTCTACGCCAAGCGGCTGGAACGGGGCCGGTTCGTGTGGCCCGCGACGGCGGGCGAGAGCGTGGCCATCACGCCCGCGCAACTC
>NZ_QYBB01000084.1 GCF_004137685.1 Lichenibacterium minor | reverse complement strand
TTTAGCTCTCACGCTACGGTTCTGCGCGTTGTCCGACTGCTCCAAGATCGTCCCTCTTCGGAAGGCCAAGCGCGCCCTAGGCGAGGCGCGACCGCCCCGGCTGCGCTCTGCGGTGACGAACGGGACCAAGCTTTTCGTTGACGGGGCCCACGAAGGCCCGTGGGCGAGGCGCTTCCGCGATCTCGTGCAGCTCCACGAGGAGGATCTTGGGACACCCGATGGCCTGTCCGAACTCCAGCGTTCCCTCTGCCGCCGCGTGGCGACGCTGGAGGTCGAGTTGGAGCAAATGGAAGGGAAGCTTTCTAAGGGGGAGGACGTCGACCTCGAACTCTATCGCGCCCTGACCGGCACCCTGTCACGCGTCGGCACCAGCTTGGGGGTCAAGCGGGCGCCCCGGAGGGCCCTGACGATCGCGGAGCGCGCCGCCGCGGCGAGCCGGGAGGCGGGTCATTGACCTTCCGCGACAGTCCGCACCCCCTGGCATTCTTCGGCTTGCTCCGTTGGATCGACGGCCGTCCGCTACTCGACACCATCGAGCCCTACCGCCGTGAGATCCTGTCCGCCGTGCTCTACGACTTCGACGGCGACCGGCCGCGCTACAACTTCGCCCTGACGGGTCGGGGGAAGAAGAACTTCAAGACCTCGGACCTCATTCTCGCGACGCTCTATCGCTTCATCGCCTGGCACAGCCCGGCGGGAAACGACTGTTTCACGCTGGCGAACGACGAAGGTCAGGCTGCGGACGATCTGAAGTTGGCCAAGCTCCTCATCGCCGCCAATCCCGACTTGGCTGCGGAAGTTCGGGTGCTCGACAAGGAGATCGTCCGCCGGGACGGCCGTGGGACGCTGGCGATCCTGCCGGCGAAGGACAGCGCGGGCGCTCACGGCAAGACCTACTCGATTTGTGGCTTTGACGAAATTCACGCCTACAGGGGGCATGAGATCTTTGAGGCGCTGGCCGGCGACGAGCTTGCGTTCAGCCCGGTTCATTTCTCAGGCGACAAGGTGCTGTCCCACACGATCCGGTTCGAGCGCGGGCGCTACCGGGTGCGCGGCGCAGACGGGACGGATCTGGGCGCCTTCGCTACCTTCGCGGGGGCGAGCCGGGCGGGGTTGAAGGCGAGCGCTATGGCACAGGGAAGCGTCAGCGTTGATGAGCGGCAAGATCAAGCAGTTTTCGACGCCTCTCCTGGCTCTTGAGCAGAAAGCCGAGTTGCGATTGATCGTATTCGGCGCGCGTACCGCCAAACTCCTTTTGCCATGAAGGCCAGCCTTCATCGATCCAGGCTTGATCGATAGGCTTGTTACAGACCATCTGACTGCCTCCTGGTTCGATAGAACGACAATCGAGGTTTTCGTCAGCTCGAAGGGTTAAGAAGCCGCCTGTTCCTATATCAGTGATCCCAGGCACCGTGTTCATCAGATCGATGAGAACTCCGTCTGGAGCCTGGGCTTGCGCCCGCTTCACGTCCGCCACGTGGTAGGCCGAATTGTGCTTCGCCAAAAACTCGGCAAGGCAGCGGTCGGCGATGTCGCTCGCCATCACCATCGAGCCGCGCCCGAGATTGGTGGCCGACAATCGATCGACGCAGGCAAACCGTTCCTTCCAGTCGAGGTCGGCACCAAGGGCGGCATCCTCTGCCCACCCCGGGCCCACGGCGACCACGAGAGCGACGGCAGCGAGGGCGAGGCGCATGGGCGTAAGTCCGAGCTATCCCGATCGCGTCGGGGTAGTCGACGCTACCGCCGCGGGCCGGGCCCCGCAATACGCCGCCACGCCGCGCTGATCCGGGCGGCCGGGGCGGAGCGGTGGCCGCTGGACCGGCTGTGCCTCGACGATGATGCGCCGATGGTGTGCAAGGTGGAGCGGGTCAGGGCGGCGCTGGAGCGAACTCCAAGCTGACGTAAGGCCTACCGCGGCACCTTGTATCGCTCCGCCAGGCCACATCCGGCCATGACAACTCGCTTCGGCATCGCGACTATCGCCATCTGGCAGATGCGCCTGATCTCATCCTCAGTCAGGCTCGTCGGGTGATCTGCACCTCGTATTGCGATACGGGCTATCTCAACCCAGAACGCCTGTTGGTTGTCCTCTCTGTTCGCCGGGCGAAGCGGAGTCGGTCGAGTGGGTTGCATCGCACGGCTCTCCAGTGTGAGCCATGGTTGTGCCTAGCGGCGTCGGTGTACAATCACATTCGATAAACTGACGTCAAGAATGTCACACCTGCTGCGGGCCACTGTCCCCGAGCAGTGGCGGATGGAGCGGCTGTGCCTCAATGACGAGGATCCGGTGGCGTGCGACCTGGGACGGATCAGGGCGGCGCTGGGGCGGGAGGGCGGGTGCCTGACGCTAGGTCAAGGACAATCCACCGCAGGAAATTTTGTCAGTAACATATGATAGGCCTGTTGGAGCGTAGATTTTGGATGCGCTCATTTTGGACACACGCCCATGTCGATCGGATGTCAGGGTTGCCACGATGGGATTGGCTTCCCTCTGCCGTTCTCCATGGCGTTTCAGCCTATCGTCGATGTCGTCTCAGGCACGACGTTCGCCCATGAGGCCCTCGCGCGGGGCATTAACGGCGAAGGTGCCTACACGGTACTATCAGCCGTCGACAACGCGAACCGCTATGCCTTTGACCAGCAATGCCGCGTGAAGGCGATCGAGCTCGCGGCCAAGCTCGGCCTGCCGGACGATGGAGCGTATCTCTCGATCAACTTCATTCCTAGCGCGGTCTATGAGCCCCGTGCCTGCATCCGCTTGACCCTCGATGCAGCGAGGCGGACCGGGTTCCCGCTCGACCGCATGATCTTCGAGTTCACCGAGGTCGAGAAGCTCGACACGGTCCACCTCCTGAACATTCTGAAAACCTACAAGGCCATCGGTTTTAAAACCGCCATTGACGACTTCGGCGCCGGCTACGCTGGGCTCCAGCTCTTGGCACAATTCCAGCCGGACATCGTCAAAATCGACATGGACCTGGTCCGCGGTATCGACGCTAGCCCGGTCAGGCGCTCCATCCTGCGCCACTCGCTGCGGCTCCTTGAGGAGCTGGCAATTACGCCGATCTGCGAAGGCGTCGAGACGGCCGATGAGTTACGCGTGCTTCAGGATCTCGGGGTGCGCCTGATCCAGGGATACCTGCTCGCCAAGCCGTCTTTCGAGAGCCTTGCAACGCCGATCATCCCGAAGCCGAGCGTTTAATAAGTCGGCCGAGCCGGAGCCGCCACCTCCCGCGCCAAGGGTCGATGCGAGGGCTGCGGCCGGCCGCACGGGCGCGAGGTCCTACACCTCGGCGACGGCCTGTGGTGGGACAAGGACGCCGGCACCTGGCGCTGCGGGCAAGGCAAGCGGCACCGACGCCTGCGACCGCCGCACTCCACCATCCTGCCGATGCCCCGGACGCGGGTGTTCCTGTCGACGTGCCACCTCGACCACGACTCGCAGAGCAACGCGGCCGACAACCTCGCGGCGCTGTGCCAGCGGTGCCACTTCCTCCACGACGCGCCGGAGCACCGTAAGCGCCGGGCCGTCACGGTGCGGGCCCGGCGGGCGTGTGGGGACCTGTTCGAGGGACCGTATGTGTGAGACAAGCCAGGGTCGGGCTTGGCGGTAATTCTTCAACCAACAGTCAAAAACGCATTGTCCCTCGGGCCCTAATATACGACAGTCCTTGATGCCGCTGTGAACGGCAGCTTGGCTCTCGCGGAGATCTCACCGGTCGGTGGCTCGGGGCGTCGTTCTCTGAGGACGCCATGGAAAACCTGCTCATCCGCAAGCTGGAACGGTTCGCTCCCCTATCCAGCGACGATCGCAAGCTACTGGACGAGATCGTCATTCCGAGTCGCCTGGTGCCAGCACGATCGGACCTAATCCGCGAAGGCCAGACCTCCGACAACGTCCGCCTCATCCTCAAGGGCTTCGCCTGCCGCTACAAGCTGCTGCCAACCGGGGGGCGGCAGATCGTGGGCTACCTCCTGCCCGGCGACTTCTGCGACCTGCACGTCTGTATCCTGAACGCCATGGACCACAGCATCGCCACGCTGTCGCCCTGCACTGTCGTCGATATCCCGCGCCAACGCATCCTGGACCTAACGGACCGGCCGGGGATCGCCCGCGCCTTCTGGTGGGTGACCCTCGTCGATGAAGGCACGTTGAGGGAGTGGCTCCTCAACATCGGCCAACGGCATGCCCTCCAGCGGATCGCCCACCTCCTGTGCGAACTCTTCACGCGACTGCAGACCGTGGGCCTCGCGGAGGTCAGTGGCTTCGAACTGCCCCTGACACAAGCCGACATCGGCGACACCGCCGGCCTGTCCTATGTCCATGTGAACCGATGCGTGCAGACGCTACGCGATATGGGGATGATCACAATCAAAAACAGGGCCGTCGTCATCAACGATCTTGACCGCCTGATGAAATATACGAGCTTCAACCCGAACTATCTCCACCTTGATGGTGTTTATCGCGTCGGTTGAAGCGGAGCGACGTCGGTCATGAGTGCCGCAACCACATCCTGGTTCGTCGCGATCGGAGCTTCGGGCCCCCTCGGTCTCAGCGATATCGGGGCGCTCCTGCGAGAATTGCCAGCGTCACTGAACGCGGTCGTGATGGTCGTCCTGCATCGCCCGTGGGACAGGGTGAGCCATCTCCGAGAAGTGTTGTCTCGTTCGTCTCAGATGCCGGTCCTCGTCGCCATCCAAGACGAGCACTTCGAGGCCGGGCGAGCCTACATCGGCGAGCCGGCTGAGCACCTGACGCTGGCTTCCAAAAACTTTGGGCTACTGGTCGAGGATCCGGATCGCCGATACCGCAATCGCACGGTCGACCTCCGGCTCATGTCCTTGGCGGAACATGCGGGCGCCCGCAGCATCGGCGTGATCCTACCCGGCTTTCTGGACGACGGGTCGCGGGGGCTCGCCGCCATACACCACGCCGGCGGCCTGACGATGGTAATCCAGCCGAGCGGATCGCCGACCCTAGGCATGCCGGAGAACGCCATCTCCTACGACGGCCCCATCGATGTCATCGGGAGCCCCGAAGAGATCGCGCGTGCCATCACGGCCAAAATCCCACGTTCGTAAGGGGTCTAGGGAAGGTCAGGGCGGAAGCGACCCTTCTCATCCATTCGCCGCAGAGACCCGTGGTCGGACGGATTCCGCAGGCGACACGGTTGGTGAAGCCCTACGGTTTAACAGCCTCTGCGCGAAGGTTCAAGCACCTCTTGAGTAACCTATGTTATTAAACCACCATCTGCGTTTCTGCTTAGATATTAACTAATTATAAAGACCTTGCGCTACCGCAGGCCATATTGGTCAAGCGCGATTGGTGTGGAGGTGACACGGACAGTCTCGGTCCTGACAAGGATCTCCCGTCGATTGAGGATCGGCCATGGACAATCACGTCTTCCACGCAGGAATGACGCTTACCTTCCTTGACGATCTCACCGATCGCTTCGGATGTTCGAAGCTTCCCTCGATCGGGCCTGCATGGGATGCGGCTTGGCTCGTCTGTGTGGCATCAGATCCTCGGCATGAAGTCGCAGCACGAATGGCGCTTGCCGGCGTTGTCATCGAACTGGACCAGCTATCAGCCACTTCCGCGCCGGTGCAGGCCAATGCTCCAGCCGTGCTGGCATCCCTATGATCGCCGACGCCGGACTGCTCGACTTTGTCTATGTCGGCATTGTTCTGGGGAATATGATGCTCCTCGCTGTCCTCTGGCCTGCGCTGTCATGGCTGTCTAGAGAAGAGGCAACCGAGGGCAGCGCCGAAGCGAATCGATCCAGCGATCGGCAAGCCTCTCCGAATTCACAACGCCTGACGGGCGTTTCGTCAACACAAAGGAAATTCAGCTATGCGCTTCGCCGCCCTCCTTGGCATCGTCACGATGCTCGCCTTCAGCATAACCTGCCGCGCTGATGAGCAAGACATCAGTCCTGCACTCCGCCAAAAAGCGATCGCCGTTTGTACAGTCGATGCGGAAAGGTTATGCCCCGACTCTGTTTCAAGTGAAAACCAGGCAATTTCCTGTTTAGCAGGAAAACGATCTGAGCTTACATCGGCATGCAAGAGTGCCTATGACGAAGTTGCGCACGCCTTGAAACAATAGGGCGAAAATTATTGTGGAAGGTCAACAGACTGTCTGACTTCGAGCAGGTGTATGGCTTAGGCCCTGGTCGGCCCTCTCACGTCAGGCTCGATATGAGATTGCGGCCAAAGCCTCCCTCGGGTCTGCTTCGGTATGTTAGTGCCACCTGGACGGAGAGCAAGATATTTCCATTAACGTCGGCGACATCGACGCGGAGAGGTGAGATTGGCGAATGCCCGAGGCCCTGATCTTGGAGTATGACGCCTGCCATATGTATCGCCTGTCGACGCGCATCGTCGAAGTCGACCACGTCGCTGCCATCTCGGTCCGGGCTATTAGCTCCATCAAGGATATTGAAGTGAAATCGAGGCATAGTACTCACTCTTCATCAGGGAGGCGCGCTCAACCCCCAATCGTCATCGTCATCGTCCGAACACTAAGCTGACGATGTCATGACGCTACGCCAGTTTTGAACTTATTTCATTCACATGGGATAGTCCCATCGTTGGCGTGACATCATGCCTGCTCTGCCAATCCATCGAATTGTCGCGGAAGCCCCATCAACTTGCGAATGGAGCGGATAAGGCGTTTGGAGAAGGCGCGTGCGGACGCTTCCTCTCCCGAGCCGACCTTCGCGAGGAACTCGCGGCCGACCGAGGCTCGTCACCGTGGTGCGAGACAGCTGATCGCGGGTTGACGAGCAGACCTGTCGGTCCAAGTCAGCTTGGCGTCATTACCGGCTTGGTCCGATAAGGGGCGAGGTGGAGGTAGTTGGGGTCGAAGCCACTGAACCGCTTCAGGCCGTCGACATCGAGCACGGCGAGGCTTTTGCGGTCGAAGGTGATGAACTTCTGGCCGCGCAGGAACTGCAGCACCCGGTTGATGTGGACCGTGGAGAGCCCCATCGTGTCGGCAAGTTCGGCCTGGGTGAGGGGCAACTCGAAGCGGTTGTCCGACACGAGCCCGACGACCTCCAGCCGCACCAGCAGCTCGCACAGGAAATGGCCGACGCGCTCCTCGGCGCGGCGGCGGCCTATGTTCACGAGGGCTTCGCGCAGTGTGCTCTCGTCGACCAGCGTCGCCCACCACAGGGCGCGGGCGATGGCGGGTCGCTCAGTCAGCCGCAGAATCGTGTCGCGCGGGATGTCCACCACGCTGCAGGGCGATAGGGTTGCGATGCCGTGGTCCATCTTGTCGAGAATGAAGACGTGCAGGTCGCAGAAGTCGCCGGGTAGCAAGTAAGCAAAGATCTGCCGGGTGCCGTCCGCCAGGTTCTTATAGCGGATGGCGAAGCCCGAGGTGATGAGGTGGACGTCGCGCGGCACCTCGCCCTCGCGGATGATGTCTTCGTGCGCCCCCACAGTGTGGTGGTCCACCGTGATGCCAGCGAGGAGAGCCGCATCTTTCGGGTTGAAGGGACAGAAGCTTCCCAGCTTGCGCAGCAATGCGTCGGTCAAGGTCTTCTCCCGATCGGACGGTGTTCGCCCAATCGGTCACGCTATCATGCGTTACAGGTACGGTCCTAAGCAAAAGACAGAATGAGCCTTGAAAACGACGTCGACGGCCGAAGCTCCGATCAGTCCGGCAACACGAAGTCGAGGACTTCCAGAGCACGCCACGGTTTTGGCACAAGTTTGACGCTCGCCAGTAGACCCGCCGGTCGCGTCTTGGTCTGCCCGGACGTCACGCAGATCCTGATCCGAGGACAGTCGGCGTTCGTGGTGATGGCGAGAGCAAAGCCGTCGATCGTGTCCCGCACGCCGATGTCGACGAACAGCGCCGCTATTTGGTCAGCATGGGTTTTGAGATAGCCGTAGGCGACGTCGCCAGGGTCGCAGGCGAAGGGCTCCAGCTTGCACTCTTCGACCATCTCGCACGCCATGCTGGACAGCGCGGCCTCGTCCTCGACGACCATGATGGTGACTCGATGTGGCTTGGCCGTCGTCATGGTCCAGCGTCTCTCGATCGATACCGTCGGTTTCACATCTGACGATTTAGGCAATGGCAGGTCGCCGATAGCATGAACAGTGCTCCTTGCCATGCCGACCCGAGCGCCGCGAGCAAGGCCGCCAGCATGGCGTCGTCGAACGGGTCAGCCTACGCGCCTTCTGCCTCGCGCCGGACGGCCCCAGCGTGGACGTCGAGCTTGGCTCACGTACTGGCGGCATCGATCGTCTTTCGGAGTCTCAATATGGGGTCGATATAGCTCCGATTGGCTGGTGTGAGACAGGCGTTCCCTGTCGATTGTTACCTTCCCTGCATGTCGCGGGCATGTTCAGCGCAACGTGATCGCCGCCCTCAAAAGCAGTCCTTCACGGATCAATGCAACTTCCGCAATCGGCAATCAGTCCTCTCTCTGACATCGAACAGAGGAACACATCCATGCGCCTTCTCAAACTCGCCACCGTCGTCCTATGCGTCTCACCGCTCGCCCTCGTGTCGGGCTCAGCCATCGCCGCCACGGCTCACAACTCCCAGGCTGGCGGCGTCGGGCCTTCGTCCAACGCCGGCGACTCCACGGTCAGCTCGCGGCACGTGAAGCACTCTGTGAAGCGCATGCGCAAGTCCATGTGAGGTCGTCCATCGACGCCCACAGGTCGGTCGTCGGAGCTCCTGCTGGTTGACTAGTGGGCCACATGCCGCGAGGCTCGCCGCCCACAGCAGGCGCGTTGGCCTTCTCCGACCGCTTCGACTTGCCCTCGTCCCCGGGCTCGATGTCCACGAACTTGATCGCCATGGCCCCGCCTGCTCTGGTGCCTCTCCCGTCCCTGACATAGGGCGTGCGACCGACGAGGGCAGGCCTGATCATGTGCGGACGGTTCTCGCAGCGCTACACCTGGTCCGAAGTCCACGCCTTCCTCGACGTGATCGGCGCGCCGA
>NZ_QYBB01000083.1 GCF_004137685.1 Lichenibacterium minor | reverse complement strand
GTGCTGTGCGTCGCCGGACGGGTCCGACGTGCGGCCTTCGACGGGCCGATCCGAGTGACTGCTATGCTAGGCTGGCGCAGGCGGCCGTTCTACACGCTTTGCAGCGCATCATCGATACTAATTTGACGGATCCGTCGGCAGCAGCGCTACGTCTTGGGGGGGGGGGCAACGACAAAAAGCCACCGTTCTCCGGCGCGGACCATGCGTCCGTCCAAGCAGGAATGCGGGGTAGACCCATGCAATCCTGCTGCGCTTTCTCGTAGGGTCGAGCAAGGTCCGCGGGCGTGCCGACGCAACATTTCTTAGCTGCTGCATCAGCGAACGTCCGGTTTGGAGCATTCCTTTGATGGTGCCCTACGACGTCCTTGGGTCGACTCCAGCCGGTCGCGGAATGTCTCTGCGCGTCGAGAGCGGACAACCCAGGCGGCACCGACTGGAGCGCCTGAGTCACGTCCATTGCCTCGGAACCTCAGTGATCCGGCTTTTCGGACATGATCGCGCCGGTCTTCGGATCGGCGTGGAACTGCATCTTGTTGCCGTTCTTCATGCCCTCGCCTTCCCAGTGGCCGTCGTCGGCCTCGAACGAGATGATGCTGGTATAGCCCATGCCCATCAGCTTCTCCTTGACCTGGGCTGCGGGCGTCCAGTCGGCTCCGGGCTGGTCAGCCCAGGCGGCCGGAGCTGCTACGGTCAGTAGGCCAGCAAAGGCCATGGCGATAGCGATACGGTTCATGGTTGCCTCCAGTTGACGCATGGACAATCTGGAGGTGGTCGTTCGTTTCCAAAGGGGTCTCGTGAGGTTGCCGAGGCGCCACCGATCGGTCGGCGGAAGCACCCCTGGTCACGATCTGGCACCGGGAGGCCTGGTCGCCTTCAGCTTGGAATCGAGGCGCCGGCCTTCTTCCGCCGTCGTCTGCCTTCGGGCGGCCGCTCACGAGGCAGGTTGCGGATGATGTCGACGAGGCCCGGATCATCGACGAGGTCGGCGGCCTCGTCGGGCAGCAGCCAGGCACCGCGCCTCTGGCCCTTCTCGCGCCAGTCCGGGAGTTGATGCCGAAACTCGAGCGGATAAACCTTCACCCGGCAGAAGTCGAAGTGATCGTCACGGCGCTTCCAGTACGTGTAGACGCCGACCGGCTTCTTGTGCACGCGGCCGATGATGCCGGCCTCCTGCTGCGCCTCGATGGCGGCGGCCCGGTGATCCTTCTTGCCCTTCATGGGCCAGCCCTTGGGAATGATGAACCGCTGGGTCCCGCGTGACGTGATAAGCAGGACGTGGAGATGCCCCTCCGCGTCGAACCGGACCGGCAGGGCAGCGACCTGCTTGCGGGGGTTGTTCGGGTTATCAGGCATCGGCTCCGCCTTTTTCCGGATAGAGTCGTGAGGCGAGGTCACAGGACGGATGGAGGGGCGAACATGCTGGCGAACTGGGAAATGATCGCACGCCTACTCTGCGCCGCGGTGCTGGGTGGCGCCATCGGTTTCGAGCGCGAGCGCCTGCTGTGGGCCGCCGGCCTCCGTACCCACATGCTCGTCTGCGTCGGCTCGTGCCTGATCATCATCGTCTCAGCCTACGGGTTTCAGGACGTCTTGGGGCAGAAGAACGTCGTGCTCGACCCGTCGCGTATCGCCGCGCAGGTCGTGTCCGGCGTGGGCTTCCTCGGCGCCGGAACCATCCTGTTCCGCGGCGAGGCCGTCAAAGGCCTGACGACCGCCGCCAGCCTCTGGGCGGTCGCCGGAGTCGGACTGGCCTCCGGCAGCGGGCTCTACCTCGCCGCCCTCGTCGGCACCATCATCATCCTGGCGGTCCTGGCCGGGGTGAAGCCCATCGAAGAACGCTACCGCCGCCGCATCCAGACCCGAACCATTACCCTGCTCGCCAGGCGCGGTGAGTTCTCGATCGAGATGCTGCGGCAGGCTTCGGGCCCCTATGCCCGTCGCATCCAGCAGTTCGTCCTGAAGCAGACCGGGACCGAGGACCTGGACGAGGCCGAGATCTCGTTCGTGCGCCTGAGCGAGGCAGCCCTCCAGGAGATCGCCGCCAAGCTGAAGGCGATGCCCGGTGTGACACAGGTCGAAGGTCCGGACGTCAGCTGAGGCGAGCAGATCCTTGGCTCCGGCCGGGAGCGTCGCCAGTCGCCCCATCGCTGGATCGTGGCGTCACGTCCAGGGGATGAAACGCAGCGTGCCCGCACGGCGCGTCGGGCTGCCGGTGTCGTTCGCGTGGTTGATACCGTCCATGACGGGCACGTCGGCGAAGTCGAACGGGCTCACCCCCTCGAGGCAGGCCACGTTCACCGCATAGAGGTTCGGATCGGATCGCCGCTGGTGGTGGGTGTAGATGCCGCAGCGGGAACAGAAGAAGTGCCGCGCCGCGCCGGTGTGGAAGCGGTAGGTCGTCAGTGCGTCCTCACCCTCGAGGATATCGACCCCGCCCATCTCCGCCATGGCGACGACGGCGCCGCGCATGCGGCAGTAGGAACAGGTGCAGCGGCGGATCGAGGCGAAGCCCTCGCCGAGGGTGGCCTCGAAGCGCACCGTGCCGCAGTGGCACCGGCCGGTTCGGATATCCTTGATCGTTTCCATTCGCCTGTGCCTTCCTCAACCACCTCACGCCTCGTCCGGGCTCGCGGCTCCGATCCGCTGCTGCGGCCTGGCGAGCTTGCGGCCGAGCGCGACGGCCAGCGGCAAGATCGCCACGGCCGTGCCAGCGGTGGCGAGCGTCGCCACGACCGGCCCGGCCTGGTCGCCGAGCAGGCCGAACAGGAGCGGCGACAGCGCCCCCGACCCGATGACACCCGTGTAGAACAGCGCGAAGGCCAGCTCGGTCCGCTCGGCCGGCGAGAGTTCCGGGACCGTGCCGTAGAGCACCGACGAGGTGCCGTTGAGCATGACGCCGAGCAGGGGCAGGACGACCATCAGCGGCACCAGCGGCAGCACCACGGTGGCGGCGATGAGCAGAGCAGTCGCGCCTTCGGTGATCAGTGTGATGCCGACCACGCCCCAGCGCTGGCCGAGCCAGCCGCAGGAGAACTTGCCGGCCGCGCCGCCCAGGAACACCAGCGCCAATGCGGTGCCGATGACGGGCTGCGTGGCCCCCTTCGCCTGCAGGAGGAACGGCAGGAAGGTCAGCAGGCCCATGCGGACGCCCGTGTCGAGCATGCCTATACCGAACAGGAGGGCGAAGCCGCCCCGGTCGTCGTTGCCTGTGCCCGCGTCGGACTCGGACCGTCTCGCCTGGGCTGACGCGATCGGCGGAAAGCCGAAGGCGAGCACGCCCGCGACGGCGATGCCCAGCACCGACATTACCCAGAGCGAGGATCGCCAGGGTGCGAGGGACAGGCCGAAGGACAGGGCGGCGGGGATCGCAGCCTTGCCGAGGTCGCCCGCGAAGTTGTAGGTTCCGAGTGGCCCCCTCGCATTCTCGCCATAGGCCCGCGAGACCGCGCCCGAGGCGATGGGGTGCTGCACGCTCGATCCGATTCCCGAGATGGCAAGCGCCCCGTAGAGGGCCAGCAGGCCGTCGGCGAGTCCGGCCATCGCGTATCCGCCGGCCGCGACCACCGTTCCCAAGATCAACAGCCGTCGCCCGCCGTACCGGTCGGACAACCTGGTCGCCGGCAGCTGGAAGGCGGCCAGCGTCCCCGCATAGATGCCACGCAACAGTGCGAGCGCCACGAAGTCGAGCCCGAACTCCATGCGCCAGACCGGCAGGAGCACGTAGATCGCGTCGGTGTAGCCATCGTGGAGTGCATGGGCGAGGCCCGCCAGCGCGAGCGTTCGGCGCGCGTGCGGCGCCGGCCCAGCGGTCGCGACGGACGGAAGGTTTGGGGAGACCGGGGATGCTGGCTTGGCTGAAATGCTCACGCCACATAGTCTGAGCGTCCCCATCGAAGCCCGCAAACGACTTCTTACGATATTTCATGTCAGCAAATCTCACATGACTCGCGCCCCATCGAAGAACCTGCCGCTCCCACCCTTGAACGCCGTGCGTGCTTTCGAGGCGGCCGCGCGACGTTCCAGCTTCAAGGAAGCTGCGGTTGAACTCGGCGTCACCCATGGGGCGATCAGTCGGCAGGTTCGCCTGCTCGAGGACTGGCTTGGACGCCCCACGCTGTTCCGCCGTCTCAGCCATGGTGTGATGCTGACCGCGGAGGGCGCCGCCCTCTTCGCCGAGATCGGACCGGCGCTCGAGCAGATTGCCGCCGCTGCCGTCAGGCATGGTCAGCCAGCAAAGACCTCGGCGACCATGCTTCGAGTGAATGCACTCGCGACGTTCAGTCTGCGCTGGCTCATGCCGAAGCTGACCCTGCTACGGGAAGCCCACCCTGAGATCGACCTCCGACTGACGACCGGGAATGAGCCGATCGATGCCCTCGCGGGGGACTACGACCTGGTGATCCGCGGCGGACCCGACACGTTCCACGGCTTCGAGGCCTATCATCTGCTGCCCGAGCGGCGGCTGCCGGTCTGCAGTCCTGAGCTGACCGCCACCCTGCCGCTCGACTGTGTCGAGGATCTCGAGCGTCATACCCTCATCGATGTGGGCAGCATGCCCCGCCTTTGGCGAGACTGGCTGGTCATGGCCGACCACGGCACCCTCGTTCCGGCCTCGACGCTCACGCTCGACCACTTCTACCTGGCTATTCAGGCGGCGATCAACGGCATGGGGGTGGCGATGGGGCCCGCGACCCTGATCGAGGACGACCTTCGGCTCGAGCGGCTCATAGCCCCCTTTCCTACCCTGAGCCTGCCCGCCCGCAGCTACTTCGCCTACGTCCCGGTCACGAGCCCCGTCCGCACCGCAAGCCTGTCGGTATGCCGGTGGATCGCGGCGTTCGACAAGGGTTCGTCGGTCGCGTCGTCGCCCGACCAACTGCCGCCTGCGTCACCCCAACCCCGTCACTGAGGTTGGCCAGGGGGAGTGTCAGTTCGGCAGCAGGGCCGAGGCCGCGTAGAGGCCGGCTGCGACGAGCCCCGCAACCGGCATCGTCACCACCCAGGCGATGACGATGCTCTGGGCGACGTTCCAGCGCACGGCCGAGACCCGGCGGGCGGCGCCGACCCCGACGATGGCCCCCGTGATCGTATGCGTGGTCGAGACCGGGATGCCGAGCCAGGTCGCGAGGAACAGGGTGATGGCGCCGCCCGTCTCGGCACAGAACCCCTGCATCGGCGTGAGGCGGGTGATTTTTGATCCCATGGTGTGGACGATGCGCCAACCGCCCATGAGTGTGCCCAGCGCCATCGCGCTCTGGCACGAGAGCACGACCCAGAGCGGAACGTGAAAGCCGCCCTGGAGCAGTCCGTGCGAGTAGAGCAGGACCGTGATGACGCCCATCGTCTTCTGCGCGTCGTTGCCGCCGTGCCCGAGCGAGTAGGCCGAGGCCGAGACGAACTGGAGGCCGCGGAACAGGCGATCGACCCGGTGCGGGGTGGAGCGCACGAAGGTCCACGACACTGCGAGCACAAGGAGAAGCGCGAGGAAGAAGCCCAGCGCTGGGGAAATGACGATGGCGGCCGTGGTGGCGAGAACGCCGCCCAAAACCACCGCTGCGAGGCCGGCTTTGGCGATCCCTGCGCCGAGAAGGCCTCCGATCAGGGCGTGCGAACTGCTCGATGGGATGCCGAGCCACCAGGTCGCGAGGTTCCAGACGATGGCGCCGCCCAGCGCAGCGAAGACCACGCGGTCATCGATGATGTCGACCCCGACGATGCCGGAGCCGACGGTACCGGCGACGTGCAACCCGAACACCAGGAAAGCGACGAAGTTGAAGAAGGCGGCCCAGAGGACGGCGTAGCGGGGTGGCAGCACCCGCGTCGACACGATGGTGGCGATGGAGTTGGCCGAGTCGTGGAGGCCATTGAGGAAATCGAACACCAGGGCTGTGGCGACCAGCACCAGGACGAAGGGAGTTGCGCTCAGGAGTTCCACGATGCACTCCCGATCACAGGTGCTCGACGAGGATGCTGCTGATCCGGTTCGCCACGTCCTCGAACCGATCCATGACCTTCTCGAGATGGTCGTAGATCTCCGAGCCCACGATGAAAGCCATCGGGTCGGAGCGCGAGGCCTGATAGAGGGCCTTGACCCCCTGGTTGTGGACGTCGTCAGCCCGCCCCTCGAGCTGGATGACCTGTTCGGTCAAAGCGTTGAGCCGCGTGGCGTTCTGGCCGATGGCGCGCAACAGCGGCACGGCCTCGTGGGTCAGGGTGGCAGCCTCGAGAATGATCCGGCCCATCTCGCGCATCGGCGGCTCGAAGGCGGAGACCTCGAACAGCTGGGCCGCCTTGGCCGTCTTCTGCATCTGATCGATGGTATCGTCGAGCGTCGTGACGAGGTCTTGAATGTCGCTGCGATCGAACGGTGTGATGAAGGTTCGCCGCACGGCGCTCAAGGACTCGCGGGTGATCTCGTCGGCTGCCTCCTCGTGCTGTGCGATCAATCGCGCACAGCGGGGCACGGCCTCTCCGCCCTCGAGCAGGCCAACGAGCGCCCGGGCGCCGTCGACCAGCGTGGCCGCATGACGATCGAAGAGGCCGAAGAAGCGATCTTCCTTGGGCATCAGCGCCCGAAACCAGCTCAGCATGATCGGTCCTCTCCGCAGCAGGGCTTCGTACCATGCAGTTTGGCTGGGTTGGTATCGGGCAGCCTCGCTCCCCTACCGGATCTGCACACGTCACGAGGGGAGCCCCCGTCACATCTTAGGGATGACCGGGTTCCGGATGACGACCAATGCCTTCTCTCAAGGCTCCTGAGCCTTTCTATGGTCCGCGCCTGAGGCGACCGAGAGACGTCTTGTCAAACGACGAGTTTATGCACCAGAACGGCCGCATCATTCCGTCGCGCGGGTAGCGTCCACGGAGGTGGTGGAGTTTTGGAAGTCGAGGGCGGTGGGCGGAGCTCCGCACATGGCGGAGCCCGGCGCCCTCCTGGGTGATCACCGTGCCCCTTGGTAGGGTCGGGTTGCTGACACGCGACACGAACCGGAGAGCACGATGACCGACGACACCATGCCACTGTTGGACGCGCTTCTGAAGCGCGGCGGGGGCGACTTCATGAAGGATCTGGCCGAGGAGGTGCTGGGGCGGCTGATGGCCTACGACGTGGAAGGGCAGATCGGCGCGGGCCACTACGAGCGGAGCGAGGAGCGCACGACGCAGCGCAACGGGTATCGCCACCGTGCCTTCGACACGCGGCTGGGGACGCTGGATCTGAAGATCCCGAAGCTGCGGAAGGGTTCGTACTTCCCCGGTTTCCTTGAGCCGCGCCGGACGACCGAACAGGCCTTGGTGGCGGTGATCCAGGAGGCCTGGATCCAGGGCGTGTCGACCCGCAAGGTGGACGATCTCGTGCAGGCGATGGGGATGAGCGGGATCTCGAAGAGCCAGGTATCGGAGCTGTGCAAGGGCATCGATGTCCGGGTGAATTCCTTTCTGGAGCGGCCGATCGAGGGGGACTGGACCTACCTGTGGCTCGACGCGACCTACCTGAAGGTGCGCGAGAACGGGCGCATCGTGTCGGTGGCGGCGATAATCGCCACGGGCGTCAACACCGACGGCCGGCGCGAGATCCTGGGCCTCGGCCTCGGCCCGTCGGAGGCCGCCGTGTTCTGGCTCGGGTTCCTGCGCGGGTTGGAGAAACGCGGGCTGAAGGGCGTCAGGCTCGTCATCTCGGACGCCCACGAAGGTTTGAAGGCCGCCATCGCTCAGGTCTTCAGAGCAACGTGGCAAAGATGTCGTGTTCATTTCATGAGGAATGCCTTGGCCTACGTGTCGAAGCCCGAGCATCAGATGGTGGCCGCCGCCATCAGGACTGTGTTCATGCAGGCCGACCAAGCTGCTGCGTCGCAGACCTGGCGCAAGGTCGCCGACCAGCTGCGGCCCCGCATCCGCAAGCTGGCGGAGCTGATGGACGAGGCCGAAGCCGACGTCATCGCCTTCATGGCGTTTCCCAAGTCGCACTGGCCGAAGCTCCATTCGACCAACCCGATCGAACGGCTGAACAAGGAGGTGAAGCGCCGCGCCGACGTCGTCGGCATCTTCCCCAACGAGGACTCGATCAAAAGATTGGTCGGTGCGATCCTGCTCGAACAGAACGACGAGTGGCAGCTCCAGCACCGCTACATGACGCTGGAAACCATGGCCGGCCGCACCGATGAGCCGACGGCCTTGACCCACATCGCAGCCTGACGCCCGTCAGGAGGCCGCGGTGAACACCCAACGATTCTCCACCACCTTGACGGACGTGATCGTCGCGCGGGATTGGCGACCGTCCGCTTTCGAGTGTGCTGACGTGCCTCTGGGACGGCAACATTGGGTCGACAGCAGTCCCTCGCACAAGTAGGTATCGCTGGTTAAGCCACCCCTGACCTTGCCCCCTCCGGCCGATGTTGCGCGATGGTACCGGAGCCCAGGACGAAGCCGCGACGGTGACGGGGCATAGTTCTCCACTTCGAGGTCTCCCGTCCGTTCCTGAAGGGCGCTTAGCGTCGAGGCAGACCCACCTCCAGTGGGCGCGCGCCAAGGGTAGGGCCAGCGTCCCGGGTGGGCAGGTAGTCTCCGCGGTCGGTCCCCGCTCCCCTCGGCGGGGCCGGCGACGGCAGCGCAGTGCGCTGGGGGTTCTCCGGTTCCCCTCCCTGGGGCCGGCGGGAGGCTTGTCGCTCGTCCCTTCTTTTTCTTTCCCCCCTTGATATAGGCGGGACCCCACGACCCTTTCCGACCTTTTTCGCCCGGATCGCTAGGGTGTGACGAGGACACGGCGGAGGAGCGCCGCCGAGCAACGTCCGCCAACGCCCGGTGCTGCTCGACGATGGGGAACACCTCTCGGCGGAGCACGATCTCACGCATGTGGATCTGCTGCTCCAGGACCGCCGGACGGCCGTGAAGTCGAGCAATTCGGACGCCCCGTGGCGGGGCTCATTCCGCGACTTATACCAAACGTCAGAATTGTTGACACACCGCCCATTGGCGGGTCGTGATGGATCTCACTGCCTTGGTGTCGGCGA
>NZ_QYBB01000082.1 GCF_004137685.1 Lichenibacterium minor | reverse complement strand
GGGGTGGAGCAGCCCGGTAGCTCGTCAGGCTCATAACCTGAAGGCCGCAGGTTCAAATCCTGCCCCCGCAACCAACCGTCACTATCCCGAAAGCCCCGAGGCCCACACCTCGGGGCTTTCGCGCGTCATGGCGAGCGCCGACGCCAAGCGCTCACCCGCGCGAGGGTCGCCGGCGGGGCAGGGGAGGGGGGCGTTGCGGTCGCGACACCCGACATCCCGGACCCGCGCCCGGTCGGCTCCTCCCCCGCGCCGCACGACCGGAACCCGTCGGCCCCGACGCTCGGCGCTCCCGAGGCTCCGTCCCGCCGACGTCCGGGGCGACCCCGTCGGCGATCGCCCGCGGATCTACCCCAACTTTGCTCGGGGTCGGGCGGGGCGGCCGCGACGGAAGCGGTCCACGGAGAAGGGCGCGAGGTCGGGGGCGACCTCGTCGGCGCAGGCGAGCGCGGCGACGAGTTCGCCCGTGACCGGCCCCAGCGTCAGGCCGAGGTGGTGATGGCCGAAGGCGTAGAGCACGCGGGGATCGTGGGTGCTGCGGCCGATCGCGGGCAGGTAGTCGGGGAGGGTCGGGCGCGAGCCGATCCACGTGCGCGGCGGGGAATCGAAGGCCAGCCCGAGGGCTTCGGCATGGGCCCGCAGCCTGTCCCATTTCCGCGCGTCGGGCGGGGCGTCCGGGCGGGTGAACTCGATGAAGCTCGTCGCCCGCAACCCCGTCAGGAAGCGAGTCGCCACCAGGGCCCGTTCCTCGAACACCACGGACGTGAGCTCCAGGGGCCAGCGGGTGACGTCCGATTGGATGTGGTAGCCCCGCTCGGCGATCATCGGCGTCGCGTGCCCCAGTTCGCGCATCAGGGCGGCCGAACGCACGCCGGCGGCGACCACCGTCAGGTCCGCGCCCGCGCGCCGCGCGTCCGCGACCGTCGCCGCTCGCGCCTGCAGGCTGCCGCCGCGGGCCAGGAAGGCCGTGCGCAGGGCCCCCAGCGCGGCGGCGGGATCGGCGACGCTGGCCGAACCGTCGAAGCGGACGGCGTCGGCCGGAGCGGCGCGAAGCTGGGCGGACAGCATCCGCGCTTCCTCGCCCGTGAGGTCGCGCCAGCGCGCGACCGGGCTCTCGTAGCCGGCGAGCGCCGCGCGGCCCCGCTTCGCGCCCGCGACGCTTTCCCAGGCGACGACGTTGCCCTGCTCCCGCAACAGGTCGGGCCGTCCGACGTCGCCCATCGAACGCCGCCACGCGGGCAGCGCGTCCGCCAGCAGCGCGCCGAGCGCCCGCTTGCCCTCGGCGAAGCGCGCGGGGCGGGCGGCCCGCAGCAGGCGAAGGCCGAAGGGCAACCATTGCGCCGTCGCGCCGGGCGGGAAGCTCGCGGGGCCGCCGAGGACCATGAGCCGGCGCGGAAGCGACCGGACCATGGCCAGGGAAGCGAGCGGCTCGTGCTGCTCGACCGCGATGTGGCCCGCGTTGCCCTCGGACGCCGGGGCGCGGTCCCCCCCGGCATCGTAGAGCGTCACCCCCACACCGCGGGCCTGCAGCGCGAGGGCGATGCTCAATCCCACGATGCCGCCGCCGATCACGGCGGCGTGGCGCGGGGCGGGGGCGCTCATGCGGCACCGCCGATGCCGTGCGGAAAGGGGTCGGACCGGTCCCGCAACAGCGTCGCCTCCGCGGTGACCCAGGCCCGCCCGGTGATGCGGGGGAGGACGGCCCCCCCCGCGCCGCAGTCGTAGCGCGCGGTGAAGCGCGTCCCGATCACGCTTTCCTGCACCCAGGGCGCCCCCGGCGGCAGCGCGCCGTGGGCGGCCAGGCAGGCGAGCTTGGCGCTGGTCCCCGTGCCGCAGGGCGAACGGTCGTAGGCGCCGCCCGGGCAGAGCACGAAGCTTCGCGAATCCGCGCCGCTCGGGGAAGGGCCGAAGAACTCGATGTGGTCGATCTCGGCACCGTCGGGGCCGGTCGTTCCCCCGCGCGTCAGCGCGTCCTTGACGCGCTTCGCCGCTTCCGTGAGCGCGGGGATGTTGCCGGGCTCGATGGCGCAGGGCGCGTCCTCGGTGAGGAAGAACCAGTTCCCGCCCCAGGCGACGTCGCCGGTGACGGTTCCGAGCCCGTCGACCGCCACGCGCACCGATCCCCGGTGCAGGAAGCTCGACACGTTGGCGACCGTCGCGGTGTTGCGGTCGTGCAGCTCCACCGCGACCGTGCCGACGGGGGTCTCGAACCGATGGATGCCCGGCGCGAGCCGACCCATGTGGGCGAGGGTGACGGCCGCCCCGATGGTGCCGTGGCCGCACATGCCGAGGTACCCGGCGTTGTTGAAGAAGATCAGGCCGGCCGCGCAGTCGGGCGCCGTCGGCGCGCACAGGAGCGCGCCGACCATCGCGTCGAACCCGCGCGGCTCGTTCAGCGCGAAGGTGCGGAACCCGTCGTGCCGGTCGGCGAAGATCCGGCGCCGCTCGGCCAGCGGTCCCGACCCGAGGTCGGGGCCGCCCGCCACGACGAGGCGGGTCGGCTCGCCTTCCGTGTGGGAATCGACGACGCGCATCGGGCTCAGGCCGCCTGTCCGGCGGTGCCGGCGACGTCCCGCGACCAGGCGGCGTACCAGCGGGTGAACAGGTCGAGCTGCGCCGCCGCATATTGCGCCTGGGCCGGCGACAGCGCGTCGTCGGCGTTGAAGTGGAGGGCGTATTCGGCCCCGCCGCGTAGCGTCATCAGGTACTTGTAGTGGAGCACCAGGTCGGTCCCCTCGTCGAAGGACGACAGGGTCCCGAGCGCCTGCTCGAGTTCCAGCGCCCGGCGGCGCGCCGTCACGTCCCCCCCGGCGGCGCTCTCGCACAGGGCCACGAGGTGGAGCACTTCGCGCGGCAGCACGTTGCCGATGCCGGTGATGGCGCCCCGGGCGCCGCAGTTGACGAAGCCGTTGACGACCTGGGTGTCGACGCCGACCATCAGCGTCAGCGACGGGTCCGTGCCCGTGATGGTTTCGGCCGCGTAGCGGAGCGAGGCGGCGCCGCCGAACTCCTTGAAGCCGACGAGGTGCGGATGCCGGGACCGGACGTCGAAGAAGAGGTCGGCCCGCGTCTCGTAGCCGTAGTGGGGGCTGTTGTAGATGACGGACGGCAGGTCGACCGCGGCCGCCAGCACGGCTTCGAAATGCGCCCGTTGCGCCGCCACCGAGGAGCCGCGCGACAGCACGCGCGGGATGATCATCAGGCCGGCCGCCCCGCAGCGCTTCGCGTGGGCGGCGAGCGCCGCCGCGCGGCGCGTGTTCTGCGCGCCGGTGCCGACGATGACAGGGACCCTGCCGGCGACCAGCCTTTCGACGCCGGTCATCCGCTCCTCGTCGTCGAGCAGCGGCCAGTCGCCCATCGAGCCGCAGTAGACGACCCCCGACATCCCCAGGCCGACGAGTTCCTGGCCCTTGGCCACCAGGGCGTCGAAGTCCGGCTTGCGATCGGCCGTGCAGGGGGTCATCAGCGCCGGGATCGTGCCGGTGAAGGGGTTGGCGTTCATGGGGATTCGCTCGGATGGGAGGTGGTGGACCTGTCGCCACCCGGGCATGATCCCACCCGGGCCCGGACCCGTCTTGGCGGAAACGAGGGCCGACGCTGGGGATTCGGCAAGGGTGGTCAGGGGGAGCGATGGGGCCGCTCGAAGGCTTGATGGCGGTGCTCGATCGGCCGTTCGTGTGCGGCGACCTGTTCGACGGCGTCGCCGACACGATCTTCTTCGTGAAGGACGGCGCCGGGCGCTACGTCGCCGTCAACCAGGTCCTCGCCCAACGCACGGGCTTCCAGAGCAAGGAAGCGCTGGTGGGGCTTCGGGCGGACGAGGTGTTTCCCGGCGAACTCGGGCTCCGCATCGCCGCGCAGGATCGCCTCATCTTGGAGAACGCCCATTCGCTCAAGGGGGAACTCGAGCTCCACCTGTACCCGGACGGGCGGGAAGGCTGGTGCCTGACGTGGAAGGAGCCGCTCTTCGACCGCGGGCGCAGGGTCGCCGGCCTCGTCGGCCTGTCGCGCGACGTGCGCGGCGCGAACGCCGCCCCGGACGAAACCCTGGCGCTGTCCCACGCGCTGCGCGTCGCGCAGGACCCGTCGGGCCGCGCCCTGAAGGCGGGGGACCTCGCCAAGCGCGCCGGGCTTTCCGCGTTCCAGCTCGATCAGCGCATCCGCGCGATGTTCGGCCTGTCCGCCGGCCAATACCTGATGCGCCTCAGGATCGAGCGGGCGAGCGAAAGCCTGCGGCGGACCGGGGAGCCGATCAGCCAGATCGCCCTCGACTGCGGCTACGCCGACCAGACGGCCTTCACGCGACAGTTCCGCAAGGTCGTCGGGCTGTCGCCGGGGTCGTACCGGCGGGCGAAGGCGTCGCCGGGGCGGTGAGCGTCGCGGGTCGGCGGCGCCGCGCTCAGAACTCCTCCCAATCGTCGGCGGCGGGCGCGAGCTTGCGGGCGGAGCCGTCGCGTCCGGCGGCCGCGAAGGCCGCGCCGGCCCCCGACATGGCGGGGGGCCGGGCGCCGCTCCCCGCGGCGCGCTCCCGGCCGGCGTCGAGGCGGATGGCGGCGCCGTTCGCCGGCCCCGCTTCGGCCGCGGCCCCCTGCGGGGCGGACGCGCCCCGCCGCGGGGCGATGCGGTCGAGGAGCGCCGATTGGACGTCGCGCTCCCGCGCCATGGAATAGATCGGCAGCAGCAGGCCGTCGACGGCTTCGGCCGCCGCGGCGAGCGCCGCCCCGTCGCGCGTCGCCGGAGCGCGAACCGAGCCGATGCTGTCGACCGCGTCCGACAGGGCGCCGGTGTTGGCGGCCACGGCCTCGAACGCCCCGATGGCGTCCCCCACCGTCGCGTCGAAATCCCGTCCGATCCTGTCGATCGTCCCGAGCACGGCGACGATCCGCGTGTCGGCCGATGCGAGCGCGTCGAGGATCGCTTCCGCCTCGCCTTCGAGCGACGCCGCGGCTGCGTCCTCCCCGGTCCGCGACCCGAACGCGTCCGACGTGCCGCGGACCCCCCTGAAGGCGTCCAGCAGCGCGACGGCGTCGAGCGAGATCTGGGACGCGAGCCGCTTCAACTCGCCCGCCACGGTCACGAGCCCGCGCCCGTCCGAACCGAGCCGGGCCGCCTTGAGGCCGACGTTCATGGCGACGATCACGAGGTCCTCGCTGGTCGTCACCAGCGTCGTCAGCGTTTCGTCGAGCGGGGCGAGCATGGACCGCAGCGCGCCCGTGGCCCGCTCGACCGCCAGCCGGTTGGCCGAGCAGGCGGCGACGATCCCCATGGCGGCCGCGAAGCGGGCCCGGAACTCCGAAACGAACGACGCCGTGCCTCCGCCGTCGTTGCCGTAGGTGGCCCGCCCTTCCGTCGCCAGCGTCGCGGCCTCGCGGCCCAGCATGGCGAAGGTGTCGAGGATGCGCGACGCTTCTCCGTCGAACGTGTCCACCGTGTCGCGGAGCTGGGCTTCGGCGACGCGGCACAGCAGGTCCGCCGTGGCGGCGGCGTCGGGCTCGTCCTCGCCGCCGCCCGCGCCCGCGTCCAGGCCGTCGGCCCGTTCCAGCGCGAAGGTGACGTGTTCCAGCCGCTGGCGCGTGTTGTCGCCGACCTGGAGCGACACCAACGCCAGGCCCGCCGCCTGCGCGATCCCGCGCGCCCTGGCGGCGGCTTCCGCCGTGAAGGCGAGGCCGGCGTCCCGCCGGCTGGCCATCGCGTCGAGCGCCTGGTCGAACTCCGCGGCGAGGCCCACCAGCTTGTCGCGGTAGGCGTCGTCGAAGGCGAGGTGCTCCCGCGCGCTCCGCTCCAGCAGCGTCGTCGCGCCGCCGTGCTGGGACACGCAGGCGTCGATGCGGCGCTGCGCGTCGCCGATCTGGTGGTCGATGGTGCGCGAGAACTCCTCGAGGCTCGCCCGCTGCTCGTCGGACACGACCGCTTCCAGCCTGGCCGAGCGCGACACCACCACCATCATCCGCATGTCGCCGACGAGGTCGTCGAACTTGCGGCGCATGCCCCGGTTGCCGTCGAGGAGGTCCCGCAGGAGCGTGCCGTCGGCCGGCAGCCGCTCGGCGACGCCCCGCAGCATCCGCGACAGCCGGTCGAGCTGGTGCGACGCGGCGGCCGTGCCGCCGCGGTCGATGTCGTCGCCGAGCGCGGCGAGGCTGTCGGTCAGCGACCTGAAGGCCGAAAGGCCCTGGCTCAGCCCCCGGCCGGCCGACAGGAAGGCCCCCTCGATGGAGGTCGTCCCGTCGGCGATGGTCGGCAGGATGGTGCGGATGGTGTCGGGCATGGCGGGCTCAAGCGGTCGAGGTGGCGGCCCAGGGGCGGGTGATTTCGGCGTGGATGTCCGCGAGGGCGACGATCCTGACGGCGGCCCCGCGCTCGACCGCCGCCTTGGGCATGCCGAAGACCACGCAGCTGTCCTCGTCCTGCGCCACCGTGGGGGCGCCGGCCCGGCGCATCTCGAGCAGGCCCGCCGCGCCGTCGTCGCCCATCCCGGTCATGATGATGCCCCGGGCGTTGGGGCCGGCCGCCTGGGCGGCGGACCTGAACAGGACGTCCACGGACGGGCGGTGGCGGGACACCAGCGGGCCGTCCTTCACCGCCACGTGGTAGCGGGTGCCGGTGCGCTGGAGGAGCAGGTGGTGGTTGCCGGGCGCGATGAGGGCCCGGCCCCGCATCACGACGTCGCCGTCGGCCGCTTCCTTGACCTCGATGGCGCAGAGGCTGTCGAGCCGCCGGGCGAAGGCGGCCGTGAACCCTTCCGGCATGTGCTGCACCACGACGATGCCGGGGCAGTCGACCGGCAGGGCTTCGAGCACCTCGCGCAGCGCTTCCGTGCCGCCCGTCGACGCGCCGATGCAGATCACGCGGTCGGTTTCCACCATCCGGCGATGGGCCACGGGCGGCGGCATCATGGCGTCGGCGGTGAGCTTGGCTTCGACCGTCCTCGCGCGCTGCCGGCCCGGCTTGAGCTTCGCCCCCGCGGCGGCCCGCACGGCCTCGCACACCCGCGTCGAGGACTCGAGCAGGAACTGGCGGGTGTCGACCCTGGGCTTCGGCAGCACGTCGACGGCCCCGGCCTCGAGCACGTCGAACAGCGTCTGCGATCCCCGCTCGGTGAGGGTCGAGCAGACGATCACCGGCACGGGCCTCTGCGCCATGATCTTGCGCAGAAAGGTCAGCCCGTCCATCCGCGGCATCTCGAGGTCGAGGATGATCACGTCGGGAACGTCGGTCTGGATGCGGCGCGCCGCCGCGAAGGGGTCGGACGCCGTGGCCACCACCGCGATGTCGGGCGCGTCGTCGAGGATGGCGGTCAGGGTCTGGCGCACGGAAGCGGAGTCGTCGACGATGAGGACGCGGATCGCATCGGGCCTGGCGTCGGCCTTGGGATCGGTCTTGGGCATCATCGTCAGGCCTCGCGCCGGTAGATGGTGGGAAGGATGGATGTCAGGCCCGGCAAGCCGTTGCCGGCCATGGATTCCGAATGGCCGAGGATCAGGTAGCCGCCCGGCCGCAGGTGGCCGGCGAGGCGCTCCACGACGGCGGCCTGGGTCGGGGCGTCGAAGTAGATCAGCACGTTGCGGCAGAAGATGACGTCGACGTCGCGGTCGAACGGGTAGCTGGGATCCATGAGGTTCAGCGAGTGGAACTGCACGAGGCGGCGCAGTTCGGGCACGATGCGCACCCGTGCGTCGCCGGCCGCGCGCGACGGCATGAGGTAGCGCTGGCGCATCGCGGCCGGCACCGGCTCCACCATGGCTTCGGCATACACGGCCGCGCGCGCCTGCTCGAGGACGGGGCGCGACACGTCCGTGCCCAGCACGGAGAAGTGGAAGCGCGCGCCGGCCGCGACCATGTCCTGGAGCACCATGGCGATCGTGTAGGCCTCGGCCCCGATGGAGCTGGCGGAGCTCCACACCTTCAGCGTCCGGTCGGTGCGCTGGCCGACGAGCCGCGGCACGGCGGTGCCGCGCAGGAAATCGAAATGGGCCGGCTCGCGGAAGAAATCGGTCTTGTTGGTCGTGACGCAGTCGACGAGATGCTCGGCCTCGGCGCCGAGCGCACCCCGGTCGAACAGGTGGGCCGCGTAATCGTCGAGCCCGCTCAGGCCCAGGGCCCGGACCCGCCTGCGCAGGCGCCCTTCGACCATGATCCGCTTGGACGGCGGCAGCTTGATCCCCACCGAGCCCTCGACGAAATGCGCGATGGCGGCGAAGCGCCGGTCCGAAAGCCTGTCTGGGGCTGGCTGCATGGTGCTCAACGGCGTGAGGGGGGGGGGAACGGCGCGGCGCGGGGGAGGGTGGCCCCGCGGGGCTCAGGCGGCGGCGGCGAGGTCCGCCAGCAGTGCCGCCCCGTCGTGTGCCATCATCCGGTCGATGGCGAGCACGATGACGAAGGCGCCGTCCTGGCGCCCGATGCCGGCGAGGCATTGCGCGTGCCAGCGACCGCCGACGGACGGCGGGGGGTCGAGCAGACCGCCGTCGAGCGTCGACACGGCGATCACCCGGTCGGCCACGAAGCCGACCGGCGTCGGCCGCCCGTCGATGGGCACGTCGAGGATGATGATGCGGGTCGTGGGCGTCGCCGGCACGGGAGGCAGGCCGAGCTTGAGGCGCAGGTCGACCACGGGGACCCCTTCCCCGCGCACGTCGGTCATGCCGAGCAGGAAGGCCGGAGCCCGCGGGAGCGACGCGACCTCGCGCAGGTCCAGGATCTCGCGGACGTGGCGGATGTCGATGCCGAACACTTCCGGCCCCAGGCCGAGCGTCAGGTATTGAGAAACGTTGGACACGGGGATCGCTCCGGTGGGGGTCGATGTCGCGGAAGGAACCGGCGGGGCGGCACGGCCCCGCCGGTTCGAGGCTCAGGACGCGCGACGGAAGCCCTTGTCGGCGGCGTCGCCGGGCTCGGCCATGTCGAGGGCGAAGCCACCGGTGTGGCGGGCGGCGCGGGCCGGGCGCGGGGCCCCGGACGCGCGGCCGGGCTTCAGCTCCTCCGTCACCCGCCGCTGCAGCCGGGCCACGGGGTGGCCCGTTTCCGCCGC
>NZ_QYBB01000081.1 GCF_004137685.1 Lichenibacterium minor | reverse complement strand
CCCTCATGCTCGGAGGCTGGCGGAACCCGCTCAAGCGCTCGCGCTGATCTTCAGTTGTGCCCTACCTCTCCGGAAGCCCTCCCGCGAGAGCGGGTTCGTCCTTGGGTCGACTGCGGCCGTTACTGGCCGAACGGCGTGATAGGGTGGAGAGCGGAACAGCCGCTCTGGAGCGAGGCATGGCGTGAGCAGACGGTCATGGTTCCCATGCCCTACATTGACAGGGCGGGCTCAAGGTCACAAAATCTCACACACCACCACGGGACCGGGCAATTCCCGATGTTCGCCTTGCAGCGCCAACAGTTGATCACGGACCGGATCAAGGCTCATGGTCGGGTCGCGGTCGCCGACCTTGCGCGAGAATTGGACACGTCGCACGAGACGATACGGCGCGATCTCGCGGCGTTGGAAGAAGCGGGCGACCTCAGGCGCGTCCACGGCGGCGCCATCGACATGGCGAGAGTGGGCGGCCCGGAGCCGCCGATGGCAGTCCGTGCGTCCCTTTGCACGGACGAGAAGAAGCGTATCGCTCGGGCGGCACTGGCCCACGTCCCCGACACGGGGACCATACTCTTGGAGTCGGCCTCGACATCTCTATTCTTGGCCGAGATGCTACCCGATGGCGCTCGCACGACGATCGTCACTAATGGGCTCGACATCGCCCACGGTTTAGCCATCCGGGGCTTTGACGTCGTGATGCTCGGCGGGCGCGTGCGCAACCGCAGTCTCGCCACGCTTGACGACTGGGTCCATCCCGCCCTCGAAGGCCTGCACGCCGACGTCGCTTTCCTGGGCACGCTCGGCTTCACCACCCATGCTGGGCTGACCGCGCCGGACCTGCCGGATGCCGCCGTCAAGCGCCGTTGTCTCGGCATCGCGGATCGAAACCTGCTCCTGGCCGAATCGGCGAAGTTCGGCGTAGTCGCCTTGTGCCGCTACGCGGACCTGTCCGACTTCGATCTCCTGATCACCGACACGGACCTGAGCGAGGCCGCCGTCGAGGACATCCGGTCCATGGGCATCGAGATCATCATGGCCTGAGACGGCCGAAGAGCCGCCGCGCTTCATCGAAGGGGAAACGTCGGATGGCACAAGTACAGGCCTGCCCGGGCACCACGCCCGCGGCTCCCGGCAGAGACATGCAGCGGGCCGCGATGGCGGGCTTCGTCGGCTCGCTGATGGAATGGTACGACTTCTTCCTGTTCGGAACCGCTTCGGCGTTGGTCTTCGGCAAGCTGTTCTTCCCGGCTTCGTCGCCCGAAGCCGGCACGCTCGCCGCCTTCGCGACCTTCGCGGTGGGTTTCATCAGCCGGCCGATCGGTGCGGTGCTGTTCGGCCACGTCGGCGACCGAGTCGGTCGCAAGACGGCGCTGCTCGCCACCGCGCTCATCATGGGACTCGGCACGCTCGCCATCGGGCTGCTGCCGACCTACGACAGCATAGGGGTCTGGGCTCCGGTGCTGCTCGTCCTGCTGCGATTGCTGCAGGGGCTCGGCATCGGCGGCGAATGGGGCGGTGCGTCGCTCGTGGCGCTCGAACACGCGCCCACGGGCCGGCGCGGCTTCATCGGCAGCCTGCCGCAGATGGGCTCCCCCATGGGCCTGCTCCTGTCGACCCTGGTCTTCGCCGTCGTCAGCAGGATGGAGCCGGAAAACTTCCTCGCCTGGGGGTGGCGCGTGCCCTTCCTGCTCAGCGCGGTCTTCCTCGTGGCGGCGGTCTACATCCGCCTCGCCATCGCGGAGACGCCGGCCTTCCTCAAGGCCAAAGCGTCGGGCGAGCAGGCGGCGATCCCCATCGTGGCGCTCTTCCGTCGCCATCCGAAGAACATCGCCCTCGCTACGGGCGCGCGCTTGGCGGACGCCGTGGTTTTTAACGTCATCAACGTGTTCGGCATCGCCTACGCGGCCAACACGTTGCACGTCGAGCGCGGGACCATGCTGTCGGGGTTCGTCATCGCCTCCGCGGTCGAGGTCGGCATCCTGCCGCTCGTCGGGCTGCTGTCGGATCGGGTCGGGCGCCGCCCCGTCTATCTCGCGGGCGTGCTGCTGTCGGGCAGCTTCATCTTCGCTTACTTCCCGCTGCTGGCGAGCGGCTCGATGCGGCTCGCCTGGTTCGCCATCGTGATGGCGCTGGCGGTCGGCACCGGGCTGATGTTCGCCATCCAGAGCTCGTTCTTCTCCGAACTCTTCGGCACAGGCGTGCGCTACACCGGCATCTCGATCGGCTACCAGCTGTCGGCGCTGATCGGCGGCGCCCCGACCCCGCTCATCGCCAGCGCGCTGGTGCTCTGGGCCGGCGGGGCGTGGTGGCCTGTCGCGGTCTACGTCGCGGCCGTCTGCGCGCTCAGCGCCGTCTGCGTGTGGCTCGCCGCTGAGACGCACGGGTCCGATCTCGCGTGAACAGGAGGACGATCTCATGACGGTCCAGAAGGCTCGACCGAACATCGTGCTGGTGATCACCGACCAGCAGCGCTTCGACACGATCGCAGCACAGGGTCACCCCCACATGGTGACGCCCAACCTCGACCGCCTCGTGCGCGAGGGCGTCAGCCTCACCCGCATGTTCGTCACGGCGCCGTCCTGCGCGCCGTCGCGGGCGAGCCTGTTCACCGGTCTCTACCCGCACCAGACCGGGGTGCTGCGCAACGAGCAGCCATGGCGCTGGAGCTGGGTCGAGAGCCTGGCGCATGCCGGCTACCGCTGCATCAACATCGGAAAGATGCACACCTTCCCATGGGAGCACCCGTTCGGCTTTCACGAGCGGCACGTGGTCGAGAACAAGGACCGCGCCCACGTCAACGTGCCCTACTTCCTCGACAACTGGGACAAGGCGCTCCACGCGCGGGGCTTCGAAAAGCCGAGCCGCAAGACCTGGGCGCGCCGCGCCGACTACCGCGAGCGCCTCGGCGCCTTCGCCTGGGAACTGCCGGCCGACCTGCATCCCGACAATTTTGTCGGCGACCTCGCTTGCCACTGGCTCGACATCTATCCGGGCGGCGAGCCCTTTTTCCTCGAGATCGGGCTGCCGGGGCCGCACCCGCCCTACGACCCCACACCCGACGCCTTGGCGCTTTACGAGGGCCGCGACCTGCCGGCGCCGATCTTCGAGCGGGCCGACATCGACGGCCAGCCGAAGGTGCTGAAGGACCTCCGCCGCGAGCACACCGAGGACGACCATGATGCCGTGGTGCACCTCCTCGACCCGACGCCGGAGCAGATGCAGCTCCAGCGGCAGCACTACTTCGCTAACGTCTCCATGATCGACGCCCAGGTCGGCCACCTGCTGGCGGCGCTGGAACGGCGCGGGGTGCTCGACGAAACGGTGGTGATTTTCACCTCCGACCACGGCGACTGCCTGAACGACCACGGCCATAGCCAGAAATGGACCATGTACGAGCAAAGCGTGCGCGTGCCCGCCGTGGTTTGGGGCCGGGGCCTGTCGCAC
This sequence comes from Lichenibacterium minor, assembly GCF_004137685.1. GTDB lineage: Bacteria > Pseudomonadota > Alphaproteobacteria > Rhizobiales > Beijerinckiaceae > Lichenihabitans > Lichenihabitans minor. The sequence continues at coordinate 5,701 of NZ_QYBB01000081.1, read as the reverse complement.
AGGACGATCGACGACCTGTGCTCCTGGATGGACTTCGGCCCGACGATCCTGGAACTGGCGGGCCTCGTGCCGCCGGACTGGATGCAGGCCCGCTCCCTCGTGCCGCTGCTCGGCGGCGCTGGTGAAGGTCGCCCACGCGTCTTCGCCGAACACGCCCGCGACATGATCCTCAAGGGCACCGCCTGCATGAGCATGGTGCGCGACCGCCGCTGGAAGCTCGTCCACTTCGTCGACAGCCCGGAAGGCCAGCTCTTCGACCTCGACGCCGATCCCCGCGAGGTGTCAAACCTGTGGGACGACCCCGCCCACGCCGAGCGGCGGCGCGAGATGGTCGAGGAGATCCTGCGCTGGCGCACCATGACGGCCATGACCCCGGCGCCGCTGCCGGCTCCGGTGCGCTGATGGAGGGTGGCAGGCCCGACATGGCTTGGATCCCCGGCGGCACGTTCAGCATGGGGTCGGACCGGCACTATCCCGAGGAGGGGCCGGTGCGACGTGTCACAGTCGGCGGCTTCTGGATGGACCACGCGCCCGTCACGGTGGCGGAATTCAACCGCTTCGTCGCCGCGACGGGCCACGTCACCGTGGCGGAGCGCGCGCCCGACCCGGCCCTCTATCCCGGCGCCGACCCGTCGTCGCTCGTCGCGGGCTCGATCGTGTTCCGCCCGGAGAACTTCGCAGCGTCGCGGGCGCCCGGCTCCTGGTGGGCCTACGTGCCGGAGGCCTGTTGGCGCCGGCCGGAAGGGCTCGGTGACGCGAGGGCCGAACTCGCCGACCATCCCGTGACCCAGGTGGCCTTCGCCGATGCCGAGGCCTATGCGGCCTGGGCCGGCAAGGCCCTGCCGACCGAGGCCGAGTGGGAGTTCGCGGCGCGCGGCGGACGCGACGGCGCCGACTACGCCTGGGGCGACGACTTCGCGCCGGAGGGGCGACGCTTGGCCAATACTTGGCCGGGGCCGTTCCCGCGCCGGGGCGAGCCGGGCCCGGACCGCTACGGCACGTCGCCTGTCGGGGCCTTCCCGGCCGATCTCTACGGGCTCTCCGACATGATCGGCAACGTGTGGGAATGGACGGCGGACTATTGGTCCCCCCGCCATCCCACCGGCCGGGGCTGTTGCGCGCCGCCCGATCCGCGCGCCGCGGATCCATCGCCGAGCTTCGACCCGGCCCAGCCCGGGGTGCGGATCCCCCGCCGGGTGCTGAAGGGCGGATCGCATCTCTGCGCACCGAACTACTGCCGCCGCTACCGTCCCGCGGCTCGCCACCCCGAGATGGAGGACAGCGCCACGACCAACATCGGATTCCGCTGCGTGGTGCGGCGGTGATACGGCGACCGGCCCCGGCAGGGCACCGCGCCATGGATCCGCACCACGTGAAACGGCGACGGCGTCTCGTTGGCGACCTGTATCGTCATCGTTCCGAGAAAGCTTCGGCTGCCCTTTCGGCGGCGATCAGAGAGTACGCACCCCTCATCCTCCACGCTGTCTCGGAACCGATCTGATGCGAAGCGCTAAGACTCCCAACATCGTCTTCGTCATCACGGATCAGCAGCGTCACGACACGGTCGGCGCTGCCGGCTTCGACTACATGAAGACCCCCAACCTCGACCGGATGGTTCGGGAGGGTGTGTGCTTCACGCATATGTACGTGACGTCACCCTCCTGCGCGCCCTCGCGCGCCAGCCTGTTCACCGGCCTCTACCCTCACACGAACGGCGTCTTCCGCAACGACGAACGCTGGACTCACAGCTGGGTGGAGCAGCTGTCACGCGCCGGCTATCGCTGCGTCAACATCGGCAAGATGCATACGTCTCCCTTCGAGGACTCCTTCGGCTTCCACGAACGGCACGTCGTCGAGAACAAGGATCGCGCGACGGAGCGGCTGCCCTTCTACCTGGACAATTGGGACAAGGCCTTCTGGACCCGGGGCTTCGAGAAGCCCAGCCGCGTCACCTATCGGCGACGCGAGGACTACCGGGAACGTCTGGGCGCCTTCGTCTGGGACCTGCCGGAAAACCTCCATTCGGACAATTTCGTGCCCGAGATGGCCGCCCTGTGGCTCGATCGCTACCAGGGCCGCGAGCCCTTCTTCCTGCAGATCGGCATCCCGGGCCCGCACCCGCCCTACGATCCGACCCAGGACTATCTCGACCTCTACGAGGGAACTCCGCTCCCCGAGCCGCTGCGGTCGCCCGAAGAGATCGCACGACAGCCCGCCGCGTTGAGGGCCCTGCGCGAGCAGCACATCGCCGTCGATCACGACGCCGTCGTGCACCTTCCCGATCCGACACCGGAGCAGTTGCGGCGCCAGCGCGCGCATTACTACGCCAACGTGTCGATGATCGACGCCCAGATGGGCAAGCTGATCGCGGCGCTCGACCGGCGCGGGGTGCTACAAGACACGATCGTGATCTTCACGTCGGATCACGGGGATTGCCTCAACGATCACGGTCACAGCCAGAAATGGACCATGTACGAGGGCAGTGTCCGCGTCCCCGCGATCGTCTGGGCGCCCGAGCAGATCGCAGGGGGACGCAAGATCGACGATCTGGTCGCGCTGTTCGACTTCGGCCCGACCATCCTGGAACTGGCCGGGCTAGAGAAACCCCGCTGGATGGAGGCGCAGTCCCTGCTGCCCTACCTGCTGGCCGACAACGTCCCACCCCGCGACTTCGTCTTCGCCGAACATGCCCGCGACCGCATCCTCAGCGGCACCGAGTTCATGACCATGATCCGCGATCGACGGTGGAAGCTCGTTCACTTCGTCGAGCACGGCGAAGGTCAGTTGTTCGATCTCGCGCTGGATCCGGGAGAGATGTCGGACCTGTGGCGCAGCCCCGATCACCAAGCCGTCAAGACGACCTTGATCGGCGAGATCCTGAAATGGCGGCTGCGCAGCGACGTCAAGACGCAAGGCTGGGTCGAAGCGGTCCGCCATGACAGGATTCGCGACCCGGAAACATCTCACCAAGCCGGTTGATACGCCTCCCGTCGTCTCCAGGCGAGAGGCGGAACGGGAGCCCGCACCGCTCCACCCCATCCTCGAACAGTGTCAGAAGACGATGTCCGTCACCATGAGACCGAGAGACGCCGCGGTCGGTCGCGTTCGCTTCACCATCCTGGCCATGTTGTGCATCATCACCGTGCTGAACTACGCGGACAGGGCGACGTTGGCCATCGCCGGCCCAGCCCTGTCGAAGAGCCTGGGGCTGAACGCGGTCGCCATGGGCTTCGCCTTTTCGGCCCTCGGCTGGTCCTACGTGGCCGCGCAGCTTCCGGCCGGCTGGCTGCTCGACCGTTTCGGTTCCAAGCTGGTCTTCTTCGCCAGCATCGTGGCATGGTCGCTGGCCACCGCTCTGCAGGGCATCGTCGGCATGGTCGGCGCCACGGCCGCGCTCGGCGTGCTGATCGCGCTGAGATTGCTCGTGGGCTTGGCCGAAGCCCCGTCGTTTCCCGCGAACGGACGCGTCGTGATGGCCTGGTTCCCGGCCAGCGAGCGCGGCACAGCCTCGGCGCTGTTCAACGCCGCCCAATATTTCGCGACCATCGTCTTCGCTCCGGTCATGGCCTGGATCGTGACGCGCTTCGGTTGGCCCTGGGTCTTCGTCTCTATGGGAGCCCTGGGCATGCTCGTGGCGCTCGTATGGCTCCTGGTGATGCATGTGCCCGCGCTGCATCCCCGCCTCGGGAAAGCCGAACTCGACTACATCGAGCGAGGAGGGGCGCTGGTCACCATGGACATGCCGAAAGCACGGTCGGCGGGACCTGGACCAGCCGGCTCTGCGGTCGTCCCGACGGTCGCGGACGAGATCGACATGGCGCAGTCCGTGCGGCGGCTCCTGGGGAGCCGCATGATGCTCGGCATCTACCTGGGCCAGTACTGCATCAACACAGTGACCTACTTCTTCGTGACCTGGTTTCCGGTCTACCTTGTCCAGGAGCGCCATCTGACCATCCTCAGCGCTGGTCTGGCGGCTTCTGTTCCGGCCATCTTCGGCTTCTGCGGCGGCGTCATCGGCGGCTTCTGGTCGGACTGGATGGTGCGGCGAGGCGTGTCTTTGACCCTGGCGCGCAAGATCCCGATCTGTCTCGGGCTCGGCCTGTCGATGTGCATGATCCTGTGCAACGTCGTCGAAACGCCGTGGCTCGTCATCGCTATCATGGCCGTCGCGTTCTTCGGCAAAGGCATCGGGGCCCTCGGTTGGGCGGTCAACTCCGACGCCGCTCCCAAGGAGATCGCGGGGCTCGGCGGCGGGTTATTCAACATGCTCGGCAACATGTCGCTTATCACAACGCCGATCGTCATCGGGTTCATCGTGCAGAACACGGGCTCGTTCGACGGCGCCCTGATTTTCGTCGGCGCGAATGCCTTGGTGACGGTCGTGAGTTACCTCTTTGTTGTTGGGGAGATCAAAAGGCTGGAGATCGACGATGGGCACACTTCAGTCTCGAGGCGGAATTCGGGAGCCCCGGTAAGGTCCTGACCAGTCGCGTTCGAGCACTCCGGCATCGCCGTCCCATGCGAGAGAACGCGACGATCCGGGACGCCGGCCCAACCTCGGGCGGACGCGAAGCGCGATCAGTCGTCCCCGAACAGCCCAACCGGCACGCCCCGCCCGGGCGCGGGCGCAGCGAAGATCCCGCCCAGCGCCGGCCACCGCCGCAGCGTGTCGGCGTCGCGTCCCTCCCGCAGCGACGTCACGAACAGCGTCCCGCCCGCGAAGCACGGCATCGTCGGCGCGGGGACCGGGAACGGGTGGCGCTCCAGCAGACCTCCTGCGAGCGAGAAGCGGTTGAGCACTCCGGCCGACACGCCGGCGCTCCAATAGGTCCCTTCGCGGTCGAAGGCCCCGCCGTCCGGTCGCCCGTCCGCATCGGTGAGAGTGGCGAGGCGACGACGGCTGCCGATACGCCCCGAGGCGGCGTCGAACTCGTAGGCGTCGATCGTCCGGGCGCGGCTATCGGAATGGACCATCGTGGCGCCGTCGGCCGTCCAGGCGAGGCCGTTCGACACCATGAGGCCCTCCGCCTTGCGCTCGACGCGGCCGTCCGGGGTCACGCGGTACAGGCTGGCGGTCGGCTGCTTCTCGGGCCTGTCGTCCATGCCGCCGACCCAGAAGCAACCGTCTGGCCCGACCTTGCCGTCGTTCAAGCGGTTGCCCTCGGGCTCCGGCACCTCGGCGAGCGGCACCACGCTTCCGTCGTGCCGCGACAGCAGCACCACGCTGCGCCGCAGCGCCACCACGAGCCGCCCGGAGCGGCAAAGGCCAAAACTGCCCACGCTTTCGCCGAAGGACCAACTCCGCCGCGCGCCGTCGCTCGGCCGCCACTCGCAGATCAGGCCGTTCGGGATGTCGCAGAACAACAGCGCCGCGATTTCCGCGTCCCACACCGGGCTCTCCCCCACGGTGCAGCGCGCGTCGAGGGCGAGGCGGAAACGGAGGGGGCCGCTCAAGACGCGACGCCGGTGCTGGCCCGCTCCACCAACGCCGGGCCGAACACGAGCCGCTGCGGTGCCCCGCCGGCGATCCTTGCGAGGAGAACCTCGGCCGCGGCGAGGCCGATCTCGCGGCGCGGCGGCCGAAGGCTCGTCAGCGCGGGCGCGACGCAGCCGGCGGCCTCGTCGTCGCCGAAGCCGATCACCCGGACCTCGTCCGGCACGCAGCGCCCGAGCGCCTTGAGTTCGCGCAGTGCACCGAACG
>NZ_QYBB01000080.1 GCF_004137685.1 Lichenibacterium minor | reverse complement strand
TGCCATCCGCCTCACGCTGCGAGGCCAGCCAATCGCCGTGCCGGCCTGAACGGCAGCACGACCTCGTGAGCAATTACGACGCGAGAAATGCGGCCTACCAGCGAGAGCAATATTTACTTCCCACGAAACTCGATGGCGTCGGACGATCGTGCAAGCAACGTGCTTATGTTGACGCGGGTGTGTCGCTCCATCAACTATACGTACGTCTATCTGTCCCTATGCGTTGGTACCAGCCATGTCCGCGAAGGTCTTCTTCAGCCGCACGGCCGCGCCCGACATCGTTAATCCGACCAGCGCCAAGGTGCCGGCCAGGATCGGCACGTGCGCGAGCGGGACCCCGTGTGCGATGGCGACCGCTCCGATGCCGGCACCGACCGCATTCCCGAGGTTGAGGGCGCTGATGTTAAGCGTCGAGGCGAGGTTCGCGCCGTCGCGGGCGCGTTGCACCACCATGGCCCGGAGCACGGGCAGACGGCGAAGGCGGAGGCTCCCCCACATCGCTACGGTCACAACCTTGAGCGACATGGAGGATACGCCCCAGCCCAGGACTAAGAGACTGATCGCCGGCAGGCCCAGCATCGTCGACAGGGCCGGAAGTGCCGTCCAGTCGGCGAGGCAACCCCCGAGCGCGTTCAAGGCTGTCAAGGCGAGGCCGCACCCGAGCAGGATTCACGTCATGAGCTTGATCAGCATGTTAGGCTACACTCGCCATCTTACCATGAATCTTCCGGGCTAGACCATCTCACTCTGCGACGGGAGGGAAGCCGGGAGCCCTCAACGCCCCTCACAAGCTAAAAAGATTCGCCAAAGTCCTATTGTCAGGGATGAGTAGTTTGGGAGCAAGATTCGGCCCGTTTACCGCCCAACGCGTCACAGGTCCTAGGGGAGATCTGTGAGCAGACATTGTAATCCGTCATACACGGCTGTGGGCGCTCACTGCAACTGGCGGCCCAAGTGTCACCACTTCCCATCAAGCCTACGTGGCAGTCATCCGGATCAAGTGAGCATGCATGGGTACTTTTCTTGATGCAGACTTGTGAAGTTGATCGCTCCATAACCTGTATGTCCGAATGCCCCTTCACCATAGAATTCGTGAGTTCTTCGAACGCGCGACGCACCTCGTCAGTAGCTTGCAGTCGAATTCGCGTCTCTGCCGATTCGTAACTCGCCATGTAGACATACCATTGCTCACCGTACTTGTCAGGCGGACTGTTTTTATTGTATGCAACTGTATAAGGACCGTTGGTCCCGGTCATGTTTGGATATATGGCAAATCGATATGTTTCGGCGCCGTTCTTCTTCAGGGCGTCGAGATAGGTTTGAGCTGCGGCGGGATCGTTTCCAGTGGCAGCATTCCCATCGAATGCAGGGAAGGCCAGCAAGCCTAATTCGAGCACCTGCCCGCTGGATTGAGCCAGCGTATGAAGGTCGAAACTCTTGTCGAGCGGCTTGACGAAGACCAGGGTCATATCAAGAGTTTGAAGCCACTTCTCGGCGACTGGCGTTGAGAAGAGCACGTTGGCCATGTCCTGCCATTTCTGCTGGTTCTCCCACCAAGTCATACCGGTCCAAGTACCTGCGCCCGTATTGGCGGGAAGGCCCCATGTCGAATGCCACTCGCGCTCGACGAGCGGGCCCGGCTGCGCACTTAACATCGCAATGAACTCTGAGCGCCACTTGAACATCTCAAGCTTGTCCGAGTGGGTACGACGCAGGGCAATCTCAAGCATCGGACCCGCGGGATAGCCGCCTACCCCATCCTTGATGTCGCGCCAATTCGCGGGTAGTTGGCTCGATACCGTCACCGGTGAAGAGGTCTGGCCAGATGCAGCGCTCACTGCAAGCGAGCCGACCAAAAAGCAGGTTTTAAATGAACATGCGGATGCCATTTTCAGAAATCCGCGTCGCGAGCGGCCATTCGGCACTAGATTGTTGACCATGGTTTGGCTTTCTCTACTGAGTTTGAATCGATATCGATTGCTGGACCAGCATCGAAGGTATCAGCGGTGATGATATTTCCAGTCATCAGCCAGTCGTTTTCGGGCGCCGTGGCGCATTCCACGTTGCCGAGGATAAAAAAGGCTAGCAAAGCGAGCAGCGTGGAGCGTGCTGGCATGCGGCTTAATGGCATCGTCAGCAGCGGGTCGCCAACGGCTCCTCCCTAATGTGTAGCCGAGCACTAGATGGGGCCGATGTTACTCGGTCGAGCAGTGAGATCAATTGCTGGATGACTTGGCTCATATGCTTACCGAGCGAATGGGCGCGCCAATGCATTCGCCTGGAAGGGCGCGTCGGATTCGGCTTCGACGCGCCTTCACCATCACTCTAGATTGAGAAGTCGCCGTCGACGTCGAGAGGATCGGCGGAAGTGCCAGGGAGCCTCGGGTCGACGCGCAAGCGCGCGACCTCACGGCGCGACGCGGTGACCTTCCGCCGCCGATGTCTCGATCGCCCGGATCAGGCGATGGCGCTGCACCGCCCCGTCGAAGTCCGCGACCGGGTGAGGGGCTCTGTCCCCCAAGGTGAACTGGGCGTAGACTTCGGCGACGTTGACGACGTGGCTCGGAAGCGCGTTCGGCACCGTCCTGTAAGCTGCCGGGACAGGCAATTCCGTCAGCCCTGGGTCGCCCTCACGGGCACCCCGCAGCGTCAGGGGCGACAGCTGCAGGTGCCCGCTCGAGGCAGTGATCTCGAGGTCGCCTTGCGTGCCATTGATCTCCCAGCGCAGGTTGGTGCCGAGCGACGAGCCTCCCCGATAGTGGACGGAGGCCACGGCGCCGCCCTCCAACGTGCCGGCGACGACCACCTGGTCCTCCGCTTTGATCGGGCTCTCCTGACCCGTCTCCATTATCTTGGAGCTGTGACGTCGCATCGCAGTGACGGCCGACAGGTCGCGGAACTCGCCGAGGCATCCGCACAGGGCGTCGACCGTGGGACCGAACGGAAACGTCAGCATAGTGGCGCCGTTGGCGCGATCGTTGGTATAGGCGTCGCGGGCGCTCGTCGTCGGCCCGAGCAGCCCTCCGGAGCCGACCAGCGTGGTGGACAGCACCTCCCCGACGTAGTCCGAACGCAGGAGGTCGCCGAGGTAGCGCAGGACCGGCGACGACCGGGCCTGCAACCCCACCACGGTGCGGACACCCGCGGCGCGGGCCGCCTCCGCCATGACCTCGGCTTCGGCGAGGTCATTGCCGAGAGGCCATTCGCAGTAGACCATCTTGCCTGCCGCGACGGCGGCTTCCACCAGGGCGCGATGGTGCGGCACCTTCACGGTGACGACTACGAGGTCGATGTCGGGAGCTCGGGCGAGCGCCGCGGCATCACCGTATGCGCCGGGAATCCCGAAGACCGTGGCGCTGGCCCGTGCGGACTCGAGGCTGGTGTTGGCGACCGCGACCAGCTCGTAGGCTGGCAGCGCCCGCAGCGCGGGGACGTGGGCTCGCGCCGCCCACCCCTCGCCGGGACTGAGCCCGATCATGCCCACGCCGATCCTTCCATCACGCATGGTGATCTCCCGATAGCGCCCGACCGGGACCGGAGCCGGCGGGCTCCGAGCGGCCCGCGGCCCCTCGACGGGCCGTCACAGCCTCACCCCGTGGACGATCGTCTTGTGTTCGACGAAGTCGTCCATGGCCGACACGCCGTTGAGGCGCCCGAGCCCGCTCTGCTTGTAGCCGCCCTCCTCGGTCTCGTCGTGGACGACCGCCCAGTCGTTGACCCACACCGTGCCGGCGTCGATGAGGCGGGCGACGCGCAGCGGACGGTCGACGTCCGACGACCAGATCGAGGCGGCGAGGCCATACTGGGAGTCGTTGGCGAGTGCGACCGCCTCGGCCTCGGCGTCGAAGGCCTGCATGACGAGCACGGGTCCGAACACCTCCTCCTGGGCGATGGGCAGCCTATGGTCGTCGATCTCTAGCAGCGTGGGACGGTGGAAGGCGCCGCGAGACAGGGGTCCGTTGCGGAGGGGACCACCGCGCGTCACGACCCGAGCGCCAGCCGCGATCGCCTCCTCGACAACCTTGTCGACGCGCTCGACGTTGGCGCGATCGATCATCGGCCCCATCTGGCTCGCCGGGTCGGACGCCCGTCCGACCCTGACGGCCTCGAGCCGCGTCGCCAGCCCGTCCCGGACCCTATCGAGAATGGCGCGGTGCACCAGAAGGCGGCTCCCGGTCATGCAGAATTGGCCGGCGAATGTGGTGAGCGCCTTCTCGACGACCGGGAGGGCGCGGTCGAGGTCGGCGTCGTCGAACAGCAGGATGGGCGTCTTGCCGCCGAGCTCGCCGCCGAACCGCTTCATGTGCTTGGCGCCCGACGCCATGATCTGCTGGCCGGTCTTCGAGCTGCCGGTCAGGCTGATGATCGGGACGTCGGGCGAGTCGACGATGGCGCGGGCGGCGTCGCCGTGGAGTTCAGTGACGACATTTACGACCCCGGCCGGAAGGGTTTCCACCTCGGCGAAGACCTCGCACATGCGGGCGTTCGTCTGGGCCGTAAGCCCCGGCAGCTTGCCGACCACCGTGCATCCTGCGGCGAGGGCGGGCGCCAGCGAGCGGATGAACAGCACCACGGGGGAGTTCCAGGGCGCGATGACGCCGGCCACGCCCATGGGCTCGCGCAACGTCGTGGAATAGCGGCCCGGCGCGGTCTCGATGGCGCGGCCGAACTCGGTCAGGGCGAGGGCGGCGTAGAAGCGCAGCTTCGACGCCACCCTGCCGACCTCGAAGCGTGCCTCGGGAACGATCTTCCCGTTCTCCAGGGCCAGGATCTCGACGAGGTCCTCGGCCCTCGCCTCGAACCGGTCGGCCATGACGTTGGGGGTCCTCGCCCGCAGGCGCCTGTCCCCGCGCCAGGGTGAGTCGACGAAGGCCCGGCGCGCGGCCGCGACGGCCAGCGCGGCCTCGGAGGCACCCCCGTCGGCGTAGGTACCTATCGGCTCACCCGTCGCCGGGTCGACACTCTCGCGGCGCAGCGAGGAGTCAACCCAGTCCCCGCCGATCCAATGCTTCGCTGACAGTCTCGATGGTATCACGCTGTCCTCGCTCTCGAAGGAGGGACCACCTACTTCGTCTGGCCGTTCGGGCGATCGGCTGCGCCGTTGACGGGCAGCCTCCCGTTCTCGTCTGGAAACAGCGATGACCTCGCAGGCGGCGCGTAGGGAGTCTCGACATCCGGCGACTGGTTTCCCGAGCCCACCTTGGCTGGCACCATCCCCGATGATCCCCCGTTGGCCGACAAGGCCTGTCCCTCGGCGCGGGCGCCCCCGGACGAGAGGAGACAGCACAGGAGCGTTGCTGACGCGATCGATTTGAACATAAGTCGACTCCCTTGGACTCAGCGCTGCGAAACGTCTTCTGGATAGTGCCTCAGGCGCTGGGTGGGTTGGTAGGAGAGAAGCTGTAGCGCGCGATGCGCCAGCGCCCGTCGGCGCCCTTGTGCATGACGAAGAGTTCCTGGTTCGCCTCCGACACGGTCTTGCCGGTCGAGTGGTGCAGCGTCGTGCCAGCGGAGTTCGTGCGCACGAAGGCCCAGTCGGGGGCCATGACGACGACTTCGTTGATGTCGAACTTTACATTGAACTTCAACTCGAGGAAGAAACCGTCGTAGGCCTTCCGCAGGGCGGCCTGGCCGATGCTTGAGGGGCTGAACGGCGCCATGCAGATGCCGTCCTGGTCGTAGAGCAGCAGGACGTCGCTCGTGTCTCCTCCATTCAGCGCAGCATTGTAGGAGGCCAGCGCGGCTCGGATGGCGGCTTCGTCCTGGGCCATGGTGCTGGCTCCCATCGTGGCTGGGTGAGGCTGCGTCGTCTGTGCACGCGCCGGAAAGATCGAGGTGGACCCGAGCAACGCCGCAGTAAGCAGGGCGGCTTCGACGTTCTTGTGGATGAGAACCCTACATGATCGTGTTTTCCTGCTCATAAGCGGGATCGCTTCGAGATTGTGACGGCGACCACCTTGCCCCAACGAGCCTTTATCTATCAACTAAACCAAAGTATGTGGACCGTACCAAGAGTGATGGTTTCCGATAATGGGAATTCTGATCTCGGATTTAGGACACCGATGGCTGACCTGAACGCCCTCATGATCTTCGCCAAGGTCGTCGAGGCGAAGAGCTTCACCGAGGCCGCGCGGCGGCTCGACATGCCGGTCTCCACCGTCAGTCGAAGGGTGGCCGACCTGGAAGGGGAGTTCGGCGCGCGTCTGCTCCTGCGCTCGACGCGCGCCGTGCAACTGACGGAGGACGGCGCGAAGCTCATCGAACAGGCCCGAGCCCTCGCCGAGATCAACGACGCGGTCGACGACGCGCGATCGAAGCGGCGGACCGAGGCGTCCGAGACGCTTCGGATCTCCGCCCCGCCCAGCATCTCCGACACGGTGCTGGCGCCGCTGGTCGCCGCCTTCCGCGTCTCGTTCCCAAACGTCGGCGTTAAGGTGTTCATCTCGGGGCGGATCGCCGACGACTTCCCGGACGGCGTGGACCTTCAGGTCAAGATCGGACCTCAAAGGAAAGCCGAGCAGGGCCGGCTGAAGCTGATCACCTACCGGCACCAACTCGTCGCCAGCCCCAGCTATCTGCGAGGCGTCAAGCCGTTGCTGGTCCCGCGCGACTTGCTGGCCCATCCGCTCCTGGCCTTCGCGTTCCCCGGCGTCGAGAGCACCTGGACCCTGACCGAGGTCGGCGGCTCCAAGAGGGAGGTGTTGCGCTTCAGGCCACACCTCGCCATCAGCGACTACGCCGGGCTGACGTCGCTCATGCTGGCGGACGGCGGCATCGGCGACCTGCCTCCGGTGGTGCAGCCGGAACTCATGCGCGACGGCAGGCTAGTCGAGGTGCTGCCGGGTTGGGGGCTGCCCGTCTTCGACCTGTGCCTCGTCCACCCGCCGAGCCGCGCGCCGTCCGGGCCCATGCGGGCCTTCATGGAGTTCGCGGGTGACATGTTGCCCCGGCTGTTCCCCGAACTCTCGCACTGAGAGGGGCGACGCAATGGGACGCCACGGATGAGCGCGCATACCCTCCTCTCCTTCGCCACGGTGGTGCTCTTTGGGGGCATCGCGGTGCCGCTGCTGTTTCCGCGCTGGCCGGTCTCGGCGCGCGCGCTGTGGCGTGTGGCGACGCTCGTGCTCCTCACCCTCCTGATCCAGCGCGTCGTCGGCTCGCCCCTGCAGCCGGAGATCTACGCCGACGGGGCCTGGGACCGGGCGTGGCAGCAGGCCGTCGAGGCCGGCTGGTGGATCGTCGCGGCCCGAAGCGTGGCCGGCGTGGCGCGCCTGCTCCTCGTGCTGCAGAACCGCTCGCGCGAGACCCAGATCCTGTCGGACCTGATCGGTGGCGCGGTCTACGTCGCCGCCGCCCTGGCAATCGTCGACCTCGTCTTCTCCGTCCCGGTCGGCGGGCTGATCGCCACCTCCGGCGTGATCGCGGTCGTGATCGGGCTCGCGTTGCAGAGCACGCTGTCGGACGTCTTCTCAGGCATCGCCATCGACATCGAGCGGCCCTACCGGGCGGGGGATTCCCTCTGGGTCGAAGGCAGCGTCGAAGGGCGCGTCCGCGAGGTGAACTGGCGCTCGACGCTGATCGCCACGGCAAACGGCGACGTCGCCGTGGTGCCCAACAGCGTCATGGCCAAGTCGCGACTGGTCAACCACAGCCTGCCCGCACCCGTGCGCCGGACCACGGTCGAGGTCCGGCTCGACCCGCGCGTTATGCCGGAGCGCTGCAGGGCCGCTTTGGACGCGGCCGTGAAGGCCTGCAGATTGCCCCTATCGGATCCTCCGCCCGCCGTGGTGCAGACCGCGCTGCGCGGCGATGGGGCCTCGTACGAGATCGCCTTCTCAGTCGCCGGCAACGAAGTCATCGGCCCGGCGCGGACGGAGGTGCTGGCGCAGGTGCAGCGCCACCTGTTCCACGCCGCGATCCCGCTCGCCGTCGAGGGCTTGGCGGAGGTCCCGCCGCTTGCGATCCCGACCTCGGCCGACCTGCTCGCCGGGTCGGACCTGTTCGGCACCATGGCGGGCCGGGAACGCGACCTCCTGGCCGCGTTGATGGCCGACCTCCGGCTCGCGCCGGACGAAAGGCTGTTCGAGCAGGGCGACCCCGCCGAGGCCCTCTATGTCGTCGCCTCGGGCACGGTCGGGATCCTGCGGCGCGAACCGGACGGGTCGGAGATCCACCACCGCATGAGTCCGGGCGGCAGCCTTGGCGCGATCGGGCTGATCACGGGCTCGCCCTATGCGGCGACTGCCAAGGCGCTGACGCCGGTGAAGGCCTTCCGCCTCGATGAGGCGGCGATAACCGCCGCGATCGAGGATCATCCCGACCTCGCGGCCGCGTTGGAGGACCTGGCCCGACGCGCGCAGGCGTCGATCAGCTCCGACGTCGCCGCCAGCCACGATCATCGGGACGAGCGCCCCGACCTGTTCCTGTCCCGGATGCGCGGGTTCCTGCAACGCCTCGCTGCCGACGTCGTTCGCGAGGCGCCGCGATGAGCCCGCGACCGCCGCGGCGGCGCTTCCACAATGGCAGACCTGACGACGGGAGGGCGAGATGACGCCGGAACGGATGCACGCTCCCGCGATCCGCGGGCGCGTCAGGCTGGCCTCGGGACTCGTGCTGCTCTGCTTCGTCGCCATGCACCTCGCCGACCTGGCGCTGGGGCTCTCGTCGATCGGAACGATGGATCGGGCTCGCGTCTGGTTGCTGGCCCCGTGGCAGCTCTGGCCTTGCCAGGTCGTCCTGCTCGGGGCCGCGGTCGCCCATGCGGTGCTGGGACTCCAGGCCCTGTCTGCCCGGCGCACCCTGCGCCTGTCGCGGACGGACTGGGTGCAACTGCTGCTCGGGTTGGCGATCCCACCGCTGATCGTCGCCCACGTCGTCGCCCTTCAGGTGGCGAGCGACCTCGACCAGGCCTTCGACGCCGACTACGGGTTCGTCCTCGCCGTCTACTGGCGTTACGCCCCGGCCTACGCGCTCCAGCAACTCGCCGCCGTGCTGGCCGTCTACGTGCACGGCGTCGTCGGCCTCCAAGCGTGGCTGGTGCTACGGCCCTCCTGGCCACGCGTTGCGCCGCTCCTGTCGCCGGTGGCCTTCGCGCTCCCTGTCCTCGCCCTCCTCGGCTTCGCCCAGGCCGGGCAGGAGGTGCTGCTCCGGCTCGACCGCGAGTCGGACTGGACGGCGCGCGTCGCCGCCAACCTCGACCTGTTGGGCTCTTTGCGCGGTCGCCTGGACACGATCGAGGACGCGGTGCTCCTCGTATACGGGGCGGCACTGGCGATGGCGCTGCTGGTGCTCTGCGCCAACCTGCGCCGCCTGCGATCCCGTCGTACGCGTCCGACGAAGACCGCCTTGCGGGATGACTGGCCCGCGGCCGACTTTACGGGCTTACGGCTAGCCTAAAGG
>NZ_QYBB01000007.1 GCF_004137685.1 Lichenibacterium minor | reverse complement strand
TGCCATCCGCCTCACGCTGCGAGGCCAGCCAATCGCCGTGCCGGCCTGAACGGCAGCACGACCTCGTGAGCAATTACTGTGAAAGGGACGACCGTGCCACCTGCACTCAGGTATTCGAAGTCGCGCTGTGCTGCCTGGATTCCATCAGGTCGTCGTCGGATATACGGCGACGTGCCTTCTTCACCGATCAGCTTACCATTCGGCCTGAGAAAAGTGCATACCCGCTCGACGTAGGCGTCCCTCACAGCTCCTTCGAGGCTCTCGACCTCCGCTTCGGTCGTCGCCGCGCCGGGCGCCCTCAGGACCCTGAACGCATCGTTGTCGGGATCGATCTGCTTGAGCGTCTCCCAGGCGGCGGCGAAGCGCTGGCTCCGCATCATCTCGTCGGGCTGGAGGTTGGCGGGCTCGGCCAGCTCCTCCGAACGGCGGTTCACCTCCTCGGGAGGCTCCTCCGCGGCCTCCGCCGTCCCGATCGGTGTCAGCACGCCGAGCACCTCTCGCCGTCGCCGAGCAGCAGCAGCAGCAGCAGCAGGTTATTGATCGAATTCATCGCCGCCCCATAGGCGAAGCGGGCGGAGGGCTGCGCGGTCGTGTCGGCCGATTTCGGGTGTTCGGAACTTTTCGGCACCGTTGCGATGTCAACCGTCGCCTCGTAAAGGAGGATGAGGTCGCCAAAAGCTCGAAGTGATCTACTTTTCGGAAGGATCGACCCTATGGGTCATCCCTTCCCAATCTTTGACCTTCTGGGTAGGTTAATAGAGGTGAGAAATCGATTTTCCAGAAATCAAGTTCGAAAAGATTTCCATCACTATCCAAATTCAATGTGATGCTCACAGGAATACCATCGACATCTATGTATGTCAGTCGAGCTAACTCCGATCCGAAAACCCGCCCCGTCGAGGAACCAGTTTGGAATCGGACCCCTCCCATCCCCCCATCGTCCGCATCCACCACCTTCAGTTTGTCCAAATTCGGAGCGATGGACGATCCAAGTGCCGTTTTAATGAGAGCCTTCTCTTCGGGCCGGAGGTATCTTGCTCTGTCGTCATTTCGAGGTGGTGATGCGTCCGACATTGATGTCCCCGTTTGGAAGCTTGAAGGCGTTGTATTCGAGCTTTTGTCCATCGACGATGACGCTACCCTGAATAAGCCCATCTTGCAGCGTACCTAAATTCGATATTAAATGATTTCGTATCGCTTCTTCAACCCGCACGCGATCGAGTCCGAGATCGTCGGTATGCCTGTACGCGTGGAAGGTTTGATTTGGGTTTGCTCCAAAGCGTATAGCGCTCCGCGGCGGGGGCACTGCCGTCCCTGGCATCGGTGGCTTTGCAGCAGGCGCGACCGGTCCCCCCGATGCACCGGCGGCCGGTGGTGTCACGCCGGGCTTCCCACTGCCCGGCATCATAGGGATGCGGAGGATGCCATTCGGGTCGGGACCGAAGCGAAAAAACCTCTGCGGGTCTTCGCGTGCCTTGAGTTTCTCCTCCAGTTCTTCTTTCTCTTCCTCCGGAGTAGGATCGGGATCTTCATTGATGTGGTGCGCAACGGGGACGAACGAACCTGCTGATGAAGAGCCGCCTTCGGCCGTCCATCGTCCGTCGGGCGCGCGCGGCTGGGCGGGATTAAACCCGGGGCGGACCGGGAAGGCATCGGCTGTGACCTGATCGCCGGCCGTCCCGTCTTCCGCGAACACCGTCGCGGCATTCGGGTAGGTCCTGTCCGCGATCAGCTGCGCCTCGACAAGCTTCGCCGTCACCTCCGCGGGCCACAGCTTCAGCCCCGCGTAGACCTGCGTCGCCTGCGCCCGGCTGAGCGCCAGCGCCGCCTTCGCCGGCTCGTCGAGCTGCCACAGCGGCCGGAACGCGAAGGACAGCGCACCCTCGTCGATCCCCTCCGACCGGCAGATCAGCGGGTCGAGCCGCTCCAGTTGCGGTCGCAGGTCGAGCTCCTGCCGCGCCGCGATCATGTGTTGGACAGGCTGTCGCGAACGCCCGCACCGAACGAGAACGACATGCGCGGACCTCACTGATGGGAGAGACGTGCGACGGCGGCCCGCCGCTCAGGAGCGGCAGGGGCGGTCGGCCCGGGGATGTTCAGGGCTGGGGAGCCCTGGGCTTCCCCTCATCCGTCATGGCTTCGGGATGACACCTTCCCGGCGAGCGGGAGAAGGTTGTTGCCCCGGTCAGGCCTTGTCGGCCGGCCCCACGAAGCGCACCGTGATGCCGGCCACGCCCTCGTCGGCCTCGGCGGCGTGTTTCAGGTCGCCGTAGCCGCGGTCGATCAGGGCGTTGATGGCCGACACGCGCGCCGCTTCGCTCGTCGCCTCGTGGGCCAGGCGGGCGAGTTCGCGGATGGCATCGGGGACGTGGGCGCGGATGGCGGCGCGGACTGCCGCCGTGGCGGCGTCGGGCGAGGCGTCCGGCTCGCGCCGGCGGGTCGGCTTCCTCGCCATCGCGCCGTCCCTCCGGGCCAAAAAAAGGCCCGGGAAGCGAAGCGCCCCGGGCCGAACCGCAGATCTGCAGTGAAGCGATATAGACCAGATCAGGCGCCCAAAGTCAAGAACGAATCAAGAACAAAACCAGGGGTGGGCGGCGACGTCAGCCTCGCGCCAGCCCCGGGCGGCACTGATGAGGGGCGGCGGGCCGGAGCGAACCCTCGAAGACCATCGTCGAAGCGGTGGCGCCCGATGTCCGCGAGCCATCCCGGAGGCCCCCCGCGTCACCCGCAAGGGCGGCAGGCTCCCGGGATCCCCCCCATCACGGCCCGCGCGACGGGCCCATCCCGGAGTCCGATCCATGACCGCCACCGTTTCGAACCACGCCGACATCGCGCTGCGCGCTTACTTCATCTGGGACGGCGAGGGCCGCCCGCACGGTCGCCACCAGGACCATTGGTTCGCCGCCGAGGCGCTCGAAGCCCGCGCTCCGGAGGCCGTCGTGGCCGCGCCGGCGCCGGCGGCCGTTGTCGCCAAGGCTCCCGCGAAGGCTCCCGCGGCCCGGAAAGCCGCGGCTCCGAAGAAGGCCGCGGCCCCGAAGGCACCCGCCCCGGCCAAGGTGGCGGCCCCGAAGGCGCCCGCCGAAACCGTGGTGGCCGCCGCCGCCCTCGCGGCCCCGCGCGCCGCGCGGAGCACCGCCAAGGGCGCGCGCCGCGCCCATTGAGCAAGGCGCGCTCGCCGGGCGCGCCCTCCTCACCATCGCCCGCTTCAACGCCGCCGCGGATCGTCCGCGGCGGCGTTTGCCGTTCGCGCGCCCCGTCATGCGCCGTCCGTTCGATGGCTTCGCCATGCGGAAGGCATCCGCGCTCGATCGACGCGCGAGGCCACGATCCGTGCCCCGACCCCTTCGTCCGGATCGCGCGTCACACGAGGTCGAGCAGCCGGTACCCCGACCGCCGCACGCCCTCCAGCGCGTAGCGCAGCGCATCGATGACGTGGTTGTTGCGGTCCTCCAGCACCGGCAGGATGTCGCCCGTGAGCGGGTCGGTGCGGTAGGAATAGAGCGTCAGCTCGTCGATGGCGTGCCGGCAGTCCGGGTGGACCACGATGTCGTGCCCCTGCAGGAAGGCCACGCCCTCCTCGACCGAGCCCTTGCCCTTCTTGGCCGGGCGGATGCGGAACCCCTCGCGGCGCAGGTGGTCGATGAGTTCGGGCCGGGAACTGTCGGCCGTGACGGGCCAGGCGCCCGCCCCGTGCGTGCCCTCGACGCCGCGCAGCAGCGCGCCCGTCTCGCCGATGGGGCAGCCGACCCGGTAGGCTTCGCGATCGATGTAGATGGTGCCGTCGAACAGGAAGCAGCGCACCAGCACGGTCGGGTCGGCGGCGAAGCCCCAGTCGGCGCCGTAATAGGGCCGCGCCCGCTCCGGCACGGCGAGGCTGTCGATGCGCCAACGGCGGAACACGCGCGTCTCGGCGTGCAACTGGTAGGCGCCCTCCCATACGTGGGCGTATTTCTCGGGGTCGCGGGCGCGGTCCCACAGGCGCTCGGCGTCGAGCACGGCCGGGAACCACGGGTTGTCGGCGTAGCTCACCTCGGCCACGACCGCGTCGGGGTGGGGCGGGCCGCGGCGGAACAGGGCGTCGACGGGGTCGTTGGGGTGGCGCGGGTTCCAGGTGAACCAGAGTTCGGAGCCCGCCTTGCGGATGGTCGGCACCAGGATGTCGAGCGAGCGCTGCGACACCGAGGCCGCCTCCTCGACCCAGGCGATGTCGACCCCCTCCATCGACTTGATCGACTCCGGGTTCGAGCGCAGCCCCGCGAACAGGAACAGCGAGCCGTTGCGGCCGCGGATGGCTTCGGCGGTCGAGCGGTAGCGCCGCTCGAGGCCCAGGGCGGCGATGCGGTCGTCGAGCAGGCGCTTCGAGCTGTCGCGGATCTAGCGCTGGATCTCGCGGGCCGCGAGGATGCGCAGCGGGCGCTCGGCCGCCATCAGCACGAGGGCGGTGGCGACGGAATGGGATTTGCCGGAGCCGCGACCGCCGTAGAAGGCCTTGTAGCGCGAGGGGGTGAAGAGCGGGCGGAAGGCGCGCGGGAGGGCGATGTCGACGGAGGGGAGCGGCGGACGGGTGCGGGGCGCCATGCTGGATGCGATGCCCCGCGGTTTCGCTGGTGATACCAGCGGTTAAATGTTTTGACCGCTGGAAAGCGCGAATGCGCGCCGCCGCTCATGCGGCGTGACCCGGCGAAAATGTGTCGGCATTTTCGACGGCTGGATGACTCATTCCTGTAGGCGAAGCGGGCGGAGAGCTGCTCGGTGGTCTCGGCCGAACTCAGGTGCTCGGAGAGGTTCGGCACCGTGACCACGTCGACCTTCGCCTCGTGCAGCAGGCTCGTCGCCCCGGCCAGCACAGCGCCGCGGCGTGGACGGCGTCGTACAGGGACTGCAGGACGGAGTCCGACCACAGCGCGCCCGCCGCGCCCGGTCGGGCAGCGGGTTGCCGAGGAAGCGCACCACGCGCGACGGGTGCAGTTCCAGCGGGGCGAGGCCGGGCGAGGACAGCGTGTAGCTCTTCGGCTCGCCACACCACGGGCTCAGCGGGTTCAGATCGAGTTCGCTCACGCCGAGCTGCCAACGGCTGGCCGCGTGGAGGTCGGCAAGGCCCATTTTACCTCACCGCAATGATGTCAACCATATCCTTCGTGGGAGGCCTTCTTCGTCCAGATCTGTATAGTTTTCGATCAGAATTCGCACATCATCCTTTGCTAATTTTGCGATAATGAACTCATCGATGCTCGGTAGGCGCTGCACCTCGTCACCAAAGAGGGCGCTCCAGATGATGCCTTCGCATCTCTCCCGATTTCAGTCTAAGCGATATTTCTTCGTTTGCTTCGACCCTTTTCTGAGTATCGGACAACCAGTTTGAAAGCCTGCCCACATCGTTTGTCTCAAGATTCTGAAGAGCGGCGTAGTGTCGAAGAGCAACGCGGCCGATCGATTGTCCGTCTATCACGATTATATCTCCGAGACAATGGCAGTAATCTACTTCAAATCTTGCTACTTTCAAAATATCAGCGATGGAAATGCAATCACTTCATAACCGAAGATTGATCTTAATTCTCATTGCCCTATTTTCAGATTGATATATTTGCACTTCAGCTTCACAGATTGCCAATGATCTCGCCATCATAGATGATATCGCCTGTATCGGTGTCGAACGGGCATGTGTCGCTCGCCGACAGGCCATGAGCGTATTTGGCGGCGTGGAGGGCATCTGACGCGTCGTTCTCCTCCAGTTTGAGTCGTTTACAGGCATGCCGGAAGTTCTTCGTCGTAGCGGTGATCTTCTCCGTGGCACCAGCTTCAGCACTTGCGGTACCAGCAGCCTTGCCACAGCGGCCGGAACGCGAAAATCAGCGCCCTCGGGTCGATCCCCTCCGACCGGCAGATCAGCCGGTCGAGACGCTCCAGCTGCGGACGCAGGTCGAGGTCGGGTCCCATGCCGATGCATCGGCATGGGTGCCCCTTTCTGCCGCGCCGCGATCATGCCGGGCACTGTCCCGGACGTCGCTCTCGCCCGCCGCCACCTGCAGGAAGGTGCGCGCCATCTCGGGCAGGCCCGCGAAGTCGACCGACTGCCGCGTCACGGGAATGTCCGCCGCCCCCGCCGCCACCTGCAGGAACGTCCGCACCATCTCGGGCAGGCCGCCGAAGTCGACGCTCTGTCATGTTTATTTTCGCAATCACATCATTGCTGAACACGCCCCATGCCTAAGAGTCGATTTCAGACCGCAATCTTCGCGCCATAAATACATCTCCAGCGCTCGTAACCGTTGATACTACAAGCACGATACTGCCGGGCAGGAACTGCCACGTCTCGATGTCGGGGTCGTAATCCGGTGTGGGGAGCACCTCATAAAAATCACCGCCAACGTTTATGCCCGTGGTGGGTCGTGAGACATCTGTCCCCTCATCGAGGAGCGGGATGTAGATCATTTTAGTAGTGCCCAAAATCGTCTCCTCCGACTTGGATGACCTGCCCGGTTGTGTCGTCGATGATCACCGAACGCCCGGTTTCCGGGTGAACATACCTCGTGGCGCCATTGAGCGGATTGATTCGGTTCGGAGCCGAAAATCGTTGACCGTGCTTGATTGCTTCCTCGACCTGCTCCGGTGTCCACTCTCTATTGTTGAACTGATTAAGCCATTTCTGGGCGGATTGAGGACCGGCGAAGCCGCGTGTGACTCTCGCCAGATCCTGCAAGGTCAGCTTGGGAGATTGAACAGGTGGCAGTGGGGATGGTGATGTTTGACGAGGCGGAGCAGGAGAGATTTGCGGCGTGAGTTCCGGTTCTGATAACGGCGCAGGTCCATCGCTCCCTTCCGGCCACCATCGGCGGAGAAATCCTCCCGCGGCAGCGAGCGCTCCCAGGATTCTTGCCAGCGCGCGGACCGGGCCTTTGGACGAGGCGAGATCCACCGGCGTGCCATCGGGCGCGTGCGGACCCTGGCCGGCAGCGCCGGACGGATCGGCCGGCGTGTTCGGGACCGGCAACGGGCCGGCGAGCTGCTGACCTTGGGCAGGCGAGGCGGTGCGCAGTGCCGAACCGACCAGAGCGCCGGTCCCGCTCTCCGCCCCTGTCGTCCACCGGCCACGCCAGTCGCGCGGCTCATCCCCTTCCGGCAGGAACCCGCCACTCGCGCGAGGGACCCCGCCGACCTCGCGGGCGTCATTGACCACCTCAGCTTGCTCCGCAAAGCCTCGCGAAGGGAGGAAGGGACGCGCGATGGCGGCCCGCAGCTCGGGGGAGCGGCAGGGGCGGTCAGGCGCGGAAAGTCGAGAGATGCGAAGGGAGCGGGGCGCTTCCCCCCATCCGGCGCTTTGCGCCACCCTTCGACAAGCTCAGGGCAGGCCCTTCTCCCGCAAGCGGGAGAAGGGTAGAGCCGCCGTCAGGGCCGAGCGGTCAAAAGAAAGGCCCGAAAGCGAAGCGCCCCCGGGCCGAACCGCAACTCTGCAGTGAACCTATCTCAACCAGATCAGGCGCCCAAAGTCAAGAACGAAAGCAGAACATCGATGATGCCAGGGCTCCGCCCTGAAACCCGCCAAAGGGCCGGAAGCCCTTTGGAATCCCGGTTCAGTCGCCGCGGAAACGCTGCTCGCGCCACGGGTCGCCGCGCATGTGGTAGCCGCTCTCTTCCCAGAAGCCGGGCTCGTCCGCCTCGGTGAAACGCAGCGCGCGCAGCCACTTGGCGCTCTTCCAGAAGTAGAGGTGGGGCACCAGCAGCCGCGCCGGGCCGCCATGGTCGGGGGTGATCGGCTGCCCGGCGTAGCGCGTGGCGATCATCGCCCTGCCGCCGAGGAGGTCCGCCGCCGGCACGTTGGTGGAATAATCGTCGAAGGAGACCGCCAGCGCGTAGGGCGTCGGCGGCTCGCCATGCGTCGCGTCGGCCAGGAGGTCGTCCACCGTCACGCCCTCCCACAACGTATCGAACTTCGACCAGGTCGTGACGCAATGGATGTCGCCGCGCCACTTGGTCTTGGGCAATGCGTCGAACTGGTCCCAGCTCCAGCTCTTCACCGGCCGGGCGCGGTCGTAGAGCACGAAGCGCCAGCGCAGCAGATCGATGCGCGGCGTGGGCCCGATCTGCAGGATCGGGAAGTCCTTCACCTCGTGCTGGCCCGGCGGCAGGCGCGCCCGAGCCTCGGCGGGCGGGGGCCGTCCCGTGAAACCGCGCGTCGCCATGACCGTCCCTCCGATGCCTCAGGCCGCCGACAGCGCGTCCCACACCGCGACGGCCGCGGCGAGGTCCGCCACCGCGGTGCCGACCGCCTTGAACAGCGTGATCTCGCCCGCGCCCCCGCGCCCGGGATGCGCGCCCCGGCACAGGGCCGCGAGGTCGGCCAGCACGTCCGCCTCCCGCAGCACGCCGCCGCGGATCGCCGCCGCCACGTCGCCGCCCTCCGTCAGCGCCGCCGGCGTGTCGATGAAGACGCGGGCGCGGAGCAGCGCCGCGTCGTCGGCCTCGCGCATCGCCATCGTGAAGGCCCCGACGAGGTCGACGTGCTGGCCGGGGGCGAGCCAGTCGCCGCGGATCAGCGGCGCGGTCGACAGCGTGGCGCAGCAGACGGTGTCGGCGGCCCGCACGGCGGCTTCGAGACCGGTCACCGCCTCGGCCGGCAGTCCCTCGGCGCGGAGGGCGGCGGCGAGGCGCTCGGCCCCGGCCGGGCGGTGGTTCCACACCGCGATGTGGGACGGCGGCCGCACGGCCGCGTGGGCGCGCGCCAGGAAGGGTGCCAGCGCGCCGGCGCCGACCATCAGCAGCCGCGACGCGTCCGGCCGCGCCAGCAGGTCGGCGGCGAGGGCCGACACCGCGGCGGTGCGGCGGTGCGTCAGCCGCGTGCCGTCGATGACGGCCAGCGGCGCCCCGGTCTCGCCCGATTGCAGCACGTAGGCCCCCATCACGGCGGGCAGGCCGAGGGCGCCGTTGCCGGGGAACACGTCGACGATCTTGGTACCCACGTAGGCGCCGGGGCCGGGCGCGCCGGCGCTCCAGGCCGGCATCAGCAGATGGACGGCGCCCGCGCCGCCCTCCGGGCCGACGTGGTGGTGGTGGCGGGTCGGCGCCACGAAGGACCCGGACGCCAGGGCGCGGCGCAGCGCCTCGACGAGGCTCCGCTCGTCGAGCGCGCGGTCGATCTCGTCGGCGGTGACGAGCCTCACGGCGGGGTCAGTGGGCGTCGTGCAGTTCGAGCGCCGGCAGCGGGCCGGAAGACGCGCCGGCGAGGCGGGCGGCTTCGCGGTTCTGGCGGGACTGGATGTCGAGCTCTGTGCGCAGGCGGGCGTTCTCGACGCGGGCGTCGCGGGCTTCCGCGGTGGCGCGGCGCGCGGCCGAGCGATAGCGGCCCTGACCGAGCCAGCTCGCCACGCCGCCGATCACCACCCCGCAGGTGAGCAGGAAGAAGACCAGCAGGAACAGCGGCGCCGCCAGGACGAAGACCGGGTCGCCGGACGAGAAGGGATCGAAGGAGATGGACACGACCTGACGGTTGGCGACCGCGAAGGCGATCGCCAGGATCGCGACCGGCACCAGCACCAGGGCCTTCAGAAAGGTCTTCACATCCGTCTCCTTCGGGGCGGGCCCCCGTCGCTGCGGAGGGGTTTCGCACGATCCGCCGCCGGGGTCACGCCCCGCGGGCGGGCGCGCTCACGCGCGCAGGCGCTTCAGCGGCTCCTCGGCCTCGGCATCGGCTTCGCCGGGGTTCAGCCGCTCGCGCATCTCCTTGCCGGTCTTGAAGAAGGGCACGGCCTTCTCGACGACCTCGACGTGGTCGCCGGTGCGGGGGTTGCGGCCGAGGCGGGCGTCGCGGCGCTTCACCGAGAAGGCCCCGAAGCCGCGCAGCTCCACCCGGTCGCCGCGCACCAGGGCATCGGTGATGCCGTTGAGCACGGCGTTGACCACCTTCTCGATGTCGCGCTGGTACAGGTGCGGGTTCTTTTCGGCGATCCGCTGGACGAGTTCCGACTTGATCACCTGCGCCCCCACACAAGCGCCGTGCGGGATGTCGGCCGGCGTGCCCGGGAACCCTTCACTGGCCTGAGGCACCCTGCCAAACCGCCGTGAGACCGTCAAGGCGAGGCCGGTCGGCGGCTTCGCCGAGCGCCGCGGCCACGCGGCCCACCGTCGGGAAGCCGAGGGCGTCGGCGGCGGAAGCGGCCGAGGTCAGCAGCCCGAGCACGCCGCCGCGGCGCTTGGGCTCGTAGTCGCGCACCGGCAGGCCATGGGCGACGTGGCGGTCCGTTTCGAGCCAACGCACCGCGTCCTCCTCCGACCCGAGCTCGTCGACGAGCTTCAGCGGCACGCCCTGGCGCCCGGTGAAGACGCGGCCGTCGTCGACGGCGGCGAGTTCGGCGTCCGTCATGGAGCGGCGCGACTTCACCAGTCCCTTGAACCAGTCGAAGCTGTCGGACACCAGCGCCGCCAGGGCGGCGCGGGCCGCGTCGCTGGTGGGCTCGAGGCCGTTCGGCGCGGCCTTGAGGGGCGCGGACTTCACCTCCTCGACCCTGACGCCGATCTTGTCGAGCAGGCCCGACACGTTGGGAAACTGGAACAGCACCCCGATGGAGCCGACGAGCGAGTTGCCGTAAGCCACGATGTGGTCGGCGCCCAGCGCCGCGATATAGGCGCCCGAGGCCGCCAACGTGTCCACCGTGGCGACGACGGGCTTCTTCGCCGCGACCTTGCGGATGGCGTCGTAGACGCGCTCGGAGCCCACGGTCGTGCCGCCGGGGCTCTCGATCTGCAGCACCAGGGCCTTGGCGGCGTCGGTCGTCTCGACGTCGTGCAGCAGGCGCAGCGTGGTGTCGTCGCCGGTGATCAGGCCGCCGATCTTCACCCGGGCGACGTGGGGGACGACGCGCGTGGCGAGCACGGCGCCGCCGTCGCGCGCGAACAGGGCCACGACGGCCAGCACCGCCACGGCGGCGGCGAGGACGCGCCAGAAGGTGAGCTTGCGGCGGATGCGCCGGCGGTCGACGAGGTAGTCGGCAGCGGAGCCGGGGGTCATCGACATGGCAGGATCAGCTCCGCGCGGGATGGATGCCGAGGCTTAGCGGGGCCCCGGGGGCCGCGCAAGCGAGCGGGCCGCCCCTCGGCGGGACGGCGTGGGCCCGCCCACGGGCGTCTGCTCAGGCCGCCCGCCCCAGCGCCCGGTCGGCCGCGTAGAGCGCCAGCCCCGACGCCACCGACTGCAGCGGGTGGGCGGCGTGGAGCCGCCCTTCCCCGAAGCGATCCACGAAGAGCCGCCGCACAGCCGGCACCTGCGAGGTGCCGCCGGTGGTGAACACGGCGTCGATGTCGCCGTGCGCCAGGCCGGCGCGCCGCAGCGTGTCGTCGGCGGCTTCCCCCATGCGGGCGAGGTCGGGGGCGATCAGCCGCTCGAACTCGGCGCGCGTCACGTCCGCGCTCAAGCGGATGCCGGAGCTGTCGAAATCGAGCCGGGTCGCTTCGGCCTCGGACAGGCGGATCTTCACGGCGCTGATCGCCTGGTAGAGCTCGAAGCCGAGGTCGAGGTCGACGAAGTCGATCAGCCGCTCGATGGCGTCCGGGTCGTCGCTGGCGGCCCGGAGCTTGCGCAGCTCCGCCATGGTGGCCGGCGCCTTCAACCAGGACAGCTGGTGCCACTGGCTGAAGGCCGCGTGGATGTAGGCCGGGATGGGCAGCAGCTTGTCGAAGGAGCGGTAATGCGAGCCCTTGCCGAGCTGCGGCGCCACGTAGCGGTCGATCAGGCGGTAATCGAACGTGTCGCCGGCGAGGCCGACGCCGCCGTGGGCCAGCGCTTCGGCGCCCTGCCGCCCGTCGCCGCGGCGGAAGCGGATCACCGAGAAGTCGGAGGTGCCGCCGCCGAAGTCGGCCACCAGCACGGTCTGGTCGCGGTCGAGGTTGCGGGCGTACCAATAGGCGGCGCCGAGCGGCTCGTAGGCGAGGTCGACCGCGCCGAAGCCCGCCTGCGCGAAGGCGGCGCCGAGCCGGCCCACCGCCAGTCCCTCGTCGGGATTGTCGCCGGCGAAGACCACCGGGCGCCCCGCCACCACGCCGGCCGTGCCGGCCAGCAGCGCGTCGCGCTCGGGGGCGAGGTGGCCGAGGAACGTCGCCACCAGGTCCTCGATGGTGAAGCGCTTGCCGTAGAGCCGCGTTTCCGTGAAGGCGCGGCTGCCGAGGTAGGTCTTGATGGACTGCACGAAGCGGCCGTTGCCGGAGCCCGACAGGGCGTGCTCCAGCGCCTGGGGTCCTCCCGCGGTGTGGACCACGGCGCGCGGCGCGCGGCCCTCGCTCCAGAAGGCCAGCGCGGTGCGGAAAACGCCGACGTCGCCCGATGCGGACGGCCAGGACAGGCTCCGCACGGTGCCGTCCTCCTCCACCACCGCGACCGCGCTGTTGGTCGTGCCGAAATCGATGCCGACGGCCCGCATGGCTTCAGGTCTCACAAACGGAACCGGCCCCCGGGGCGGGACGCGCCGACGGGGGCCGGGATGGATCGGGGGGCTTCCCCTACAGGATCCGGACGGCCGGGGCCAGCGGGTCGGGCGACCCCGGCGGCCGGCCAAGCCGTTCAGTGCAGGCGCGGCTGCTTCAGGAACTGGCGTCGGTCGGCCGCGGTGATGCGCAGGTCGAAAACGTCGCCCTCGCGTTCCAGCGTCAGCGGCACCTCGACGCCGGGACCGCCGAGCGCCCACATGGAGCGGTAGAAATCGGCGAGGTTGGCGATGTCCATGCCGCCCGCGACCTTGACGATGTCGCCCTTGCGCAGCCCGGCGCGGTCCGCCGGCCCCTTGTCGGCCACGCCGACGATGACGACGCTCTTGTCGATCTCGTGGGCATAGACGCCGAGCCACGGCCGCGCGGCGTTGCCGGACCGGCCGGCCAGGAGGTCGTCGTAGATCGGCACCAGGAGCTCGCTCGGCACCACCATGTTGAGCGCCTTCACGCGGCCGCCGTTGACCTGGTGCTGGAGCTGCAGCGAGCCGATGCCGAGCAGGTCGCCCGACGCCCCGATCAGCGCAGCGCCGCCCCAGTTCGGGTGGCCCGGCGCCGTGAAGATCGCTTCCTCGATGAGGTATTCCCAGTAGCCGGCGAATTCCTGGCGCGCCACGATCTCGGCAGCCACCGAATGGCGGCGCCCGCCCGCCCCCGCCAGGATCACGCTTTCGCCGACGCCCGCGTGGCGGCTGTCGCCGAGCTTCAAGGCCGGCAGGCCGAGCGGCTCCAGCGCCTGGACGAGCCCGAAGCCGGTCGACCCGTCGTAGCCGAGCACATGGCCCGGCACCACGCGCCCGCGGTGCGTTTCGAGCAGCACCTCCTCGGCCTCGGTGATGAGGTAGCCGATGGTCACCACCACGCCGTCCTCGCGGATCACCACGCCGTTGCCGCCGCGCTCGACGCCCAGCGTTTCCGCCGTGTAGGCGTCGCTCGCCACGCGCGCGCTCAGGCTCACCACGGATGACAGGGCGCGGTCGAGGTCGAAGCCGTAGTCGGCGGCCTTGGGCTGCGCGCGGGGGGAAACTTCCCAGTCGTCGTACTCGTCGCTCACCGCATCTGTCTCCCGGGCTGGCCTTTCGAAGCCGGCACGTGTCGGCCGCAGCATGACACGCGTCAGATTTCAGCACGCGCCCCGCCCTTCGCAAGTGTCGCGCCGGGCGAACGCGGAGCCGCGGAGCCGCAGCCCCGCCGTTCCGGGCTAGGATCTGGCGCCCCGCGGCAGCCATGACATGGGGGCGCGGGAGGTATCGGCGGCTTTATTCCGGCGCGGGAGGGCTCGCCGATTGCTTCGGCGTGCCCTAAGGACCATGTCTTCGACAAGGCGCAGCGCCCGGGATGGGCCGAAGCGTCGCAGGGCCGCCCCCGCCGCGGCCCGTTTTCCCCGGCGCCCCGGCCGCATCGCCGGCGCTCTTCCCTCGATCAAGGCACGAAACAAAGCTTGGCTTTTCCCCCGACCGCCCCCTCCCTCGCGCGCGCGCTGGCCGAACGCGACTACCAGGATCCCACCCCCGTCCAGTCCGCCGTGCTCGAAGCCGAAGGCGGGCGCGACCTGCTCGTGTCGGCCCAGACCGGCTCCGGCAAGACCGTGGCCTTCGGCCTCGCCATCGCGCCGACCCTGATGGGCGACGCCGACGCCATGCCGCCGGCCGCCGCCCCCCTGGCGCTGATCGTGGCGCCGACGCGCGAGCTGGCGCTGCAGGTGGAGCGCGAGCTCGCCTGGCTTTACAAGCCGACGGGCGCCCGCATCGTGTCCTGCGTGGGCGGAATGGACGCGCGCCGCGAAGCCCGCGCGCTGTCGTTCGGCGTGCATATCGTGGTGGGCACGCCCGGCCGCCT
The DNA here is from genome assembly GCF_004137685.1 of Lichenibacterium minor. Classification (GTDB taxonomy): domain Bacteria; phylum Pseudomonadota; class Alphaproteobacteria; order Rhizobiales; family Beijerinckiaceae; genus Lichenihabitans; species Lichenihabitans minor. Next base: position 179,366 of record NZ_QYBB01000007.1, on the reverse strand, counting down.
GCGCGACCATCTCGAGCGCCGCAACCTCGACCCGTCGGCGCTCCGCGCCGTGGTGCTCGACGAGGCGGACGAGATGCTGGACCTCGGCTTCCGCGACGACCTCGAGTTCATCCTGCAGACCACCCCGGAGGAGCGCCGCACGCTGCTGTTCTCCGCCACCCTGCCCAAGGGGATCGTGACGCTGGCGCAGCGCTACCAGAACGACGCGCTGCGCATCGCCGTGGCGGGCGGGTCGCGCGGCCACACCGACATCGAATACCGGGCGGTGCGGATCGTGCCGCGCGAGGTCGAGCACGCCGTGGTCAACCTGCTCCGCTTCTACGAGCCGCCGAGCGCGCTCGTCTTCGCCAACACGCGCGAAACGGTGCGCCACCTGCAGTCGGCGCTGCTGGAGCGCGGCTTCTCGACGGTGTCGCTGTCGGGCGAGCTCAGCCAGAACGAACGCAACCACGCCCTGCAAGCGTTGCGCGACGGCCGCGCCCGGGTCTGCGTCGCCACCGACGTCGCGGCGCGCGGCATCGACCTGCCGGGCCTCGCGCTCGTGATCCATGCCGACCTGCCCAACGACGCCGAAACCCTGCAGCACCGTTCGGGCCGCACGGGCCGCGCCGGCCGCAAGGGCGTCAGCGTCCTGCTCGTGCCGCCGGCCCGCCGCCGCCGCGCGGAAGGGTTGCTCGCGGTCGCGAAGGCCGAGGCCGTGTGGGCCGCGCCGCCGTCCGCCGACGAGATCCGCAAGCTCGACCAGGAGCGCATGGCGGGAGACCCTCTCCTCGCCGAGGAGCCCAGCGAGGACGACCTCGCCATGGCGAAGACGCTTCTGGAGCAGCGCTCGGCCGAGGAGGTCGCCGCCGCGCTGGTGCGCGTGTACCGCTCGCGCCTGCCCGCACCGGAAGACGTGACGGACCCCGGCTCGCAGCCCCAGCGCAAGCCGCGCGCCGACTACGAGGCCGCCCCGCGCGACCGCGACTGGGCGCGGGGCAACGACGGCGGCCAGGGCGGCGGCCATTCCGGCGGCCAGGGCTCGTCGGGCGGCGGTTCCTGGTTCCGGATGAACATCGGGCGGCGCAACAACGCCGACCCGCGCTGGCTGTTGCCGATGCTGTGCCGCCGCGGCGGCGTCGGCAAGGGCGACATCGGCGCCATCCGCATCTTCGACCGCGAAACCAAGTTCGAGGTGCGCGACACCGCGGCGCGCCAGTTCGAGGATGCCATCCGCAAGGGCGAGAACGCCGAGCCGCGCATCGAGCCGGCTTCCGAAGCGCCGCCGCGGCGTCCGCGCTACGAGGACGGGCCGGGGCGGGGCGACGCGCCGGCCGCGGGCCGGCCCCGCCGTCCGCGCCAAGCCGAGGCCTAAGGGAAGAGGGCGGATCCAGGACCGTGCAGTGCAGCATCGGCAATGGCTCCGCCCAAGCTTTCGCCCCGCCCAATACTGTGGAACGTGGCGCGCTGGAATGAAGCAGGGCCCCGGCTTCGCAGGAACTCGCGTCTTCGCGCGGCGTTCAACGACTCAAGACATCATCCAACGTCAGCGAGTCGGCCATGCCCGAGGAACAACAATCGGTGACGCGCTCGACCCGCGGGTTCGCGTCGATGGACCTGGAAAAGCGGCGGGCCATCGCGCGAAAGGGTGGCGAGAGCGTGCCCAACGAGAAGCGTAGCTTCTCCCAGAACCACGAACTCGCCTCGCAGGCCGGCCGCAAAGGCGGCCAAAGCGTCGATCCCGAGAAGCGCAGCTTTTCGCAGAACCACGGACTCGCCGCCCAGGCGGGCCGCAAAGGCGGCCACGCGTCCCACGGCGGCACGCGCACCCTGAAGGCCGATCATTGATCCTGCGCGGCGCCCGGTCCGGGCGCCGCGCAGCCGTGGGGACAGGTCGGGCAGCGTAGGCCGGCCACCCGCTCGAGCGTGGCGGACGAGCCGTCGAGGACGGCGTCGCGGCCTTGCCAATGGTCGCAGGTGCCCGGGTCGCCGGGCCCCACCCAGGCCACCGTGCGCCCGTCGTCGGCGAGGGCGCGCGCGGTGGCCTTCCGCGTTTCAACGTCGTGGGGCGCAGGGATGCGGCGCGCTTCCCGGCGCCCGAGGCTGAGCACGCCCGGCGCCACGCCCGGCTCGTGCAGGATGACGTCGGCGGATTGCAGCGCCCGCACGGCGCCGAGCGTCACCTGGGCAGCCGGGCCCGGCCCGGCGCCCACCAGGATCACCCGGCCGCCGCCGGCCGCCTCGGTCGCGGTCGCGGCCTCCATGCAGAGCAGGCGGTCCTCCTCGCGCGGGGCGCGGTCGCCGCCCTCCAGCGCCATGTCGGCGAAGAGCTCCCAAAAGCGGCGGCGGGCCGCGAAGCCGAGCTTCAGGGCCTGCAGCGGCTCGCGCCAAACCTTCGCGGCCACCGCCCAAGCCCCGATCTCCGCCGGCAGCAGCGCCTCGATGCGGGCGCGCAAGGCCTGCCCGAAGACCGGGGCGGCGCCGTCGGTCGAGATGCCGATGACCAGCGGCGAGCGCGCCACGATGGTGCCGAACTGGAACTCGCAGAGCGGCGGCACGTCGATGACGTTGACCGGCACCCCCGCGGCCTGCGCGGCGGCGCGGAAGGGCTCGCCCTCGTCGCCCTCGAAGGCCCCGATGGCGATGGCGGCCCCGTCGAGGTCCTCGGGGGTCCAGTCGCGGCGGTGCAGCGCGATGCGGTCCGGCATGGCGGCGGCCAGCGCGTCCATCTCGGGACAGGGTTCGGCCGCCACGACGATCACCTGCGCGCCCGCGGCGGCGACGAGCTCCGCCTTCCACACGGCCGGCGGCGTGCCGCCCGCCACGAGGACGCGGCGGCCGCCGAGCTTGAGGAAGACGGGCAGCGTGGCCAGGGGCTCGATGTTGCCGGGCGGCTTGGGGGCGCGGCGGCGCGGTTCGGACATGGGTCAGGGTCGCTGTCGTTGAAGCGGGTTTCCGACGGGCTCGGCCGTCGGGCACCTGCTTTTGTCAGAATCCGGCCGCCGACCCCACGGGGTCGCGGTCGTCGTCGGCGCCGTAGAGCCGATAGGGCTTCGGCGGCTTGGCCAGGAACGGGAGCGCGAGGTCGTCCTTGGCGCCGGACGCGCCGAAGACGTCCGTGGTGATGCCGGCGGCCTGTCCCCAGGGAGCCTTGTCCTTGAACGCGTAGCCCTGGCCTTCGAGCATGCGCCGCGTGTCGGGCGACAGCGCGAAGGGCTCGACCTCGACCACGTCCGGCATCCACTGCATGTGGAAGCGCGGCGCGTCGATGGCTTCCGCCACCGTCATGCCGTGGTCGACCACGTTGACGATGGCTTCCAGCGTGATGGTGATGATGCGCGAGCCGCCGGGACTGCCGATCACCATGGCGAGCCTGCCGTCCCTGGTGACGATCGTCGGGCTCATGGACGAGATCGGCGTCTTGCCCGGCGCAACCGCATTGGCGTCGCTGCCGACGAGGCCGAACTGGTTCGAGGCGCCGGATTTCGCCGCGAAGTCGTCCATCTCGTTGTTCATCAGCACGCCGGTGCCGCCGGCGACGCGGCGCAGCCCGAACCACGAGTTCAGCGTGTAGGTGACCGACACGGCGTTGCCGGCGGCGTCGGCGATCGAATATTGGGTGGTCTGCCGCCCTTCGGCCCCGGCCTGCGGGGGCCCGTCGAGGGAGGTCGAGGGCGTCGCCTTCGCGGGGTCGATGCCGGCGCGGAGCTTCGCCGCATAGGCCTTGTCGAGCAGGCGCGTGACGTCGTTCGTCACGAAGGCCGGGTCGCCGAGGCCCTGGCGGTCGTGGTAGGCGCGCCTCATGGCCTCCACCATGGCGTGGACCTCCGCGGCCGAGTGGTACCCCATCGCGCCGAGGTCGTAGCCTTCGAGGATCTGCAGGATCTCGCAGATCGCGACGCCGCCGGCGCTGGGCGGGGGGGCGGATTGGACGTCGTAGCCGCGGTAGGAGCAGCGCACGGGCTCGAGTTCCCGCACCTTGTAGCCCGCCATGTCCTCCCTGGTGATGATGCCGCCGCCGGCCCGGCTCGCGTCCGCGATGGCCTGCCCGACGGCGCCCCGGTAGAAAGCGTCCGCGCCGCCGGCCGAGACGGCTTCGAGGGTCGCGGCGAGGTTCTTCTGCACCAGCCGTTCGCCCACCGCGTAGGGCTTGCCGTCGTGGGTGAAGACGGCCGCGGTGGCGGGGTCGCCGGCGAAGTCGGGCGCCGCGAGCTGCAGCAGGCTCGTGTCGGCCGGCGCCAGCACGAAGCCGTCGCGGGCGAGGGCGATGGCGGGGGCGAGGAGGTCGGGGCGGGATCTCGTCCCGTAATGCTCGCGCGCCCATTCGAGGCCCGCCACGGTGCCGGGCACGCCGACGGCGAGCCAGGTGTCGGTGGAGCGGCCCTTCACGACGTTGCCCGCCGCGTCCTGGAACATGGTGGGCGTGGCGGCGCCGGGCGCCTTCTCGCGCATGTCGACGAAGGCCGTGCGGCCGTCGGCGAAGCGGATGTTCATGAAGCCGCCGCCGCCGAGATTGCCGGCGGCCGGGAACACGACCGCCAGCGCGTAGCCCACCGCCACCGCGGCGTCGACGACGTTGCCGCCGCCCTTCAGCACGTCGGCGCCGACCTCGGAAGCGAGGTGCTGCGCCGTCACCACCATGCCGCCGTCGGCCCCCACGGGCGCGGGTGCGGCCGCCTGGGCCGATGTCGAGGCGAGCAGCGCCAGGGCGGAAGCGAGGGATCGGCGCATGGACGGTGTCTCGAAGCCGCGGGGGGACGGCGCCAGCCTAGCCGACGCGGTCCCGCCGTCCAAGGCGCGCCGCCGTCAGCAGCTGCTCGGGTAGTCCCGGCATTTAATGCGCTGCTCGTTTTCGAGCTCGATCGCCCCGTCGCTGCCCGCCGGGTAGCAGCCGAAGCTGCCATCCGGCCCGCGGACGTAGTTGCCGAAGCCGTATTCGTTGACGTGGTAGCAGGGGTCTTCCCCCTGCGCCCGGGCTCGCCCGAGTTGGTCATAGGGCGGGGCACTCGCCGCCGAGGCGCAGGCAGAGCCCGCGGCGATACCGACGGCGGCGAGCAGGATGCGGATCTTCATGGGATGAACCTTCGACGCTTGTGGACGCACGCCCGTCCCAGGACATGGGGGCCCCGCCCCGCGGCGCCCAGGCGGCACGGTGTCGCCGCACCGGCACCGGATGGACTTCGCCGGTCCCCTCCTCTAAGCGGACAGGATGTTCAAGAGCCTGTACCGCTGGACCCTCGCTTTGTCGGCGAGCCGCCACGCCCCGCTGGCGCTGGGCGCCGTGGCCTTCGCGGAAAGCTCCTTCTTCCCCATCCCGCCGGATCTTCTGCTCGTGCCGATGTCGCTGGCGCAGCCGAGGCGCGCCTGGACCTACGCGTCCATCTGCACCGTGGCGTCCGTTCTGGGCGGCATGCTCGGCTACGCCATCGGGGCGCTGCTCTACGACACCGTGGGGCAGTGGCTGATCGCCACCTATCATTATGCCGACAAGATGGACGCGCTGCGGGCCGCCTACGCGCAGTGGGGCTGGCTGCTGATCCTCATCAAGGGCTTGACGCCGATCCCCTACAAGCTCGTCACCATCGTGAGCGGGCTGCTGGGCTACAACTTCGCGCTGTTCGTTCTGCTGTCCGTGATCACCCGGGGAGCGCGGTTCTTCATCCTGGCCGGGCTGCTGAACCGATTCGGAGACCCGATCCGCGGCGCCCTGGAGCGCCACTTCGCCGCGATCCTGGTCGGCTTCCTGCTCCTGGTCGCGGTCGGCTTCTACGTCGCCACCCACGTGATCTGACACGCGTCCGACCGGGCGGCGCGAGCCTGCATCGCCGTCGCGGAGCCGTCGCGGGCGTCAGGGTTCCGCGGGGTCGCGCGGCTTGAAGCCGATGGTGCCGGCCCGCGCGTCGTAGAGCACCTCGTAGCTGAGATAGGGGAGCGTGCCGGCGGAGATCGCGGGCCCCTGCCCGCGCGGCGGATGCAGCGTGACCCGCGTGGCCGGTCCCTGCCCCGATGTGAAGGGGATCGCCACCGGCCCCCCGGTCCCGCCGATCTCGAAGCTGGCGCTGCGGCCCGCGCCCCACGGCTTCGGCCCCCGGGCGGCGGGGCTGGCCACTGACAGGCCGGGCGCCCCCGTGTCGAGCAGGGTGCGGCCGCAATAACGCTCATCCTTGCCGCGCCCGACCAGGCAGCCCGGCAGGGCCGCGTCGGCCCAACCGGGCGGTTCGTCGCCGGCCGTGCCGGGCTGGGGATCGAGCTTCAGCAGGGTGAAGCCGGCGCGGTCCCGGTCGTCGGGATCGATGATGAGGTGGCCCGGCTCGGCGCTGCCCGGGCGCGGCAGCACGAGGATCCAGCTCCGGTCCCCCGCCAGCGAGAGCGGGTTCGGCGCGCCGTCGACCCCGCCGGGGGCCCGCCGCAGCGACAGGCCGAGGATGGCGGGGAAGCCCTGGCCAGGGTAGCCGTCCCCGGCGATCAGATAGTCGGCGGCGCTGACCTTGGAAGCGGGGCAGTCCGGCTTCTCCTCGACGCAATCGACCCGGTCGATGCGCTGGAACAGCACGGGAGCATCGGTGCGGACGGGCCCGACGCCGAGCGTGGCGCGGGCCAGGATGCCGTCGAAGCGCGCGCCTCCGCCGAACGGATAGCGGCGATGGATGTCCGTCGCCTCGTATTGGCCGGGGGACAGGGCGGAGGCGAGAACGCGCAGGCCGAAGGAGCCCGTGTCGAGCGCGGCCTCGATCGGCGGCCCGTTACCCACCGTCACCGGCACGGAATAGCGCGGGTCGCCGTCGGGCAGCACCGTTTGGTGCACCGGCACGTCGGCCCGCTCGGCCGCCCGGCCCGCGCCGGCTCCGGCCAGCAGCGCCGCGGCACCGAGCCCGACCGCACGCAGGATGCCCGCGGCCGTGATGTCGTCGATCGTCCGTCTCATCGCTGCATCCTGCCCGAACAGGCCGGCAGTTTCGAGGCGGTTCCCCCCCGGGGTCCGGGAAAACGGCTCCGCCCTTCGAGGCGAAGCCTGCCACCATCGTCGCCGAGCCCGCCCCAGACGCGGAAAGGCCCGCGCGGTGTCCCGCGCGGGCCTTTCCCCATCGGATCGGAGGGAGAAGAAGCTTACTTCTTCTCGCCCTCGGTGCGGGCGCGGAGCGCCGCGCCCAGGATGTCGCCCAGCGACGCGCCGGAATCGGCGGAGCCGAAGGTCGCGATGGCTTCTTTCTCCTCGGCCATCTCCAGCGCCTTGATGGACACCGACACCTTGCGGGCCTTGCGGTCGAACAGGGTGATGCGGGCGTCCACCTTCTCGCCGACGGCGAAGCGCTCGGCGCGCTGGTCGGTGCGGTCGCGGGCGAGGTCGGACCGCTTGATGAAGGCGGTCAGGTCGGTGCCGACGATCGTGACGTCGATGCCGCCTTCCTTCACGTCCGTGACTTCGCAGGTGACGATCGCGTTCTTGCGGAGGTCGCCGGCGCCGCCTTCCTCACCGACCTTGGACACGAAGGGGTCCCCGGCCAGCTGCTTGATGCCGAGCGAGATGCGCTCCTTCTCGACGTCCACGTCGAGGACCTGCGCCTTGACGACGTCGCCCTTCTTGTAGTCGTCGATGACCTGCTCGCCCGGGCGGTTCCAGTCGAGGTCGCTGAGGTGGACCATGCCGTCCACGTCGCCGTCGAGGCCGATGAACAGGCCGAACTCGGTCTTGTTCTTGACCTCGCCCTCGACCTCGGTGCCGACGGGGAAGCGCTCCGCGAAGGACTCCCAGGGGTTCGACAGCGTCTGCTTGAGGCCCAGCGAGATGCGGCGCTTGACGGCGTCGACCTCGAGCACCTGCACCTCGACTTCCTGGCTCGTCGCCACGATCTTGCCGGGGTGGACGTTCTTCTTGGTCCAGGACATCTCGGACACGTGGATCAGGCCCTCGATCCCCGGCTCCAGCTCCACGAAGGCGCCGTAGTCGGTGATGTTGGTCACGCGGCCGTTGAGCTTCATCTCGATCGGGTACTTGGCCTCGATGCCCTGCCACGGATCGTCGAGCAGCTGCTTCATGCCGAGCGAGATGCGGTGCGTCTCGTGGTTGATCTTGATGATCTTGACGCGCACCGTCTGGCCGATGGTCAGGACCTCGGTCGGGTGGTTGACGCGGCGCCACGCGATGTCGGTGACGTGCAGCAGGCCGTCGATGCCGCCGAGGTCCACGAACGCGCCGTAGTCCGTGATGTTCTTCACGGTGCCGTCGATGACCTGGCCCTCTTCGAGGTTGGCCACGATCTCGTGGCGCTGCTCGGCGCGGGACTCTTCCAGCACGGTGCGGCGCGACACGACGATGTTGCCGCGGCGGCGGTCCATCTTCAGGATCTGGAACGGCTGCGGCACGCCCATCAGCGGGGCCACGTCGCGCACCGGGCGGATGTCCACCTGGGAGCGCGGCAGGAACGCCATGGCGCCGTCGAGGTCGACCGTGAAGCCGCCCTTCACCTGGTTGAAGATGATGCCTTCCACCTTCTCCTGGCGCTCGAAGGCCTTCTCCAGCTTGACCCAGCTTTCCTCGCGGCGGGCCTTGTCGCGCGAGATCACGGCCTCGCCGAGCGCGTTCTCGATGCGCTCCAGGTAGACCTCGACCTCGTCGCCGACGCCGGGCAGCTCGTCGCGCCCGTTGTTGGTGAACTCCTTCATGGCGACGCGGCCCTCGGTCTTCAGACCGAGGTCGATCACCGCCACGTCCTTCTCGATGGCGACGATGATCCCCTTGACCACCGTGCCTTCGAAGGCCTCGTTCTTGCCGTAGCTCTCGTCGAGCAGAGCGGCGAAATCATCGCGCGAAGGCGAACCGTAGGAAGCGACTGCGGACATTCATTCTCCTGGAGCCCGGGGAAACCCGGGCGGCGCCGGCGGTTGGCGTTATGGGGCGCTGTCTCGGCATCGGCGGTCCGCCCGAGGGGACCGACCGCCGCGAAGGGCGGGCCGGCGCATTGGGCCGATGCGGGACAGCGGTACTCTAGATATGGGTGTTCGGCCCCTCCGCTCCAAGCATGGAGCGGAGGGGCTGATACAACCGGAGCGGGGAATAGCAGGTCGGCCGGAAGGCGGCAAGGAGGATCGACGGCCCGGAAGGTGTTGTTTATTCGTTCCCGACGTCGGGCGCCCGATCTGGTGCCGATCGCCGGGCTGCGGGGTTGCGGCCCGGCCCGGGGCGCTTCGCCTTCGGGCCTTCTCATGCGCGACGCCTGACGCGCCTCCCTTCTCCCGCCCGCAGGAGAAGAGCCTGCCCTGGGCTTGGGACAGGGTGTTCGTGCGAAGCGGGGCCGGATGAGGGAAGCGCCACGCTTCCCGCCCCCGAACGACCCTGAGCCGGCCGCCCCGGCCGCTCCCCCGAGCGGCGGGCCGATGTCGCCCGGATCGAGGCGGCCGAGTGCCGTCCGGGCCTGCGCGGGGCGCTGCAGCGCGCCATGGTGCAGGGCCGGCCCTACGACGGGGCGCCTCCCGACCGTCCGATCTGCGGGTCGGAGGAGATCGACCCGAACGCCGCGGCCGTATTCGCGGCAGTTCGCGAGCGCATCGCGGACGCGACTTCCGCGACGGAAAAGCTCGAGCTCGCGGCATGTGCAGGTCCTGCTGCGACCACTGGCCTCCGACATCTCTTGGTTCGGAAGGATGCCCACGAGCTTTCCATCTACACCGTGAAACATACAGGGCCATACGATGCGGCGCCTTGCCTAGAATGCAGCAGAAATGAAATCATTCCATACGAATTGCTAAAATGTATTTTGACGACAAAAATTACAATTCTGATCGATACTCGTCGAGCAGACCAAAAAATACGTACTTTACACCGAAGGATGATGCACGTCCCTCGTGCAGAAGGTGTGATTATTGCTTACTCATCGCAGATCATGAAGGACCTTGCGTCAAAAATAATCGCCTTAGTTTCCATATATTCGCGAGATATCACACCATACGCTCGGCAGATCATGAATACGATGAGAGGGCAGGACCGAATCCTGCCCCAGACACCGACTCCTGCCCCAGACACGGAAATCATCGATGCTGGCTCGCAGGTCACGAAAGGGAAGCCGCAGCGGATCATCCTGTCAGCGTCGAGACGTCTTCACGCGGCCACTGCCGAACGGCCAATCCACCACGCCCCCCGCCCACAGCGCCCACCACACGAACACGGGCTGAAAGGCCAGCCGCGGCCCGTGGTACCACCAGGACGACGGGATGGGCGGCAGGTTCACGTTGTCGACCGCGTGCTTGATGTTGGCGGGGAACACACAGACCGCATAGGCGGCGAAGGCCCAGCCGGCCGCCCGGCGCAGGCGCGGCGTCAGCAGCGCGACCGAGCCGGCGAGTTCGCACGCGCCCGTCGCCAGCACCATGTGGCGCGGGTCCGGCACCCAATCCGGCATGATCGGCAGGAAGGCGTCGGGCGACCGCACGTGGACCACGCCGATCCCGGCATAGACGGCCGCCAGCGCGATGCGGGCCGCGGCGCGGGCCTTGGGGTGGGACGGGGCGTCGGGGGACATGGCGGGGTCTCGCGGGCGGATGTCGGTCAACGGGGGGCGGCGCGCAGGGTTGCGCGGCGCCGCGCGAAGGTCGACACCGCGGCCCCATGACCGATGCTTCCCCCTCGAACCGCGCCCGCGGCACCCTCGCGGCCGGCTTTCGCCGCGTCGGCACCCGCACCGAGGTGGTCGGCCCGCACGAGGCCGGCGGCTACCGGCTGCGCCTGCCCCGCACGCACGGCGGCCCCTGCGAGGCCGTGATCGTCAACACCGGAGGCGGAATGGCGGGCGGCGACCGCGCCGACTTCTCCTTCGCGGCCGAGGCCGGCGCCGCCGTCACGCTCACCACCACGGCGGCCGAGAAGGTGTACCGCGGCGCGGAGGCCGGAGGGGCCGAGGCCGAGACCCGCGTCGGCGTCGCCCTCGCGGTCGGCCCCGGCGCCGCGCTCGACTGGCTGCCGCAGGAAACGATCCTCTTCGACGGGGCGCGCCTCCGCCGGCGCCTCGACGTCGAGGTGGAGGAGGACGCCGACCTCCTGATGGCCGAGATGCTGGTCTTCGGCCGGCTCGGCATGGGCGAGCGCATGGGCTCGGGCCGGGTGCGCGACCGCTGGCGGGTGCGGCGCGGCGGGCGGCTCGCCCTGGCCGAGGACCTCGACATCGGCGGCGACGTCGCGGGCCTGCTCGACCGGCCGGCGCTGGGCGGCGGCGCCCGCGCCTGCGCCACCGTGGTGTGGGCGTCGCGCCGCGCCGGGGACGGGCTCGACGCCGCCCGCGCGGCGCTGGACGTCGCCGATGTGGCGGGCGGCGCCAGCGCGTGGAACGGCCTGCTGGTCGCCCGCGCCCTGTCGCCCTCGCCACGGGCGCTGCGCACCGCTATCGTCGACCTGTTGTCCGGACTGCGGGGGCGCGCCCTGCCCCGCCTCTGGGCCTGACGGGACGAGCCGCATGAACCTCACGCCGCGGGAGAAGGACAAGCTGCTGGTCGCCCTCGCCGCCCAGGTGGCCCGGCGGCGGCTGGAGCGCGGCGTGAAGCTGAACCACCCCGAAGCGGTGGCGCTCATCACCGACGCCGTGGTCGAGGGCGCGCGCGACGGGCGCAGCGTCGCCGCGCTGATGCGGGCCGGCACCGAGGTCCTGCGCGCCGATCAGGTGATGGAGGGCGTGGCCTCGATGATCCACGACATCCAGGTCGAGGCCACCTTCCCGGACGGCACCAAGCTCGTGACGGTGCACCACCCCATCCGCGGCGCCGACGACGCGCTGATCCCCGGCGAAGCCCTGCCGGCCGCGGGCGACATCACGATGAACGAGGGGCGGGACACGCTGACGCTGGAGGTGGTGAACGCGGGCGACCGGCCGATCCAGGTGGGCTCGCACTACCATTTCTTCGAAACCAACCCGGGCCTGAAGTTCGACCGGCCCCGCACGCGCGGCTTCCGGCTCGACATCCCGGCCGGCACCGCGGTGCGGTTCGAGCCGGGGCAGAGCCGCGAAGTGCGGCTCGTGGCGCTCGCCGGCGCCCGCGAAGTGTACGGGTTCCGCGGCGAGGTGATGGGGCGTCTCTGAGGCTCCCCCCACTCCACCCGCGCGGGGGGACCTCCCGCCCCCGATGAGCGGCCGCGGGCGCCGGGCCGCGCCCAGTCTGGACTTCGGCCGGCCGCCCCCTTATCATCCCGCCATGGCGTCCGGGCCGCGCGATGCGCGCCGGCGAAGGATCGGTGGCGGAGGCGCCCCCGGTCGTGCCGTCGTTTCGACACCGGCCGCCATGCCCGTCGCCTGACCATGTCGCATCTGCGGCCCGTCCGGCACGACGCTCACGCTTTCGGGCGGTTCGGGCGCGCCGGCATCGGCGGCGGCCGCCCCGTCCCGCATGCCCACCGGTGGAACACGATGGCCGACCTGATCCGTTACGACCTGCTCGTCCAGGACGCTCTGCGGGGGGTCGTGCGCCAGGTCCTGACCGACGTGGCCCGCAACGGGCTGCAGGGCGAGCACCACTTCTTCATCACCTTCAAGACCGTGACGCCCGGCCTGCGCCTGTCGAGCCGGATGCGCGAACGCTATCCGGACGAGATGACGGTGATCCTCCAGCACCAGTTCTGGGGCCTGACCGTGACGGAGGCCGGCTTCGAGGTGGGCCTGTCGTTCAACAACATGCCGGAACGGCTGTTCGTGCCCTTCGTCGCCATCACGATGTTCCAGGACCCGTCCGTCACCTTCGGGCTGAAGTTCGACACCAAGGACGCGGGATCGCCGGCCGACGCGCCGCAGAAGCCGGCCCTGGCCGAGGCCCCCAAGGGCCCCCGGGCCCTGGCCACCGTCGACGCGCACCTGCCGCCCCGCTTCGGGGATGCGCAGCCCAGGCCGGACGACAAGAGCAAGGACAAGCCGAAGCCCGTGCTGGCCAAGGTGCCGGACGAGGACGAGGACGCCGGCGGCGAAGCCGCCTCGGGGGGGCCGAAGGTCGTCTCCATCGACGCGTTCCGCAAGAAGCCCTGACGCGGCCCGTGGGCGACCTCGTCAACCTCCGCCGGTTCCGCAAGGGGCGCGACCGCGCCGGGCGGGCGGAGGACGCGGCCCGCAACCGCGCCGCCTTCGGCCGCACGCGCGAGGAGCGCGACGCGTCGGCCGACGAGGCGGCGCGGGCGGCGGCGCGGCTCGACGGCCACCGCCGCGACGCGCCGCCCGACGACACCGGGTGCGGAGCGCCCCAGGGTGGCCCCGCCCGCTGACGGCGGAACGGTCGTCGGCAAGCGGTCGCTGACCGTCGCCGGCCACCGCACCAGCATCTCGCTCGAGGACGCCTTCTGGTCGGGCCTGCGCGACATCGCGGCGGCGCGGGCCTCGACGGTCGCCGGCCTCGTGGCCGAGATCGACCGGGGGCGGGGCGCCGCCAACCTGTCGTCGGCGATCCGGGTCTTCGTGCTCGACCATTTCCGAAGCCGCGCCCCGCTTTGAGAGGATAGGCGCCCGGCGCCCTCGGGGGACGTCTTCCCGCCCGGCACGCGCCGTGCCATGCTCCGCCCCCGAGGGTGCCCGAGGGGCGCCGCGGGCGGGGATCGGCACGATGGCTCAGGGCGGGATTGCGGCATTGTTGGCGGGCGCGGGCCTCCTGATCGCGGGCGCGGCGCAGGCCGCCGACACCAAGCCGGCCCTGATCTACGACATGGGCGGCAAGTTCGACAAAAGCTTCAACGAGGGCGCGTTGCACGGCGCCGAAGCCTTCAAGCAGGCGACCGGCGTCGCCTTCCGCGACTTCGAGATCCAGAACGACGCCCAGCGCGAACAGGCGATGCGCAAGTTCGCCAAGGACGGGTTCAACCCCGTCGTGGCGATCGGCTTCAGCCAGGCCAGCGCGCTGGAGAAGGTCGCGGCCGAGTTCCCCGACACGCGCTTCACCATCGTCGACGCCGTGGTGGACAAGCCCAATGTCCAGTCGGTGCTGTTCAAGGAGGGCGAAGGCTCGTTCCTGGTCGGCCTGCTCGGCGCCATGGCGTCTAAGACCGGCAAGGTCGGTTTCGTGGGCGGCATGGACATACCGCTGATCCACAAGTTCTCCTGCGGCTACGCGCAGGGCGCGAAATATGCCAACCCGAAGGTCGAGGTGCTGCAGAACATGACCGGCACCACGGCCGATGCGTGGCACGACCCCGTGAAGGGCGGCGAACTCGCCAAATCGCAGATCGACCGCGGCGCCGACGTGATCTACCACGCGGCCGGCGCCACCGGGAACGGCGTGCTCCAGGCGGCGGCCGACGCCGGCAAGCTCGGCATCGGCGTCGATTCGAACCAGGACGGCCTGTTCCCCGGCCACGTCCTCACCTCCATGCTGAAGCGCGTCGACGTGGCCGTGAAGGACAGCTTCACCGCTTCCAAGGACGGCACCTGGAAGCCGGGCATCACGGTGCTGGGCTTGAAGCAGGACGGCGTCGGCTATGCCGAGGACCAGTACAACAAGGCGCTGCTGACGCCCGCGATGATCAAGGCCGCCCAGGCGGCGGCGGCCGACATCGAATCGGGCAAGCTCGTGGTCCACGACTACATGGCGGACAACAAGTGCCCGGATTGATCGGGTGAGCCTGTCCCCCGATTTCCGGCCCTCGACGCGGCATCTCGCGCTGGGGGACGCCTTCTTCGACCCGGTGGCGCCCGCCGACTTCCCGCGGACCGACATCCGCTATCGCAACGACCGCTGGGCGGCGCGCGTCGGCCTGGCGTCGCTCGACGACGCCGAATGGGCGCGCCACTTCGGCCGCTTCGCCCCCCTGCCCGGCACCCTGCCGGGGCCGATCGCGCTGCGCTACCACGGCCACCAGTTCGGCCACTACAACCCGGACCTCGGCGACGGCCGCGGGTTCCTGTTCGCCCAGATGCACGACCTCGCCGACGGGCGGCTGCTCGACCTCGGCACCAAGGGCAGCGGCACGACGCCCTGGTCGCGCGCTGGGGACGGGCGGTTGACGCTGAACGGCGGCATCCGCGAGGTGCTGGCCACCGCGCTGCTGGAAGCCATGGGGGTGAACACCTCGAAGAGCTTCAGCCTGATCGAGACCGGCGAGGACCTGGAGCGCGGCGACGAACCGTCGCCGACGCGCTCCGCCGTGCTGGTGCGGCTGTCGCATTCCCACATCCGCATCGGCTCGTTCCAGCGCCTGCGCTACCTGGAGGAAGCGGCCAACATCCAACGGCTGCTCGACCACGCGGTCGACGCCTATCGGCCGGACGCGCGGCGGGACACGCCGGCCGCGACCGCGGTCGCGTTCCTGGAAGGGGTGTGCCGAGACGTGGCCCGCACCGGCGCGCAATGGATGGCGGCCGGCTTCGTCCACGGCGTGCTCAACACCGACAACATCAACGTGACGGGGGAGTCCTTCGACTACGGGCCGTGGCGCTTCCTGCCGACCTACGACCCGGCCTTCACGGCGGCCTATTTCGACCACGCCGGCCGCTACGCCTATGGGCGGCAGCCGACCGTGCTGCTGTGGAACCTGACGCGCCTGGCCGAATGCCTGCTCGAGGTGGCGCCCCAGGCGGAGCTGGAAGCCACGCTCGGCGGCTTCGCCCCGGCGTTCCGCGCCGCCTTCGTGGAGGAAACGCTGCGGCGGCTGGGCCTGCGGGCCTCGGCCGACCCCGAAGCGGACAAGCGGCTCGTCGAGATGTTCTGGACCTTCCTGGAGGCGTCCGGCGCGCCCTTCGAACAGGCCTTGTTCGATCACCGCGGCGGGCGCCTGTCGGCGGGCCGGGCGGCCCGAGGCCCCGGCGCGGCCTTCTACGCCGGCGAAGCCTACGGGGTGCTGCGGGCCGCGATGGACGCGGCCGAGCCCGACGGCGACGCGGGGCTGGACCACGCCTATTTCGCGAAGGGAGAACCCTGCACGCTGCTCCACCCGGAGGTCGAGGCGATCCTGGCCGCGGTGAACAGGGACGACGACTGGTCGCTGTTCCGTGCCAAGCTCGACGAGATCGAGGCGATGCGGGTGGCCTATGGGGCGTGAGCCGCGGACGCCCTTCTCCCACGAGCGGGAAACGGGGACGGCCCCCGCCCTCGACCTCGTCGGCATCTCGAAGAGCTTCGGCCCCGTGCGGGCCAACCGCGACGTCAACCTGTCCGTGGCCGCCGGCACCATCCACGGCATCGTGGGCGAGAACGGCGCCGGCAAGTCGACGCTGATGTCGATCGTCTACGGCTTCTACGAGGCCGACGCCGGCGAGATCCGCGTGAAAGGAACACCCGTCCGCATCGCGTCCTCGAAGGACTCGATCCGGCACGGCATCGGCATGGTCCACCAGCACTTCATGCTGGTCGACACGCTGAGCGTGCTCGACAACGTGATGCTCGGCGCCGAAGGCGGCGCGCTTCTGCGCAGCGGCGCCCGCGCGACCCGGGCCCGCATGGCCGAGCTCGCCCGCGACTACGGCCTCGCCGTCGACCCCGACGCGCTCGTGGGCCGGCTCGGCGTCGGGCTGCAGCAGCGCGTCGAGATCGTCAAGGCGCTGCTGCGCGGCGCCGCCGTGCTGATCCTCGACGAGCCCACCGCCGTGCTCACCCCCGCGGAAGCCGACGGGCTCTTCGTCCTGCTGCGCAAGCTCAAGGCGCAGGGCGTGACCGTGGTGCTGATCACCCACAAGCTGCGCGAGATCATGGCGGTGACGGACCGCGTGTCGGTGATGCGCCGCGGCACGGTCGTCGAAACGGTCGACACCGCCGCCACCACGCCGGCCGCGCTCGCCGACGCCATGGTGGGCCGCCGCGTGTCCCTCGCCGTGTCGCGCGCGCCCGCCGCCCCCGGGCCGCCGCGGCTCGAGGTCCGCAACCTGACCTGCTTCGGCGCCGGCGGCGTGAAGCTCGTCGACGACGTGTCCTTCACCCTGCGGGCGGGCGAGATCGCCGGCCTCGCCGGGATCGCCGGCAACGGCCAGTCCGAACTGCTCGAAGCGCTGGCCGGCATCCGGCCGCTCGGCTCCGGCGAAATCCTGATCGACGGCCGTGCCGTGCCGCCGGCCGGGCGCAACCCGGCGTCGCTCGGGCGGCTCGGCCTCGTCCATGTGCCGGAGGACCGGCACCGCATGGGGCTCGTCACCGCCTTCGAGGCGGCCGAAAGCGCGATCCTCGGCATCCATCGCGAGCCCCGCTTCGGCTTTGGCCCCTTTCTCCGCCGCCGCGCCGTGCTGGCCGACGCCGCGCGCAAGATGGCGGACTACGACGTGCGCCCCGCGGCGCCGCGGTTGAAGAGCGCCAATTTTTCCGGCGGCAACCAGCAGAAGATCGTGCTCGCCCGCGAACTGGAGCGCGGCCCGAAGGTGGTGCTCTGCGGCCAGCCGACCCGCGGCGTCGACATCGGCGCCATCGCGTTCATCCACCGCCGCCTCGTGGCGCTGCGCGACGCCGGGGTCGCGGTGCTGGTCGTGTCGGTGGAACTCGACGAGGTGCTGGCGCTCGGCGACCTGATCCTCGTCATGTGCGGCGGCCGCCTCACGGGCACGCGCCGCCCGCCGCGGGACGCCGCGGGCGACCCCGCCTTCGTGGGCGAGATCGGGCTGATGATGGCGGGGGTGGAGGACGAGCGCTTCGCCGCATCTCCGTCGGGAGGTCTGGCGAAACACACGATATGATTGTAGGGTAGATCGCATATCAACCACCACCATGCCGGTGTGATGTGCGACGGCACGACATGAGACCTTTCATCCTGCGGACGTCCACCGCGGCCCTGACCGTGGGCCTGTTCCTGATCGCCGTCTGCCAGGCGAGAGCCTTCGAGAACGACGAGTGCAGCGACATCGTCACCACGTCGCAACACCGGCGCATCGACCTCAGGCCGGGCGAAACGCCGGAAATCGCGCACGTGCGCGCCATCGACGAGGTCGGCAGGCTCGCCGTCGCGGAGGTCATCGGCATAGCGATCGATTCGTCGCAGTCCGTGTCGTCGGACCTCAACAACGAGGCCGACACGCGGCACACGCGCGAGGTCGGTTCACCCGGCAGCGCCGAGACAGGGCTCGACCGAAGCGGGGTGAAACTCCGGCTCCAGGACGTCGCACAGTATAATTATCGAGGCCTCGTGCGCGTCAAACTGCTCAGCGAGGCCGTCGACGGACCGGCGGGCCACCAGAGCCTCGAACTCGCCGCCGAAGTGATGGTTTGCCGGCCGAAGCGGAAGGATCTCATGGTCGCGGATCGCCGGCCGCCACAGGTCGTCGACCCCGACAAGGCGAGCTGGTTCAGCCCGGTCACCGGGGAGCCTCAACTCTGGTATTGGGCCGGCCCCGGTGAAACCTTCACGTTCTTCGACAAGGCCGGCTTCGATCCGGGCACCGGCGATCCTCTGAAACGGGTGGACCGGCAGTTCCAGGGTTACTGGAGAGCCCTGATGGCCAAGCGCCGCAAGGATGCCCTCGACACGGCGGAACGGCAGCAGCGGGAGGCGGCCTTGTCGCAGGAGCGGGCAGCGGCGGCCAAGCAGGCCAGCGACCTTCGTGCGACGCAGGACGCGCAGCACATCCAGAGCTGCGACGCCGGCACAGCCAATTCGAACGACCCGCGAAAGCCCGCTTCGGTGACCGGGGCCGCGTGGGACACGCTCCGGTCGCGGGCGGCGACCGCCATTCCCGATTGCGAAGCCGCCATTCGTCTCCAGCCCGGAGAGATGCGCTTCCGCTACCAGCTTGCACGGGCCTACAGCGTCGACGACCCGAAACGGGCGCTGCTCCTGTTCAAGAGGCTTTGCGACGAGCGCTATCCCGCGGCCTACGACAACTACGGCTGGGGACTGCTCGACCGCCGCGTCGGTCGGAACGACTTCGCCGGTGCGACGCGGGCCTTCGAGGCGGGCGTCGCTGCTGGTGATTCGGATGCGATGGTGAGCCTCGCCGGCTTCATGCGGCGTGGGAGCTACAACGAGGCCGGGTCCGAGGACGCGCTGGCCCTGTACCGTCGCGCCGCCAAACTGGGCAACAGCGACGCCGTCACGGCCATCGAGCAGATGGAAGCCGAACAGGTTCGGACGGAAGCCACGAAGGCCAGCCAGGTCGAACAGATGCGGCAACAAGCGATCAGGCAGGAAGAGGCTGGACGGATGGTGCTCGGCATCGTGGGCGGCGCCATGAACAGGTTCAAGCGTTAGAACCGAACAGGGCGGGCGGCGGGGCGGATCGAGCGGGCGCGGCCCGACCTATCGCTGCCGCGCGCAGCCCTGTTCCGCCATCGTCTTCTGGATGCGGTCCGAGCTCAACAGGAAACCCTTGCTGATCTCGTCCGCGTTCTGTTTCGCGAGGTCGCCGCAGTTCTGTGCGACCGCGTTCGGGGCCGCTTGGGCGGCGGCCGCCCCGCCGTCCCTGTCCGTCGTCGAGACCGAGGGGGCCAGGGTGGACGATCGGACCTGTTCTTCGAGCCGGGACACGCGGTTTTCGAGCTTCGACAGGAAGACGATCGCGGCCACGATGCCGGTGAGGATGGTGACGGCCGAGCCCGTCGTTTGAATGTGATCTGACGTGGACATCGCGACCGTCTCGCTTCGAGGTGCAGCGTTACACGTTTTAGGCGATGTGGCGTTTTTCATCAATCGAAGGTTGGCGAGCGGGCGAGGGCCCCGCCCGCGTCCCGGGGTCCACCGCCGGGGACCGGCGTGCGGTGGGGCCCGACGCGGTTGACCTGAGCCCCGCCGGGCGACAGGCTCCGGTCCCGGGGCTCTTCTGCCTCGTGCGAGAGGCGATCGAGTTTGGACCAGCGTGTGACGATCGTGACGCTCGGCGTGGCCTCGGTGCCGGCCGCGCGGCGCTTCTACGAGAAGCTCGGGTGGACGGCGTCGAGCGCCAGCCAGGGCGACGAGGTGGCGTTCTTCCAGATGAACGGCGCCGCGCTGTCGCTCTTCGCGCGGGGGGCGCTGGCCGCCGACGCCGGGATCGCCGATTCGCAGCCGGGCTTCTCGGGGATCACGCTGGCCCAGAACCTCGACAGCCCCAAGGCGGTGGACGCCGCCTTCGCGAAAGCCGTCTCGGCCGGCGCGACGGCGCTGAAGAAGCCCGAGACGGCCTTCTGGGGCGGCTATTCGGGGTATTTCTCCGACCCCGACGGCCACATCTGGGAACTGGCCCACAATCCCTTCTTCCCGCTCGACGCCGACGGGAACCTGGCGTTGCCGGAATGACCGGGCGGCGACCCGCGCGGGGGCTCCCCTGAGCGCCGCCCGCCCCCTGCCCGCCTGGGCCGACGTGGTGCTGGTGCCGGTGCTGGCCGTGGTGGCGGCCTTCGGGGCCGGCGGCCTCGTGGTGGCGGCCATCGGGGTCGACCCGTGGAACGCCCTGCGCGAACTCGTGGGGGGCAGCCTCGGCTCGGGCGAAGGGCTCGGCTTCACGCTCTACTACGCCACCGACTTCATCTTCACCGGCCTCGCCGTGGCGCTGGCTTTCCAGGGCGGCCTCTTCAACATCGGCGCCGAAGGGCAGGCCTACGTGGGCGGGCTCGGCGCCGCCCTCGTGTGCCTCCACGGCGGCTTCCTCCCGCCCTGGATCCTCATCCCCGCCGCCGTGCTCGGCGCCGCCGTCTTCGGCGCCGCCTGGGCGGCCGTGCCCGGCGCCCTGCAGGCGAAGCGCGGGAGCCACATCGTCATCACGACGATCATGTTCAACTTCCTGGCCTCGACCCTGATGGCCTACCTGCTGGTGAACGTGCTGCGCCCGACAGGCGACATGCAGGCGGAATCGGCCGCATTCCCGCCGTCCGCCACCGTGCCGTCGATGAAGGCCGTGCTGGCCGGGCTGGGCATCGCCGCCCCGACGACGCCCTTGAACCTGTCCTTCGTCCTGGCGCTCGCCTGCGCGCTCGCCGTCTGGGTCTTCGTGTGGCGGACGCGCACCGGCTACGAGATCCGCACCGTGGGCCAGAACCCTTGGGCCGCCGTCTACGGCGGCATCTCGCCGGCGCGGGTCACCGTGCTCACCATGGCGCTGTCCGGCGCGCTCGCGGGCGGCGTCGCCGTCAACGAGATCACCGGCGTGCAGAACCGCCTGCTGCTCGACTTCACCTCCGGCTACGGCTTCGTCGGCATCGCGGTGGCGCTGATGGGGCGCGGGCACCCGCTCGGCGTCGTGCTGGCCTCCTTCCTGTTCGGCATGCTGTACCAGGGCGGCGCCGAACTCGCCTTCGACGAGCCCAAGATCACCCGCGACATGATCGTGGTGGTGCAGGGCCTCGTGGTGTTCTTCGCCGGCGCGCTGGAAGGGCTGTTCCGCCGCGGGCTCGCCCGCCTGTTCGCGGCGCGGCTCGGGCCCGGCGACAAGGGGGAAACGAGCCTGCCGGCCCGGGTCGCCGAGCCCGGCGGGGAGGTGCCCTGATGGAGGACGCCATCGCGTCGGCGGCGCTGATCCTGTCGTCGAGCCTGCGGCTGTCCGTGCCGCTGATCTTCGCCTGCCTGGCCGGCCTGTGGTCGGAGCGCGCCGGCATCTTCGACATCGGCCTCGAAGGCAAGATGCTCGTGGCGGCCTTCGCGTCGGCCGCAGCCGCTTCCGCGTCCGGCAACGCGTGGGTGGGGCTCGGCGCCGGCATCCTCGCCTCGCTGGCCTTCGCGCTGGCGCACGGCTTCGCCTCCATCGAGGCGCGCGGCAACCAGATCGTGTCGGGCGCGGCGGTCAACCTGCTGGCGGCCGGCCTCACCGCGACGGTCGGCAACGCGTGGTACGGCCAGGGCGGTCGCACCCCGCAGCTCACCGCGGCGGCGTCCCGGTTCGAGGGCATGGCCTGGCCCGGCGCCGGGGCGGCCGGCGCCGTCCCCGTGGTCGGCCCGATATACCGCGACCTCGTATCGGGCCACGACGTGCTGACCTACCTCGCCCTGCTGGCCGTGCCGCTGACCGCCTTCGCGCTGTACCGCACGCGCTTCGGCCTGCGCCTGCGCGCCACGGGCGAGAACCCCGCGGCTGTCGACACCGCCGGCGTGTCGGTGCGCGGCATCCGCTACAGCGGGGTGATCATCGCGGGCCTGCTCTGCGGCTTCGCCGGCACCTACCTGTCCGTCGGGCAGGCGGCGGGGTTCCTGACCGGCATGACGGCCGGAAAGGGCTTCATCGCGCTGGCGGCGCTGGTCTTCGCGAAGTGGCGTCCCTGGCCGGCGCTCGCCACCTGCCTTCTGTTCGGCTTCCTCGACGCCGCCGCGATCCGCCTGCAGGGCACGGCCGTGGCCGGCCTCGGCGAGATCCCGGTCCAGGCCATCCAGGCCCTGCCCTACATCCTCACGGTGGTGCTGCTGGCCGGCTTCATCGGGCGCGCCGTGCCGCCCAAGGCGGGCGGGATCCCCTATACGAAGGAGCGGTGACACCCGCGCCACCGGGGCGGCGGCGCGGGCGCCCGTCACGGCCGGGAAACCCCACACCCGTCTTGACCGGAGGCCCCCCCGCGGGTTTGATCCCCCGCCGTCCTCGCCGCCCCGCCGGCGCCCTCAAGGAGCCGCCATGGCCGCCATCGATGACCTGTTCGCGGCGGCCGCGGCGGCGCAGGCCAACGCCTACGCGCCCTATTCGCGCTTCAAGGTCGGCGCCGCCGTCCTGACGCCGTCGGGGCGGATCTTTCCGGGGTGCAACGTCGAGAACGCCGCCTATCCGCAGGGCTCCTGCGCCGAAGCCGGCGCCATCGCCGCGATGGCGCTGGCCGGCGAGCGCGCCATCGCGGCCGTGATGGTGGTGGGCGACGGCGACGCGCTGGTCACGCCCTGCGGCGGCTGCCGCCAGCGCATCCGCGAGTTCGCGGGGCCCGGCACGCCGATCCATGTCGCGGGGCCGGAAGGCCCGCGCCGCTCCTTCACCCTCGACGAGCTCCTGCCCGCGAGCTTCGGGCCCGACCACCTCCACCATCGCCCGCTCGGGCCGGGGCGGTCCGACGATGCCCGCGACCAACAGCTGCCCTGTCAACCGTCCGATCGGGCGCTTCCGCCCGATCGGACGGTGGCCACCGAAGCAACCGCCGGAGCCGCCCGCCCGTGACCGACGTCGACACCAACATCGCCCTCCTGGCCGAGCGCGGCATCGCCGGCCCGATCGAGACCGCCATCGTGCTCGGCACCGGCCTCGGCCCGGTGGCCGACGCGCTGGAGGGCGCCATCTCGGTCCCCTACGCCGACCTCGCCGGCTTCCCGGCGGCGGGCGTGTCGGGCCACGGCGGACGGCTCGTGGCCGGCACCTGGGAAGGCGCCCGCGTGGCGGTGCTGCAGGGGCGGGCGCATTATTACGAGACGGGCGACCCCGCCGCCATGCGGGTGCCGCTGGAGGTGCTGGCGCGGCTCGGCACCCGCCAGCTCATCCTGACCAATTCGGCGGGCTCGCTCCACGCCGACTGGTATCCGGGCTCGCTGGCGCTGATCTCCGACCACATCAACTTTTCGGGCCTGAACCCGCTCATCGGCACCGACGGCGACGCCCGGTTCGTCGGCCTCGCCGACGCCTACGACCGGCACCTGCGGATGCGGTTGAAGCGGGCCGCCGCGCAGGCCGGCACCGCGGCGCTGCGGGAAGGGGTGTACATGTGGTTCTCGGGGCCGTCCTTCGAGACCCCCGCGGAGGTGAAGGTCGCCAAGCTGCTGGGCGCCGACCTCGTCGGCATGTCGACCGTGCCCGAGGTGATCCTGGCGCGGCGGCTCGGCCTGCGCGTCGCCGGCCTGTCGCTCGTCACCAACTTCGCCACCGGGATCGGCGGCGGCAACCCGAGCCACACCGAAACCAAGGACACGGCGCTCGGCGGCTCGCTCGCCTTGAAGCGCCTGCTGCGCGCCTTCCTGCGGGCCCGCGACGATGCCTGACGGGTCGAGGCCCTCGGCCCTGCCGGGCGAGATCATCCGCCGCAAGCGCGACGGCGCCGCCCTGAGCGGGGCCGAGATCGAGCGCTTCGTGGCCGGCATCGTCAACGGGGCCGTGTCGGGCGAGCAGATGGCGGCCTTCGCCATGGCGGTCTTCTGCCGCGGCATGGATCGGGCCGAAACCGTGGCGCTCACCGAAAGCATGACGCTGTCGGGCGCCGTGCTCGACTGGCGGGCCTGCGGGCTCGATGGCCCCATCCTCGACAAGCACTCGACGGGCGGCATCGGCGACGACGTCAGCCTCGTGCTGGCTCCCGCGCTGGCGGCCTGCGGCGCCTTCGTGCCGATGATCTCCGGCCGGGGCCTCGGCCACACCGGCGGCACGCTCGACAAGCTCGAAGCCATCCCGGGCTTCCGCACCGGGATCGACGTCGCCGAGTTCCAGGAGATCGTGTGCGGCTGCGGCTGCGCCATCGTGGGCGCGGGCGACGACGTCGCCCCCGCCGACGCGCGGCTGTACGCGGTGCGCGACGTGACCGCGACGGTCGAATCCGTGCCGCTCATCACCGCGTCGATCCTGTCGAAGAAGCGCGCCGCCGGGCTCGATGCCCTCGTGATGGACGTGAAGACGGGATCGGGCGCCTTCATGGCCGGGCTCGACGACGCCCGCGTGCTGGCGCGCAGC
Organism: Lichenibacterium minor; assembly: GCF_004137685.1. Classification (GTDB taxonomy): domain Bacteria; phylum Pseudomonadota; class Alphaproteobacteria; order Rhizobiales; family Beijerinckiaceae; genus Lichenihabitans; species Lichenihabitans minor. Next base: position 154,923 of record NZ_QYBB01000007.1, on the reverse strand, counting down.
CTGGTTTCCGTGGCCGAGGGTGCCGGCCTGCCCACGACGGCCCTGCTGACCGACATGGACCAGCCGCTCGCCGACGCCGCCGGCAACGCCGTGGAGGTGCGCCACGCCATATCGATCCTCACCGAGGGCCGCTTCGACCCGCGCGTCGAGGCCGTCGTGACGGCGCTCGGCGGCGAAGCCCTGGCGCTCGGCGGCCTCGCCGAGGACGGGTCCGACGGCGCGCGCCGCATCGCCGACGCGCTGCGCTCCGGCCGCGCCGCCGAGCGCTTCGCCGCCATGGTGCGGGCGCAGGGCGGCCCGTCCGACCTCCTGTCGCGGCCCGACCACTATCTTCCCCGGGCGCCGGTGTGCCGGGACGTGTTCGCGGACGGCCACGGGGTGCTCGAAGCCATCGACGCACGCCTCGTCGGCGTGGCGGTGGTGGGGCTCGGCGGCGGCCGCACCCGCCCCGGCGAAACTGTGGACCCGTCCGTCGGCTTCACCGGGCTGGCGCCGCTCGGCGCCACGGTGGGGCCCGGCGCGCGGCCGCTCGGCACCGTGCTGGCGCGCACCGGGCCGGCCGCCACGGTGGCGGCGGCGCTGCTGCGCCGCGCTTGCCGGGTCGGCGACGCCCCGCCCGTCCCGCGCGACCCCGTGATCGAGCGCATCGACGCGGCGTCGGCAGGGGTGAACTGATGGGGCGGGACGTGTTCCTCGTGGCGACGGACGGTTCCCGCGCCAAGGCCGAGCCGTGGCTCGCCGCCTTCGGGCGCCGCCTGCCCCACCTCGACGTGGTGGCGCTGGGCGACCCGTTCCCGCGCCCGTCCGTGCGCTACGCCGCCGCCTGGAAGCACCCGCACGGCGCCCTGGCGGACCTGCCGAACCTCGGCACGGTCTTCTCGCTCGGCGCCGGCGCCGACCACCTGGTCGCGGACCCGACGCTGCCGGCCGGGGTGAGGATCGCCCGTGTCGTCGACCCCGACCTCACGGCGCGGATGAGCGAATGGGTGCTGCTTCACGTGCTGGAGCATCACCGCCAGGCGCGGCGCTACCGGCGCCAGCAGGCGGAATCGCGGTGGGACGACGACGCCCGGCAGCCGGCGGCGCGGAGCGTGCGGGTCGGCGTCATGGGGCTCGGCGTGCTGGGCGTCGATGCCGCGACGAAGCTCAAGGCGGTCGGCTTCGACGTCGCGGGCTGGAGCCGTTCCCCGCGCGACGTGCCGGGGATCGCCTCCTTCGCCGGCCGGGACGGGCTCGGCGCCTTCCTGCGCCGCACCGACATCCTCGTGGTGGTGCTGCCGCTGACGCCCGACACGGCGGGCATCCTTGACGCCGCCCTGTTCGGGGCGCTCGCGCGGGACGGGCGGCTCGGCGGCCCGGTGCTGATCAACGCCGGCCGCGGCGGGCTTCAGCGCGAGGCCGACATCCTGCGGTGCCTCGACGACGGCACGCTCAAGGCGGCCACGCTCGACGTGTTCGAGCGCGAACCGCTGGAGCGGGCGTCGCCGCTGTGGCGCCATCCGAACGTGACGGTCACGCCCCACAACGCCGCCCTGTCCGACCGCGACGCCGTCGCCGACCTCATCGCCGGGCAGGTCCTCGCGCTGGAGCGCGGCGAGCCGCTGCGGCACGTCGTCGATCGGGAGCGTCGCTATTGAGGATCATCGGCCCCGAGGACTTCGCGCTCCACCCCCGCCTCGCCGCCGACACTCTGCCGGTCGGCGACCTGCCGCTGTGCCGCGTCCTGTTGATGGGCGACGCGCGCTTCCCCTGGCTGATCCTGGTGCCGCGCCGGCCCGGCCTGCGCGAGTTCGGCGACCTCCCCGCCGAAGAGCGCGCGGCCCTGATGGAGGAGATCTGCACCGCATCGCGCGCCCTCCAGGACGAGACGGGTGCCGAGAAGATGAACGTCGGCGCGCTCGGCAACGCGGTGGCGCAGTTGCACATCCACGTCGTGGCGCGCTCGTCCGGGGACGCGGCCTGGCCCGGCCCCGTGTGGGGCAGCGGCGCCGCCGAGCCTTACCGCTCGGGACTCGATGAGGCCCTGGCGGACCGCCTCGCGGCGGCCTTCGGCTTCCGCCGGGGCGGGCCAGCCGGTAGAACGCCGGAAACCGCAGCCTTCGCGAGATCCCTCATGACCCCGTCCGACTTCGCGAAGAGCGCCGCCACGCTCGGCTTCGCCCACAACGCCCTCGACCGCCTCGCCAACCGCCGCGACGACGACGCCTTCCAGGCCGAAACCGCGGCCTCGCCCGCGGCGCGGACGGTGGCGGTGATCGGCGACACCGTGGCGGTGAAGCGCGACGCCGGGGGCGCGATGGACCTGTGGTTCGGCTTCGACGCCGCGGCGGAGATCGGGCCCCTCGGGCAGCGGGTCTTCCTCGGGATCGACGCGCGCGGGCCGGCTTACGCCGTGCAGGTCGAAGCCGAGGGCGAGGACCCGCTGGCGGGCCGGGACGGGCTGGCGGCGTTCAACCTGCGGCAGGTCGCCGCCGACGGGAGCGTGGCGGCGACCGACCTCGGCGCCCTGGCAGAAGGCAAGTCCATGCTGTCCTGGCACGCGACGCACCGCTTCTGCGGGCGCTGCGGGTCCGAAACGGCGAGCTCGCCCAGCGGCTGGAAGCGCCTGTGCCCCGCCTGCGGCGCGCACCACTTCCCGCGCACCGACCCGGTGGTGATCATGCTCGCGGTCGACGGCGACCGCTGCCTGCTCGGCCGCCAGCCGCGCTTCCCCGCCGGCATGTATTCCTGCTTGGCGGGGTTCCTGGAACCCGGCGAAACGATCGAGGACGCGGTGCGGCGCGAGATCGGCGAGGAAGCCGGCATCGCCTGCGGGGCGGTCTCCTACCTCGGCTGCCAGCCCTGGCCGTTCCCGTCCTCGCTGATGATCGGCTGCGTGGCCGAGGCGGCCTCGACCGAGATCGCGATCGACCGGGAAGAACTGGAGGACGCGCGCTGGTTCAGCCGCGACGAGGTGCGCGCCATGCTGGACGGGCGGCACCCGGACGGGCTCACCTGCCCCATGCCGATGGCCATCGCGCACCACATCGTGCTGGCCTGGGTAGGGGAAGGATAGCGGTTCGCCATCCGCCGACGGCCCCCGAGCGGGTCCGGCGTCGAAGCGGGATGGGCTCCAGCCGTCGAGGCTCTCTCACCCGCCTACGTCGACAGCGCCTTCAGGCCCCCGCGGATCAGAGCCGCCGTCCCCGCCTCGGCGCCGAGCGACGCCACGGCCGCCCCCACGGCGGCCGCGGCCTGGGGGCGCCCGTAGCCGAGGTTGACCAGGGCCGACACGGCGTCCTCCACATTGCGCGGCAGCGGCGCGCCGGGCTCCGCGTCCGGCATGACGAGAGCGTCGGTGGCGCCGCCCGGCCCCTTGTCCTTCAGCTCCAGCACGATGCGCGCGGCGAGCTTCGGCCCGACCCCGGGCGCCCGCGCCACCGCGGTCCTGTCGCCGCCCGCCACCGCCAAGGCCAGGCCGGAGGTCGACAGCACGCCCAGGATGGCGAGCGCCACCTTGGCGCCGACCCCCTGCACGCCCTGCATCAGCCGGAACCAGTCCCGCTCGGCTTCGGTGGTGAAGCCGTACAGCCGGATCATGTCCTCGCGCACGTGGGTGTCGATGAGCAGCGACGCGGGCTCGCCGGGCTGCGGCAGGCTCGACAGCGTGCGCGGCGAGCAGTGGACGAGGTAGCCGACCCCGCCCACGTCCAGCACCATCGACTCCAGCCCGGCGCTGTCCACCGTGCCGCGCAGCTTGCCGATCATCGGGGGCGCGTCCCCGCCGCCACGGCGCGGATGATCGCCGCCTGCACGTTGGCGGGCCGGCGGTGGTTGGCGTGGGTGATGGCGACGGCGAGCGCGTCGGCGGCGTCGGGCGTCGCGGCGTGGCTCTTCGGCAGCAGCACCTTCAGCATGGCGGCTACCTGCGCCTTCTCGGCATGGCCGGTGCCGGTCACGGCCTTCTTGACGATGTTGTTGGGATATTCGGCGACGGGGAGGCCGGCCAACGCCGGCACCACCATGGCGATGCCGCGCGCCTGGCCGAGCTTCAGGGCGCCGCGCGGGTCGGAGTTGACGAAGGTTTCCTCCACCGCCGCCTCGTCGGGCCATTCCGCCTCGATCACCTGGCTGAGGCCCACGTGGAGCACGCGCAGGCGCTCGGACAGCGGCGCGTCCGCTTCCGTGTGGATGGCGCCGGACGCCACGTAGGCGAGCCGCGAGCCCTCGGCCGTGATGACGCCCCAGCCGGTGTGGCGCAGGCCCGGGTCGATGCCGAGGATGCGGACGGAGGTCGCCAAGTCTCAGGCGTTCATCTTGGCGACGAGCGCGTCCGACACCTCGAAGTTGGCGTAGACGTTCTGGACGTCGTCGTTGTCTTCCAGGGCGCCGACGAGCTTCAGGATCTTCTCGCCCGCCTCGTCGTCCACCGCGATCGAGGTCTGCGGGCGCCACACCAGCGCCGAACGGCGCGGCGCCCCCAGCTTGGCTTCGAGCGCCCGTTCGACGTCGCGCAGCGCTTCGAGGCTGGTCAGCACCTCGTAGCCCTCCTCGCCGCTCACGACATCGTCTGCGCCCGCCTCGATGGCGGCCTCCATGACGGCGTCCTCCGAGCCTGCGTCGGGGCCGTATTCGATGCGGCCGACGCGGTCGAACATGAACGCCACCGCGCCGGATTCGGCCAGCGCGCCGCCCGATTTGGTGAAGTAGGAGCGCACCTCGCCGGCGGTGCGGTTGCGGTTGTCGGTCAGCGCCTCGATGATGACGGCGACGCCGCCGGGCGCGTAGCCCTCGTAGCGCACCTCGTCGTAGTTCTCGGAATCGGCACCGGACGCCTTCTTGATGGCGCGGTCGATGTTGTCCTTGGGCATGTTCTCCTGGCGCGCCGCGATGACGGCGGAGCGCAGGCGGGCGTTCATGGCGGGGTCAGGCAGGCCCAGCTTGGCCGCCACGGTGATCTCGCGGGCCAGCTTGGAGAAGAGCTTGGAGCGGACGGCGTCCTGCTTGCCCTTCTTGTGCATGATGTTCTTGAACTGGCTGTGGCCGGCCATTCTCGGGTCTCGCGGGGCAGGCCCGGGGGGTGCGAGGCACCCGCGCCCGAGCGGGAATGAGGGACCCCGTCCTTACATCCGTTGAAGCGGGGAAGGAACCGGGTTTCCGCGGGACACGACCGTCACGCGTCCGCCCGTCAGTGCCGTCCGCGCGGCCGGTGGCGAGCCTTGGCGGGCACGGCCGCGGTCAGCGGCTCGTTGGGGCGGCCGTCGCGCCGCTTCGCCTTCAGGCCGTCCATCACGCGCTCGGCGTGGACCTTGATCTCGTCGCGCGCCTGCAGGGCCTTGAGGCGGATGCCGAGCTTCGGCCCGCCGTCCCGCAGCTTCAGCTTGAGCCGCGTCCCGTCGCGCATGCGGATCAGCGCCGGCGCTTCGGCGGCGCGATAAACCCACACGCGGGCCGGCGGCAGGTTGAACCACACGGGCGGGGACACTTCCGCCTCGAAACAGGGGTGGTCGCCCGACCGCAGCGGCATGGGCGACGCGATGCCGTAGGTGAACTGCACGAAGCTGCCCCCGGGCTGCAGCACCGCGAAGGCCTGTTCCAGCAGGGTCAGCCGGTGGCGCTCGGGCTGGTTGCGCAGCGGCAGGCTCGACACCACCGTGGCGGCCGGCGCGTCGAGCACCCCGTCGAGCGTGGCGGCGAGGTCGTAGGCGTCGCCCTGGATCACGGTGGCGCGCGGGTAGCGGCGCTGCAGCAGCTTGCAGAAATGCGGGTCGTATTCCACCAGCACCAGCCGCTCGGGCGCGATGCCGCGCGCGATCAAGGCGTCCGTGACAGGGCCGGTGCCGGGTCCGAGCTCGACGATGGGGCCCGGAAGCGCGGGGTCCACGGCGCGGGCCATGGCGCGGGCCAGGAACCGGCCGGAAGGCGACACCGCGCCCGTGCCCACCGGGTTCTCGAACCAGGTCTTGATGAAGCGGGCCTCGTCGGCCAGGCGCCCGTCCAGCGGCTTCTTGGGGCTGCCCCGGCGTTCAGCGCGCAATGTGACCCTCGGCCATGGTTACCACCCTGCACTCGGCAATGCGCCGGACCGGCTTCCGGTTCAGGCGCCGACGATCTGTGGTTCATCGAACGGTCACAATCAAGGCACGCGCGCCCGGAAGGCGGGGGCGCGGGCCCGCCCGCGCCGTCAGGTCGACAGATTGTCGAAGAAGTCGCGCATCTTGCCGAAGAACCCCGCCGCCTCGGGGTTGGTCTTCTGCGACGAGATCGCGTCGAACTCCTGCAGCAGCTCGCGTTGCCGCTTGGTCAGATTCTGCGGCGTTTCCACCACGGCCTGGATGTAGAGGTCGCCGACGTCGCGGGAGCGCAGCACCGGCATGCCCTTGTGGCGGATGCGGAACTGCTTGCCGGAGGGGGCCCCTTCCGGGATCTTCACCTTGGCGTCGGCCCCGTCGAGGGTCGGCACGTTGAACTCGCCGCCGAGCGCCGCCTGGACGAAGGAGATCGGCACGCGGCAGTGGAGATCGGCGCCGTCGCGCTGGAAGAAGGGATGCGGTTTCACGGACAGGAAGATGTAGAGGTCGCCCGCCGGTCCGCCCCGCAAGCCCGCCTCCCCTTCCCCGGCCAGGCGGATGCGCGTGCCGTCCTCGACGCCGGCCGGCACGTTGACGGACAGCGCGCGCTCGCGCGTCACCCGGCCGGTGCCGGCGCAGGCCGGGCACGGGTTGTCGATCACCTCGCCGCGGCCGCCGCAGGCCGGGCAGGTGCGCTCGATGGCGAAGAAGCCCTGCTGCGCCCGCACGCGGCCGTGGCCCGCACAGGTCGTGCAGGTGCGGGGCTTCGAACCGGGCTTGGCCCCGGTGCCGGTGCAATTGTCGCAAGCGACCGAGATCGGCATCTTCACCGTCGCGGTCTTGCCCTTGAAGGCGTCCTCGAGGCTGATCTCGAGGTTGTAGCGCAGGTCGGAGCCGCGTTCGCGCCCCCCGCCCCCGCCGGCGCGCCCGCGCGAGCGGCCCATCATGTCGCCGAACAGGTCGTCGAAGATGTCGGCCATGGAGGACGGGAAACCGTCCCCCGCCCCACCGCCGCCGCCCCCGCCCTGCTCGAAGGCGGCGTGGCCGAAGCGGTCGTAGGCGGCGCGCTTCTGGCCGTCGGACAGGACCTGATAGGCCTCGTTGACCTCCTTGAACTTCGCTTCCGCGTCCTTGTCGCCCGGGTTGCGGTCCGGGTGGCACTGCATGGCGGTCTTGCGGAAGGCGGATTTGAGCTCGGCGTCGGTCGCCGTCTTGGTCACGCCGAGGAGGTCGTAGAAATCGCGTTTGGCCATCGAAGGCGGATCCAGGTCATCAGGCCTCGCGAGCGCGCGGCGAGATCGGGAGAAAGGTCCAGCGGAGGGGACGGAAATCCGCGTTCAGCCTCAGGTGGCACGCGCGAGCGCGGGGAACAAGACGGGCCGCGGAACTCGCAGCGCGCCGTTGCACCCCGGATACGATTCCGGCCCGGGCGGAGCCGGGCCGGTGATCGCGATGGAGGCGGGAGCGGACCTTCCGCGCCGGGGCGCGGGGCCCGGCCCCGCCCCCGGCGACGGGCCGCGCCCCGCTTCGAACGTCAGGCGCGACGCTTCTTGTCGTCCTCGCCGACTTCCTTGAAGTCCGCGTCGATGACGTCGTCCTGCGCGCCGTCGGCATGCGGCTCGGCCCCGGCCTCGCCGCCGGCCGCCGCGCCGGCCTTGTACATGGCTTCACCCAGCTTCATCGAGGCCTGCATCAGGTCGTTGGTGCGGGCCTTGATGGCTTCCACGTCCTCGCCTTCCAGCGTGGGACGCAGCGCCGCCACGGCGCCTTCGACGGCCGAGCGGTCGGCCGACGACACCTTGTCGCCGTAGTCGGCCAGCGACTTCTCGGTCGAGTGGATCATCGCTTCGGCGCTGTTCCTGGCGTCGATCAGCTCGCGGCGCTTCTTGTCGTCGGCCGCGTGCAGCTCGGCATCCTTGACCATCTTGTCGATGTCGGCATCGCTGAGGCCGCCCGAGGCCTGGATGCGGATCTGCTGCTCCTTGTTGGTGGCCTTGTCCTTCGCCGTCACGTTGACGATGCCGTTGGCGTCGATGTCGAAGGTCACCTCGATCTGCGGCACGCCGCGCGGCGCCGACGGCAGGCCCACGAGGTCGAACTGGCCGAGGATCTTGTTGTCCGCCGCCATCTCGCGCTCGCCCTGGAACACCCGGATCGTCACGGCGGTCTGGTTGTCCTCGGCGGTGGAGAAGACTTGGCTCTTCTTCGTCGGGATCGTGGTGTTGCGCTCGATGAGCCGGGTGAACACGCCGCCCAGCGTCTCGATGCCCAGCGACAGCGGGGTCACGTCGAGCAGCAGCACGTCCTTGACGTCGCCCTGCAACACGCCCGCCTGGACGGCGGCGCCGATGGCGACGACCTCGTCCGGGTTGACGCCCTTGTGGGGCTCCTTGCCGAAGAACTGCTTCACGATCTCCTGGACCTTCGGCATGCGGGTCATGCCGCCGACCAGGACCACCTCGTCGATCTCGCCCGCCGACAGGCCGGCGTCCTTCAACGCCTTGCGGCAGGGCTCGACGGTGCGCTGGACGAGGTCGTCGACCAGGGCTTCGAGCTTGGCGCGCGTGAGCTTCAGCGTGAGGTGCTTCGGGCCCGACGCGTCCGCCGTGATGTAGGGCAGGTTGATCTCGGTCTGGGTCGCGGAGGACAGCTCGATCTTGGCCTTCTCGGCCGCCTCCTTCAGGCGCTGGAGGGCCAGCTTGTCCTTGCGGAGGTCGACGGTGTTCTCCTTGCGGAACTCGTCGGCGAGATATTCCACGATGCGGTTGTCGAAGTCCTCGCCGCCCAGGAACGTGTCGCCGTTGGTGGACTTCACCTCGAACACGCCGTCGCCGATCTCGAGCACCGATACGTCGAAGGTGCCGCCGCCGAGGTCGTAGACCGCGATGGTGCCGGCGGCGCGCTTGTCGAGGCCGTAGGCCAGGGCCGCGGCGGTCGGCTCGTTGATGATGCGCAGCACTTCGAGGCCGGCGATCTTGCCGGCGTCCTTGGTGGCCTGGCGCTGGGCGTCGTTGAAATAGGCCGGGACCGTGATGACGGCCTGAGTGACCGTGGAGCCCAGGAAGGCTTCCGCCGTCTCCTTCATCTTCTGCAGCGTGAAGGCGGAAATCTGCGAGGGCGAATATTGCTTGTCGCCCGACTGCACCCAGGCGTCGCCGTTGGGGGCGCGGGTGATCCGGTAGGGGACGAGGCCCATGTCCTTCTTGGTCATCGGGTCCTCGAACGGACGGCCGATGAGGCGCTTGATGGCGAAGAAGGTGCGCTCCGGGTTGGTGACGCCCTGGCGCTTGGCGGGCTGGCCGACGAGGCGCTCGCCGTCTTCCGCGAAGGCGACGATGGACGGCGTCGTGCGGGCGCCTTCCGCGTTCTCGATCACCTTGGGCGTCGACCCTTCCATCACGGCGACGCAGGAGTTGGTGGTGCCGAGGTCGATGCCGATAACTTTAGCCATTGGAATGATGTCCTTTCGTTCGCGGAACCGCCGGGTCCCGTAGCGACCCGGCTCGTGGGCGGAAGGGCCGGAGGGGCCTTCGCGCGCGGCCTGGCCGGGCCCGAAGGCCCTGCCGGCACTCGCGAAAGTCCCTCGAACGGCCCGCCTCCGCCCGGTCCCCGATTGCCATTTTCAGATTGTGTCGGCGCCTCCGCGGCGCAAGTTCGCGGCCGATATAGGGGCGCGAAAATCTGCGCGCAACTCGGGGCCGGGCCGGGAGCGCCGCCGGCGACGGGCTCCGGCGGCCGCCGCCGCGCGGGCGGTCAGCTCGGCCGGAGCGCCCGCGGCGACTCGCCGAAGCGGGCGCGGAAGGCGCGGCTGAAGCTGGAATAGTCGGTGAAGCCGCAGGCGAACGCGACCGCGTCCAGCTTCATGTGGCGGTACGCCGGCGACAGGATCTGCAGCCTCGCCCGGTCGAGCCGGGCGTCGCGGATCGCGGCCGCCACGCCGCCCCGGGCCGCGAAGGCTTTGTAGAGGCGCGTGCGCGACACGCCCAGCGCTCGCGCCAGGGTGGCGGCGTCGAGCGCCGGGTCGCCGAGGCCCGCCGCGATGAGCGGGCTCGCGAGGCCGAGGAGCGAATCCGGCGCCAGCCTTTCGCCGTCGTCGCCCTGCAGGGACAGGGTGCGGCCGACGAGGCCCGACAGCAGGTGCAGCACGCCGTCGAGGCCGACCGAGGCGTCGTCCGCCGACAGCGTCGGCAGCGCCGCGGCGTAGTCGGCGAGGTAGCGCGTGAACAGGGGCGCCAGAGGGCCGTCGGCCGGGATCCGCAGCCCGGCCAGCGCCTCGATGCGCCCGACACGCAGAAAGGCCGCGCGGGGAACGAAGAGGCGCAGCTCGCGGTAGTTTTCCGTCCCCGCCACCGTGAAAGGCCGGCCGGCGTCCTGGAAAACCACCTCGCCGGGTGCGATCGCGTCCAGCATCCGGCCGCCCTGATCCAGGGAGCCCCGCCCGCGCAGGAACACGAAGACGGTGGCGTGGTCGACGCCGTCGCGCTGGAGGTGCCGGCGGGTGCGTTGCACCGCGACGGGGCTGCTGGCCGTGTCGAACAGCGTGCCCTGGGGCATGCGGACGACGGTGCGGCGCGCCGCGAAGTCGTCACGCTCGATCGTGGTGGCGGCATCCCCGGAGAACAGCGCGCTGTGCCGCCACATGTCCCATCGCTGATCGGCGGGCAGGCCATCGGTGGTCTCGATCAGCGTGGCGACCATGAAACTCCCCGCAAGGCGGACCTGCCGGGAGCGGGACCGACCCGTCCCCGCCTTCCGAAGCTCCGCCCCAGACCTTGGAACGACCGACGACGTCCGTTCGCGCGATCGACCCAGCCCATCGCGATCCCCGGCGAAGTCTCGACGACATGGCGGCACCGGGCCGAGCGCGGCGGCCCGAAGCTCGCCGAGACCCCCGCCGCCACGCCAATGCCATAAACGACGGATCGGACGCCGAAACAAGTCGAGCGCAACGTCAAGATGAAGAAAGATAAGCAACAGAAGGTTGAACGAGGGCGAGTGCTGTCGGCGAGCGCCGGCGGGATGCCGCGACGGATGGTGTCGGGTGACGTGACGACGATCTCCCATTGCATCTCAGCCCGGCGTTTCCTGCGCGCCGCTGCGCCGAGATACGACGGCGACATCGAGTGTCATGGGTCGGACGTTTCTGTCTGCCCGCCGAGACGGCGAGGTCACGGGATCATCGTGGGAATCGCGGCGCGGGCTTCTCCGCCCAGGCCCGCAGGGATGAGCCATATCCGCGGCGCGGCCCGCGGCACCCGGGCCGGATCGGACGGCGCTCGGCAGGCCGGGCGGGCCGGGCGTTCCACGGCTCGACGTCCGCGACCGGGCGCGTCCGGACGACGTCGACGGGACATCATCGACGGGCTTCCCCGAAACCTCCGGGACCGCACTCCCCGCCCGCCCCGTTCGTCGCCTGTCCCCGAGGTTCCGGCAGGCGGTTCCGCCCCCGCGGGATCTGCCCTAAGCAGGCAGGCGTGGGTCGGCCCACGAATGTCTGCTGCTCCTGACAGGGACGGCGGGCAGGATGGCGGAGCCCCGCCCCCGGGCGGGGCGGCACACGGGGAAGCGGCATGGCGGCGTCAATGATCGGCATCATCGGCGGGTCGGGAGTCTACGACCTGCCCGGGCTCGAGGACGCGCGCGAGGAGCGGGTGTCGACCGCCTGGGGCGAGCCGTCGGACGCGCTGCGCTTCGGCCGCATCGGCGGGCGCGACGCCGTGTTCCTGCCCCGCCACGGGCGCGGCCACCGGCTGTCGCCGTCCGGCATCCCGTACCGCGCCAACATCGCGGCGTTGAAGAGCGTCGGCGTGACCGACCTCGTGTCCGTGTCGGCCTGCGGCTCGTTCCGCGCCGAGTTCTACCCCGGGCTGTTCGTGCTGGTGGACCAGTTCGTCGACCGCACGGCGGGACGCGCCTCGTCGTTCTTCGGCGACGGCTGCGTGGCCCATGTGTCGATGGCCCATCCCGTGGCGCCGCTGCTCGTGGCGCGCATCGCCGCCGCGGCGCGGGAAGAGGACATCGCCTTCGTCAAGGGCGGCACCTACGTGTGCATGGAAGGGCCGCAGTTCTCGTCCCGGGCGGAGTCGCTCGGCTACAAGGCGGCGGGCCACGACGTGATCGGCATGACGGCGATGCCCGAAGCCAAGCTCGCCCGCGAGGCCGAGATCTCCTACGCGACGATCGCCATGGTGACGGACTTCGACTGCTGGCACCCGGAGCACGACGAGGTCGACGTGGCCGCCGTCGTCAAGGTGGTGCGGGACAACGCCGGCAAGGCGGCGGCGCTGCTGGCGCGCCTGATCCGCGACTTCCCCGCCGAGCACGAGCCCTGCCCGGCCCGGTCCGACCGCGCGCTCGACGGCGCCATCATGACGGCGCCGGACGCGCGCGACGCGGCGCTGGTCGAGAAGCTGCGCGTCGTGGCGGGGCGGGTGCTGGGGTGAGGGACGATCGCGAAACCTCCCCGCCTCCGTGCGGGAGGTCCGGCCGGCGTCCCGGGTGACCCGCATGGACGCCACGCCCCGGCCCCTGTAGAGCCGGGGCGCCCCATCCCGGCGCGGCCCGAGGACCCGATGACTTCCGACCTTCGCGACTCCATCCGCTCCATCCCGGACTATCCCAAGCCCGGCATCATGTTCCGCGACATCACCACGCTTCTCGGCGACGCCCGCGCCTTCCGCCGCGCCATCGACGAGCTGGTGCAGCCCTGGGCCGGCACCAAGATCGACAAGGTGGCGGGGATGGAAGCGCGCGGCTTCATCCTGGGCGGCGCGGTGGCGCACCAGCTGTCCGCCGGCTTCGTGCCGATCCGCAAGAAGGGCAAGCTGCCCCACGCGACCGTGTCGATCGCCTATTCGCTGGAATACGGCATCGACGAGATGGAGATGCACGAGGACGCCATCGCGCCGGGCGAGCGCGTGATCTTGGTCGACGACCTCATCGCCACGGGCGGCACCGCCACCGGCGCGGTGAGCCTGTTGAAGCGCATCGGCGCCGCCGTCGAGGCGGCCTGCTTCGTGATCGACCTGCCCGACCTCGGCGGCGCCCAGAAGATCCGCGACCTCGGCGTGCCCGTCCGCACCCTGATGGAGTTCGCGGGACATTGACGATGTTCGCGTGGCGGTCCTTCGACGCTCTGGGGGCGCGCGAGCTCCACGACCTGTTGAGGCTGCGCGCCGACGCCTTCGTGGTCGAGCAGAACTGCGCCTTCGCCGAGATCGACGGGCGCGACCCCGACGCCCTGCACCTCCTGGCGCGACGGGCGGAGGGCGGCCCGCTCGCGGGAACGCTGCGGCTGTTCCCGCCCGACGCCGCGGGCCGGGCCGTCATCGGGCGGGTCGCGACCGCGCCGGCGGCGCGCGGCACGGGCCTCGGCCGCGCCCTGATGGCGGAAGGCATGGCGGAAGCGCGGCGGCGCTTCGGGCCCGCGCCCATCGCCATCGGGGCGCAGACGCGGCTGGAGCGCTTCTACGGGGGCCTCGGCTTCGCACGCACGAGCGAAGACTACATGGAGGACGGGATCCCGCATTGCGCCATGGAGGCGCGATGACGGGCAGGCCGTACGGACGGCGGCGGGCGCCGGCGAAGGCCCTCGGCCGCCGGCGTCAGGCCGCCCCCCGGCATTCCCAGAACACCGAGCCGTCGAACTCGCACACGGTGGCGCCGTCCTGGTTGACGCCGGTGTTGTGGTGGAACACCAGCCCCCAGCCCGCCGTCTGCGACGAATGCTTGGCGGTCAGCGTCGACGCATAGCTGATGGTGTCGCCGGGGTGGACGGGCTTGCGCCATTTCAGGCTGCGGAACCCCGGCGAGGGCCCCGGGCGGGACGCCGGCTCGCCCCGGGCCTGGAGCTCCGCCATCGTGGCCTGGCGATGGGTGACGTAGAGCTTCATCCAGACCGCCACGGTGTGCCAGCCGGAAGCCGTGAGCCGCCCGAAGGGCGTGCCAGCGGCGGCGGCCTCGTCGAGGTGGAAGGGCTGCGGGTCGTAGCGCCGGGCGAAGTCGACGATCTCCTCCGCCGTGAAGGTATGGCGGCCGAGGTCGAGCCTCGTCCCGATCACGAGATCCTCGAAGAAGTCGCTCACGCCTTGGTCTCCGTGCCGTCCCGCGGGGCGCCGGATCGGCGGCGCGCCACCATCACGGCATTCTCCTGTGTCATCACGCAGGCCCGGTCCTGGTTGCGCAGCGTGATCGCCAGCTGGACCAGACCCATCCCCGGCCGCGACGCCGACGGCCGCGCCCCCGCCACCGTCGCGCTGAAGTGCAGCGTGTCGCCGACCCGCACGGGACAGGGCCAGGCCACGGCCTCGATCCCGGGTCCGCCGAGGCCCGCCGTGCGGTGCAGAAAGGCCTCGAACAGCAGCCGCATGCCGAGCGCCGCCACGTGCCAGCCGGGCAGCGGCGGATGTGGCCCCCCGTCGCCGGGGCCGGCCGCGCCGGGGCCGAAGGCGGCGGCGTAGAAGGCCGCGTCCTCGGCCGCGACCGTCAGCTCCGCTTCGGCCAGGGCCGCGCCGGCGGTGAAGTCTTCGAAGTAAAGGTCGGGCATCGGGACGGGCGCTGCGGTGTCCCCGATCCAAGCGCCCGAACCGCGTCCCGGTTCCCGCGGCTCACGATCGGCTCACCGCGGGATCGCGCGCCCGAGCTTCGGCCTCCGCCGGGCGCCCGTCGCGGTTCGACGCCATCGCGGCGGCGCGCTCGACCGCTGCCGTCAGGGTCGAGACGGCGTCCCGCCCCTCCGCGGCGTCCGCGCTTCCGCGGCCGGCCGCCCCCGCGGCGCCCCCGTGCCGCCACCAGGCACCGACGAGCGAGGGCACGTCGGGACGGCGGCGATGGAGGCGGCGCAGCGCGAAGCGCAGGTGGGCGGCGCCGCCCCCGTCGAGGCAGGACAGGACGACGAGCCGCGCGTCGTCGAGCGGGAGCGCGGCGATCCGGGCCTTGCCGAGCGCCTCGTGAGGGGCAGCGACCGCGCCGAAGCCCCGCTTCGCCAGGAGCTGCGCCAGCGCGCCCGCGACGGCGTCGTCGAGCGGGCCGCGCGCCCCGATGCAGACCACCGCGCCCGGGCGCCGCCAATCGTCCGGGACCTCGTCCACCCCGCCGTCGGACGGCGGCGCGGCGTCGTGGTCGGACAGGTTCTCGACCACCTCGGCGGCCGAGCCCGCGATGCGCTCCTGGCGGCCATGGTCGAGCCGGCCGGCCGCGACGTCGTCCTGCGCGAGCAGGAGGCCGGGCAGCAGCACGTCGTCGTAATAGGCCCCGAGCGTGCCTTCCTTGAGCTGCCGCTCGGCGAGATCCGACGCCTCGACGGGGTCGTCGGCGAGGAGGCGCTGGTAGAACACCTCGTGGGGTTCCAGCGCGGGCCGGTCGCCCAGCATCACGTCCAGGAAGGCGAGCGGCTCGACGTGGCGGCCCAGGACCACGAGGCACACCGTGACGGGCGTCGACAGGACCAGGCCGACGGGCCCCCACAGGACGGTCCAGAACGTGGCGGCCACCACCACGGCCAACGGCGACAGGCCCGTGTTGTGGCCGTAAAGGGCGGGCTCGATCGCCTGGCTCACCACGGCTTCCACGCCGACGAACAGCGCCGCGGTCCAAAGCGCCGTGGACCAGCCCGGCGCGACGGCGGCCGCCAGGGCGATCGGCGCCGCGGCGGCGAGGGGCGGCCCCACGTAGGGCACGAAGCGCAGGCAGCCGAACACGACGCCCCACAACGGCGCGCTCGGCACGCCGATCAGCCACAGGCCGAAGCCCACCAGCAGGCCCGCCACGGTGTTGACGGCGAGCTGGGTCAGGAGATAGCGGCTGACCCGCCGGGCCGCATCGTCGATGGCGGCCGTGGAGCGGTGGAGGTCGCCGGCGCCGAACAGCCGGATCGCCCGGTTGCGCAGGTCCTCGCGGGCGAGGAGGATGAAGATCGCGTAGACGGCGACCAGCCCCGCCACGGCGAGCGGGTGCAGCGCCGGCTTCAGATAGCCCGCCAGCACCTCCAGCGGCATCTTCGGCGCCTGGGCGACCACGACCGGCACGGGCGCGCCCGCCGCCGAGCCGGCCGACGGGCGCCCGTCCGCTCCGGCCTGCAAGTGCTGGCCGAGGCTCGACAGGAAGTCCGAGAAGCGGGACATGTTCTGGCCCGACACCATGCCGCGCAGCGCCTCGACCTTGTCGAGCACGGTGGCCTGGTACTGCGGGATGGCGTCGGCGAGGCCGCGGAGCTGCATCGCCAGCAGCGTGCCGAGCGCCGCGATGACCAGGAAGGCCAGCGCGGTCATCAGCAGGACGGGCAGCACCCGGCCGAGGTGGCAGCGGCGCAGCAGCCGCACGCCCGGCGCCAGCACGAAGCTCAGCAGGATCGCCAGCGCGATCGGAACGAAGATCTCGGAGCCGACGGAAAGCCCGGCGATCACCAGGGCGGCCGACAGGAGGTAGCGCAGGCTGTCCCGGGGAGCATCGTCGAGCGACGGGACGATACGCGGCATGCGGCGGGGCTTTCCGGGGTCGGGCCGAGCACCCGACGTCGGGGCAGCTTCCCCTGGAGAACGCCCGGTGCGACACTCTGGTTCGGCGCGCGGCCCGGCGCGCGGTTCCGCTTGCCCCACCTCCCGCCTGGGTTAGAATCGCTCAAAACGACGAGACCGGGGAGGGACTCCATGTGCAGCCTGTTCGCCCACCAGCCGGAAGCCGACTACGAAGGCCAGACGCGGTCGCTCCGCATCGGCGGCCACGGCACGTCGATCCGGCTCGAAGCCGCTTTCTGGGCCGTGCTGGAGGAGATCGCGGAAGGCGAGGGGACGACGCTCGGCCGGTTCATCACCACGCTGCACGACGAGGTGCTGGCCCATCACGGCGAGGTGCGCAACTTCTCGTCCCTGCTGCGCTGCGCCTGCCTGGCCCACCTGTCCCGCGCGGCGGGGCGCCCCGTCGGGGACGGGCTCGCCCGGCCGCGCTTCCTGGTGGCGGCGGAATGACGGCTGCGGGGGGACCCGCCGCCGTTCTCATCTCCCGTCCGCGATCGACCCCGGCTCCAGGCTCTCGACCGCGTCCGGGTCGGTGATCCTCATCCGCGGCCCGAAGCGCGCGTCGAGGTCGCCGCGCAGGCGGACCGGCGTGCCCTCGTAGTCGCGCAGGTCCAGCCCCGCCCTGGCGAAAAGCTTGGCGTCCCGCCGCGACACCACGGCGACGAAGCCGCGCCGGTCCCGCCCGAGCGCCAGGTAGAGCGCGCCCCGGCCGTCGTGGACGCGGAGGATCCCCTGCACGATCGCCATCCCGCCCGCCTGGGCGGCGAGCCCATCCGCGTCGCCGGGCCCGAGCACCGCCGACCCCGGCCCGGCCCACAGCCCCGTGCCGTCCCGCCGCGCGTCCGCCTCGGCGGCGAGCCGCGCCGCCGCGCAGGCGTGCACCTCCGCTTGGGGGGCCGCCCGGGCGTGGCCGTCGCGCAGGAGCGCCATGCCGGCCTCGGCGGGCGGCGCGGCGCGGAACAGCAGCGCGGGGATGCGGCCCCAGCGGTCGGGCTCCCCCAGGACGCGGAGCGTGACGCCGCCGCGCGCCCAGGCGAGCAGGGCCGCGCGGGCGCCGCCCAGACGATCGGGGCTCCCCGGGGCGCCGCCGCCCCAGTCGAGGCCGGCCAGGCGCAGCACGCGCCCGTCCTCCAGGGCGACATCGCCCGCCTCGGACAGGGAGCGGAGCGCGACGGGCGCGTCACCGGGTGCGGGCTCGCAGGCGGCGGGCACCCGCGCGGGCGCCGCACGGGCCGGCGATGCCGCGCCGGCGAGGACCGACAGTGCGAGGACCGCCGAGGCGAAGGGGGCGAGGCCCGCCGGGCGGACGCGCGGCGGGCGGTGCGGACTTTCCATCGGACCGGATCTCGGCTAGTCAGGACGGCGTGCGGTTCCGTAGCTCAGCAGGATAGAGCAGCGGTTTCCTAAACCGAAGGTCAGGGGTTCGAATCCCTTCGGGACCGCCAACGCGTCGACGAGACTGCCGCCCGCCGCCCTGGGGGCGACCGGCGTGATGCGGAGGTGGCGGCTGCGGGCCGACACACCGTTCTCGACGTCACGGCCCACGATCGCCGGATGACGGCGCGGCTTCGGCCGGCCGTCGCCGATGGCGCGCGTTTCCCGAGGGCCTCGCTCCAGGAGCCGCGCCGGGGCCGGCATTGTGGCGGCCGATCCCTCGACGGCCGGGGCGGGGCGGGTTAGCCCTGTCGGGCCGGGACGGAATCGCGGTGCGGGGAAGGGATCGGGCCGTTGGACGACAGGGACGGGCGCGAGCCGCTGACGATCTACCTGGACATCGACGGGGTCGTGACCACGGCCGCGTTCCAACGCCGGGCGGGCCAGGACCGGATCGATCCGGCCAGCATGGCCGTCGTCGCCGCCCTCGTCAGGGATCTCGATGGGAGGATCGTCGTGTCGTCGACCTGGCGGGTCGACGATTGCAGGCCGACGCTGGTCGCGGCAGGGCTGCCGCCCGGCTGCTTCCACGCCGATTGGCGCACCGCCATCCCGCCGTCGAGCCGCGACCCCGACACCGGCGGCATGCTGGCGGCCGAGCGCGCCGGGCGGGGCGGCGAGATCGCCGAGCACGCGGCCCGCAACGGCATCGCCCGTTATCTCGTCCTCGACGACGTCGACGTCGGTGCGGGGCACGAGGGGCGGCACGTCCGGCCGGATCCTGAGGCGGGGCTCACCGAAGCGGACGGAGCCCTCGCACGCGATCTCGTGAGCCGCGGCGACGCGCTGCGCGGGGCGGCGCGGCGGGGCGCGGCCTCCTGAACGGCTGCTGGACCGATCCTTCGGCCCGATCGCGTCGGGGACCGTTGATTTCTTCTCAGTTCTGCCCCATTTCATGACAGCGCGGTGACGGAAACGTCCCGCCGCTCCCGACATCGACGGGTCCTTTCGGACCTCCGCCGGACGTGCCCGTCCGGTCGCCCCCGCGGCAGCGCCTTCGCGCGGCCCCGGGAGCGCGTCCCGTCGGGATTCGGTTCGGCGGGAAGGAGGGGCTGCGATGTTCGGAATGGGGAAGCACACGAAGACGGCGGGCCCCTCGCTCGCCTCGCTCGGCATCGTCGAAAGGTCGTCCGCCAAGGCCCATGCCGCCCTCGTGGCCGGGGGCTGGCCCGAGATCGGCTACGGCTACCACGGCAGCGTCCACGCGCATCCCGACCATCCGGACGTGGTGGTGCGCTTCGCCCGCAGGGCGGACGGCTTCGGCGACTATGCGGCCCTGCTGCGCAAGGGATTTTCCGGCTCCGACGGGCCGCACGCGCCGCGCGTCCACGACCTCCACGTCAGCCGCTGCGGCGCGCTGATGACGGTCGCGTCGCGCTTGGCGGAGCCGCCGCACGACGCGTGGTGGCTGCCCTTCGCGCATGCCGTCATCGCCGACCATCCGGGCGCCGACATGGACGAGGGCGTCCGCACCCGCTTCAAGGCGGCGTGGCCGGGCTACGAGCCCCTCGTCGACCATCCCGGCTTCGACGGCCTGCGGGAGGAGTTCAGGGCCGCGTGGCCCGGCTACGAGGCCTATGTGGCGGCGCTGCGGGCCTTGTCCCCGCGGGGCCTGGACCCGAACGTCGGCAACGTCCTCATGGCCCGGGACGGCAGCCCCGTGGTCAACGATCCCCTGTGCGACGACGGCGACGGGCTGTGGCGCTCGCCGCTGTCGCGCCGCCTGTCCCGGTGCCTCGACGCCCTGCGGGGGCTGCTCGGCGACGCGTGGCGCAGGGCACCCGCGACGGCCTGACGCTTCGGGACAGGATGCGCTCCGGGGGACCGGGGAACGCTTCCCCGGACGGTCCGAGGGCGACACCCGCGGGGGCGGACCATCGGACGGCGATGCTTCGGACAACGTCGGCAGATCTCCGGAAACGTCGATCGCGCCGCGCGTCGGCGATGTCCCGCACGGGCTGGAAATCACCCGTCCCGCCATGCGACAAGGCCGCACGACACGGCGCCCCGCCCGGCTCCGTCGCCGACGCGCGCGGCGGGACCGGGATGGCGCCGGCCCCGTGCCCCGGGACGGCGTGCCGGGCCGGGGCCCGACCTTCGCGGTGACGCCGCCGTCCTTCCCCTGCGGCCGCCGTGCCGGAAAGCCGAACCCATGACCGAGGCAGACCACCCCACCCTGTTCATGCTGCCGTTCCTGGCCGCCACCGGCCACCAATGGGCCGGCGTCGCGTCGCGGCTCACGGGCAGCGCCCGCTGCGTGACGATCGACCTGCCGGGGTTCGGCGATTCCCACGCGCAGAAGGGTTTCTCGGTCGCCGAGATGGCCGAAGCCGTGGCGGCGGTCGTGCGCGAGCACGCGCCGCGGCGCTGGGCCCTCGCCGGCCACAGCATGGGCGGCAAGGTGTCCTGCGCGGTGGCGCGGATGGCCGAGGACGGCGCGCCGGGCCTCGGCGGCCTCGAACGCGTGGTGCTGGTGGCCGGCTCGCCCCCCTGCCCCGAGCCGATGGACGAGGGCGGCCGGGCCGACATGCTGGGCTGGTTCGGCGGCGACGCGGAAGCGCGGCGCGCGACGGCGCGCCGCTACGTGGCCGGCAACGCCGCGGCGCCGCTCGACGCGGAGGTGCTGGAGCAGGCGGCCGGGGACGTGGCGCGCATGGACCGCGATGCCTGGGTGGCCTGGCTCGATCGCGGCAGCCGCGAGGACTGGGCGGAGCGGATCGGCGTGCTGCGGACGCCCGCCCTCATCCTCGCCGGGTCGGAGGACGCGGCGCTGGGCCCCGACGCGCAGGCCCGCCACATGGCGCCGCATTTCGCGGACCACAGGCTGGAGGTGCTGGCGGGCGCCGGCCACCTCCTGCCGCTGGAGCGGCCCGCCGAGGTGGCGCGCCTGATCGCCGAGCACATCGGGGTGCGCTGAGGCCGCCGGTCGAACGGCTCTGCGTTCCGCTCAGGGTTCGTCGATGCATCGAACTCGTGCCCGAATGCCCTCCGAGAACATGGGGGAATTTTCCCCCGGCTTCGGCCGAAAGGGCATCCATCCACGAACTCTCAGGCCGCGCGTTTCTTGCGCACCCGCTTCGCCACGGCCTTTTCCGCCTTCTTCTCCGCGAGGTCGTGGGCGATGCGGCGCTCCAGCAGGGTCAACACCGCCACCTCCTCGGGCTTCAGCTTCGGCAGGTCGCCGCGCAGCTCGGCGTCGACCTCCTCCTTGATCTCCAGGAGGAGGTCCCCGGACATGTACGAGTTCACCACCGCGGGGTGGACGTAGCACTTGCGGCAGATGGTGGGCGTGTTGCCGAGCCGGGCCGACACGCGCTCGATGGCGGCGCGGACGTTCTTCTTCGCCTTGGCCTCGGTGTCGATGGTGCCGAACTCGTGCAGCGCCAGCGCCGCCAGTACGGTGCCGGCCCAGGTGCGGAAGTCCTTGGCCGACACGTCGCGGCCGGTGATCTCGCGCAGGTATTCGTTGACGTCGTGGGACGACACGCCGTGGGTGTGGCCGTCGTGGTCGACGTATTGGAACAGGTGCTGGCCCGGCAGGTCGTGGCAGGCCTTGACGATGTTCGCCACCCGCCGGTCGTGGACCTTGAGGTTCCACATCTTGTTGCTCTTGCCCTTGAAGGCGAAGCGCAGGTCGGCGCCGTGCTGGTCGACGTGCCGGTCTTCGAGGGTGGTGAGCCCGTAGGACTGGTTGTGCTTGGCGTAGCCCTCGTTGCCGACGCGGATCAGCGTCGTTTCCAGGAGGTACACCACGGTCGCCAGCACCTTGGGCCGCGGCAGGCCCCGCATCGCCATATGCTTCTTGACGGTGGCGCGGATGGTGGGAAGCGCTTCCGCGAAGGCCGTCACGTGCTCGTATTTGGCGCTGTCGCGCACTTCGCGGAAGGCCGCGTGGTAGCGGTACTGCTTGCGGCCCTTGTCGTCGCGGCCCGTGGCCTGGATGTGGCCCTTGTCGGTCGGGCAGATCCACACGTCCGTGTAGGCCGGCGGCACGGCCAGCTTGTTGATGCGCTCGATCGTGGCGGCATCCTCGATCACGGCGCCGCCGGGCGCCCGGAAGGTCCAGCCCTCGCCGGCCTTTTCCCGCGTGATGCCGGGCTCGTGGTCGTCGTGGACGTAGACCAGCCCGGCGCTTTCGGCCGCGTCCTCGGCGTCGACCACCGGCTCGACGTCCCGCTCCTCGACGGCTTCGCTACTCTTCGACATGCTGGCACGCGTCTCCCCCGCAGGAAATGCGGGCCGCGACGGCCCCGTTCCGTCACGCGGTGACGCAGGCCGGGGCTTGGTGAATCTCAGCGATCGGGATCGCCGTCGCGGCGGAACGGCCCGTCCCGCCTGAAGGACCCCTGCAGCCGCGGCTCCAGCCGCGGCAGGGCGTGGCGCACGGGCGCGCGGGCGCGCAGCATCACCGGCCGGTACAGCTGCTTCGTGGCTTCCACGAGGTGCACCCCGGCGCCGGGCAGCGCCATCCGCTTGCCGGTGCGCTCGAAGAAAGGCGCGAGCTTGAGGAGGGAGCGGCGCTCGAAGGGCGGCACGTAGAGGGCTTCGCCGAAGCGCTCGGGCGAGAACAGCGTTTCGCGCAGCAGGGCCGCCAGCTGGCGCTTGGAAAAGGGCTGGCCGTAGCCGAAGGGCGTGGTGTCGACCCGCGCCCACATGCCCCGCCGGTTGCACGCCACGGCGATCATGCGTCCGCCGGGGCTCAGCACGCGCCACACCTCGGACAGCACTTCGCGCGGGTGTTCCGTCGGTTCCAGCATGTGCACCAGCAGCACGCGGTCGATCGAGCCGTCCGGCAGCGGCAGTTGCCCGCCTTCCACCATGGCGGTGGCGGACGTGCCGCCCGGCGGCCAATGCACGATCCCCTGCTCGGCCGGCATCAGGCCGATGACCCGCACGGCCTCGTCGCGGAACGGGTCGAGGTAGGGCGTGGCGTAGCCGAGGCCCGCCACCGCCAGCCCATGCGTGTCGTTCCACCAATGGCGGACGATGCGCGAGATCGCCCGCTGGGCGATGCGGCCGAGCGGCGCCGAATAGAAGGTGCGGAGGTCGACGACATCGATCGGCATGGCGCCCCCTTGTGCCACGCCGGAGGAAGGCGCGATAGGATCGCGCCGCCGCGGGCGTGGCGGCGGGAGGGTCGGCGATGGATTCGGGAGCACGGCACGCGCTGGCGGCGGCGGTCCTCCTCGCCTCGGCCGGCGGGGCGTCGGCGGCGCCCTGCGGGGCGGGCGAGCTCGCCCTGCCCGGCACGGCGACCTGCCTGCGGCTCGGCGGGGTCGTCCGCGCTGAAGCGCAGGCGGGGCGCGGGGCTGCCCCGATCGTGCCGGACGGCGGGCGGCGGCGCGATGCCGCGGCGAGCCGGGCCGGCGCGCGCGTCGACCTCGACATCCGGGCGCCCACCGCCTACGGGCCGCTCAGGGGCTATGTGGCGATCGGGACGGGCGGCCTCGGGCGGCGGTGAGCGCCGGGACACGTCCCGCACGGTCGTGCGGGGCCCGACCCCACGGGAGGCCGGCCCAGGCCCGTCGCCTTCCCGTCCGAGGCCGTCGTCGCGGCGGGATCCGGGTCGTCCCACCGGGTAAGACCCCGACGGGCGAGAGCCGGCCGGGTCACGCTTCGGCGAGCGCCGGCACCCGCACGACCGGCGGCCGGCGCCAAAGCGACGGGCCGGTCTGGTGGATGGAAGTGCCCTGCCCGTCGACCGCCACCGTGACGGGCATGTCCTCGACCTCGAACTCGTGGATCGCTTCCATGCCGAGGTCGGCGAAGGCGAGCACGCGCGCCGACCTGATCGCCTTGGACACGAGGTAGGCGGCCCCGCCGACCGCGATGAGATAGGCGGCGCCGTGGCGCGCGATGGAGCGCACCGTATCGGGCCCGCGCTCCGCCTTGCCGATCATCACCAGCAGCCCCGTGCGTTCCAGCAGCGCGTCGGTGAAGCCGTCCATGCGGGTGGAGGTGGTGGGGCCGGCGGGGCCGACGGCCTCGTCGCGCACGGCGTCGACCGGGCCGACGTAGTAGATGGCGCGGTCACGCAGGTCCACCGGCAGCGGCTCGCCGCGCGCCATCAGGTCCGCCATCCGCTTGTGGGCGGCGTCGCGGCCGGTCAGCATGCGGCCGTTGAGCAGCAGCGTTTCCCCCGCCCGCCAGGTCGCCACCTCGGCCCGCGTCAGCCTGTCGAGGTCGACGCGGCGCGGCGCGGCGGCCCCCGCCTGCGCGTCGAGGACGGGCCACAGCGACAGGTCGGGCGGGGCGAATGCGGCGGGGCCGGAGCCGTCCAGCGTGAAGGTAACGTAGCGGTCGGCCGCGCATTGCGGGATCAGCCCCACGGGCTTCGAGGCCGCGTGGCACGGGAAGGTCCGGACCTTGACGTCCACCACCGTGGTGAGCCCGCCGAGCCCCTGCGCGCCGATGCCCAGCGCGTTGACGCGGTCGTAGACCTCGAGCCGCAGCTCTTCCGCGGGGTTCGACGGCCCGCGGCGGATGAGGTCCGGCATGTCGATCTTCTCGAGCAGGACCTCCTTCGCCATCACCATGCTCTTTTCCACCGAGCCCCCCACCCCGATGCCGAGCAGCCCCGGCGGGCACCAGCCCGCGCCGAGCGTTTCCACGGTGTTCACCACCCAGTCCGCCACCGAGGCGGCGGGCGCGAGGTTGGTGTAGCGGGCCTTGTTCTCCGAGCCGCCGCCCTTGGCCGCCACGGTGATCGACACCGTGTCGCCCGCCACCATCTCGACGTGGACCACCGCGGGGGTGTTGTCGCCGGTGTTGCGGCGGCCGCCGAGCGGATCGCGCACGATGGACGCGCGCAGCGGGTTGTCGGGGTTCAGGTAGGCGCGGCGCACGCCCTCGTCGACGAGCTCCTGCAGGGGCCGGGCACCGGCGAAGCGCGCCCCCATGCCGACCTTGACGAAGGCGTTGACGGTGCCGGTGTCCTGGCAGATCGGCCGGCGCCCGAAGGCGGACAGGCGCGAGTTGGCGAGGATCTGGCCGATGGCGTCCCGGGCGGCGGGGCTTTCTTCCCGCGCATAGGCGTCGGCCAGCGCCGCCACGAAGCTCGGCGGGTGGTAGACGGCGATGTATTGCAGGGCGTCGGCCACGCTGGCGACGACGTCCTCCTCGCGGATCGGCCCGCGCGCGCTTCCCTCCGGCATGACGTCCCTTCCCCCTTCGCCGCGGCCCCACCGCCGGTGTTTCGCGGCAGACCCCCGCGGCGTGACGCATCGCTGACCGGATGGACCATCCGCCCGGGGCGGACCAATAGCGTCCAGCTATGACGTCGCGACGCAAACGCTATGTGGCGACGCCGCCGCACCGGCACGATAAGCACACCGCGGACACGATGGAGGAAGCGTCATGGCGGGTGATCTCGACGGGCTCGTCGTGGTGTCGATCGAGCAGGCGGTGGCGGCCCCCTACCTCACCAGCCGCCTCGCCGACGCGGGCGCCCGCGTCGTCAAGGTGGAGCGGCCAGAGGGCGACTTCGCCCGCGGCTACGACCACCTCGTGCACGGCGAGAGCGCCTATTTCGTGTGGCTGAACCGCGGCAAGGAATCGATCTGCCTCGACCTCCGCCAAACGCCCGACTGCGCCCTCCTGGAGCGCATGGTGGCCGGCGCCGACGTCTTCGTGCAGAACCTCGCCCCCGGCGCCCTCGACCGGCTCGGCTTCGCGCCCGAGCGGCTGCGCGCCGACTATCCGCGCCTGATCACCGTATCGATCTCGGGCTACGGCGACGAGGGCCCCTTCCGCGACCTCAAAGCTTACGACCTGCTAGTCCAGGCCGAGACGGGCCTGAGCTCCATCACCGGCACGGCGGACGAGATGGCCCGCGTCGGCGTGTCGGTCTGCGACATCGCGGCCGGCATGACGGCCTTCCAGGCGGTGCTGCAGGCGCTGATCGGGCGCGGGATCACGGGCCGCGGCCGCCACGTCGCGGTGTCGCTGTTCCACGCGCTCGCCGACTGGATGAACGTGCCGTACCTGCAATACGTCTACGGGGGGAAGGTGCCGCCGCGCTCCGGCCTCAACCATCCCACCATCGCGCCCTACGGCGCCTACGCGTGCCGCGACGGCAAGGCCGTGCTGTTCTCGATCCAGAACGAGCGCGAATGGGTCAACCTGTGCCGCGACGTGCTGGAGCGGCCGGAGGTCGCCACCGACGAGCGCTTCTCGCTCAACGTCCGCCGCGTCGCCAACCGCGCGGCGCTCGACGAGGTGGTGGAAGGCGTGTTCCAGGCGCACGACCGCGACGCCGTGGTGGACCGGCTGGAGCGGGCGCGGATCGCCTACGGCCGCGTGTCCACCATGGACGATCTCGCCAAGCATCCGCAGAACCGCTTCGTCACGGTCGACACCCCGACCGGCCCGGCGAAGTACCTCGCCCCCGGCGCGCTGCACGACGGCACCTTGCCGGACTTCCGTCCCGTGCCGGCCCTCGGCCAGCATACGGAGGCGCTGCGGGCCGAGTTCGGCGGGGCCGCACGCGCTGTGGCCGAGTGAGGGCGCCGTCCGCCCAACAGTCCGGGGGTGGCTCGTGACCGGCCCGTGCAGGCTCCGAGCGGAGCCGAACCCGACGTCGAGCACGGATCGCGCGGCGGCGGCATCGCTCGTCGGGTCAAGTCCTCGGCGCAGCGGCGCTTTCGACCGCTTCCGACCCGACCAGGACCTTCTCCCCGCAGCTCGGTTCGCAGGGAAGCCGACCTTCACCGAAGGCCCGATCGGTCTCGTATCCTGAGATCACCGACGCAAAGGCCGTCGATGCCGGAGCCATGCGTTTCATGCAGTTTCGCATGGGTATACTCTGACGAGACGTAGTGTCTCGGCCGGGTGCCTTGTGATTTTGGAGACAGTAGCAGTTCCTCGGCTATCGTAGGTCCAGACCAACAGAAGATCACCTCCGATGGACCCGTGGCCGACCGCCAAGGCATGCAGCCTGCAAAACGAGGCCGAGCATAGCGCGGCCTCAGGCTGCGTTCAGATGGCGACGGCAACCGCGGCTGAAAGCGGCGATGTCGGTCGACCAAGCAGCTTCGAGAGCTGGCGGCCGTCATCGAACAGCGCGCCTTGCGAGGCCCCGACGTCCCAGCTCGCCAAAGCGTGGGCGAGCCAGTCCGGCACGCCGGCCTTAACCAGGATGCCGGCGTAGTCGGCTTCCGGCAGGTTCACGTAGGGGACGGTCTTGCCGGCCTGCCGGGAGATTTCTGCGGCCAGTTCGGCCAGCGTGTAAGCGTCGTCACCGGCCAGCTCGTAGACCTTGCCGTCATGCCCCTCGCCCGTCAGCACCGCCACGGCGGCATCGGCATAGTCGCTGCGCGGTGCCGACGAGATGCGACCGTCCCCGGCGCTACCGGGGAAGGCGTCGTGCGCCAAGGCAGGCGGGATCGATGCCGTGTAGTTCTCGGTATACCAGCCATTGCGCAGGATGGTGTGGGTGAGGCCCGAGGCCTTGAGATCGGCTTCCGTCGTGCGGTGTTCGTCGGCCAGATCGAGCGGCGACACGTCCGCGTGCAGCAGGCTCGTGTAGACGATCCGCTTCACCCCGGCTGCCTTGGCCGCCTCGATGACGTTGCGGTGCTGCGTCGCCCGCTGGCCGACCTCGCTCGAGGAGATGAGCAGGAGCGTATCGACGCCCGCCAGGGCGGCCGATAGGCTCGCCGGCTGCGAGTAGTCGAAGGCGTAGATCGCGATGCCGAGATCGGTCGCCTTCTCAGGCGAGCGCACCAAGCCGACGATCTCGCTCGTTGGTACCTTGGCCTTGAGGCGATCGACAACGAGGCGGCCGAGCTGGCCGGTGGCTCCGGTGACAGCAATTTTCATGATGACCCTCAGTGGTTTCTGATAGGTACTAGCTGCACGAGCATATGCTTGGTGTAAAGAAGGCACCATAATCACACTTGGTTACCTGCAGGAAACCGCCATGACTACCTGGAACGCTTATGTGTCCGCCTGTCCGACACGCCTCGTCCTGGATCGTATCGCCGACAAATGGGCAGTGCTGCTGCTAGGCCTGTTGGCCAAGGGACCGATGCGCTTCAACCAGCTTCGGCGCGAGGTCGAGGGGATTTCACAGAAGATGCTATCGCAAAGCCTCAAGAGCCTGGAGCGGGACGGCTTGATCAGCCGCAAGGCGACGCCTACCGTGCCCGTGACGGTTGAGTACAGCATCACCCTCTTGGGCGAGACGCTATCCGCGACCGTGGACCCCCTGCGGCTTTGGGCTGAAAGTCACATCGAGCAGGTTCTTACGGCACAGCAGCATTACGATGCAGGAGCCTCGACTTAGGTCCGAGGGCGTAGAGTGGCGTACATGCGCCGACCATCAACCCGTCCATCACCTTTCTAAGTTATCGCATAGGTATGATCATCCAGGACAGCGTTTTGAGACACTCTTCCGTGATCTCATCCGCATCGGCCATCGAGTTCCGAGACACGGACAGTCGGGGCCGCGAGCCAGACGAGGTGTCCGCGCCGGGTCTCCAGCCGCGGATGCTCCGTCGCATCGATCCGGTCTGTCGACACGCTCCATTCGGATCCTTGTCGAGGACGATCGCCGTCGTGAACGTCCATCGCGGGATGGAAGCGTTTCGCGACGAGTCCTGCGATGCCGCCGCCCCGCGTCCCTTCAGCCGTCCTGCGTGGACCCTTGCAGCCGACCGGCAGATCAACCCCGTCTCGGGCGAGCAGGGAGTCCCGTTCTGCCGGATCGCGCCGTGAAACCGCCGTTCCGCCCGTCCCTCCGGTCCAGGCCGCCCAGAGACAGCCCCGGTCTTCCCGGCCTCGGGCTCGTCGTCGACCTCGACGCCATGCGGCACGCCGCCGGCCGCAGCGGCCCGCTTTGGCCCTGGCGTGCCCGCCGCTGCCTGCTATCCTGCCCCGCGTCGGGCGATCACGGCCGCGGCTCGGGGGGACGGGCGTGGACCTGCGGCAGCTTCGCTACTTCGTCGCCATCGTCCAATGCGGCTCGATCTCGCGGGCGTCGCTGCAGTTGAACATCGCCCAGCCGGCGCTCAGCCTGCACATCCGCAACATGGAGGCGGACCTCGGCCTGCCGCTGCTGTTCCGCACCCCGCAGGGCGTGCAGCCCACCGAGGCCGGGGCGATCCTGCTGCGCAACGCCCGGCTCATCATCGAACAGTTCGAGGTGGCGCAGAGGGAGATCCGCGGCAGCGCCGCCGAGCCCTCGGGCGAGGTGCGGCTCGGCCTGCCGTCCTCCATCAGCCCGCTGCTCGGCGTGCCGCTGGTGCTGGCGGCGCGGGAACGCTTCCCCAAGGTGACGCTGCGCATCGCGGAAGCCATGAGCGGCTACGTGCTCGACTGGCTGCGCCAGGGCCGCGTCGACCTCGGGCTGCTCTACGGCCTGCCGGAGGACCGCGACCTCCGCGCCAACGCCCTCCTGGTCGAAACGCTGGTGGTGTTCGGCGCGCCCGAGCCGCCCGACGGCCTGAGACACCCCGAGGGCGGGACCCTGCCCTTCGCCGAACTGGCCGCGCTGCCCCTCATCCTGCCGAGCCCCGGCCATGGGCTGCGCGACCTGCTCGACGCCGCGGCGGCGGCCCGCGGCGTGCGGCTCGCGACCGCGATCGACATCGACGCCTACGGGGCGATCAAGCAGCTCGTCGGGCGGCGCCTCGGCTATTCGATCCTGCCCGGCCACGCGGTGCGGCACGAGGTGGAGGACGGCCGGCTCCGCGCCTGGACGGTGGACCCGCCGCTGACCCGCATGGTGGCGCTGGTCCAGCCCGCGGACCGGCCGCCGACCGGCGCCGCGAAGGCCGTGGAGGGCCTGTGCCGCGCCACCCTGCGCGACCTCGTGCAGTCGGGCGACTGGCACATGGCGCGGATGCGCAACAGCGAGTGAGGCGGGCCCCTCCGAACAGGCGCGGCCCCGCCCCCGGAGCGCCGGCGCATCGACGATCGAGAGGACCCTTCGCTTCGATATCGCGGATCTTCGCGACGGCCCTGGTCGTGGGCCGGCGAGATCCGGGACAGCCTTCGACGCGCCACGTTCGAGGCCTGCGCCATCCTTGCGAGCGAGCGGGGACCGGCGGTCAGGGGATGGAGCCGTTCAGATGCCATATCGTGCCGGAATCCATGCTTTGGTTCAGGGTTCCGATGGCGGCATTGGCAACGCCGACCTGGTTCTGGTGGTTGGTTTCGTGTTGGGCGGTATTGGACACCAGCAGTGCGGACACGGTGCCGCCCCCGATCTGGACCTGCAGGTTGGCATCGCCGGCGGCAGTCCTGCCCTGCATGTCGAGGCGGGCCACGCCACTGGTGTGCAAGGTTCCCGCCCCTCGGCCGATGTCGGCGTAGTCGAGCATGGCCATCACGTTCTGACAGTCCGCCCTTTGCGCCGTGTTGGGGATGACGATGCCCGGAATGACGCGACCCGTGTTCACCCTGTGAAGCGGCATGACTTCGACTCCCCGGTTGCGGTCGACTGGCGCGCGACCTCCCGCTAAGATTGCATGTTTCGAAATGAAAGCAACCATCGATTGGAAATATCGGCACGGAACCGGGTCGGTGCGACGTTCGTCCCCCGGCTCGGCGGGCTCGGGAGCCGATGCGGCCGCCCGGCTTCCGGCGCGGCGGCGTGGCTCGCGGACTCGTGCTGGCGGGGAGCGGACGCTTGCGGGTAGGATGGCCGGCCCCCGGGGGCGCTTCGGCCGGCACGCCTCGGCTCGTCGCCGCCGTCTCCCATCGCCGGGGCGTATGAGGGGAAGAGCGGAATCGTCTTGGCATCGGCGCGCCCGGCACCCCATCTCGCATGAAACGGTCGCGCGGGGCCCCGCGCGAAGGGAGGACTCGACATGAACGTGCATTCGTCGTCCATCATCGCCGCGCAGGGCGTGTTCATCGGCAACCGCTGGGCGCCGGCCGCGTCCGGCCAAACGCTGCAGACGATGGCGCCGGCCGAAGGCGTGCCCTTCGCCGAGATCGCCGCGGGCGACAAGCCGGACGTGGACCGCGCCGTGAAGGCCGCCCAGGGCGCGCTGGCCGGGGCCTGGGGCCGCATGTCCGCCACCGAGCGCGGCCGCCTGCTCACCAGGCTCGCCTATGCGGTGCAGGACCACGCCGAGGAACTCGCCAAGCTCGAAGCGCGCGACACCGGCAAGCCGATGAAGCAGGCCCGCAACGACATGGTCGCGCTGGCCCGCTACTTCGAATATTACGGCGGGGCCGCCGACAAGGTGCACGGCGACACCATCCCGTTCATGCCCGGCTACTTCGTCACCACCGAGCACGTGGCGCATGGCGTGGTCGGCCACATCATCCCGTGGAACTACCCGGCGCAGATGTTCGGCCGCACGGTCGCGCCCGCCCTCGCCATGGGCAACGCGTCGGTGGTGAAGCCCGCCGAGGACGCCTGCCTGACGCCGCTGCGCATCGCCGAACTCGCCGCCGAGGTCGGCTTCCCCGAAGGCGCCATCAACATCGTGCCCGGCCTCGGGGAAGCGGCCGGCGCGGCGCTGTCGTCGCATCCCGAGCTCGATTTCATCTCCTTCACGGGCTCGCCCGAGGTCGGCACGCTGATCCAGTCGGCCGCGGCGCGCAACCACATCGGCTGCACGATGGAACTCGGCGGCAAGTCGCCCCACGTCCTCTTCGCCGACGCCGACCTCGACGTGGCGATCCCCGTCATCGCCAACACGATGGTGCAGAACGCCGGCCAGACCTGCTCGGCGGGCTCGCGCCTGCTGGTCGAGAAGGGGATCTACGACGAGGCCACGGCCCGCCTGGCCGAAAAGTTCGCCGCCCTTCGCGCCGGCACCCCGGAGATGGACCTCGACCTCGGACCCGTCATCAACGCCACGCAGAAGAAGCGCATCCAGCGCTTCTTCGACCGCGCCGAGGAGGACGGCGTGCCGGTGCTGTCGCGCGGGCAGGTCGCGGACGGCGTGCCGGAGGGCGCCTTCTTCGTCGAGCCCCGCGTCTACGGCGACGTGCCGCGCGGCAACGACCTCGCCGCGAAGGAGATCTTCGGGCCGGTGCTGTCCGTGCAGCGCTTCGACGACGAGGCGGACGCGGTCAAGCTCGCCAACGACACGGACTACGGGCTGATGGCCGCCGTCTGGTCCCACGACGGCAACCGGGCGCTGCGCGTGTCCCGCGGCATCCGCGCCGGCCAGGTCTACATCAACAGCTTCGGCGCCGGCGGCGGCATCGAGCTGCCCTTCGGCGGCATGAAGAAGTCCGGCCACGGCCGCGAGAAGGGTTTTGCGGCGCTGCACGACATGTCGACGCTGCGCACGACGATCTTCAAGCACGGGTGATCGAGGGCCTGCGCCGTTCTCGCCCGCGAGAACGGCGCATCGTCATTCCGCTCGGGCGTATCGCGCTTTCAGGAAGTCGAGCGTCGACCGGATCTTCGGTGTGAGCACCGCGATGTCGGCGTAATTCTTCGCGACGAGCTCGTCTGCCGGGGAGGCGTGAGACGTCGTGTTGCGGTGGTCGAGCATGTCGAGCCACGTCGCTTCCTCGTGCAGCCACCCGACGCGGAACGCTTCCTTGAGACTGTCGCGTGGCGTCTTCGGCGACAGCCCCTCGAACTCCAGGGCGCGCTTCAACGTCTTCCACATCAGCTCGGCGACGATCTCGAAACGGTGGATCGTGCCTTCGAAGACCAGTTCCTGATCGATCGGCAACGTCAGCGCTTTTTCCAGGTTGACGACGGCTTTATCGAGGTTCGCCAAGCTGTCCCCCAGCTTACGAGCGCTCATAGATCGTTCTCCCCTGCGCCATCACCTGCGACCGTAGCGCCGTCGGCATGTCTTCGATGCGCGTCACCGAGATCTTGAACAGCGTCCGCGTCGTCGAAACGGCGTCCCGCAACCGCGCCACGCCGGGTGCGTCGAGGTCGGGCGCCGAGATGGCGAGGTCGATGTCGGACCGCTCGTCCTCGTCGCCAACGGCGCGCGAGCCGAACAGCACGATGCTGCGCACGGCCGGCACCGCCTTGATGAGGTCGAGCGCGGCTCCCGCGCTGTCGGGGATGCGGGCCATCGATGGGGCGATCCTGTTCCGGTTTCGAGCCTGCCCGCGACGCTACACGGACGCCGGCCCGGAGGGGACTCCCGTCATCGCCACCCGATACCGCCCCGCGATCCCGTCCCCCGCAAATCCCTATTGGCCCCGCCCACCCGCCCGCCGTACACGCCCGTCAAACAGACGCGGCCCGGTCGAGGCTGCCGCAGGGAGGGGACGCCCCGTGATCTCCAACTACTACATGCCGACCCGCATCGTGGCGGGCTCGGGGTCGCTCGCCACGGTCGGCCGGCTCGCGCGCGACCTCGGCATGACGCGGGCCCTGGTGGTGTCCGACCCCGTCATCTCGGCGCAAGGCTTCCACGCCGACGCCCTGGCGGCGCTGGGCGAGGCCGGCATCGCGACGGCGCGCTTCGACGAGTGCGGCATCGACGCCCGCTGTTCCCACATCGACGACCAGGGCGAGCGCGTCCGGCGCGACGGCATCGACGGCGTGATCTGCATCGGCGGCGGCTCGGTGATGTGCACCGGCAAGGGCATCGCCATCGTGGCCACCAACCGCAAGCCGATGGCGGAGTGCACGGGCGTCGGCAACTTCGACAAGCGCGCCCTGTCGATGATCATGGTGCCGACCACCGCGGGCTCGGGCTCGGAAGTGTCGCAATGGACCATCGTCAAGGACGAGGCGCGCCACCTGAAGCTGCTGGGCGGAGGCCCCCTCTCCTTCCCCGATGCCGCCATCCTCGATGCCGTGACGCTGCGCTCCCTGCCCATGCGGGTCGCCGCCCTGCCGGCCGTCGACGCCCTGACGCATGCCGTCGAGGCCTACCTGTCCGCCATCGGCTCGCCCCTCACCGATGCGATCGCGATCGGCGCCGTGCGGCTGCAGTTCGGTTCGCTGCGCGCGTCCATCAACTCGGACGACGAGCGGGCGCGCGAGGACAACCTCGTCGCCTCCTGCATGGCCAACGTGGCCTGCGGCAACGCCCGGCTCGGCCACGGCCACGCCCTGTCGCTGCCGCTCGAAGGGCATCTCGACCTGCCCCACCCCTACGGCGTCGGCGTGCTGCTGCCCGAGGTGACGGCCTTCAACCTCGCCGTGCTCCCCGCCAAGGTGAAGCCGCTGGCGGAAGCGCTGGAGGTCGAGACCCTGGGCCTGAGCCGCGGCGAAACCATCGCGGCCTGCGCCGAGGCCATCCGCGACCTTTACGCCGACATCGCCTTCCCGACCCGGTTCACGCCCGAGCAGCTGCCCGCCGGCCGCGTGCGCGAGATGGCGGAGCGCGCCGTGCCGGGGCTCTACGCCGGCATCGCGGCGCGGGACTACGACCACACGACCGCGCGGGACGCGACCGTCATCGCCTGCCCGTCGGCCCGCAAGATGACGGTGCTGCAGGCGCAGGAGATGTTCGAGCGCTGCCTCGCGTGACACCATGCCCGGCCAGGCGCGCCACAAGCGCCGGCCCCCGGAGGAACCGCCCGTGCCCGACCTGATCCTGCACCATTACGACCTGTCGCCCTTCGCCGAGAAGGTGCGGCTCGCCTTCGGGTTGAAGGGGCTGGCCTGGCGTTCGGTCGACATCCCGGTCTGGCCGCCCCGGCCCGACACCGTGCCGCTGACGGCCGGCTACCGGCGCGTGCCCGTGCTGCAGGTCGGCGCGGACGTCTACTGCGACACGCTGCTGATCCTGCGCGAGGTCGACCGCCGCTTTTCTTCCCCCGGCCTGTTCCCGGGCGGGAGCCGGGCGCTGGCGGCGGGGCTGAGTTCGTGGTGGGACGTCGGCACCTTCCTGCCCGCCGCCAAGCTGGTCACCTCCATCATCGGCGACCACCTCCCGGAAGCCTTCCTGGAGGACCGCATCGCCTTCATGGGCGAGGACTTCAGCCGCTCGGCCTCCTTGAAGGAGCTGCCGCGGAACCGCCAGCGCGTCGCGGCGCAGATGACCGCCTTGTCCGAGATGCTCGGCGACGGCCGCCGCTTCCTGCTCGGCGACGCGCCCTCGGCCGCCGACCTCACCGCCTACCACACGCTGTGGTTCGTGCGGAAGAACGGCGGCGCCGAGGCCGAGGCGCTGCTGCCCTTCGCGCCGCTGCTCCCCTGGATGGAGCGGATCGCCGCGCTGGGCCACGGCACCCGCGCCGACATGGCGCCGGCCGAAGCCTTGGAGGTGGCGCGCTCGGCCGAGCCGGAGCCCGTCGGCGCCTTCGCGGACGACGCCTCCGGGCTCGAGGCCGGCGCCGCCGTGTCGATCCTGTCCGACGGGGGCAACGACCCCATCCGCGGCACGCTGGCCCATGCCGACGCGGACGAGATCGTCATCCGCCACGAGGGCCCGCGCACCGGGGCGGTCCACGTCCACTTCCCCCGCCTCGGCTACAGCGCCGTGGCGGCGTGAGACCCGCGCATGAAGATCCTGTCCAACAGCACCAGCCCCTTCGCCCGCGTGGCCCGCATCGCCCTCATCGAGAAGGGCGTGTCGGCGGAAGGCCTGCGCATGATGAACCCGTGGGGCGAGGATGCCGAGATGGCGCGCCTCAACCCCGCGTCGCGCGTGCCGACGCTGGAGCTCCCCTCCGGCGTGCCGCTGACCGAAAGCCTGCTCATCCTGCTGTGGCTCGAGAAGACGAGGCCCGAGCCCTCGCTGCTCGGCTCCGGGGCGGACCTCGACGGCATCATGTCGAAGGCCGGCCTCGCCATGGGGGTGATCGAGGCCATGGCCAACCTCGTCACCGGCCGCATGCAGATCGACCCGGGCTTCGAGGGCGCCAAGGTGGGCCGGAAGCGCGTCGGTACCGTGGTGGAAGGCTTCCGTCGCCTCGAGGCCGACCCGCCCGCCTATGCGGGCGGCGTGCCCGACATCGCCGTCCTGGCGACGGTCGTGGCCGTCGACTACCTGCCCCTGCGCTTCCCGGACCACCCCTGGGTCGAGCCCATCCCGAAGCTCCAGGCCCTGCGCGACGCCGTATCGGACCGCCCCGCCTACGCGGACACCAAGCCCTACGTGTGAGCGGGGCGCCCTCCGTCCCGGGACCGACGACACATCAGGAGAGGACCACGCCCATGGGCGACCGCGACGCCGACAAGCAGCTCTGCCGCGATTACTTCGACGCCTTCCGCCGCGCCGACGAGGCCTGGTGGGCGGCCCATGTTTCGCCCGACTTCGTCCGCCACGACCCGGGCCTGCCCTTCGCCGTGCGCGGCCCCGCCGGCCTGCGGCAGCTCGCCGACGCCCTGCTCCCCGGCATCCCCGACATGGAACTCCCCATCGAGGACGTCGTTGCGGAAGACGGCAAGGTGCTGGTGCGGTTGCGCGTCGTCGGCACCCACGGCGGCGACCTGATGGGCATCCCGGCCACGGGCCGCCGCATCGACATCGCCGTCATGGACCTGTTCCATGTCCGCGACGGCATGCTGGTCGAGCATTGGGCCCTGCTCGACGGCCTGACCATGCTGAAGCAGCTCGGCGTCACGGCGATCTGAGCGACAAGGGGAGGACGACCATGCGTCTCGCAGGCAAGACCGCGCTGGTGACGGGGGCAGCCTCGGGCTTCGGCGCCGAGATCGCGCGGGTCTTCGCGCGCGAAGGCGCGAAGGTGCTGATCCTCGACCTCGACGGGCCGGGCGCCGAAGCGGTGGCGGCCGGGATCGGCCCCGCGGCCCGCGCCGTCGCGGGCGACGTGACCCGCCGCGCCGACGTCGACCGCGCGCTCGACGCCGCGGCCGAACTCGACGGCGGCGCCTTCGACGTCGTCGTCAACAACGCCGGCTGGACGCACCGCAACAAGCCGCTGCTGGAGGTGACGGAGGACGAGTTCGACCGCGTCTACGCCATCAACGTGAAGTCGATCTTCCACATGGTGTCGGCCGCGGTGCCGCGCATGAAGGGGCGCGGCGGCGCGATGATCAACGTCGGCTCGACGGCGGGCATCCGGCCGCGCCCCGGCCTCACCTGGTACAATTCCACCAAGGGCGCCGTGAACCTGCTCACCCGGTCGCTCGCCGTCGAACTCGCGCCCGAGCGCATCCGCGTGAACTGCATCGCGCCGGTGATGGGCGCGACG
Source organism: Lichenibacterium minor (assembly GCF_004137685.1). GTDB lineage: Bacteria > Pseudomonadota > Alphaproteobacteria > Rhizobiales > Beijerinckiaceae > Lichenihabitans > Lichenihabitans minor. Next base: position 117,875 of record NZ_QYBB01000007.1, on the reverse strand, counting down.
GGGCTGCTGGAATCCTTCATGGGCATGCCGGACACGCCGGAGAACCGCGCGCGCTTCATCGCCGGCATCCCGCTCGGGCGCCTGAGCGAGCCGAAGGACATCGCCAATGCGGCGCTCTACCTGGCGTCGGACGAGGCCGAGTTCATCACCGGCGTGATCCTCGAGGTCGACGGCGGCCGCACGATCTAGCCCGTTTCGGCGGGCCCCGGCCCTTCGCGGGGCCCGGGGCAGCGCCCCGACCCCGCCGAAGGGCGAGCCGTTTGGATTCCAGGACCCGGAGGCCGGCATGGGCGTCACCGCAGAACTCTCCGCCTTCGTGGCCGGCCTCCGCGCCGACGCCCTGCCCCCGGCCGTCGTGGAGCGCACGCGCCTGCTCGTGCTCGACCTGGTCGGCAACGCCGTGCGGGCGCGCCACGACGCCGAAAGCACGCCCAGCCTGCTCCGCGCCGTCGAAGCGCTCGGTCTCGCGTCCGGCCCGGCGCGCGTCTTCGCCGACCCGCGCGGCTACGCCCCCGCCGGCGCCGCGCTGGTCAACGCCGTGCTGGGCCATTCGCTCGATTTCGACGACACCCACGCCGAAGCGGTCCTCCACCCCGGCGCCCCGGTGATCCCCGCCGCGCTGGCCGCCGCCGAGATGGCGGGCGCGTCCGGCGCGGACGCCCTGGCCGGCATCGTGGCGGGATACGAGGTCGCGCTGCGGCTGGCGCTCGCCCTGCCGGCCGGCGCCCATTACGACCGCGGCTTCCACCCCTCCGCCACCTGCGGGGCCTTCGGGGCGGCGGCGGCCGCGGCGCGGGTGTTCGGGCTCGACGCCGCCGGCGTCGCGTCCGCGCTCGGCATCGCGCTCAGCCAAGCGGCGGGCTCGCTGCAGTTCCTCGCCAACGGCGCCTGGACCAAGCGCTTCCAGGTCGGCTGGGCCGGCTTCGCGGGGCTGACGGCCGCCACGCTGGCGCGCGAAGGCTTCAAGGGCGCCGCCGAGCCGGTGGAAGGCCGCCACGGCTTCCTGCGCTCCTACGCGCCCGACCCCGATCCCGGGCGCGTGTGCGGCGACCTCGGCTCCGCCTTCGAGCTGATGGCGACCGGCGTGAAGCCCTACCCGTCCTGCCGCTGGGGCCATGCCGGGATCGATGCCGCCCTGGCGCTGCGGGCGGAGCTGGGCCTGCGGCCGGACGAGATCGAGTCCGCCGTGCTCGGCGTGTCGCGCGCCGGCGCGCTGCTGGTGGGCGAGCCCGCCGCCCGCAAGGCCGATCCGCGCAACGTCGTGGACGGCCAGTTCTCCGGCCCGTTCGTGATTGCGGTGGCGCTGTCTACCGGCCGCATGGACTGGGACAGCTACCGCCTGCTCGACGATCCCGCGATCCGCGCGTTGCTGCCGCGCGTGACCGTGGAGGTCGACCCCGAGGCCGAGGCGGAGTTCCCCGCCAACATGGCGGGCAAGCTGACGCTGCGGGCGCGCGGCGGCGTCTTCACGCGCATGGTGGCGGTGCCGCGCGGCGAGCCCGCGAACTTCCCCGACGCGGCGGCCTTCCGGGCGAAATTCGCCGGGCTGACCCGCGCCGTGCTGGGCGAAGCCGCCGCCGACGTCCTCGCCGCCGACGTGCTGCGCCTCGACGCCCTGCCGGAGGCCGCGATCCTGCTGCGCGGCGCGCCGGAGCCGCGCGGCGCGCAGAAGCGCGCGGCAGCGTGAAACACATCGGCGTTCCACCCTGTTTCCCACGTCGACCCCTTCGTCCCGAGCGGCGCGCTCCTGCGCCCTTCGATACGGGCTCTGCGGACCCTGCCCGGGATGAGGGAAGTGGGTGTGTCCCCCTGTCGAGACCCGGCCCATGACCCACGACACCCCGTCCGTCCCCTATGCCGACATCCGCGAGGAGGTGGCCAAGCTCTGCTCGGCCTTCCCGGGCGACTATTGGCGCAAGCTCGACGGCACCCGCGGCTACCCGACCGCGTTTGTGACCGCCCTGACGGAATCCGGCTACCTCGCGGCGCTGATCCCCGAGGACTACGGCGGGGCCGGCCTGCCGCTGTCGGGCGCCGCCGCCATCCTCGAGGAGGTGCAGCGCCAGGGCTGCAACGCCGCCGCCTGCCACGCGCAGATGTACGTGATGGGCACGGTGCTGCGCCACGGGAGCGAGGCGCAGAAGCGCCGGTACCTGCCGGAGATCGCGGCCGGGCGGCTGCGCCTGCAGGCCTTCGGCGTGACGGAGCCGACGTCGGGCACCGACACCACGGCGCTGCGCACCACGGCGCGGCGCGTCGGCGACAAGTACGTCGTCAACGGCCAGAAGATCTGGACCAGCCGGGCCGAGCATTCCGACCTGATGCTGCTCCTCGCCCGGACCACGCCGCGCGACCAGGTGGCGAAGAAGACGGACGGCCTGTCGGTCTTCATCGTCGACATGCGGGAAGCGCTGGGCCGCGGCCTGACGATCAAGCCCATCCGCACGATGATGAACCACAATTCCTGCGAGGTGTTCTTCGACGACATGGAGGTGCCGGCCGAAAACCTCGTCGGCGAGGAGGGCCGCGGCTTCCGCTACATCCTGTCCGGCATGAACGCCGAGCGCATCCTCATCGCGGCCGAATGCATCGGCGACGCCAAATGGTTCGTCGACAAGGCCAGCGCCTATGCGAGGGACCGCACGGTGTTCGGCCGGCCGATCGGCCAGAACCAGGGCGTCCAGTTCCCCATCGCCAAGGCCTACGCCGAGATGCGCGCCGCGGAACTGATGGTCCGCGAGGCGCTCAGGCTCTACGAGGCCGGCGCCAACCCGGGCGCCGAGGCCAACATGGCCAAGATGCTGGCGGCGGACGCCTCCTTCGCGGCCGCCAACGCCTGCATCCAGACGTTCGGCGGCTTCGGCTTCGCGGAAGAATACGACGTCGAGCGCAAGTTCCGCGAAACGCGCCTCTACCAGGTGGCGCCGATCTCGACCAACCTCATCCTGAGCTACATCGCCGAGCACGTGCTCGGCCTGCCGAGGTCGTATTGATGGACATCGACCACCTGCGCGGCTGGATCGGCCGCACCCACGAGGCGGAGGACCTCGTCACGCCGCGGCTCGTCGCGCAGTTCGGCGCCACGTTCGCGCCGGACGTCTTCGCCGTGCCGGAGGGCGATGCGCCGGTCGGGTTGCACTGGTGCCTGGCGCCGCCCGCCGAGCCGATGGCGGAGCTCGCCGCCGACGGCCACGCCGCCAAGGGCGGTTTCCTGCCGCCCATCCCCCTGCCCCGCCGCATGTGGGCCGGCGGCGCCGTCGAGACCCTGGCGCCGCTCCGCCTCGGCGACCCCGTGGTGCGCCGCTCGACCGTCGAGGACGTGTCGCTGAAGCACGGCCGCTCGGGACCGCTGGTCTTCGTCGCGGTGCGGCACGAGGTGTCGACCCCGCGCGGCCTCGCGCTGCGGGAGCGCCACGACATCGTGTACCGCGACGCGCCCGCCCCCGGCGCGGCCCCGCCGCCCGCGCCGGCGCCCGCCGAGCCCCGCGCCGCCGACCTCGCCTGGGCGGTCGAGGGCTCGCCCGTCCTGCTGTTCCGCTATTCGGCGCTGACCTTCAACGGCCACCGCATCCACTACGACCTGCCCTACGTCACGGGTGTCGAGGGCTATGCCGGGCTCCTGGTCCACGGCCCCATCCAGGCGACGCTGTGCTTCAACCTCGCCGCCGCGCTGCTCGGCCGAGTGCCGCGGCACTATGCGTTCCGCAACGTCATGCCGCTCGTCGCCGGGCCGGTCTTCCGGGTGGCGGGTGTGCGGGGCGCGGACGGCGCGGTGCGGTGCTGGACCGAGGGGGCCGACGGACGGGCCAGGATGGAGGCCGAGGCGAGCGTGTGAGGCGGGGCCTCGGCGGCCCCGAGGGACGGCTTGCCACGTGGATATCGCTCGAGCCGCGACAAGCCTGTAATCCGACGACGAGCAGCGCACGGTTCAATTTAAGTGGTCTGTTTTAGAAAATCTGTTTTGGATGGTGGGTCCTGAGATGCAAAATGAACCGTAAGAGCGGTCTGTTTGGAGCATATGCATGAGAGACCGATGCGAAGCGGAGTCCCTATACACTCATGATGATGAAAGAGGCTTAAGGAGCTATGCTAGACGCGGTAGCTCGGTCTGAGAGCATGCGTGACAGGGGTGGAGGCGGAGATGCATGGTGCCTTTCGTTGGTCCGCTCGCATCTTGCTCATAATTGTGGTTGCCGGATTTTCGAGCGTAGCCACTACATTCTATTTGAGTTTCAGACCTTATCCGACGGTCCCGCTCACCAATGATTTGGCTCCAGGTCAAAAAGGAACATGGAGCGAGGTTAGCGCGAGTTTCGATAATCGATTGAAGGCGCATTTTCCGATTGGATCATCAGAGAGTGCGATGGCAAACGAGCTTCGCAAAGAAGGGTTCACTCGCGACGACTGGATATCCTCCTCTGATAGTGAGCATGAAGCCGTTCGGCGCGAAGACAATTGGGTTTGCAACCAAGCTGCTCACGTCTATTGGCGAGCGGACGCATCGGGTATCCTGAGTGCCGTACGTGGAGTCTATCGGTCAGAGGGGTGTTTGTAGGATAACCTATCGCGTTCTTCAATCTCTGCGCGATAGTTCGTTTTGAGTGTACCCTAATCAGACCGACGGATGCGCGCTTCAGCATCCATCCCTCGCAGGGTCGCATCATCGCCATCGGGTTTCCTTCTCCCGAAAGCCGCCAGGCCGATTTTTCCCTTCTGCGCATCGGAGGTGAGCGCGCTTCTATCACGCCACTCCGGGCGGGCGCCGCCGGCCCGCCGCCTTGACGCCGCCACACCTCCCCCGCCACCTTCATCCCATGAGACAGCAATCCCTCGACTTCCTGCGCCGCATCGCCGACGCCCCCTCGCCCAGCGGCTACGAGCAGCCGGCGGCCCGCATCTACCGCGCCTACACGGAGCCCTTCGCCGACCGCGTCACCACGGACGTGCACGGCTCCGTGTCGGCGGTGCTGAACCCCGGCGCGTCCGTGCGGATCATGCTGGCCGGCCACATGGACGAGCTCGGCTTCATCGTCCACCACATCGACGACCAGGGGCAGCTCCACTTCCGCACCATCGGCGGCCACGACAGCGCGGTGGCGATCGGCCAGCGGCTGTGGGTCTACGGGCGCGAGCGCATCGCCGGCGTCATCGGCCGCACCGCCATCCACCTCCAGAACGAGGAGGAGCGCAAGAAGAAACCCGAGATCAAGGACATGTGGATCGACATCGGCGCCGCCACCCGCGCCGAGGCCGAGGCCGCCGTCAGCCTGGGCGACGTCGCCACCTACCAGTGCGAGTTCCAGCCGCTGATGAACGACCGCGCCACGGCGCGCGGCTTCGACAACAAGATGGGCACCTTCGTGGTCGCCGAAGCGCTGCGGCTGTTGAAGGAGGACGGCGGCCTCCACCCGGACGTGGGCGTCTACGCGGTCGCGACCGTGCAGGAGGAGATCGGGCTGCGCGGCGCCCGCACGGCGGCCTACGGCATCGCGGCCCAGACCGGCCTCGCCGTCGACGTCAACCACGCCACCGACTACCCCGGCGTCAACAAGGTGCTGCACGGGCATCTGGAGGTCGGCAAGGGCCCCAGCGTGTCGCGCGGCCCCAACACCAACCCCGTCACCTTCGAGCTGATCACCGCGGCGGCGCGCGAAGCCGGCATCGCCTACCAGGTCAGCGTCAGCGCGGCCGGCACCGGCACGGACGCCAACGCCATGCAGCTCAACCGGGCCGGCATGGCGACGGGCCTGCTCGGCGTGCCGCTGCGCTACATGCACACGCCCGTCGAGTTGCTCAGCCTGAAGGACGTCGAGGACTGCGCCCGGCTGATGGCCGGCTATTGCCGCCAGGTGAAGCCCGACACGGACTTCACGCCGCGCTGACGACGGGCGCTCGCCTGCTCCCGCCGTCGTTTCGGGTCGCCGCTCCGCTCCGCCCGGGACGGCGGTCGAGCGGGCGCAGCCGCGTCGAGAACCCTCGTGGAGCTCCGCCCCACGACGCCCCGCCATAGGCCGTGGGCCTCCGGCCTCACCGCACCGCGTAGAACTTGCGCCGCATGCTGTCCGCGATCGCGCGGAAGCGCGCGTCGCGCTCGGGTTCGCCGAAGCGCAGGCCCACGTCGCGGTCGCGCCGCCACACCACCGTGGCGGCGAGCAGGTCGCCGCTCTGGTCGTCGTAGACCAGGATGCGGGACGGCAGCGCCAGGGGAATCGGCAGCCGCATCAGGCCGCCCTGCGCCGAGCGGTTGGCGATGAGGCATTCCACGAGGAACTGCCCGTCCGCCCCCACCACCTTGCCGGAGCGCAGCCGCGTGCGGCGGCGCACCATGGCGCGACGCTCGCCCCCGGCCGCCACGGGCTCGCGGATCACCGCGTAGGTGAACTCGCCCGATACCGCCCCCGCTTCCGCGAGCCGCCGGGCCGCCACCACCGGAGGGGCCGTCACTGGCCCAGGAGCCCGGGCCGCACGCCCGGCACCAGACCGAGCGCCGCGCTCCGCCCGGCGGCCCGGCGCGGCAGCTGCGCTTCCGCCAGCGCGCGGGCGAGGCGGTCGAGCGCGCCGGCCCGGTCCGCCACGGGCTCCTCGAAGAGCACGGCCCGCACCGCCACCTCGTCGCCCCGGGCGCCGAGCAGCAGGTCGAAGAACACCGACACGAGCGGGTGGCGGAACTCCAGCCCCAGCGTCACCAGCGGCAGGCTGTCCCAGGCGAGGTCGACGCAGGCCGTCCAGGCGGAGATCAGCGTGCCGTGCTTGAAGAACAGCTCGGCCGAGGACTGGATCAGGTCCTCGATGGCGGGGAACGAGCCGAAGCGGATGAAGCTCACGAGATCGACGGGGTCGATGGTGCGCAGGTCCGCCGCGACGTCGCGCAGGCTGTCGGCCAGCACCGCCGCATAGGCGCCATCGTGGGGTTCGGCGAGGTAGGTCAATTCATCACCGTCGGGCCAGGGGATGTCGGGCGGCGGCTGTCGCGGGACTGGACGTAGTGGATCACTTCCGCGACTGCCTTGTAGAACTCGGCGGGGATCAGTTCGCCCACTTCGACAAGGTCGTACATGGACCTTGCCAAGGGCTTGTTCTCGATGACGGCGATGCCGTGCTGGCCGGCGATTTCGCGGATCTTCAGCGCCAGGAGGTCCTGGCCCTTGGCGATGACCACCGGCGCGCCGCCTTCCTCGCGCTTGTAGCGGAGCGCGATGGAGAAATGCGTCGGGTTGGCGATCACCAGCGTGGCGCGGGGCACGTCGGCCATCATGCTGCGGCGGCGGCGGTCGAGCGCCAGCGACCGGCGCTTGGCCTTGACCATCGGGTCGCCCTCGTTCTGCTTGTGCTCGTCCTTGACCTCCTGGCGCGTCATCATCATGCGCTTGCGCCATTTCACCCGCGTCAGGGCGATGTCGGCGAGGCCGACGAGCAGGAAGGCGGCGGTGACGCCGGACAGCAGCTTCACCAGCAGCGCCAGCACGCGGTCCGGCACCAGCGCCGGCGATACGAAGATCGTGTCCGCCACCGTGTCGCGCTCGGCCGCGAGCACCAGCGCGGCGACGCAGCCCATGATGAGGAGCTTGGCGACGCTCTTGGCGAACTCGATCGCGCCGGCCTTGCCGACGAGCTTGGCAAGGCCGGCGGCCGGCGACACCTTGCTGAGCTTCGGCGCGATGCGGTCGAGCACCACCGACGGGGCGTTCTGGGCGAACGACACGCCGAGGCCCGCCACGAGAAAGATGGTGAAGACCGGGACGACGAAGCTCGCCGACGCCCCCATCAGCACGCCCAGGAGGTCGCCGGCGTCGGCCCCGTTGTTCAGGCGCCAGCGCGCGGGGTCCTCGAAGAGGTGGGCCAGCGTGTCGGCGAGGCGGGCCGCGCCGTCGCGCAGCGTGAGGGAGCAGACCACGAGGGTCGCGGCGAGGCCGCCGAGCAGCGCCGCCTCGCGCGATACCGGCAGGTCGCCGCGCTCGGCGGCCTCCCGGAGCTTCTTCTCCGTCGGCTCGAAGGTCTTGCCATCGTCGTCCCCGGCGTCCTCGCTCATGGGTCCCCACGCAACTGTTGGGCGCGGCCTGCCGGCCGATCGGTGGAAGCGCGGTCCCGCGAGGAAGCGCGCCCGCTGTGACGGGGGCCGGTCACGCCGCCTCGGCCGTGAGCTCGATTTCGCCGAGCGAGGACAGCTGCAGCACGGTGGTCGAGATGGCGCGGCGCGCGGCCGCGATCTCCTTGGCGGATCCGCCTTCCCCGTTGAGCTCGTTCTCGATGAGGCGGCGGGCGCGGGCGCCCAGCGCCGCCAGCACGCTGTCGCGGAAGGTGGCGTCGGTGCCGCGCAGCGCCATGGTGAGCTGCTCGGTCGGCACGCGGTCGAACAGCACGCTCTTCGACTTCGCCGGCAGGTTCACCACGTCGTTGAAGGAGAACATCTTGGAGCGCAGCGCCGCGGCGTCGACGGGCTTGGCTTCCGCGATGGAGCTCAGGACGTCCTCGGCCTGTTCCGGCTCCATGCGGTTGAGGATGTCGGCGACGCGCCCCTGCGAGTTCGCGCCGGCGTCGCGCGGCGGCCCGTTGAGCAGGTCGTCGCGCAGCTTGTTTTCCAGGATCTTGATCGTCGCCTCGCTGACCGGCCGCAGGGCCAGCATGCGGCGGGTCAGCGCGTTGCGCGACTCGCGCGGCAGGATCGCCAGGGTCTTGGCGGCCGCCTCGGGGGTGAGCCGGGCCAGGATCAGCGCCGCCGTCTGCGGATGCTCCTTGCCCACGTAGGCGGCGAGGTCGGCCTCGGGCAGGCCGGACAGGCGCACCCAGGTGGACGAGTTGGACGAGCCCAGCACGTCCGACATGATCTCCGCCACCTGCTCGGGCGGCAGGACGCCGCCGAGAAGGTGCTCGACCTCGGCCGCCGTGCCGCGGAGGTCGACGCCGCGCGAGAACTGCTGCGCCAGCTCCTCCACCAGCGTTTCGAGCGCCGTGATCGGCACGGCGCCGAGCGCCGCCGCCGAGCGCGTGATGGTCTTCAGCTCGCCGGGATCGAAGTGCTTGAGCAGGCGGCTCGCCAGCGGCTTGCCCATGGCGAGCAGCAGCGCCGCCACCTTTTCGGGGCCCGTGAGCGTGCGGTGGTCGTTGAAGGCCGCGATGGCGGTCGACATGGCGCGCGCCCCGCCGTCAGAGCTTGCCGGCCTGGCCGACGATTTCGGTCAGCGTGACGCCGAGCCGGTCCGCGTCGCCCTCGATCACCGTCATGTCGCCCCGCGCGATGACGCGGCCGTTGACCACGATGTCGACGGGCTGGCCGACGCGGTGGTCGAGCGGGATCACGGCGCCGCGGCCGAGCTTCATGAGGTTGGCGACCGGCATGGAGGTGCCGCCGAGCACGACCTGCACCGACAGGGGGATGTCGAGGATCGCGCCGAGGCCCATGGCGGGTTCTGGGGGCGAGACGGCTTCGTCGAGCGACATCGGGAGCACCTGGCTGGATCGGGCGGGGCGGCGAGGCCCCCTTCGCGATCACGCTAGGTCAGGAGGCTTGCGCGAAGGTCGCGGCGGAAACCTTAACGAATTCATCATGTTTTCGGGACCGCCCGGCTCCGGCCGCACCCGCCTCGGCCGCGCCCCGGGAGCCCGCCGGCGCGGCGCCGAGCACACGGGCCGGGCCCGCAACTCGCCGTGCGGGCGGAAACCTGCTAAGGCCGGCACGACCCGTCGCGCTCCCGCGACCCTCGACGCCCGCGGCCCTCCCCCATGGCGACACGAAGCGACCCGTTCCGGCTGTCCTCGCCCCGGATCTTCCTGGTCCGGATGGCCGTGTTCCTGATCCTGGCCGGCTTCGTGGCCCTGATCCTGGAAGAACAGATCGCGCAGGCCTTCATGGCCAACCCGCCGCTGAACGGCCTGATCCTCGGCGTGCTGCTGGTCGGCATCGTGCTCGGCCTGCGCCAGGTGTTCCGGCTTTTCCCCGAGATCCGCTGGGCCAACGGCGTCAACAACCCCGCGGCCCCCGCCGCCAAGCCCCCCGTGCTGCTCGCCCCCATGGCGACCATCCTCGCCGACCGCGGCGACGGGCGCCCCAGCATCTCCACCGTCACGCTGCGCGCCATCCTCGATTCCGTCGGCACCCGCCTCGACGAATCGCGCGAGATCGCCCGCTACCTCACCGGCCTGCTGATCTTCCTCGGGCTGCTCGGCACCTTCTGGGGCCTCCTGGAAACCGTCGGCTCCATCGCCGGGGTCATCCGCAACATGACGGCCGGCAACGATTCAGCCGTGATGTTCGACGACCTGAAGAACGGCCTCGCCGCCCCCATCGCCGGCATGAGCGTGTCCTTCACCTCGTCGCTGTTCGGCCTCGCGGGTTCTCTGGTGCTGGGCTTCCTCGACCTCCAGGCCGGCCAGGCCCAGAACCGCTTCTACAACCAGCTCGAGGACAAGCTGTCCGCCTTCGCCATCGAGCCCGCCGCCGCCGCGGCTCCGGCCGCGCTCGCCGCCACCGCCGGCCTGCCGGCCGACCTGCGTGTCGCGCTCGACCGAATCGCGCTCGGCACCGACCAGTCGTCGAGCCGCGCCGCCACCGCCGCCATGGCCAACCTGGCCGAAGGCATCCAGAGCCTCGTGCAGCACATGCGCGGCGAGCAGCAGATGATCCGCGATTGGGTCGAGGGCCAGGCCGACCAGAACAAGGAGATGCGCCGGCTGCTGGAGCGCATCGCCCGCGAATCCGAGGTGCGGTAGGTGGCGCTCGGCCGCACGCGGCGCCCGCAGCGCAGCATCGACTATTGGCCGGGCTTCGTCGATGCCCTGTCGACCATGCTGTTGGTCATCACCTTCCTGCTGTCCGTGTTCATGCTGTCGCAGTTCTTCATGTCGCGCGACGTGGCGCGGAAGGACGACGCCCTGTCGCAGCTCAACCGCCAGATCGAGCAGCTGACCTCGCTCCTGGCGCTGGAGCGCGCCGGCCAGGTCGACGCCCAGTCGAGCCTCGCCTCGCTGCAGGCGACGCTGGACGCCACCGACAAGGAGAAGGCCGGCCTCGCCGCCCAGCTCCGGGGCAGTGCGGCGGCGGCCGGGGCCGCCGGCGTCGCCGCGGACGAGTCCGCCCGCAAGCTCGACGCGCAGGGGGACGTGGTGTCCAACGCCCTGGCGCGGGTCGACGTGCTGAACGGGCAGATCGCGGCGCTGCGCCGCCAGCTCGCCGCCATCGAGGCGGCCCTGAATGCGTCGGAAACGCGCGGCCAGGAGGCCCAGGCCCGGATCTCCGACCTCGGCTCGCGCTTGAACGTCGCCCTCGCCCAGAAGGTGCAGGAGCTAAACCGCTACCGCTCGGACTTCTTCGGCCGCCTGCGCGACATCATCGGCAACCGCCCCGGCATCCGCGTCGTGGGCGACCGCTTCGTCTTCGAGTCCTCCGTGCTGTTCGACAGCGGGCAGGCGACCGTGAAGCCCGGCGCCGACCCCGAGCTCGACAAGCTCGCCGCCGCCGCCATCGACCTCGAGCGCGAGATCCCGCCGAACATCCCTTGGGTGATGCGCGTCGACGGCCACACCGACCGCCGGCCGATCGTGTCGCCCCTGTTCAAGTCGAACTGGGAGCTGTCGGCGGAGCGCGCCATCGCGGTCGTGCAATACCTCGTGTCCAAGGGCGTCGACCCGCAGCGCCTCGTCGCGGCCGGCTTCGGCGAGTTCCAGCCCATCGACCCCGGCCTGGGCGAGGACGCGATGAGCCGCAACCGCCGCATCGAGCTGAAGCTGACGGAGCGCTGAGGGCTTGCGGATGGACGCCCTGTCGATCGACGGCGGAGCGACGGGCCCGCGCGTTTTCGCGGGGCATCCAGGCTCGGGTTCGATATGACCACGGGCTCCGGAGGCGCGCCCACGGGGACCGACATGCGCGAAGCCGACGGCCCGAACCTGCGCGATGCGACACCTGACGACCGCCCGGCGCTCCTCGACCTGTGGGTGCTGGCCTGGCGCGCCGCCATGGCGGGGATCGACTTCGAAGCGCGGCGGCCCTGGCTCGACGCCCACCTCGACGCCCTGCTGGCGTCCGGCGCGCGCGTGCTCGTCGCGGAGGCCGGCGGAGCGCCGGCGGGCTTCGTGTCGGTCGACCCCGCCCGCCGCCACCTCGACCAGCTCGCCGTCCATCCGGACCACCAGGGGAGCGGGATCGCGGACGGGTTGATGGCGGGCGCCAAGGCGCTGTCGCCCGAAGGGCTCACGCTCGACGTCAACGCCGGCAACGGCCGCGCCCGTCGCTTCTACGCGCGCCACGGCTTCGCCGAGGTCGGGAGCGGGACGAACCCGCGCTCGGGCCTGCCGACCCTGCTGTTGCGCTGGGGCGACAGCCGGCGATTCACGGGCTCGAGCGCGGAAATTTAACGCCGCGTTGAGAAAAGGCCGTGGAAGGGAACCGCGCCCCCGTTTCGCAGTCTCGCCACACATCGCTATTATGGCACGTCAGACGTTCGAGTTCCCGCACCGGGCCGCCCGGACGGCGCCAGCCGCGCACCCGTCCCCGACGGGCCCTCCTTCCAACGTGTCGACCGGGCGGCGACGGGAGAATGTGTATGATGACGCGATCGATCGTCGGCCGCTTCCTGATCCTGGCCGTCCTCCTGGTATCCCTGGGCGTCATCGCCCAGGCGGCCCTGATCATCACCAAGGGGTCGGGCAAGGCGGTCGCCAAGGCGAATCCCGCCCCGGTGGCGGCGCCCAACGCCGTGGCGGCGCTCGCCGCCACCCCAGCGCCCGCGACGCCGGCCGACGGCGCATCGGCGGTGCCGTCCGCCGACGCCGCCCCGATCCGCGTCGTCTATCCCGGCCCGCTCGGCGACACCCCGGTCCAGCCGCGCAAGTTCGCCGCCGCGGCCCCCGCGACGCCGGTCGCTGCTCCCCAGCCGGCGCCCGCCGCCCAACCCATCCCCGCGGCGGTGGCCGCCGCCCAGCCGGTCCCCGCGGTGACGCCGTCGCCCGCCGTCGCGGCCGCCCCGGCCCCCGCCAAGCCCGCCCCCGTGGTGGTGGCCTCGGCCGAGGCCGACACCCAGCCGACCGCCGACGCGGCGGGCAAGGGTGGGGTCAACCTCAACAGCGCGTCGGTGGACGTCCTGAACCACCTCGGCGGCGGCCACATCGGCCAAACCATCGTCAAGCACCGCCCGTACAGCTCGGTCGAGGATCTCGTGCGCAAGCGCGTCGTGCGCCGCAGCGTCTACGAGCAGATCAAGGACCAGGTCGCCGCGCAGTGAGGGACGCCGCCGCCCCGGCGCGCGTCACCCCGCTGCCGACAGGTCGTCCACCGTCGCATCCGCGCGCTCCGGGGATGCCGGCGTGAACCCCGCCAACTGGTGGCGCGCGAAGGTGTCCTGCCGCTTGGCGTAGGCGCGCGTTTCGGCCTTGCCCCGCGCCACGGCGTCCGCCAGCGGCAGCGCGCCGCCGAGGTGGGCGGCCAACGGCGGCACGCCGAGCGCCCGCATCGCCGGCAGCGCCGGGTCGAGCCCGCGCCGGACGAGCCGCTCCACCTCGTCGAGCGCCCCTTCCGCCATCATGCGGTCGAAGCGCGCGTCGATGGCGCCGCGCAGCCCGTCGCGCGCGGGGGTGAGCACGACGCCGACCCACGTCCCCTCGCCCAGGAGCGGCGCCGAGCGGCTCGCCTGCAAGGCCGCCAGCGGGCGCCCCGTCGCGGCGAAGACTTCCAGCGCCCGGACGATCCGCTGCGGGTCGGTCGGGCGCAACCCCGCCGCGGTCAGGGGGTCGAGCGCGGCCAGCCGCGCGTGCAAGGCTTCCGGCGCGATCCCGGAGGCCTCGGCCCGCACGCGGTCGCGCACCTCCCCGGGCACCGCGGGGATGTCGGACAGGCCCTGCGTCAGCGCCTTGAAGAAGAGCCCCGTCCCGCCGACCACCACCGGCACGGCGCCGAGCGCGCGGGCGCGGCGGATCTCCGCCGCGACCTCGCCCAGCCAAACCCCGACCGAATAGGGGTCCGCCGCGTCGCGGTGCCCGTACAGGCGGTGCGGGACACGGGCGAGGTCGGCGGCGTCGGGGCGGCCGGTGAGGATCGCGAGATCCTGGTAGACCGCCATGGAATCGGCGTTGATCACCACCCCGCCCCGCCGCTCGGCCGTCCGCATCGCGAGGGCGGACTTGCCGCTCGCCGTCGGGCCTGCGATGAGGACCACCCGTTCCCCGTCCACGCGATCCCCCATCCCGATGCCGCAGATCCCGGAGCCTTGTGTCGCGACCGTCATGGCCCGTAAAGGGCGCGACGACGTCGGGGCGTCGCGGTTGGCGGCGCTGGCGGCCGTCCTGCCGGGCGCCGGGACGCCCCGCTGGCTCGACCCCGGCCAGGCCGTCGACATCCCCTTCTCGTCCGACCCCGCCGCCCTGCCCGCCCTGCGCGCCGCGCTCGACGGCGTGCTGGCGGGCGCGGATGTCGATGCCGTGCTGCAACCCGCCGCGGGCCGGCGCAAGCGGCTTCTGCTGGCCGACATGGATTCGACGGTGATCCACCAGGAATGCATCGACGAACTGGCCGATTTCGCCGGCTTCAAGGCCCAGGTGGCGGCCATCACCGAGCGCGCCATGCGGGGCGAGATCGCCTTCGAGCCGGCGCTGCGCGAGCGCGTGGCGCTGCTGCGCGGCCTGCCCGTCGGCACGGTCGACCGCGTGCTGTCCGAGCGCATCACGCTCGTGCCGGGCGGCACCGCGCTGGTGCGCACCATGCGGGCCCACGGCGGCTATTGCGCGCTGGTGTCGGGCGGCTTCACGCTGTTCACCGGGGCGGTCGCCGCCATGGTGGGCTTCGACGAGCACCGATCCAACACCCTGGAAGTCGAGGGCGACCGGCTCGCCGGCACGGTGGCGGAGCCGATCCTCGGGCGGGAAGCCAAGCTCGACCGCCTCGTCGCGCTGCGCGACACCCTGGGCCTCGATCGCTCGGACGTGATGGCGGTGGGGGACGGCGCCAACGACCTCGCCATGCTGGGCGAGGCGGGGCTCGGGGTCGCCTTCCGCGCCAAGCCGGCGGTCGCCGCGGCCGCCCAGGCCCGCATCGACCACAACGACCTCGACGCCCTGCTGTTCGTGCAGGGCTACGCCCGATCGGAGTTCGCATCGTGACCGAAGCCGACGCAGACGACGGTCCCGAGATCTCCGCCTTCGCGGTCGGGCCGGAGGAGGCCGGGCAGCGGCTCGACAAGCTGCTGGCGCTCCACGCGGCGCGCGAAGACCTGGGCCTGTCGCGCACGCGGCTGCAGGAGCTGATCGGCGACGGCTTCGTGCGGGTCGACGGCGCGGTCGCGTCGAACCCCAATGCCAAGCCGAAGGAAGGCGCGCGCGTGCTCTTCGCCGTGCCGCCGCCGGTCGACGCGACGCCGCTGCCCGAGGACATCCCGCTCAGCATCGTCTTCGAGGACGACGACCTCATCGTCATCGACAAGCCGACCGGGCTCGTGGTGCATCCGGCGCCGGGCCACGCGAGCGGCACGCTGGTCAACGCGCTGCTCCACCATTGCGCCGACGGCCTGTCGGGGATCGGCGGCATCCGCCGGCCCGGCATCGTGCACCGGCTCGACAAGGACACGACGGGGCTGATGGTGGCGGCGAAGTCGGAGCGCGCCCACCGCGGCCTCGCCGACATCTTCGCCGACCACGGGCGCTCGGGCTCGCTGGTGCGCGAATACCTCGCCGGCGTGTGGACGTTGCCCGACCGCAGCTTCGGCACCGTCGACGCCGCCATCGGCCGCCACCCGCACCACCGCGAGCGCATGGCCGTGGTGCGCGAGGACAAGGGGCGCCACGCGGTGACGCATTGGGCCGTGGAGGAGAAGTTCCCGCCCGTGGCGACGCTGATGCGCTGCCGCCTGGAAACGGGGCGCACGCACCAGATCCGCGTCCACATGGCCGACCTCGGCCAGCCGCTGATCGGCGACATGGTCTACGGGGCGGGCTTCAAGACCAAGGCGGCGGCGCTCGACGACGCGTGCCGGGACGCCATCGCGGCGCTGGGGCGCCAAGCTCTGCATGCCGCCGTGCTGGGCTTCGCGCATCCCGCCACCGGCGAGGAGATGCTGTTCGAAAGCCCGCTGCCGCCCGACATGGCCGGGCTGGTCGAGGCGCTGCGGGCCTACAGGCCCTGAGGTCGGGGTCGTCGAGGGCCTGCAGATGCAGCGGCCCGCGTGTCAAGCCCACATCCACACAACCTGAGCGCAACGGCGCCCAGCCATGGCTCAAGGGATCTTGACCGTCTGCTGGGCCGGCGGATGGACGACGTCCGCGATCGTTTTGACGATCTGGCTACCGGCCATGATCGCCCCAAGCGCAAGCACGATCGTGACGACCTTCCAGGTGTCTGGTTTGTCGTTCAACTTGCCAGAAAGGGAGCCAACATCCGAGGCCGAAGCCTTGAAGTCGAGTTTGCCTTTGATTTCGGCGAGGTCGATGGCGGATGCCCTCGTTTCGAGCTTCCCCTCGATGCGAAGCAACGTATCCCCGATCATGCGCGTGTTGGCCTTGACCTCGCGCATGTCGGTTTCGAGTTGGGCGACCCTGGCCTCCATGGAACCGAACGTACCGTTCCCACCTCCACCTTTCAAGGTCGCAGGGCTCGGTGATCTGGCGAGAAACTCGGTCAGTTCCTCGTCGCTCACAAGGCGTAAGTGCGGCCTGCTCATACCTGAACACCTTGTGTGTCCGTCCGGGCGGCGACTCGTTTCAACAATCTTCTCAGGGCCTCTCGATTGTCGTTGAGGGCCTGCACCTTCTTCTTCCAGTGGTCGTCAGCTTTCTCGTCGTCCCCTTGCGCGAGGCTCCTCAACTCTGCGTCGCCCGCCAACAAGGCCAGGGATACCTAGACGATCGATGTGTATATCGTATCCAGGTCCATCTTTCTAAGCTGAACGATTGTATCGTCGGGTATGGAGTCCCACTCCTCCAGATCTTTTTCCTGATCCATGACAGGTCTCCACTCCCGTGAATGGGCTTCGGCCCTGCCCGGGCCTGCCGACCGCTGCACGACATCGGTTCGCCCCCAGAGCCGACGCGGGCGCCGCATCCGATCACGGCCTCGTTCCGGCATTTCCGAGAATGTGAACCCGTGATCGCGACGGCTGGGCAGGCCCGGATCGCGCCCGGAGCCTCCCCAGCTTCACCCTTTGCCCCAAACCTCGTCGAAGGGCTCGCCCCTCGAAAGCCCCTAGTCCTCGTCGTCCTCGTGGCGGCCGCCGCGCAGGTTCGAGAACACCGAGGTGAGGTCGACGTCGTCCTCGTCGTCGCCCCCGCGGCCCTTCGACGAGGAGCCGAACACCTCCTCCTCGGTGGCGGGGCGGGCGCGCGACGTGGTGGCCTCGGCCGGCGCCAGCGTTTGCCCGCGGTCGTCCGCGGTGGCGGGGCGGTCCTTGGCGGCCTTGTTCACCTCGAAATCGAGGTCGATCTGCGTGCACAGCGCCAGCGTCACGGGGTCCATCGGCGTCAGCGTCGAGGAGTTCCAGTGCGTGCGGTCGCGGATGGCCTGCAGAGTCGTCTTGGTGGTGCCGACGAGGCGCATGATCTGCGCGTCCTTCAGCTCCGGGTGGTTGCGCACCAGCCACAGGATGGCGTTGGGCCGGTCCTGGCGGCGCGACAGCGGGGTGTAGCGGGCGCCGCGGGTCTTCTTCGGCGGGGGGAGCCGCACCTTCGGGGGGGCGATGCGCAGGTTGTAGTTCTTGTTCTTCTCGCCGCGCTCGATCTCCTCGCGCAGCAGCTGGCCGGAGGTGATCGGGTCGTGGCCCTTGATGCCGGCCGCCACCTCGCCGTCGGCGATGCCCTTCACCTCGAGCGGGTGCAGCTTGCAGAACTCCGCCACCTGGTCGAACGTCAGCGAGGTGTTTTCCACCAGCCACACGGCGGTGGCTTTGGGCATCAGCGGTGCTTCGCTCATGATCGCATGTCTCCTGTCGTCCGGAGAGGGCGCGGGGTCGCGCCGCCTCGCCGGGCGGAAAGCCCGATGACGGCCGGAGCCCGGCGTGTTCCTGCAGTCATGTTGGGGATGGATGGATTATAGGGGCGTCGGCGCCGCGCCGCAACGTGCGAGCGGCCGTGCCCCCATCGGCGCCGCCGCGAAACGGTCGCGCACGTCCCCGGGGATCGCCGCGTCGGCCGGGACGGCCTTCGCGCCCGGCGCGGCGGCGTCCCGCCTTGACGCTCCCCCCGAAACGTGTGGTGAACTTCCCGGGACTCCCGACCCCATCGCGCCGCCCGAGCGGCGCCCCGAGGAACCCCGACCCGTGAACTACCTTTCGACGCGCGGCACGGCCCCCCGCCTCGGCTTCGAGGACGTGCTGCTCGCTGGCCTGGCGCGCGACGGCGGCCTGTACCTGCCGGAAACGCTGCCGCGGCTCGACGCCGCCGCCATCGCCGGGCTCGCCGGCCGGCCCTACGCCGAGGTGGCGGAGCGGCTGATCGCCCCCTTCACGGGGGATTGCTTCGCCCCCGGCGCGCTGCGCGCCATGACGGAGGGCGCCTACGGCGGCTTCCGCCACCCGGCCGTGGTGCCGATGAGCCAGCTCGACGCCAACCTGTACCTGCTCGAAATCTTCCACGGCCCCACGCTCGCCTTCAAGGACGTGGCGATGCAGCTGCTCGGCCGCATGATGCAGGAGGTGCTGGGCCGCCGCGGCCGGCGCACCACCGTGGTGGGCGCCACCTCGGGCGACACCGGCGCCGCCGCCATCGAGGCCTTCCGCGGGCTGCCCGCCGTCGACGTGTTCATCCTGTACCCGCACGGCCGCGTGTCGGACGTGCAGCGCCGCCAGATGACCGGCGTCGACGCCCCCAACATCCACGCCATCGCGGTGGAAGGGACCTTCGACGACTGCCAGGCCATCGTTAAGGCCATGTTCAACCACCACGCGTTCCGCGACGAGATGAACCTCAGCGGGGTCAACTCGATCAACTGGGCGCGCGTGATGGCGCAGCTCGTGTACTTCTTCACCGGCGCGGTGGCGCTTGGGGCACCGCACCGGAAGGTGTCCTTCGCGGTGCCGACCGGCAACTTCGGCGACGTGCTGGCGGGCTGGATCGCCAAGGGCATGGGCCTGCCGATCGACCGGCTCGTGGTGGCCACCAACGAGAACGACATCCTCGCCCGCTGCCTCGCCACCGGCACCTACGAGGTCCAGGGCGTGCGCCCGACGCAATCGCCGTCGATGGACATCCAGGTGTCCTCGAACTTCGAGCGCCTGCTGTTCGAGGCCTGCGGGCGCGACGCCGCGGCGGTGCGGGGGCTGATGGCGAGCCTCGCCCAGTCGGGCAGCTTCACGGTGCCGCCCGAGCCGATGGCGCGCATCCGCTCCGAGTTCGACGCCGTGCGGGTCGACGAGGACGGAACGCAGGCCGAGATGGCGCGCACCTTCGCGGATTCCGGCGTCGTGCTCGATCCCCACACGGCGGTCGGCGTGGCGGCGGCGCGCGGCGCGCTGGCGCGCGACCCCGCCACGCCCGTGGTGGTGCTCGGCACCGCCCATCCGGCGAAGTTCCCGGACGCGGTCGAGCGCGCCACCGGCCGGCATCCGGCCCTGCCGGCGCACCTCGCCGACCTGCTCGGCCGGCCCGAGCGCTTCACCGTGCTGCCCAACGCCGTCGACGCGGTGGAGCGCTTCATCCGCGACCGCTCGTCCGCCGACGAGGCCGCGGCGTGACGGCGCGCATCACCGTCCTGCCGTCGGGGCTGCGCGTCATCACCGACGCCATCCCCCACATGCACACGACGTCGCTCGGCCTGTGGGTCGGCATCGGGTCGCGCCACGAGACCGACGCCGAGCACGGCCTGTCGCATTTCCTCGAGCACATGGCCTTCAAGGGGACGCGCACGCGCTCGGCGCGGCGCATCGCCGAGGAGATCGAGGGTGCGGGCGGCGACCTCAACGCCGCCACCTCGACCGAGCAGACCGCCTATTACGCCCGCGTGCTGCCGGGCGACGCGCCCCTGGCGCTCGACATCCTGTCCGACATCCTCACCGACAGCGCCTTCGACCCCGCCGAGATCGAGCGCGAAAAGGAAGTGGTGCTCCAGGAGCTGGGCGCCGTCGAGGACGTGCCGGACGACCTCGTCTTCGAGCTGTTCAACGAGCACGCCTATCCGGGCCAGCCCATCGGGCGGCCCATCCTCGGCACGCCGCAGGGCGTGAAGCGCTTCGACCGCGACGCCGTGAAAGGCTTCCTGGAGCGCCGCTACCGCGCCGACCAGACCGTGATCGCCGCCGCCGGCGCGGTCGACCACGACACGGTGGTGGCCGAGGTCGAGCGCCGCTTCGGCGCGCTGCAGAACCTCGACGCCCCCGCGGCGCCGGCGGCGAGCTACCGGGGCGGCGACATCCGCCTGAAGCGCAAGCTCGAGCAGGCCCACATCGTCATCGGCTTCGAAGGCCTGTCGTTCCACGACCCGCGCCGCTACGACGCCCACGTCTTCTCCCACGCGGTGGGGGGCGGCATGTCGTCCCGGCTGTTCCAGGAGGTGCGCGAGGAGCGCGGCCTCGCCTACACGATCAACAGCTTCGACTGGACCTATGCCGACACCGGCCTGTTCGGCTTCTACGCCGCCACCGGGGCGTCCAACGTGGCCGAGCTCGTCCCCGTGGCGCTCGACTGCCTGGCCGAGGCCACCGCGACGCTGACCCGCGAGGAGGTCGAGCGCGCGAAAGCGCAGCTCAAGGTGTCGCTGCTGGTGGCGATGGAATCCTCCTCGTCGCGCGCCGAACAGATCGCCCGCCAGCACATGGCCTACGGGCGCCTCATCGGCGCCGACGAGATCCTGCGCGAGGTCGATGCCGTGACGGTGGACTCGGCGCGGGCGGCGGGCGCCGCCATGATCCGCTCGGCCCCCACCGTGTCGGCCATCGGCCCCGTCGGCAAGGTGCCGGGACCCGACGCCGTGATGGCGCGTTTGGGCACCAGCGGAGCGAGGCACTGAGGGCTCCCCCGGACATGAGGGCTTCGCTTCGCGAAGCCTTTGCCCTATTCGAGGTGCCGAGATGAAGCACTCATGCCCGTGGGGACCCTGACGCCATGGCGCTGTTCCGGCTGGGACCGAGTTTCGACGCCGCTACGCTGGTGCGGGGCGATGGCGTCTACCTCCGGCCGGCCGAGATGCGCGACTTCGACGAATGGGCGAGCCTCAGGGAGCGGTCGCGCCAGTTCCTGTCGGCCTGGGAGCCCGTGTGGCCGTCCGACGACCTGACGCGCGCCGCCTTCCGCCGCCGCATCCGCCTGCACGGCGAGGAGATGAGCCGCGACGAGGCCTTCCCGTTCCTGGTGTTCCGCGACGACGACACGCTGGTGGGGGGCCTGACGGTGGGGCAGATCCGCCGCGGCGTCGCCCAGACGGCGACGCTCGGCTACTGGATGGGCCACGCCTATGCGGGCCGGGGCTACATGAGCCGCGCCGTGCGGACCGCGGCGGGCTTCGTGTTCGGCTCGCTGCGCCTGCACCGCCTCGAAGCCGCCTGCCTGCCCCACAACGAGGCCTCGATGCGGCTGCTGCGCAGCGTGGGTTTCGGCGAGGAAGGCTATGCCCGCGCCTACCTGCGCATCGACGGCCGCTGGCAGGACCACGTCCTCTTCGCCCTGCTCGACGGCGACCCGATCGCGGCGCCGCGGCGGCGCATGGGGTGACGCGGACCCTCGAACGGCGCCCGGGGGCGGTGATCCACCCGGCTTCACCCCCTCGACCACGCCCCCCTGTCGGGGGAGGACACGCGGCGGATCGGGCGCGCCCGCCTCCCCGGCGCGGCGGGGCCGAGGGGGTCGGCGGAGCGCGACGGTCCGGCGGAGATCGATGAACCCGCCTGCCTTCCACCTCGCCCAGCTCAACCTCGCCCGCTTCCGCACGGCGGCCGACGATCCCGCCAACGCCGGCTACCTCGCCGCCCTGGCGGCCGTGGACGCTTCGGCCGAGCGGGCGCCCGGCTTCGTGTGGCGGCTGCGCGGCGCGGGCGCGCTGGCGTCGGGGGCGGACGCCTTCGGCGACGCGCACGTGGCCGCCAACCTGTCGGTGTGGACCGACCGCGACGCGCTGGTGGCCTTCGTCTACCGCGACCCGGCGCACCGGGCCATCATGGCCCGCCGCCGCGACTGGTTCGACAAGATGGAGGCCCACCTCGTGCTGTGGTGGGTGCCGGCCGGGCATCGGCCGGGCTTCGCCGACGCGCGCTTCAGGCTCGACCTGCTGCGCCGCGACGGCCCGACGGCGGACGCCTTCACGGTGGCGCGGGGCTTCCCCGCGCCGGGCTGAGGATCGGCAGCGCGACGGCATGGTGTTGCAGCCCGTGTCACGGGCGCGGCGCCGCCGCTCCCTGTCGCCCGTCGCCAAGCTGCCGGTCATCGACGCCGGGTGCCGAAGGACGCGCCGGCCGCGAGGTCCCGGTGAGCCGTCGGGGCCGGCCGAAGCGGCGCTGGCTCTACGCCGCGGTAGCGGCCGCCCACGGCTGCTCGCCGACCTGTCCGACAGCGCCGCCTTCGGGCGGGGCGGAGCGAAGACCCGGAGATCGGCCGATCGGGTCGGGCCTGCGGAGGTGCTGCCCGGCTGAGTCCCGGGACGACACCGGGACGACACCGGACGGCGCAGCGCCCTGTTCCACCTCGGCGTCGCCGAGGCACCTTCTTCCGGGAGAGAAGGGATCCTCCTTCACCTCCACGTCCGCTCTAGCACGCCGAGCCAGTTCTCGGCTCCGATCTTGCGGAGCAGGTCGTCGCCGTAGCCCGCGTTCGCCAACTGGTCGAACAGCGCCGGGAGCCCGGCCGCGCTGCCGATGGCGGCCGGCACGGCGGCGCCGTCGAAGTCGGAGCCCAGCGCCACGCCGTCCTCGCCGAGGTGCTCCAGCAGGGCGTCGAGGTGGCGGCGCAGCACGTCGAGGTCGGTGTCGGAGCGCATGGCGCCGTCCGGGCGCAGGAACGAGCAGGCGAAGTTGAGCCCCACCAGGCCGCGGCTGTCGCGGATGGCGTCGAGCTGGCGCGCGGTGAGGTTGCGCGACGAGGCGCAGAGCGCGTGGACGTTGGAATGGCTCGCCACCAGGGGCGCGTCCGTGAGGTCCGCCACGTCCCAGAAGCCGCGCTCGTTGAGATGCGACAGGTCGACCAGGATGCGCCGGGCGTTGCAGGCCCTGACCAGCGCGCGGCCGTGCTCCGTCAGGCCGGGCCCGATGTCGCCGGTGCTCGGGAAGCGGAACGGCACGCCGTGGGCGAAGGCGTTGGGCCGGCTCCACACCAGGCCGAGCGAGCGCAGGCCGGCGGCGTGCAGCACGTCCAGCATGGCGAGGTCGGGGTCGATGGCCTCGGCGCCCTCGATGTGCATCACGGCGGCGATGCGCCCGGACGCCATGGCGGCGCGGATGTCGCCGACGTCGCGGCAGACCGCGAGGTCGTCCGGGAACGCGCGCTCCAGCCGCAGCAGGATCGACAGCATGCCGACCGTGGAGGTGCGGGCCGGCTCCAGCGCCAGCTCGGCCGGCATCGGCCGGTCGGCATAGGATTTCGGCGCCGGCGGGCCTTCCCCGCGCAGCGGCGGCGGGAACACGGCGAAGAGCCCGCCCGCGAAGCCGCCGGCGCGGGCGCGCGGCAGGTCGATGTGGCCCTGGGGGTCGCCGGCGAAGAGCTGCTCGGGCGTGCGCTCCCGGTGCAGGGCGAAGCGCAGCAGCATGTCGTTGTGGCCGTCGAAGACCGGAATCGGGGTGGGATCGGGCATGGGCTCCGGCTTCTCGGCGGCGTGGCCCCCATCATCGGGACCGCGCGGGCCTGCCGCAAGGGCCGGCGGCCCCGGCAAGGGACGTCACCGATTCGCCCGCCGCCGCCGCCCCACTCGGGACGAGGGCGGTTCGACGGCGCGGATCGTCACTCCACCTGTTCGCCCGGGTAGACGCCCCACAGGTTGCTCTGCTGCTCGTAGCCGTCGAAGCCGTCGCCGTAGATGCGGCACCATTGGCCGTCGCACTTCTTGACGCTGCCGATCACCCCGGGCTGCAGGTTGGCCACCACGTCGGCGTCGGGCCGGGGCTGGCTGAACAGCGGCAGCGCCTTATCCTTCTTCCAGGGCGCCACCAGCGCGGTGCGGCGGCCGGACAGCAGCGAATGGAGCACCCAGCCCTCCGTGCCCTCCGAGTCGCGGATCTTGCGCCAGGTGTCGAACTCCGCCGTCACCTCGACGGGCAGGCCGGCGCGCTCGAACACGTAGGACGAGCGGTGGTCCTTCGAGGGCCCTTCGCGCAGGTTCACCCGGTCCGACTTCAGGCTGACGTAGCGGGGCACCGGCAGCCCCGTCATCGGGCCCTTCTGGTCCACGGCGGCGCTCGACCCCGCCGTGCCCGCCAGCAGCGCCAGCAGGGCCGTTCCGATCAGGCGGCCGGGCGCGCGGGGGGATCGGGGCATGGGCGGGGTCCTCGGATCGGTGCGGCCCGTCCCTTTGCCGTGTCGGACGCGCCTGAATGCGGTTAGGATGAAGCGACGGCAGGGTTAAGGCGGGGTGAACCCGAGCGCCGACCGGCCACAAGGAGCGAAGCGTCAGCGCCATGGCCCGGAAACCCGTCGTCGTCGTCACCCGCAAGCTGCCCGAGCGCATCGAGACGCGCATGCGCGAGCTGTTCGACGCGCATCTCAACATCGACGACGACCCCCTGTCCCCCGCCGCGCTGGCCGCCGCCATGGGGGAAGCCGACGTGCTCGTCCCCACCGTCACGGACCGGATCGACGACGCCCTGATCGAGGCCGCCGGGCCGGGGCTGAAGCTCATCGCCAACTTCGGCACCGGCACGGACAACATCGACGTCGACGCCGCCCACCGGCGCGGGGTCGTGGTCACCAACACGCCCGGCGTGCTGACCGACGACACCGCCGACATGACCATGGCGCTGATCCTGTCGGTCGCGCGGCGCGTGGTGGCGGGCGCGGGCGTGATCCCGTCGGGCGAATGGAACGGCTGGGCGCCGACCTTCATGCTGGGCAGCCGCCTCACCGGAAAGCGGCTCGGCATCGTCGGCATGGGGCGCATCGGCCAGGCGGTGGCGCGGCGCGCCAAGGCCTTCGGCCTGTCGATCCATTACCACAACCGCCGCCGCCTCGCCGCCGAGGTCGAGGAGGGGCTGGAGGCCACCTACTGGGATTCGCTCGACCAGATGCTGGCCCGCACCGACATCGTGTCGGTCAACTGCCCCCACACGCCCGCCACCTACCACCTCCTGTCGGCGCGGCGGCTGAAGCTGCTGCGGCCGGGCGCCATCCTGGTCAACACGGCGCGCGGCGAGATCATCGACGAGGCGGCGCTGACCCGCATGCTGGAAGCGAACGAGATCGCCGGCGCCGGCCTCGACGTGTTCGAGCACGAGCCCGCCGTGCCGAACAAGCTCGTGCGCCTGGCCCGCGCCGGCAAGGTGACGCTGCTGCCCCACATGGGCTCGGCCACCGAGGAAGGCCGCATCGAGATGGGCGAGAAGGTGCTGGTGAACATCCGCGCCTTCGTGGACGGCCACCGCCCGCCCGACCGCGTGCTGCCCTCGATGCTGTGACGCGGCTTCCGGCCGAACGAGCCGGGGGCCGGATCGTCGGCCCGCGCGGCGCCCGGACGCGGCCCATCTCCGCATCGCGACGCGATCGGACGCAAACGGCATGAGGCTTTCCCCCTCCCTCGCGGGGAGGGGGATGCCCCCCGCGTCATCCTGGCCCGGCGATCCCGTTAGGGTTTTCGCATTACGCTGTTTCGCGATGACGCCCCACCCCGTCCCCTTCGCCCCGCACCGGGCCCGCCCGCCCGCCGGGGGGCGCGCGTGAGCGCCGGCGGGGGCCGCGGGGCCTTCCGCGCCACCTTCGTGCTGCACGTCCACGGGATGGAGCGCGCGCCCGACGCCGCCGGGGCGGCGGCCGACAACTACCCGCCCTACGACCTGCTCCGCGTCCGGGACCCGGCCGGCGACGGCCTGCGCCTGGTCTTCGCCGTGGCGGGCTTCGGGCCGGACCAGCTTGAAATCGTTGTGACGGGCGACCAACTTTCGGTCAGCGGCGAGGGCACCGGCGACGGGGATCCCGGCCGGTTCCTGCACCGCGGCATCGCGGCCCGCCGCTTCCGCCGGGCCTTCCGCTTGGCGCCGGGGCTGGACGTCGTCGCCGCCGAACTCGACCGCGGCCTGTTGTCGATCGCGCTGGCGCCCCGCGCCGCCGACCGCCTCAGCCGCGCCATCGCCATCCGCCCGCGGAGCCCATGAGGGAACACCATGTCCGATATGCACGCCACCCCGTCGGCCACCCCCCTGTCGATCGACGAATTCGCCCACCTCGGCCAGGGCGACATCGCCTACGTGAAGGCGATCCGCTCGGACGACGTGCCGGGCCTGTTCCCGCAGGCGCCCTCCATCCAGCCCGGGCTCGACCTGTTCATGCTGCTCGGCGCCGACGGCATCCCGATCCTGCTGACGGACAGCCGCGAAACCGCGCTCGCCAACGCGTCCGAAAACCAGCTCGAAACCGTCAGCGTCCATTGAGCGGGTGCGCCGCGTGACGCTTCTGCGACACGCGGTCCGCTTCGCCGATCGGGGCGAACCCGGGCCGGATGGGGACGTTGGGGAGTCCACCGAGGCTTGACCTCGGCCGTAAGCGTCTCGCGAGTGCCCCGATGTCGAAGCTCCCCGTCGCCCTCGCCGCCGTGCGCCTGCTGCCCTTCGCGGGGCACGGCCAGGCGCTGATCTACGTGGCGTCGGGGGACCACCGGGCCGAAGGGGTGGCGCATCTCCTGTCGGAGCTCGCCCCCGAGGCCGCCGTGGCCTTCCTCCCCGCCTGGGACTGCCTCCCCTACGACCGGGCGTCCCCGTCCCCCGACGTGCTTGGCCGCACCATGGCGGCGCTGCGCCGCCTCGACGTCCACCGCGCGTCGCGGAGGGCCAAGGCGGGCGCCGTGCTGGTGACCACCCCCGAAGCCGCGGTGCAGCGCCTGCCGCCCGCTTCCACCGCCGCCGAGAAGCTCGACCTCGCCGTCGGCGACGTGCTGGACCCGGCGGGCCTGACGGCGACCCTGGAGCGCTTCGGCTACCGCCACGACGACCGCGTCGACGACCACGGCGAGTTCGCGCTGCGCGGCGAGGTGGTCGACCTGTTCCCGCCCGGCCACACCCCCTATCGCCTGATCCTCGACGTCGGTCGCATCGCGCGCATCCACACCTTCGACCCCGCGAGCCAGCGGTCCGCCGGTGTCGTCGAGCGGCTGACCCTCGACCCCGTCTCGACCGTGGTGGCGCCCGCCGGCGCCGACCCGATCCGCCGCTTCCCCGGGCTGGAACACCGCCTGTCGGAGCACCACCCCCAGCTCCGCACGGTGTTCGACCTCCTGCCGAAGGCGGCGCTGATGATCGAGCCGACCGCGGCGTCGCGCCTCGACGACGTGCTGGCGCAGGCCGCCGAGCACCACCGCGACGCGGAATCCGCGGGCGACGCGCGCCGCGTCGGCGGCCGGGCGCCGCTCCCGCCCGAAGCGCTCTACCTCACCGCGAAGGAATGGCGCGCCGCGTCGAAGCGGAGGCTCCAGCCGCTGCCGGGCGCCGAGCCCGCGCTGGTGCCGCATTTCCACGCCGCGGCCGACGCCCGGAAGCGCTTCGCCGCCTTCGTGGCCGAACGCGCCGCCGAAGGCCACCGCGTGGTGCTGGCCGGGGCGACCCCGCGCGACCGTACCGCCCTCGCCAAGGCGTCCGGCGTCGAGCCCGCGGCGGCGGACGGCTGGACCGACGTCGCGGCGGCGGAGCCCGGCGCCACCCTGACCCTGGCGCTGTCGGCCGAGCACGGCTTCGTCGACGCGGAAACGCGGGTCACGATGGTCTGCGCCGCCGACCTGCTGGGCCAGGCCGCCCACCGCGCCGACCACCACCATCACCACGCCGTGCCGGTGCCGTGGCACGCCGGGGACGGCGAGTTCGCCATCGGCGACACGGTGATCCACATCGACCACGGCGTCGGCGTGCTGCGCTCCCTCGAAACCATCGCGTCGGAGGCCGCGGGGTCGCGCGACACGGTGCGGCTCGACTATGCCAAGGACGCCGACCTGCTCGCCCCCGTGGAATCGCTGGACGGGCTGTGGCGCTACGGCGGCGCGGGCGACGCCATCCGGCTCGACCGCCTCGACGACGGCTCCTGGTCGAAGCGGCGCCAGCGCATCTGGGGCGAGATCGCGGTCGCGGCCCGCGCCCTGGTGGAGCTGGCGCGACAGCGCAACGCCGCCTCGGCGCCGGTGTTGAAGGCCCCGGCCCCGGCCTACCGCGCCTTCACGGCACGGTTCCCGTACCCGCCCACGCCCGACCAGGGCGACGCCATCGCGGCGGTGATCGCCGACCTCGCCTCGGGCCGCCCGATGGACCGGCTGGTGGTGGGCGACGTCGGCTTCGGCAAGACCGAGGTGGCGCTGCGGGCCGCCGCCGTGGCGGCCCTGGCCGGGCGGCAGGTGGCGCTGGTGGCGCCCACCACGGTGCTGGTGCGCCAGCACGTCGCCACCTTCACCAAGCGCTTCGCCGAGCTCGGCATCCCGGTCGCGCACCTGTCGCGCCTGACCCCGCCCGCCGAAGCCAGGGCCGTCAAGGCGGGCCTCGCCGACGGGTCGGTCCGCATCGTCGTCGGCACCCACGCGGTCGCGGCCTCCGACGTGGCGTTCAAGGACCTCGGCCTGCTGATGGTGGACGAGGAGCAGCGCTTCGGCGCGGCCGAAAAGGCCCGCCTGCGGGAGCTGGGCGCCGGCGTCCACGTGCTGACCCTCACCGCCACGCCGATTCCCCGCACCCTGCAGGCCGCGCTGGTCGGGCTGCAGGACCTCAGCGTCATCGCGACGCCGCCCGCCCGCCGCCGGCCCATCCGCACCCTGGTGGCCCCCTACGACCTCGCCACCGTGCGGGGCGCGCTCCTGCGCGAAAAGGCGCGCGGCGGGCAGAGCTTCGTGATCGTGCCCCGCATCGAAGGGTTGGAGCGCATGGCCAAGGCCCTCGGCGAAGCCTGCCCTGAGCTCACGGTGCTGTCGGCCCACGGCCGCATGGCGCCCGAGGAGGTCGATGCCGCCATGGTGGACTTCGCCGAAGGGCACGGCGACGTGCTCGTGGCGACGTCCATCATCGAGAGCGGGCTCGACGTGCCCCGCGCCAACACCATGGTGGTGGCGGGGGCCGAGCTGTTCGGCCTGTCGCAGCTCCACCAGATCCGGGGGCGGGTCGGGCGCGGGCGGCTGCAGGGCCTGTGCTACCTGATGACGGAGGGCGCGGAGGTCGGCGACGCGGCGATGCGGCGGCTCCAAAGCCTCGCGTCCTTCGACAAGCTCGGCAGCGGGATGGCGCTGTCGGCGCGGGACCTCGACATCCGCGGCGCCGGCGACCTCGTGGGGGAGGAGCAGGCGGGGCACCTCAGGCTGATCGGCCTCGGCCTCTACCAGCACCTGATGAGCCTCGCGATCCGCGAAGCCAAGGGCGAGGTCGTGGAGGACTGGTCGCCCGAGATCCACATCGACCGCTCGGGCTCGCTGCCGGCCGACTACATCCCCGAGCCCGAACTGCGGCTCAACCTCTACGCCCGGCTGTCGCGCGTGTCGGAGCCGCACGAGGCCGAAGCGATCGCCGAGGAGATGGCGGACCGTTTCGGGCCGCCCCCCGCCGAGGTGGAAGCCCTGCTGGAGCGCACCCGGCTGCGCGCGCTGTGCCGCGCCAACGGCGTCGCCCGGGTGGACGCCGGGCCGAAGGGCATCGCGCTCGACCTCCGCCCGGGGCGCGACGCGGCGGCCTTGGCGGGGCGCGCCCCGGCCGCTCTGCGCGACCGGATCACCCTGAAGGGCGCTAGGCTGATCTATCCGCTTCCATCGGACACCGCGCGCGAGCGCCTGTCCCTGGCGACGAGCCTGCTGGCGGCGTTGGGCTGAGGTGGCCGGACACGGCGGCCCCGCCGCCCGTGGCGGCCTGGTCCAGCGGCGTGACGAGGCAGGACGCGTCGCCGAAGGCGGCGTCGCCCGCCGCCGCGTCGGCGCCGAGCCTCACCTCCAGGCGCACCACGCCGCGCAGGCCGGTCGCCTGGCGCCACGGCACCGTGTCGCGCGGCACCGCCAGGGCGAGGTCGGGGAAGCGGCGCAGCAGCGCGTTCAGGGCGATCCGGGTTTCCAGCCGCGCCAGGGAAGAGCCCAGGCAGTAATGCAGGCCGAAGCCGAGGGCGAGGTGGCGGCTGTTGTCCGACCGCAGGATGTCGAAGCGGTCGGGCTCGACGAAGACGCTCTCGTCGCGGTTGGCGGCGGCGAGGAGCAGGATCACCATGTCGCCCTTGCGGATGCGCGTTCCGGCGATCTCCACGTCTTCGAGGGCGAAGCGCGGCGTGCCGTGCTCGACGGGGTTGGTGTAACGGAAGAACTCCTCCACGGCCCGGTCCATGAGGCCGGGGTCGGAGCGCAGCATGGCCATCTGCTCCGGGTGGTCGATCAGCGCCATCAGCCCGTTGCCGATGAGGTTCACGCTCGTCTCGTGCCCGGCGAAGAGCAGCAGGAAGATCATGCCGATCAGCTCGTCCCGGCTGAGGTGGTCGCCCTCCTCCTCGACGGCGATGAGCTTGCTGATGAGCCTGTCGTCGGGCTCGCGGCGGCGGAGGTCGATCAGGTCCTCGAAGAACTTGAGGAGCTTTGGCATGGCGGGCAGCCAGCGCATGGCGCGGCGCACCGGCTTGTCGTTCACCTCGATCAGCCGCACCACCTGGTCGTGGAACTCGAGGCGCCACTCCTCCGGGATGCCCAGCATCTCGGAGATGACGCGCAGCGGCAGCGGCAGCGCGAAGCGGTCCATCAGGTCGACGGGCGCCCCGCCCTGCCCCGCCGCCGCGGCCTCGTCGAGCAGGGTTTCCACCATGCCGTCGATCCACGGCGCCATGTCGGCGACCGAGCGCGGGGTGAACACCTTGGACACGAGGCGGCGCAGGCGCGCGTGGGCGGGGTCGTCGACGCTGACCATCGAGGCGCCGACGAGCTTGATGAGCTTCGGCGCATAGGGGCCGCCGAAGCCGAACATCGGCGTCTTCTTGGCGTTGCGGGGATCGGTCGAGAAGCGCGGGTCCTTGTGGACCTTGAGCACGTCGTCGTAGCGCGTCACCACCCATCCGGTGCCGCGGGTCGGGATCGTCGCCTTGATGACCGGCGTGTGGCGCCTCAGCTCCGCGTAATAGGCGTAGGCGTCACCCCGGCTGGCGGGGTCCCAACGGACAGCTTTCAAGGATCGGTCCTTCTCGGGGCAGCCGTCCGCGAGCGGCGGAAGCTTGGCCTCAGTCGGCGGTCACCTTGGGACTCTTTGCGGCATAAGCAAGTCCCGCACGCTTCGCGCCCGCGGGCCGGCCCGAAAAAGCCGGGCGGCCCCCGCGGGAGCCGGCGGCCTCACATCCCGTGCAGCACCGTGGCGGTGTTGCCTTGGCGGAGGTTGCGGTAACGGGACAGGGCCCAAAGCGGGAAGAACTTCGCGTAGCCGTTGTAGCGGAGGTAGAACACGCGCGGGAACCCCGTGCCGGTGTAGTGCGGCTCCGCCCAGAAGCCGTCCTCGCCCTGGTGCTTCTCGAGATACGCCACGCCGCGCTTGACCGCGGGATTGTCGACCTCGCCGGCGGCCATCAGGCCGATGACCGCCCAGGCGGTCTGCGACGCCGTGCTCTCGTTCGGCACGTATTCGACATAGTCGAGCGCGTAGCCGGCGTCCGCCTCGCCCCAGCCGCCGTCGGCGTTCTGGATCTTCAACAGCCAGTCCACGCCGCGGCGCACCGCGGTGTGCGTCGGCGCGACCCCGACGGCGTTGAAGGCGCACAGCACCGACCATGTGCCGTAGATGTAGTTCACGCCCCACCGCCCGAACCAGCTCCCTTCCGGATGCTGTTCCTTCAGGAGGTAGTCGATGCCGCGGCGCACGGCCTCGCTGGTGTCGGCCGTGTAGCCGAGCTGCCCCAGCATCGACAGGCACCGGGCCGACACGTCGGCGGTGGGCGGGTCCAGCAGCGCGCCGTGGTCGGCGAAGGGGATGTGGTTCAGGTAGTAGGACGTGTTGTCGACGTCGAAGGCGCCCCAGCCGCCGTTGGTCGACTGCATGCCCACCACCCATTCGACGGCCCGCTCGATCGCGACGTCGAAGCGGCGGGTGCCCGACTTGTTGCGCGTGCGGTCCATCGCCATCACCACGACCGCGGTGTCGTCGAGGTCCACGTAATGGTCGTTCTTGTACTGGAACGCCCAGCCGCCGGGCCTGAGGTCGGGGCGGCGCACCGCCCAATCGCCCTTGAAGTCGAGCACCTGCAGGGGCAGCAGCCAATCGAGCGCGCGCTCGGCGCCCTCGCTGTCGTCGCGCTCGGCTTCGAGCAGCGCGTGGGCGGCCAGCACCGTGTCCCAGATCGGCGACAGGCAGGGCTGGCAGAAGGCCTCGTCGCCGTTCTGGGCGACGAGCTTCTCCAGCGCCGCCCGCGCCACGATCATGTCGGGATGGTCCTCGGGATAGCCGAGGACGTGGAACATCATCAACGTGTAGGCGATGGACGGGTAGATGGCGCCGACGCCGTCGTCGCCGTTCAGCCGCTCGGTGAGGAAGTCGACCGCCTTGCCGATGGCGCTGTCGCGGCTCCGCTTCGGGAACATCGGCTCGACGACGCGCAGCGCCTTGTCGAGCCCCACGAAGAAGGCGCCCCAGAACCCCACCTGGTTGGCGGTCTTGGGCCAGCGCTTCACGGCGTGGGGCGGGACGTGGAACAGCTCGTCGATGCCAACGCGGCGCGGGTTGGCGGCGCGCGGCTTCTTGGCCATCAGCACCAGCAGCGGCACCACCGTGTCGCGCGCCCAGTAGCTGAAGCGCCAGATGTTGATCGGGAACCACAGCGGCGCATGCATCATCTCGACCGGCATCACCGGCACCGCGCTCCACGGCACGATGTCGAAGAAGGCCAGCATCATGCGGGTGAAGATGTTCATGTTCACGGCGCCGCCGTGGGCCAGGATCGCTTCGCGCGCCCGGACCATGTGGGGGGCGTCGACGGGATCGCCGGCGATCTTCAACGCGAAGTAGCTCTTCACGCTGGCCGACATGTTGAGCTCGCCCTTGGCCAGCATGGGCCAGCCGCCGTGGGGCTCCTGCAGGCGGCGCAGGTAGTTGGCGGTTCGCCGCTCCATGTCGGGGTCCGATTCCCCGAGGAAGTGCTTGACCATGATGTATTCGGCCGGGATCGCCGCATCGGCTTCGAGGTCGAACGCGTAATGGCCGTCGGCCCGCTGTTCGTCGAGGAGGGCCGACGCGGCCCGCGCGATGGCGGCATCGAGTCCCGTCATGGCGGACGGGGACGGCCGGGCGGCGGTGTCGGCGACATGGACGGCGAATGACATCAGGCGCGGGTTCTCAGCTTCTTTCCGGCGAAAGGGGTCGTGCAGCGCCGTATTCGGCTTGCTGCGCTGCGGGACGATGCGATCTAGAATGGCCGAAACATGGCTTTGTTTCACATTCGCCGCCCCGCGTCCCCGTACGGAGGCGGTTAAGGTGAACCTGTGGCCCCCGTGGAACACCCTTGTCGCGCCGCGGCGGAAAAAACCCGTTGCCAAGCGGGAGCGGACCTTTTAGGGAGGTGTTCAGCGGCGCCGCGGTGCCGCCCTTCGGTGTTCCACCAACGCGGACATCGTCGAATGCGCGGTCGTAGCTCAGCTGGATAGAGCACCAGACTACGAATCTGGGGGTCAGGAGTTCGAATCTCTTCGACCGCGCCATTCTCACCTTCCCCTATCGATGCGGATGCGCCGGCTGTCGCCGTGACCGCCATGTCGCAGGAGCATCCCCGCGATGCTTGATGCCGATCGGTCGGCCTCCACCCGCACCGTCCATCTCGCCGCCCCGGTCGCTGCCGCCACGGTCGCACTCGTCGGCGCCGCCACGATCGCGGCGGTGTGGGTCCTGCAGGCGCGCGGCTACAATCCCTGTGAGCTTTGCCTCAAGGAGCGCGTGCCGTTCTACGTCGGGGTGCCGCTCGCGGCCGGGCTGGCCCTCCTCGGGCCCCGGCTGCCCCGCAGCGCCGCGCGGGCCGGCTTCGCGGCCCTGGCGCTGGTGTTCGCCGTGGGGGTCGCGCTCGGCGCCTACCATGCGGGGGTGGAATGGAAGCTGTGGGCCGGCCCGACCGGATGTTCCGGTGCCGCCGCCGCCCCGGCCGCCGTCGCCGACTTCCTGAAGCAGCTCGACAGCGTCACGGTGGTGCGCTGCGACGAGGCGGCCCTGCAGGTCCTGGGCCTGTCGCTGGCCGCGTGGAACGCCCTGCTGTCGGCCGGCCTGGCCGGAACGGCGGCTTTGGGCTGGCGCAGCACCGGGCGCTGAACGGCCGGCCCCCGCCGTGCCGCGTCATCCGGTGCCGGGCACGAACGCGTCGAAGGCGGCCCAGAACTGCTGCCGGAACATGTCCCGCTCCATCAGGATCTCGTGGCGGCTGCCCGGCACCGCGACGACGCGGCTGGCCCGCAGGCGTGACACCAGCCGCTCGGTCGCGCGGGGCTCCACCACCCGGTCGGCCCCCGGCACCACGGCCAGCACGGGCGTCCGCATGCGCTCGGGGTAGTCGGCGGCGTGGAGCCGCGCCATGGCGCCGAAGGCGGCGTGGAGCCAGCCCAGCGTCGGCGCCCCCAGGACCAGGCGAGGTTCGACCCGCATGTGGTCGAGCGAAATGCGGTAGCGCGCCGGGTCCGAGGTCAGCAGGTTGCTTTCGAAGGCGCGGAACAGCAGCGATCGCCCGCGCCCGCCGGGCACGAAGCTCGTCGCGAGGCCGCCGTAGCGGCACAGCCGCGCCACGGCCCGCGCCGTCCCGGCGAAGGGCAGCCGCGCGATCTCGACCATCGGCGCCGACAGCACGAGGCGCCGGAACAGGTCCGGGTGGTCGGCCGCGGCGTTGAGCGCGATGGCGCCCCCCATGGAATGGGCCAGCCCGTACCACGGCCTCGGGCAGAACGGCTCCATCACCTGCTCGACCACGGCGAAAAGGTCGCCCTCGTAGTCCGAGAAGCGGTCGACGTGGCCTTTGTGGGCGTCGCCGAGCGGGCGCCGCGACAGGCCCTGCCCGCGCCAGTCGAAGACCACGACGGCGAAGCCGCGCGCCCGGAGTTCGGCCACGACGACGAGGTACTTCTCGATGAACTCGCTGCGTCCCGTGCAGATCAGCACCGTGCCGAGGGCAGGGCCGGCGCGGTCCGGCGCCGGCCAGCGCGCCGCCCGGATGTCGGCGTCGCCGCTCACCACCCGGCTCACGACGGCGCCGGGCGGGATGGGGTGGCCGGCATCCACGAGCCGGAAGGGCCGCTCGCCGCGGGGCGCGAAGCGCTCGCCGTCCGCGGCGGCGCGGCGCCCGAGGAAGGGCGCGAGCCATCCGCCCCGCCGTGGCCCCGCCGTGGACCCGCCGTCCGTCGCCGTCGACCCCATGCCGCCCCACCCCGCTCCATCGCTCCCCCGCCGCGGGAAGGCCCTCCATCCCGAGACAAGCCCCCGCGCGGCGCGGCGGTTCCTGCCGTCGGCGTCCCGCGCTCGGCCCGGCGAGGAACCTTGTCGGCCTCCAGGCGTAGGCGGTCCATGAACCTGCCATCCACCTCCGGCCGAGCCGTGGTCCTGATCGTCGAGGACGAGCCGCTCGTCCGGATGATGGTGATCGAACTCTTCGAAGACGAAGGTTTCGAGGTGCTGGAGGCCGCCAACGCCGACCAGGCGCTGGGGATCTTCGGCGAGCGGGACGATGTGGCGCTTCTGTTCACCGACGTGGAGATGCCGGGCTCGATCGACGGCTACGCGCTGGCGCGGTGGGTTTCCCTCAACCGCCCATCGGTCAAGACCATGATCGTGTCCGGCCGGGCCCTGCCCCGCGCCGGCGACGTGCCGGACGGCGCCGCCTTCGTGGGCAAGCCCTACGACCACGACGACATCATGCGCCGCGTGCAAACCATGATGGCGGGTTGAAGCCCTTGCCGGGTCGCCCCGGTCGGCGCTGCCCTGCCATTCCCCTCCTCCTCGCCGCGCAACCTCGCGTGACGGGGTGGTTCCACCCGGCCGCGCGCTGTTCTAGCTTTTCCGCCCGTCCGCCACTCGGGGCCGCACCATGACCCAGAAGACCGAACGGCGATCCACCGTGATGATCGTCGAAGACGACCTCGAGCTGTCGCGCATGGCGCGCGACATGGTCGAGGAATGCGGCCTCAACGCCTTCGAATGCGCGACCGGCCAGGCCGCCCACGACCACCTCGACGCCAATGCCGACGACGTGCTGGCCCTGTTCGCCGACATCACGCTGCGCGACTCGATCGACGGCATCGCGCTGGCGCTGACCACGGCCGAGCGCTACCCGTGGATCAGCATCTGCGTCACGTCCGGCCAATCGACGCTGCGTCCCGAGGTCCTGCCCCAGAAGGTGCGCTTCATCTCGAAGCCCTGGCGCGCTGCCGAGGTCCTGGCCTTCGTGGAAGGCTCCTGAGCGGACACGGGCCCACGCCCGTCCCGCTCAGCCGCCGGTCATCGCCACGGCCTGCCGGAACGCGGCGCGGAGGCTGGCGTGGTCGGCCCGGCCCGTTCCGGCGAGGTCGAAGGCGGTGCCGTGGTCGACGCTGGTGCGCACGAACGGCAGCCCCACCGTGATGTTCACGCCCTCGTCGATGCCGAGATACTTGATCGGAATCAGCCCCTGGTCGTGGTACTGCGCCACTACCACGTCGAACTCGCCCCGCCGCGCGCGCATGAACACCGTGTCGCCCGGCCAGGGGCCGGATGCGTCGATGCCTTCGGTCCGCGCCGCCGCCACCGCGGGCGCGATCACGTCGAGGTCTTCGCGGCCGAACATGCCGTTCTCGCCGGCATGCGGGTTCAGCCCCGCCACCGCCACCCGCGGCGCGGCGATGCCGAAGGCCCGGGTCGCCCCATGCGCGAGCCTGATCGCGCGCAGCTCGTTCTCCGGCGTCACGGCCCGCACGGCGTCGGCCAGCGACAGGTGGATCGACACGAGCAGCACGCGCAACTCGTCGTTGGCGAGCATCATGGCGAAGTCGGCCGTGCCGGTGCGGTCGGCCAGGATCTCGGTGTGGCCGGGGTATCCGATGCCGGCGGCCCGCAGGGCGTCCTTGTTGATCGGCCCCGTCACGATGGCGGAGATGCGCCCCGCCCCGGCATCGTCGATGGCGCGGACCACCGCCGCATAGGCGAGGGCGCCGGCCTCGGCCGACACCCGGCCGAGCGGCAGATCCGGCGACAGTTCGCCGACCGCGATCACCGGCACGGCGCCGGCCGGGGCCTCCGCCCCGGGCTTCGGGACGGGCGCGAAGGCGAGGTCCGCCCCGACGGTCGCGGCCCCCCGGCGCAGGGCTTCCAGCTCGCCGTAGACGACCGCGGGACGCCCGGCGCCCGTCGCCGCGCTTTCGGCCAGGAGCTTCGCGACGATCTCGGGGCCGATGCCCGCGGGATCGCCCATGGTGATGCCGATCGGCGCTTTCATCGCGGGCCCGCCTCCGTTATGCCCGGCGATCCGTACCAAAGCGTCGCGACGGGCACCATATGCCGGGGACGCCACGCGCGGGACAGAGCCTCGGACGACCTGCATGGACCAACCCTTCCCCGTCTTCGCTCCGCCCCCCGAAGCCGCCCCGATCGTGGACCGGCTGCGTGGCGACGGCTACGACTTCGTGGCCGGCCCGGCGATGGCCCGGCTGGTGGAGGCGGCCGGGGGGGCCGACTGGGACGGCTACGCGCGGTCCTGGGACGACCTCCGTCCGGACCGCTTCATGGCCGACGGCGGCACCTACCGGAAGCGGCGCTTCGCCTGCTTCTCGGTGTCGGCGCGCGGCTTGGCGCCGAAGCCGCAGCAGCCGCACTTCCAGGCGCGCGAACACAACCCGTTGAACGGCGGCGTGGCGCGGGTGTTCGAGCCCGTGCTGCCCGCCGTGGCCGCCCACCCGATGAACCGCGCCATCATGTCGGCCTGCCTGCACGTGTTCGCGGAGGCGACGCCGCCCGCGCGGCGGCCGGCGGCGTGGCACGCCGAGATGCACCAGTTTCGCATCGAAGCGCGGCCCGGCGAGAACGGCCAGCCGACCCCGGAAGGGCTGCACCGGGACGGCGTCGACTGGGTTCTGGTGATGATGGTGCGGCGGCAGAACGTGGCCGACGGCGTCAGCACCATCGCGGATGCGGCGCGCCGGCCCGTCGAAACCGCGACCCTCGCCGAGCCGCTCGACGCTTCGCTGGTCGACGACCACCGCGTCTTCCACGGGGTGAGCCCCATCACGGCGGTGGACCCGTCCCGCCCGGCCTTCCGCGACGTGCTGGTGGTGACG
The DNA here is from genome assembly GCF_004137685.1 of Lichenibacterium minor. Taxonomy (GTDB): domain Bacteria; phylum Pseudomonadota; class Alphaproteobacteria; order Rhizobiales; family Beijerinckiaceae; genus Lichenihabitans; species Lichenihabitans minor. The sequence goes on along the minus strand of NZ_QYBB01000007.1, from coordinate 79,600 downwards.
TTCCGGGCCGAAAGCGGGGATGCCTGAGATGGCCCGGCTCAGCGTCAACCTCAACAAGATCGCGCTGCTGCGCAACGCGCGCCGCACCGGCGTGCCGGACGTGCTGCGCTTCGGCCGCCTCGCCCGCGACGCGGGTGCCCAAGGCCTGACCGTCCACCCCCGGCCGGACGAGCGGCACATCCGCCGGTCGGACGTGCCGGCCCTGGCCGACCTCGTGGCGCCCTGGCGTCCGGGGTTCGAGTTCAACATCGAGGGCTATCCCGACGAGGCCTTCCTCCGGCTCGTCGCGGACGTGCGGCCGGACCAGTGCACGCTCGTGCCGGACGCGCCGGACACTTTCACCTCCGATGAGGGCTGGCGCCTCGACGGCGATCGGGCCGGCCTCGTGCGGGACGCCGTCGCGCGCCTGAAGGGGTGGGGATGCAGGGCCGTGGTCTTCATCGATCCCGATCCGGACGCGGCGGAGCGCGCCGCGGCGCTGGGCGCGGACGGCATCGAGATCTACACGGGCGGCTACGGGGCGGCCTTCGCGCGGGGCGACCACGGCGCCCTGCTGGAACGCTGCGCCGCGGCGGCCGGGCGGGCCGCCGCCCTGGGGCTCGTCGTCAACGTCGGCCACGACCTCAACCTCGACAACCTGCCGCCGCTGGTCGCCGCCCTGCCGGCGCTGCACGAGGCCTCGATCGGCCACGAGCTGACCGCCGACGCCCTGGAGATGGGCTGGACGGCGGCCGTGGCCGCTTACCGGAACGCGCTGGCCGGCACCTGAGCGGCCGCCCGGAGGCCGGGCGGCGGCGGACGCGTCACGCGGCGTCGAAATCCGCCGGCTCGAAGTCGCGATGCACGCCGCAGAACTCGCAGGTGACGCCGATGCGCCCGTCGGGGCCGACCATGTCGCGCCGCTCCTCGACGGTGAACGAGCGCAGCATGCCTTCGATGCGCTCGCGCGAGCAGCGGCAGGCCTCGTGCATCGCCTGCCCGTCGAACACCGTCACGCCCCGCTCGTGGAACAGGCGGAAAAGTAGGCGCTCGCTCGACAGCGTCGGGTCGACGAGTTCGTGGTCCTCGACGGTGGCGGCCAGCGCCTTGGCTTCCGACCAGCTGTCGTCCTCGGGGGCGTTGCGGACGAAGCCTTCCGGGGCATCGCCGGGGTCGAGGTCGAACTGGCGGCGCCGGTCCTCGGATTCGGGCAGGAACTGCGCCAGCAGCCCGCCGGCCCGCCACGCGACGCCGTCGCCCGTGACGCTCTGCGCGACGGCGAGGCGGACCAGGGTGGGGATCTGCTCCGATTGGGCGAAATACTGGTGCGCCGCCGCCTCGAGCCCCTGCCCTTCCAGGGGCACCACGCCCTGGTAGCGGGACATGTCGCCCCCCTGGTCGATGGTGAGCGCGAGGTGGCCCTGGCCGAGCAGCTCGGCCGAGTTGGGGTGCGCCCCGGCCGCGGCGAGGCGTTCGGCGTCGAAGCGCGCGAAGGCGCGCAGGCGGTCGGGCGCGTCGAAGTCCACCACCAGCATGTCGACGGCGCCGTCGGTCTTGGTCTGCAGCTGGAAGCGGCCCTGGATCTTCAGCGACGAGCCGAGGAGGGCCGTGAGGGCGGCCGCTTCGCCGACGAGGCGCGAAACGGGCTCGGGATAGCCGTGCTGCTTCAGCATGCGGTCGACCGCCGGGCCGAGGCGCACGACGCGGCCGCGGATGTCGAGCGGCGTGACCGCGAAGGGGAGGACGAGGTCGTCGTGGCCGAGGTCGGAGACGGGGCGTTCCGCGCTGGTGAGCATGGTGGGTCCAAGGTCGAAAAGGGCGCGGAAACGCGCGATCCTCCCTGAAATGGTCGCGCAGACCGCGCTTTTCCAGCGACGGGGCCGCTTTCCGGGGGCGCCCGGCCCGCGACGCGCCCCCGCGAAGGGGCCGGAGCCCTCCGGTCCCCGGGTTCAGTCCAGGGCGCCCAGGCACCAGGCCAGGATGCCCTTCTGGGCGTGCAGGCGGTTCTCGGCCTCGTCGAACACCACCGATTGCGGGCCGTCGATCACCTCGTCGGTGACCTCCTCGCCGCGGTGCGCCGGCAGGCAGTGCATGAACAGCGCCTTGGGATCGGCCTGGGCCATCAGCCGCGCGTCGACCTGGTAGGGCGCCAGGAGGTTGTGGCGGTTGACGTTCTCGTCGTCCCCCATCGACACCCAGCAGTCCGACACCACGACGTCGGCGCCGCGCGCCGCCTCCATGGGGTCGCGCGTCACGGTGATCTCCGCGCCGTTGGCCTTCGCCCAGGCCAGCAAGGCGGGCTTGGGCGCCAGTTCCGGCGGGCTCGCCACCCGCAGGGCGAAGCCGAAGCGCTGCGCCGCGTGGGCCCAGCTCACCATCACGTTGTTGCTGTCGCCGCTCCAGGCCACGACGCGCCCCCCGATCGGGCCGCGGTGTTCCTCGAAGGTCATCACGTCCGCCATCACCTGGCAGGGGTGGGACGCCTTGGTGAGCCCGTTGATCACCGGCACGCTGGCGTGGTGTGCCAGCTCCTCGACCAGCGACTGCTCCAGCGTGCGGATCACGATGGCGTCGACGTAGCGCGACAGCACGCGGGCCGTGTCGGCGATGGTTTCGCCGCGGCCGAGCTGCATCTCGGCGCCCGTCAGCATCAGCGTTTCGCCGCCGAGCTCGCGCATGCCGACGTCGAAGGACACGCGGGTGCGGGTCGAGGGCTGGTCGAAGATCATCGCCAGCGTGCGCCCGGCGAGGGGCCGCGGTTGCGCCGCCTTGCCTTCGGCCGCGCGGCGGCGCTTCAGCGCGATGGACCCGTCGACGATGCCGCGCAGCTCGGCGGCCGGCACCGCGTCGAGGTCGAGGAAGTGCCGCGGCGGCTCATGCCGCGACGGGGCGCCGTTCGGCGTCATGCGGCACCCTTGAGCACGGCGGAGGTGTTGTGGCCGGCGTCGGCGCCCGCCGATGCAGGGCCGGGCCTGCGGTGGGCCTCGATGTCGGTGCAGGCGGCGTCGAGGCGGCGCATGGCTTCGGCGACCTCGGCCTCGGAGATGACCAACGGGGGCAGCAGGCGCACGACGTTGTCGCCGGCGGCGATCACCAGGACGTGGCGCTCGCGCGCCGCCGCCACGAGGTCGCCGTTCGGCACGGCGCAGCGCAGGCCCAGCATCAGCCCGTCGCCGCGGATCTCCGCGATGACCGACGGGTGGCGGTCCTGCAGCTCGGCCAGGCGCTGTTTGAAGGCGAGCCCCATCGACCGCACGTGCTCGAGGAAGCCGGGCTCCATCACGACGTCCATCACGGCGTTGCCGACCGCCATGGCGAGCGGGTTGCCCCCGAAGGTGGTGCCGTGGCTGCCCACCGCCATGCCCTTCGCGGCTTCGCGCGTGGCGAGGCAGGCCCCCATGGGGAAGCCGCCGCCGATGCCCTTGGCGATCGACATGATGTCGGGCGACACGCCGGCCTTTTCGCCGGCGAACAGGGTGCCGGTGCGCCCCACGCCCGTCTGGATCTCGTCGAAGATGAGCAGCAGGCCGTGGGCGTCGCAGAAGGCGCGCAGCGCGCGCAGCCGCTCGGTGGGGACGGTGCGGATGCCGCCCTCGCCCTGGATCGGCTCAACCATCACGGCGCCGGTTTCGGGCCCGACGGCGGCCTCGAAGGCCGCCCAATCGTCGAACGGCACCTGGTCGAAGCCCTCGACCTTGGGGCCGAAGCCGTCGATGTACTTCTGCTGGCCGCCCGCCGCGATAGTGGCGAGGGTGCGCCCGTGGAACGCCCCTTCGAACGTGACGATGCGGAACTTCTCGGGATGACCGCAGGACGACTGGTACTTGCGCGCCATCTTGATGGCGGCCTCGTTGGCTTCGGCGCCGGAATTGGTGAAGAACACCACCTCGGCGAAGGTCGCCTCGCAGAGCCGGTCCGCCAAGCGCTCGCCGCCGGGGATCCGGTACAGATTCGAGGTATGCCACAGCTTCGCGCCCTGGTCCTGCAGCGCCGCCGTGAGGTGCGGGTGCGAGTAGCCCAGGGACGCGACCGCGATGCCGCCGCCGAGGTCGAGGTAGCGGTTCCCGTCCGTCGTGGTCAGCCAAACGCCGTCGCCGCGCTCGAACTCGAGCGGCGCGCGGGCGTAGGTGGGCAGGATATGGGACGGAGCGGGATGCGTCATGGTGTTGGATCCCTCGTCTTCCGCGGGCGCGCGGCGGCCGGGGAGGAACGGGAACCGGGGGCGGCGGACCCGTCCCCTCCGGATCGGTCGCACGACCGCGGTCGGACATCGTTCAAGGCCTTCCGCGCGGATGCCGAAGGATTCCTGAATCCCTAAAGCCATGCCCAGCCGAGGTCAAATGCGGCATGGACGGCCGCGATCGCGGCGGAATCATGCTTTTCACGCAACAGTTGCCTGGGGAAAAGCCTTGCGCGGGGCGCACGTCTCTTGCGCCTGATTCGCGCGCTCGTGTAGCTTCCCACCGTTCGCAAAGGGCAGATTAGGGCGACATCGGCAAAGTTTCGGAAGAGCCCGGCAAGCATTTCATTTCTGGCGCCCACCACGCGGCTCCGGCTTGATCTATTGATTCATCCGTTTCGAGAGGGAGAGGCCATGTCCTGGACTGATGAGCGCGTCGAGCGCCTGAGCACCCTGTGGCTCGAAGGGCGTAGCGCCAGCCAGATCGCGGCCGAACTCGGTGAAGGCGTGTCGCGCAACGCGGTGATCGGCAAGGTCCACCGCCTCGGCCTGTCGGGCCGCGCCGTGCCGCCCGCCGACGCCGCCGCGCCGCGCATCCGCGACCTGTCGCCCCCCGAACCCGTGTCGACCCTCCCCTCGGCCGCCGAGCCCGCCGCCGTGGAACCCGTGCCGCACGTGCCCGAGGTCGCCCCGGTCGCGGCGCCGCCCCGCGCCGTCCCCGAAGCGGCGGCGGTCGCGGCCCACCGGGTCGACGACGTGGCGTCCATCCTCGACGCCGCCAGGGAGCCCATCACGATCGACCTGCCGGCCCTGCGCGCCGTCAAGGACGCCGCGATCCCGATCAGCGACCGCGTCACCATCCTGGAGCTCAACGGCTCGATGTGCCGTTGGCCCATCGGCGACCCCACCAGCGCCGAGTTCCGCTTCTGCGGCTGCCGCGCCGTCGGCACCCTGCCCTATTGCCAGGAGCACGCCCGCGTCGCCTTCCAGCCGGTCGTCGACCGGCGCCGCACGGAGCGCATGATCCGCATCATGTGAGGTGCGGCGGGGTGCATCGCTCGGCTCCGGCCCCGGCGCGAAGCCCCCGATGCGCTTGACGCCCCCGGCCGCCCTCCCTATAGACCGCGGCTCAATCACACGCGCCGCAGGCGATCGGGGGATGGCGTTCGGCCGCGCTTCGACGGGACCCGCGACAGCTCCAAAGGATAGATCATGGCACGCCGCTGCGAACTGACCGGCAAGGCCGTTCAGGTTGGCCACCTCGTCAGCCACTCGAACATCAAGACCAAGACCCGCTTCCTGCCGAACCTCGTCGCCGTGAGCCTGATCTCGGACGCCCTGGGCCGCACCGTGCGCCTTCGCATCGCCGCCGCCTCGCTGCGCTCGGTCGAGCATCGCGGCGGCCTCGACGCCTTCCTGATGAAGGCCAAGGACGTGGAGCTGTCTGCCAAGACCCGCGCCTTGAAGCGCGAGATCGGCAAGAAGCTGGCCGCCGCCGCCGTCGCCGAGACCCCCGCGGCCGCCTGATCCGGCGTCGCCACCGCGTCGTTTCCCGATCCCGCCGCCGCCTTCGGGGCCGCGGCGGGATTTTTCGTTCGGGCGGATGTCACGCCATCGCCGACATCCGCAGGCTCCCCGCCGCGGCCCCTTGACGGACCCGAGGTGGACCGCCGCTTCGGCGGCGACGCGACAGGCTCGAGGCGCCCCGCCGGCATGCTGAACACCCCGCGAAACGGCGACCCGGCCGCGCCGCATCGTCCGGCCGACGGCCGCGGCGGAACCTACCGGCCGGACATCGACGGGCTGCGGGCCGTCGCGGTCTCGATCGTGGTGCTGTTCCACTACGGCTTCGCGGCGCTGCCCGGCGGCTTCGTCGGCGTCGACGTCTTCTTCGTCATCTCGGGCTACCTCATCACCGCCATCACGCGGGGCGAGATCGACCGAGGCCGCTTTTCCCTCGCGGCCTTCTACGAACGGCGGGTCCGCCGCATCGTGCCGGCCTTGGCCGCCGTGCTGTTCGCGACCGGGGCCGCGAGCCTCTTCGTGTTCCTGCCGGAAGACCTCAGGCTGCTCGCCAAGAGCACCGAGGCTTCCGCGCTGTTCGGCTCGAACGTCCTGTTCTCGCGCCTCGCCGCCGATTATTTCGACGCCGACAACCTCACCCTCCAGCCGCTGCTGCACACTTGGTCCCTGGGCGTGGAAGGCCAGTTCTACCTGCTGTTCCCGCTGGTGCTGATGCCGCTGGCGCGCCACCCCCGCCTCGCGTCGGCGGCCCTCGCCACGCTCGCGGCCCTGTCCTTCGCGCTCGGCGCCTGGGGGGCGGACCACACGCCGGTGTCGGCCTTCTACCTCCTGCCCGGCCGCGCCTGGGAGCTGCTGGCCGGCGCGCTGCTGGCATGCGGGCCCGGCCGGATCGCGGGGGGGCGGGGCGGCGACGCCGCGGTGGTGGCCGGGCTGGCCGCCATCGCGCTCGCGGCGACCGCCTACACGGCCGCCACGCCCTTTCCCGGCCCCGCCGCGCTGCTGCCCTGCCTCGGCGCCCTGCTGGTGATCGGCGGAGGGGGGGCCGGGGGGTGGGCGGCGGGGCTGCTCGGCTCCCGGCCGCTCGCGTGGCTCGGCCGCATCTCCTATTCGCTCTACCTGTGGCACTGGCCCGTGATCGTGCTGGCCCGCTACGGCGGCGGCCCGAGCCTGCCGCTCGCGACGCGCCTCGCCCTGCTCGCCGCCACGGTGGCGCTCGCCGGCCTGTCCCATGCCGCGATCGAGCGGCCCTTCATCGCCCGGTCCGCCCTGCCGGGACGGCGCGGCCTGCTGGTCGGCGCCGGAGCCGCCACGGCGGCGGCGCTCCTGCTCGGGCAGGTGCTCGACCTCACCGGCCGGGGCGTGCTGGCGCTGGGCCACCTGCCGGCCGCCGTGGCGACGCTGGCCGACGGCCACTTCGACCGGCTGGAAGGCGAATGCCCCGTTCCGGCCCCGGACGCCGCGCCCCTCCCCTATCCCTGCCGCTTCGGCGCGGCCGGCGCCGAGCCCAGCGTGGCGTTGTGGGGCAACAGCTACGCCCGCATGTGGGTGCCGGCGCTGGCGGCGGACGCGGAAGCGCGCGGGGCGGCCGGGGTGTCGCTGATCTTCTCGAAATGCCCGCCGCTGCTCGGGCTCGCCGTGCCGTCCCTGCCCGGCTGCGCGCCCTTCGACAGCGCGGCGGTCGCCTATGTGGCGGCGCATCCGGCGATCCGCAGCGTGGTGCTGGGCGCCGATTGGTTCGTCTATGGGGACGGGCTCGGACGCCTCGACGCCACGCTCGACGCGCTCGACGCCGCGGGCGTGCGCGCCTTCGTGCTGCTGGCGCCGCCCCAGGCCGACTACCCGGTGCCCCGCACCCTGGCCCTGGCGGCGCTGCACGGCACCGCGCCGCCCCCGCCCCCCCGCGAAGACGAGGCGCGGCGGCGCCAGGACGCGTCGACGGGCCCGATCCGGGCCGCCGTGGCCCGCCACGGCGCGAGCGTGATCGATCCCGCGTCGCGCCTCTGCGACGGCGTGGTCTGCCCGGTGGTGCGCGACGGGCATCCCCTGTTCTACGACGCTGGCCACATCACGGTCTTCGCGGCCCGCGGCATCCACGGCCTGTTCGACCCCGTCTTCGCGCCCTGATCCCAGCGGTCGAAGCCCTGGCCGCCGGCCCGCGCGAACGCGCGCCGCCGCAGCGACGCATTCTCGATCTTCGCGCGAGCCGACGGTTCCCTGCGACGGTTCGGGACGCTTCCAGCATGTCGCCCGGAATGCGGAGGAGTCCGCTAACCCCGCGTTGACCCTGCCGACGGGTCGCCCACCGCCGGTAACCCGTGGCAGAGGCCGCGGGCGCATCGTCCTCCCACAGGCATCCCGCGTCCGGGATGCGGGGTGGCGCCATGTCGGCTCTCGCGCGGTTCACGTCCTTCGATGCCCGGCGCGGGTCGGCGCACCCCGGCACGGGCCGGCCGGCGGCGCTCCGGCGCGGCCGTCGGCCCGTCTTCCGCTTCTGCCTAGTAGCGCTCGCCGCCACGGGCGCGGCGGCCGGCGCCCTCGCGTCGGCGGCGGCGCTCCTGGCGGCCCGCCCCGCTTCCGCCGACGCGCCGATGTCCGGCCCCGCCGGGGCGCAGTGGAGCGAGATCCGGCGCCCGCTCGCCCTCTTCGACCTCGCCGGCACGGAATTCTCGAAGCTGCCCAGCGTCCACGAGGCGCGCCGCCGCCAGCCCGACGGCGCCCGGGAGGACGTGATGACCTTCGGCCGGCTCGGGGATGCCAAGCCCTACCTCCAGGTTTCGCTGCTGCGGTCCGGCCCGGACGGTACGGGCGGAGACGCCGGCGACGGGTTGGCCGACGGGCTGGCGCGGCTCGCCGCCGCTCGCGGCCTCACGGCGACCCGCCTGCATCCCGCGGCGGGGATGGACACGCGGCTCGGCCGCTTCGAGGCCGCCGACCTCCTGCTGTGGGGCGCCGCCGGCCCGGCGCCCTGCCTGGGGTTCCGGGGAGGCGGGTCGGTCCTGCGGGTGTCGGGCTTCGCCTGCGGGGCGCCGGGGCACCCGATGGGCCGTTCCGCGTTGGCCTGCGCGGTCGACCGCATCGACCTCGTGTCGGCCGGCGACGATGCGGCCCTGCGCGCCGTGTTCGTGGCCGCGGAACGGCGGGACGGCGTAACCTGCCTCGGCGGGCCGTCGCCGGCGGCGTCCCTGGGAGGCAAGGCCTGGGGAGGGAAGGCCCGCGGCCCGGGTTGGCTCGACCCGGACGGCGAGCTGCCGCCGCTGCGGGGCCTCTTCGTCGCCACGAACCGTCAACGCTGAACCGGGAAGCCCGCCGGTAGGGGAAACTTAATCGCTATGGCACAGTTGTGTTGCCAAGACGTAGCGAGGCAGGGGCCACCATGGCGAATCGGTTTTCCACACTCCTGACGGCCGCCGCCGCCCTGACCCTGCTGACCGCCGGCGCCGCCGAGGCCCAGGCCACCCGCAAGGCCCCCGCCCCCAGGGCGCAGGTCGCCAAGGCCCACCATCCCGTCCTCATCGCCGAGATCTCGGACGCCACGGTGCGCAAGCCGCTCGTCATCCAGAAGCGCTCGTTCCTCGACCCCGGCACCGCTTCGACGCCGGCCCTGGGCCAGCCTGAGTATTTCGCGTCGCAGACCAGCGATCACATCCCGGTCTACGCCACATACAACACCGCGTTCTTCGGGCAGTCGGAGCTCCCGCACCGCCGGTTCGACCTGCCGAACAACCCGGAAATGTTCCCCAACCGGAACATCGACTTCTCGCCGTTGTGGCGCGGGCTGGACTGAGCAGCCCTTCCCCTTCAATCATCTTGAAAGCCGGCCCCGGATCGAACCGAGGCCGGCTTTTTCGTGCCGGTGTCAGGAGGCCGACGCGCTCAGCGCCGCCACCACGGCGTCTCCCATCTGCGACGTCGAGATCGCGGTCTCCCCCGGGCGGGCGAGATCGGCGGTGCGATGGCCAGCGTCCAGCGCCGACGAGATGGCGCGCTCCAGCCTGTCGGCCTCGGCGGCCATGTCGAGCGAGTAGCGCAGCGCCATGGCGAGCGAGCCGATCATGGCGAGCGGGTTGGCGACGCCGCGGCCCGCGATGTCGGGGGCCGAGCCGTGAACGGGCTCGTAGAGGGCGCGGCGCCGGCCGGACACGGGGTCCGCTTCCCCCAGCGACGCCGAAGGCAGCATGCCGAGCGAGCCGGTCAGCATGGCGGCGACGTCGGACAGCATGTCGCCGAACAGGTTGTCGGTGACGATCACGTCGAAGCGCTTCGGCGCCTGGACGAGCTTCATGCCGAGCGCGTCGGCGAGCTCGTGCTTCAGCTCCACGTCCGAATAGTCGCGCGCGTGCAGTGCCGTCACGGTCTGGTGCCACAGCACGCCGGATTTCATGACGTTGCGCTTCTCGGACGAGGTCACGCGGCCGGTGCGCAGCCGCGCCAGTTCGAAGGCCACGCGGGCGATGCGCTCGATCTCGTAGGTGTCGTAGACCTGGGTGTCGATGCCGCGCTTCTGCCCGTTGCCGAGGTCGACGATCTCCTTGGGCTCCCCGAAGTACACGCCGCCCGTCAGCTCGCGCACGATGAGGATGTCGAGCCCCTCGACCAGCTCGCGCTTCAGCGAGGATGCGTCGGCCAGCGCGGCGTGGCAGATGGCGGGCCGCAGGTTGGCGAAGAGGCCGAGGTCCTTGCGAAGGCGCAGCAGGCCCGCCTCGGGGCGGATCTCGTAGGGCACGCCATCCCACTTCGGACCGCCGACGGCGCCGAGCAGCACGGCGTCGGCCGCGGCGGCGCGGGCCACATCGGCGTCGCTGACCGGCACGCCGTGGGCGTCGATCGCGCAGCCGCCGACGAGGCCGCGCTCGACCTCGAAGCGGGCCGAACCGTCGGCGGCGAGCCGGTCCAGGACCTTCTCGACCTCGGCCGACACTTCGGGGCCGATGCCGTCGCCGGGCAGCAGAAGGAGCTTGTGGGTCGGCATGGGGTTCCTCGCGGCGGGTGTGCGTCGCGGGTGGACTAGCCGGGGGGGCGCCGTCGAGGCAAGGGCCTTCGCGCCACGCGGATGCCGGTCGCCCGGCAGGCGAACCGTGACGCTGCGGCCGGGTGGCCCGGCGATGCGGAAGGCCGCCGCGATCGAGCGCCGCGCGGGCTGGCGATCCGCGGCCCGCTGCCCGTTCGGCCGGGTCGCGCGTCAGTGGTGGACGGGGGGCGGGTAGGCCGGGGCTTCGACCCAGCCGCCGCGCAGCGACAGGGTGACCTCGTAGCGGACCCGCCCCTCGTGGCAGCGCACCACCGCGGTGTAGTCGTGGCTGTCGCCGTCCGGCAGCCCGTGGCGCGCCATGTCGGGAAGAAGCGCGATGGCCTGCTCGCGCGCCTCGTAGAGACTGTCCAGCTCCAGCCCGAACTCATCGCGGGCGAGCACCTCGTTGTCGTAAAGGTCGATGTAGTAGAGCGGCATGGGGCCCCTCGCGGGAAGCATGCATTCAACACGCGGGGAGCGGAATAGTTCGTCGAGCGGTTCGGCGTCAGCGGGACGCCACCAGCACACCGGCACCGATCATCAGGGCGCCCGCTCCCCTGTTCAGGGCGCGGAGGCGCCGGGGTCGAGCCAGCGCCGCCCGAGCCCGCAGCGCCAGGCCCACATGGACGCCGATCACCAGCGCCTCGACGGCGACGATGACGGCGAGAAGCGTCATCGTGTCGGCCGCGGTGAGCGGGCGGGTGCCGAGCACGCCCGGCAGCAGGGCGAGGTAGAAGACCGGCATCTTCGGGTTCGACACGTTCAGCAGGAAGCCCACGCCGAACAGGCGGGCGAGCCCGCCGCGCAGGCGCCGCGGGGCGACGACCGCGGGCGCGCGCCACATCGCGACGCCGGTGTAGACCAGGTAGGCGGCGCCGATGTAGCGGACGACGCGCAGGTGATCGCCGGCGGCGCCGGCGAGCGCGTTCAGGCCGAGCGCGACGAGGATCACGAAGCCGGCGATGCTGGCCACCACGCCGCAGCCGTAGGCGATGCCGTGCGCGGGGCCGTCGTTGACGGTCTTCGACACGATCGTGAGGTTGTCCGGCCCCGGACTGGCCGCGAAGACCAGGAAGGCCAGGGTGAACGTCGCCGTGGTGCCGATGTCCATCTCGCGTCCTGACCTCGATGAGCCCGGGGACGGAGGGCTTCGCGACGGGTCCGCGACGGGCGGCGAACCCCTGGCATCGATCCCTCTCCCGATCACGAGCCTAGGCCGGCCCCGCCACGGGGGCAACGGAAACCGGGGCGCTGCGGAGGCCGCCCGGCGCCGGCGGTCGCGTTTCCCGGCCGGTGGCGGCCCGGCCGCCGCGCCGCCTTGACGCCGCCGCGACCCGCGGGGCATGTCGCGGCCATGTTCTTCGTCCTCCCCTATCCGGTGATCGACCCCGTCCTGGTCGACGTCGGGCCCTTCCCGATCCGCTGGTACGCGCTGGCCTACGTGGCCGGCATCGTGCTCGGCTGGTTCTACATGAAGCGGCTCTGCGCGGCCGACCGGCTATGGGGCGACGTCCGGCACCCGACTCCGGTGTCGATCGACGACCTCGTCGTCTACGTGGCACTCGGCATCGTGCTGGGAGGCCGCCTCGGCTACGTGCTGTTCTACAACCCCGCCTATTACCTCGCGAACCCCTTGGAGATCGTGGCGGCCTGGAACGGCGGCATGGCGTTCCACGGCGGGCTGGTGGGCACCGCCATCGGCATGGCGATCTTCGCGCGGCGCGTCGGCGTGCGCTTCCTGTCGGTGGCGGACGGCGTCGCCGCGGTGGTGCCGATCGGCCTGTTCCTCGGCCGCATCGCCAATTTCATCAAACCGGAGCTGTGGGGCCGCGAAGCGCCGGACGTGCCCTGGGCCATGGTGTTCCCGGGCGCCGGCCCCATCCCTCGCCACCCGAGCCAGCTCTACGAGGCCGGGCTGGAAGGCATCGGCCTGTTCGTCGTGCTGGCCGTGGCCATCCGGCTCGGCGCGCTGAAGCGCCCCGGCTTGTCGACCGGGCTGTTCACCGCCGGCTACGCGCTGGCCCGCATCGCGTCGGAGTTCTTCCGCCAGCCCGACGCGCAGCTGGGCTTCCTGTTCGGCGGCGCCACCATGGGCATGCTGCTGTCGCTGCCGCTCCTCGCCATCGGGCTCGCCCTGATCGCCTATGCGCTCCGCCCGCGGCGGCCGCCGGCCGTGCTCGCGTGACGGCGCTCGGCGACGAGATCCGCGCCCTGATCCTCGACGGGGGGCCGATCGGCGTCGACCGCTACATGGCGCTGTGCCTCGGCCACCCGACGCTCGGCTACTACCGCACCCGAGACCCGCTCGGGACCGCGGGCGACTTCACCACCGCGCCCGAAACCAGCCAGATGTTCGGCGAGCTCGTCGGCGCCTGGGCGGCGGCCGTCTGGGCTTCCATGGGCAGCCCCGAAACGCTGCGCCTCGTCGAGCTCGGCCCGGGCCGCGGCACGCTGCTCGCCGACGCCCTGCGGGTGATGCGCCGGGTGCCGGGCCTCCCCGGCGCCCTCGACATCCACCTCGTCGAAACCAGCCCCGCTCTGCGCGACGCCCAGCGCGCCGCGCTGCGGGGCTGCGGCGTCCCGCTCTCGTGGCACGGCGGCGTGGAGGACGTGCCGCCCGGCCCCGCGGTCGTGGTCGCCAACGAGTTCTTCGACGCCCTGCCGGTGCGCCATTACGTGCGGACCGCCGGAGGCTGGCGGCAGCGGCTCGTCGGGCTCGCCGGCGACGGGCTTTCGGGCGAAGTGCTGGCCTTCGGCCTCGCGCCCGAACCCGAGCCCGCCATTCGGGTCGAAGCGCCCGAGGGCGCCGTGATCGAAGTCGGCCTCGTCGCGCAGGGCCTGGCCAGGGGGCTCGCGGCCCGGCTCGCGCGCCACGGGGGCGCCGCGCTGGTGGTCGACTACGGCTACGCCAAGCCGGCCTTCGCCGAAACCCTGCAGGCCGTGCGCCGCCACGGCTTCGCCGATCCGCTCGCCGAGCCCGGGGAAGCCGACCTGTCGGCCCACGTCGACTTCGGCGGGCTGCGCCGCGCCGCGGAAAGCGCCGGCGCCGCGGTCCACGGCCCCGTGCCGCAGGGTGCCTTCCTGCGCGCGCTCGGGCTCGACGCCCGCGCGGCGGCGCTGAAGACCCGTGCCACGCCCGAGCAGGCCGCCGCGATCGCCGCCGCGGTGGACCGGCTGGCCGGCCCCGGCACGGCCGGGCGGCCCGGCATGGGCGACCTGTTCCAGGCGCTGGCCATCACGGCCCCCGCCCTCCCCGTCCCACCCGGCTTCGAGGACGTTTCGCCATGACGCTCCAGCCCATCACGGCGCCGGCTCTCGATGCGCCGGGGATCGCCCACGGCTTCTTCACGCGCCAGGGCGGCGTGTCGACCGGGATCTACGGCTCGCTGAACGGCGGCATCGGCTCGGGCGACGCGCGCGAGAACGTGATGGAGAACCGCCGCCGCATGGCGGACACCCTCGGGGTGGCGGCCGACCGCCTCGTCCTGCCCCGCCTCGTCCATTCGCCCGACGCGGTCGCGATCTCGGCGCCGTTCGGGGAGGAGGACCGGCCGCGCTGCGACGGGCTCGCCACCCGCACGCCGGGGCTCGCCCTGGCCGTCACGGGGGCGGATTGCGGCATCGTGCTCCTGGCCGACGCGGAAGCCGGCGTCGTCGGAGCCTGCCACGCGGGCTGGAAGGGCGCCGTCTTCGGCGTGCTGGAATCCACCGTCGAGGCCATGCTGGGCCTCGGGGCGACCAAGCGCGGCATCGCGGCGGTGCTCGGCCCCACCATCGCCTGCGAGTCCTACGAGGTGGGTCCGGAGTTCCGCGCCCGGGTCGTCGAGCGGGACGGCGTCTACGAGGGCTTCTTCGCGCCCTCGGCCCGGGCGGGGCACCACCATTTCGACCTACCGGGCTTCATCGGCCACCGGCTGCGCGGCACGGGGATCGGGCGCGTCGTCGACCTGGCGCTCGACACCTACGCCGACGAGGCGCGCTTCTTCTCCTTCCGCCGCGCCACCCATCGCGGCGAGCCCGACTACGGCCGGCTGGTCGGCGCCATCGCGCTGCGGGGGTGACGGGAGGTCGGTCGAGCCGCCGGCGGAAGCCCGGCGGGGCTCCGCCCCCACCCCGCCAAAGGCCGTTGGAAACCCCGTTCGAGGCAACCCCATGTATCTCGGCATCGACATCGGCACCTCCTCGGTCAAGATCGTGCTGGTCGACGACCGGGAAGCCCCCGCGGCTTCGGCCGAGGTCCCCCTCGGGCCGTCCCGCCCCCGCCCTTCCTGGTCCGAGGACGATCCGGACCGCTGGTGGGACGCGGTCGCGACCGGCCTCGACCGCATGCGCGCCGAGCACCCCGCCGTTCTCGCCCGGACGGACGCGATCGGCCTGTCGGGCCAGATGCACGGCGCCCTGCTGCTCGACGGCGCGGACCGCCCTGTGCGCCCCGCGATCCTGTGGAACGACGGCCGCGCCGCCGCGCAGGCGCGCGACCTCGCGGGGCGCCACCCGGAACTCGCCGCCACCGCCGGCGTCCGCCCCATGCCGGGCTTCACCGGGCCGCTCCTCGCCTGGCTGCGCGGCCACGAGCCGGACGCGGTCGGCCGGGCCCGCCACCTGCTCCTGCCCAAGGACTGGGTCCGCCTGAAGCTGACGGGCGAGCGCGCGACCGACCCCAGCGACGCGGCCGGGACCTGGCTGTTCGACCAGGGTGCCCGCGCCTGGTCGCCGGCCCTCGGGGCCGCCTGCGGCGCCGACCCCGCCTGGCTGCCGCGGATCGTCGAGTCCACCGCCGTGTCGGGGACGCTGCGGGCCGACCTCGCGGCGCGCTGGGGGATGCGCCCCGGCCTGCCGGTCGCGGGCGGGGGCGGCGACACCGCGGTCGGCGGCGTCGGCATCGGCGCCGTGGAGCCCGGCACGGGCTTCGTGTCGCTCGGCACGTCCGGCCAGGTGTTCCTGGCGTCCGACCGCCACGCGCCGCCCGCCGATCCCACCGTGCAGGGCTTCTGCCACGCCCTGCCGGACCGGTGGTGTCGCGTGGCGGCGCTGCTCAACGGCGCGAGCCCGCTCGCCGCCGCGGCGCGCTGGACCGGCCGCCCGGACGTCGCGACCCTGCTCGCCGAGGTCGAGGCGGGCTTCTCCGGCCCTTCCGCCCTCCTTGCCCTGCCCTACCTCGCGGGCGAGCGCACCCCGCACGACGACCCCGACGCGCGCGGCGCCCTGCTCGGCCTCACCGCCGCGACGACCCCCGCCGAGATCGCCCAGGCCGTGATGGAGGCCGTGGCCTTCTCGCTGGCCGACGGCCTCGCCGCCCTGGCGCCGGCTCGTCGCCCCGCGGCGCTGGGCTTCATCGGCGGCGGCGCGCGCTCGCGCCTGTGGGGGCGGATGATCGCGTCCGTGCTCGACGTGCCGTTGGAGCGCCACGCGGGCGGGGCGCGGGGCCCCGCCTTCGGCGCCGCGCGGCTGGCCCGCCTCGCCGCCACGGGCGGAGACGCCCGCGACGTCGCGGTGCCGCCGCCCATAGCCGACGTCGTCGCGCCTGAAGCGCGGCTCGCCGACGCCTATGCGCCCCGGCTCGAAGCCTTCCGGTCGCTGTATGCCGCGCTGAAGGGGGAGTTCGCCCGCCCGGCGTGACGCGCCTCCCGTTCGTCGGCGTCGCCGCGCGGGAGGCGGCGTCGCCGCGCGGGAGGCGGCCGCGCCCGGCCGCCGCCGGATCGGGGATCCGGGGCCGGCGCCGAACAGTCGAAGCGGGGATCAGGGTAGAAATGGAATAAATCCAGCTTTGGCATCGCAATAACACAGCGCCGCCCCTTCGGGCGGTGTTGTTGAGCGGGGGCGATGTCGCGCGTTGACACCCGGCGGGGCGTGCGGTTTGTCGGATCGATGCTGTACGAGATCACCATCTGGCGGCGGGCGGCCGGCGCGGCGCATCTGGTCGCGACCCATCACGAGCTCGGCCATCTCAGCACCGTGAAGGAAGCGGCCAAACGCATGCTGCGCGACTGCCCCGGCGTCGGCCCCGCCCACCACGTCAAGATCGCGGAAGCCCACAACGGCCGCGAAGTCTACGTTTGGAAGCTCGACGGCCGGAGCTGATCCCCGCGCGGCGTGCTACATCTCCGGCCTGAAGCGGAGGGTGGGCGCGTGAAGGTGGCGGACGTGATGAGCACGGCGGTGGAGTTCATCGGCGGCAACGCCCCGGTGAAGGAAGCCGCGGAACTGATGGGCGAACTCGACGTCGGCGCCCTGCCGGTCGGCGCGCCGGACGCCCTTGAGGGCATCGTGACCGATCGCGACCTGCTGTTCCGCGTGATCGCGGCGGGACTCGACCCCAACGCAACGCTGGTGCGCGACGTCGCGTCCCGGTCGATGATCTCCTGCCGCGAAACCGACGAGCTCCAGGTCGCCATGGACCTGATGGCGGCCAACCACGTCCGCCGCCTGCCCGTCACCGACGACCGCGGCAGCGTCGCCGGCTGGGTGACGCTGGCCGACATTTCCCGCAAGCTCCTCGTCGACAGCCGCGGCCTGCAGGACGCGCTGAGCGAGATCACCGAAGCGGGGCGGGTGGAAGGGTGACGGTCCCCGCTTCCGGGGCGGCGGCGGGCATCACCGGCGGTAGCGCCGGTCCACCGAACGGACGGCGTCGGCCGGCAGCGCCAGGCGCGCGGCGATGAAGTTGGCGAAGAGCCGCCCCGCGGGGTCGCGCGTGTCCGACGCCACGACCGCTGCCGCGTAGGCATACGGGGCGAGGTCGCGCTCGCGCACGGCCGCGATCAGCCGGCTCAGCGGCTCGGGGGCTTCCACGGCGGCCCGGAACTGGGCGACGGCATCGCCCGCCGCCCCGACCTCGCCGAGCCAGCGCTCGACGCCGCGGCGCGCCGGCTCGTCCGCCTTAGACGCGTTGAGCAGCGCCGCGGCGGTGAAGCGCATCAGCACCGCCGCATCGTCCGCGGCGAGCCGCCCGAGCCGAAAGGTCAGCGGCACCAGGACCTGGTGGCGGTTCTGCAGCCAGCCGTCGAGCACCTTGCCCGACAGGCTGCGGTCGAGGATCTCCTGGGGGAGGCGCAGGCGGCGCTCGCGCCGGCTCCCGTCGCTTTCGGCCTCGCCGCCCGGGGGGGCCGCGGGCGGGGGCGGCTCGAGGGCGGTGGCCCGCCCGTCATGGTCCGCGCGGCGCTCCAGCAGGCGTTGCAGCCCCGCCAGGAAACCCGAGCGGGGCGCCGCCGCGGCGACGTCCGGCACGGAGCCGGCCACCGTCAGGCCCCGGCCGGGGCCGCCTTGCCGCCCAGCGCCTCGATCTGGGCGAGCAGGCGGGAAAAGTCGACCGGCTTCGGATGGTAGTCGTTGCAGCCGGCCGCGATGGCCTTCTCGCGGTCGCCCGACATGGCGTGGGCCGTCAGGGCGATGATGGGGATGTGGGCAGTCTTGGCCTCGGCCTTGATCATGGACGCCGCCGTCCAGCCGTCGATGATCGGCAGGTTCATGTCGAGCAGGATGATGTCGGGCGCCTCGGAGCCCGCCTTGTCGACGCCCTCCTGCCCGTCGGCCGCCAGCACAACCTCGAACCCGCGCCGCCGCAACCTCCGGGACAGGAAGTCCCAGATCTCCTCATGATCCTCGACGAGCAATATGCGCATGCAGAAATCTCCGACGACAAACCGCTATCGCCCGGCGGCGGGGATGAGCTCCCGCAACTCGTGGGCGAGGTCGGGCAGGCTGAGGCTGCCCTTGCTGATGATCCGTTCGGCCTGCCCGTCGAGGCTGGCCCTTTCTTCCGGTGTAACATCCTTGGCGGTCAAAACCACCACCGGAACCAGCCCCCCGTCGGCGCGCTGGCGCAGCCGCTTGAGGAAATCGAAGCCGTCCATGACGGGCATCATCAGGTCGAGCAGGATGAGGCTCGGGGTGACGCCGTCGAGCCGCTCCAGCGCCCGCTGGCCGTTCTCGGCCTCCACCACGGTCCAGCCGTCGCGCGACAGCGCGAAGCGCATCCGCTCGCGCGCGCCCTCGTCGTCGTCGATCACCAGCACGACGCCCTCCTTGTGGGGGTGGACGCGGTCCATGACGCGCTTCAGCCGGTCCCAGTCGACCGGCTTCAGCAGGTAATCGGTGGCGCCGAGCGCGTAGGCGAGGCTCTGCTCGTTCTTCACCGACACCATCACCACCGGCGTGTCGACCAGCGCGGGATCCTGGCGCAGCGCGTGCAGCACCGACCAGCCGTCCATCTTCGGCATCTCGACGTCGAGCAGGATCGCCTGCGGGCGCAGCGCGCGGGCGAGCGTCAGGCCCGCCTGCCCGTCCGCCGCGCCGGTGACGGCGAAGCCTTCGCGTTTCAGGAAGCGGGCCAGGAGGTCGCGCGCCGCCGGGTCGTCGTCGACCACGAGGATCCGGCCCGCGGGTTCCGCGGGCTCGGCGCCCTGCGGCACCGGCTCGGGCAGGATCGCCACCGTGTCGCCCCCGCCGTCGTCCGACCGGACGCGCGCGGCGAGTTGGAGGCGAAAGGTCGAGCCCCGGCCGGGTTGGCTTTCGACCGAAACGTCGCCGCCGAGCTTGCGCGCGAAGGCGCGCGTGATGGCGAGGCCGAGGCCGGTGCCGCCGAACTGGCGCGTGGTCGATTCGTCGGCTTGGCTGAAGCGCTGGAACAGCCGCCCCATCTGCTCGTCCGTCATGCCGATGCCGCTGTCCTCGACGTCAAAGGTCAGGACGTCGGCGGAGTCGCGCCGGACCCGCAGCACGATCTCGCCGCCTTCCGTGAACTTCGCGGCGTTGGACACGAGGTTCATCAGGCACTGCCGGATCTTCAGCTCGTCCGAATGCATGCGGCCGAGCCCGCCGCCGAGGTCCAGCCGGAGCCGGTTGTCCTTCTTGGCGACGAGCGACCCCGTGGCGTTCACGACCTCGTCCACCATGCCGGCCACGTCGAAGTCGACGGCCTCGACGGTCATGCGGCCGGCCTCGATCTTCGACAGGTCGAGCACGTCGTTGATGAGCCCGAGCAGGTGGCGGGCGGAAGATTCGATCTTGCCGACGTCGGTGAGGAGCCCGACGTGGCCCACGTCCTCGATCTCCTCCGCCAGCATCTCGCTGTAGCCGATCACGGCGGACAGCGGCGTGCGCAGCTCGTGGCTCATGTTGGCGATGAACTGGCTCTTGGCGCGGTTGGCCGTTTCGGCCAGCTCCTTCGCCTCCTGCATGGCGTCCTCGGCCTGGCGGCGGGTGGTGATGTCGGAATTCACCCCGACCCATTCCCGCACCGTGCCGTCCGTCGACATGACGGGCGCGGCGCGGGCCTCGGAATAGCGCCACTCGCCGTCGCGCCGGCGCAGGCGGAACTCGGCGTGGAACAGGACGCGGCTGTGCAGCGCTTCGCGCCACAGCTCCGTCACGCGCAGCTTGTCGTCGGGGTGGACGATGTCGAGCCAGCCCCAGCCGGCGTAATCGGCCTCCGTTTGGCCCGTGTAGGCGCGCCAGGTCGGCAGCGGCGGGATCAGCCCGCCGTCCGGCCCCGCCGTCCAGATCAGGTCGGCCGAAGCCGAGATCAGGGTGCGGAACCGCTCCTCGGACCGCCGCACCGCCGCCTCGGCGTCGCGCGAATCCGTCACGTCGGTGTTGGTGCCGAACCAGCGCAGGATGGCGCCGTCCTGGTCGCGCACCGGCTCGGCGCGCGACAGGAACCAGCGGAAGGTGCCGTCGCTTCGGCGCAGCGGGAACGTGTCTTCCCAGGTTTCGCCCCGGGAGAAGGCCTCGTTGTAGCGCTCGACGACGTGGAGCACGTGGTCCGGGTGGTGGACCTTGGACCAGCCCCGGCCCTGCATCTCGTCCAGAGTCGTGCCGGTGTAGTCGTACCAGCGGCGGTTGTACCAGAAGATCGAGCCCGCGCCGTCGGCGATCCACGCGAGCTGCGGGATGGAGTCGGCGAGGTGGCGGAAGTCGGCCGTCGTCGGTCCGGCGGGCGCCGGCCTCGGTGATCGCTCGTCGCTCGCCCCTGCCATTCCTCGTCCTTCGGCTCCGTCCAGACGCCATATGGTCCACGGGATCCCTGGATGGAAGCCCGGGCGGGGAGTATAACGCGGCGGACCGGACCGGCTCCGCGCGTCCGACGTCCGGGCCGCCGCGGGGGCCGGCATCCCGCCCCGCGGCGCCGTTCTGCGCGCCGCGAAGCCATCGATCGGACAGGGTATGACACTGGACCAAGCGCTGGCCTTCGGGCTCATCGCCGTCACCATCGGCCTCTTCGTGTGGGGCCGCCTGCCCTACGACCTCGTGGCGCTGTCGGCGCTGCTGGTCGGCATCGTGCTGCGCATCGTGCCGGAAAAGCACGCCTTCGAGGGCTTCTCGGACGAGATCATCGTCATCATCGCGGCCGCGCTGGTGGTCAGCGCCGGCATCGCGCGCTCGGGCGTCATCGAGGCGATCATGCGCCCGATCCTGCCCAAGCTGCGCACGACGCGCGTCCAGGTGCCGGCGCTGGCCGGCTGCGTGCTCCTGCTGTCCATGGTGACCAAGAACGTCGGCGCGCTCGCGATCTTCATGCCGATCGCCCTGCAGCTCGCCCGACGCCACAAGACGTCGCCGTCCGCGCTGCTGATGCCCATGGCGGCGGCGTCGCTGACGGGCGGCGTCGTCACGCTGGTCGGCACCTCGCCCAACATCATCATCGCCAAGGTCCGGGCCGACATGTTCGGCCACCCCTTCACCATGTTCGACTTCACCCCCGTGGGCCTGTCGATCGCCGCCATCACCATCGCGTTCCTGGCCGTGGGCTGGCGGCTGCTGCCGGAGCGCCGCGCCGCGTCCTCGATGGATGCCGCCTTCACCATCGAAAGCTACACCGCCGAAGCGGTGCTGGGCCCGCAGTCGCCCGCGGTCGGCCGCACGGTCGCGGACCTCGAAGCCATGCAGGAGGGGGACGTGTCGGTGGCCGGCATCGTGCGCGAGCGCTTCCGCCGCTACGCGCCGACCCCGGCGTCGCGCCTCCACGCGGGCGACGTGCTGCTGCTGCGCGGCGAGCCCGAAGGGCTCGAGCAGCTCGTCGCCCAGGCCCGGCTCGACCTCGCCAGCGGCGGAGACGCGGAAGCCAAGGGCGTCGCCACCGTGGTGGAAGGCGTCATCACCGAGAACTCCCCCCTGATCGGCCGCACGCCGAGCCAGCTGGCCCTGCAGGCCCGCCACGGCGTCGGCCTCGTGGCCCTGAGCCGCCGCGGCACCGCCATCCTGCAGCGCCTGTCGACGGTGCGGTTCCGCCTGGGCGACGTCGTGGTGCTGCGCTCGTCGTCCCCCACCCTGCCGGAAAAGCTGGGGGAGCTGCACGTGCTGCCCTTGGCCGAGCGCTCCATCACGCTCGGCATCAGCCACCGCGGCTGGACGCCGCTGGCGGTGCTGGCGGTCGCCATGACGCTCGTGGCCTTCAAGGTCGTGGGGGTGGCGGTGGCCTTCTTCGCCGCCGCCGTGATCCTGCTGCTGCTGCGCACCATGACGATGCACGAAGCCTACAGGACCGTGGAATGGCACATCCTGTTCCTGCTCGGCGCGCTGATCCCGCTGTCCCATGCCGTGCGCGACACGGGCGGCACGGACCTCCTCGCGCGCGGGCTCGGCCACGCCGTCGAGGGGCTGGGCCCCACCACCACCCTGGCGGTGGTGATGGTGATCGCCATGGCGGTGACGCCCTTCTTCCACAACGCCCCCACCACGCTGGTGATGGGGCCGATCGCCGGCAGCCTGGCGGTGAAGCTCGGCCTGAACCCCGACCCGTTCCTGATGGCGGTGGCGCTCGGCGCCGGCTGCGACTTCCTCACCCCCGTCGGCCACCAGTGCAACACCCTGGTGCTGGGGCCGGGCGGCTACCGCTTCAGCGACTACGCGCGACTGGGCCTGCCGCTGTCCATCATGGTGGTGGCGGCCGGCGTGCCGCTGATCAGCTTCTTCTGGCCGCTGCACGGGCATGCGCCGTAGGTCGCGTCGGGCGCCCTGCGGCCCGGCGCATCGTCGTCGAAGCCGTTCGAACCCATCGGCACCATCGGTCAGGTGCCCGGATGACCGCCTCGTCGGGCGTCGCCGGCGACAGGCGTCGGTCGGACGGGGGCGGTGAACCGAAGGCGTGCGGCGATCGAGCCTCCCCCTAGCGGTGCATCCTGTTTCCGAGCACGTAGCCGAACAGCCCGATCAGCACGATGCCCACCGCTCCCTGCAGGGAGGTGACGAGGTAGATCACGGGGCTCGCCGGCCGCAGCCCGATGTCGGGCGCCGAGGTCGAGAGCATGTTGAGGAACGAGTAGACCAGGAGGTCGAAGGGGTTCTCGGTCACGCGCTTGATCTCGCCCGCCGGCCCCTGCGTGACGCGGTCGAGCGATTCGGTGATGCCGTAGAGGGCCGCGAAGAGCACGATCAGCGTGCCGAAGGCGCGCATCACCCGCCACAGGCTTTCGCCGTAATCGCAGAGCCATTCCACGAAGGCGTCGGACAGCCAGTTGGCCCCGTGGCGCGCGGCCTTGCGCCAGTCGCGCTGCGCCCACCCGTGCAGCGCCGTTTCGCGCTCGTGCAGCTTGCCCATCAGCCGGCCCTTGCGGAACGCCCAGGACGCGCCGTCGCCGTTGCCGAGCGAGCGGAAGTTCTGTTCCAGCACCACGTAGGCGTCGCGGGCCGCGTGGAACTCCTTCGCCACCTCCTCGCCGACCGCGCCGCCGAGCTGTTCGGGGCGCAGGCGGGTGTTGTCGAGCCAGGCGCCGGCGAGGCGGGCGTGCTTCAGCGAGCAGGTTTGCAGGTTCAGCCGCGGCAGGCTGGCATTGCTGAGGTCCGCCCCGTCGAAATGCGCGCCGTCCATCGTGGCGCCGTCGAACTTCGCGCCGCGCAGCTTGGCGCCGCCGAACCTCGCCTTCTTCAGGCTGGCCCCGGTCAGGTCGACGCCGGCGAGGTTGGCGCCGGCGAAATCGGCCTCGTCGCACCGCGCGCCCTTGAAGCTCGCGTCGTCGGCCTCCGCCCCGGCGGCGCGCACGCCCCACAGGTCGGCGCCGGAAAAGTCGGCGCTGTCGAGCAGCGCGTCGACGAGCGTGGCGTAGCGCAGGTGGGCGCCCGCGAAGCGCGCGTCTTCCAGCATGGCGTCGGTGAAGTCCGCTTCCCCGGCGCTGGCACCCGCGAAGGACGTGCCGCCCATGTCGGCGCCGACGAAGCGCACCTGCTCCAGCACCGCTTCGCCGAGGTCGGCCGAGCGACCCACGACGTCGCTGAGGTCGGCACCGCGCAGGTTGGCGCCCCGAAGCTGCGCGCCCGCGAGGCGGCCGCCCGACAGGTCGACCCCGCTGAGCGCGAGCCCGCGGCTGTCCGCGTCCCACCAGGGGGGCGACGCGCCCTCGGGCGGCGCGACGGCGTCGCGCCCGCCCAGCAGGCCGGACAGGTCGCGGCCTCGCAGCGCTTCGGCCAGCGGCATCCGCCCGGCCTTCAAGCGGACCACGAGGCCGTCGTCGGGCGGCGGTGCCGCGGCGGGACGCGTTTCCGGATCGGTCATGCGCGTCGTCATCGCCCCCGCGGAGCCCGCCGGTCAACCCGCGCCGACGTGGGGTGGTTCGCCCCGCCGCGACGGGTTAGGACGGGCTTTCCCGCCGCAGGATCCCCGCTCCCCCATGAACCCCGTGATCGACGCCGTGCTGCCGGTCTTCGCGCTGATCGGCGTCGGCTACCTCGCCGGGGCCCGCGGGCTGCTCGGCCCCTCCGTCACCGACGCGCTGAACCTGTTCGTCGTTTGGCTGGCGCTGCCGGCCCTGCTGTTCGGCGCCACGGCGCGGATGAGCTTCGCCGACATCGACCATCCCGGCTTCGCGCTCGCCACCGGGGCCGGCATCGCCCTGACCTTCGGGCTGTCGATGCTGCTCGACCGGCGCCCGGGCAAGCGCCTCGCCGACCGCGCCATCGAGGGGCTCGACGCCGCCTACGCCAACACGGGGTTCCTGGGCATCCCGCTGGGGCTGGGGCTGTTCGGCCAGGGCGTGCTGCCCGCGCTCGTGATCTCGACGCTGCTGACCGCCTGCCTGCTGTTCGGCTTCGCCATCGTGCTGATCGAGGTCGACCTCGCCACGACGCCGAGCCTGCGGCGGACGTTCGGCAAGGTGGGGCGCTCGCTGTGCCGCAACCCGCTGCTGGCGTCGCCCGTCGCCGGTGGCCTGTGGGCCGCGACGGGGCTGCCGCTGCCGGTGCCGGTCGACCGCTTCGTCGCGCTCCTCGGCGCCGCGGCAGGTCCCTGCGCGCTGGTCACCATCGGGCTGTTCCTGCACGGGCAGCGCGAGCGCGCCGACCCGCGCGAGGTCGGGCGCCTCGTCGCCCTGAAGCTCGTCGCCCAGCCCCTTCTCACCCTCGGCTTCGCCTGGTTCGTGCCGATGCCGAAGCCCTGGTTCGACTCCGCCCTGCTGCTCGCCGCCCTGCCCACCGGCACCGGCCCCTTCATGCTGGCGAAGCTTTACGAGCGGGAAGCGGCCGCGACGTCGCGCGCCATCCTGCTGTCCACCGTGCTGAGCGTCGCCACGGTGTCGGCGCTGGTCGTGCTCATCGGGCGGTGACGCCGGGCGACCCCGGCCCGGACGTTCTAAATCGCACGATGCGTGGAATGGGGGTTCCGAAATGGCCGGGCCCCGCCTTATGATGGGCCACGGCGCCCGCGACGGGGCGGCGATCAAGGGAGGGACGGGATGGCGACGACGCTGGGGGTGGGGCTGATCGGCTCGGGCTTCATGGGCAAGGCGCATGCGCTGGGGTTCCTCAACGCCGACCGCGTGTTCGACCTGCCCGTGCGGACCGAGCCGGCGATTCTGGCCGACGCGTCCGATGCCGCGGCGGCCCGCGCCGCGGCGGCGCTCGGCTTCCCGCGCTCGACCGGCGACTGGAGGGCGCTGGTCGACGACCCCGCGGTCGGCATCGTGTCCATCACCACGCCCAACGTGCTGCACCGGGAGATGGCGCTGCGGGCCATCGCGGCCGGCAAGCCCGTGTATTGCGAAAAGCCGCTCGCCCCCACGGCCGCCGAGGCCGGCGAGATGACGCTGGCGGCGGAGCGCGCCGGCGTCGCCACGCAGGTCGGCTTCAACTACCTCAAGAACCCCATGGTGCGGCTCGCCCGCGACCTCGTGCGGGCGGGCGAGATCGGCGCCGTTCGCAGTTTCCGCGGCGTCCACGCCGAGGACTTCATGACGGACGCCTCCAACCCGTGGACGTGGCGGCTCGACCCGTCGGGCGGCGGCGGCGCGCTGGCCGACATCGGCAGCCACATCATCGCCCTGGCGCGCCACGTCGTCGGGCCGATCGCGGCGGTGACGGGCGAAACCGCCACGCTGGTCAAGGATCGGCCCTTCGAGGGCGGCACCCGCGCCGTGGAGGTCGACGACGTCGCCACCGCGGCCCTGCGCTTCGAGAACGGCGCCGTCGGCACGATCGAGGCCAACTGGATGGCCACGGGGCGCAAGATGGGGCTGGAGTTCGAGGTGTCGGGCTCGGAAGGCGCGATCCGCTTCACGCAGGAGCGGATGAACGAGCTGAAGCTCTACCGCACGCGGGACCCCGCCGGGGTGCGGGGCTTCCGCACGATCGAGGCCGGGCCCGAGCACGAGCCCTACGGGCGCTTCTGCCCGGCGCCGGGGCACGGGCTCGGCTTCAACGACCTGAAGGCCATCGAGGTCGCGGACTTCCTGCGCGCCATCGCGGGCGAGCGGCCCGGCCACGCCGACTTCCGCGAAGGCTGGGAGGTGGCCAAGACCGTCGAAGCCATCTACCGCGCGGCCCGCGAGGGCGGGTGGGCCACGGTGGGGTGAGCCCGCGCGACGCCTGAGCCGCCCCCGTCCCGCGCCGCAGGTCGACCCGCCCCGCCCCCGGCGGGCCGCTGCGACGCCGCGGCACTGGCGCCCCGCTCCCGCCGGGCGTTGACTGGGCCGTGCGCTCCCCGGGGCGCCGACGGCACATCGTGAAACGGGACGGGCATGGCGGGGATGGATGGGGAACGCGGAAAGGTGACGTCCCTGCCGTCGGGCCCCTACGTCGATTGGTACGAGACCTGGCTGGCGCAGCACGGCAAGCGCTCGAAAGCCGAGGCGGCGGCGCGGGCGAAGGCCGAGCGCCAGGTCAGGTTGATCGTCCGGCTCTTCGTCGGGTGGGCCGTGGTGGTGACGGCGGCCACCTTCGCGTCGATCTGGTGGATGCTGTGACGGGCTCACCCGACGCATCGGTCCGCACCATCGGCGAAGTGTCCGACCTGGGGGGCTGCAAGCGCCTCTCTTCGGAACCGACGAGGAGCGGCGGCGATCCGCGGCGAAAGCTGTGGATCGTCATCTCGCACCGGGACTGGCCCGCCCATGGCGAGCGCCGGGCGCCCCTCGCGGCTCCGCCGGACCTCGTATCCGCTCGTCGAACGCCGTCTCGGGAGCTCGACGGCTTGGAGCGCTCGTCGCGCTGAGCGTCGCCTGTCGAGCCCCGACGGCGATGGGCCGCCCCTCGAAGGGCCGCTGCCGCGGAGGTCGGCGCCGTCAATCCCCCTCGACCCGCCCCCGCATCGCCTTCACGTCGCCGCGGATGCGCTTGCCCTCGAGCCGCCGCTTCTTCGAGCCGAGCGTCGGCCGCGTGGGCCGGCGCGGCGGCGGGGGCGGCACCGCCGCCTCGCGCACCATCTCGACGAGCCGCTCCAGCGCGTCGGCGCGGTTGCGCTCCTGGGTGCGGAAGCGCTGGGCCGTCAGCACCAGCACGCCGTCCTTGGTCAGCCGCCGCCCGGCCAGCCGCTCCAGCCGCCCGCGCACGCCTTCGGGCAGGTTCGGCGAACCGCGCACGTCGAAGCGCAGCTGCACCGCCGTCTCGACCTTGTTGACGTTCTGCCCGCCCGCGCCCGACGAGCGCATGAAGTCCTCGTGCAGTTCGTCGTCGTCGAGCGCGATGCGCTCCATGATCCTGATCACCGGAAAGGCTCCATAGCATCGGGCGATCCTTACAGCTTCGGGTCCGGGGGCGCGAGCCGATCGGGGCGGGGCTTCACCGCTCCCCCAGCGCCCGAACCGCCAGCACGGCGGCGGACGCGCGGTTCTCGACGCCGAGCTTGGCGAAGACGGTCTCGAGGTGCTTGTTCACCGTGCGGGGGGCCAGCTCGAGGATGGCCGCGATGTCGCGGTTGCTCTTGCCGCGCGCGAGCCACAGCAGCACCTCGGCTTCGCGCGCCGTGACGGGGAAGCGCGCCTTCAACACCGCCTCGTCGCCGCGCGGGTCGTGGACGCTCAAGCGGAACAGCAGCTCGCCCGCCCCGACCGCGCCCACGAAGGCGAAGCTCAGCGAGGGCTGCCCCCCTTCCCCCGGCGCCAGCACGGGCGCATCGCGCCCCGCGAGGAGCCGTGCCGCGAGCCCTGGCGGCAGGGCCGCCCCGTCCCCCGGCGAGGCCGCGCGCAGCAGCGCCGCCGCCTGCGGGGTCGACCACAGCACGGCGCCGTCGGGCGCGAGCGCCACCAGCGCCGACCCCGCGGTGTCGAGCGCCGCACGGGCGCTCTGCGCCGCGCGGGCGTTGCCGAGGTGGACGCGGATGCGCGCCATCAGCTCGTCGAGGCGGATCGGCTTGGTGACGTAGTCGACGCCGCCCGCGCCGAGCCCCGCCACGACATGCTCGGTGTCGCTCAACGCCGTCATGAAGATCACCGGCACATGGGCGGCCGGGCCGGCCTTGAGCTGCCGGCAGCATTCGAAGCCGTCCAGCCCCGGCATCACCGCATCGAGCAGGATCAGGTCCGGCACCACGCGGCCGACCAGCGCCAGGGCCTGCGCGCCCCCGGTCGCCACCAGCGCGGTGATGCCGGCGCGCTCCAGCGCTTCCGTGAGGAAGCCCAGCGTGTCGGGCGTGTCGTCGACCACCAGCACGGTGTCGCGCAGCGGGGTCGAGGCCCCGCTCACGGCGCGAGCGCTTCGGGCGCGCGCATCCCTTCCGCGCCGTCGAGCAGGCGCGCGAAGCCGTCGAGGTCGAAGCGGGCGAGGCGCTCGCGCAGCGCCGCCGCGACGGGCCCGTCGCCGACCTCGCCGAGCTTCGCTTCGAGCCCGCGCACGTAGCCGATGGCGCACAGCCGGCGCAGCTCCGCGATATCCGCGGCGGCCAGCCCCGTCCCGGCACCGCCCGTCGCCGCGGCGGCGGGCGCCGGCGCGCCCTCGATCCAGTCGAGCGCCAGGAGCGAGCCCAGGAGGTCGATGAGCCGCGCGAGGTCGAAGGGCTTCGGCAGCGCGGCGTCGTGGGCCGCGCCCTGGGCTGCGTCCTGGGCCCCGTCGCGTCCCGGCGCGTCGCTCGCCGGCGCCCCTTCGCCGAGGTTCGCCGACATCATCAGGATCGGCGCGTCGAAGCCGCGGGCCCGCAGCGCCGCGGCCAACGCCCAGCCGTCCATGCCCGGCATGGACACGTCGAGCGCGAAGAGATCGGGCGCGACGTCGGCGACGAGCGACAGGCAGGTCGGCCCGTCGCGCGCGCTCAGCACGGCGAACCCGAGCGGCTCCAGGATGGCGCGCATCAGCACCGGCTGCTCGGGGTCGTCGTCGACCACCATGAGGGTGCGCCGCCGCCCGCGGTAGCCCGACACGGCACGCGGGGCCGCCGCGGCGGGTGCGGCGGCGGCCGACAGCATCAGGCGCACCCGGAACAGCGCGCCGCCGTCCGGCGGCTCGACGACCGCGATGTCGCCCCCCATCAGCTCGGCGAGCAGCCGGGTGATGGTGAGCCCGAGCCCGAGGCCCGGCACGGCGTCGGCCCGCGCCCGCGGCCCGCGGTCGAAGGGCTCGAAGATGCGGGCGCGGTCCTCGGGCGCGATGCCGGGGCCGCTGTCGGCCACGTCGAGCGTCGCCACCTGGTTGCGGTACGACACCGACAGGGCCACGTGGCCGGCCGGCGTGAACTTGATGGCGTTGGACAGGAGGTTGATGAGGATCTGCCGAAGCCGCTTCTCGTCGGTGCGGACCGCGGCGGGGAGCGCGTCGAGGCCCGACACGCGGAACGCGAGCCCCTTGGCGTCGGCCTGCAGCCGGACCATGTCGACGAGCCCGGCGAAGAACTCGGCGGTGCGGACGCGGTCGGAGCGGACCTGCAGCCGCCCGGCCTCGATCTTCGACACGTCGAGCAGCCCGTCGATGAGGCCGCTCAGGTGTTCGGCCGAGCGGCGGATGACGCGCAGGCCGTTCCGACGCGCCGGCGGGATGTCGCCGTCCCGTTCCAACAGTTGCGCGTAGCCCAGCACGGCGTTGAGCGGCGTGCGCAGCTCGTGGCTCAGGCCCACCACGTAGCGGCTCTTGGCCGAATTGGCCGCCTCGGCGACGTCGCGGGCGCGCTGCAGCTCGGCGTCGGTGCGGCGGTGGGCGGCGATCTCGTCGAGCAGCAGCGCGGTTTGGCGCGCGGATTCGTCCTGCGCGGCGCGGCGGCCCTCGCCCGACAGGGTGAAGAACCAGGCCAGCACGCCCGACACGATCGACAGGATCGCGAAGGCCGCCCAGAGCGTGCGGTCGACGACCCCGCGGATCGCCGGGCCGGTGGCGGCGGCGCCGAAGTCGATCAGCAGCAGCACGAGGCTGACCGTCGCCACGAAGCACAGGAAGGTGGCGCCGAACTGCACGGCGGAGCGGCTGACGCGCGTCCCCCAGCGCCGCGGCAGCAGGGCCTTGAGCGCCGCCATCACCTGAACGGGGGCGGTGGCGCGCGGCCGGCACAGGTCGCCGCAGCGGGCGTCGAGCGAGCAGCACAGCGAGCAGATCGGCCCCGCATAGGCGGGGCAATGCGCCATGTCCTCGGGCTCGAAGGGATGGGCGCAGATCGCGCAGGCGACGGAGGCCCGCCCGGCCCAGGACGCGCGGGGCCGGCGGGCGAGGTAGAACCGGCCGCCCGTGCCCCAGGCGATCAACGGCGCCGACACGAGCGCGGTCGCGAGCGCCACGAAGGGCGCGAGGGCCGCGGCGGCGTCCCCGAAGGCGCCCGCGGCGGCCAGCAGCGCCACCAGGGTGGCGAGCGCCATGGCGCCGCAGCCGACCGGGTTGATGTCGTGGAGGTGGGCGCGCTTGAACTCGATGCCGGGCGGCGACAGGCCGAGCGGCTTGTTGATGGCGAGGTCCGCCACCACCGCGCCGAGCCACGCCACCGCCACGACGGCGAAGAGCGCGAGGATGCGCTCCAGCGCGGCGTAGATGCCGAGTTCCATCAGCAGCAACGCGATGGCGACGTTGAACACCAGCCACACGACGCGGCCGGGGTGGGAATGGGTGAGGCGCGAAAAGAAGTTCGACCAGGCGAGCGAGCCCGCATAGGCGTTCATGACGTTGATCTTCAGCTGCGACACCACCACGAAGCCGGCGGCGAGCAGCGCCACGGCGTCGGGGTTCCCGAACACGTACCCGAAGGCGATACGGTACATCTCGGCCGGGTCGGCGGCGTGATCGGCGGGCACGCCGGCGCGCAGCGCCATCACGGCGAGCAACGAGCCGAACAGCAGCTTCGGGGCGCCGAGCACGATCCAGCCCGGGCCCGCGGCGAGCAGCGACCACCACCACGCCCGCGTGGCCCGCCCCGGGGCGGGCCGGGCCGGGAGGAAGCGCAGCACGTCCACCTGTTCGCCGATCTGCGGCATCAGGGCGAGGATCACGGAAGCGGCTCCGCCGAACTTCTGCAGGTCGAAGCCGCCCGCCGGCCCAGGCCCCGCGGCGAGGCCGCCGAACGCGGTCCAGTCGAGGATCGCCGCGCGGTCGTGCCAGGCGATGAAGCCGACGGGCAGCAGGTTCAGCCCGATCCACAGCGGCTGGGTGACGAGCTGGAAGCGGCTGATCCAGCTGATGCCGTGCGTCACCAGCGGGATCACCGCGACGGCGCTGACGAGGTAGCCCAGGGCCAGCGGCACGCCGAAGAACAGCTTCAGCGCCGTCGCCATGATCGACCCCTCGATGGCGAACAGCATGAAGGTGAAGGTGGCATAGACCAGCGACGTGACGGTGGAGCCGATGTAGCCGAAGCCGGCGCCGCGCGTCAGCAGGTCGACGTCGACGCCGTAGCGGGCCGCATAGACCGAGATCGGCAGGCCCGTGGCGAACAGCAGCGCGGCCACCACGAGCGTGGCGGCGAGCACGTTGGAGAAGCCGTAGGTGAGGGTGACGCTGCCCCCGATGGCTTCGAGCGCCAGGAACGAGATGGCGCCGAGCGCCGTCTGCGACACGCGCGACGACGACCAGCGCCGCGCCCCCTTGGCGGTGAAGCGCAGCGCGAAGTCTTCCAGCGTCTCGTCGGCGACCCATCGGTTGTAGTCGCGCCTGACGGGCAGGATGCGTTGGCGTCCGGTCATCGATCCCCCGTGCGGGCCCATGCAGGTTATGGGCCGGGAGGCGCGGGTTTGGCAAAGACGCGGTTCAGGGCGATCCGCCCGTCTCCGCCATGTCGGGCAGCCCTTCGCAGCAGTCGCCCAGCACGGCGAGCAGTGCCTTGACCCGCGCCGGGACGACGCGGCAGCGCCGGATGCGTCCTTCGCGGGCCTGGACCATCAGCCCCGAGGCGGCGAGCTGGGCGAGATGATGGGCCAGGGTCGAGCGCGGGATGGCGAGGCGTTCCGCGAGGTCGCCCACGCTCAATCCGGCGTCGCCGGCCTGCACCAGGAGGCGGAAGGCTTCGAGCCGCTGGGGGTGGCCGAGGTCGGCCAGGCAGCGCGCGGCCTCGGCGAAGCCGAGTTCCATCAGCCGCACCCCCGCAACGACGGCCGGTAGCGAGGTTGCGGCCGGACAGGCGATGCCGGCCAGGGCAGGACGGAGCGCACGTGGGCGGGGATGTCCCACCGCTCCAGACCCATATCGGCGAGATATCGGTCGCTCAAGGCTTCCAGCTCGGCTGAAACGCGGCGGCGAGCCCAGGCGACCTCAGCGGCGTCGCGGCAAAGCACCAGTGCGTCCCACATGGCCCTGCTCCTGCCCACACTTGACGACATAACTAGATATGTCGTTATATGAGGCAGCGTCAAGGGATGGGGAACGGAATATGACGACGACGAACGAGGAGACGACGGCGACGGGCAGTTGCCTGTGCGGCGCGGTCCGCTTCGCAGTCCGCGGGCCGTTGCACCCTGTCTCGATCTGCCACTGCGCCATGTGCGCTCGCTCAGCCACGAGCGTGGGCGCCTACACGGCTTGCGCACCGGACGACCTCGCGATCGAGGGCCGCAAGCTGCGCTGGTTCCGCTCGTCTCCCGTCGCCGAGCGCGGCTTCTGCTCCGCCTGCGGGTCTCAGCTGTTCTGGCGGCGGCTCGGCGGCGATCGGGTTTCCGTGTCGGCCGGCAGCCTCGACGACCCGTCGGGCCTCGTCTTCGGCCGTCACATCTTCACCGGGGGCATGCGCGAGGGCGCCTGACGGCAGTGCCCCGTGACCCCATATGCGCCCTGCCCGACCTCCACCCGTCACCGGGACGGGCGCGGAACGCGAGACCACGCCATGCCCCCACCCGCCCCCGGCATCTCGCTGTCGACCCGCCTGGAACTCAACGCCATCGCGGACGAGATCGCGGGTGACGGCGACACCTTTTCGGGCGCCCTGGCGCGCCGCCTCGTCGCCCTGCTGCCCCTCACCCCCAGGCCCAGCGCGGTGCAGTTGGGGGCGTCGTGGTCGGCGCCGGGCGGCGTCGCCGAAGCGCTGACCGACACCGGCCACACCGCTTCGGCGGGCGGCGGCGCGGAGAAAGGCGGCTTCACGCTCGGGTCGGACGGCACGTTCCGCGTCGGGCAGTGGAAGCTCGGCCACCGCCCCGGCACCGTCGAGATCGGCCGGGTGATGGAGGGGCGGGCCGAGCCGCGCCAGTGCCGCCTGCGCTACGACAGGGGGAGCGGGGCCCCCGTCGACATGCAGTGGCGGCGGTGGGTGCGGCTCGGGTTCGGCCGCGTGTCCGTGAGCGTCATGGCGGGGTGGCGGTTCTGGAAGCGGCCGGTCCCGTGACGCCGCTCACGGGCTCGGGCGTTCGAAGCGCGATCCGGCCCCGCCCCGGTCCGCGCGACCGATGTTCCGTTTCGCGCGTTGACCGCCGTCGTGCATGCAAGGCCCCACAGGGAGCCTGCCGATTCACGAGGGAGGACGAACCCATGGCGCCGATCCAACGCCGCACCCTGTTGCGCAACTCCGCCGCCGCGGCCGCCGCGGCCCTGACGGGCGGCACGGCCGTCGCCCAGACCGGCCCCGCGCCGGACGCCAAGCCCGCCGCCGCCCCGCCGCCCGGCGCGGCGCCGAAGGGCCCGCCGCCGGAGCCCGTCACCCATATCCTCGCCCGCTATGCCGCGACCGCGCCCGCGTCCGACATCCCTCCGAACGTCCGCCACGAGGCGGCGCGCACGCTGCTGAACTGGGTCGGCGTCGCGGTCGGCGGCTCGCGCCAGGGCGCGCCGAACCACGCCGTGAAGGCGCTGCTCCCCTTTTCCGGCCCCGCGCAGGCGAACCTGTTCGGCCGCGCCGAGCGGATGGACGCGCTGCACGCCGCGCTGGTCAACGGGATCTCGTCCCACGTGCTCGACTTCGACGACACGCACCTCCGGACCATCATCCACCCCGCCGGCCCCGTCGCTTCGGCGCTGACGGCATGGTCGCAATACCGGCCCCTGTCGGGGGCCGACGCCATGAACGCCCTGGTGATCGGCTGCGAGGTCGAGCTGCGCCTGGGCAATTCGGTGTTCCCCGAGCACTACGCCAAGGGCTGGCACATCACCGGCACCACGGGCGTGTTCGGCTCGGCGGCCGCGACCGGGCGCGCGCTCGGGCTGGACGAGCGCCGCATGACCTGGGCGATCGGCCTCGCCGCCTCGCAACCGGTCGGGCTGAAGGTGCAGTTCGGCTCGGACACCAAGAGCTTCCACCCCGGCCGCGCGGCGCAGAACGGCATGGTGTCGGCGCTGCTGGCCGAGCAGGGCTTCACGGCGTCCGAGGTCGCCATCGAGGGCTTCGACGGCTGGGGCCAGGCGATGAGCACCCGCCACGACTGGTCGGAGGTGACGGAAGGGCTCGGCACCCGCTACGAGATCGCGCTGAACACCTACAAGCCCTTCGCCGCCGGCATCGTCAGCCATCCCGCCATCGACGCCGCCATCCAGCTCCGGGACGCGGACCATATCCAGCCCGACCAGATCAAGTCGGTCGACCTCAAGGTCCACCCGCTGGTGCTGAACCTGATGGGCAAGACGGACCCCAAGGCGGGGCTGGAAGGCAAGTTCTCCATCTATCACGCGGTCGCGGTGGCGCTGGTGACGGGCCACGGCGGCGAGAAGGCCTTCACCGACGCCGCCGTGACGGACCCGCAGGTCGTGGCGGTGCGCAAGACCGTGACGGCGGAGATCGACCCCGCCATCAAGGCGGACCAGGTCGACATGACCGTGACGCTGAAGGACGGGCGCGTGCTGCACAAGTTCATCGAGCACGCGGTGGGCAGCCAGGCGAACCCGATGACGGACGCCCAACTCGCTGGCAAGTTCACCGACCTGTGCGACGGCATCCTGCCGCCGGACCGCGCCAAGCGCCTCCTCGACCTGTGCTGGGGCGTGTGGGACCTGAAGGACGTCGGCGAGATCGGCCGGGCCGCCGCCGCCCTGGCTTGAGCCTCCGGCGGGCGCCCAGGGATGACCCCTGGGCGTCACGGCACCGCGGGAGCGCCCGGCGTCGCGGCCGCGGTCGCAGCCCGCGGCCGGGGCACGCCGCAGCCGGGCTTGCCGGCGGCGACGTCCATCTCGCCGCAGATCTTCCGGGCCGTGCCGGTGCGGATGCCGTCGACCTTGCCGGCCGCCGCGGGGGCGGTCCGGGCGTCGCCGTCCTTCCTGGCGGCCAGGAACGCCCTCAGCTCCGCCGCTGAGCGGCGCACGTCGGCGGCGAGCGGGCCGTCGTTCGTGTCGATGACGAAGGGTTGGCGCCAGCTGTCGGGGCGGGCCCCGGCGGGGTGGAAGTCGAAGATCTGGCGCGGCGAGGGCACCGCCGAGGCCAGGACGGTCGGGACGGCGGCGGCCGGCGCTTCCGCGGCGTCGACGGCCGGCGCCCGCGCGGCGCCGCGGGGCCGCACCGTCCGGATGCCGGGGCGGGACAAGGGCGCCGCATCCGCCTCCGCGGCGGGAGCCGCCGCGGATCCGACCCGGCCGACGGCCTCGACGCCGCGGTGCATCTCGGCGCAGCCGGCGAGCGGCGCCGACGCCAGCGCGAGGGCTATGGCGAGCGCGGGACGGGCGATCGAGGTTCGGCGGTGGCGCATGCGGGGCTCCTGACGCGGCCGGAGATCACCACGGGCGGCACCCGCGCGTCCAGTGCACGGCCGTCGGTCCGCGCCGGAAAACGCCGCGGCCGGCGTCGGGAGCCCGCCGGCGCGGCGTCACCGCCCGAGGTGCCGATCGAAGAAGCCGGCGAGCTGCTCGAAGGCCAGCCGGTCCTCGGGGATGCGGTCGTCCCGGTAGAACTGGGCATGCGCCATGCCCTCGAACACCTGCAGGTCGGCTTCCACGCCGGCCTCGTGCAGCTTCTGCTGCACCCGCACCGTGTTGCTGAGCAGCAGGTCGCGCGTGCCCGTCGTCAGCATCGTGGGCGGGAAGCCGTGCAGGTCCCCGTAGACCGGCGACAGCATCGGGTCGGCGAGGTCGTGCCCCTGCGCGTAGAACAGCGTCGCGGCGTGGCAGAAACCGTCGGGCGACACCAGCACGTTGTCGACGAGCGCATTGGTGCGGAACGAATCGCCGCGCTTCGTCGCGTCCGACATGGGCGTGCCCGGCGCGATGGCGCCCGGCATCGGCAGCGCGTCCCGCTTCGCCCGCAGCACCGTTTCGAGGGTCAGCGCCCCGCCGGCGGAGCTGCCGAACACCCCGACGTTCGCGGGCGGCACGGTCGCGATGGCGGCCTTGTAGACCGTTTCGGCGTCGTCCAGCGCCGCCGGGAAGTAGGCCTCGGGCGGCATGCGGTAGTCGACGGCGATCACCGGCATGCGGGCGATGCCGGCCATCATCACGGCTTCGGGCAGCGCGGCGAGACGCGGGTTCAGCACGTAGCAGCCGCCGTGGACGTGGACCAGCAGCCGATGCGCGTTGGCCGGCGGCAGGTCGCGCGGGGTGACGCGGTACACCTTCACGCCGTCGATCGTGTCGGGGCGGATGTCGACGCGCAGCCGCTCCGCCATCGGGGCGACCTGCGGCCCGAGCCCGGCTTCGAGCTTGGCGGCGAGGTCGCGCCACCCGTCGGGCGTGGTGGGCGGGGTGTTCCAACCGTCGTGCAGCGGCTGGGCGATGACGGCCTGCAGCTCGGGGCTGACGGTGTCGGGCACGGGAAGCGTCTTGGCGGGCTCGTCGCGCGGCGCCAAGCCGTCGGCGGCGAGGACGGGGAGCGACAGGCCGACGAGGGCCGCGATGGACAGCGCGGCGGTGCGAAACGGTTGCATGGTCATGGTTCCCCCTGGGCCTTCGGCGCCGCGTCCGTCGCGTCCGTCGCCGGCCCGGCGGGATCGCCAACGCGCCCGTCCTTTCCCGGGCTCCCGCCGGGCCCTACACTTTCCGCCATGACCCTCGAACAGCTCCGCATCTTCGTCGCCGTGGCCGAGCGGGAACACGTCACGCGGGCCGCCGAAGCGCTGCACCTCGCGCAATCGGCCGTGTCGGCGGCCGTGTCGGGGCTGGAAGAGCGGCACGGGGCGAAGCTGTTCCACCGCGTCGGCCGCGGCATCGCGCTGACGGATGCCGGCGCCGTGTTCCTGGGGGAAGCCCGCGCCGTGCTGGCGCGGGCCGCCGCGGCCGAGCTGGCGCTGAGCGAACTCGGCGGGCTGAAGCGCGGCACGCTGAGCGTGATGGCGAGCCAGACCATCGCGGGCTATTGGCTGCCGCGCCACCTCGCGGCGTTCCGCGCTCTGCACCCGGGCGTCGCCCTCCGCCTCGGCATCGGCAACACCGCCGAGGTGGTGGCGGCCGTGCTGGCCGGCACCGCCGCCCTCGGCTTCGTCGAGGGCGCCCATGCCGATCCGGCCCTGGCGGGCGAGGTCGTGGCGCGCGACCAGCTCATCGTGGTCGTGGCGCCGGACCATCCCTGGGCGGGGAGGACCGACGCCGCCCCGCCCGACGCCCGCGACACCGAATGGGTGCTGCGGGAGCCGGGCTCGGGCACGCGCTCGGCCTTCGAGGCGGCGTTGCCGCCGGGCGCGGCGCCGCTGCGCGTGGCGCTGGAGCTGCCGTCGAACGAGGCGGTGCGCGGCGCCGTCGAGGCCGGCCTCGGGGCGACGGCCCTGTCGGCCTCGGTGGCGGCGCCGAGCCTCGAAGCCGGGCTGCTGGTGCGCGTCGCCTTCCCGCTGCCCGAGCGCGACTTCACCGCCATCCGCCACGCCGGGCGCTACGGCAGCCGCGCCGCCGACGCGCTGCTGGCGCTGACGAAGGGCTGAGCGCCGGGCGGGTTGGACGCCGCGGCGGCGGCGCCCCACATCGCGGGGGGCGGGGCGATCGTTCCCGCGCGGCCGCGGTCCACGCGGCGGAACCAGACCGGGAAGGCCCGCGATGCTCCATCTGTTCGGCAAGTCGGACGACCTCATCGTCCATGGGCGCGCGCCCTTCAACGCCGAGCCGCCGCTCGACCGGCTGCGCGCCTCGTTCATCACCCCGCAGGCGCTGCTCTACGTCCGCTGCCACGGCGACATCCCGGCGCTCGACGCGACGCACCGCGTGTCGGTCGGGGGCCTCGCGGCGACGCCGTTCGACGCCGACGCGGCGGAGCTCGCCGCCCGCTTCGCGCCGCACCGGGTGCGGTCCGTCATGCAATGCGCCGGCAACCGCCGCGCCGACATGCGCGCCGTGCGGCCCGTGTCGGGCGATCCCTGGGCGGCGGGTGCCATCGGCCACGCCGAATGGACCGGCGCGCGCCTGGCCGACGTGCTGCGCGCCGCCGGCTGCCGGGACGGCGACGGGCTGCACGTCGCCTTCGAATCGCGCGACGTGGCGGAAACCCCGGACGGCCCCGCGCGCTTCGGCGTGTCGATCCCGCTCAGCAAGGCGATGCACCCCGACGTGCTCGTCGCCTGGGCGATGGACGGCGAACCGCTGACGCCCGAACACGGCTTCCCGCTGCGGATCGTCGTGCCGGGCTACGCCGGGGTGCGCAGCCCGAAGTGGCTCGGCAGCATCACGGTGCAGGACCGCCCGTCGGACGCCTTCCAGCAGGCCAAGGACTACAAGCTGTTCCCGCCCGACATGCGGCCGGACACCGAGGACCTGTCGCGCGGCTTCACCATCGACGAGATGCCGGTGAACTCCGCCATCTGCGTGCCGGCGCCAGGTGCGGCGCTCGCGGCCGGGGGCGTCGCGGTCGGCGGCTGGGCGGCGGCCAGCGGCCGCGCCGTCGTGCGCGTGGACGTGTCGGGCGACGGCGGGCGGAACTGGACCCAGGCCGAGATCGAGGAGCACGACGGGTCCCCCTGGTCCTGGAGCTTCTGGCGGGCGACGCTCGACCTGCCGGCGGGCGAGCACGAGCTCTGCGTGCGCGCCTGGGACGCAGCCGGCCAAACCCAGCCCGCCCTCCCCGACGACACCTGGAACTTCAAGGGCTACCTCAGCGCCGCCTGGCACCGGGTGCGGGTCACCGCCGCCTGACGCCCGGCCGTCCGGTCCGGAAGGGCCTGGCGCGAGGCGACGGGGATGCCGTTCGGGGTGGGACACGGCCGCGCCCCACATCGGCCACGCTGCCTCGCCAGGCTGCGCCACCAGGGTGCGACGGCCCGCGACGATTTCGCCGTCGCCCCGGACGCGCCGCGGTGGAATTCGAGGTGGATCGGTGTTCCCTGTCCCGGTAGCATCGCGATGGGCCCGGTCCTGGCCCGGTGCACGCTGACGCCATGCGATACGATCTCAAGGAGCGGGCCGCCGCCGCCGTCGGGATTCTCCGGGCCGGGTCCCGGCACGTCGTGTATCGCGCCGCCGCGGCCGCGGCACTGCTCCTCGTCCTGCTGGTGGCGGGCGTGCTGTGGGGCTACTGGTCGAACCTGTACAAGGACGCCCAGTCGCGCTCGGGGACGCTGGCCTTCCTGCTCGCGGAGCAGACCACCCGCACCTTCCAGGCGGTCGACCTGACGCTGTGCGGGCTCGAACCCGTGCTCGACGCCGCGGCGGCCCGTCCCGACCATGCGCCCGCGATCGAGAAGCTGCTGGCCCAGCGCGTGGCCGAGCTCGACTTCGTCCACGCCATCTACGTGGTCGACCTGGCGGGGCGGGTGACGGAAACGTCCGGCGCCGTGACCGAGATCGTCGAGGATGTGTCGGCGCGCCCCTATTTCGCCGAGTTCCGGCGCGACCCGGCGTTGAAGTTCCTCGTCGGCCAGCCATTGTTCAGCAGCCCCGGCCGGCTCAGCGCCATCCCGGTGATGCGCCGCCTGTCGACGCCTTCGGGCGAGTTCGGCGGCATGATCGTGGCGAGCGTCGAGCCGCGCTACTTTTCCGACTTCTACCGCAACCTCGACCTGGGACGGCGCGGCTCCATCGACCTGTACCAGGACAACGGCTCGATCCTGCTGGCCTCGACCGGGGACGCGCCCGCCCCCGACGCACCGCCGCTGGCCGCCGCGCCGAACTTCGACATCGCCTCGACGCTGGGCAACTTCCGCTCGCGCGGAACCGTGGCGGACGAGCGGTTGATCGCCTTCCACCGGGCGGGCTCCTACCCGCTCGTCGTCGCGGTGGGCATCGACCTCGCCGACCTGTGGGGTCGCTGGTGGCGCATCGCCGCCCCCTCGATGGCCGCCACGGTCGCCATCGAGGCCCTGGGCTGGGCGCTGGCGGTGATGGGGGTGCGCCACCTGGAGGAGCGCCGCCGCGCGCGGAGCCGCGCCGTGATGGTGCAGAAGCTCGAAGCCCTGGGCCAGATGACCGCCAGCGTGTCGCACGACTTCCGCAACCTCCTCGCCGTGATGACCTCGACGCTGCGGCTGGTGCGCCGGCGCGGGCCGGACGAAACGGTGCTGCGCGCCGCCGAGGAGGCGCTGGAGCGCAGCGACAAGCTCATCGGCCAGCTCCTCGCCTTCTCGAAGCGCCACGACCTGCAGCTCCGCCCGACCTCGATCAACGCGCTGCTCGACGGGCTCGACGGCGTGCTGCGCCACGCCGCCGGGCCGGGCGTGACGCTCACCTGCGACAAGGGCGAGGACCTGCCCCTGTGCCAGGCGGACGGGACGCAGTTCGACGCCGCCCTGATGAACCTCGTCGTCAACGCCCGCCAAGCGATGCCGGGTGGCGGCCGGGTGACGATCACCACGCGCGACGCCGGCGCGCGCGGGGTCGCGCTCAGCGTCGCCGACACCGGCACCGGCATCGCGCCGGGCGACCTGAAGAAGGTGTTCGAGCCCTTCTTCACCACCAAGGCGGACACCGGCACGGGCCTCGGCCTCGCCCAGGTCTACGGCTTCATGAGGCGCATCGGCGGCGACGCCACGGTGGCGAGCCAGCCGGGCGTCGGCACGACCTTCACGCTGCTGTTCCCCTTGGCGGCGGAGCCGCGGAAGGCGAAGGCCGCGGCACCGGCGGCGTGACGGGCCGCTCCGGGGACGGGGCGGGACCGGCGGCGGGCTGCGTCGCCTAGCGCCCCGCCCCCGCCTCGATCATGGCGCGGATCCGGCCCGCCAGCGCGTCGATGGTGAAGGGCTTGGTGAGCATCTGCAGGCCGGGGTCGAGGTGGCCCTCGCCGAAGGTGGCGTCCTCGGCGTAGCCGGTGATGAACAGCACCGGCAGGTCGGGCCGCAGCCGCCGCCCCTGCTCGGCCAGCTGCCGCCCGTTCATGCCCGGCAGGCCGACATCGGTGACGAGAAGGTCGATGCGCTGGCCGTGTTCCCGCAGCAGCTTCAGTCCCGCGGGCCCGTCGGGAGCCTGCAGGGCGCGGTAGCCGAGGTCGACCAGGACCTCGACGACGAGGTCGCGCACCGACGGCTCGTCCTCGACCACCAGAACGGTTTCCCGAGCCGGGGCGCGATGCGGCGCGGCCGGGCCGGAGGGGGGGACGTCGCTCGCCGCCGTGCCGGCGAAGCGCGGCAGCACGATCCGCACGCGCGTGCCGCGGCCGGCCGCGCTGTCGATCGCGACATGCCCCTCGGACTGGCGCACGAAGCCGTAGATCATCGACAGGCCGAGCCCGGTGCCCTGCCCCATCGGCTTCGTGGTGAAGAACGGGTCGAAGGCCCGCGCCGCCACGTCGGGGGCCATGCCGTGGCCCGTGTCGGTCACCGTCAGGGCCACGTAGGCCCCGGGGTCCGGCCCGTCGGGCTCGGCCGCGTCGACCGTCACGTTGGCGGTCTCGATCGTCAGGCGCCCTCCGTCCGGCATGGCGTCGCGGGCGTTGATCACGAGGTTGAGCAGGGCGTTCTCGAGCTGGTGCGGGTCGCACAGCGTCGGCCACAGGTCGTCGGCCAGCGCCACCTGGAAGGCGATGGCCTCGCCGGTGGTGCGGCGCAGCAGGTCCTCCATGGAGCCGACGAGGCGGTTGGCGTCGGTCGGCCGCGGGTCGAGCGGCTGGCGGCGCGAGAAGGCGAGCAGCCGGTGCGTCAGGGCCGCCGCCCGGTTGGCCGAGCCGATGGCGATCTCGACGTAGCGGCCGACGTCGGCGGTGCGGCCCTGGCCGATGCGCCGCTGCATCAGGTCGAGCGCGCCCGTGATGCCGGTGAGCAGGTTGTTGAAGTCGTGGGCGATGCCGCCCGTGAGCTGGCCCACCGCTTCCATCTTCTGCGATTGGCGCAGGGCCTCCTCGGCCTTGGCGAGCGCCGCCGCGGCCTCCTTCTCGTCCGTGATGTCGCGCACGATGGAGTAGATCAGCCCCTCGTGGGGCACGGCGTTCCAGGAGAACCAGCGGTAGGAGCCGTCCTTGTGGCGGTAGCGGTTCTCGAAGCCCGGCACCGAAAGCCCGTCGCCCAGCACCGCCATGGCGCTGGCGGTGCGCCCCCGGTCGTCGGGATGGACGAGGTCGAAGAACGGCGTGTCGAGCAGGTCCTCCGGCGTCCAGCCGAGCGTTTCCGCCCAGGCCGGGTTGAGGCGCATGAAGGTGCCGTCGAAGCGGGCCACGCAGAACATGTCGCGCGAATGGCGCCAGATGCTGTCGAGCTCGTGGGTGCGCTCCGCCACCGTGGCTTCGAGCGTCCCGTTGAGCCGGCGCAGCGCCGCTTCGGCGGTCTTGCGGGCCGCGATGTCCTCGATGCAGACGACGCCGCCCGCGATGTCGCCCGCGGCGTCGCGGATCGGCGCCGCCGTGAGCTGCACCCAGGCCAGCGAGTCGTCGCCGCGCCGGTACAGGTATTCCTCGCCCGCCGAAGTTTCGCCCCGGGCGAGCGCCCTCACCAGGGGGTAGCGGTCGAGGGCGAGCCGCTCCCGGTCCGGCGTGTAAAGGATCCAGTCGCCATGCCCCTCGACCACGTCGGTGGGGATCACCCCATGGCCGAAGATGCGGTCGGCGCGCGGGTTCTGCCCCACGATGCGGCCCGAAGCCTCGGCGAACAGGATGCCGACGGGCGCCGCGTCGAGCACGGCCTTCAAGCGCAGGCGCTCGGCATCGCGCTCGGCCACCAGCGAAAGCTGGTCCCGCTCGGCCAGGATCTCGGCGGTGATGTCGCGCGACACGCAGAGCAGGCGCTCCGGCGCGCCGCCGGCGTCGACGATCGGCGTCACCACGACATCCCACCAGCGCGAATTGCCCTTGGCGGTCGCGGCGGGGCCCCGGAAGCGGCCGGACCCGCCGTGCCGCGCCGCCGCGAGGGCGCGCCCGATCGCTTCGCCCTCGGTGGCGGGCCACAGCTTCTCCCAGGGCCCGCCCAGAAGGTCGGCGGCATCGTCGACCTCCAGGGCCTGCAGGCCGCCGGCGTTGACGAAGCGCACGGTGCCGTCGAGGTCCATGACCACGATGCAGTCGCCCGACGACGCCAGCACGCGGCGGTTCAGCTCCTCGCTGGCGCGCAGCGCCGCTTCGGCCGAGCGCGACGCCGTGACGTCGATGGCGATGCCGGTCAGGCGCGGGGGCTTGCCGCCTTCCGCGCGGTAGCAGCGGCCGCTGAGCAGCAGCCACCGCGCTTCGCCGCCGTCCCGCGCGACGTGGAACTCGGACACGAAGTCGGTCCCCTCGGCGAAGCTCGCCCCCACCTGCCGCTGCACGGCGTCGCGGTCCGCGGGGTCGATGCGGCCGAGCAGCTCCTCCGGGCCCACGCCCGCCGCGGCTTCCGCCTCGGACAGCCCGAGGAAGCCGGCGAAGCGCGCATCGCCGCGCACGAGGCCGCTCGCCGCGTCCCAGTCGACGAAGCCGACGAGGCCGCTCGCCAGGGCGGCGTCGGAGCGCTCGCGGCTTTCGCGCAGGGTGCGTTCCGCGTCCCGCCGCTCCGTGCGGTCGCGCAGGATCTTCAGGAAGCCCGTGACGGCGCCGTCCTCGTCGCGCAGCGCCATCATCTCGCCGTCGGCCCAGAAGCGCGTGCCGTCGCGCTTCTGGTGCCAGCGCTCGTTCGTGCCGCGGCCGGTCGCGAGCGCGGACGCCATCTCGGTCGCGGGGCGGCCGATGGCGTTGTCCTCGGGCGTGAAGATGCGGCTCGCGGGCTGCCCCAGCATCTCGGCCTCGGTCCAGCCCATGATGCGGCGGGCCCCCTCGTTCCAGCCCGTCACGCGGCCGTCGAGGTCCGTGCTGATGATGCCGTAGTCGATGGCGCTGTCGAGCACATGGCGGCTGCGGGCGTCGCCGCGGCGCCGCTCGGCCTCGGCGCGCCGCCCCTGCTCCAGGGCCCGGTCGCGCTCCGCCACGGCGCGGCGCAGGTCGAGCTGCGCCATGACGGACCGCGCCAGGGCCTTGAGGATGAAGAGCTGCTGGCCGTCGAGTTCGCGCGGGCGATGGTCGAGCACGCACAGCGTGCCGATGGCGACGCCTTCCGGCGTCCGCAGCGGCACGCCGGCGTAGAACCGGGGGAGCGGGCCCGCGAGGCCGCGGAACGACGCGTCCGCCCCGGGCCGGGCCGCGAGGTCGGGCACGAGGAGGATCTCCTCCTCCTCCAGCGTCGCCGCGCAGAGCGGCGCTTCGGCGGGCAGCTCGCGGCGGCCGATGCCGACCTCCGCCTTGAACCATTGGCGGTGGC
Source organism: Lichenibacterium minor (assembly GCF_004137685.1). GTDB lineage: Bacteria > Pseudomonadota > Alphaproteobacteria > Rhizobiales > Beijerinckiaceae > Lichenihabitans > Lichenihabitans minor. The sequence continues at coordinate 34,857 of NZ_QYBB01000007.1, read as the reverse complement.
CGTCGATGAAGTTGATGTGGGCGATGGGCGTCCCGCAGGCCCGCGCCGCCATGGCGACGATGTCGTCGAACTCCGGCTCGCGGGCGGTGTCGAGGACCGCGTAGGCGTCGAGGGCCGCCCGGCGCTGCCGTTCGCGGTCCCCGGCCGAGCTATCGGTGGATCGTGGCAAGGGTCCTGGTCCCGTCGTCGGCACGGCAGCGCTTTCGCTGTCAATGGCTTAGCAAAATGGCGGCCCCGCGCAACGGGGCGCAGCACCGCAGCTCGAAACGCGCGTCAGGACGCCGGCCCGTTTCCGGCCAGCTCCAGCAGCGACGCCGCCGTGGCCTCGTCGGTGATCAGCACGGTCGGGCGCGCGAGGCGGATGGCGCCCAGCATGGCGTCCACCTTGCCGGGGCCGCCCGAGGTGAGGATCCGCACGGGCGCGGCCCGGATGCTGTCGCAGGGCACCGCCATCACGCGGGCGTTGACGGGATGGTCGAGCACGACGCCGTCGATGTCGTAGAACTGGTAGAGCAGGTCGCCGACCGCCCCGGCGGCGAGCAGCGAGCGGCGGTCGGCCTCGGAAAAATAGCCGAAGCCGAAGGACGTGTTGTCCGGCCCCATGCCGCCGACGCTCATCAGCACGGCGTCGAGCGCCCGGCCGAGGTCGAAGATCTCGCCCAGGCCGCAGCGCTCGATCAGCGCCCGCTTGGTGTCGGGGCCGTCCACCACGGCCGGGGCCGGGATGAGGAAGCAGTCGGCCTGCAGCAGCCGCGACAGCTGCCAGGCGAAGTCGGCGGGGTTGTATTGGAGCACCTTGGCGATGCCGCCCAGCATCGACACGACGGCCAGCCCCGGCAGGGGCCGCTCGTCGATGGCGTTGAGGGCCGAGATCAGCGTCCGGCCCCAGCCGACGCCGATCCGCATGCCGGGGCGCAGCATGTCGGACAGGGTGCGGCCCGTGGCGGCGCCGATCGGCAGGGTGGGGTCGGCCGCGGGCGAGGAGAGGGGCGCCACCACGGCCTCGCCGATGCCGAAGCGCCGTTCCAGCGCGCGCTCCAGCGCGGTGAGCTCGGCGATGTCGCGGCTGAGGGAGATGCGGACCTCGTGCAGCGCCTGCGCGTCCGACAGCAGGCGCACCACGGTGACGCGGCCGACGCCCAGCGCTTCGGCGATGGCGCTCTGGGTCATCTCCTCGACGTGGTACATCCAGGCCGCCCGCAGCCGCAGCCGCTGCGACCGTCGGCCGGATTGCGGCGTTCCTCCCGTGGGCGTCGCGGCGGGTTCCCCGCTGGCGGGTTCCCGGCTCCTGTCCTTGGCCATGGGCGACGTGTAGCGCGGGGACGTGGGGGCCACAACGATCCGTTCAGCGTTGCGACGGCCAGAGCAGGAGCCACCCCAGCACGCCCAGGAGCACGAGGCTGCCCAGGAACGCCCCGATGTAGACGTCCGCGAGGCTCATGCCCCGCGCCGCGGCGCGACGGCGGGCCGGTCGGAGCGGGCGGCGCTGGGGACGGGATGGCGCATGGGCCATCGCCTTAAGGGGGCCGGCCGGCCCTGTCGCTCACCCATGATAAGGCGCGGGGGATTTTCGCGCGTCGCCCGGGACGGACCCGGGGCGCGGCCGGAAACGTTCCCCGCCCGACGGAACGAGGAGGCGACGGCATGGCGATCGAGCGGCGGTATTCGAACCTGTTCCCCACGGGCGAGGCGGCCCACGCCTTTGAAACGGCCGTGCGCGGCGCCGCCCTGGAGGCGGGCCTGTCGGTCGGGCCCGGCGGCACGACCGACAAGGGCCTGCCCGGCGTCGAAGTCCTGACGGTGCTGACCGGCGACGCCGCCGGGATCGAGCGGTTCGCGGCGGAGCCGCACGACGGCACCCGGCTCGAACCGGCGGCCTGAGCCGCCGCCGCCCGCCACACCGTCAGTCCAGCAGCATCGACACCTGCACGGCGCCGGTGTTGCGCAGCACGCGCAAGGCCGCATGGCGCCCCACCTGGCGCAGCGTCACGTCGACCTTGGCCTCCGCGAAGCCGAGGTCGCGCAGGGTGATCTCCTCCAGAAAGGCGGGCAAGCGCGGGTTGCGGAAGCGGATCGCCCGCGCCGCCGGGTCGAACTCGATCCCCAGGCTGGCCTGCAGCAGCAGGAACGGCGTGCCGGCCGCCCAGGCCTGGGGCGCGCAGGCGACCGGGTAAAGGGTCGGCGCGGCACCACGGCGCCGGCGAAAGCCGCAGAACAGCTCCGGCAGTCGGCGCGAGTCGAAGCAGGCGGAAGCGGCGAACAGGGCCGAGAAGACGCATTCGGCCGCCTCCGCCTGCCCGGTGCGGGCGAGGCCCCAGGCGATCAGCGCATTGTCGTGCGGCCACACCGAGCCGTTGTGGTAGCTCATCGGGTTGTAGCGCGGCTCGCCCACCGCCACGGTGCGGACGCCCCAGCCAGACAGGAACTTCGGGCTCACCACCTCGGCTGCGATGCGGGCCGCGCGCTCGGGCTTGACGATGCCGGTCCACAGGACGTGGGCGGCGTTGGAAGTCCGCACCCGGCAGGGCTTCTTGGCGCCGTCGAGCGCGATGGCGTACATCCCGATCTCGTCGCACCAGAAGGCGGCGTCGAACCGGTCCCGCATCGCCTCGGCCTGCCCGCGCAGCGCGGCGGCGCGCTCGCCGAAGCCCAGCGCTTCGGCCATGCGGGCGCCGCCGTGGCGCGCCGCATAGGCGTAGCCCTGCACCTCCACCAGGGCGATCGGGCCTTCGGCCAGCGACCCGTCGGCATGGAACACCGCGTCCTGCGAGTCCTTCCAGCCCTGGTTCTGCAGCCCCGTCTCGTCGGCGCGGGCGTATTCGAGGAACCCGTCCCCGTCCCGGTCGCCCGGCCCGTCCATCCAGGCGAAGCCCCGCTCGATGGCTGGCCACAGGCCGCGGATGGCGTCGAGGTCGCCGGTGCGCTCGAGGTAGAGGCCGGCCAGCACGATGAACAGCGGCGTGGAATCGATCGAGCCGTAGTAGAGCCCGAAGGGGACCTCCTTCAGCGCCGCCATCTCGCCGCCGCGCATCTCGTGCAGGATCTTGCCCGGCTCGGCGTCCGCCTCCGCGTCGAAACCCGTCGCCTGGAAATGGGCCAGGCGGGCCAGCACGCCCCGGGCGACGGCGGGGTCGATCCACAGCATCTGCAGGGCTGTGATGATGCCGTCGCGGCCGAAGGTCGTCGAATACCAGGGGATGCCGGCATAGGGGTAGAGGCCCTGCGGCGTGTCCGTCAGCAGCATGTAGAGGTCGGCCGTCGAGCGGCGCAGGACCTCGTTGAACACCTCGTTGGAGGAGTCCACCGTCGCGACGCCGCGCATCAGCGCCTTGGCGGCGCGGTTGGCCGCCACGAGGCCCCGGCGGAACTCCGCCGTCTCGGCCGGGCGCGGGCCGGAGCATTCGGCCGCGACCGTGACGGTGAAGGACGCGCCGGGGTCGAGCGCGACCTCGTAGGTGGCAGCGCCGCTCGCGAGCCGGCGCGGCGCCGGCGCGAAGCGCAGCACCGCCCGGCGCGGCATCCCGTCGAGCCCCGCGTAGCCGAAGGCGACGCGGTCGCCCTCGGCCGCCTCCGACATCGTGCCGCGCGCGTCGCGACGCATGCCGCGCGCCTCGAACAGGTCGGAGAAGTCGCAGCCGAAGACGAAGCCGAGCGTGAAGGCGGCGCCGTCGGCGCCGTGGTTGACCACATGGATGCGCTGGTGCGCGGTCCCGCCCCACAGGTAGGTGGTGCGCACGACGTGCAGCGTGTCCTTGGCCAGGACGATGCGGCCGTCCCGGTACACGTCGGGGTTCGTGAGGTCGACCGTGAAGGTGAGGTTGTCGTCGCGCACGCCCGAGCCGAGCAGCAGCGGCTGCGAGCCGGCCAGCAGCATCTCGAAGCGCGACAGGTAGCGGGTGTCGTGGTCGAACAGCCCGTCCGGCCCGCCCGCGGAAGCGCCGATGTCGCCGAAGCTGTCGAGCACCGCGAAGGTGTCGCCATGCTTCAGCGTGTGGCGGGGCCGCGCCGCGGTGGCGGTCGCCGGGATGTAGAACGGCGTCCTTTCGGTGGGATCGGGCTTCGCGGGGCCTTCGGGCTCGCGGGGGAATCCGTCGCCGCTGGGATCGGTCATGTCGGGGGAGCGTCCCGGTCAGGAGGGGCGGGCCGCGGCGCGGGCCGGACCAGCCGCGTCGCGGGCTCGGGTGGGAAGCCGGGCGGAGCCGGCTCCCCTTCGGTCACTGCGCGACAGCGGACCGCCGGTGCAGGAGGGCGTCGCGGTCGAGCGCGCCGCGGGCCGTGCCCGGCGCGCCGACGCGGGGCACTGCATCGGCGACCTCCGCCAGCGCCGCCTGCCGGGCATAGAGGGCGAGGTAGTCGCGCGCCATGCGCTCGGCGGTGAAGCGCTCCTCGAAGCGGCGGCGCACCTTGCGGCGGTCCATCGCCATCACCTGCGGCACGGCCGCGATGGCCTCCTCGACCGAGCCGACGACGCGTCCCGTGATGCCGTCCTCGACCACCTCGGGCACGGAGCCGTGGCGGAAGGCCAGCACCGGCGTGCCGCAGGCCATGGCCTCGATCATCACGAGGCCGAAGGGCTCCGGCCAGTCGATGGGGAACAGGAGCGCCCGGGCTTCGCCGAGGAACCGCGTCTTCGCGCGCTCGTCGACCTCGCCGATGAATTCGACCCCGCCGCCCTCCTGCAGGAGGGGCCTGATCACCGCTTCGAAATAGCCGCGGTCGGCATCGTCCACCTTGGCGGCGATCTTCAGCGGGATGCCGAGGGCGCGGGCGATGCGGATGGCGCGGTCCGGCCGCTTCTCGGCCGAGATCCGGCCCAGGAAGGCGAGGTAGCCGCCGCGCGGGTCGTAGGACGGCCGGTGCAGGTCGGCGGGCAGGCCGTGCAGAACGGTGCCGGCGAAGTTGGCGTCGGGGATGGGGGCGCGCTGCGCGTCCGAGATCGACGCCAGCGGCATCTCCGGGAAGGCCCGGTAGAAGGGCCACAGGTCGGGGATGTCCTGCCGCCCGTGCAGCGTCGTCAGCACCTTGTCGGGCGTGGCGCGGAACAGGGGGAAGTGGAACAGGTCGACGTGGAAGTGAAGCACGTCGAAGGCGTCCGCGAGCCGGTGCACGCGCTCGGCCATCATCAGCGTGTGGGGCAGGTAGTCCCGCATGGTGTCGGACAGGCGGATGGCTTCCGCCGTGCAGGGGACGAGATCGGCGGCCGTGATGGAATCGCCGCTGGCGAAGAGCGTCACGTCGTGTCCCTGGCGCACCAGCTCCTCGGTCAGCCAGGACACGATGCGCTCGGTGCCGCCGTAGAGCCGGGGCGGCACGGATTCCATCAGGGGGGCGATCTGCGCGATTCTCATGCCAGGCTTCCGGAGCTCGAGGATCGACTGACGGTGTGATGGTCGCGGTCGGGAACCCCCGACCGCCGGGGAGCGCGAAGCCGCGCCGCAGCTCGTGCGGCGCGACGGGGCCGTGCCGGCTTGCCCGGCGCTCGGTCGGAAGCAGAACGTCGCGCCCGACACTGCGGTTCCTCGCCGCAGGGCCGGGCCGCGACCGAAGCGCGCGGCCGGGCCGGAACTCACCCCCGATGCCGACGTTGAACGGGCCCGAGGGTGTCGGCTGACGCCCCCCCGCGTCGTCCGAATCCCGCATGCGAGCCGACCGTCGGATGATCCCCGAACTCCCGCCCCACGATGCCTGCCTGTTCTTCGACGTCGACGGCACGCTGGTCGACATCGCGCCCACCCCGGACGCCGTGGCGGTGGCACCCGGGCTGCTGGACGACCTGGCCTCGGCCGAGCGGCTCTGCGGCGGCGCCCTGGCCCTGGTCAGCGGCCGCAGCGTCGCGCAGCTCGACCGCCTGTTCGCGCCGCGGCGCTTCACCGCGAGCGGCGTCCACGGGGCGGAGTTCCGCTTCGCCGACGGGCCCGTCTGGACCAAGGTCGAGCCGCTGCCCTCCACACTGCGGGATGAGATCCTCGCCGTCGCGCGGGACTTCCCCGCCTCGATCGTCGAGGACAAGGGCTTTTCCGTCGCGGTCCACTACCGCGCCGCGCCCGACACGGGGCCGCGGCTGCGCGACGCGCTGGACAGCGTCCGCGAAGCCCGGGGGGACGGCGGGCTGGTCCTCCTGCCCGGGCATTTCGTGTTCGAGCTGAAGCGGCCCGGCGTCGACAAGGGCGCCGCCATCGCGGAGCTGATGGGCCGCGCGCCCTTCGCGGGGCGGTGTCCGGTCTTCGTCGGCGACGACGTCACGGACCTGCCGGGGTTCGCCGCCGCCGAAGCGCGGGGCGGGCGGGCCTACGGGGTCGGCCGGGACCTGCCGGGGACGCGGGGCACCTTCGCCGACCCCGCCGCGGTGCGGTCCTGGCTCGGCGCCTTCGCGAGCCGCGGCGGCCGGCCCGCATGATGGGCACGCTCGACCCCTGGTCCATTGACGCCCTGCCCTTCGCCGCTAGGGTGACGGCGATCGGCGGGACGCCGTCGCGCAGGGCTTCCCCGGGGACCCGCAACTGGGAGGGGGCTCGATGAGCCGGCTGGTCATCGTTTCCAACCGCGTCACGGTGCCGGAGCCGGGCCACCCGCCGCCGCCCGGGGGCCTGGCGGTGGCGGTCCATGCCGCGCTGAAGTCGCGGCCCGGGCTGTGGTTCGGCTGGAGCGGCAAGATCGACGACGGTCCCGCCGTCGAGCCGCAGACGGTCGAACGCGACAACGTCACCTACGTGGTGACGGACCTGTCGACGGGCGACTACAACGAATATTACACGGGCTTCGCCAACCGCGTGCTGTGGCCGATCCTGCACTACCGGGTCGACCTCGCGGAGTTCAACCGCTCGGACCTCGGCGGCTACCTGCGCGTCAACGCGCTCTTCGCCGACCACCTGGCGAAGCTGCTGAAGCCCGACGACGTCATCTGGGTCCACGACTACCACCTGATGCCGCTGGCGCGGGAGCTGCGGTCGCGCGGCTTCAACAACCCGATCGGCTTCTTCCTCCACATCCCCTGTCCGCCGGCCGACCTGCTCTTCACCATCCCGAAGCAGGAGCAGACGATCGGGGCGCTCAGCCACTACGACCTCGTCGGCTTCCAGACGGAGAACGACCGCAACAACTACGGCCGCTACCTCGCCATGTCGGGCGGGCACCAGGGTCGCGACGGCACCTCCTATGCGGTCGACGGGCGGGTGGTCCGCATCGGCGCCTTCCCGGTCGGCATCGAGACCGCCGACCTCGCCGCGGTGGCGGCCGAAACGGTGGATTCCGGCTTCACGCGCGAGCTGCGCGACAGCCTGCAGGGCCGCAAGCTGGTGGTGGGCGTGGACCGGCTCGACTATTCGAAGGGCATCGTCCACCGCGTCGAGGGGTACCGGCACTTCCTCGAACACGAGGCCAATTGGCGCAACCGCGTGACCTACCTCCAGGTGACGCCGAAGAGCCGCTCCGAGATCCCCGAATACGGCGACATGTCGGACGACGTGAACAGGCTGGTGAGCGAGGTGAACGGCCAGTTCGGCGAAGCCGCCTGGACGCCGATCCGCTACATCAACCGCTCCTATCCGCGCGAAGCGCTGGCGGGGGTGTTCCGCATCGCCGCGGCGGCGCTGGTGACCCCGCTGCGCGACGGCATGAACCTCGTCGCCAAGGAATATGTGGCGTCGCAGGACCCGGCCGACCCGGGCGTGCTGCTGTTGTCGCAGTTCGCCGGCGCCGCCGCCGAGCTCGACGCGGCGCTGATCGTCAATCCGCACGAGACGGAAGGCATGGCGCAGGCCCTGCGGACCGCGTTGGAGATGCCGCTGGACGAGCGGCAGGCGCGCTTCGCTTCCATGTTCGAGCGCATCTCGCGCCAGGACATCGACCGCTGGGCCGAAACCTTCCTGGCCAAGCTGTCGGAAACCCGGCGGTCGTTCCTCATCGGGCAGCTCCGGTCGCTGTTCAACTGACGCCGGGCGACGGACGGACGGCGGCGCGCGTTCGCGCCTGCCAGCGGTCGAGGTCGGCGCGCAAGCTTCCGGCAAGGCGCCCCGCCCAACGTCGGCGGGCGAGGCGGGCGTCCGCCGCCCGAGGCTCACCCCGTGTCCATCGCCCCCCCGTCAGACATCATCCTGGACGTCGCCCAGGCGGCGGACCCACGGCGCCTGCAGGCCGCGACGACCAAGCTCAACACGATGGCGACGTCGTCCGGCGGCCAAGCGGTCGACTTCCACGCGCTGCTGGCCAGCGCCGCCGCGCCCAAACCCGCCGCCGCGGCATCGCCGGGTCCCACGACGCTGTTCCAGGGGCACGCCGGCACGGCGGCCTCCACCCTGTCGCCCTATCAGAAGTTCGAAGCCGTGCTGCTGCAAACCTTCGTGCAGGAGATCCTGCCCAAGGACGACAAGCTGTTCGGCGATGCCGCCTCGGCCGACGCTTATCGCGGCATGATGGCGGAGCAGCTCGCGAACCAGCTGGCGCGGTCGGGCCGGATCGGCATCGCCCGCATGATCGAGAAGGCGCACGGCCCCGGGTCGACCGCGTCGGCCGCCGCCCACGCGGTGACTGGCGCCGCGCCGGCCGCCGCCGCCGACACCGGCGGTCAGGACGCCTGAGCGTCGGCGGGCGCGAACGCGCGCCGCCGCTCGCACGACCCGGGCGCGCCAGCCCCGGTCCAGCCCACCCCCGCAACGTGGGCCCGGACGTGGGCCGCTCCGGCCGCAGAAACCCGACCGAGAAGGACGAAGCATGACGAAGGCGAAGGGCCAGGCGCTGGGGAGCATCTTCGGGACCGGCGCGCGGCGGCCGGCGGTCGCCCCGCAACCCGCCCCGCCGCCGTCGCCGTCCCCGGGCGCCGCGGCGTTATTGGCGGTGGTGGACCGGCTGGAATCCGTGCTCGACGCCGAAACGGAGGCGCTGAAGCGCAACCTGCCCGTCGACGTGGCCGAGTTCGGCAACCGCAAGCGCCAGGGCCTCCTGGAGCTGGGCCGCGCGCTGCGCACCGCCCCGGCCCTCGGCCCGCAGCCGGAGGTGCGCGAACGGCTGAAGCGCTTCGCCGCGGCGGCCGAGCGCAACCGCGCGGCCCTCGGCACCCAGCTCCGCGCCGTGCGCGAGATCGCCGACATCATCGGCCAGACCCTGAGGGACGCCGAATCGGACGGCACCTATTCGGCCGTGGCGGGGCGGGCGTGAAGCTGGTCTTCGCCGGGCTGTGGGTCACGGCGGTGGCGCTCGGCACCGCCTACGGCGTGGCGCTCTACCTGCCGGGCGCCTCCGACGCCGCCAAGGCCGCCGCGCCCCCGCCCCCCGTGCTGCAGTCGCAGAAGACGCGCGTCATCAACGTCCCCATGGTGATCGACGGCGCGCTGCGGGGCTTCATGGCCGCGCAGTTCGTGTTCACCGAGGACTCCAACGTGCTGAAGACGCTGCAGGTGCCGCCCGACGTCTACCTGCTCGACGAAGCCTTCCGCGCCATCTATTCCGACACGGCTCTCGACCCCCATCACGTCGAGCGGTACGATCTGCAGAAGCTCACGGCCCGCCTCGTCAAGGGCACGAACGACCGCCTCGGCGCGCCGCTCATCAAGGACGTGCTGATCGAGAACTTCTCCTACATCGACAAGGACGTCACGAAGGGTTGATCCGCCGTCCGTCCGATCGAGGACGGCGAGGGCTGATCCGCCGTCCGCCCGATCGGGGACGGCGGGAAGGAACGTCGCGCGGCGTCCGACCCGAGCCCGGTTCCCCGATCGCGAAACCATGCAGCGGAAACGGCGCGGCGAGCCGGCCGTTTCCATCCCGAAGGCACCCGGACAGGGGGCGGAGCTGATCCAGATGTCGGGTTTTCCTTTCCCGGGCGCCGCACCGCCCCGCAACAGGCTCGTCGGCTTCGGGCTGATCCTGGTGGTGCTGGGCTGGCTGGCCCTCGTCGCCGACTTCGCGCTCGCCGACGCCCAGCTCCAGCCCGGCAACCTCGTCGCCACGCTGTCGGTGAAGGGCGACATCGCCACCCTGGCCGAGATGCTGGTGCTGACGGGTCTCGGCCTGTCGATCCTGGGGGGGCTGCGCGAAGGCTTCGGCGCGCTGAACCGCTTCTTCGACGCGGTGCTGCAGCGCTCGTCCTCGCCCCGGCCGTCCCCGATGCCCGAGCCGCCCCTCGACGACCTCGACGACGAGATCGCCCCCCCGCGAAGCGCAGCCGAGCGCGTCGCGCCGGCCAACGTCATGCCGCCCGCGCCCGCGGTGGGGCGCAACTACCAGATCCTGCCGGACGGCTCGGTCGAGGTGGAAACCCTGCTCGGCACCCGCGTCTTCGCCAGCATGGACGAGGCGCGCGACTTCATCCGCTGATCGGGCGCGCTCACGCCCCCCGTCCACAGCGCGAGGGCGATCGCCCCCGCGGCGGCGGCGGCGACGGACCAGCCGACGAGGAAGCCGATCATGCAGCGGACTTCCCGCTGCATGTCTCGCCGGGCAGCGGCTTCGGCGGCGCGGCGCGCGTCCCCCTCGGCCCGCCAAGCCTCGTACCACGCGATGTAGAGGTTCGGTTCGGACCCGTCGGGACCATCCATGGCGTGTCGCTTCGTCGCGCGCGGCCGCGAGCCTCCGCGGGGTGTCGCTGGAGTGCCGCAGATGCGGGCTGGCATCAAGGCGCGAGGCTGCGGCTTGCCGCCCTCCCCCGCCATCGCGTAAGGCGGGCCGAGGCCCTGCCGCGCGGTGCGACCGGCGGCGTCCGGTGGAAGGACCCGATGACGAGCCGCGGCGACGCCGTTTCCCGACCCGCGCGGCGCCCCGCCGCCCCCTTGAGCCACCGCGTGGTGCTGGCCACCGGCTGGACGCGCCGCGGCCTCGCCCTGCTGGCGGGCGCCTGCGGGGCGCTCGCCATGGCGCCGGTGGGCTTCGTCCCCGCCATGGCGGTGTCCCTCACCGTCGCGGTGTGGCTGATCGACGGCGCCGAGCGCACCGCGACGTCCCGCTCCGGCGCGCGCCGTCACCTCGGGCCGACGCTGCGGTCGGCCTTCTCGGCCGGCTGGTGGTGGGGCTTCGGCTTCTTCACGGCCGGGCTGCACTGGCTCGGCGCCGCCTTCCTGGTCGACGCCGACAAGACGGCCTGGCTGATGCCGCTCGGCGTGGTCGGCCTGCCGGCCGTGCTGGGGATCTACGCGGGCTGCGCCTTCGCGCTCGCCCGCGCGCTGTGGTCGGCGGGCCCGGCCCGCCTGCTGGCGCTGGGATTCGCGCTGCTCGTCACGGAACTGCTGCGCGGCTCGCTGTTCACCGGCTTTCCGTGGAACGAGATCGGCATGGCGCTGGGCTCGAACCTCGTGCTCGCGCAGGGCGCGAGCGTCATCGGCCTGCACGGGCTCACCGCGCTGGCGGTGCCGGTGTTCGCCGCGCCCGCGACCCTGGCCGACCGGGACGGCGCGGGCCGGCGCAACCTCGCCCCGACCCTGCTGGCCGCGCTGACGCTCATCGGCCTCGCGGCGTTCGGCGTTTGGCGGCTCGCCGGGGGGCCGGCCGGCGACGTGCCGGGCGTCCGCCTGCGCATCATGCAGCCCGACGTGTTCGGCGACGGCGAGTTCACCTACGAGAACAAGGACGCGCTGCTGGCGAAGTACCTCGCCCTGTCGGACCGCGCGACCTCGCCGGACCGCACCGGCCTCGCCGACGTGACGCACCTGATCTGGCCCGAATCCCCCTTCCCGTTCATCCTGTCGCGCGACCCCGACGCGCTCGACGCCATCGGGCGCATCCTGCCGAAGGGCACCGTGCTGGTGACGGGGGCCGCGCGGGTCGAGGGGTCACAGGGCTCGCCCGCGAACCCGCCGCGCTACTTCAATGCCATCCAGGTCCTCGAACACGATCCCGCGTCGGGCGCGGCCGCGGTCGGCGACACCTACGACAAGGTGCACCTCGTGCCCTTCGGCGAATACACGCCCTTCCTGGGGTTGATGGAGCGGCTCGGCATCTCGCAGTTCGTGCCGATCCCCGGCGGCTTCACCCCCGGCCCCCGCCACCGACTGCTCCACGTGCCGGGCCTGCCGCCGGTGGTGCCCGCCGTCTGCTACGAAGCCATCTTCTCGGGGGGGCTCGTGCCCCGTGGCGACGAGCGCCTCGACCGGGGGGTCATCCTGAACGTGTCCGACGACGGCTGGTTCGGCCGCACGGCCGGGCCCTGGCAGCACCTCGCCCAGGCGCGGCTGCGCGCCGTGGAGCAAGGTTTGCCGCTGGTCCGCGCCGCCAATACCGGCGTGTCGGCCATCATCGACCCTTATGGCCGCATCCTCGAAGAGTTGCCGTTGGGAGAAGCCGGAGTGTTGGACGGTTTCTTGCCGAGAAGCATCGCCCCGACGGTTTTTTCTGAGATAAATCAGTTCATTCCGTCCATCGCCGCCTGTCTGTTGTTGACCGTCCTTTTCCTCGTGCGATACGGGGACGGACGGCGGCGCACGCGGAACTTGTGAGCGGAAGCGCGCCCCGCGCATCCGCGAGCGACCGCCGCCGCACGCGGGACCCTGCGACACCCCGACGGCGCATGGTGGTGGACTTGTCCGAAGAGCAACCCGTGAAGAAGCTGCCCAACCCCATCGACAAGCATGTCGGAAGCCGGGTCCGCACGCGGCGAATGCTGATCGGGATGAGCCAGGAACGGCTCGGCGGCGCTTTGGGGCTGACTTTCCAGCAGATCCAGAAATACGAGAAGGGCACGAACCGCATCGGGGCGAGCCGGCTCCAGCAGATCGCGGGCATCCTGAACGTGCCGCCGGCCTTCTTCTTCGAGCAAATGCCCGGCGAGGGGAGCGGCGCCGCCCCCGGCATGGCCGAGGAAGGCTCCGGCTTCGTGGTGGACTTCCTGTCGACCTCCGAAGGCCTCCTGCTCAACAAGGCCTTCGTGCGCATCAAGGAAGCGCGCGTCCGCAAGAAGATCATCGACCTCGTCACGGCGCTGGCGGACGATGCCGGATCGGCGCCGGCCGAAGACGCCGCGCCCAAGCCCGCCGACGCCGGGACCGCCGAAACCGACTGACGTCGCCGGCCGTCATGCTTCTGACGTTCTGTTTACCGAACGAAATGGCCGTTCTGGCTTGACGAAACGAACGGGCCACGCCAAACAGCGCCACCGAAGCTCATCGAGCGCGCGACGGCACCCGACACCAGGTTCGCCCGTCCCCCGTTCGACACCGATAGGGAAGCGCGGCGTGGCCCGTCAGAATTATCTGTTCACCAGCGAATCCGTGTCCGAAGGGCACCCCGACAAGGTCTGCGACCGCATCTCCGACGAGGTGGTCGACCTGTTCTTCGCGGAAGGCGCCAAGGCCGGGCTCGACCCCTACCAGATCCGCGTCGCCTGCGAAACGCTGGCCACCACCAACCGCGTCGTCATCGCCGGCGAAGTCCGCGGCCCCGCCATCGACCCGTCGGTCATCGAGGCCGCGGCCCGCTCGGCCATCCGCGACATCGGCTACGAGCAGGACGGCTTCCACCACGAGAACGCGAAGGTCGAGATCCTGCTGCACGCGCAGTCGGCCGACATCGCGGCGGGCGTCGACGAGGCCGGCAACAAGGAAGAAGGCGCCGGCGACCAGGGCATCATGTTCGGCTACGCTTGCCGCGAAACCCCGGAGCTGATGCCGGCGCCGATCTATTACGCGCACCGCATCCTCCACAACCTGTCGGACGCGCGCCGCTCGGGCGCCGAGAAGGGCCTCGGCCCCGACGCCAAGAGCCAGGTGACGGTGCGCTACGAGGGCGGCGTGCCGGTGGGGGTGACGCAGATCGTGCTGTCGCACCAGCACGTGGACGAGCACCTGACCTCCAACGACGTCCGGGCCCTCGCGGAACCCTACATCCTGAAGGCGCTGCCGGAAGGCTTCGTCACGAAGGACACGGTGTGGCACGTCAACCCGACGGGCAAGTTCTTCATCGGCGGGCCCGACGGCGACTGCGGCCTCACGGGCCGCAAGATCATCGTGGACACCTACGGCGGCGCGGCCCCGCACGGCGGCGGCGCCTTCTCGGGCAAGGACCCCACCAAGGTCGACCGCTCGGCCGCCTATGCGGCGCGCTACCTCGCCAAGAACGTGGTCGCTGCAGGCCTCGCGGACCGCTGCACCCTGCAGCTGTCCTACGCGATCGGCGTGGCCGAGCCGCTGTCGATCTACGCCGACCTGCACGGCACCGGGCAGATCGACGAGGCCAAGCTCGAGGACGTGCTGATGGGGGCCATGCGCCTGTCGCCGCGCGGCATCCGCGAGCACCTGAAGCTCAACAAGCCGATCTACGCCCGCACCTCGTCCTACGGCCATTTCGGCCGCGCCCCCGAGGCCGACGGCGGCTTCTCGTGGGAAGCCACGGACCTCGCCGAGACGCTGCGTGGCCACTTCGCCTGACACGGTCGAACCGGCCCTCGCCGAGGGCCGGCACCGGGCGGGCGTGCTGCACGGGCGGCGGGCCGGCCGCCCGCTGCGCAAGGACCAGCGCGCCCGCATGGCGCGCGACCTGCCGGCCCTGGCCGTCGACCTCGGCACCCTCGCCGACCCTGCGGCGCTGTTCGCGCCGGGGATCGCCGGGCTGCGCCTGGAAGTGGGGTTCGGCGGCGGCGAGCACCTGGCCTACGAGGCCGGGCGCTTCCCGGAGCTGGGCTTCATCGGCTGCGAGCCGTTCCTCAACGGGGTTGCGAAGCTCGTCGAGCGGGTCGAAGCGCTGGAGCTCGACAACGTCCGGCTCCATGCCGGCGACGCGGGCGAATTGCTCGACGCCCTGCCGGCCGCCTGCCTCGCGGGCGCCGACGTGTTCTACCCCGACCCCTGGCCGAAGCGGCGGCAGCGCAAGCGGCGGTTCCTGTCGGACGCGAACCTCGGCCGGCTGGCGCGGGCGCTGAAGCCGGGCGCTCCCCTGCGCTTCGCCACCGACATCGACGATTATGCGGGCTGGGTGCTGGCGCGCGTGCTGCGGTCCGCGGACTTCGCCTGGGACGCGCGCGAAGCCGGCGACTGGCGCGCCCCGTGGGACGGCTGGCCCTCGACGCGCTACGAGGCGAAGGCGATCCGCGAGGGACGCCCGCCGGCCTATCTCACCTTCCGGCGGCGGTAGCGGGGTTCCAGGGGCCGCAGGCCTCCAGCGCAAACCCAGCGGCGCCGATGTCGGCGATCGTTCTTCATCCCGCGCCGGGCGCCCCGCCCGGGGCTCGGGCGGACGCGAACTCCACCGCGATGTTCGTCCCGGCCAAAGCCGCCCGGGCCTCCTCGACGCGGTCCGGCGGCACCGCCACAGTGGCCACCATGCCGCGCCGCGGGTCCACGGCGGCCGTCGCCGTGGCGGCGATCCCCGCCCCCGCCAGCGCGTCCTCGACGAAGCGGCGCGTTTCCATCTCGCGCAGGGTCGGCTTGAAGATCTTGCCCACCGCGGTCTGCGGCAGCCTGTCCAGCACCCGCACGGCCTTCGGCCGCGCCGCGCGCTCGCCGACCTGCGCTTCCGCGAAGGCGAGCAGCTCCGCCTCGGCGGCGGCGGCCCCCGCGCGGAGCTGCACGTAGACGACCGGCAGTTCCCCCGCGTAGGGGTCGGGGCGCCCCACCGCGGCGGCGAGCTCGACGGCGGGGTGGCGGTACAGCGCGTCCTCGATCGTCGCGGGGTCGATGTTGTGGCCGCCGCGGATGATCAGGTCCTTGGCGCGGCCGGTCAGCCAAACGTAGCCGTCGGCATCGATCCGTCCGAGGTCGCCGGTGTCGAACCAGCGGCGCCCGTCGCCCCGGTCGACCCAGGAACCGCTGTCCTCCCCGCCGAGGTAGCCGGAGAAGACGTTGGGCCCCGAGATGCAGATCGCGCCCGCCTCGCCCGGGGCGGCGTCGCCACGGAAGGCGCCCGAAGCGTCGCGCAGCAGCGCCCGCACGGGCCCGAAGGGCAGCGCCAGCCCGACCGAGCCCGGGCGCCGCTCGCCCGCGAGCGGGTTGACGGAGGACACGCAGGTGCCCTCGGTCAGCCCGTAGCCTTCCAGCATCGGCACGCCGGTCAGCGCCTCGAAGGCGCGGATGGCGTCGGCCGGCAGGGGCGCCGCCCCGCAATAGCAGTAGCGCAGGGACGACAGGTTCCGCCCCGCCGCGGGCTTCTGCAGCAGCGCCGCATACAGGGTCGGCACGCCGCTGAAGGAGGCGACGCGGTGGTGTTCGACGATCTCCCAGAAGCGGTCCACCATCCCGGGGGCGCGATAGCCCTGGGGCGTCCCGAGCAGCACGCGGGCGCCGCGCAGGAAGGCGGCGAGGCCCGTGACCAGGGCGGCGTTGACGTGGAACAGCGGCAGCCCGCAGAAGGCCGTGTCGCCGGGCTTCGCCGCGTCGCCCGCCATGCGGCTCGCCATCCAGGCGTTGGCGACCTCGTTGGCGTGGGTGCGGACGGCGAGCTTCGGCCGGCCCGTGGTGCCGCCGGTGGGGAACAGCGACGACACGTCCCCGGCCGCCGGCGCGGCCGCGCGCAGCAGCCGGTCCGGCGGGGCCGCGGCGGCGAGGCGCCCGTAGCGGTGGAGCCTCGGCCGCCCCGCCCCGGGCGCGCCCCGGCGGGCGCGCAGGCTCATCAGCCGGGCGGGGATCCGCTTCCAGCCCGACACGTGGTCGGCGAGGTCGACCAGCACGACGTCCGTCACGGTTTCGGCCGCCCGCGCCGCCGCGAGCGCCCGGGCGGGGATGTCGTTGGTCGGGAAGGGCGCCAGCGTCACCACCACCTTGGCCTTCGCGGCGCGCAGGATGTCGGCGATGCCGTCCGCGTCGAGCAGCGGGTTGATCGCCAGCGCCCGGCCGGCCGCTTCCGCGCCCCACAGGGCGAAATGCGTTTCGGGGAGGTTCGGCAGCACGTAGGCGACGACGTCTGCCGGGCCGACGCCGAGGCGGGTGAAGACGTTGGCGGCGCGCGTCACCTCGGCGAAGAGCGCGCGATAGCTCCAGTCCCGCGTGCGCCGGTGGTCGTCGACGGCGAGGAAGAACGACAGGGCCGTGGCGTCGCCGAAGCGCTCGGCCGCGCGGCGGAACACCTCGTAGGTCGTGGCCGGCAGGTCGGCGGGCCAGCCCGCCGCCTCGATGGCGGCGATGTCGGCGGCGCCCGCCACCGGCGGCTCGGCCGGCCCCGCGCCGGTCATCGGCCCGGCCCGTAGCGGTGGAGGCCGGGGCCGTGGCGCTTCAGCCAGGCTTCGGCCTCGTCGGTCCGCGGCGCGAGGCGGCGCGTCACGCGCCAGAAATCCTCGGAATGGTCCATGTGGACGAGGTGGGCCACCTCGTGGGCGGCGAGATAGTCGAGCACGACGGGCGGCGCCAGGATCAACCGCCAGGAGAAGTTCAGCGCCCCCCGCGACGAGCAGGAGCCCCAGCGCGAGCGCGTGTCGCGCAGCGTGATGCCGGCCACGGGCCGGCCCACCGCGGCGGCGTGGCGGGCCACCGCGGCGGCGAGGTCGGCCCTCGCCTCGGCGGCCAGGAAGTGGAGCACGGCGCCCGCGGGATCGGGCGCGCGGGGCGACACCCGCAGCACGGGGGTGCCGTCGGGGCCCAGGCCCGGCTGGACGCGGCGCAGGCTCGTCGGGTCGAGCGCGATGACATGGTCGGTGCCGCGCAGGGGCACCGAGGTGCCGGGCCGGAAGGCGATGCGCTCCGGCAGGGCGGCGAGGCGCGTGCCGATCCATTCGGCGTTGCGCTCCGCGAAGGCCTGGGCCGACCGCAGCGAGGCGCGCGGCGGCATGGTCAGCACGGCGGCGCCGTCGGCGGCTCGCACCCGCAGCGTGAAGCGCCGCGCCGCCGCGACGCGCTTCACGGCGACGCGGTGGACGGCGCCGGCGTGGCACACGTCGAGGGTCTTGGGCTCGGGCGGGGCCGGCGCCCTTGCGGCGGCGGGACGGGTCCAGAACATGGGGATGCCCAGGCGAGGTCGCGGTGGGGGCGGAGCGGGAGCGCGGGGGCCGGCGCGGTTCCGCCGGGGCGAAGGTGCCGGCACCGTCCCCGGCAGCCCGGAACCGGCGCGCCCGACGCCGCGGGTCAGGCCGCCTCGGCGCGATCCACGGTCTCGACCCGGCGCGAGAACTCCACCATGCGGGGCACGATCTCGGTGCGGTAGCGCGAGCCGTTGAACACGCCGTAATGCCCGACGCCGGGCTGCAGGTAGTGCAGCTTCAGCGCGTCGGGCAGGTTGCGGCACAGCCGCTGCGCCGCGTTGGTCTGGCCGACGCCGGAGATGTCGTCCTTTTCGCCTTCCACGGTCATCAGCGCGGTGCGGCGGATGTCGCCGAGGTCGACCTTTTCCCCGGCATACACGAACTCGCCTTTCGGCAGCGACTGCAACACGAAGACCTGCTCGATCGTCTGCATGTAGTATTCAGCCGTCAGGTCCAACACCGACAGGTATTCGTCATAGAAGTCGCGGTGCTTCTCGGCCGAATCGCCGTCGCCGTTGACGAGGTGGTAGAACATGTCCTGATGGGCATTGACGTGGCGGTCCATGTTCATCGCCATGAAGCCGGACAGCTGCAGGTAGCCCGGATAAACCTTGCGGCCCATGCCCGGATAGGGGAAGGGCACCGTTTCCAGGCAGTTCTCGCGGAACCACTCGGTGCCGCGCTCCTCGGCGAGCCTGTTCACCGCCGTGGGGCTGCAGCGGGTGTCGATGGGGCCGCCCATCAGGGTCATCGAGGTCGGGTGGAGCGGGTCGCCCGTCTTCTCCATGTGGGCGGCCGCGATGATCAGCGGCACGGCCGGCTGGCACACGCCGAGCGTGTGCACCGGCACGCCGTCCCGGCCCAGCACGCGGAGGATGTCGATCAGGTAGGCGATGTAGTCGTCGAGGTCGAACCGGCCCATCGCCAGGGGCACCATGCGGGCGTCGGCCCAGTCCGTGACGTAGACGTCGAAGTGGGGCAGCAGCGCTTCGACGGTGCCGCGCAGCAGGGTGGCGTAGTGGCCCGACAGCGGCGCCACCACCAGCATCCGCGAGCGCGGGGCCGTGCCGCCGTCGTCATGCTTCTTGAAGTGGAGCAGCTTGCAGAAGGGCCGCTCCCAGACGACCGTCTCGGTGACGGCGAGCTCGCGCCCGTCGACCGTCGTGTGGTCCAGGCCGAAGACCGGCTTGCCGTAGCGGCGCGTCATGCGCTCGAACACTTCCGCCGCGGCGGCGATGTTGCGGCCGACGGGCGTGTAGGTCCAGGGGTTCAGCGGGTTCTTGAAGAGGAGGCGCGTGGCGTCCGAGACGGCACGGGCCGGCGCCAGCGCGAGATGGGTCATCTCGTACATGGGGTAAGTGATCTTCATCTGACCCACGACACACCCGACGCTGGAGTTCCGGAGCCGGGCATCCGCGCGCGGAGCCGCCCCTGCTGGCCCGAGGATAGCCCCTGCCGGGAGGACCGACAATCCGGCGTGTCACGATTAGCGCGCGATCGCGGCGCCATGCGGGGTCACTCGCCCATCTGCAGCAGCGTGCCGGCTTCGCGCGAGCGCCGCACGAACCACAGGAACGCGAGCGTGCCGAGCGCCATGAGGCCGAGGTTGATCGCGAAGGCCTCGGCCATCAGGTCGGCGCGGACCACGCCGTCGTTCAGGGCGGCCCGCAGCCCCTCGAAGACGTAGGTGGGGGGCAGGCACCAGGACACGGCCTGCAGCCAGCCCGGCAGCACCGCCACGGGATAATACACGCAGCTGAGCGGCAGCAGCAGGAACATGAAACTCCACGCCAGCTCCTCGGCGCCGAGCCCGTTGCGCAGCAGGAACCCCGACACGACGAGGCCGACGCTCCAGCTCGTCAGGATGAGGTTGGCGAAGAACAGGCCGAGCGCGACCCCGAGCCCCCACAGGTTGAAGCCGAAGAACAGCACGGCGAGCCCGGTGACGGGCACGACGCCGAGCGCCAGGCGCACGAGGCTCATCACCATCATGGCGGCCACGAACTCCAGCGGTCGCAGCGGGCTCATGAACAGGTTGCCGATGTTGCGCGAATGCATCTCCTCCAGGAAGGAGAGCGTGAAGCCCAGCTGGCCGCGGAACAACACGTCCCACAGCATCACGGCGCCGATCAGCGTCCCGGCGCCGACGGCGAGCCGCCCCCCCGAGCCGCCCGCCGCGGCGGCCTGGCCGACGAAGCGCTGGATGAACCCCCAGGTGACGAGCTGGACGGTGGGCCAGTACATGAGGTCGAGCAGCCGCGGCCAGGAGCCGCGCAGCAGGTAGGAATAGCGCGTCACCATGGCGGCGACGCGGGACGGCGAGAAGGCGGTCACGCGGCGGTTTCCTCCATGCTGTCGTTTCCCGTCCCCCGCGCGACGTCGAGGAAGACCTGTTCCAGCGTGTCGCGCCCGAAGCGTGCCTTCAGCGACGCCACCGTCCCGTCGGCGACGATGCGCCCCGTCCGCATGACCACGACGCGGTCGCACAGGCGCTCGACCTCCGCCATGTTGTGGGACGCGAGCAGGATGGTGGTGCCCCGCGCGCGCCGGTCGTCCTCGATCAGGCCGCGCACCCAATCGGCGGTGTCGGGGTCGAGCGACGCGGTGGGCTCGTCGAGCAGCAGCACGTCGGGGCTGTTCAGCAGCGCCTTGGCCAGCGCCACCCGTGTCTTCTGCCCGGCCGACAGGGCGCCGGCGGGCCGGTCCATGAAGGCGTCGAGCGACAGCTGCGCCGCCAGCGCCGCCACGCGGGCGCGGCGGTCCTTCAGCCCGTAGAGCCGGGCGAAGACGTCGAGGTTCTGCCGCACCGTGAGGCGGTGCGGCATGTCCACGTAGGGGCTTTCGAAGTTCATGCGGCCGAGCACGCGGTGGCGGTCTGTCGCCATGTCGGCGCCGAGCACGCGCGCTTCGCCCGACGTCGGCAGGATCAGCCCCATGATCATGCCGATCGTCGTGGTCTTGCCGGCGCCGTTGCCCCCGAGCAGCCCGCACACGGACCCGCGCGCGATCTCCAGCGTCAGGCCGTCGACGGCCGTGTGCCCGCCGTAGCGCTTGGTGAGGCTTCGGAGCGCGATGGCGGCCCCGGCTGTCGGTGGATGCTGCATGCGGAGGGTATAAGCGGTCCGCGCCGCCGAAACGAACCCGCCGTCGCACGGGCAAAACCGCGCGGTCGCCCCCGGCGGTCGCCGGGACCGCTATAAGCGCCGTCGAGCGCGACCCAGCGAGGACATCCCCCCGGCCCATGCCCAACATGATCGACATCGACCTCGGACGGCCGGCGCGACGCCTGCGCGTCGACACGCTGTCCCGCCTGCGCTGGCTCGCGCTGACGGGCCAGGCCAGCGCGGTGCTGTTCACCCAGCTCGTGCTGGGCTTCCCGTTGCCGCTGGCGGCCTGCCTCGCCGTGATCGGCCTGTCGGTGATCTGCAACGCCTGGCTCCGCTTCCATTACCCCGTCACGCACCGCTTGAACGACCACACCGCCACCGCGCTGCTCGGCTACGACCTCCTGCAGCTGTCCGCGCTGCTGTACCTGACGGGGGGCCTCCAGAACCCCTTCTCGATGCTGTTCCTGGCGCCGGTGATGATCTCGGCGGCGTCGCTGCCGCCGCCCCGCACGCTGCTGCTCGGCGGGCTCGCCGTGGTGGCGGCGACCGTGCTGGTGCGCTGGCACGAGCCGCTGCCCTGGCATCCGGGCGAGGAGATCCGCCTGCCCTTCCTGTTCTCCGCCGGGATCTGGTGCGCGGTGGTGCTGGGGGTGGGCTTCATCGGCGTCTACGCGTCCCGCGTCGCCGAGGAAGCCCGCCAGCTTTCCGACGCGCTGGCGGCCACCGAGCTCGTGCTCGCCCGCGAGCAGCACCTGACGCAGCTCGACGGGCTCGCCGCCGCCGCCGCCCACGAACTCGGCACCCCGCTCGCCACCATCACGCTGGTGGTGCGCGAGATGCTGGGGCTGGTGGCCAAGGCCGGCGCCATGATCGACGTGGCGCAGATCGCCGACGACATCCGCCTGCTCGACCAGGAAGCGCAGCGCTGCCGCGCCATCCTGGGCAAGCTGACCTCGCTCGGGACGGAAGACGCCGGGCCGCTCGAGGAGATGACGCTGAGCCACCTCGTCGAGGACGTGGCGGGGCCGCAGCGCAACTTCGACGTGGCCGTGACTGTGACGCCCATCGGCTTCGACGAGGAACCGGTCTGCGCCCGCAACCCGGCGATCCTGTACGGCCTCGGCAACCTCGTCGAGAACGCGGTCGACTTCGCCCGCCACGGGGTGCAGATCGACGCCCATTGGACGCCCGACATCGTCAGCGTGACGGTGCGCGACGACGGGCCGGGCTTCGCCGCCGAGATCCTGTCGCGGCTGGGCGAGCCCTACGTCACCACGCGCCGCGCCGGCGGCCGGGCGAAGTCGGAAACCAACTCCGGCCTCGGCCTCGGCCTGTTCATCGCCAAGACGTTGCTGGAGCGCTCCGGGGCCGTCGTCCGGACGTCCAACGCGTCGGCGCCCCAGACCGGCGCCGTCGTGTCCGTGACCTGGCCGCGCGACGCCTTCGAACGCGGCGCGGCGCGGCCGAGGTCCACCCCGTCGAAGCGGCCGAAGGAGCCCCGTGCCCCTGGTTTGTTCTGACGCGGGCCCCATCTAGGGTGGAGCGGCGTCCAACGCCGACAGCACGGCCCGCCCGAGGCGAGCGGCTCACCTGTCCCCCGGGGACGGGGCGCCCCCCGTCCTCCTGCCCGCGGCCTCATCAGCACGGGATCCAAGAGCATGAGCCTGCAGCCCACCCCCGCCGACGCCGGCGCCCCCCAGGTCCTCCACGGCGACGGCTCGCTCCTCATCGTCGACGACGACAAGCCCTTCCTGACCCGCCTCACCCGCGCCATGGCGAGCCGCGGCTTCCAGGTGGAAGCGGCGGAATCGGTCGCCGAAGGCCTCAGCGCCATCGAGAAGAGCCCGCCCGCCTATGCGGTGATCGACATGCGGCTCGCCGACGGCAACGGCCTCGACGTCATCTCCGAGCTGAAGAGCAAGCGGCCCGACGCCCGCGCCATCATCCTCACCGGCTACGGCAACATCGTCACGGCCGTGACGGCCGTGAAGCTCGGCGCCTTCGACTACCTCGCCAAGCCGGCGGATGCGGACGAGATCTACGGCGCCCTGATGGCGCTGCGCCACGACAAGGCCGAGGTGCCGGAGAACCCGATGTCGGCCGACCGGGTGCGCTGGGAGCACATCCAGCGCATCTACGAGCTGTGCGGCCGCAACGTGTCCGAAACGGCCCGCCGCCTCAACATGCACCGCCGCACGCTGCAGCGCATCCTGGCCAAGCGCGCCCCGCGCTGAGCGAAGCGCCGCGCGGGTTCCCCGTCAGGGATCCGCGCGGCCGCCCCAGCGGTCGAAGGCGACGGCCTGGAGCCTCGCCACGAAGGCGACCGCATCGGGGCCCGACCAGGGCCCCTCGTATCCGGCCCTCCGCGGCCGGCCTCCGACCCACCAGCCCTGCCCCGGCAGGGCGTCGGCTTTCCTGACCACCAGCACGGCCAGTTCGGGCTCGCCGGCGGCGCGGGCGGCCTCGTCGATGGCGTCGAGCGTCCCGCAGACCGCCCGCATCCTGGGGCGGCTGAACCGGTGGCCCAGCGCTTCGAGCAGCTCCGAATAGCTCATCGTCCGGCGCAGACCCGCGGACGCGACGAGGATGGCGCGGACGTGCTCCACGTCCGAAAGCGGCACCGCCGCGGCATCGGGCGACAGCCACGGCTCGTCCCCTCCCCTGCGGGGAAAGCCGGGCTTCGCGGGACCGGGCGATCGCGGCATCGCAACACTCACGATCCTGGTCCTCGGCACGGTGGCGACCGTCGTTCCCGCTCTCGCCGGGAGGGGTCCGACGAGCAGGCCACGACGCTTCGGTGGGCCTCCGGCGCCGACACCTTATCGGGGAGCAGGCTCCGGAGGCCAGTCCGTCGTGTTCCGCGAGGCGCCGGGTGGGCCAGGAGCGGCGTGCGACGGGTGCCCGGCCGCGCGGAACGCGCTATCGTGCCGGGAACGCGGCGGCGGGCGGGGCGGGATCGTGGGCATTCGAGACTGGCGCGGTTTGGCTTCCGGCACCGCGATGGCGATCCTGGCGGCCGCATCCGCTTCCGCCGCCGAACCGGCCCCGCAGCCGCCCTCCCCGGCGGCGCTCGCCGCCTTCGTGGCGACGCTGAAGCCGGCCGCGGACGCGCGCGGCATATCCCCCGCCACCTTCGACGCGGCCTTCGCTGGCGTGACGCCCGACCCCGCCGTGGCGGCGCTGACGCGGCGGCAGGCCGAGCTCAACAAGCCGACCGGTGCCTATCTCGCCGCCGCCGTGACGGCGGTTCGCGTCGCGGAGGGCGCGAGCCTGCTGTCCCGGTGGCACGACGACCTCGCCGCCATCGAGCGGCGCTTCGGCGTGCCGGGCGCGGTGCTGGTGGCGATCTGGGGCTTGGAAACGAACTACGGCGCGGCGCCGGGGTCCAAGGACGTGGTCCGCTCCATGGCGACGCTGGGCGCCATGGGCTTCCGGCCGGACCTGTACCGCGACGAACTGTTGGCGGCGCTCGACATCCTGCAGCGCGGCGAAGCCCCGCGCGACGCGCTCCGCGGCTCCTGGGCGGGCGCCATGGGGCAGCCGCAGTTCATGCCGTCGAGCTTCCTCAAATATGCGGTCGACTGGCGCGGCGACGGCCGCCGCGACATCTGGGGCGACCCGCCGGACGCCCTCGCCTCCATCGCCGATTTCCTCCACGAGCAGGGATGGACGCCAGGCCTGCCCTGGGGCTTCGAGGTGCGGCTGCCGCCCGGCTTCGACATCGGCGCGGCCGCCCGCGCCCCCTTCCCCGCCTGGGCGGCGCGGGGCGTCGCGCGCGTCGACGGCGGCGTCCTGCCGGAGGACGGCACGGGCATCCTGTATTTCCCCGCGGGCGCGCCGGGCCCCGCCTTCCTGGTGACGACGAACTTCTCCGTCATCAAGACCTACAATTCGTCGGACAGCTACGTGCTGGCCGTCGGTACCCTGGCCGATCGGATGGATGGCGGCCCCGCGGTTTCGGCCGCCTGGCCCACCGCGGCGCCGATCGGCCGCGACGACCGCATCGCGCTCCAGGCCCGCATGGCCGCGCTGGGCCTGCCGGTGGACGACCGCACGGGGCGCATCAGCCTGATGCTGCGCGACGCCATCCGGGACGCGCAGAAGCGCGTCGGCCTGGTGCCGGACGGCAACCCGACGGCGGCGCTGGTGCGGGCGCTGGCGCGGTGAGGGGGGGGGAGTACGGAGGACAGCTATCCGCGTCGAGAAGACACGTCGCCGCCCTGACTCGCCGGAGAACGACGGGTCGACCGGTCCAGAGAAATGCTTTCAAGGCGCCAACAACCGGGGGCGTCAAGGAGCGGAGGACATCGAGTCCCGCATCCGGTGCAGCCTCACGGGGGTATACCTCAACGGGGTACGGCGTCTCACTGCGGTATCGTTGAGCTTCCGGGACGGACGGACTTTGGCGCGGCACGATGGCGGCTCCAGCCGGTTTGTTTTGGGTACAGGCATATCGAACCAGACTTAGAACAACTGCCTTTCGATCTGAGTCGACCGAAGTCGCGGGCGAACTGCCGGTGGGGTTCCATGGTGTCGTGACCACGGAGGGCATGATGGCACGAGCCTTGTCGCTTGACCTGCGCGAGCGGGTGATCGCCGCCATGGCGGCGGGTGCCTCGTGCGGGCAGGCTGCGGAGCGGTTCGGGATCGCCAAGGCGAGCGCGATCCGCTGGCACGCGGGGTTCCGGGCCGAGGGCGGGATCGCCGCCGAACCGATGGGCGGCGACCGGCTCTCGCACCGGACCGAGGCCCATGTGGCCACGATCCTGCAGGCCTAAGCGGCGCGGCCGCAGATCTTTCTGCGCGAGGTGCGGGACGTGTCGGGTGAAAGCGGGGCCACGGCGAGCCTGAGCGGGCTGCCGCGCTTCTTCCGGCGCCACGGCATCACCCGTAAAAGGGATCTGCACGCCGCCGAGCAGAACCGTCCGGACGTGATGGAGGCGCGCCAGGCTTGGTTCGAGGGGCCAGTCGACCTCGCCCCCGAGCGCGTCGTCTTCCTCGACGAGACCGCGACCGCCACCAACATGGAGCGGCGCTATGGCCGGGCGTAGCCGCACGGCCACGACAAGGCCACCACCGTCACGGCCGCGCTGCGGGCGAGCGGCCCCCTCGCGATCGATCTCATGGACGGTGCCACGAACGGGGCGACACGGTGGTGATGGGCGACCGCGCCGCCCACAAGGTGGCCGGCGTCCGCCAGGCGATCGAGGCGGCAGGAGCGCAGCTGCGCTACCTTCCGGCCTGCAGTCCCGACTTCGATCCCGTCGAGAACGCCTTCGCCAAGCTCGAAGCCCTGCTGCGCACCGCGGCGGCCCGCACCGTGCCGGACCTTCGGGCGGCGATCCGCGAAGCCTTCATTTGTTTCAAACCCGACGAGTGCCGCAACGACCTCGCCACGGTTGGCTATGACGCAGAAGAACCAGCTTGAACGGCAACAACTCTAGCGAACACCGTCGTAAATCTTCATAGGAATTGTAGTTGCGCCGTAGTATCTGCCGATGATTGCCCTTCCCGGTGCCTCGCAGAAACGCTAAAGGGCCTCGGCACCATGATCGTTTCCGAACTCGACGGCGACCGAGAATGGCCATTATCGGCAGTGGGAGCGATCTCTGGACAACCCTCCCTCAGCAGGGAACATCGAGTGGCATGGGGAACTTGCGCCATCGGGTCGGCCCCACGGTGCATCATCGTTGTGCCGTGAAAAGAACCGGCTCGGATGATCGTCCTTGCTGGTTTGGCTGACTGGCCCATACTGATAGGGGACTATAGTTCAGCTCGGGTCGAGCAAGCCGAAAACAGCCACCAGGGCGATGGCGAGGATGCCAAGTGGCACCTCGGCCAAGGTGGCTCGGCGCAGCTTGGCAAGGCTGGTGGGTAGTTGCGGTACGAAGACATATCGGTTGAGGACAGCCAAGCCGGTCATCATGGCCACGGCTAGCACCTTGACGTCGAGCAGAACCTGATAGGGCGAGCTGAGGTCGATGGGCCACTGCTTGAGGATCAAGGCGGTGCCGGCGATCCCCGTCGCCACCACAAGGGCCACGGCGATGTGACCGGCCCGTGAGAACCGGCGGAGCGCGATCGCCGCCTCGGCACGGCTTTCAGATCTCCCGAGACAAGGCAGGATGGTCAGCACGGGAACGAGAGCGCCGAACCAGGCGCCGCTTGCCAGCACATGCAGGACATCGTTGGCGCGGTTCGCCACGCCGAGCCATCCCTCGTGCATGACGGCGTGGCCTGTCAGGCTCAGGCCCGCCAGCATCAAGGCCGCGGTGATGGCCGTTCCGGTGAGCTTCGCCCGTAGCGGAGCCATCCCGAGCAGCACCAGCAGCAGTGCTGCCGCTGCCGCCTGCGCGCTCCAGGCGTAGCCGCTGCTTGTGTCAGTCAGGACGCCGACAATCACGGCCGGGTTCACGGCATCGCGCCAGCCATCGCCGATCGACGCCGCCTCGACCGGCAGCTCGGCGGCGGTCGCCATGACTGCGGCGACCGCCGCCGCCGCCGCCCAAACCTGCAAACGATCAGCCACCGCGCTGCCGAGGTCCTTGGGGACCAGCCAGGCGAGATAGGCGCCGCCGCCCCACAGCAGTAGCGCTGCCGTGTCCTGGACGACGCGGCAGGCAGCCAGCGCGACCAGAGGCGAGGTCACGGCTTGAGGGTGAAGCTGTAGCTTCCATCCGTCTTGTGGCCGTCGGTGGCGAGCGCGTGCCATTCAACCTTGTAGGCACCCGGTGCGAGCGGGCCGGCGACGGGCACCACCAGCGTCTTGTCATCGCCCGGCGCCATCGCCGCAGTGCTGGTCGCCACGACTCCGGCGGGGCCGGTCACGACGACGCCCGTGAACTTGAGGTTCACGCCCTCCGAAAAGCCGAGGCGCAGCTCGGCGGGTGCTGCCGAGATCGTCGTGCCAGCGGCCGGTGTCGAAGCTTTCAGGTGCGCGTGGGCTGCCGCGGCACCGATCGAGCCGAGCAGCAGGGCAGTCGCGAGGCCGATGCGGACCAGAGAAGTTGTCATGGTGTCATCCTTCGAAAGATTGACGCGGGTGCGAGCCGCGAGGAGGCGAAAGGCTCGGCATCAGCCGCGGGCAAGGGCAAGGCTGCCGGTTGCCGTTGAGACGGGCATGGGGAAGGTCCTGAGAACCCACGGCTAAGCTGGCCCGCATGGTGCGGGCCGGCCGGAGCTGGAGAGGGGTCGGGTTCGCGTGAGGTCAGCTCACGCGGACGGCGGACCTCGGGACAGGCGCGGGCCGCGCAGGCGCGCGAGATGGGGCGACCAAGCGAGGGCGGCGGCGTGAGCGGCGTGATGCTCGACCGCGGCCGGTGTGGTCAGGACTGGCGCTGCCGGCAGCAACGTGGGGGCGAGGAGGGCGCAGGCATCGCAGCAATCGTGCTGAACGGGATGCGCCGGATCGGATGGGATCGACGCCTCACCCCGACCGGAGTGGCAGATCGGGACGGTGACGCCGGCCAGGCTGTAACTCGCCTCACTGGCCATCGCCACGAAGCCGCGCCCGACGCCGGTCAGGGCCAGGATCAGCATGAGGGTCGCGGCGAGAACGAACCGCGACCCGGATGGTCGCGAGGCTACCATCGGGGCAATCCATGGGACTGACGCGCCTTTGTCAATCCGCCCGTTCGCCGGCCAACTGCCCGCGGGCCTCAAAGGAGGGCTGGTCAACTCTGGCCGGAAGGCGGCGCAGGCCGGCGATCACGAGGAACACGCTGCTGCCGGCCAGCAGCAGCAATCCGCCGAACCAGGTCAGCACCTCGGGATGGTGGAGTAGGTCCGGCCAGTCCGGCCATATGATCGTGCCGGTCCAGAACCCTTCGGCGCTGAACTGGCAGAGGGGGGCGGCGGCCAAGGGGTCATCGGCGATGGCCTGCGTCAGCGCCCGCACGGCGGCGTGGTCCCCACGCACAAGCTGCAGGCGCACCAGCAGGGCTTGAACGCCAGCGAGATACGCATGGGCGCATCGGTTGAATGGGCTGTTTTCGTCGGTGATGCTGCCGGGCACTCGGCCCCAAAGGCAGGCGAAGGATTGATATTCAAGGAACTGCAGCAGCCGCCTGCCATCCCGGTCATCCCAAAGGAGCTGTTCAGCGACGCGCCGAGTGGCACCAGCCTCCGCAGCCATCGCCGGCATCTGCGGATGCATGACTGGCGGCACGAACAGGCCATTGTGTGGTCCGTTCGGATCAGGCAGGCGCCCGTGTGCGCCTACCGGCGACGAAAGCAGCCCGAGCACGACCGCTACGGTCCCCAGCAGAGCCGCGCTATGAGCTGGCCTAACACCCCGGCGTTGCAGCGCACCGCTCCTCTAACCACTGATTGTTTTTAGCATCTTATAGTATGTCGATCGCTGCGGGCTTTCCTTCGTACCCTGCGGGCGAGCGCTTTCGGGGTCACCTCCAAGCGGATCGCCGCCGCAGGCCATTAGGCACATCGTGACCTCGCCAGCCAAAACAGAATGTCATACCGGACCGACCAGATCGAACCGATGCGACGGCAAGGGTCCCAACCGAAAAGAAGCCCCCGGCGCCCGCACGGCGCTGGGGTCGAATGGTGCCGGTAAGGGCCGTTGTCGGAAGCGATCGTCCGACTCGGACGAGGAGCGGTCAGGCCGGTCTGGATCGTGATCGGGTCGAAGGAGACATTCGGCACGGCTACGACAGAACAACTGTCACTGGATGACGTGAGCTGGTGGCTCCTCCAGTCACCGGCCGCTCTAGCCGGCATGGAAGGTGAAGTTCTGTGGCCCGCTCGACATGAGCGAGTGCTGACTGTCGCCCACGAAGGTACCATTGTAGGTAGCCCCATTGATGTACAGGTTGCGGTCGGCTGCGGTGGAGCCGCCGTAAAGGTCGTTGAGGAAATTCACCGAAACCATGTGGGACCCGGCAGCCCAGTCGCCCAGAAGGTTCAGCGTGTCCGTGGCCGTCCCGTGCGCTGCATGAGCGGTCTGCGTCCCGCCGACCTGCTGGCCGTCGACCGACACCGTGTATTGCGCGTCGCCCTTGTAAGCATCCTCGCTCATCGACAGCACCAGCTTGTCGGAGCCGCTGCCCAGCGTGGTCGAGGTCGGACCGGACGAGGCCGTCGCCGTGGAGGTCGCCGTGGTGGTGGTGGTCGAGCTTACGTCCTGGAACACGAAGGTTTTGGCGCCGGTCGACATGAGCGAGTTCTGCGCGCCTGAAACACCCGCACCATCGTAGGTAGCCCCATTGATGTACAGGTTGCGGTCGGCTGCGGTGGAGCCGCCGTAAAGGTCGTTGAGGAAGTTCACCGAAACCATGTGGGACCCGGCAGCCCAGTCGCCCAGGAGGTTCAGCGTGTCCGTGGCCGTCCCGTGCGCCGCATGGGCGGTCTGCGTCCCGCCGACCTGCTGGCCGTCGACCGACACCGTGTATTGCGCGTCGCCCTTGTAAGCATCCTCGCTCATCGACAGCACCAGCTTGTCGGAGCCGCTACCCACCGTGGTCGAGGTCGGACCGGACGAGGCCGTCGCCGTCGTGGTCGTCGCCGTGGTGGTCGCCGTCGTGGTGGTCGCCGTCGTGGTGGTGGTCGGGCTCAGGTCCTGGAACACGAAGGTTTTGGCGCCGGTCGACATGAGCGAGTTCTGCGCGCCTGACACACCCGCACCATCGTAGGTAGCCCCATTGACGTACAGGTTGCGGTCGGTTGCGGTGGAGCCGCCGTAAAGGTCGTTGAGGAAGTTCACCGAAACCATGTGGGACCCGGCAGCCCAGTCGCCCAGCAGGTTCAGCGTGTCCGTGGCCGTCCCGTGCGCCGCATGGGCGGTCTGCGTCCCGCCGACCTGCTGGCCATCGACCGACACTGTGTATTGCGCATCGCCCTTGTAAGCATCCTCGCTCATCGACAGCACCAGCTTGTCGGAGCCGCTGCCCACCGTGGTCGAGGTCGGACCGGATGAAGCCGTCGCCGTGGAGGTCGCCGCGGCTGTGACGTTGGCCGTCGACGCCCCATACAATCCGGGATCGTTGGCATCCGGCGCCGAGACTGTGCCCTGCGTCACGGCCTTCGCCGCCGGGTCCTTGGAGAAAGCACGGATATAGTCGATCTTGGTCGTCATCGACCCACCGGCGGCGTTGGACTCCGTCGCGAGGTCGGCCAGCAGGTACATCGGGCTGTGCATGTCGCTCGGCGTCGCTTGGGAGCCCATCGCCTTGCCGTCGACGTAGAAGGTGATCCGGTCGGGCTCCCAGTCCATGCCGTAGGTGTGGTAGCCGGTGGTGCGGCTTGCGTCCTGACTGTAGACCTGAAGCGCGCTCGCGGGCGTATTGTCGCTGGTATGAATGGTGCTATACGTGCCGGGGTTGTTGTTCCCGTAGTGCTCCATCACGTCGAGTTCTTGGTTCGCCGTCGGCTTGTCCGGCAACATCCAAAAGGCATCCCAGCTGCCCGGTGCGCTGGCTGTCTGAGCCCGCATTTCGAAGTAGCCGTAGGTTTGGGAGAACGTTCCCTTGGTGCTGATGAGCCCCGATTCCCACGAACCTGGGTAGCCGGACGCCGTCCGATCTGGGACGGCTGTGATGGACAGAGCGCCACCGGCCACATTGAACGGGTCATACCCGGATCCCGCGTCGACGAAAGACGACTTACCGAAGCCGATATCCGATTCAGCATCGTAACGCCATTGCGGCCGGATGTCAGACCAAGTGGTGCCCGTGCCACTTTGAGAAATACTACGAGCGTTGAACTCGTCATCGAACGTCATCTTGTAGCCGGTCAGATCTACCATGCGAAATCTCATCGAGGGGAGTTGCCGCTGGGAGCCGGCGTTCGTGCGTCGGCTGGCGCTCCGACATTCCTCAAGGATGGCTCAAAATATGTTATCAAGATCTAAAAATGAGCGGTGAATTCCTAACGGTAGGTTATCTGCGTGACGTCTAGAATTTAGTCGCAATGATCATGAAACGAGCGGGCGCTATCTCACAATCACCGCAGAGAAGCGTGTGCGGTCGAGCATCGTCTTTTCGGAGATGGCGGTGGCGCGTCAGGCCGCTTGGGGTGGGCCAGGGCACGCTGCTCGATGATGTACATCTGCTTCGGGAGAGTTTACCGCCACTTTCCTACGACATGGACAGGTCGACAGCGGTAAGCCGGCTCCAACGACCACCTTCGATGATGTCCCTCTCGGGACTGGTCGGCCTCACGTGATGGCGTGAGGCACGAAGCGCGATCGATTGCCGGTGATCGCCGTCGCATCCTCTCGTATGCCCATCCCGCAGGGGCGGTCGCCGACGATCCACGATCCGACAACGGGCCGCATGCCATCGAACACGGGCAAGGGGTGAAAGGCCTGCAGCACGGCCGGGCCGGTATAAGGCCCACCCGTGCGCGACGACGCGGCGCCGCGTTCGACGATGGTGATGTTCGCACCCTCGCGCGAGTGGACCGGCTTCCTCACCCAGCTGTGCCCCAGCGCCTCGCTGTCAGCCTCACCTTCGAAGAAGGCGGGGAGCAGGTTCGGATGGCCCGGCGCGAGCCGCCACAGCAGCGGCAGGACGCCCTTGCTCGACAGCATCATCTTCCAGGCCGGCTCGACCATGCGGACCGTCGCCATCCCGGCCGAATGGCCGAAGGGGTCGCGCAGCAGCCACTCCCATGGGTACAGCTTGAACAGGACGTCGATCGGCGCGTCCGTGAGGTCGACGAAGCGGTCGCCCCTCAGGCCGATCTCGTCGATGCGCAACACGTCGACAACACGATCGGCCTGGACCGCGGTGTCGGCGAGATAATAGACCGTGCCCCGGTCCTCGACGTTGTCCATGGCGGCGAAGTGCAGCCGGCGGTCGGGCCATACCTCGCGCCACCGCGCAATCAACGCCTCGTGGATCGAGGTGAACTGGTCGGCGTCGCGAGGCAGCCAGCCCTGCGTCCGGCCGGCTTCCAGCCAATGCCACTGGAACACCGCGGCCTCATAGAGCGACGTCGGCGTGTCACCATTGAATTCCAGGAGCTTGGCGGGCCCGTCCCCGCCGAAGCAGAGGTCGAAACGGCCGTAGAGGGATGGCTCGCGGGCCCTCCAGCTGGCCGCGACGGCGTCCCACGCCATCTCGGGCACGCCGAGCTGCCGCAGCATGCGCCCGTCCTGCACCGCCCGGGATGCGAGCTCCAGGCACATGGCATGGAGTTCCGCCGTCGGCGCCTCAAGGTCGCACTCGACCTCCTCCATCGTGAATTCGTAACGGACCGTCTCGTCCCAGTAGGGCTCGTCGTCCGCGTATGCGAAGGCGAAGCCGAGGTCGGCGCAGATCCGGTCGAAATCCGGGCGCAAGGGCGAAGGGACGCGTCTCATTCGCCGCCCCCGCCGCCGCCATGGCCACCCCCGCCTTCGCCGCCGCCATGCCCCCCTCCGGATGCGGCCTCGCCCGTGCCGCCGAAGCCTCCGCGGGCCGTCGCGGCCTCGCCCGTGCCGCTCGTCGTTGCGACGGCATCGGAACTGGACGAGGATCCGGCGAAGGGCCACCACCCATGCGAGGAGCTTCCGCCACCTCCCGCACCGCCGCCATGGGCCGACGAGGCCGGCCGGCAGTCCTGGGACGGAGGATCACCCTGCCGGCACTCCGACCGTCGATCGCAAGCTGCGAGGGCCAATGGTCCGACCCCAATTACCAGCAGTGCGACGACCTTGCTCCGCTTCACGACAGGCCTCCAGGCGCAATTGCTGCGAACAATGGGCTACGCCTCATCCAGAGCTGCCTCAACAACATTCGAGAGCTAGGGCGTGGTGACGATTTAACTTTTTGATCCAGATCGCGATGGCGGCGAGCTTTACGAAACCCATGAAGTTGGCGAGGAGCGTGTCGTATCGGGTGGCAACGCGCCTGAAATGCTTGAGTTTGCAGAAGAAGCGCTCGACAGCGTTACGCTCTCGGTAAAGATGTTTGTCGCAGGAGCGCTGAACCTTGCGGTTGCGCTTGGGTGGGATGACGACCTCCGCTCCGCTCTCGACCATGGTGTCGGCGAGACAGTCGGCATCGTGACCCTTGTCGGCGATGACGGCACCCGCCTCGAAGCCCTCGATCAACTCCTGATCCAGGGCGATGTCGTTGCGCTGGCCCGGCGTATCGATGAGGCGGACGGGAAGACCCAGAGCGTCACTTTCGGCATGGATTTTGGCGCTCAGGCCGCCGCGAGACCGGCCCAGGCCCTGGGCATCCGCCCCCCTTTGTCCTGGCGGGCCCCCACGGCATGCTGATGAGCCCGCACAATCGTCGGATCGATCATCAGCCACTCCAGATCGGCTTCCTGTGCCACGGTGGCCAGGATGTCGTCGAGAACGCCCATTTCGATCCACCTGTCATAACGGCGCTTCACGCTTTGATAGTGCCCGTACTCTGCAGGCAGATCGCGCCAGCGCCCTCCGAACCTGGCCATGAACAGCAGAGCATCGACGAACAGCCGATTGTCGGTCCGAGGACCACGGCGTCCTTTGGTGCCGCCGGGCATCAGAGCCTTCAAGCGATCCCACTCATCGTCACGCAGCCGGTCACACATCATCGCTGATCCCCCCGAGATCAGCGATGAATCCCATTTCAAACCGCGTGGGGATTCCCAAACCTCAAATCGTCACCACGCCCTAAGAGCTTGACCCAAAAGGGTGGCTGACCTCGTCCTGGTTATATGATTCAGAGTTGGCGACCGAGCCAGCGGGATCGCCATGTGGACCGACGAACAGCGAGAAAAGTACAAGCGGCCGGGCGGTGGCTTCCCGAGCGACGTCACGGACGCGGAATGGGCGGTGCTGGGTCCGCTGATCCCGGATGCGACTCCCGGTGGCAGGCCGCGGAAAACCAACATGCGCTCGGCGATGAATGCGATCCTGTTTCTGCTGCGGACCGGCTGTCCATGGCGTTACCT
>NZ_QYBB01000079.1 GCF_004137685.1 Lichenibacterium minor | reverse complement strand
ACATCGCAGCCTGAGACCCGTCAGGAGCCGCGGTGAGCACCAGACCAAACTCCACCACCTTGACGGACGTGATCGAGCTGCCCGCACCTCTGAAGGCATCGGCTCTGTCGACAGGTCTGGCCCTGACCAAATGGGCTCGGCACGGCTACGACGACCAGACCGACGGCCCCGACCGCCTGTCGCTCCTGCGCCGCATGGCCCGCGTCGACGAGAACGCGGCCTACCGCTCGGTCAGCATGGGCCTCGGTCAGATCATGGGCTTCAACGCGGCCCACGCGGGCTACGCCACCGCCCACGCGATGTACGACGCGTTCCGGGACCTCGACGCCCAGTGCCGCGCCATCGTCGCCGTGCTGCCCGCCCTGGGCGTGCTGCAGCCGCTCAAGGACCACGACTGGGTCACCACCGCGACCCGCTACAACGGCCCGGGCGAGCGCCACAACGAGTACGACGCCAAGTTGGCGTCCGCCTACGCCCACTGGCGGTTCGCGCTCAACACCGGGCAGACGGCGCCCCCCGAACATGGCCTCGGCCTGTGGTCGCGCGGCCCCGAGGTGAGGACGCTCCAGACGTCACTGTGCGCCGCCGGACTGCCCACAGTGGTCGACGGGATCTACGGGCCGAAGACCGCCATGAACGTGGCGGCGTTCCAGCTCGCGCACGGCATGCCGTCGACCCAGGGAATCGCCGACCAGGCGACGCTCGACGCGATCGTCAACGCGGACGCCGACCCGATCCCGCAAGGCGCCCGCGAGGTCGCCACGGCGGAATCCCTGAAGCCTCGCTCCGAGACGATACAGGCCGCCAGCAAACTGAACGTGGGCGGTCTCGTCACTGCGGGCATCGGTACGGTCACCACGGTCGGCGGCACGGTCCAGGCGGTTTCGTCGTCCGTGTCGTCCACCCACGACCAGGTCAACGCGGCCCTCGACAAGGCCGACGCGGTCAAGGCGACCCTGGCCCACGCGCAGGGCCTCGCCCCTGCGGGGACGTTCGAGCACGTTGGGGGGTGGCTCGCGTCCCACCCGATGCCGTTCGTCGGCCTCGCCATGGCGGCCCTGGGTGGCCTCTGCGCCTACCTCGCCCGGGACATCATCGAGCGCCGCGTGCTGGCGCACCAGACCGGAGCCACGACGTGAGGACGTTCGCCCTGTATCCCTTCCGCATCCTGGGAGCGCTTGCCTTCGCGGCCGCGGCGATCGCGGGCACCGCAGCGATCTGCCTCTGGCTCGTCGGCAGGTACGCGGCCGACCCGCTCGCCACCGCTGACATGCTCGTGGAGGCCCTCTCGGGACACGACCTCCCGCTGATCGACCTCATCCGCGGCCACCGCGCACGTCTCATCGAGGAGATCGGCTGTTGAGCGCCTTCGAGTCGATCTCCACCCCTGCCGCGCAGCCCGCACCGGCTCCGGCGACGGCCGTCACGGTCAACGTCGGGCGCCGCCATGGCATCATCGCGGCCGTGTGCTGCCTCGTCCTCGCGGGCGGCGGCTACTGGGAGGGCCGCGTCGACGGGAGCGCCCGCTACGAGGCCGAGCACGCGAGGTTCGAGACGTACATCGCCGACGAGCGGGACAAGGCCGCGACCGAGAAGGCCCGTCAGGCCGACGCCCTTCGCGACGTCCAGGCCGCGTCCGACCTCCGGGCCGAGCAGTCCGCCACCGCCACCACCGACCTCCAGGGACGAATCGATGTCTATGTCGCGCAGCTCCAGCGCCGCCCTGTCTCTGACCGCTGCACTCTCACTGACGCTGACCTGCACGGGCTGCGCGACCTCTCCCCCGGCGCCGCCCCCCGTGCACGTCATCGACCGACCGCGGCTGCCCGCGACACCGAGGTCGTTCGGTGAGCCGGTCCCGGCACCGCCGGTCCGCGTCGGCGACGACGCCCGCGCCGCCAACGCCAGGGCCCGCGGCGCCCTCGACACAGCCAACCACCGTCTCGTCGACGACCGCGCGTTCTATGCGGCCGTCTGCGCGGCGTTCTCGTCCAACCCCTGCGGCGACCGATAGGCGCCCGAGCGTAGAGCGTAACGTCCCCATGTCCGACAACTCCTCGCCCGACCGCGGCGACATCCATTCCCGGGTCACCGTCGTCGAGCGCGACCTCAACCGTCTCTCCGAGACCATGTCGCGCGAGTTCGCAGACGTCCGGAAGGACGGAGAGGGGCGCCACCTCGACCTCAAGGGGATGATCCAGGGACTGGCGGCGACCCAGGCCGAGCGGGCCAAGGTGCCGTGGCAGGCCATCGGCGTCGTGGTCGGCATCCTCGTGGGAGCGGGGGGGCTCCTCTACACGCCGGTCAAGGAGCGCCAGTCGGAGATGCAGGAGCAGATCCACGACAGGGTCACCCGCAACGAGTTCCTGACAACCCTGACCTCGATCGGCGCCCGACGCGATGACGCGCAACGCACCATGGAGGGCCGGGTCGGCCGCGTCGAGCAGGACGTCGACCACCTCACCAACGCCGTCGTCCCGAGGGGCGAGCTGGAGACGCACTGGGCCGACCAGCGCGACCGGGACTCGGCGTTCCAACGCGAGCTGGACGCGCTCGTGAGGCCGCAGCTCCCCTACCAACCGACGAGGCACTGACATGGCCGACGACCAGACCCCCTACGACGTCGAGCAGGACCCGGAGGTCCAGGCGGCCGAGGCCGTCGAGGCCCAGGCCCACGCGGTCGTCGAGGACCGCCGCGCCGACGCCATGGCCCGCGCCAAGCACGCCCGGGATCAGGCCGCCGTCCAGGCCCGCGTGGCGGCCGAGCAGGCCCCGGCGCCCACGGCACCGCCCGCCGACGAAGGCGAAAACCAACTTTCCGCGACTTCCGTTGGCTTTTCAGACACCGCTCTCGTGACCCCGGAGCCTGCGCCCGAAGCCACCCCGAAGCCCGAGCCGGAGCCGATCTCGGAGCAGCCCGCGAAGCCCGAAGCAGAGTCCGAGGCGCCCGCCCCCGAGCCCGCCCCGCTGTCCACGGACCCGGCCCTAAGGCCTCCCGGCCCCGAGACGGCCCCCATGGCCGACCGCGCCCCCCCCGCCGCCCGAGCCGGAACCGGTGCCAGGAAACCCAACCGAGACGGCGGAGAGTTTGGTTTCGGTGCCCGTCACCGTGGCGCCCGAGCCGGAGCCGACCCCGGCCGAGCCCGCCCGCTCGCCCCGCCAGCCCTATGCCACGGGCCGCACCCGACCGGGCAGCAAGACGTGGCGCCAGGGCGCCATCGTGCAGCTCACCGACCACGAGTGGGCCAGGGTGCGCTCCGACCTCACCGATGCGGAAGCCGCCGACGGCGAGGCCGGGGGCGACCGGCTCAAGACCCTGGTGACCCGATACGGCGCGGACGTCACCTGGGCAGCGGCGAGGCCCGCCTGATGGACCCGGCCGCCACCTACGAGGTCGTCGACGGGAAGCATTCGTTCCCGACTGACATCCCCGGGCAACGCGTCACGATCTCGATGGCGCTGACGGGGCGCCAGCTCGCGTTTTTGCTGCGCAACCCGGCCGCCGCCCGGTGCTGCCTGCTCAGGGGTTGGCTGACGTCCAGCTGGCTCGACCAGCTCATCGCCGCGACCGAGGCAACGCCAGAGGGAGTCCACTGATGGTCGCCAAGAAGAGCGCCTTCGTGGAAGGGCTGAAGGACATGGCCGAGGAGGCGCCGCCATCCCCACCCGAGGTCCGCGAGGACGAGAAGCCAACGCCCGCCCCCACCACCGAGCACCAGCGGCGCCGCTACGCCGCCCTCAGCCGCACCGCCAGGACGAGGTGACCATGACCGCCCGCATCGTCTCTCCGACCCTCGCCGCCCGCGCCAGGTCCATGCTCGAGGCGGGCAACTCCCTCCGCGAGACCGCCCGCGTGCTGGGCGTGTCCCGCCAGACCCTGCGCCGTGCCATGGCGGCCTTCGCGTTCGCCTGCGCAACCCCGGCCGCGGCGGCATCTCCCTGCCACCCGTCGACCTCGCCTCCGGAGTGGGCCGCGGCCCCCGGCGACGGCGTGCTGCTGTCGACGACGGCCCAGGGCATGACCGGCCTCGTCAGCGGCTGGCTCGCCTCCCACCACGCGCCGCAGCTCGTGGCCGACGACTACCAGCTCGTCGCCTCCCCGACGCAGGTCCTCGTGGTCCCCGTGCGGGCCGGGTTCGTCTGCCCAGGCGGGGCGATGGTCAGCCTGCCCCGCGAGGTCGCCTCAGACCTGTTCGCCCAGATGCTCTCCCGCTCGAGGTCCCGCGCCTGATGCCCCAGATGGACGTCCTGACCCTCGCCCAGGCAGAGGCCACCGTCGAAGCGCTCCATGCGATGGGCTCCATTCGCCAGGCGGCCGACGCGCTCGGCATCGGCAAGTCGGCCTGTCACGATCGCGTGAAGCGCATCAAGGCCCTCGCCGTCCGTACCAACGCCTACGAGGGCCGGGTCTCCGCGCCGCCCGAGCTGGTGGTCGACAACGACGTCCCGCCCGCGCCGGAGCCGCCCGTCCCCGCCAACGACGAGCCCGCGCCTCCGAAGGCTGAGCCCTACCGCCTGGGCGAAAGCGCGGCCGACCGCGAGGTGACGCGGCTCAAGGACGAGAACCGCCGCCTGAGGTCGTCCCTCGAGGACTGCCACCGCGACGCGCTCGGCGAGGACGAGGTCCGCCGCATGCTCGGGGTGCTGTCAGAGGCGCCCGACGGCCCGCCAGCGTGGGTCGCGGCCCGTCCGCAGCAGCACGCCGCACGCACCCCAGAGACGCTCATCACCATGTGGGCGGACTGGCGCCTCGGGGAGGTCGTCAGCCGCGAGCAGACGGCCGGAGTCAACGAGTATTCGATCCAGATCGCGCGCGATCGTTTCCGGCGCGTCGTCGAGAGCACGATCGAGGTCGCTCGCGACCATGGGCCGGGAGCGCGCCGCACCCCGTTCTCCGGCGCGGTGGTCAACCTCGTCGGGGACATGGTCTCGGGAGGACTGCATCCCGAGCTGCAGAAGACCGACGAGACAACGCTCCTCCAGAGCATCATGGTCGCCAAGGAGATGCTGGTCGAGGGGCTGACCTCGATGGCCGACGAGTTCGGTTCCGTCTACGCCCCGGCGGTCTGCGGTAATCATGGCAGGCTCACTCACAAGCCGGAGTTCAAGGGCTACTCGTTCCAGAACGCGGACTGGTTGATCTACCAGCTCGTGCGCGCCCATTTCGAGGCCCGCCACGATGACAGGATACGCATCGACGTCCGTACAAGCAACGATGTCTACTACAAGGTCCACGACACTCGCTTCCTGTTGACGCACGGCGACATGTTGGGCGTCAAGGGCGGCGACGGGATCATCGGCTCGCTCGGCCCGATCGCCAGGGGCGAGGTCAAGATGCGGGGCGCCGCGGCCTCCTCGGGCCAGGAGTACGACATGCTGCTCATGGGCCACTGGCACCAACCCCTCAAGCTGCCGCGTGCGATCGTCGCGAACACGCTCAAGGGCTACGACGAGTATGCCCGCCTGAGCCTCCGGGCCACGCCGTCGGAGCCGTCCCAGCCGCTCTGGTTCCAGCACCCGACGCGCGGCATGACCTCCTACTGGGACATCAAGGCCAACGCTCCGAAGGCGCCCAGGTCCGCCACCTGGGTCAGCGTCTTCGACCCGGCGGCCGCGTGAGGTGGTCGCATGATCTACTTCGCCCACCCGGTCTCGGACTACGGCACGGTCCACGAGGCCGCCTGCCTGGCCGCCATCGAGGCCGCCTTCAGCCCGCCCGACGTCGAGGTCAGAATCTACAACCCCAACAGCCCCGAGGGCTCGCGCGGCTACCGCGACGGCGGGATGCGCTACTTCGAGGGCATCATCGGTACGTGCTCGGCGCTCGTCTACCGGCCGTTCGGGGACGGCATGATCGGGGCCGGGGTCGCCTGCGAGATCGCATGCGCCATAGGTTTGGGGATCCCGGTCCACGAGCTCGTAGAGACCACGCGCGGCCGCCTCGTGCTCGTCCCGGTCGTCGCCCTCAACGCGAGCCGCGCGCTCGACGTCGAGCAGACCCGCGCCCGCCTCGTCGGCCGGAGGACCGCCGCATGACCCACCCAACCCCTCAGGAGACAGCCATGTCAGTCCCTGCCAACAGCGCGAACGGCTTCATCCTCATGCCGGGAACGTCCCCGGACACAGCGCTCGGCATCAGGGCTCTGGCCCCGTGCCTGAAGAAACGCGACGTCTACTGGTACGTGGGCACGCCCTATTCGAAGTACGCGGACGGGATCCACATGGCCGCCGCGTGCGCCGCGGCGATCACGGGCGCCCTGCTCAAGGCGGAGGTCGCGGCGTTCTCGCCCATCGCCCACAGCCACCCGGTCGCGATGGAGGCGGGGCTCGACGCCCTCGACCACACAATCTGGATGCCGCTCGACGAGCATTTTATGGCCAACGCACACGGCCTGATCGTCGTGATGATGGAGGGCTGGCAGGAGTCGAAGGGCCTCGCCCTGGAGGTCGACGCTTTCCGCGGCACCAGGAAACCTATCGTCTATCTCGACCCGTACATCGGGGGGGCGCTGCCTCGTCCGGGTGCCCCGAGGGCCGCGTGATGGACCGCGACTGCGCTCACACGCTCGCGTCGGGCACGAGCTTCGAAGGGACGGGCCCCGACGGCGTGAAGCACGTGTTGCCCCACGTGTTCCGCTTCCCGCAGGGCCTGCGCCCCGACCACGCCGCCGCGCTCGACGCCCGCCCGGACCTGTGCGCGAGGCTGTGGCGCGAGGGCATCGACCCGGAGGTCCATTGGTTCGCGGTGAGCGCCGAGGAGCTCGACGCGGGGATCGACGCCATGTTGAGGGAGCCGACGTCGTGAAGGAGAACGTGAAGGCCTACGCGGGCGCGGTGAAGGCGCGTCTCGACCTCGTGCCACCCGTGTTCAAGCTGAAGGTCAGCCTCGCCCTGGCGTTCGGCGCGGCGAAGTACGGAGAGCACAACTGGCGCTCAGTCGAGGCTCTCCCCGTCCGCGCCTCCACCTACATCGCGGCCATGCACCGCCACCTCGACGCCTGGGCGAGCGGCGAGGACGTGGCCGACGACAGCGGCGTGGACCACCTCGCCCACCTCGCGGCCTCGTGCGCCATCCTCATGGACGCCCGGGCCGCGGGCCGATTCGAGGACGACCGCGCGGCCCTGGACCTGTCGGCGGAGCGCGCCGCGGCCGAGGCCGTCATGGGGCGGTGGGCGACACCGACCGCCTAGGTTTTCGTCAGGTTCTTTTGAGAAGAACCTGACGACGCCGGAGTCTCCCCCGGCGCCCCTCGTCGTCACGTGCAGCCCGTCCCCGACACGGGACCCACCGTGCGCTTGATCTCGCCACCCATCATCGGTGCCGACCGCCTGACGCGCGGAGTGGACGCCACGGGTCCGTCCACGAGCGCCCGCACCTCGGAGGCATCGAGGTAGCGCCTCCGCCGCAGGGCGTCGGCCACCCGCTCCACCGCCGCCCGGTGCGTCAGGACGAGGTCTTGCGCTCTGACGTAGGCCTCGTCGAGCGTGGCCCGCACCGCCGCCGCGAGCCTCGGGTCGAGCAGCGCCCGCTCCCTGCTCACCGATAGCAGCCCGGAGGCACCCCAACCCCACGCCGTGTGGTAGGCGTAGGCGAGCCCCGTGGCGTCCTCGAGGTCGAGGCCGCACCCGGTCGAGGCGTGGCCGATAACCAGCTCCTCGGCCGCGCGGGCCGCGAGCTGCATCACCATGCGGTTCACGATGATGCGCTCGTCCCAGTGCGGCGCCATGGTGAGCCGCGTGAGGCCCCTGTCCTGGTCGACCCACAGCAGCTCGTCGGTCCCGAGCACGAGGCAGGCGACGGCGTGACCGGCCTCGTGGATCGACACCATGCGGTCACCGACCGCGTCGACCGGGCCGCGCAGCATGGCGACGGCGTCGGTCAGGTCGGAGGCGCACACCCTGCGCTTGCACCACCGGGCCACCCGACGGGCCTCCCGGGCGAGCTGCCCCACCTGGGCCGGGGACCGCCCCCGGCACGCCCGCGCGGCCTCCGCCAGCTCGGCCTCGGTCAGCATGGCGTCAGGCCCGAGGTGCGCCCGCACGATGCCGAGCAGGGCGTCGACGTCGGGCATGGGCAGCTCGAGGTGGCGGTCGAGGCGGCCCGGGCGGAGAAGCGCCGGATCGACGCGCTCCGGGTGGTTGGTCGCCGCGATGACCACGATGCCGTCGCGCGGGACGGCCCCGTCGAGGAAGGCCAGCCAGGCGTTGATGACGGGGCCGAACCACGAATCGTTGTGCGCCGCCCCGCCCCGCACCCCCATGCTGTCGATCTCGTCCACGAACAGAATGAACGGGCCTTTGTCCGCTCGCCTCTTCCGCCACCCGTCGAACAGTTTGGTCAGCCCCTTGCTCATGGAGTCTCCCGTCCCGCCCGCGGCCGACCACTCGGTGTAGGTCGTCACCACGAGATCGACCTCGCATTCGAGGGCAAGCGCCCGCGCGAAGGTCGTCTTGCCTCCGCCCGGGGGACCGGAGATCAGGACGCCTCTGTCGACGTCGGTCCAGGGCAGCCTCCCCCCGGCGTAGTCCCGGAGGTCAGCCGCCAAGTTGACGCCCCACACGCCCGCGTCCCCGAACCCGGTCATCTCGCCCAGACGCCGCACCACGTCGCCCGCAGCCGCCGCGAGCGGGACGGGACCCACGTCCGGCTTGGGCGCCTTGGCCATCTCGACCGCGTCGCGGGCGGCGAGCAGGGCGCGGATGCGGCCCTTGCAGTCGTCACCGGTCGACCCGAGCTGCACGCACCGCATGACGTCGAGCATGGACAGCCGCGCCGCGGCGGCGGCCGACACGCACTCATCGTCACCCGTGACGACCTCGATGAGCCGCTCCACGAACCCGGAACGCCCGCCAGGCGGGATGTCGACCGTGCGGTCGACGAGGGCGCATGCCTCGGGCGGCGAGATCCGGGCGAGGTCGGCCGCCAGGATGACGACGGGCGCGCCCGTGGTGATCGCGCGGTCGTAAAGGTCCTCCGACGTCGTGGCGTCGACGAGCGCCAGTCCGACGACGGCCCCGGGCGAGTCCTCCCACCGGCCGAGCTGAGAGAGGTCCGCGCCGTAGATC
This sequence comes from Lichenibacterium minor, assembly GCF_004137685.1. Lineage (GTDB taxonomy): Bacteria > Pseudomonadota > Alphaproteobacteria > Rhizobiales > Beijerinckiaceae > Lichenihabitans > Lichenihabitans minor. The sequence goes on along the minus strand of NZ_QYBB01000079.1, from coordinate 394 downwards.
CCCCGCAGCGCCTCTTTGATGGCCGCCACGCCGTCGGGGTCCTCACACGTGACGAGCGACGTGCCCGAGAGCAGCAGGTCTGGCGGCCCGCAGTGCCATCACCTCGCGCTCGTCGAGGTCGAGCAGGTCCTCGATCGCGTCGAGGAAGGCCGCGGCGATCGCGTCGTCGGAAACGGGCGGGGCGGCGGGCGCGGGGGTCGTTACGGTGTCGTCCATGGGGTCAGTCAACGCCGTTCGGGCGTGCTGTCGAGGGCAGTGGATCAGTCTGAAAACAGGGGTTTCGTGCCCAGTTTCATGCCCACCGGCACGAATGGCGTGTAATTGCTCACGAGGTCGTGCTGCCGTTCAGGCCGGCACGGCGATTGGCTGGCCTCGCAGCGTGAGGCGGATGGCA
>NZ_QYBB01000078.1 GCF_004137685.1 Lichenibacterium minor | reverse complement strand
GCCGTCGTCGACCCAAAAATCCAACCGCTTCCCGACGCCCGCGACACCACACCAGCCCAGGGGAGGTGAGCAATTACGCTACGTCGAAGGTAAAGCCTTCGAACCGACAAGGATAAATGAATGGACACGAACCCCATCAAGGTCATCTGGCTCTCGATAGGCCGACATGTCCCCGACTCCGAGTTCGTCGTCAGCGACTTCCACGTGTCTCGCAATGGCGAGGCGTCCGGCCTGACGATCAGCGTCAATCACGCGAACCGTGGCAACGACGACGGCAACAGGACCGAGGCGATGGAGTTCGCCAGGGCGCTTTGCAAGGAGTTCGGCGAGACGGAACCGATGGAGGGATGAACCTCTCCGGACGTGGAGGTCACGCGACCGAGTGACGGGCACGGACATCGCTGAGCTTCCGCCTCACAGACCTCGAAGACGGCGTCAACCCTAAGACTTGCCGACATGGTCAGCCATGACAGCGCCCCTGGAACCCAGGGGTTTCCCGACACCCTCCGTCGTGTCCCGGGCCGTTTGATGCTCCATCTCGGCGTTGAGTTCGCCTCCGAGCAGGACGATCACCGCCGAGATCCACAGCCAGACCATGAAGCCGACACCCGCGCCGAGCGAACCGTAGATGCGGTTGTAGCTGTCGAAGGTGGCAACGTACCAAGAGAACAGCATGGACGCTGCAACCCAGAGCAGGGCAGCGACCGCACTGCCCCAGGTCACCCAACGCCAGCGCGCGCCGTTCCGCGACGGCCCGTAGCGATAGATGACGGCGAGGCTTCCCGTGATGCCGAACAAAAGTACCGGCCATCTGGCGGCCGTGATCAGCCATTCCGTCAGCGCCGGCATGCCGATGACCCGCAGGATGACGGGCAACGCGACCACGCCCGTCAACGCCAGCACGGTGAAGGCCACGCCGGCGAGCGTGAAAGCGAACGTGGTCGCGTAGAGGCGCACCGGGCTCCGGGCCTCCCGCTCGTTGTAGACGACGTTCAGGGCGTCGAAGAGCGCCACGATGCCCGAGTTCGCGCTGTAGAGGGCGAGAACGAGCGAGATCGCGAACGCCCCGCCCAGGGTGTCGTTGCCCTTCTGCGCGACCAGCTTGATCTGGTCGCCGATGAGGTTGAGCACCCCGTTCGGTAGGATGCCGGACAGCAGGATGAGGTGGCCGCTGATCGTGCTCGCGTCCGCGAACAGGCCGTAAAGCGACACGATGGCCGCGATGGCCGGAAACACGGCGAGCAGCGTGAAGAAGGCGACACTACCCGCCGTCGACAGGACGCGGTTGGCCGAGGTCGCCCAGAACATGCGCGTGAGGATATCCCGCCAACCTTGGACGGGGATCTCCGCTGGCGTGTCGGCCTGCCGCCCTCGTCCTGGCTCGTGGGCGCGGGCCCGGTCGGTCGACAGCCCTGCGGTCTCAGGCTCCTCGCCGACGTGGGCGCGCCAGTCCTCTGCAGGCTCTTCGTCGGTCACGGTCGGAACACTCGCAAAGGGGAACGGCGGGCAGAGGTAGCCACAGGTCAGCATCCTGTCGACGGGCCAGTCGCCTTGCAGGGGCGAAGCGCGGGAACAGCGGATGCGAAAGGGCGGTCGCCTACGAGCCGTTATTGACCGAAACGTTCAAAGGTGACCCAGTCAAGCCGACGGCTGCGGGTCTTCTGCCGGTGCCGACATCTCGCGGGTAGAGGGCATATTCATGGGCGGCTCGGTTGCGGCGGTGTCGACTCCAGCGGTCGCGAAGCATCCCGCCCGGGCGGCCTTGCTCCTCGGGGCTCTGGGCGTCGTCTTCGGCGATATCGGGACCAGCCCCATCTACGCCGTTCGCGAGTCGCTGAAGGCCGCCGGCGACGCCTCGACCGAGGCGACCGTGCTCGGCGTCCTGTCGATGATGTTCTGGGCCATCTTCCTCATCGTCGCCGTCAAGTACGTCATCTTCGTCATGCGGGCCGACAACGGGGGCGAGGGCGGGACCATGTCGCTTCTGGCGCTGGCCATGCCGGTGGCGGGTCGGCTACAGGCCGTCCTTCTCGTCGTCGGCCTCGCAGGGGCGTCGCTCTTCTTCGGCGATGCCATGATCACGCCGGCCATCTCGGTGCTGAGCGCGGTGGAAGGGCTGGAGATCGCGGTTCCCGCCGTCACGCCCTACGTCGTCCCTGCCGCGGCGGTGATCCTGGTGGCGCTGTTCGCGATCCAGAAGAAGGGCAGCGCCGCGGTCGGGTTTCTGTTCGGGCCGGTGATGGCGGCATGGTTCGCCGTGCTCGCTCTGTCGGGGCTGTTCCACTTGGCGCGCAATCCCACGGTGCTGTGGGCCCTCGATCCCCGTTATGCCGCAGCGTACGTCGGCCATGCGGGCGGTGGCACGTCGTTCCTGGTTCTCGGGTCCGTGTTCCTGGCTCTCACCGGCGGCGAAGCCCTCTACGCCGACATGGGACATTTCGGAAGGTCCCCCATCCGCCTCGACTGGTTCGCCCTGGTCATGCCCGCCCTGGTGTTGAACTACCTCGGCCAGGGCGCGTCGGTGCTGGCTGACCCGGCCGCGGCCGCGAATCCCTTCTTCCTGCTGTTCCCCGGGTGGCTCCTGATCCCGGCGCTCCTGCTCACCACGGCCGCCACCATCATCGCCAGTCAGGCCGTGCTGTCGGGCGCCTTCGCCCTCGTGCAGCAGGCCATCCAGCTCGGCGCCGTGCCGCGCCTCGAAGTCCGGCAGACCTCGGACGAGTCCGCCGGTCAGGTCTACGTGCCACAGATCAATTGGCTGCTCGCCATCGTGGTCCTGGGCCTCGTCTTCGGCTTCCGGTCCTCCGACGCCCTCGCCAACGCTTACGGCATCGCGGTTGCGGGAGACATGCTGGCCACGACGCTTCTGGTGACAACAGTGGCCATCGGGTTGTGGCGTTGGTCTGCCTACCTCGTCTACCCGGTCGCGGGCGCGATCCTGCTGCTCGACGTGACTTTCGTGTCGGCCAACGTGCATAAGATCCCGGCCGGTGGCTGGTTTCCCATCCTGGTCGGGACAGTGACGCTCACGGTGATGCTGGTGTGGCGGAAGGGGCGGCAGGCTGTCCTGGCCCAGCGCGACAAGGACGCCGCCCGGCTTCCCGCTTTCATCGCCAGCTTGGGGCAACCGGACGCGCCACTGAGGATGCGCGGGACGGCCGTCTACCTGACCAAGCAGTCCGAGATCGTGCCCGCCGCGCTCGCGCTCAACGTCCGGCACAACGGCGTCGTTCACCGGCAGGTCGTCCTGCTCATCGTCATGACGGAGCGCGTGCCCAGGGTGTCGGAAGACACGCGTGTCGCCATGGAGGAAAGGTCAGCCGGTTTCTCAATTGTGACCTTGACCTTCGGCTTTGCCGAGAAGCCGGACGTCATGTCAGCCTTGCGGTCCCACCGAGTCGAGGTCGGCTTCGACCCGGACGAGGCCTCGTTCTTCATTGGCCGTGAATCGCCGGTCCCGTCGATGCGACCCGACCTTTCGCCGTGGCAGGAGGCCCTGTTCGGCTTCCTGACGCACAACTCGGCGACGGCCTCGGACTACTTCTTCATCCCGGCGCCGCGCGTGGTCGAGATGGGCACGAGGATCGAGCTTTGACGTCTACCAAGGCGAAAGCCGGCGTCAGGCAGCGATGGTGCCTCTCGCGCCTGTCAGCCCGAATGTCGAGGCAAAGTCCGGCGCGGGCATGGGACGCCCGAAAAGGTAGCCCTGGATCTCGTCGCAGCCTTCGGCGACCAGCAGGTCACGCTGGGCCTGCGTCTCCACGCCCTCGGCGATGATCGACAGGCCGAAGGCGCGACCGAGCATCGTCACGGCTCGCACGATAGCGACGTCCTGGGGCGAGTCGGCCATCCTGCGCACGAAGCTTTGGTCGATCTTCAGCCGCGTCACGGGATAGGTTTTCAGGAGGCTCAGTGATGCGAATCCGGTGCCGTAGTCATCGAAGGCGATGCCGACTCCGTCCTGCTTCAGCTCCCGCAAGGTGCGAAGCGCGGCGCCGTCGTTCTGCAGCACGATGTTCTCGGTGATCTCCAGCTCCAGGGCCGAGGCCGGCAACTCGGCCGTGCGAAGGGCGAGACGCACGGCAGTCGCGAGGTCGCCGCCCCGGCATTGGACTCCGAACAGGTTCACGCCCATGACCAAGTTCGGGGCGCCTTCGCGGCGCCATCGAGCGGCCTGAAGGCAGGCTGTCCGCAGTACCCAGCCCCCGACCCGTGCGGCGAGCGAGCTGCCCTCCAACGCCGGTAGGAAGGCCGAAGGGGGCTGCAGGCCGCGTTCTGGGTGACGCCAGCGTAGAAGTGCCTCGGCACCAGTCAGCGCGCCGTCACCGGCGCGGACCTGGGGCTGGTAGAAGAGTTCAAACTCGTCGGCTTCGACGGCGTGGCGCAGGTCCACTTCGAGCGTCCGGCGGAGCACCACGGCAGCTTTCAGACCGACGTCGAAAAGGCAGTGACGGTCCCTCCCGCCTGCCTTGGCGTCGTAGAGGGCGAGGTCGGCATGGGACATCAGGTCGTCGACCGTCTCGCCGTGCGACGGGTAGAGCGCGATGCCGACGCTGGTCCCGATGTTGACGGGTTGCTCGTCCACCTGGAACGGCTTGGTCATGGCGGAGACGATGCGGTCGGCGACCTCGGTCGCCTCGCGCTCGTCCCCCGACTCGGCGAGCAACACGGCGAACTCGTCTCCGCCGAGACGGGCGACGGTGTCGCGCGGGCGGACGCAGGCGAGAAGACGTGACGCGACGTCGCGAAGCAGCAGGTCTCCAGCCGAGTGGCCGAAGTAGTCGTTGACGTGCTTGAACCCGTCGAGGTCGACGATCAGCACCGCGGCCGGGAGCGCGCCCTTGGTGATGTCCTCGATGCGTCGCCGGAGGACGACGCGGTTTGGTAGTTCGGTCAGGGGGTCGAAGTGGGCGAGCCGATGCAGGCGGTCCTCGTCCCTGCGGCGCTCTGTGATGTCGCGCACGATGGAACCGAAATTGGCACGCTCCTGATCCCACCACATCGACAGCGACAGCTCGATGGGGAACTCCGTCCCGTCCTTGCGCTGGGCGGGAAGCTCCACCGAACGCCCGACCAGCCGGGGAGCACCGCCCTGCGCGACGCGACTTAGGCCGCCACCGTGCCCACCCTTCATGCGGTCGGGTATGATGAGGTCGATGGAGCGCCCGAGCGCCTCCGCGGCCGAGAACCCGAAGAGCCGCTCGGCTGCCGTGTTCCAGAACGTGATCAGGCCGTCGTGGTCGGCGCACAGGATGCCGTCCGGCGACGTGGCAGCGATCTGCTCGAAGCGATTCTGGCTGACCTGCCCGGCCCGCATCAGTCGCCGGGACTCCAGCTTGTCGAGCACCAGCGCCGCCAGGGCGACCAGATTGTCCCGTTCCGAATGGGAGAACGCGTTGCGCGGGCTCGCGTCCAGCAGGCAGAGCGTACCGAGGGTATGTCCTGACGGCGAGACGAGGGGCGCGCCAGCATAGAAGCGAACGCGTGGCCCGTCGATCACGAACGGGTTATCATGGAACCGAGGGTCGAGGCCTGTGTCTAAAACGACGAGTGGACCGACGTGACCGAGGGTGTGCGAGCAGAAGGCCGGCCCTCGGTCGATGACGCAAACGTCGAGCCCGAGCCGAGCGGGGAAAATGACCCGGTCACGCTCGACGAAGCTGACCAGAACCGTGTTCACGTCGAAGAGCCGCTGCGCTACATCGAGGATGAGACCCACCTCTTCTTGGCAGTCGTCCGGCGCGACACCGTACTCCGCCAGGGACGCCAGGCGCTGGTCTTCGTCGGCGAGGATGGGGGCGAGGCGCAATAGACACTCCGGATTCGTCGAGTGCAGCATGTCCCTGCACGTCTTGCGTTTTCATGACCTGCAAGGCGGATGTGTGCCGGGCCGGGGAGATGATCGGACCGTCAATCGAGCTGCTGAAGGGCAACTGAATGTCCGCTTCGAAGGAGGGCATAAATACCCGCTACGCCCGGAATGGTTCGACTCCGGCCGGCAACGGACGAACGTCGAGGCAGGGTGGAAAGCGGAACAGCCGCTCTCCGAGCGGAAAGTTCCCGAACGGACCTTCGCTCTTGCCCGGTCGCATCCGGCTTTGTCGTGACGACCGTTATTTTCGCGAGGCATGTCGCCCCACGTCGACGCTCCAAGCGTGCAGGCGCCCTGCGTGGAAGAGCGCGCGCCGTTGAGCCTTAAAATCCGATATTGCTTGTGACTCTAGCCGCCTCTCGTGACGTGATCGGCGGGGTGCTTCATGCCGCGTCGCCGAGCCGAACCCCGCGACGTTCCACCCTCAGAAGCGCCCTAGTCCGCATGCGGCAACCGCTGCTGACATGGTGCTCTTTTTCACATCCCTCGATCGCTCTTCGAAAAACCGTTTGCGATTTCGACATCGCCGGACTGTATCGGGCAGACCAGGAAACGTATGCGGCTGAGTGTTATTGTGGCTTTGCAAAGAGGGAAGAGACGACGCTGGTGTCAATGTAGCGCTCCACATCCTGCGAGTTCTTATAAACTCCATTCTTGATGTTGAAGGAGTTCGCGTTCTGCGTCGATCCGTAGATGGAGCCAAAGCCGGGCCTGTTCACCATCGTCTTCCGGCACTCGGCCAAGGATAGAAATCGCGTCCCGCCGAGAAACTGGGTGTAGGCCGCGGGCGTCACCCCTGTGCGGGCCGACATAATCCTGATTGCGTCGGCTTGCGTCGAGGGACCGTCGATGTAGGCCACCACCCGCCCCCAGAGAGCGACCAACTTGGTCCAGTCCGCCCTCCGCGCCGCCAAGCTCTGTGGCGCAACGGCGATCGCATCGTAGATGAGGCCCGGTTGCTGGGCGGACGTGTAGATTGGATGCGAACCCGGATTTTCGCTCATGACCTGCCCGACCACGGGCTGCCAGGCCCCGACGGCTTTGACGCTCCCGGACGACAGCAGGGAGGGCATCGTATTGGTCTTGGCGTCGACCAGCTTCACCTCTGCCTGGTCGATTTTCGCCTTCCTCAAGGCGTCCTCGAGCAGGAGATGTTCGACCAGCCCGATCTCGACGCCGACCTTCTCCCCCTTGAGGTCGGCGACCGACCTTATTTCGGGTCGTGCGAGGATCGCGTCGTTGCCGTTGGAATAGTCCGTGAGGAGTATCATCACGTTCGGGGCGCCGTTGGCTCCCATCACGAGTGCGTCGCCGTTGGTCACCATGTCGGCATCGAGTTTGCCGGCCGCAAAGGCGTCCATCGAGCCGGAATATTCCGACCACTCGAACCTGACGTCGAGCCCGGCGTCCTTGATCCAGCCTTTATCGATGGCGATCTGCCACGCGACCCAGCCCGGCCAGTCGCTGTAGCCGATGCGAAGCGGTTCGACGGCACGCGCCGGTTGAGGGAGCACCGCGACCGAAAAGATCGCAGGCCATAGAAGAAGGCCTATCCAAGCACGGCGTCTCGATTTGCTTCGAAGGAAGGACATGGGCACGCCCGTTTAGGATTGTATCGCCGGCCTGATCTAGGAACAGCCGATGATAACCAGCTTACACCAATCATGTCCCGCTTGCGCCGGGATGGAAGACGGCGTCAGGCGGCTTTTACCGCTACACCGGAGATAGCCGTCGACCCCTCGATGAGCATGGCTTTCGCCAACTCCGCCTCGACCGCCTTGCTGAAATGGAAGCCCTGACCGAAATCACAGCCCAGCCGCACGAGATCCGCAAGCGTTTGGTCGTCCTCTATGCCTTCGGCCACGGTCGCGATCCCTGTGCCTCGGGCAAGATGCAGAACCGACTCCACGATCTTCAGGCTCATGGGATTTTTTTGCAACGATTGGATGAACGAGCGATCAATCTTTAGCTTGTCAAACCTGAGTTCCTTTAAGTAATGCAGACTGGCATAGCCGGTGCCGAAATCGTCGAGCACGATCTCAATCCCGCTGTCACGCAAGGCACTCACGGTTCGCCTGGCGGCATTGATATCCTGTAGCACCGCGGTTTCAGTGACCTCGACAGCCAGATCGGATGGATCGATACCCTCGTCGGCAAGGATGTCTAGGATGAGCGATGGCAGGCCGGCGTTCTGGAACTCCGCAGGAGACACATTGATCGCGAGTCGTGCGTGTCTGCCCCATGCGCGGGCGTGACGGCAAGCCTGTCGCAGCATCGCCGCCGTGAGCGCTTCGGACAGGCCCAAGCCGTCCAGCAAAGGCACGAACACGTCGGGAGGCACGAAGCCGCGCACCGGATGCTGCCAGCGCGCCAGGATCTCGAAACCGGCGATGCGACCATCCACTAGATCGACGATCGGCTGAAAGGAGGGGCGGATCTGGCCGCTCCGCAAGGCATGCCGCACATCGGATTCCAGCGCCGACTGAGCTTCCATATCCTGGATCATGGCCGGTTCGAAGAAGTGGACCAGCCCCGCCCCCTCCTTCTTGGCCCGGTACATCGCGAGGTCGGCGGCTCGAAGCAGCCCTTCGGCATCTTGACCATCGCTGGGAAACAGCGCGATGCCGATGCTCACGCCGACATGGACCTGTCCTCCCAATACGTCGATCGGTTCACGAACGGTGGCAATGATCGCGGCCGCCAAGCTCGAAAGCGGCTGACAACGCTCGGCTTCAGCGGAAACATCGAAGATCAAGACGGCGAACTCGTCTCCGCCGAGCCTCGCCACCGTACCCCGGTCGCCGATGACCGCCCGCACTCGCGCCGCAACTTCGCAGAGCGCCGCATCGCCGGCAGCATGTCCCTTTAGATCGTTGATGGCCTTGAACCGGTCCAGGTCGAGAAGCATGACGGCGAATGCGCTCGTCTCCGAAATGGCTCGGTTCACACTGTCGCCGATGATTGAAGCCAACAGGCGCCGGTTCGCCAAGCCGGTCAGGGCGTCGTAGGACGCCAAGCCATCGGCCAGCTTGCGTGCTTCGGCCAGAGCCATGGCGTTGTTCCTGAACACTTCGAAAGCGGAGGCCATCTCGCCGATTTCGTCCCGACGGTCGAGCTGGGGAACTTCGATGGCGAGTGAACCCGAGGCAAGCTTCGACAGGGCGGCCGTGATTGACCGGAGGGGATCGCGGATCTGAGAGAAGACCTGCCTGACCAGTGCCAGGGCGACGGTCACGCCTGCCAACGCGGCGAGGATGACCAGAACGATCGCCCGCTGGGCATTGAGTTCGGCCTGCCGCGCTTTGGCGCCTGCCGCAGCCTGGTTCGCCGCGATAAGGAGCTTGACGTCCTTGTCGGCTTCCAGGAACTCGTTGTTGAGCTCGCTTCCGGCCAGCGCCGGAGAGTCCTGGGCCGCATCGGCATCGCTCGCGACCCAGCGATCGTGGCCGCTGAGGTACTGGCTCCATGCTGCGAAAAAAACTTCGAACTCGGCCTTCGGCAGCTCGGGGCCGATGACCGACTTATACTGGTCGAGAAGAAAGGTGATCGTGTCTCGATGGTGGTTGGCGAGAGCGTTGGCCTCGCTCTCGTAATTGGGCTCGATAGCGAGAACGCGATAGCTCTCCGCGATTCGAAACTCCGAAACCTGTCCGCTTATCTGACCTAAAATTCGCGTTCCATCCAGCCACCGATTTGGTAATTGCTCACGAGGTCGTGCTGCCGTTCAGGCCGGCACGGCGATTGGCTGGCCTCGCAGCGTGAGGCGGATGGCA
>NZ_QYBB01000077.1 GCF_004137685.1 Lichenibacterium minor | reverse complement strand
TCTCGACCCGCTACGAAAAAACCGCGACCTCGTTCCTCGGTGTCCTGGCCCTCGCCGCAGCCGTGCAGTGGATCAAGCGCTAACAGGACCTAGCCGTAAGCCCGTAAAGTCGGCCGCGGGCCAGTCATCCCGCAAGGCGGTCTTCGTCGGACGCGTACGGTCGGTGCCGCCCGCGGGCGAACTGACGCCCTTGTCCTGAGACCGATCAGCGATCGCAGCAGCGATGACCTCACCGCCACGGTGGCGATGTTCATCGGAGCGCTGGGTCCCCTCGAGATCGGCGTCAACGCGGTGGAACTCAGGATCGCAGAAGCGGATCCGGCGCTCGTCGCCCGGATCTCAGTCGCGCGGTCGGCCACGGAACTGCGCGACTACGCCGGCCAGATCGGATCGGTCTTCACGGCGGCTTTGGCGACGAACCGTCCCTTGTCGACCACGGAGCTCGCCAGATACGACCGCCTGACCGGGCACGCGGACGCCTTGGTGCACACCATCGAGCTTGCCCATGCCAAGCTCGCCGATTCTGCGAGGCTCGGCAGTGCGTTCGACGGCATCACCGGTCACTACCTGATCGAGGGGCGCAAGATCGTCGCCGACATCGCCGATCAGAGTCGCTCTGGCAAATCAGTGGGGATGTCACCCGCTGATCTGGCCAAGATCTATGTCCCGCAGATGGCGTCGATCATCGCCTTCCGGGATGGCGTGGTGGAATCCACGCAGGCTGTGCTCGGCGATGAGTCTTCCGCTCAACTGAACGCCTTGCGCACCAATGCCCTGGTCTCTGTTGTGCTTCTCTGCGTGATGGTCTCGATAGCCTACGTTTTCCGGCAGCGCGTCGTGCGCCCCATCACCAGCTTGACCGCTTGTATGGGAGCCCTGGCGAGCGGGGACCACGGCATCGTCGTACCTGCGGCACACCAGAAGGACGAGATCGGCGACATGGCCGCAGCCGTGGAGGTGTTCCGCCGCTCCGCGATCCGCAACGTGGCATTGGAGATCGAGGCTGAGGAGAGCCGTCGTCGGGCCGAGGCGGAGAGAACCGCCGTGCAGCTTCGAGCCGAGAGCGAGGCCGAGGTGCGGCTCGAGGTCGCCACGAGCTCCCTCGCCCTCGGCCTGCAGGGACTCGCGAGCGGTGACATGTGTTGCGAGATCACCGACCCCTTCTCGCCGCAGTTCGAGGCCCTGCGGCGCGACTTCAACAGTTCCGTCATTCAGCTGAGGAACGTGCTCCAGGCGGTTCGCCTGAGCACTGGCGCCGTCAGCGGCGGCAGCGAGGAAATCTCGCACGCGTCGGAAGACCTGTCGAGACGCACCGAGCAGCAAGCCGCGTCGCTGGAGGAGACGGCCGCGGCGCTGGACGAGATCACGACGACGGTGGAGAAGACCGCTCAAGGCGCCAAGCTTGCCGACGCCGCGGTTTCCAGAGTCAAGATCGGGTCCGAAGAGTCGGGGCAGGTCGTTCGCCAAGCCGTCGAGGCGATGCGCAGCATCGACCAGACCTCCGAACAGGTCACGCAGATCATCGGGGTCATCGACGAGATTGCCTTCCAGACCAACCTGTTGGCGCTGAACGCCGGTGTGGAGGCTGCCCGGGCCGGCGACGCCGGCCGCGGGTTCGCCGTCGTCGCCTCGGAGGTGCGGGCGCTGGCGCAGCGTTCGGCTTCCGCCGCGAAGGACATCAAGGTGCTCATCGCCACCTCACGGGTCGAGGTCAAGCGTGGCGTGGACCTCGTGGGCCGAACAGGTGTCGTGCTGGGTGGCATCGCGGAGCAGGTTTCCGAAATCTCTGCCCTGGTCGCCGACATCGCGGCCTCGGCCCACGAGCAGGCTTCCAGCCTCCACGAGGTGAACACGGCGATGCACCGCATGGATCAGGTCACGCAACAGAACGCCGCGATGGTGGAGGAGACCACCGCCGCGAGCCGGTCCCTCGCTCAGGAATCCCAAACGCTGGCGACGCTGGTCACGCGGTTCCGCATCGGTCGGGACGATAAGGTCCCGCGCCTCAGCCTGGTGGGTTAGGCAGCGCGTCTCCAGTCTGGCGGAACGGGCCGAAGTCGACATCTTCCGGCCCGTTCTGACATCGGTTGCGCCAAACGGCAGCGTCGGCCCGCGCGCACCTTCTCCGGGCTTCGACGGCGATCGATGATCGGAGCCGAAGGAAACCTCGATACGGGAAAGAGAGCGGCGTGTCCGGCCGCAACGGGGAGCGCATGTCTCGGTGTTCAACCCGGGAAACATAGGCCTGGAGGCCGGCGAAGGTCCCAACGATACCCGGCTGCCCACCATAAGAGGGAGAGCCGCATCGAATGCGATCGGCCCGACCCAGAAATTCCGAGCGACCTCGACCATCTCGACGGCCCTCGCCAGGACCGAGGTCGCAGTGAGGCTGTGATGAACTGGCGACGAGTTGGACCGTATCGTTCAACATGAGCGCGGGGGCCAAAGCGATCAGGTGCAGACCTGCGACGGTGCCCGGAAGAGCTTCAAAGTCTTTGACGAGATGGCAGAAGCTGGCCGCCCACGCGGAGGAGTGCTCCACAACCCATAGGCCTGGTCCACGAAGGCCTTCTCGACCGAGCCCTCCGTGAGGGCTCGTACGGCGCCCGCCAAGACCGCAGCGGTCGTACGGTCATCGGTGTCGGCCACAGTGACATGGCGCGCCAGGAGAGTTCCGAACGTGTCCACGGCCGCGTGAAGCGTGAAGCCCCTTCTCGCGCAGGGCGCCGTCGTAGCCGGCCCGCTCGCCGCTTTGGGGCGTCGAACGCAGGGTGCGGCTGTCCATCACGATGCCGCCCGGCTCGGCCGCTCGCCCAGCCGACACGCATGGGGGAACGAAGGCCCACTCCCCATCACACACGTCAGGCGGATAAGGCCTGCCATCGCTGATCGACGCAGCGAGGCAATCCAAATAGGCCGTTGATCTGCAGCAGCCTGCGGAGCTTCGATGATGGCATTCATAGGTGTGCTCCATGCCGAATGAACCCGAGACAGTCCGGCTGGGCCGGCTGCGATAGGCTCATGTGCGGGGCCGGTCGCTCACGAATAGGACCGGATCAAACTCCCCACCAGCATGTTCCAGCCGTCGATCAGCACGAAGAACAGCACCTTCAGCGGCAGCGAGATGACGGAGGGCGACAGCATCATCATGCCCATCGACATGGTGATGGTGGACACCACCATGTCGATCACCAGGAACGGCAGCGCGATCAGGAAGCCGATCTCGAAGCCGCGGCGGATCTCCGAGATCATGAAGGCCGGCACCAGCACGCGCAGGTCCACCGCGCTCCGCTCGGCCGGGGTCGCGCCCGGCGCCGTGGCGCTCGCGGCCGGCTTGATGCTGGCGGGGGCGAGGTCGTCGAAGAGCTTCAGGTCCTTGTCGCGCACCTGGCCGAGCATGAAGTCGCGGAAGGGACCGGAGATCCGCGTATAGGCTTCGCTTTCGGAGATCTTGCCGTCGAGCAGCGGCTTCAGCCCGCCGTCGTAGGCGCGGTCGAAGGTCGGCGCCATGACGTAGAAGGTCATGAACAGCGACAGGCTGACCATGATGATGTTGGCGGGCGTGGTCTGCAGCCCGAGGCCCGAGCGCAGGAACGAGAACGCGATGGCGAAGCGCGTGAAGCTCGTCACCATGACGAGCAGCCCCGGGGCGATCGACAGCACCGTCAGCAGCCCGACGAGCTGCACGATGCGCCCGCTCGCGGTGCCGCCCGCCTGGGGCAGCACGTTGCCGAGGTCGATCGACTGCGCGTGAGCCGCCGAAGCGGCGAGGACCAGGCAGGCCGCCGCGAGGCCGAACAGACGCCAGGCCGCCGCGAGGCCGAACAGACGCCCGGCCGCCGCGAGGACCCCCACCGGGGCTGCGGCCCGCCCGCTCGTCATCGCACCACCAGCATCTCGATCAGGAGCTCCCGCACCTTGCCGTCCGAGCGGACCTTCGCCCGCTCGTTGAGGTCGTCCCGCAGCGCTTCGAGGCCGCTGGCGCCCTGGATCTGCTCCAGGGTCAGCGTCCGCACGAAGGCCAGCACGTCCTCGCTCACCTTCGGGGCCAGGGCCTCCATGGCGGGCGCGTCGGTCTTGTCGTAGACGATGGCGGTTTGCAAGCGGATCCACGAGCCGTCGGGATCGGCGAGGTTGGTGACCACGGGGGTCAGCTCCTTCAGGGTCCGGGCGGGGAGCGCCGCCGCCGCGGCGGGCTTGCCGGCGTCGGCGGGCGTGGCGGCTTTCTCGCCCGCCGCCCGCGTGGCGGACACGATCTGCTTGCCGATCACGGCGCCGCCGCCCGCGGCGGCGAGCGTCAGCACCAGGATGGGCACGATGGCGCCGAGCATCCCGGGTTTCTTGTCGGTCGTCTTGTCCGTCGTCGAGGCCATGGCGGTGCCGTCCCGCTCAGAAGGGCTTCATGGCGTCGTAGAGCTGGTGCCCCCACCCTGGCTGCTGCGCCTCGCTCATGCGCCCGCGGCCGCCGTAGGAGATGCGCGCTTCCGCGATGCGGTCGTAGGCGATGGTGTTCTCCTTGGTGATGTCGCGGGGGCGCACCACGCCCGCCACGTTGACGATGCGCAGCTCGTCGTTGACCCGCATCTCCTGCGAGCCCGAGATCAGCATGTTGCCGTCCGGCAGCATCCCGGTGACCACGGCCGCCACCGTGAGGGTGATCTTCTCCGAGCGGTCGACATTGCCCACCCCGGACGCCGCCGAGGTCGAGTTGATGTCGAGCTGGGGCGCGATCTTGAACGGCGAGGAGCCGAGGCCGGGCGTGACGTCGAAGCCGTTGCCGATCTTGGCCGTGGTGGTGCGGTCCGACGAGTTGCCGAGCTTGGCCTTCTCGTCCATGGCGATGTTGACGGTGAGGACGTCGCCGACGCGGGCCGCGCGGACGTCGCGGAACAGGTTGGCGCGGTCGTCGTCCCACAGCGATTGCGGGCTCGAACGCGGCGCCGCCGGGAAGCCGTAAGCCGCGAAGGGCGTCACGTCCGAGTGGAGCCCCTGCCCCACGGCCGACATTTCCGGGGCGCGGCCGATGTCGGCGGGCGGCGTGCCGCAGCCGGCGAGGCCCGCGCAGACGGGGGCCAAGGCGGCGAAGCGAAGGGCGGCGAGGCGAAGGGGGCGCGTCACGAGCGTCCGTCCTCGGGCGGCGGGGCCGGCGGGGGCGGTGGCGGCGGGGGCGGCACGAGCCCGGCGATCGTGTCGACGAGCTTCACGGCCCGTTCGGCCGGGATCTCGTTGAGGATCGCCGAAGACTGCCGGGCGTTGAGGCCCCTGAGCACCGCGGCCGCGATGGCGTCGTCGAGCGCGGAAATCTGCTGCGCCGCCGCGTCGGGGCGCATCTTGGCGTAGATGCCGACCAGCGAGGCTTCGGCGCGCTTCTTCGCCTCCTCGTGGGCGTCGAGCAGGGCCTTGACCTCGGCTTCCTTGGCTTCGAGGGCGGCGACGCGCCCGGCGATGCCCTCCTGCAGCTCGTTCAGCTTGCGGGTCTGCAGGGCGAAGCGGGCGTCGGCGGCCGCGGCCGCCACGTTCTGGCAGAAGCGCTGCGCGTCGGTGGCGGGCGCCGCGGCCGTGGGCGGCGGTGCGGCATGAGCCGGGCCGCAGGGGCCGGCCAGCGCGGCGAGGAGGCCCGGGAGGGCTAGGCTGTGGCGCATGGCGGGCAGGTGTCGGCCTCGGGACGGATGTGTGATGCGGCGAGCCTGCCGGGTCGAACTTGCCTCGGGCTGGCCCGTCCTTCCCGCCCCCCGGCGCCGAAGCGGCGCGGGACTTGCGAGGCCCGCGGCCGCACCGCAGGCCGGCGGCGTCATGCGACCGACACGCAGCCGCCATACGGAACCGCCTTCGGGCCCGGACGATATTGCTGCAGTGCAACATGAGTGGTAGATCTGACGGCGAGCGAAGGACACGGGACATGAGCGACATCTGGAACACCAAATACGGCCCGCGCCGCGTGCGGCACGACCCGCCGGTGATCGCCGAAGCCATCGCGGCGGCTCAGGGCCTGTCGGACGACGCGGCCGAGCAGGCCGAGATCGCCGCGTCCCTGATGGGCGTAACGGTCGAGGAGGCGGCGGCCGAGATCAAGAAGCTGTCGACCCGGCGCAAGCCCATCACGCTGACGTCCACCGACCGCAAGGGCATGGCCCGCGCCGTCGTGGTGGAGCGCCGCCCGAGCCGCACCCTGGTGATGAACCGGGGCGCCGCGTCGCGCTGACCGGTGCCCGCGCGTCAAAGCGCTGGCGCCCCATCCCCGGTCGTGTATAAGGGCTTCGCGTCCGTCACCCCGTTTCGGGGCGATGCGGCTCGCTGGACGACATCCCGGCAGCGCGCAGGACGGCGCACCTCGGCCACCGTCGGCCGATCCTCCGCGACTGAAAGGACCCACGATGTCGATCACCGCCGAGCGCAAGACCGCGCTCATGCAGGATCATGCCACCAAGTCGGGCGACACGGGCTCGCCCGAGGTGCAGATCGCGATCCTCACGGAGCGCATCACCAACCTCACCGAGCACTTCAAGACCCACAAGAAGGACAACCATTCCCGTCGTGGTCTCCTGAAGCTCGTTTCGACGCGCCGTTCCCTCCTCGACTACGTCAAGGGCAAGGATGCCGCGCGCTATCGCGGCATCATCGAGCGCCTCGGCATCCGCCGCTGACGCCCGCTCGGCCGCGCCTTGCCACGAGGGCTGCGCGGACCAGTTAGAACCGAAACGCGACGTCGGCATGGGGCCGACGTCGCGTCCGACCGGCGAGCGTGGTCATGGCAGGATCGCCAGGGGCTGCCTCGATGCCGAACCCGCCCGTGGCCGCATCCGGCGGCCCGCGGACGGGTTCGGGCTTTGCCGGACGCCGCAGGGCACGCGATGCCGGCGCCGTCCTTCAAGTCGAGGCCAGCCTCTCGCCGTCTTGCTCATGGCCGACAATCGGCTCGCCATGAAAGACGAACATGTTCGAAGTGAATCGCGAAGAGATCGACTGGGCCGGGCGCAAGCTCGTGCTCGAAACGGGCAGGATCGCCCGCCAGGCCGACGGGGCGGTGCTCGCCACCTACGGCGAAACCAGCGTGCTGGCGACCGTGGTGTCGGCCAAGAGCGCCAAGCCGGGCCAGGACTTCTTCCCCCTGACGGTCAACTACCAGGAAAAAACGTTCGCGGCCGGCCGCATCCCCGGCGGCTACTTCAAGCGTGAAGGGCGTCCCTCCGAGAAGGAGACGCTGGTGTCGCGCCTGATCGACCGGCCCATCCGTCCCCTGTTCCCCGAAGGCTACCGCTTCGACACCCAGGTGGTGGTGACGGTGCTGTCGCACGACATGGAGAACGATCCCGACATCCTCGCCATGGTGGCGGCGTCGGCCGCCCTGACCATCTCGGGCATCCCCTTCATGGGCCCGGTGGGCGGCGCGCGCGTCGGCCTCATCAAGGACGAGCTGAAGGTCAACCCGACCATCGACGAGATGAAGACCTCGTCGCTCGACCTCGTGGTCGCCGGCACCGCCGACGCCGTCCTGATGGTCGAGTCGGAAGCCAAGCAGCTGTCCGAGCAGACGATGCTCGAGGCCGTGATGGCGGGCCATCGCGGCTTCCAGCCGGTGATCGACGCCATCATCCGCCTGGCCGAGAAGGCCGCCCGCGAGCCGCGGGCCTTCGAGCCGGCCGACACGTCCGCCGTCGAGGCGGCCGTGATGGGCGAGGTCGAGGGCGACATCCGCTCGGCCTACGCGATCACCGCCAAGGCCGAGCGCTACAAGGCGCTCGACGCCGCGAAGAAGAAGATGATGGCGGCGCTGGCGCCGGCGGACGGCGAGGCGAAGTTCCCCACCCAGATGCTGGCCGAAGCCTTCAAGGCCGCGCAGGCGACCGTGGTGCGCAACTCCATCCTCGACACGGGCCTGCGCATCGACGGGCGCGACCTGAAGACCGTGCGCTCGATCCGCTCCGAGGTCGGCATGCTGCCGCGCACGCACGGCTCGGCGCTGTTCACCCGCGGCGAAACGCAGGCGCTCGTGGTGGCGACGCTCGGCACCGGCGAGGACGAGCAATACGTCGACAGTCTGGAAGGGTCCTATAAGGAGCGCTTCCTGCTCCACTACAACTTCCCTCCCTATTCGGTCGGCGAGACGGGCCGCATGGGTTCGCCCGGCCGCCGCGAGATCGGCCACGGCAAGCTCGCGTGGCGCGCCATCCGGCCGATGCTCCCCACGGCGGCGGAATTCCCCTACACGATCCGCATCGTGTCGGAGATCACCGAGTCGAACGGGTCCTCGTCGATGGCGACGGTCTGCGGTTCGTCGCTGGCGCTGATGGACGCGGGCGTGCCGCTGAAGGCGCCGACGGCCGGCATCGCCATGGGCCTCATCCTGGAAGGCGAGCGCTTCGCGGTGCTCAGCGACATCCTGGGCGACGAGGACCACCTCGGCGACATGGACTTCAAGGTGGCCGGCACCGCCGAGGGCATCACCTCGCTGCAGATGGACATCAAGATCGCCGGCATCACCGAGGAGATCATGCGGGTGGCGCTGGACCAGGCCAAGGGCGGCCGGATCCACATCCTCGACGAGATGTCGAAGGCGCTGACGGGCGCCCGGGCCGAGCTCGGCGAGTTCGCGCCGCGGATCGAGAGCTTCAAGATCCCGACGGACAAGATCCGCGAGGTCATCGGCACCGGCGGCAAGATCATCCGCGAGATCGTCGAGAAGACCGGCGCCAAGGTCAACATCGAGGACGACGGCACCGTGAAGGTGGCGTCGAGCGACGGCGAGAAGATCCGCGCCGCCGTGAACTGGATCAAGTCGATCGCCACGGACCCGGAGATCGGCCTCATCTACGAGGGCACGGTCGTGAAGGTCGTCGACTTCGGCGCCTTCGTGAACTTCTTCGGCTCGAAGGACGGGCTCGTGCACGTGTCGCAGATGGCGGCCGGCCGGGTGAACAAGCCGTCCGACGTCGTGAAGGAAGGCGACAAGGTGAAGGTCAAGCTCGTCGGCTTCGACGACCGCGGCAAGACCAAGCTGTCGATGAAGGCCGTCGACCAGAAGACCGGCGAGGACCTCGACAAGAAGGAGAAGGAGCCCGTCACCTTCTGACGGGTCCCCTCCCACCACCGAACGACGAAGCGCCGCGGTCCGATAGGGCCGCGGCGTTTCGCGTTCGGGCGGCCTGCTGTCCGGGGAGCCGGCCTTCCGCAGGCACCGGGCTTCGCCCGCCAGGAGGCGTTCCGGAGGCACCCGCCATCGGGGCAGGGGAGGGCCGGCCGTCGGCGGAGCCGTCGAGGTCCCCTCCCCTGCCCGGTGAGCCGCTCGACGGGCGCCGCCCGGCTCGCCCCCTCCCCTCCCCTCCCCCGCCATCGAGATCGGGGGTGGGAATCGGCCCGACTCGGGCGCGACGGCCCTCGAGGCGCCGATTCCGAAACGTCGATGAGTTTTTTGACGGTTTTGCGAAAAGGCTGTTGACGGGTCTCCGTGGGGTGTCCTATACAGCGTTCATCGACGGCGGCGCTGCTGATGAGCGGCCCGCGGGTTTCGACGCTTCCGAGTTTGTCTCAGGAGTTCATGCTCCGGCAGGGTTTGCCGGGCGTGTCGTCGTCTCCCTCGTCCGGCGTTCATGCGCTGGCCTTGACGTTTGGGGTGGCCTTCGGGCGTGCCCGCCGCTGTTTGACAATTACATCGGAAGAAAGAGAAACGTGGACGGCGGGGTCCTTGCGGTCCGGCTTTTGCCGGGCACGGCGCTTCGGCGCTGCGAGAGAACTGCTCCGACGGTCACGTTTCCAAATTCATCGCGTTCTGGTCCTT
>NZ_QYBB01000076.1 GCF_004137685.1 Lichenibacterium minor | reverse complement strand
GGCTCGGCTACAGCTGGGGGCGCTTCGACGTCGACCTGCAGGCGCGCTGGCAGTCCGAGTACCAGGACTTCCACACCACCGCCACGAGCTTCCTCCCCGTTCCGGTGAAGGTGGCCGACTACGTCACCGCAGACGCGCACCTCGCCTACCACATCACCGACGCCGTCACGGCGTCGCTGACCGCTCAACAGTTCAACGCCGCGACGCAGACGGAAACGGCCGGTGTTCCCGTGGAGCGGCGCATCTTCGCGGGCGTCAAGGCAGATTTTTGATCGTGGACAGAGTGTAACGCCGGCATGATACATCTTCTCGCAGCGATCATCCAAATCCGGGATGTGCCAAGCGTGATCGGCATCGTCGCCGTGGCGCTCGCCGGGAACGGCCTCGCGCTGCTGGTCGGCTTCCGCCCGCCGTCGCGCTTGCGCAGCCTGACGCTCCGGATCTCGGGCTTCACCGTCGTGCTCGCGGCGACGTCCTGGCTGACCTTCCTGCTCGCCCTGCGCGCGGGTTTCCCCCTGATCAAGACCGCCGTGCCGGTGGGCTGGGCCGCCGCCGCGCTCGCCGCCGACACGGTGGCGAGCGCGGTCGCGCTCGGCTGCGCCCTGCTGATGCGCCGCTCCGCTCGGACCGCGATGCTGAGCGGCTCGCTCCTCGCCTGCGGCCAGTCCTGCTTCATCTTCGTCGCCATGACGGGCCTGGTGAGACCCTTCGCCCTGTCCTACGACCTGTCGGGCGTGGTCGTGGTGATGCTGGTCAGCGCGGCGTGCTGGGTCGTGGCCTTCCGGCACGCGGACCAGACGTGGCGCCTGCCCTTCCTGGTCGTCGTCACGGGGTTCGCGGGCGCGCTCCTGCCGATCGGGTCGCTCGCCTCCATCCTGCCCCTCGAGGCCTGGATGAGCGCCATCGACCAGCCGGACGACCTGTCCTCGGCCCCCCTCGTCGTGATCGGGGCGACCGAGGGCGCGGTCGTGCTGGTCCTGTGCCTCTTCGGCTCCCTGGTCGACAACCGGACCGACGCGCGCGACCGGCTGGAGGCGAGCCGCCTGCGGCAGCTGGCCGACAGCACCTTCGAGGGCATCCTGATCCATCGCCACGGCGAGATCATCGACGCCAACGAAAGCCTGGCCGACATGCTGGGACTCCACCTGAGCGAGGCCCTTTCCAGCCCCGTCGAGCGCTTCATCGCGTCGGTGAACGACGCGGCCTCCGGGGCGGCCGTCGGGACGAGCTCGGTCCGGGAAACCGAGGTCGTGACCTCGCGCGGGGAGCGCATCCCCGTGGAGATGCTGTCCCGTCCCGTCATCTACGGCGGAGCGCCCGCCGTCGCCACCGCCCTGCGGGACATCCGCGAACGGAAGGCGTCGGAAGCGCGCATCCGCTTCCTGGCCCATCACGACATGCTGACGGGGCTGCCCAACCGCGTCAGCCTGAAGGATCGCTTGGAGGAGGTGCTCGCCCGGCCCGACCGCGCGAGCACCTCGGTCGCGCTGCTGTGCCTGGACCTCGACGGCTTCAAGCTGGTGAACGACACGCTCGGCCACGCGGCAGGCGACCTCCTGCTCCGCAACGTGGCCGACCGTATCCGGGCGGCCCTCGACGACAGCGCCTTCGTCGCGCGGATCGGCGGCGACGAGTTCGTGGTGGTCCAGAGCCAAAGGAAGCAGCCGTTCGCGGCAGTCGAAGCGGCGAAGGCCATCATCGCGGCGCTGATCGACCCGTTCGAGCTCGAGGGCAACGTCGCCACCGTGGGGACCAGCATCGGCATCGCCCTGGCGCCCCAGGACGGGACCGACCCGACGCTGCTGCTCAAGAAGGCCGACATCGCGCTCTACCAGGCGAAACACAACGGTCGCGGGTGGTACAGCCTGTTCGAGACCGGCATGGACCAGTCCATCAGCGCGCGTCACGCCCTCGAAACCGAGCTGCGGGCAGCCCTCGCCGCCGACGGCCTCGCGCTCGCCTTCCAGCCCTTGTTCGGCCCCGACCGCGAGATCACCTCGTGCGAAGCGCTCGTGCGATGGAACCATCCAGAGCGGGGGCCGATCCCGCCTTCGGAGTTCATCCCCATCGCGGAACAGAGCGGGCTGATCATCCCGCTCAGCCGCTGGGTTCTGCACACGGCCTGTGCGGCCGCCGCCGAATGGCAGTCCTCGTGCCGCATCGCCGTGAACCTGTCTCCCGCGCAGTTCATTCGCGGCGACCTCCTCGCGACCGTCATGACGGTTCTGGAGGAGACCGGGCTGGCGGCGGAGCGCCTCGAGCTGGAGATCACCGAGGGCGTGTTGATGGACAACACGGAAAGGACGCTCGAAACCCTGAAACAGCTGCGGGGCCTGGGCGTCAGCCTGGTGCTGGACGACTTCGGGACGGGTTATTCCAGCCTGTCCTACCTGCACCGCTTCCCGCTCAACAAGCTGAAGGTCGACCGTTCGTTCGTGCAGCGGATGGGGGCCGACCCCAGCGCGCGCGCCATCATCAGCGCCGTCGTCGCCATGAGCCACAGCCTGTCGCTCGCCGTCACGGCCGAGGGCGTCGAAACGCTGGACCAGTTCGAACTGCTGCGCGCCGAAGGCTGCGACACGTTCCAGGGCTACGCGCTCAGCCGCCCGCTCCCCGCTTCACAGATCGCGCGTTACATGCGCGATCACGGAAAGGCCGAGCCTGGTGGACATCCGGAGGTCGGAACGCGGGCATCAGAGCAAGTCGAGGCGGGCCATGCCTGATGCGATCCGCAGGATCGATGTCGATGTCCAGCGTGATGCCGGCGGTCCGAGATCCTGACCGCCGGCCCGCGGCCGCCAGCCCGCGCGCGACCGCGACGCCCGCGGCCGAGCGGGACGAGCCGCGACCGTGCCGTCCGTTCGGTTCGCCCTCGCCATCGATCTCTGCTCCACCGGTGCGGTCGCACGGTGTCGTCCCGGGGGGCGGTCGCCGTGATCCGGTCGCGCCGCGGCTCCCTCGGCGAACGGGTCCGCGTTTCGCAGTTGCCGCCGCGGGCCCCCGCACCTAAACCGTCGACGAACGCGGCGGGGCCGGTCGCGGCGGGTCGGGAGCTCACGCGGTGCAGAAACAGTTCACGGATGCGGCGCGGGCCGCCCTGGCCCACACCCTGTCCGACATCGCGATCCCGGGCCTGCCCGACCCCCACGTCGGCAAGGTGCGCCAGTCCTACGACCTCGACGCCGAGCGCCGCCTGATGGTGGCGACCGACCGCCTCAGCGCCTTCGACCTGAACCTCACCACGGTCCCGTTCAAGGGGCAGGTGCTCACCGAGCTGTCGCGCTTCTGGTTCGAGGGAACGCGGCACATCTGCCCGAACCACCTGATCGCCGTGCCCGACCCCAACGTCACGGTGTGCCGCCGGCTCGACATGCTGCCCGTCGAGGTCGTGGTGCGGGGCTACCTCGCGGGGTCCACCAACACGTCGCTGCTGACCATGTACAAAGGCGGGGCGCGCCGCCTCTACGGCCAGGCCTTCCCGGACGGGATGCGCGACAACCAGCGCCTCCCCGCGCCGGTCATCACCCCCACCACCAAGGGCGACCACGGCGCCCACGACGAGCCCCTCGGCCCCGACGACGTGGCGCGGCTCGGCCTCGTCGACGCTGCCACCTGGGACCGGACCCGCGAGCACGCGCTGGCGCTGTTCGCCTTCGGCCAGGCGCGGGCCCGCGAGCGCGGCCTCATCCTCGTCGACACGAAATACGAGTTCGGCGTGGACCCCGACGGCACGGTGGTGCTGGCCGACGAGGTCCACACGCCCGACTCGTCCCGCTACTGGGATGGCGCCACCTACGACGCCAGGTTCGAGCGCGGCGAAGCGCCGGACGCCTTCGACAAGGACATGGTGCGGCGCTGGGTGCGGGCGCGCTGCGACCCCTACCGCGAACCCGTGCCGGAGATCCCCGACGAGGTCCGCATCGAGACGGCGGGCGTGTATTGCGGCCTGTTCGAGCGGCTGACCGGCGCCGCGATCGTGCCGCCGGCGACGGGCGAGGCCCCCGCGGCGCGCGTGGCCGCCGCGGTGGCGCGCTGGATGGCGGCGCACCCGCCCGGCGCCGGCGCGTAGGGCGCCGGCCCGGCGCCTCACACCTCGACGACCTCGCTCCGCCTGACGCCGATGGCGGACGCCAGCGCCGCCAGGCGCTCGGCCACGACCTCGCTGTCGGGCACGCGGGCGAGGCGGCCGACCTCCAGCGTCACGCGGTCGGTGCCGACCTTCAGCCGGGAGCCTTCCAGCACCTCGGGCACGCCGGCCGACAGCCGGTAGGCCAGCGTCAGGGCCTTGCCCAGCACCGCGGCGCGGCGGCGCGTCGCGCGGGACAGGAGGTCGGCGGCGGGCAGCAGCGCCGGGTCGTCGGCCTTGCCGTTGTAGCGGGCGTGGAGGGCCGAGGCCACGAAGGCCCGCTCGGGATGCTCGATGCCGATGAAGGGGAACTGCAGGACGCGGCGGAACATCTCGGCGGCGCGCAGGTCCGGGTGGTCGCGCCAGCCCATGTCGGACAGCGCGCAGGCGGCGACGCGCAGCCGCGTCTCGGCTTCCGTTTCCCCCGGGAACAGTTCGGCCGTCCAGGGCACGAGGGTGGCGGCGAAGCGCGGCACGCGCGCCGCCGGCAGGCCGATCAGCGCCGCGCCCTCGACCAGGGGATCGCGCCGCCGCTCCGCCTCGGGGAGCTGCGCGTAGAGCCAGCCTTCGCGCAGGCCCAGCGCCGAGAACACGACCTTCTCGGGCGCCAGCCGCTTCAGCGTGCGGTCGAGCACCAGGGCCGCGGCCGGCAGCGTGCGGGCGCGGCGGGCCGGCACGCCGGCCGGGGGCGCCCCGGGCTTGGCCGGGCGCCACAGCGTCTTGGCGAAGGCGCGGATCGCCGCCGTGTCGACCGTGTAGCCGTGCACCACCGGCACCGGCGCCCCCGCCTGCGCCATGTGGGCCTTGGCGATGGCGCGCCAGCCGCCGCCGACGGGAAAGAACACCGGCCGCGTCAGCGCCGGCGGCAGGCCGTCGGCCAGCAGGGCGTCGACGGCCCGCTTGGCGGCGTCCGGCCCCTTCTCCAGCAGGGCTTCCACCGGCAGGGCGCCGAGCGGCAGGCTGACCCAGCGCTCGCCCACCCGGTCGTCGAGCGCTTCGGCGACCTCGAGGCTGCCGCCGCCCATGTCGCCTACGAGCCCCACGGGGCGGAAGAAGCCCGAGATGACGCCGAGCGCCGCGTGGCGCGCTTCCTCGGCGCCCGACAGGATGCGGATCCGCAGCCCGGTTTCGGCCGTGATGGCGCGCTGGAGGTCGGGGCCGTTGGTGGCGCGGCGCATCGCTTCCGTGGCGGTGGCGTCGAGCCGCGCCACCCCCATGGCGTCCGCGATGGCGCGGAAGCGGCGCACGGCTTCCACGGTGCGGCGGAAGTTGTCGGGATGGATGGCGCCCGTCTGCGCCAGGCCCTCGCCGAGCCGGCACAGGCTCTTCTCGTTGAAGCGGGGCAGCGGTGCCCGCGCCATCCGCTCGTAGACGACGAGCCGCACCGAGTTTGACCCGATGTCGACGATGCCGTAGGGCCCGTCCCCGGCCGCCAGCGCCCGCGCGCTGTCGAGGTCGAGCGGGCGGGGTGGGGCTCCTCCGCCTGTCGTGACGAGCTGATCCAAGCGGGCCTCCCCGGCGATGTCTGCGCTGACCGAATGCGCGCCGGCTCCCCGAGATCCCCGTGTGCGACTCACGACGGCCCGCGCGCGTTGTGTCCCCGATATCGCACGGCGGGGAGGGCGGGGCCATGGCACGACGCATCGAGGGGACGACAGTGGTGGTCACGGGGGCGTCGAGCGGCATCGGCCGGGCGACCGCCCTGGCCTTCGCCGGGGAAGGCGCCAACGTGGTCCTGGCGGCGCGCCGGGCCGAACTGCTGGACGCGCTCGCGCTCGAATGCCGGGCCGCGGGCGGCCGCGCCCTGGCGGTGCCGACCGACGTCACCGACGCCGCCGCGGTGGGAAAGCTGGCCGAGGCCGCGCTGGCGCGCTTCGGCGCCGTCGACACCTGGGTCAACGTCGCCGGCACGGGCGTGTTCGGCCCCTACGAGCAGGCCGACGTCGACCTCCACCGCAGGACGATCGAGGTCAACCTCATCGGCGCCATGAACGGCGCCGCGGCGGCGCTGCCGATCTTCAAGCGGCGGGGCCGGGGCGTTCTCGTTTCGACGGTGTCGATGGGGGGCTGGGCGCCCGTGCCCTTCGCCGCCGCCTACACGGCGAGCAAGTTCGGGCTGCGCGGCTTCAACGCCAGCCTGCGCCAGCAGTTCGAGGCGCGCGAGGACATCCACGTCTGCGGCGTGTTCCCCGCCATGGTGGACACCCCGGGCCTGGAGCACCTCGCCAACGCGTCGGGCAAGCGCATCGACCCCGGCCCGTTCCTGTACACGGCGGGCGACGTGGCGTCCGCCATCCTGGGGGTGGCGCGCCACCCGCGCGGCGAGGTGGCGGTGGGCTGGCCGGCCCGCGCCGGGCAGGCCGCCTACGCGCTGTCCCCGCGCCTGACCGAGCTCGCCACCGGGGCGCTGTTCCGCTGGCTCGTGCGCCGCGCCGGCCCGGCGCCCCGCACCGAGGGCGCGCTGCGGGCGCCGATCCCGGCCGGCACGACGGCCAGCGGCGGCGCGCTGGCCCGCAAGGGCCTGCCTTCGGCCGGGCCCATCAGCCTCGGCCTCGCGGTGGCCGGCCTCGCCGTGCTGGCCGGCGCCGTGCTGGCGGCGGAGCGGCGCGCGGACTGATGCCGGCGCGCGGCCCCCTCGATCGCGGAGGGGCGGCGCAACTCCCGGCGGTGCCGGGCGGTTCTGGGAAGCGGGCGCCCCGGCACCGAACGGCGCCGGGGGACCACACCATGACGATCATCCCGTTCAGCTTCGCGGCGGCGCTCGCCCTCGCGCCGCTCCTGTCCCCGGCGGCCGCGCTGGCGCAGTCGGGCCCGTTCCTGGCGGGGCAGGGGCCGGACCTGTGGCGGGCGTCGCGGCTCGTCGGCGTCGACGTGCTCGGGCCGGACGGCAAACCGGTCGGCACCGTGTCGGACGTGCTGCTGGACCACGACGGCCGCGCCGTCGCGGCGGTGGTCGGCGTCGGCGGCTTCCTCGGCCTCGGCCGCAAGGACGTGGCGCTGCCCTTCGCGTCGCTGCATTTCACGCAGGAGCCGCGGCCGGGCGCGAGTGCCGTCGGCACCCCGGACAGCGCGAACGGCATGCCGACCGAGCCCGGCATGGCGGCCGGCTCCGCCGTGCCGGTGGAAACCGCGGCGGCGCCCCCCGGCGCGACCGCGGCGCCGGCCCGCTCGACGGCGCGGCCCGACCACGCGACGGTCGACGTCACCGCGGAGGAGCTCAAGGCGGCGCCCGCCTTCACCTTCGCGCGTTAACGCCGTTCCGCGACGGCGGGTGGACGCGCACGGCCGGCGCGCGATGTTGGTTTCACACGGTCCGGGCGGTGGGCGCCCGGCCCCGCGGCGACCGTGCCGCCCCCTTGGAGTCCCTTCGATGCGCCTGGTTCCCGCCGCCCTCGCCGCCCTTCTGGCCGCCCCCCTCGCCCTCGCGCCGGCGGCGCCGGCCGCCGCGCAGGACTGCGATTGCGGCTTCGGCGCTCCCCCCGCCTATGTCGAGACCGGCCCGGCCACGCTGGTGGTGCCCCGCACCACCTACGTGCCGCACACGCGCTACGCCCGCGAAACCGTGCTGGTGCCGCGCACCCGCCTCGTGCCGCGCGTCGTCTACGTGCCGCGCACGCGGCTGGAACGCCGCACCGTCGCGGTGCCGCGCACCGTTTATTCCGCGCACACGAGCTACACCGCCTATCCGGCGCCCGGCGGCGGCTACCCGTCGGGCTACCGCTACGGCGCCACCTACGTGCCGCCTGGCACCACCTACGGCTGCACGCTCGGCCTCGTCGGCTGCGATTCGAGCGCGGTCGGGCCCATCGGCTACTGAAGCGCGGCGTGGGGCTCGCCTGCCCGTGGCGGGGGCCGGCGCCGCTCGGGATCCGTAGACGGTTCGGATCTGTGTCCGGATGCCGTCCGAAGACATCGCGGAAACCTCCCTCGGTTTCGGCCGAAGGGCATCCGTTCACGGGCTCTCAGTCGCGCGCCGCCGCGATCGCCAGCCCCGAGGCGACCAGCGCGCCGCCGCCGGCGCGCCGCGTCCACAGCGCGGCGCGGGGGCCCCGCAGCAGGCGGGCGGCGCGGGCGGCGCCCAGCGCATAGAGCGTGTCGGTGCAGCCCACGACGCCGCAGAAGGTGGCGACCAGCAGCGCCGCCTGCGGCGCGTAGGGGGCGTCCGCGCGGATGAACTGCGGCGCGAAGGCGACGAAGAACACGATGGTCTTGGGGTGGAACGTCCCCACCAGCACGTTCCCCAGGAAGGCCGCGCGGGCCCCCACGGGCCGGGGCGCGGCGGCGCCCGTCGCGTCGGCCGCCGCCCGGCTCCGCAGCAGCGTCACGATGCCGAGCCCGACGAGGTAGAGCGCGCCGGTCCATTTCACGACGGCGAAGGCCAGCGCCGAGGCGTCCAGCAGCGCGCCGACGCCGACGAGCGACAGCGTCATCGCCAGCGCGTTGCCCGCCATCATCCCCGCCACCGACGCCAGCGCCACCCGCCGCCCGGACGCCACCGCGTAGCCGACGATGGACAGCACCCCGGGGCCGGGCACGAGGCCGAGCAGGGCGGAAGCGAGCGCGAAGGCGAGGAGGGTGTGGGGGGACATGGGTCTCGTCCGGGGCGGGGCCGTCGACGGCGCCGATGCTGGACCGTCCGCGCCGGGCCGGCAAGCCATCCCTTTGGGCCGTCCCGTGGCGCGGTTGACGCCGGGCCGGTCAGGGTGGACCGATGTGGGATCCCGCCGCCCCGCCCACCGCCCCACCGCGGAGTCCCCCATGATCACCGTCGACACCCGGCGCTTCCTCGCCGACCTCGACCACCTGCGCACCATCGGCACCTACAGGACGGGCGTGCACCGGCCGACCTTCGGCGCCGAGGACATGGAAAGCCGGCGCTGGCTCCTGGCCGAGATGGACGCCCTGGGGCTCGACGCCCGGATGGACGGCATCGGCAACCTCCTGGGCCGTCATCGCGGTTCCGGGCCGCGCCTGTTGGTGGGGAGCCACATCGAGACCCAGGACCGCGCAGGGTGGCTCGACGGCGCGCTCGGCGTCACGGCCGCGCTCGCTCTGGCCCGCGCCGGCCTGCCGGTCGACGTCGGCGTCTACGCCGACGAGGAGGGCCACTGGGGCAACATGCTCGGCAGCCGCAGCCTCGTCGGCGACCTCGACGACGCGGAGATCGACGCGGCCCGCGATCGGGACGGCGTGCCGCTGCGCGACGCTTTGGCCAGGGCCGGCCTCGTCGGGCTGCCGCGGATGGCGCTGGAGCCCGGCCGCTATCGGGGCGCGCTCGAGATCCACATCGAGCAGGGGACGCAGCTCGAACGCCGCGACCAGCGCATCGGCGTGGTGACCGGCATCGTAGGGCTGCGCGCGTTCCTCATCACGTTCGAGGGGCAGCAGGACCACACCGGCGGCACCACCATGGCGGAACGGCGCGACGCGGCGCTCTCGGCCGTGCGCCTCCTGGCGGCGATCGACGCGGAGTTCCCCAAGGTCTGCGGGGACCACAGCGTGTGGACGGCCGGCCGCATCGTGGTCGAGCCCAACCAGCCGGCCGTCATCCCGGGCCGCTGCGAGGTCTCCTTCTCGTTCCGCGACCTGTCCGACGCCGTGCTGGACCGGATGGAGGCCTGCCTGCGCGCCCTGGTGCGCGAAAGCGACCGGCGCGAGCGCTGCCCGGCCACGATCGAGGCGGTGGCGCGCCTGAAGCCCGAGCCCTGCGATCCGGGGATCGTGGCGGCCTTCGAAGGCGCGGCGGACGCGCTCTGCCCGGGGGCGTGGCGCAGGATGCAGAGCGGCGCGCTGCACGACAGCCAGGTGCTGGCGAGCCGGTTGCCGGTCGGCATGCTCTTCGTGCCGTCCATCGGCGGCATCAGCCACCACTGGACGGAGGACACGACGCGGGAGGATCTGGAACTGGGGTGTCGGGTGATGGCGGCGGCGGCGGAAAGGCTGTTGGGGTGAGGGTTGGAGGGCAGGGGACCAACCCAAGCGGCCATCCGAACCGCAACCATTGTCTGGAAGGCAAGTATGTGCGACCGTTCACCGGAAGGCGGGTGCGATCGGTGAGGCCGGCATACTTCGAACCGTGACGTGCGTGAGAGGATCGAGTTGAAGACGCTTCCTAGAGTGACGGCGACCGCCGAACAGCTGCCGCTCATCAGTCAAAACCGCTTCGGTGGTAATTGCTCACCTCCCCTGGGCTGGTGTGGTGTCGCGGGCGTCGGGAAGCGGTTGGATTTTTGGGTCGACGACGGC
>NZ_QYBB01000075.1 GCF_004137685.1 Lichenibacterium minor | reverse complement strand
CCCATTGCGCGGACACGTCCGCCGGACGCATCCGCCGTACGGTCGACGGCTTCGCTTGGTCGTTCGTTTGAGGATCATCACGGGAGACACGGATCCACGGCGCCTCTCCGCGATCGTCCGCTCCCGCTCGATCCGTTCCTGACAGCGGCCCTTCCGCTCGCCACCCACTTCTGCTGTACGGCTGAAGTCGACATTTAGGACGGTGGAGGCCAGTCAAGGCCAACTCCGAACCAGACATTCGCCGTTCAACTACGCGAGCTGTGATACGTCGATGGAGTGAGCTTCTGCCTTGGCTCGCTCATCCCATGTGCTCTGCACGAGGTCGACGGCGGTGCTGGAGCCCATCGTCGCCGACCTCGATTCCCTGCACCGTGTTCAAGCTCAACATGGCGTCGTTCGGTGCGAGCCGGCTGGGTACAAGAGACCTGTGAACTCGAGGTCGAGTCCAGCATCGTTCCGTCAGGTCCCGAACAATTCGCTGAAGAACGCCTGCATGCTGGCCCAGGAGCGCGCGTCCGCGCCCGCATCGTAGCGCACCATCTCGGGGCGATTCATGCGTCCGGCCGCTTTGTTGGTGAAACTGTGCACGACGCCACCGTAGACGTGAAGCTGCCAGTCCACCTTGCCGGCCCGCATCTCGTCTTCGAACGCCCGGCGTTCGTCGAAGGGGACGGAAGGGTCGTCGGCGCCGATGCAGGCCAGCACCTTGCCCTTGATGGCCACGGCGTCCTGAGGCCGCACCGTGAGCAGGCCGGAGTGGAACCCGACCACGCCCGCCACGTCGGCGCCGCTACGCGCGAGTTCGAGAGCCATGGTGCCGCCGAAGCAGAAGCCGATGGCGCCGATCCGGGCTGCATCCACTCTGGGCTGCTTGAGCAGGACATCGAGGCCGCCGTGGGCGCGGGCGCGGGTGCCCGTCGGGTCGGCGCGCATCGGTCCGATCAGGCCCATGACGGTCCCGAGATCCTCGATGACTTCACCCCGGCCGTGCAGGTCGCAGGCCAGCGCGACATAGCCGAGCCCCGCCAGGCGCTCCGCCCGCGACTTCGCATGCTCGCCGAGCCCGAAAGCTTCCGGAAACACGAGGACGCCCGGACGCGGTGCCGTCGAGCTGTCGTCGTGATAGAGCTGGCCCATCATCGACAGGCCATCGGCCACGTATTCGACTGTTTCGTTTCTGATCACTTTGAGCTCCTGCGTTGGATCGTCGGCGACGGCCCAAAGGGGGCGGGTCGCTTCGCGAGTTTCGCCAGCGTCGCCACTTCCATGACCCGTGACCGCTCTGGCGAGCGTTTCAGGATGCGGGCTCGGCGAGCGCCCGGTCGAGGGCGGCCAGGAGGCGCGGGTCGTCGGCGGCGATGTCGGGCGAAAACCGGCCCATCACCCGCCCGTCCCGGGCGACAAGGAACTTCTCGAAGTTCCACAGCACTTCCGCGCCGTCGCGGCCCGCCAGGCCATGGCTCGCCAGTCGCTCGCGCAGCGCCTCGGCACCCACCGCCTGCGGCACCGCCTCCGTGAGGGCGCGGTAGAGGGGATGGATCGCGTCGCCCTTGACGCTGATCTTTCCGAAGAGGGGGAAGGTGACGTCATAGGTCAGCGAGCAAAAGGCCGCGATCTCCTCGTCTGATCCTGGTTCCTGCCCGCGGAAGTCATTGGCGGGAAAGCCGAGAACCTCCAGGCCCGCCATCCTTCTGTCTCGATACAGCGCTTCGAGCCCCGCATATTGCACCGTCAGCCCGCAGCGGGATGCGACGTTGACGATCAGCAGGACGTGGCCCCTGTGGCGCGCGAGGCTGTCCTGCAACCCGTCCATGCGGATCAAAGGGATATCGCCGATCGCGGTCGGCCGGTCGGTCGCAGCCCCGCTCACACGAGGGACCCGCCGCCGTCGACGACGATCACCTGGCCGGTGCCGTAGCTCTGCCGCATGAGGTAGAGGTAGCTTTCGGCGACCTCGGCGGCTTCGCCGGTGTGGCCCACCGGCAGGTGGGCGGCGGCACCGGCATAGAGGCCCTCGCGGTCGGCCTCTGCCATCCCGGCCCAGAGCGGCGTCTTGACGAGGCCCGGCGCGACCGCGTTGACCCGGAGCGGCGCGAGCTCTATCGCCAGGGCGCGGGTGAGGCCCTCGACGGCCGAGCAGACGCTGGCTCCGAGCGACCAGCCGGAACGCGGCCGCCGCCCCGCCGTGCCGGTCGTGAAGGTGATGGAGCCGCCAGGACGGAGGTGCGGGCTGCCGAACTTGGCGGCCGTGAAGGCGCCCCAGTAGCGCAGCGCGAAGAAGCGCTGCGCGGCGGCGATGTCCGTGTCGGCGAGGCTGCCGAGCATCAGCGTCTCGCCGGCCGTGAAGACGAGGTGGTCGAAGGCGCCGATGCTGGCGAACAGCGCTTCCACGGCTGCGGCGTCCGTGAGGTCGAGCGCGTGGCCCTCGGCGTTCGCCGGCAGCATCGCCAGTGCCTCGTCGACCCGCGCCCGGCGGCTCGACGCGATCACAACCGTGGTCCCCTCGCGCGCCGCCGCCTGAGCAGTCGCCAGGCCGATGCCGGAGCTGCCGCCCAGCACCACGATCCTCTTTCCATCCAGGCTCATGTCGATCTCCCCGTCGGTGTCAGAACCGAATCACGATCTTGCCGAAATGCGTGGCGCCTTCGAGGTGGCGCCACGCGTCGCGCGCCCGCTCGAACGGGAACGTGCTGTCGATGACGGGGCGCATCCCGTGCAGCGCGATGGCGCGGTTCATCGCCTCGAACATCTCGCGCGAGCCGACATAGACGCCCCGCAGCCCGACGCGGCGGAACAGGATCGCCGTGGGGTCGACCTCGCTCCTGCCGGTCAGCACGCCGATGATGCCGATGCTGCCGCCGACGCGCGCCGCCCGGATCGAGCGCGCCAGCGTGCCGGCGCCGCCCACCTCCACCACGTGGTCGACGCCGAGCCCGCCCGTGAGGCGGAGCACCTCGTCCTGCCACTCGGGCATGGTGCGGTAGTTGATCGCCGCGTCGAGGCCCAGGCCCCGCGCGCGCTCCAGCTTCTCGTCCGACGAGGAGGTGCCGATCACCCGCGCGCCCATCATGGCGGCGAACTGCAGCGCGAAGATCGACACGCCGCCGGTGCCCTGCACCAGCACCGTGTTGCCCGCCGTCACGTCGCCGACGTGGCGCAGCGAATGCCACGCCGTCACGGCCGCGCAGGGCAGCGTCGCCGCCTCCTCGAAGGACAGGTGCTCGGGGATCGAGACCAGGCCCGTCTCGTGCAGCACCACGGAGTCGGACAGCACGCCGTCGAGCGTGCCGCCCAGCGCCCCCGCGGTGTTGGCCTCGGTGAGGCCGCCGCCGAGCCAGCTCTGGCAAAAGATCGGGCAGACCCGGTCGCCCGCCTTGAACAGCGTCGTGCCGGGGCCGACCGCCTCCACCTCGCCGGCGCCGTCCGACAGCGGCACGAGGCCGCGGCGCGGCGGGCCGCCGTAGGTGCCCTTCACGGTCATCAGGTCGCGGTAGTTCAGCGAGGCCGCCCGCATGCGGACCAACACCTGGCCGGGGCCGGGCACGGGCTTCTCGACCTCGACCACGTCGAGGCCGTCGATGACGGCATCGGGCCGGGCGATCCGGATCTGTCTCATCGTCTGGCTCTCCATGGAGGTCGGTGTCGCGGCGTCAGCGGTGGACGGCCTGCATCTGAGCCGCAGGATAGCGGGTGCCGGCCGCGGCGCCGGGCGGCAGGGCGCGGTCGAGCCGGGCGAGGTCGTCTGGCGTGAGGGCCACGTCGAGCGCCCCGAGGTTCTCCTCGAGGTAGGTCCGCCGCTTGGTGCCGGGGATCGGCACGATGTCGTCGCCCTGGGCCAGCACCCAGGCCAGCGCCACCTGCGAGGTGGCGCAGCCCTTGTCGCGCGCCACCTCGGCGATGGCGTCGACGAGCGCGAGGTTGCGGTCGAAGTTCTCGCCCTGGAAGCGCGGCGCGGTGCGGCGGTAGTCGCCCTCCGCCACGTCCTCCGGCTTGCGGAACTGCCCGGTGAGGAAACCGCGGCCGAGCGGGCTGTATGGCACGAAGCCGATGCCGAGCTCGCGCAGCACGGCCAGGATCCCGTCCTCGGGGTCGCGGGTCCAGAGCGAATATTCGGTCTGCAGCGCCGTGATGGGGTGCACCGCATGGGCGCGCCGGATCGTGTCGGGCGCGGCCTCGGACAGGCCGAGATACTTGACCTTGCCGGCCTTCACGAGGTCCGCCATGGCGCCGACCGTGTCCTCGATCGGCACCGTGGGGTCGACGCGGTGCTGGTAGTAGAGGTCGATGACGTCGAGGCCCGAGCGCTTCAGGCTCGCGTCGCAGGCCTGGCGCACGTAGTCGGGCCGGCCGTCGACGCCCTTGAAGCTGCCGTCCGGGTTGCGGACGTTGCCGAACTTGGTGGCCACCACCACCCATTCGGAGCGCTCGCGCACGGCGCGGCCGACCAGCTCCTCGTTGCGCCCGATGCCGTAAGCGTCGGCGGTGTCGAGGAAATTCACCCCGAGGTCGAGGGCGCGGTGGATCGTGGCGAGCGATTCCGCGTCGTCCCGCCCGGCGTAGAAATCCGACATGCCCATGCAGCCGAGGCCGAGGGCGGAAACTTCGAGCCCCTGGGTTCCGAGCTTGCGCGTCTTCATGGCCGTCTCCGTTCTGTGGGGGGCGCCGACGCGGTCGGCGCCCCCGGGTGGACCTTCACCTGGATCGGGGCCGCGGGAGGGCGGCCTCCGTCACGCCGCGGCGGCGGCGCCCTTCAGCGACGCCATGTCGATGACGAAGCGGTATTTCACGTCGCCCTTGGCGAGACGCGCATAGGCGCCCTCGATCTCGCCCATGGGGATCGTTTCGCAATCGGCCAGCACGCCCCGCGCGGCGCAGAAGTCGAGCAGCTCCTGGGTTTCGGGGAGGCCGCCGATGATCGAGCCCGCCAGCGTCTTGCGGCGATACGCCAGCGCGCTGCCGGGGAAGGGCTTCAGGGGATCGAGAGCGCCCACCAGCACCTGCGCGCCGTCGAGCTTCACCAGCGCCATGTAGGGCGCGACGTCGTGGCTGACCGGGATGGTGTTCAGCACGAAGTCGAAATATTCGGCGTGTTTCGCCATGGCGTCGGCGTCGGTGGACAGCAGGAACTTGTGGGCGCCCAGCGCCGCGGCGTCCCGCTCCTTCTCGGGCGACGTGGTGATCATCGTCACCTCGGCGCCCATCGCGGCGGCGAGCTTCACGCCCATGTGGCCGAGGCCGCCGAGTCCCACGATGCCGACCTTCTGGCCGGGGCCGACCTTCCAGTGGCGCAGCGGCGAATAGGTGGTGATGCCGGCGCAGAGCAGCGGGGCGACGCGGGCCAGGTCGAGCCCCTCGGGCACCCGCAGCACGAAGTCCTCGGTGACGACGATCCGGTCCGAATAGCCGCCGAGCGTGGGCTCGCCGGTCTCCCTGTCCTTGCCGTTGTAGGTCGTCACCATGCGGGTATTGCAATATTGCTCCAGCCCGGCCCGGCAGGACGAGCAGTCGCGGCAGCTGTCGACGAGGCAGCCCACGGCGGCGAGGTCGCCGGCCTTGAAGCGCGACACCTCGGCCCCGACGGCGCTCACCCGGCCGACGATCTCGTGGCCCGGCACGCAGGGGTAGACGGTGCGGCCCCAGTCGTTGCGGACGTAATGCAGGTCGGAGTGGCACACGCCGCAGAAGGCGATGTCGATGGCGACGTCGCGCGGGCGCAGGTCGCGGCGCGTGAAGGAGAAGGGCGCCATGGGCGTGGCGGCGTCCGCGGCGGCGAAGCCGATGCATTGGAACATGGAGGAGCTTCCCGGTGGGGGTTTCGCCGCCAGGGTGGCATCCCCTTCGACATCGCACTAGAGGGGGCAATGGCGATGGGTCATGAAGGGGAGCTTCACGATGCAGATCGGGCGCAGCGAACTCGGCGAACTCAGCTTCTTCGCCGTCGTGGCGCGGCATCGCAGCTTCAAGGCGGCCGGGCGCGAGCTCGGCGTCTCGGCCTCGGCACTCAGCCAAACGCTGCGGTCGCTCGAGGAGCGCTTCGGCATCCGCCTCCTCAACCGCACCACGCGGGCCGTGGTGCCGACGGAGGCCGGGCAGGAACTGCTGGAGAAGCTGGAGCCGGCGCTGCGGGGCATCGCCGAAGCCGTGGCGGCGGTGCGCGACCGCGGCGGCGAAGCGAGCGGGACGCTGCGCCTCAACGTCACCGGCACGGCGGCGCGCCTCGTCTGCGCGCCCCTGGTGGGCGCCTTCCTGGCGCGCCACCCCCGCGTGCGCCTGGAGATCGTCACGGAGGACCGCATGGTCGACATCGTGGCGGGCGGCTTCGACGCCGGCATCCGCTTCGGCGACACGGTCCCGCGCGACATGGCGGCGCTGCGCATCGGCTTCGCGCACCGCTTCGCGGTGGTGGGCTCGCCGGCCTATTTCGCCGCGACGCCCCGGCCCGCCACACCGGCCGACCTCGCCCGGCACCGCTGCATCCGCTGGGCCTTCACGGATGGCGGCTACATGCGGTGGCGCTTCGAGAAGGGCGACGAGGCGGTCGAGATCGACGTCGACGGCCCGCTGGCGGCGAACGAGACGGAGGTCATCCGGCAGGCGGCGCTCGACGGCGTCGGCCTCGCCTACCAGCTCGAACAGCACCTCGCGGCGCCGATCCTCGATGGACGGCTCGTCCGCGTGCTGGAGGATTGGTGCCCGCCGCGCCCCGGCTTCTCGCTCTACTATCCGCGGCAGCGCCAGGTGCCGGCGGCGCTGCGGGCCTTCATCGATGTCGCGCGCGACGCCGGATGACCCGCGACGCGAGCGGGGTCAGACGCGGGGCAGCCCGTCCTCGGTGATGGCCTCGACGATCACCTGCGCGGTTCCGGCCGGGACCGTGCCGGTCAGGCGCATCGTCGTCCAGTCGCCGCGCAGGTACCAGCCGATCGCCGCCAGCGCCGTGAGGACGTTGGTGACGGGGAAGGACCACCACAGCCCCGCGGTGCCGAGCACCTGCGGGCGCGACAGCACGTAGGCCAGCGGGAACTGCAGGACCCACTGAGACACGAGCGCCAGCACCATCGCGGCCACCATGGTGCCGGCCGCCCGGAACGTCGACACGACGGTGAGCTGGAGGGCGATGAAGCCCCAGGCGGGCGCCATGATGCGGATGAAGCGCCCGCCCTCGGCCACGACGGCGGGATCGCCCGACACGAAGAAGCCCACGATGGCGGGAGCGGCGGCCGCCGCCGCGATTCCCACCAGGGTCAGGACCATGAAGCCCAGCGCGCCGGCGAGCCGGGTGGTCCGCGCCGCGCGCTCGACCTGGCCCGCCCCGATGCTCTGCCCGACGAGCGCCGCCGCCGCGGTCGACAGGCCGAGCGCCGGGATGGTGACGACCTGGAGCACGTTCGCGCCGATGCCGTAGGCGGCGAGCGTGACGGTGCCGAAGCTCGTCACAAGGAACGACAGGACGATGAGGCCGACCGCCCGCGCCGACAGCTCGATCGAGGCCGGGAAGCCGAGCCGGAACGCGCGCCGGATATAGGCGAGGTCGGGCTTCAGCCCCGCCGGCGTGACGCGGATGCCATAGGTGCCCCGCCACAGCAGGACGATGGCGGCCAGCGTGGCGAGGCCCTGCGTGCCCAACGTCGCCAGCGCGGCCCCCATGACGCCGAAGGCCGGCACGGGCCCCCAACCGAAGATGAGCAGCGGGTCCAGGGCGAAGTTCAACACCACCGTGCCGGCCACGATGACCAGCGGCGCCACGGCCCGCCCGACGCCGCGCATCAGGGCCTGGAACATGGCGAAGGCGAAGACGAAGATCAGCCCGACGAAGGACACCCGCAGGAAGCCCAGGGCTTCGGCGTAGACCTCGGGCGCGACGCCGATGGCCTTGAGGATCAGCGGCGCCAGGGCGACGCCGACGGACCCCAGCACCACGGAGGTGCCGACCACCATGATCATGGTCTGGGCCGCCACATGGTCGACCATGGCCTGGTCGCGGGCACCGGCGTATTGCGCCGTCAGGGTGGCGCCCGCGACCGCGAGGCCGCCGCCGAGCGCGATCATCAGGAAGGTCACGGGGAAGCTCACCGATACGGCCGCGACCGCCGCGGCGCCGAGGCGCCCGACCCAGAAGGCGTCGGTGATCTGGTAGCCGGTCTGCAGCAGGTTCGCGAGGACGATGGGGACCGCCAGCCTGAGCAAGGGGCGAAGGACGGAGGGCTCGGAAGGTTCAAGGGCCAAGGTCATGCAGGGCGACGGTTTCCGGACTGAAGGGATGATGCAGCGCGATCTCCGGTGCGGTCGCCGTGCTCCCGCCCCCGACACGACGGTTCCAGGCCGGATCGTCGCCGGCGTCGCTGTCTTGCGGGGACGCGAGCGGCCTCGGTCGGGCGACCGTCGAAATCCCGAACCGCTTCGGCGACATCGAGAGTGCGATGGGCTCGCGCACCGGCCGGAACGGGCCGTGTCTGCGGGGCGGAGGCCCGGGGCGCGAGCGCCCGCCGTCGGCCTGGGACCGGCATCTAGCCCCGCACGCGATCGGAGGTCGTGGAGGACGCCGACGGCGTTTCCCGCCGGCCCCGGCACAACCCCGATATGCCGTTGAGGAAGAGCGAGACCGCCGCCTCGACACGCCGCTCGATCTCCTCCGCGTCGGTCTCGATCCCCAGCATGGCGAGGCGGCTGAGGCGTCCCAGCACCAGGGCGAGAAACAGGTCGGCCGCCAAGTTGCTGTCGTCGACCGTGATCTGCCCATCGATCACGAATCGGTCGATCACGGCCGCCACGGCTGCGCTCGAACGTTGCCAGCCTTCGCGTTGGACCATGCGGGCCAGATCCGGGAACCGCAGCGCCTGTGCGGTGACGATCCGATTGATCGCGATGGCTTCGGGGGCAATGGCAGCGTCCACCATACGGCGCCCCATCGCGACCAGCACGTCTTCGACGCGAGCCCCCGACGGCAGCGAGTCCGGCGCGCTGACCGCGAGCCACCGGTCGATTTGACGCTGGAACACCGCGGCGAAGAGCGCGGCTTTGTCGCGGTAGCGCGCGTAGAGCGTCGCCTTGCCGACGCTGGCCGCTTCCGCCACGGCGTCGATGGTCGTGGCGTCGAAGCCGCGCTCCATGAACATGGCGGCCGCGATCTCCACCAGCCGCGCGTCGCGCCGCACTGCTTCCTCCTGCGACGGGCGACCGCCCGAGCCGCGTCGGGCCTTCTTCGGGTTGAGGGTGGCCACAGCGGACTGCGGTTCTTCGAGGTCGAGCGTCATGCCGCGATGATATTCCTTGCGTTAACCAGTCGGTGCCATCATAACAGAACGATACTGTTTTGTTCAATTGGGCTATCGACAGATGGACGGTATCTCCTCGGATCGCCAGAGCTTCGATCGGGCGGATCGCGATGCTCCGGACGAGGGTGAGACGGCGGATCGGCGGGACGATGAGGCTTTGGCGCGCAGCGCCTCGCCCGACCCCGTGCCGGCACCGCTCGACAAGCTGCCTGAAACCCCGACCTCGCCCCAGCGGGCAGCCGCACCTCAGCCTGGCTTACCCGCGGCACCCCTGCCTGCGCCGGTCGCGCTGACGACTCAGCCGCCGCGCAAGGGCGGCACCAAGAAGCTGGTGCTCGCCGCCGTGCTGCTCGCCGGCATCGGCTACGGCGGCCACACCGGCTGGCACTGGTGGACGGTCGGACGCTTCCAGGAGACGACCGACAACGCCTTCCTGCAGGCCGACAAGGTGACGGTGTCGCCCCGCATCGCGGGCTTCGTCACCGCGGTGGCGGTCGGCGACAACCAGCCGGTCCGCGCCGGCGACGTCGTCGCCACGATCGACGACTGCGACGCCCGCATCCAGGTCGAGGGTGCCCGAGCGGAACTGGAGAAGGCGCGCGCGCAGGTCGAAGGCTATCACGCCGCGGTGGTGCAGCAGGCCGCCACCGTGGCCTCCGCCCAGGCCGACATCGTCAACGCCGAAGCCGGCCTCGCCTTCTCGGTGCAGGAAGCCAAGCGCTACGCCGACCTCCTCACCGCGGGCGCCGGCACGTCGCAACGTGCCCAGCAGACGGATGCCGACCTGCGCCAGCACCGGGCGACGCTCGACAAGGACAGGGCGGCGCTCGACGCCGCGCAGAAGCAGGTCCACACCTACGAGGCGCTGGCCGCCAGTGCGGTCGCGGGCGTCGCGTCGGCGCAGGCCAAGCTCGATGGCGCGGAACTCAACCTCGGCTACACGACGATCCGCGCCCCGGTCGACGGCGTGGTGGGCGACCGCTCGGTGCGGGTCGGCCAGATGGTGGGGGCGGGCACGGGGCTGCTGACCGTGGTGCCGATGGGCCGCGACATCTACCTCGTCGCCAACTTCAAGGAGACGCAGCTCGGCGACATGGCGGTCGGCCAGCCGGTGGAGTTCACCGTGGATGCCTTCGGCGACCACGCGTTCCGCGGCACCGTCGACAGCTTCTCGCCCGGCACGGGGGCGCA
>NZ_QYBB01000074.1 GCF_004137685.1 Lichenibacterium minor | reverse complement strand
CCCACATCGCAGCCTGAGACCCGTCAGGAGCCGCGGTGAGCACCAGACCAAACTCCACCACCTTGACGGACGTGATCCCCACCAGACATTTTGGGCGCGTGACTCGAGCGCTCGTTGGTCGCGAAAGCGGCGCGGCGCTCGCTCGACATCCCAGCCATCCGCGGTGCCGTCAGGATGGCGCGCGGCGCCGGGATGGCGCAGGACGGACAGGGCTGCGCCAGCGCCGACTCCGCCATGGGCCGGACCTCGGAAAAGCTGCAGCAGCCGGCACAAAGGTAGTCGTAATGGGGCATCGGTGATCCTTGCGCGGCGGGTTGGGGCGGCGGTCCCGCCGCCCCGGTCGTCATTACAGGTCGGGGGACAGCGGCATGGTGATGCCGGGCGTCACCAGCTTCTGCGGGCCGGCCGCCGTCGGGTTGACGTCGAAGTCGAAGATCTCGGTCGGCAGCCACAGCGTGGCGCAGCTGTTCGGGATATCGACCACGCCCGAGATGTGTCCCTGCACGGGCGCGGTACCGAGGATCGAATAGGCCTGGGCGCCCGAGTAGCCGAACTTCTTCATGTATTCGATGGCGTTGAGGCACGCCTGTCGATAGGCCACATTGACGTCGAGGTAATGCTGCTTGCCGCTCTCGTCGACCGAGATCCCCTCGAAGATGAGATAGTCCTTGTAATTGGGCGTCATCGGCGAGGGCTTGAAGATCGGCGTTTTAATGCCGTACTTCGACATGCCGTCCTTGATCACCTCGACCTTGAGATGG
This sequence comes from Lichenibacterium minor, assembly GCF_004137685.1. Lineage (GTDB taxonomy): Bacteria > Pseudomonadota > Alphaproteobacteria > Rhizobiales > Beijerinckiaceae > Lichenihabitans > Lichenihabitans minor. Next base: position 10,876 of record NZ_QYBB01000074.1, on the reverse strand, counting down.
ACCCAGCCGGCCATCTCGATAGCGCCGCAGAAGGTGATCTCGCCGTCGCCCTGGCTGAAGTGCAGGTCTCCCATCGAGAGCCCGCCGCCGTCGACGTAGACCGGGAAATAAATCTTGGAGCCGCGCGACAGGTCCTTGATGTCGCAGTTGCCGCCGTGTTCGCGCGGCGGCACCGTGCGGGCGCCCTCGGCGGCGGCCTTGGCCTTGGCGTCACCGCCGAGCCGGCCCATGTGGGCGGTCGGGCCGAAGGGCGGGTTGGCCAGCGGCGGAACGCGGGTCGGGTTCGTGCCGATCAGCCCGACCTCGCGCTCGTTCCAGGTGGCGAGCAGCTCCTTGGACGGCAGGCAGCCGATGAGCCCGGGGTGGATCAGCCCGGCGTAGCGCACGTTCGGCACGTGCCGCGACGTCGTGAACATGCCCTTGAAGTCCCAGATGGACTTCTGCGCCTCGGGGAAGTGGTCGGTGAGGAAGCCGCCGCCGTTCTGCTTCGAGAAGAAGCCGTTGAAGCCCCACTCGCTTTCCTTCTTGGCGCCGATGTCGAGCAGGTCGACTACGAGCAGGTCGCCGGGCTCGGCGCCCTTGACCCCGATCGGGCCCGACAGGAAGTGTACGATCGACAGATCGATATCGCGCACGTCGTCGGCGGAGTCGTCGTTCTTAATGAAGCCGCCGGTCCAATCGTAAGTTTCGACGATGAAGTCGTCGCCGGGCTTCACCCAGGCGACCATCGGGATGTCCGGGTGCCAGCGGTTGTGCACGCTCTCGTTGGTATAGGCCGACTGGCTGAGGTCGACCTTGATGAGGGTATCGGCCATCGTGGTTCTCCGGGTGGGGAAAAAGCCGGGGCGGCGCAGCTGCAGCGCCGGCAAGGGGGCGTCACACCGACAGGAAGCGCGACACCGCGGCCTCGTCGACGTCGGCGCGGGCGTCTTCGCGCACGATCTCGCCGTTCTCGATCACGAGCACGCGGTCGGCGATGTCGAGCGCGAAGCTGAGCACCTGCTCGGACACCAGGATCGACAGGCCGCGCTCGTCGCGAATGCGCTTCAGCGTGCGGGCCATGTCGCGGATGATGGAGGGCTGGATCCCCTCTGTGGGCTCGTCGAGGAGCAGCACCTTGGGGCGGCTGACCAGCGCGCGGGCCATGGCGAGCTGCTGTTGCTGGCCCCCCGACAGGTTGCCGCCGCGCCGGCTTTTCATCTCCAGCAGCACGGGGAACAGGTCGTAGATGTCCGAGGGCACCGTACGTTCCTTCGAGGCCGAGAGCCCCGTCTCGATGTTCTCCCTCACCGTCATGGTGGAGAAGATCATGCGGCCCTGCGGCACGTAGGCGATGCCGCGGGCCACGCGCTGGTGGCTCTTCAGCCCCGCGAGCTCCTGGCCCGCCACAGCGACCGAGCCGCGGCTGCTCGGCGCGATGCCGATCAGGGACTTCATGAGCGTGGTCTTGCCCATGCCGTTGCGGCCCATGATGGCCACGATCTCGTTGGGCTTCACCGAGAAGTTCAGCCCGTGCAGCACCTCGCTCTGCCCGTAGGCCACATGTAGGTCGGAAACGTTGAGCATGGGTGTCCTCAATGTCCGAGATAGACTTCGACGACCTTGGGGTTCGCCTTGACGTCGCTCATCGGCCCCTCGGCCAGAATGCGGCCCTGGTGGAGCACCGTGACCTTGCGGGCGATATCCTCGACGAACTTCATGTCGTGCTCGATGACGATGACTGAGCGGTCGCGGATGATGCGGTGGAGTAGCTCCGCGGTCTTCACCCGCTCGGACACGCTCATGCCGGCCACCGGCTCGTCGAGCATCAGCAGGTCGGGGTCCTGGATCAGCAGCATGCCGATCTCCAGCCACTGCTTCTGGCCGTGGCTCAGGAACTCGGCCCGCCGCTCGAGCTGGTCGGCCAGGAAGATCGTTTCGGCGATCTCCTCGACGCGCTCGCGCACCGCGGCGTCGCGCCGGAACGTCAGCGCGCCGAACACCGTGCGGCCGCGCGGATACGAGATCTCCAAGTTCTCGAAGACCGTGAGGTCGTCGTAGATCGACGGCGTCTGGAACTTGCGGCCCACGCCCGCCTGGACGATCTCGTTTTCGCGCAACTTGGTCAGCTCGCGGTTGCGGAACTTGATCGAGCCTGACGTGGCCCGTGTCTTGCCACAGATGAGGTCGAGCACCGTGGTCTTGCCGGCACCGTTGGGGCCGATGATGACGCGGATCTCGCGCTCGTCGACGTAGAAGCTGAGGTCGTCGACGGCCTTGAACCCGTCGAACGACACCGTCAGGGCCTCGACGGCGAGCAGGAAGTCGGTGTTGGAGCCGGTCATCGCGCTCACTCCGCGGCGGTCTGGGGCGGAAGGGTGGCCGGCTGGGTGGCGCCCGACGCGGGGCCCTGGACGGCAGGGGTAGGGCGGCGGCCGAGCAGGCGGTCGAGCGTGGGCTGGGCGTGGCTGTTCCACAGGCCCGCGAGTCCGTCGGGGAACAGCATCACCACGCCGATGTAGAGGGCACCGAGGCCGAACAGCCACAGCTGCGGGAAGGACTCGGAGAGGCTCGTCTTGGCGTAGTTGACGAGCAGCGTGCCCCAGATAGCGCCGAAGATGGAGGTGCGCCCGCCCACCGCCGCGTAGATAACCATTTCGATCGAGGGCACGATGCCGACGAAGGACGGGGACATGAACCCTACCTGCAGGGTGAACATGGCGCCGCCGACTGCGGCGAAGGCGGCCGCGAGGCAGAACACGAAGATCTTGAAGTTGGCGACGTTGTAGCCGGAGAACCGGACCCGGTCCTCCTTGCCGCGCATCGCCACCAGGATGCGGCCGAACTTCGAGCGCTTGACGAACTGCGCCAGCAGGATGCAGCCGATCAGCAGCCCGGCGTTGACGAAATACAGCATCTCCTTGGCGCCGTCCTGCCGGATGTCCCATCCGTGGAGCGTGCGCAGGTCGGTGATGCCGTTGATGCCGCCGGTGTAGCCCTGCTGGCCGACGATCAGGATCGTGGCGATGGCCGCCACCGCTTGGGTGATGATGGCGAAATACACGCCGCCGACGCGACGCTTGAACATGGCGGCGCCGATCACAAAGGCGACCAGCACGGGCACCAGGACCACCGCCAGGAGGGCGAAGGGCAGGGAATGGAACGGCTGCCACATCCACGGCAGCGCCGTGATCTGGTTCCAGTCCATGAAGTCCGGAATGCCGGGCGTCGACTGGATCTTCGTGTTGGCCGCGCTCGACGCTTCGAGCTTCAGGAACATGGCGATGCAATAGCCGCCGAGGCCGAAGAACACGCCCTGTCCAAGGCTGAGGATGCCGCCGAAACCCCAGCACAGCACGAGGCCCAGCGCCACGTAGGCGTAGGTGAGGTACTTGCCGACCAGGTTCAGGCGGAAGGCGTCGAGACACAGCGGGAAGACGACGAGGATCACGGCCGCCACGAGGGCGAAGGCGAGCCACTCCTTCGTGTCGAACAGGGTGGACTCGTCACGTGCGGCCGGAGAGGCAGCGGGGCCGGTCGCGGGAGCCGGTGCGGAAGGCATGGGGCTGTTCTCCAGCTTTTCTCGAGTCTCAGCGCCGGACCTTGAGGGCGAAGAGGCCCTGCGGGCGCAGCATCAGGATAATCACCACGCCGAGCAGCGTGACCACCTGGGCCATGGAGCCGGAGGTGAAGAACTCCAGCGTCGAGCGGGTCTGCGAGATGGTGAAGGCCGAGGCGATGGTGCCGAGCAGGCTTTGGGCGCCGCCGAACACCACCACCAGGAAGGTGTCGACGATGTAGAGCTGGCCCGAGGTGGGGCCCGTCGAGCCGATCATGGTGAAGGCCGAGCCGGCGACGCCAGCAATGCCGCAGCCGATGCCGAAGGTCATGCGGTCGACCTTCTCGGTGTCGATGCCCACCGCGCCCGCCATGGTGCGGTTCTGCACCACGGCGCGGACCTTGCGGCCCCAGCCCGAGCGGTACATTAGCAGGCCCACCGCGGCGGTGATGAGCAGCGTGAGCACCATCACGAAGATGCCGTTGATCGGCACCTCGATCGTGTCGGTGAGGCTGACGGCGCCCATGGTCCATTGCGGCAGCTCGACGCCGACCTCGCGCGCGCCGAAGACCGAGCGGTAGGTCTGCTGCAGGATGAGGCTGAGCCCCCAGGTGGCCAGCAGCGTGTCGAGCGGACGGCGGTAGAGATGGCGGATCAGCGCCCATTCGACCAGCATGCCGAGCGCGCCCGCGGCGATGAAAGCCAGGATCATCGCCACGAAAAAATAGATCGGGAATAGTGCGGGCAGATACAGCGCGAAGAGTTTCGAGGTGAGGAAGGTCGTGTAAGCGCCGAGGATCATGAACTCGCCATGCGCCATGTTAATGACGCCCATCTGGCCGAAGATGATGGCGAGCCCCAGAGCCATCAGCACGAAGACCGAGAACAGTATCAGCCCCGCGAAGCCCTGCATGGCGAAGATCGAGAGCAGTTGGTCGGGCGTGTAGTCGCCGAGCATGGGCGGGCTCCGGGCGCGAGGACGAGGGAAAGCGAGATCCGCTCATCCCGCGAAGGCAGGGATGAGCGGTGGTGGATCCTTTATTGGTATCCCTTGGGGAAGGGGTTCGGCTCCATCAGGTCCGCGGTCTCGTAGACCACATCGTATTGCCCGTCCGGCCGGGCACGGCCGACGCGCGTCTTGGACCACAGGTGGTGGTTCTCGTGGATCCGCACGTAGCCTTCCGGCGCGCCCTTGAACTCGATGCCGGGCGAGGCGGCGGCGATCTTGTCGATGTCGAAGGAGCCCGCCTTTTCGCAGGTGAGCTTCCACAGCCAGGGGCCGAGATAGGCGGCCTGGGTCACGTCGCCGATCACCGCGTCCTTGCCGTATTTCGCCTGGAAGGCCGGCACGAACTTCTCGTTGTTCGGGTTTTTCAGAGACTCAAAATACTTCATGCAGGCGTAGGCGCCCGCGATGTTCTCGCCGCCGATGCCAAGGATTTCGTCCTCGGTGACCGAGATCGTCATCAGCGTCTGCTTCGACAGGTCGATGCCGGCCGCCTTCAGCTGCTTGTAGAAGGCGACGTTGGAGCCGCCGACCACGATGGCATAGATTACGTCGGGCTTGGTCAGCTTGATCTTGTTGATGACCGAGTTGAACTGCGTGTGGCCCAGCGGGAAATATTCCTCGCCGACCACCTTGCCGTGCAGCACGTTCTCGATGTGCTTGCGGGCGATCTTGTTGGAGGTGCGCGGCCAGATGTAGTCGGAGCCGAGCAGGTAGAAGCTTTTGGCCTTCTTCTCGTCCTGCACCCAGTTGAGGCCGGCGAGGATCTGCTGCGTCGCTTCCTGGCCCGTGTAGATGACGTTCTTCGACTGCTCCAGCCCCTCGTAGAACGTGGGGTAGTAGAGCATGCCGTTGTACTGCTCGAAGACCGGCAGCACGGCCTTGCGCGACGCCGACGTCCAGCAGCCGAAAACGGCGGCGCAATGGTCGTCGACTAGGAGCTTGCGGGCCTTCTCGGCGAAAGTCGGCCAGTCGCTCTGCCCGTCTTCCTGAATCGTCAGGATCTTGCGGCCCAGTACGCCTCCCTGGGCATTGATTTGCTCAATGGCGAGCTTTTCAGCCTCGACCGACCCCGTTTCGGAGATCGCCATCGTGCCGGTGACGGAATGGAGGATGCCCACCGTCACGGTGTCGTCCGTCACGGCGAGGCCGGTGGTGTTCACGCCCGAGGTGGGCGAGGTCGCGGCCAGGGCGCGGGAGGCGGCGAGGCCGAGCGTACCTGTTCCCAACGCGCCGGCCGCTGGCACCGCGGCGAGCGCCTGAAGCAGCTTTCGCCGCAGCGGCGAGGATATCGGGTCGTCGTGGTCGCGTGACATGGCGGCTCCGGTGAGGCGGGGGGAGGAGCGCAAGCGCTCCAAGCGCTCCGATGGCCGCCAAAGTGTCGGAGCCGGGCCGGGGTGGCCATACGTAGGATCGCGTATGTTGCACCGCAAAATGACCGGTAAGGTGGGGACGTGTCGCGGGATCGGGACTGGATTTGAGCAGGGCAGCGAAGGCCGGGAACATGGGTGGATCGCAGCGGATCGACCGGGTCAGGCGCCAATACAATCGTTGGGCGGGAGACCAAACGCTCGAGGACTACGCGCTGCGCTTCACCGCCAAGGGCGCGCGGCGCTGGTCGTCGCTCAGGGTCGCCAACACGGCGCTGGGCGCCATCTCGTTCCTGGCGCTGGAAGCCATCGGGGCCGCCATCACGCTGAACTACGGCTTCTCCAACGCGGCGGCTGCTATCCTGGTTGTGTGCGGCCTGATGGCGGCCGGCGGCGTGCCGATCTGCCTTTACGCCGCTCGCGCCGGCGTCGACATCGACCTGCTGACGCGCGGCGCCGGCTTCGGCTACCTCGGCTCAACCGTGACGTCGCTGATCTACGCCTCCTTCACCTTTATCTTCTTCGCCATCGAGGCGGTGATCCTGTCGACCGCGCTGGAACTGTGCTTCGGCGTGCCGCGCCCGGTCGGCTATCTCGTCGGGGCTTTGGCCGTGATCCCGTTGGTGACGCACGGCATCACCTTCATCAGCCGCTTCCAGCTCTGGACGCAGCCGGTGTGGCTGGTGCTGCAGGTGGTGCCCTTCGCGGGCCTGCTGCTGATGGATCCAGGCGCGATTCCCCGCTGGACGGCCTTCGCCGGGCTGCACGGCGACCCGTCCGGCGCCCTGTCGCTGCCGCTGTTCGGCGCCGCCGCCGCTGTGGTCTTCTCGCTCGCCGGGCAGATCGGCGAGCAGGTCGACTTTCTGCGGTTCCTACCGCGCCTGCCGGCCCGCGCGCGCGCCGGCGAGCGGGGCCGCTGGTGGCTTTCCCTGCTCGCAGCCGGACCCGGCTGGGTCGTGCTGGGCGCGGCCAAGCTGCTCGCCGGGTCTTTCCTCGCGGTTTTCGCCCTCGGCCACGGCGTGTCGTTCGCCGAGGCCGGCGACCCGACTCACCTCTACCTTGCCGCCTTCGGCCACGTGCTGCCGGGCCAGAGTCTGGCGCTCGCCGCCACAGGCTTGTTCGTCGTGCTGGCGCAGCTCAAGATCAACGTCACCAACGCTTATGCGGGCTCCATCGCCTGGTCGAACTTCTTTTCCCGGCTCACCCACTCGCACCCCGGGCGGGTGGTTTGGCTGGTGTTCAACGTCGTCATCGCGCTTTTGTTGATGGAACTCGGCGTGTGGAAGACGCTGGAACAGACGCTCGGCCTTTACGCCGATGTCGCAGTGGCCTGGGTGGCGGCGCTGGTGGCCGACCTCGCGGTCAACAAGCCGCTCGGCCTGAGCCCGCGCCACATCGAGTTCAAGCGCGCCCATTCCTACGACGTAAACCCGGTCGGGCTCGGCGCCATGCTGCTCGCCTGCGCTTGCTCGATCCCCGCGACGCTCGGCCTCTACGGCAGCGCCGCCCACGCGCTGGCGCCCTTCCTGTCGCTCGGCGTGAGCTTCGCCTGCGTGCCCGCAATCGCCGCCCTGACGCGCGGCCGTTACTACCTGGCCCGCGCGCCGTGCGAGGGCTGGCGCGACCGCGACGCCATCCTGTGCTGCATCTGCGAGCACCCGTTCGAGCCGGAGGACATGGCGCATTGTCCGGCCTATGCGGGGCCGATCTGCTCGCTCTGCTGCTCGCTGGACGCGCGCTGCCACGACCTTTGCAAGCCCCACGCGACCGCGGGCGCCCAGGCGCGCGCCGTCGCGCGGTCCATCCTGCCCGAGCCGGTCGCGGGGCGGCTCGGCACGCCCTTCATCCGCTACGTTGCCATCTTCGTCCTGGCTTCGGCCGCCATCGGTGCCATCCTGGGGCTCGTGGGGCTGGAAAGCGCCTCTTCGCCCGCGACGGACGCGCCGAGCGTCGGCACCGTCCTGATGCGGGCCTTCTTCGGTCTCGTTCTGGTGGTGGGCGTGGCGGCCTGGCTGTTCGTGCTGTCGGGCCAGAGCCGGCGCGCCGCCGAGGCCGAGATGGAACGGCAGGCGAAGCTGCTGATGGAGGAGATCGAGGCCCACGGCCGCACCGACGCCGCCCTGCAGCGCGCCAAGGAGGCCGCGGAGGCCGCCAACGACGCCAAAAGCCGCTACGTGGTGGGGCTGAGCCACGAGTTGCGCACGCCTCTTAACGCCATCCTGGGCTACACGCAGCTCCTGGAGAACAATCCGGCGGTGGCCGGCCGACCGCGCGACCAGATCCGCGTGGTGGGGCGCTCGGCGCGCCACCTGTCCGGGCTGATCGACGGGCTACTCGACATCGCCAAGATCGAGGGCGGGCGCCTCCACCTCGAGCGCGATCAGGTCCGACTGGCGGAGTTCCTCGATGGATTGGGCGGCATGATCCGCGTCGAGGCGGAGGCCAAGGGCCTCCAGTTCCGGATCGAGCGCCCCGCCGTGCTGCCCGATGCCGTGCACACGGACGAGAAGCGCCTGCGGCAAGTGCTGATCAACCTGTTGTCCAACGCGGTGAAGTTCACGGCCGCGGGCGAAGTCGTGCTGCGGCTCGCCTACCGCAGCCCGATCGCGGAATTCACGGTGGTCGACACGGGGCCGGGCATCGCCGAGCACGACCGCGAGCGCATCTTCGCGCCCTTCGAGCGCGGCGCGCTCGGCCAGTCGCAACCCGGCACCGGCACCGGCCTCGGCCTCACCATCACCAAGCTGCTCACCGGCATCATGGGCGGCGAGGTCACGGTCCAGAGCGAGCCCGGCCGCGGCAGCGCCTTCGCGGTGAAGCTGCTGCTGTCCGAGGTGACGGATCCGCGCCCGGCCGCCGCCCCGGCGCGGCGCATCCGCGGCTATGCCGGGGTCCGCCGAACCCTGATGGTGGTCGACGACGACCCTGTCCACCGCGACCTGATGGTGGAGCTCTTGGAGCCGCTCGGCTTCATCCTGATGAGCGCGCCCGACGGTCCGAGCTGCCTCGCACTGGCGGAACACTGCCGCCCCGACCTTTTCCTGCTCGATGTGTCCATGCCCGGGCTCGACGGCTGGACCCTGGCGGAGCGGCTGCGCCGCTCGGGGCACCGCGACGCCCGCGTGCTGATGCTGTCCGCCAACGCCATCGAGGTGCATCGCAACGCCTCGGCGGAGCCGTTCCACGACGGCTTTCTCCTCAAGCCCGTCGACCTCGACGCAGTGCTCGCCGCCATCGGGCGCCTGCTCGGGCTCGGCTGGATCTTGGAAGAGGCCGACGGGGCCGCCCCGCGTCCGGCGGAGCGGCTCGTCCCCTCGATCACCCTACCGCCGCGCGACATCGCCGACCTCCGGGCGCTGGGCGAGCTCGGCCTCGTGCGCGGCATCGGCTTCAAGCTCGACGAGATCGCGCTCGACGATCCCGGCCGCGGTCCCGCGGTTGCGCGCCTGCGCGGGCTCGCGCAGAGCTGCGACCTGCCCCGCTTCATGGCGGAGCTCGAAGCCTTGGCGGACAGGGCGGGCGCCGTTGAGAAGGCGGACGTCGATGCATGAGCCGAGCCTGCGCGAGATGGTGCTGGTGGTGGACGACGCGGCGGAAACGCTCACGTTGCTCACCGACGCGCTCGACGAGGCGGGCATGACCGCCATGGTGGCGCTTGACGGCACTTCGGCGCTGCGCGTCGCGAAGCGGCTGCCCCCCGACCTGATCCTGCTCGACGCGGTCATGCCGGGCATCGACGGTTTCGAAACCTGCCGCCGGCTAAAGGCCGAACCGAGCCTCGGCGACGTGCCGGTGATCTTCATGACCGGCCTTAGCGAGACCGAGCACATCGTGAGGGGGTTGGAGGCGGGCGGCGTCGACTACGTGACGAAGCCGCTCGCGGTGGAGGAACTCGTGGCACGCATCCGCGTCCACCTCGCCACCGCCCGGACGGCGCGCAGCGCCCGCGCGGCGCTCGACGCCTCGGGCCGGCACCTTATGGCGGTGGACGGGGCGGGGCGGGTCCTGTGGCTGACCCCGCGAGCGCAGGCGCTAGTCTCGGCCGACGGCGCTGCGCGCGTCCTGCCCGAAGATTTGCGCGACTGGCTCGCCACGGCGATCGGACCGCAGGCCGTCGCGGGGCTCGCCGACGGGAGGCGCGATGCCGTGAGCCTGTCGCTGGCCGCGGCCGGACCGGTGACCGTGTGCTGGGTCGGGCGGATCGGTGCCGACGAGTTTCTGCTGCGCCTCATGCCGGAGGAGCCCGACGACCTGCCGCCCGACCTGTTCCAGCCCTACCGCCTGACGGGGCGCGAGTTGCAGGTGCTGGGCTGGATCGCCAAGGGCAAGTCCAACCGCGACGCCGCCGAGATCCTGGGCCTTAGCACCCGCACGGTCGACAAGCACCTGGAGGGAATCTACGCCAAGCTCGGCGTCGAGAACCGCACCGCCGCGGCGGCGCTGGTCCTCACGCTTCTGGGCCGCGCCGCAGGCTGACCTGTGGCTTGGTCGAGCAGAAGAATCTGCGTCTGCTTTTGCTGTTGACGTTTGCTGAAACGGCCGCTCCGCTTCTCATCCCATCCCGCTATCATCGGGTTGAGAGTGATGCTAAGTTAGCCCCAATCCCTCGGGACGAGCAGCAGATGGACCGCTGCGAAGCCGTCCGTGGGCAAGCCACCGCCCGACTCCGTAGCTGCCTTGAGCACGGAGCAGGCCGGCGCGATTTGCTTCCAAACAATGCAGAATGTGCAAAAAATACAGACTTGCCTGCTTGTGAACGTCGCCTAGGCTTCGGGGCAGCGTCATTCAACCTGCGAATCCGATGCCGTCGCGCCCCCGCCGCAGGCAAGACGAACGTAGCGAGGAGACACGCGTCGCGCTCCACCGTGCCACGATCCGTCTGCTGCTAGTGCTCTGAACCAATCGGATGATTCACGACGGGTTTGGGATGTGCGAGTCTGGGGCTCATGTCCCAGACCGTGT
>NZ_QYBB01000073.1 GCF_004137685.1 Lichenibacterium minor | reverse complement strand
GGCCACGGCTCGCATCACCTCGGATGCGAGCACCTTCAGCACCGTGCTGGGCACCATCGGCGCCTGACAGCCCTCAGAGCCTGACTCAAAAGCCTACGGCCGCGCGAGTCGCCGGATGCCGAACTGGATGGCAGCGAGCGTGACGAAGGCCAGCAGGGTGGAGGCGAGGTTCTCGAAGTCTTTGGCTAGTCGTCTGTTCCGGCCGAGCCAGAAGAAGGTCCGCTCGACAACCCACCGTCGCTTGATCACCTCGAAGCCGGCCGCGTTGGGATTACGGCGGACCACCTCCAGCCGCAGCCCGTTGGCGCCTGCTGCCTCGTAGGTCTGCTGCGCATTGTAGCCTGTGTCGGCGAACACGCACTCCAGCCACGGAAAGCGAAGCTTGATCTTGTCGAACAGAAGCGATGCGCCATCGCGGTCCTGGACTCCTGCAGAATGGACGACGAGCCGGATCGGCAGGCCAAGCGTATCGACGATAAAGTGGATCTTGCGCCCCTTCACCTTCTTTTCAGGCTCATAACCCACCGTGTCGGCTGCGTCGACGGTCTGTTTCTTAGATTTATAGACCCTTTTTCTGCCGACTTGATCGTCTGACTATCGATGATGCCGGCCGAGGGCGATCCTTCACGGTCCTCGCGTTCCCGCAGCATCGGGTAAAGCTGGTCCCAGATCGCATGCCACGTGCCATCAGCTTGGAACTTGCGGAAGATGTTGTACACCGTCGAACGCGGAGGAAAGCCGTCCCGCGGCAGGTAACGCCATGGACAGCCGGTCCGCAGCAGAAACAGGATCGCATTCATCGCCGAGCGCATGTTGGTTTTCCGCGGCCTGCCACCGGGAGTCGCATCCGGGATTAGCGGACCCAGCACCGCCCATTCCGCGTCCGTGACTTCGCTCGGGAAGCCACCGCCCGGACGCTTGTACTTTTCTCGCTGTTCGTCGGTCCACATGGCGATCCCGCTGGCTCGGTCGCCAACTCTGAATCACACAACCAGGACGAGGTCAGCCACCCTTTTGGGTCAAGCTCTCAGCCGAACTGCGAACCCTCTGGGTATTTACGCGGCAGCGGCCCTGTCGCTGGACCGCGCCGAGGCGGCAGGCTGGAAACCTGAACGCGTCGAGGTCGATGGCATCGATGGCGGCGCCCGCATGGCATAGGCCGCCGCTCCCCATGGCATCGAGGTTCAGGTGTCCATCCGCGACGAGGACGCGAAGGGCTTCAAGCCTTTGCCTGTGCGATGGCGCATCGAGGGGACGTTCGGCACCCGGATCGATCGGCATCACAGCATCACGCGCAGCCTGGAGCGGAGTCCGGCGGCCGCCGGGGGACGCCGTGACCGTCGCAAACTGCCATTGGGTGATCCAACTCGTGACCAGTTGAGGCAAGGCGAACAGGCTCCGATGCCAGCGGTCGAAGATTTCGACCGCTGGCAGGCGCGAACGCGCACGCCCGCTCGTGCGGGGCAACGCGACGGAGATGCGTCAGCATTCCCGTCGCTTGGCATCAGTCGAAGCGCGCTCCGACCTGGATGATCATCGAGGTTCCGCTTGGTGGACGCACTATCGTATGATCCATGCCGGGCCGGCATGGCCGGCCATGACCCATCGGCCTTTGCATCGACCCCTCGCGACTGCTTCACTGCCGCAGAGGAGGCGCAGCAAGACGCCGAACCGGGAGACGCGTCGAGGTGGCACTCTTACGACAGCTCTACATCCAGGTGCTGATCGGCATCGCCCTGGCGATCCTGCTGGGCATCGCGTCGCCGGCCCTTGCCGTCGACATGAAGCCGCTCGGCGACGCCTTCATCGCGCTGCTGCGCATGCTGCTCGCCCCCATCATCTTCTGCTCAGTCGTGCTCGGGCTCACCCACGTCAGGGACATGGGACAGCTCGGGCGGCTCGCCTTCAAGGCGCTGCTGTATTTCGAGGTGATGACCACAGTCGCCATGGCGCTCGCCTTTGTGGTGGTCAACGTCGTGCAGCCGGGCGTCGGGCTGCATGCCTCGAACCTCATCATGAGCGAGGGCCTGACCAAGGCAACGGCGGCGGCGAGCCAGTTCACCGCCGTCGGCTTCTTCCTGTCCATCATCCCCAACACGCTGGTCGACGCCTTCGCCAAGGGCGAAATCCTGCAGGTACTGCTGGTGTCGATCCTCACCGGCGCGGCGCTGAGCGTCGGCGGGGCCGGCAAGGACTCGACGATCCTCAAGGTCATCGCCGAAGGCCAGCACATCCTGTTCCGCGTGCTCGGCTTCATCATGCGGCTGGCCCCCATCGGCGCCTTCGGCGCCATGGCGGCGGCCGTGGGGTCGTTCGGGGTCGGCACCCTGTACTACCTCGCCAAGGTGGTTGTCCTGTACTGGGCGACGTCGCTCGCCTTCGTGCTGGTGGTGCTGGGCGCCGTCGCGGCGCTGGCCGGCCTGTCGATCCTGTCGATCCTGCGGCTGATCCGGGAGGAGCTGCTGCTCGTGCTCGGCACCGCGTCGGGCGAGGTGGCGCTGCCGCGCCTCATGCTGAAACTGGAGGAGGCGGGCTGCGACGGCGCGATCGTCGGCTTCGTGCTGCCCGGCGGCTACAGCTTCAACCTCGACGGCACGTCCATCTACATGGCCATCGCGGTCGCGTTCATTGCCCAGGCGACCGACACGCCCTTCTCGCTCGGCCAGCAGCTGGGCGTGCTGGGCATCCTGCTGCTCACCTCCAAGGGCGGGACGACGGTCGCAGGCGGCGCATTCATCAAGCTCGCCGCGACGCTGCAGACCGTCCGGGCCCTGCCGCTCAGCGGGCTCGGCCTGCTGTTCGGCATCGACCGCCTGATGGCGACCTGCACGGCGCTGACCAACGTCGTCGGCAACACGGTGGCGGTCTTCGTGGTGGCGCGCTGGGAAGGCGCCTTCGACCGCGCCAAGTTCGACCGCTACATGACCGATCAGGCGTCCGGGCGGATCTGTCCGTCCGGCGCGGAGGAGCGCGGCTCCGAGGCTCTTCCGCCCGTTTCCCCCGAGCCGGCGGGGCGGGCGTGAGCGCGTCAGGCCGGGGCGGCCTCGCCCGCGACGAGGCGCCCGCCGGCCCAGGCGCCCGACCGGACAAGGGATGCGATCTCCTCAGCCACCAATCCGGCCAAGGCACCCACGAGCCAGCGCGGGCTTTCGGCCGCGACGCTGCCGATGACCACGCAGGACAGCAGGGGCGGGTTGTCGATCGGCTGCGCCGACAGCTCGCCGCTGGCGAGTTCGCGCGCCACGCCGGCGTGGGTCAGGATGGTGGCGCCGAAGCCGCCCGCCACCATGGCCTTGGTGAGGGGGATCGAATCCACCTCGATCGACGCGCTGAGGCGCACCCCGTGCTGGAGCGCCGCACGCTCGACGAGGCGGCGGTTGCTGTGGGGCATGCTGGGCAGGATCAGCGGCACTGCCGCGAGGTCGCGGAAGCGCACCGGCCCGGTCTCCACGGCGCCCCGCGCCCGCACCAGCACCATGCGTTCCTGCAGGATCGGCTGAAGCGCGATGCCGTCGAGCGGCGGCGGGTTGTGAAGCACCGCCACATCGAGCCGCCCGTCGAGCAGCCACTCTTCGAGCAGCGAGCTGATCCCTTCGCGGATCTGCAGGGTCGCGGCCGGCCAGCGCGCCCGAAAGCTGCGGAACACCGCCGGGGCGATCAGCAGGCCCGCGGCCGGCGGCACGCCCAAGGTGACGTGGCCCGCGACCACGTCGTCGGACGCCCGCACGGCCGGACCGATCCCGGCGAATTCGGCCAGCAGGGCTTCGGCGCGTGCCAGAAGGAGGGAGCCGGCGCGCGTCACCGTCACGCCGCGGCCGTGCCGGTCGAGCAGCGTCACGCCGAGCTCCTCCTCGAGCTTCTTCAGCTGCCGGCTGAGCGCCGGCTGGGCGACGTTCAGCTCTTCGGCGGCGCGGCTCACGCTGCCGCCGCGGACCACCGTGACGAAGGTGCGCAGTTCGCGGATGTCGATCGGCCTGCCCTCCCTTTGAACGCCACCTTCGGGACGCGCCGGAAATCCTGTCAAGCCGCCGCGGGATGCGCGCCGTGAGCTTCGCGCACTGCGACGGGCTGAGCCTGCGCTTCGCCCGCGAGGGCCGGGGCGACGAGAGCGCGGTGCTGCTCCACGAACTCGGCGGCGCCCTCGACAGCTTCGACGCGGTGGCGCCCCTCCTGACGCAGGCGGGCCTCGGCGTGCTGCGTTACGACGCGCGCGGCGCCGGCCTGTCCGAGAAGCCGCGGCACCCCTTCTCGCTGGACGATGGGGCGGACGACTTGGCGGCGCTGCTCGACGCGGTGGGGATCGTCGCGCCGGTCCACCTCGTCGGCGTCGCCGCGGGGGCGGCGGTGGCGGCCCTGTTCGCGCTGCGCCGGCCGGCGCGCGTGGCGACGCTCGCGCTCTGCGCGCCGGCGCTCTCGGTGCCGGCGGATCGGCGTGCCTATCTGATCGAGCGCTCCGAGAAGGCTGTGCGTGACGGCATGCGGAGCATCGCCGAGGCGACGCTGGCCCGGTCCTTCCCGGAGCACCTCAGGGGCGACCGCTTCGCGGATTATCGGGCGCGGTTCCTGGCCAACGATCCCGTGTCCTACGCCCACGCCAATCTGGCGCTGGCCGCATCCGGCGTGGCCGACCGGCTTGGCGCGATTCCCCATCCCTGCATCGTGCTGGCGGGCCGGCATGACCTCCTGCGGCCGCCGGCCGAGGTGGAGGCGGTGGCCGACCTTGTTCCAGGTGCCCGCTTCGCCGTGATCGACAGCGGTCACGTCATGCCCGTGCAGGCGCCCGACGCCATGGCGGCGGCCCTGCTCGACCACATCGCCGGGGCTCGTCGCGCGTCCACGGTCACGGAGGCCGAAGCCTGATGCCGGATCCCAAAGGCCTGCTCCTCGTCACCATGGAGCCCCCGGCCTCGCTGGAGGACGAGTTCAACGACTGGTACGACACCGAGCACGCCCCCCAGCGCCGGGCCCTGCCGGGCTTCGAGAGTGCGTCCCGCTGGGTGTGCCTAGCCGGCTGGCCGCGCTGGCTGGCGCTCTACGACATGACCTCGCCCGCCGCGGTCGATACGCCGGAGTACCGCGCCGTGTCAGGGTCCAACGGCACGCCCTGGAGCCGCCGCGTCCTGCCCCGCACGGTGGGGCGCGAGCGGGTGGTGGCCCGCCAGATCGCCCCCGGCTCCGCCACGGCGCGCCCGGTGGCCGAGGTGGCGCGGCTCGTCGCGGCGCGCTACCCGGGGCAGCCCGGCCCCGGCGCCGTCGCGGCCCTGGTGGAGCGGGCCGGGACGTTGCCGGGGCTGCTCCAGCTCCGCGCCTTCGCGACGCTCGGGGCGGACGAGACCTGGGTGCTCGCCGACTATGCGCGGCCCCTGCCGCAGGACCGCGCCGTCGAGGCCTTCGCGGCGCTGGGCGAGGGCGGGGCGACGACGCTCAACCTCTACGCCCCCTATCGCCGGGGGCCTGCCGCGTGAGCGCCCCGACCCGCGACATTGCCGTGATGGTCGACGGCGTCGTGCTGCGCTGCCGCGTCGATGGACCGGAGGGCGCGCCCTGGATCGCTTTTTCCAACTCGCTGATGACCGACCTGTCGCTGTGGGACCGCCAGGCCGCGTCCTTTTCGGGCCGCTACCGCGTCCTGCGCTACGACCAGCGCGGCCATGGCGGCTCCTCCGTGCCCGACGCGGATTGCCGCTTCGACCGCCTCGTCGGCGACCTCGAGGCCCTGTTCGACCACTTCGACATCCCCCGCGCCGCCGTGGCCGGCGTGTCTATGGGCGGCGTGACGGCGCTCGGCTTCGCGGCGCGCTGCCCGGAGCGGGTGGCCGGGGTGGCGGTCTGCGATTGCCAGGGCGGCTCCACGGCCGCGGGCGCCGCCGCCTGGGACGAGCGCATCGCCCTGGCCCGCGCCGGCGGCATGGCGGCGCTGGTCGAGCCCACGGTGCGGCGCTGGTTCACGCCCGCCTCGGTCGAGGCCGGCGGCCCCGGCGTCGCATCCGTGCGCCGTATGATCGGTGCGACGCCGCTCGACGGCCTGGTGCGGGGCGCCCGCGCCCTCCAGCACTACGATTTCCGCGACTGTCCCGCGGCGCTGCGCTGCCCGGCGCTGTTCCTGGCCGGGGCTGAGGACGGCGCACTGCCGGACGCGCTGCGCGGCATGGCGGAGGCGGCGCCCGACGCCGTCTTCACCGCCGTTCCAGGCGCCGGCCACCTGCCCAACGTCGAGCGGCCCGCCGCCTTCGACGCGGCGCTGGCCGGCCTCCTCGACCGCGCCTTTCCCGACGGAGTCCCCTGATGCGCATCCGCGATCTCACGCCCGCCGACATGACCGAGGCCCAGCGCCGCGTCGCCGAGGCCGCCGCCTCGGGCAAGCGCGGCCGCGTGCCGGCCCCGCTGCGCGCCTGGCTGCACAGCCCGGAACTCGGCGACCGCGCCCAGCGCCTCGGCGAGTTCCTGCGCTACGACACGAGCCTCGAGCCGCGGCTGTCGGAACTGGCGATCCTCGTCACCGCGCGGGCGTGGACGTCCCATTACGAGTGGTTCGCCCACAAGCGCGAGGCGCTGAAGGCCGGCATCGATCCCGCCGTGGTCGCCGCCATCGCGGAGCGACGGGCGCCTGACCTGCCCGACGCCGGGTCGCGCGCCGTCTACCACTACAGCGTCATGCTGCACCGCGACCACGGCGTCTCGGACGAGGTCCACGCCGCCGCCGTGGCGGTGCTGGGCGAGGCCGGTACGGTCGAGCTCGTGGGGCTGCTCGGCTATTACACGCTGGTCGCCATGACGCTGAACGCCTTCGGCATCGGCCTGCCCGAAGGCGAGGCGATGGAACTCCGGCCGTGAGGGTCGCCCTCCCGCTCGCCCTGGCGGCATCCGCCGCCCTCCCGCTCGCCCTGGCGGTGTCGGCCGTCGTCGGGCTCGCGACCGTTGCCGTGGCCGCCGAAGCGGTCGAACACCTCACCGTGCCGGCGCCCGGCGGCGCCACGATCGATGTTCTCGCGCAGGGGATCGGTCCCCTGGTCGTGCTCCTGCCGTCGCGCGGCCGCGCCGCGGAGGATTTCGACCCCATCGCGGGCCCGATCGCCGCGGCGGGCTACCGCGTGCTCCGCCCCGAGCCGCGCGGCATCGGCGGCAGCACCGGGCCGACCGCCGGCCTGACCCTGCACGATCTGGGCGGCGACGTGGAGGCCGTGATCGAGGCCGCCCACGACGGGCGAGCCGTGGTGGTCGGCCACGCCTTCGGCAACTTCGTCGCCCGCACGGTGGCGAGCGACCGGCCCGACCTCGTGCGCGGCGTCGTCATCGCGGCCGCGGCCGGCAAGCACTACCCAGACGCGCTCGCCGCCGCCGTGACGGCCAGCAGCGACACGTCCCGGTCCGACGCCGAGCGGCTGCCCGACCTGCGGCGCACCCTCTTCGCGCCCGGCCACGATCCCGCCGTGTGGCTCGGTGGCTGGTACCCGGCCGTCGACGCTGACCAGCGCGCCGCGACGCTGCGCACGAAGCAGTCCGACTGGTGGGGCGCGGGGCGCGCGCCGCTGCTGGAGATCCAGGCTGCCGATGACCCGTTCAAGACGCCGGACCAGCGGGGCGAGCTGAAGGCCGAGTTCGGCGACCGGGTCACGGTGGCGCTGGTCCCGGACGCCAGCCACGCGCTCGTGCCCGAGCAGCCGCGGGCGGTGGCCGAGGCCATCGTGGCCTGGATGAAGACCCATTGAACCGCTGAAGGAGGACACGCATGGCGAAACGTCTCGACGGCAAGGTTGCGTTGATCACGGGCGCGGGCTGCGTGGGGCCGGGCTGGGGCAACGGGCGCGCCGCCTGCGTTCTCTTCGCCGGCGAGGGCGCCCGCATCTTCGCCGCCGACCTTCGCCCGGACAGCATGGCCGAGACGGTGGAGCGCGCCGAGGCGACCGGCGGCGAGATCCGCACCCACGCCTGCGACGTGACCGAGGCGGATGCCGTGGCGGCCATGGTGGCGGCCTGCGTCGAGGCCTATGGGCGGATTGACATCCTGGTCAACAACGTCGGTGGCTCGGCGCCGGGAGGCGCCGTGGCGCTGAGCGAGGAAGCCTGGGACCGGCAGCTCGACGTCAACCTGAAGAGCGTGTTCCTCGCCTGCAAGCACGTCATCCCCGTCATGGATCGTCAGGGCGGAGGCGCCATCGTCAACACGGCCTCCACCTCGGGCCTGCGCTGGACCGGCGCCGCCCAGGTCGCCTACGCGTCGTCCAAGGCCGCCATCATCCAGTTCTCGCGCGTCACGGCGGTCGAATACGCCAAGCGGAACATCCGCGTGAACACCGTGGTGCCGGGCCAGATGCATACCCCGATGGTGGAAGCGCGGCTCGCCGGCCAGCGGGCCGGCGGCGACGTCGAGGCGCTGCTGAAAGCCCGCGTCGCCCGGATCCCGCTCGGCTTCATGGGCGACGGCCGCGATACCGCCAACGCGGCGCTGTTCCTCGCCTCCGACGAAGCCCGCTTCGTCACCGGCACCGAGATCGTCGTCGACGGCGGCATGACGGCGCGGTGCGACTGATGGCGTCGCCCCCCGCCGGCCCTCCTCCGCACCCCGCCCCGCACGCGCCGCGCTGGACCCCGCCCGCCGGCGCCTGCGACGCGCATTGCCACGTCTACGGGCCGTTCGACCGCTTCCCGCTGCCGCCGGACCGCAGCTTCACGCCGAGCGAGGCGCCCGAAACGGCGCTCCGCCGCCTGCACGACAGCATGGGCTTCGACCGCGCCGTCATCGTGCAGAGCCAGGGGCACGGCTTCGATCACCGCCCGCTCCTCGATGCGCTGCGGACGGGCGCTGGCCGCTACCGCGGCGTGGCGCTGGTGCGGCCCGACACGCCGCCGAGCGAGGTCGCGCGCTTCGCCGCTGCGGGGGTCTGCGGCGTCCGCTTCAACTTCATGACACACCTGTCGGCGCGGCTCGAGCCCGACGCCATGCGCGACGTCATGCGCCTCGTCCGCCCGCACGGCTGGCACGTCGCCGTCCACGTGGGAGGCGCGCAACTGGTCGACGTCGAATCCCTCGTCCGGGGCATCGAGGCACCCGTGGTCATCGACCACATGGCGCGGCCGGACCTCGAGGACGGCCGCGACGGCCCGGTGGCCACCACCCTGAAGCGCCTGCTCGATACGGGGAGGGTATGGGTGAAGCTCAGCGGTGCTGACCGGCTGTCGAAGGCCGGCGCGCCGTACCGGGACGCCGTGCCCCTCGCCGCCGGCCTCGCCCGCCACGCGCCCGAGCGCGTGCTGTGGGGCAGCGACTGGCCGCATGTGAACATCCACGGCCCGATGCCGGACGACGGCGACCTCGTCGACCTCGTGGCGGAGATCGCCCCCACCGAGGCGCTGCGCCGCCGCCTGCTGGTCGACAATCCCGCGGCCTTCTTCGGCTTCGACGTTCCGCCCGCTGCAGGAGAAGGGGCGTGACCGCCGTCGGCGACGCACAGGCGGCAAGGGCCCGTCGCGGGAGTTTCGCCATCGATGTCGGGGTCGATCAAGCGAGGGACGGGCTCTTTCGAGCTCGGCCTTCCGCGGCTTGCCGCCATGCTCGTCTCCTCGGCGACGCCGACGTCGCAGGCGCTGACCCGCACCTCCCGAGGCCTGCTCCCGCCGATGACGCGGTGGGATCGGATCATGCCGCCTTGTCGAGGACCAGAACGCCGCCGAGGTGGTCGACCTCATGCTCCGTCACCGTGATGGCAGCGGTCAAAAATCGTGACCGCTGGCAAGCGCGAACGCGCCCCGCCGCTCGTGCGGCGCGATGCGACGGAGATGCGTCTGCATCTCCGTCGCCTGGTTTGGGTCCTTCGAACTTCCGCTCCTGCCACGCCCTCGCGATCGCGGACCCGCACGGCTGTCGCCCAGCACAAGCCGAAAGACGTGATCCACCGCTCCGATCAGGTATGCCACCGCATGTCTCCCGCCTTCGGCCGTCGCTGCAAGGCAGCCGGCGTCGAGCCCTTCGGTGGGCTCCGTCGGAAATCCTTACGACGACGCCATGCCCGAGAGCTTCTTCTCGATCCTGGAATGCGAACTCCTGAGCCGGTCATCCTTCTGTTCGCAGGCCGACGCTCGCAAAGCTCTCTTCGCCTTCGTCGAGGGCTTCTGCGATCCGCTGCGCCTGCACTCGGGCCTCGGCGATCGATCTCCCATCGGCCACGAAAGGCGCTTCCATCACGACCAAGCTAGCCCAATGACGAGCCCACCCGAACACGTCCACTGACCGTCCACGGAAACGGGTCGATCCCAATCCCAGCCTCGACGAAGCGCGCCGTGCCCGGTTTCTGAGGGAGGATCGCGCGCGAAACCGGCGGAGCGAGTCAGGGCCGCCTGGCGACGCCATGGAGAAACACCGCCACCGCGGCCTCGACCCGGCGGTCGACCTGTCCGGGGTCGATCGCGATGCCCAGCATGGCCAAGCGTGACAGTCGACCGACGACGAGGCTGAGGAACAGGTCGGCCGCCATCTCGCTGTCCTCGACGGCGATCTGGCCGTCCGCGACGAAATGATCGAGCACGGTCGCGATCGAGGCGTTCGAGCGCTGCCACGCTTCCCGGTGCGCCCTGTGGGCCAGTTCTGGGAAGCGGATCGCCTGGGCGGTCACGATGCGGTTGATCGCGATGGCTTCGGGGACCAGGATCGCCGCCACCATGCGGCGACCCATCTCGGCGAGGACATCCTCGATGCGCTCGTCCGGGCCCGGGACCTCCATGGCGCTGACGGAGAGCCACCGGTCGATCTGGCGCTGGACCACGGCGGCGAACAGGGCGGCTTTGTCGCGGTGGCGGGCGTAGAGCGTCGCCTTGCCGACGCTGGCCGCTTCCGCCACGGCGTCGACGGTCGTGGCGTCGAAACCGCGCTCCATGAACATGGCGGCCGCGATCTCGATCAGCCGCGCGTCGCGCCGCAGGGCTTCCTCCTGCGACGGGCGCCCTCCCGAACCGCGCCGCGCCTTCTTGGGGATGAGGGTGTCCACGGCAGACTGCGGTTCGTCGAGGGCGAGCGTCATGCCGTGATCATATCCCTTGCGTCGACGACCCACGTCATCATAACAGAACGGCACTGTTTTGTTCAATTGGGCATGGACGGATGGACGGCATCTCTTCGGACCGCCAAAGCTTCGACCGGACGGATCGCGATCCCCGGGCCGCGGCCGAGGCGGTGCATCCCCGGCACGACGAGGCCGTGGCGCGCAGCGCGTCGCCCGAGCCCGTGCCGGCCCCGCTCGACAGGCTCCCCGAAACCCCGACCTCGCCCCAGCAGGCCGCCGCGTCTCGGCAGGGCACGCCCGCGGCGGCCCCGCCCGCGGCCGTCGTTCCGGCCAGCCGGCCGCCGCGCAAGGGAAGCGTGAAGAAGCTGATGTTCGCCGCGGTTCTGCTCGCCGCCGTCGCCTACGGCGGGCACACGGGCTGGCACTGGTGGACGGTGGGCCGCTTCCAGGAGACCACCGACAACGCCTTCCTGCAGGCCGACAAGGTGACGGTGTCGCCCCGCATCTCCGGCTTCGTCACGGCGGTGGCGGTCGGCGACAACCAGCCGGTCCGCGCCGGGGACGTCATCGCCACGTTCGACGACCGCGACGCCCGCATCCAGGTCGCGGGCGCCAGGGCGGACCTGCAGAAGGCCCGTGCGCAGCTCGACGGCTACAAGGCTGCGGTGATCCAGCAGGCCGCCACCGTGGCCTCCGCCCAGGCCGACATCGTCAATGCCGAGGCCGGGCTCGCCTTCTCGGTGCAGGAAGCGAAGCGCTACGCCGACCTCCTCACCGCGGGCGCCGGCACGTCGCAGCGCGCGCAGCAGACCGATGCCGACCTGCGCCAGCACCGGGCGACGCTCGACAAGGACCGGGCGGCGCTCGATTCGGCGCAGAAGCAGGTCCACACCTACGAGGCTCTCGCCGCCAGCGCCGTCGCCGGCATCGCATCGGCGCAGGCGAAGCTGGACGGGGCCGAGCTCAACCTCGGCTACACGGTCGTGCGGGCGCCCGTCGACGGCGTGGTGGGCGACCGCTCGGTGCGGGTCGGCCAGATGGTGCAGGCCGGCATGGGGCTGCTGACCGTGGTGCCCATGGGCCGCGACATCTACCTCGTCGCCAACTTCAAGGAAACGCAGCTCGGCGACATGGCGGTCGGCCAGCCGGTTGAGTTCACCGTGGATGCCTTCGGCGACCACGCGTTCCGCGGCACCGTCGACAGCTTCTCGCCCGGCACGGGGGCGCA
>NZ_QYBB01000072.1 GCF_004137685.1 Lichenibacterium minor | reverse complement strand
CATGGCCGAGTTGCTGGCACGCCTCATCAAGGAAGCGGCTGTCCCGACGCGTCGGTAGGTGGGGTCGTCTGAAGCGTCCATGCAGTATGCCTGACCCGTCCAGCAAATTGGCGATGCGGCACGTCCACCGATCCAGGCGTGCGGCGTCGCGTTTGGGAATCGGGACTCAAAGTGCTGTTTATCACCGGCTATGCCGAGAACGCCGCGGTGGGCAACGGCCACCTCGACCCCGGCATGGCGGTCTTGACCAAACCTTTCGCCATGGACGACCTCGCCGCCAAGATCCGGGCGCTCATCGAAGGCTGACGCCTACTGCGTCATGCCGCTCAGCCTTTGAGAGCCTCCGGTCTGCGGTGCCCTGGAAGCCTCTCCCGGAGGTGACCCAACCCCGTTTGCGTCCTGCCCGGCCTCTCGGGCGTCTCGGCGCAGAGCTTGGCGTTGAGCGGTTTT
This sequence comes from Lichenibacterium minor, assembly GCF_004137685.1. Taxonomy (GTDB): domain Bacteria; phylum Pseudomonadota; class Alphaproteobacteria; order Rhizobiales; family Beijerinckiaceae; genus Lichenihabitans; species Lichenihabitans minor. Next base: position 12,049 of record NZ_QYBB01000072.1, on the reverse strand, counting down.
GTACGCGTCGGGCACTGATATTCGCGGGGCGGGCACACGGTCTCCGGTCACGGTCGTGAGGATCCGTCACGTGCGTTCGGGAACGGCGCCATGCCGGGTGTTATAACCCCCTACCGATGTGGCCGTACCGAGCCACCGCGCCATCAGTCCCGACCTGAAGGGCGGCTCCCGATCCGGGGCGTACATCTCGCATATTGTTCAAAGGGATCGGCGTCTGAGCGAGTCCTGGTCGCTCATCGGCGCCTATCCAAGGTTGGTCGGCCCGGTCTCACGTCGACCCCGCGGGTCTATCGGCAGGCGCGAGGAGGCACACGTAGTCGGGCGCGTGTCTTCGTCACCAACATAGGAGAGGATGACGTCGAGCCAACCTACGAGCCGGACACGGTCATCGATATCGGTCAAGCGTCACGATCCGTCCTGACGGTCCACCAGCGAGACGACGAGGTCCACGGGGTCGTGGAGCGTGTTCGCCACCGGTGACCAGAGGACGGCGTAGTCGACCAGCGCCTTGAGGACCTCTCGGGGCACGTCGGCGTCGATGTGCACTTCGATGGCGATGGACTGGAACCCGAGTGGCCGCGCCCGCCTGGAACCGGTGCCCCACAGCGCCGCAGGGTCGACGTCGCCGTGGCTGTGAACCTCCAATCTCCTGAGGGGTATCCCGCGCGCCACGGCGTTGGCCTGGATACCGACCGTGAGGCAGGCGCCCAAGGCGGCGAGCAGCATTTCGGAGGGGTGGGGCTCCTGTTCCTCGCTCAGCAGGGTTTCGTCGCCTGCCTGTGCCGCGCCGCTTCCCATGGGTGCGAGGTCGCGGATGTGGTGACGTTGCCGGAGTTGTGTCGTCGCGATGGTGCGGCAGCGAAGGGTCCGGGCGTGGGCGGAGGTCGGCTCGCCCGGCCTGGCCTCGTCGAGATGGAACACGTCGTCCGTCAGGTCTGTCACGCAGTCTCTTCCGTCAGGAGGGCCAACGACGTACAACTCCGACACCCGATCCCCGGCTCGAACCGAAAACGCGTTCCGGGTCAGCGAAAACGCATGGAGCCGTCTTGCTCGATTGGGACGACTTGCGTTTCTTCCTCGCCGTCGCGCGGCACGGCAGCCTCACGGCGGCTGCGAAGGACCTTCGCGTCGCGCAGTCGACGGTCGGCAGAAGGCTCGCCTCGCTGGAGGAGAACCTGTCCGTGCGCCTGCTGCACAGGACGCCTGACGGCTACCGCCTGACGCTCGCCGGAGAGACCGTGCGGAACCAGGCGGAACGGGTCGAGGCCGAGGCCCTCGCGGTGGAACGCAACGTCGGCGGCCACGACGAGAAGCTGCAGGGAAGGGTCAGGGTGTCCTGCACCGAGACGCTCGCCGTCCACGTCCTCGCGCCCTGCTTCGTGGCGCTCCAGCACCACCACCCGGACATCCAGGTGGAACTCGTGCCGAAGCCGCTGGAGGTCAGCCTGTCCATGCGCGAGGCGGACATCGCGGTCCGGCTCGCCCCCTCGGACCGCAACGACCTCGTGGTGCGCCGGGTCGGACGCATGGCTTTCGGGCTCTACGCGTCTCCTCTCTACCTGCAGCGCCACGGAATGCCCGACTTTACGGCGAGGTGCTCCGGCCACCGCCTGATGACGTCGTTGGACGACGTCGACGGTGACGAGCAGGAGCGCTGGGCCGCTGAACTGGCGGGGCGAGCCCGTCCGGGCCTGCAGACGAGCAGCCACGAGGCCTTGGTCGTCGCGGCGCGAAGCGGCGGCGGCCTTGCCTGCCTGGCCCGCTTCAGGGCCGACCCAGACCCATCCCTGATGTGGCTGGACACACCCACCCCACCCCCTCCGGCCGACATTTGCATCCTCGTCCACAAGGACAGCCGGTCCACGCCCCGTATCAGGGCGACGTTGGCCGTCATCGGCGAGGCAGTTGGCGCCATGCTTCCGTGCTGAACGGCCGAGAATGCGTCGCCGCATAGTGGGTCAGCATTATTCGCCCGCACCCTTTTGGATTCACATCGGTTAGGCCGTTATCGCTGACATGGGGTGCCCGCACCGGGCGTCCCCGTGAACACGGCGGTCAACGTCTCCCGAAACCGACGCATCCATCGACCTTCCAGCCGGAGGGAACGAGTTCGCGCACACCTATAGGCCCCCATTCATGGCGACCACCACCGCAGACGTCTCGCACACGCGCGGCGACCCGAACCTCACTCCTGTAAGCCCCGAGGACGACGCCCGCACCATCCTGGTCAACAATGTGTCATGGGGTGGCGTGCTGGCGGGCGTCGTCGCCGGTCTGGTGACGCAGCTCATCCTCAACCTGATCGGAGTCGGCATCGGTGCCTCCACGCTCAACCCGATGACGGGCGACAACCCGACCGCCAGTGGCTTCTCCATCGGCGCGGGCATCTGGTGGGCGCTGTCGGGCATCATCGCGGCCTTCGTGGGTGGCTACATCGCGAGCCGCCTGTCGGGTCGCCCGAAGGCCTCCACCGGCGCTTGGCACGGCCTGACCTCCTGGGCGCTGACCACGCTGGTCGTCTTCTATCTGCTCACCACGGCGGTCGGCAGCCTCATCGGCGGTGCCTTCAACACCGTCAGCGGCGCCATCGGCGGCGTCGGCCACGCAGTTGGCACCGCGGCTCAGACGGCCGTCCCGGCCCTGTCGCAGGGTACCGACCCGGTCGGCGCCATGCAGCAGGCCCTGTCGGCTCCGGCCGCCAATGACACGGCGGCGGCGATGAAGGATGCGACCACCTCGCTCGCCAAGGCCATGGTATCCGGTGACGACGCCCAGATCGCCGACGCCCGCGAGAAGGTCGCCCAGGCGATGGCGAAGCAGCAGAACATCCCCATCGACCAGGCCCGCGCCCGCGTCTCCGCCTACGAGACCCAGTTCCGGGACAAGGCGGCCCAGGCGAAGCAGCAGGCGGCCGAGGCGGCCGACGTCGCGGCGAAGAGCGTGTCGCGCGGCGCCCTACTGGGCAGCCTCGCCCTAATCCTCGGCGCCATCGCGGCCTGGTTCGGCGGTAGGGCCGGCACGGTCGATCCGACCGTCACGGCGCAGTTCATCCGCGAGGTGCGCGTCCGCGGCACCTCGGCAAAGTGATCTGACTTCATCAACGACAACCCGAACGACGCCCAGGCGCCGTTCGGCTCCCAGCTAGGGATGCGGGGCTATTTCCGGGCTTCGCCGCAAGACTTTCCACAGCTCGAACCACAAAGGGGAACACCATGGTTTCCACCCTGCAGAAGCACACGATCACCGCCTTCTATGAGAGCCGTGACTACGCCGACAGCGCCGCCAACAAGCTGCGGACCTCCGGCGTGGCCGCGACGGACGTCACCGTATCGCCCGACAGCGCCCGGGACGAGTACGGCATGTACGGCGACGACACCGCCTCGGCGACGAAGAAGACCGGCTTCTGGGCCTCACTCGAAGACATGTTCGGCGGCACCGACGACCACCACACCTACGCCGAGGGCGTGCGCCGCGGCCACGTGCTGCTGACCGCCCACGTCACCGACGCCCAACTCGACCGCGCCATCGCCATCGTCGAGGAGCACGGCTCCATCGACCTCGACGAGCACGAGGAAACGTGGCGTAGCGAGGGTTGGACCGGCGCTCCCGCGACGACCTCTTCCTCGGCCGCCACGTTGGCCACCGCAGGCGGCGCCATGGGCATGGCGCTGGCCGGGAACACCGCAGCGACGCGCGTCGTCGAGACCGAGGTCGTCACCACCCGGGGGCCTGTCGTCGCTCCGGTCGCCAAGGCCCCAATGCCGGTCGCCTCGAAGCCCGTCGTCGCCGGCCGTGGCACCGAAGACGTGGTGCAGGTTGTTGAGGAGCGCCTCAACGTCGGCAAGCGCGCCGTCAGCCGCGGCAAGGTTCGCCTGCACAGCTACGTGGTCGAGCGTGAGGTGTCGGAGAACGTCACCCTGCGCGACGAGACGGTCAGCATCGAACGCCACGCCGTCGACCGTCCGGTCGCGGCCCTGAACGCGGATGCCTTCAAGGAGCGCACCATCGAGATGGAGGAGATCGACGAGGAGGCGGTGGTCGGCAAGACCGCGCGCGTCGTCGAGGAGATCGGCATCCGCAAGGACGTGTCCGACCGCACCGAGACCATCCGCGACACCGTCCGCTCGACCAAGGTCGATATCGAGGACGGTCGCACCGTGGGCACCGCGGCGACGGGCTTATTCATGTCGAGGCTCGTGAAGGACGTCGAGGTCGTGGGTTCTGACGGCGTGCATGTCGGCGTCGTCGACCGCATCGACGGGACCATGATGAAGCTGAAGCGCATGGACGCGGCCGCCGGCGGCCAGCACCACCTGCTGCCGACGGACCTGGTGAAGTCGGTGGACGGCAAGGCTATGCTGAGCGTCGCGGCCGCCGAGGCCATGCGTCGCTGGAAGGCAGCCTGATCCAGATACGGTTTCCGGCTCGTTGCCGGAGGCCACGACGTGTACAGCCCGGCAGCGATGCCGGGCTGTACACGTCACCCTCATCAGGATCGAAGTCAGACCATGTCCGACACGTCAGAAGTGCCCGGTCAACAGCCGGGAAAACCCGTCCTCCTCGACGTTCTTGATCCGTCCACGGATGGCACATCCGAAGTCGTTTCCGTCGCGACAGAGAGCGACGATGTCCTCCAGGTCGTCGAGGAGAGTCTGACTGTCACGAAGCTGCGTGTGTCGACCGGCGGCATGCGGATCGGGACCCGCACCGAGGTCGTTCAGGCGGTCGCTGAGGCCGAGTTAGACCGATACCGTGTCGAGGTCACGCGAGTGCCGGTCGGCCGCGTCGTCGTCGAGGCCCCTAAAGCCCGGGCCGAGGGCGACACCACCATCGTGCCGGTCATGGAGGAGCGCCTCGTGGTCGTCAAGCAGCTCTTCCTCGTCGAGGAGGTGCACATCCGCCACGTGTTGGAGAGCCACGCAGTGCGCGAGGCCGTGACCTTGCGCCGCCAGCATGCGGTCGTCGAGCGTCTCAACCGGCAAGGTACGGCGTCTGCCGATGAAGCGACACCAGAAGAGGGCGCGGCGTTTGCCGCCGAGGGAGGACACCATGGGTCTACTGGATAGCATTCTGGGTCAGGTGAGCGGTCAATCCGTGAACTCCACCACGTCCGGCTCGGGCGGCGGCGCGGCGGCGCTCATGCCGGCCCTGATGGCCATCATGGCGGCTAAGTCCGGTGGCGGAGCCGGAGGGCTCGGCGCCCTGGGCGGCATGCTGGGAGGCGCCGCAGGGTCGGCTTCGGCCGGTGGCGGCATAGGCGGCATGCTGGGTAGCCTGATGGGCGGCGCGCAAGGCGGTCAGGCCGGTGGCCTCGGCGGCATGCTGGGCGGTGGCGGCCTCGCCGGCGGCCTCGGGCAGTTGCTGCAGTCGTTCGAGCAGAACGGACACGGCGCGGCCGCGCAGTCCTGGGTCGGCGAGGGCGCCAATGCGTCGGTATCGCCGGAGCAGGTCGGGCAGGCTCTCGGGCCCGACATCATCGATCAACTGGCGAGCCACATTGGGATGTTGCACGGCGACGTCATGAGCCATCTGTCACAAGTGCTGCCGCAGGCCGTTCACCAGCTCACGCCGGACGGCCGGTTGCCCACGTCGGACGAAGCCTCGCAGTGGGTCTGATCCACGCCTCTTCGATGGGGGGCGGCGATGCCTGAGGAGACCCGGGCACCCATCCTCCCGGCCCACATCGACGACACGGTCCGGGCCATCGCGCGCCTTCATGCCGAGCATCAAGGCGAGGCCACAACCTCGCAAAGGCTCGCCGAACGACTCACGGCAGGAGCCGGGCGGCCACGGTCCCTCATGCTGCTGACCGTCCTCATGGTCGGCTGGATGGCCGTGAACCTCGCCGTGGGCGCCCTGGGTCACAAGCCCTGGGACGAACCACCTTTCGCGTGGCTGCAGGGCGCGACCGGCGTGGCAGCGCTTTACATGACTATCCTGATCCTGGTGACGCAACGGCGTGAAGATCAGCTCGCCAGCCACCGGGAACAACTGACGCTCGAACTCGGCATCCTGAGCGAGCAGAAGGCCGCGAAGATCATCGAGCTGCTGGAGGAACTGCGTCGCGACATGCCCCACGTTCGCGACCGCATTGACGACGAGGCCGCCGCCATGTCGGCACCCGCGGATCCCGAGGCGGTTCTCAACGCCATCAAGGAAACGCACGACGGCATGCTAGCGACCGGTACAGAGCCGGCCAACCCCGAGGGGACGTGAGTCCGTCCATCCGTGCGATGCGCCAGTGCATCCACGCCATCCCGAAGACCCCGACATTAACCCTTTGCGCCCCGCCATCCTTCTCCTCGCCACGGTGCTCCTCCCATCGATGGCGCTCGCCAGCGAAGCGGACGTCAGTCCCGCCTTGCGCGCGCAAGCCGAGGCCGTGTGCAGGGACGACGCCTTCAGGCTCTGTGCGGACGCGATACCGAACGAGGCAGCCATCCTCGCCTGCATGCGCCCCAAGCGGGCAATGCTGACGGGCCCCTGCCGCAAGGTCTTCGACAAGGTCGTGCAGGACGTGCGACGCTGATGCCCACGCCGCGCTCAAGGGACGACCGTCAACGGCTTGTATCGGCCGAAGCTGCGGTCTGTTTCGTCGAGGGCTGAACATCGATGACGGAGCGAAAAGGTTCGTGTTTCGACGATCCGGGAACCCGCGGCTCGGCAAGCGACGCGAGGCGACAGGCTTTCCTCGAACGCCGTTAGGCTTCCGCCAGGACGGTGTTCGTCTCGCGTGCGTCGCCACCCAGCAAGGGCTTTCGATGGGAGATCCGCCGCTTCGGCACGTTCGTGCTCAAGGGTAGCGAGGGCGAGTACGAGACCGCGACCGCCGCACGGGTCGCCGGCGAGGAGGCCCTCGCCCAGTGGACCGATTGATCGCTTCTTCCCGTCCTTCCACCGGTGCGCCCCATCGCTGGGGGGGAACCTTCCTCAGGCCACGGTGTGGTCGTCGCCCGCGCTCGGGACTAGGACACGCAACTCCGCTGCGACATCCCGCAGGCTCGTCGTTTTCGTCAAGATGCGGTCGGCGTCGTGCAGCCGTCGACGGTCCGCCGCTGAAATGTCCCTGGCGCTGAACACGATGACTGGGATGTCGGCACATCCGGGCTTCCCGCGTAGGTCGTGCAGGAATTGAAACCCGTCCATCACCGGCATGTTGAGATCGAGCAGGATGGCGCGCGGCGGCCCGTGCATCACCTTGACCAGCGCGTCCTGCCCGTTGACGGCCTCCACCACGCTCCAGCCCTGACGCAGCAGGGTGGCCCTGAGGCGTTCCCGCACGCCCGCGTCGTCGTCGACGATCAGCACATCGCCTTCCGCGTCGCGGAAACGTTCCATGACGCCCTTCAGCTTGTCCCAGCGCACCGGCTTGTCGACGTGGTCGGCGGCGCCGAGCGTGGCGCTGAGGCCGCTGTCGTCGTGGAACGTCACCATGACGACCGGGATCTTTGCCAGGTCCGGGTCCGCCTTCAGCGCGGTCAGCACCGCCCAGCCGTCCACGTGTGGCATCATCACGTCGAGGGTGATGGCACGCGGCTTAATCATGCGGGCGATCTCAAGCCCGGTCTGGGCATTGGTGGCGGTGCGGACGTGGAAGCCCTGCCGCTCTAGAAACTTCACCATGAGGTCGAGCTGCGCGGTGTCGTCGTCGATGACCAGCACGGTTTGACGCTCGTCACCCTCCTCGCGTCCTGGCACGGGAGACCCGTCCTCGTAGTTGCGCTGCTCGGGCATGTAGGCCGGCAGGCGGAGCGTGAAGGTCGTCCCCTTGCCGTAGGTGCTCTCGACCGAGATGTCGCCGCCGAGGAGATGGGCGAAGCCGCGGGTGAGGGCGAGACCGAGGCCCGTGCCGCCGAACTTACGCGTGGTGGACTCGTCGGCCTGGGAGAACCGCTGGAACAGGCGCCCAACCTGCTCGGCCGTCATGCCGATGCCAGTGTCCGACACGGCGAACACCAGGGCCGCCCCGTCCATCTCGCCCTCGCGGTGGACGCGGAGCGTGACGGTCCCCTTCTCGGTGAACTTCGAGGCGTTGCTCATCAGGTTGAACAGGCACTGACGCAGCTTTACCACGTCGGTGTGCATGGCTCCGGCGTCGGGCGCGATATCGACGACGAGGGTGTTCTCCTTCTGCGCCACCAGGGCGCCCACGGTCGCCGCGGCCTGTTCCACCAGGGACCGGACCTCGACGTCCTCAGCGTAAGTGTCCATGCGGTTTGCCTCGACCTTGCTGAGGTCGAGCACGTCGTTGATGAGGCTCAGGAGATGGCGGGCGTTCGACTTGATCTTGCCGAGGTCGGTCAGCAGCCCCTGCTCGCCGAGATCCTCGACTTCCTCCTCCATCATCTCGCTGTAGCCGATGACGGCGGACAGCGGCGTGCGCAGCTCATGGCTCATGTTGGCGAGGAAGGAGCTCTTGGCCTGGTTGGCAGCCTCGGCGGCGTCCTTCGCCCCCTCGGCCTCCGCCTTGGCGGCGAGCGCCTCGTCCTTGGCGACTTCCGCTTCCGTCTTCGCCGACAGCGCTGCGTCCTTGGCCTGCTCGGCCTCGCCTTGCGCGGCTTCCGCCTCATTCCTCGCGACCTCCGCCTCGTCCCTGGCCATGGCGAGCGTGGCCTCCCTCTGCGTCAGGGCGGCATTCAGGGTAGCCATGGCGAGCAGGGCTTCCTCGTTGTCCGTCACGACCTTGCGCAGGGCCTCGCAGACCAGGACCATGCCGGTTCCGACGACGATATACTGCGCGAGGGCGACCACTTGGCCAAGCGAGAGTTCGCCGTAGGGCGGAGCGCGCCAGAAGAACCACGCCGCGAACACCGTAGACAAGACCATGCCGACCAGGGCCGGACCGCGCCCAAGGGCGACGCCCACCACGAAGATCACAGGCATGTAGAGGAGGAACGGCGCCGTATCGAGCGGCACGAATTGCCTGAATAGGCTGAGGAGCCCGATGACGACCACCGGGAGGCCGTACCGGACCGCAAACGTCGACTGGCGTCGGGACAGGTATCGCAAGAACTCGTGCACGGCCGTGCTCGCCTGATTGAGGGAGCGACGGAAGGAACCGGCATGCGCCGTACCTCCTCGTCCCGATATCCTGCACGTCGGGTCACCGACCGGAACGGCACTCCGGCAACCTAGGCGGAACCGAGATAGGAAGATACCTCGTCGCTCCAGGCCAGCGTCGCGACGGTCCGCCTACACGCGAGCGACGGGCAGAGCGAAGCCGACACCGCGGGTCACGGGCCACGCGCGAGGGCGGATCTCGTTTTTCGCAGCCGTATCGGTCCTGTCTGTTGGGCTAGGCTTGCGCTGCCAGCCGCCGTCTACCCAATATAGGTTCGCCTTTCGCACCCTGCGGTTCGACCACGTGCGAAAGGCATCGTGACCGGGAGCATGCCGACATGACGGAACGACCCTCTCAGCCGCCCGAAGCGCCGCTGCTCCGCACGGTCGCGATGCCATGCGACACCAACGCGAGCGGTGCCATTTTCGGTGGCTGGATCCTTTCACAGATGGACCTCGCCGGAGGGACGTTCGCGGCGCGTCGGAGTCGGGGACGGGTGGTCACCGGCAGCATCGAGGCCATGCGCTTCATCCATGCCGTCGAGGTCGGCGACGAGGTGAGCTGCTTCTGCTCCTTGGACGGCTCGGACGAGAAATCCTTGACGGTGAAGATCGAGACTTGGTCGCAGACCCGCGACGGAAACGATGCCGAGAAGGTGACCGAGGGGCTGTTCACCTACGTGCCCGTCGACGACGCGGGCAAACCGCGTGGGTTCTGAGGGGGCTGACGCTCCCGACCTGCCGCGAAGCATCGCCACGACCGGCTTGGTCGCGGGCAATGCTTTGCCTTCTCCTCAATTCGCCCGACGGCCGCCGTAGGTGGCGAACGAGGCGAGGACCTTTTCCGACTTCTCGTCGTCGGTTTCCACGGAAACCCTGAGACGGCCCCTCAAGGCCGGACTGCCCGTCGCGCCTGCCTTTCCGTGCCCATCCTCCGTATCGCTGCCCGCGACCTGGGCGCCCGCGCTGTTCTCGTCGGAAACGGGCGCGATCAGCACGGCCCCCCTGTCGATCCCATGCTCCTGGACGATGTGTTCCACCGCCATCTCGGCGTCGCGTCGGGCGTCGAAATCGGCGGACAGGGACATGGCCATCGGCGTCATCCTTCTCGTCTCATCGCAACGGGCCCGCGGCACGTCGACGACGGCCGGGACCCCTTGAGGTGGCATACCGGCGGCAGCATCTCAATCCACCTCCTCGTCCATGGTGCTGCATCTCCGACGGGACGTCTTGGGCCGGTCCGCCCGAGGGCCACGGAACCGGGACCGTGGGACCTTTCATCCTCGAACGGGTTTCGCCCAGGTGCAAGACGGCTGCATCGGCGCAGCCCAGGCATCGATCATGGAGCCACCAGGATGTCGAACATCGACGTAGCCCAATGGCTGGAGCAGTGGGTGGAATCGTACCTGGGTGATCGAGCCCACGTCGGTTCTAAGGCGGAGACGCACGATCAGGCCAAGGCCTGCGTCGAGGAGGCCTTGGCAGCCGGCATCTCGGTCGCCGAAGTGAAGGACGCCGCAGATGGCGATCTGGAGGCCTATCTCGTCGAGCGTCGGAACAGGGCAGCGGATCGGGGTGAAGGACGTCCGGACACGACGGGGATCCTCCCCTCGCCAGCGGTCGTCCCCTCCCGGTCTGACGAGGTCATATCGGTCTATGAGGAACGGCTCGAAGTCGGAAAGCGCGATGTCAGCCACGGCAAGCTTCGCGTGCAGAGCCATGTCGTCGAAACCGTGGTCGACGAGCGGGTCAGCCTCCGGAGCGAGACCGTTCAGGTCGACCGTCGCCCGGTGGACCGTGCCGTGGACATGGCCGATGACCCGTTTCGAGATCGCACCATCGAGCTTGAGGAGTTCGCCGAGGAGGCGGTCGTCTCCAAGCAGGCGCGTGTCGTCGAGGAGATCTCCTTGCGCAAGGAGGTCCACGACCGGACGGAGACGATCCGCGACACCGTGCGGCATACCAAGGTGGAGATCGAGGACGGACGCGTCTCAGCGGACGTTGGTGGCGTGCTTGGGGTCAGGGAGGGCAGCGACAACGGTCGCATCATGGAGCACATGGAGGTGTTCGCCTCCGACGGCACCAAGGTCGGCACGGTCGACCACATGGAAGGCTCCGACCGCATCAAGCTCGCCAAGAGTACCTCTCCCGATGGTGAGCACCACTTCGTGCCTCTGACGTGGGTGGACCACGTCGACCAGCATGTTCACCTGAATAAGACCGTCTCGGAGATGAAGTCCGGCCGCTGACGCACCAAAGATGACCAGTCGCTGATGCCTACGGCTCGGCGGGTGGTCTGAGGCCCATGCAGCCGGTGGACTAATGGAGAAGCGATACACGGCTAAAGGGCCATCGTGCCGCTGGCGTCATACGGCTCGGGAGAGGCGTAGGACGGAGCGTGTCGCCCTAAGCCGGCCCGGCCTTGAGCAGATGGGTCGGGAAGGCGCCCAATACGACGGGCGGTGCGGTCCCAACCTGTCCGACCTGGCCAGCCTCCTCTTTTCTCGCGCGAACGACCGCGGCGGCGCGTACGGTGGTTACGTCCCCTCGCACGTGAGTGATTGTACAGGTCGCGCCCGGTGACGCCTTGTAAGTCGAGGTATGCATGCCGGCCGCCAAGCCAAATCTGTCGTCACTCCCAGCATTTCCCTGGTAAACCCGTTGCGGTTGACACCAGGGCGCTCAGTGCATCCACCAAGGAGATCATCCGACTGATGAATGAGCGATGACCGGCAGTTTGGCCGAAGACTGGCCGGAGTTACCGACTGCGCATCGAATTGTGATTCACCGGTCGTAGGGCCACCCTCCGGCCCCAGGATTATGTCTTCGGTTTTACGGGCTGAATAGCGTTCCGTGCCTTGTTCAGTGGAATGGCGTACGCTACGTAGACTTGCGGGGTGGACGGCTACGTCGTAATTGCTCACGAGGTCGTGCTGCCGTTCAGGCCGGCACGGCGATTGGCTGGCCTCGCAGCGTGAGGCGGATGGCA
>NZ_QYBB01000071.1 GCF_004137685.1 Lichenibacterium minor | reverse complement strand
GAAGCCGATGTTCCGCACGGCGTTCAAGAAGCACCGCTGTCTGATCCCGGCCTCGGGCTTCTACGAATGGACCGGCGAAAAGGGCGACAAGGTCCCGCACCTGTTCACGGCCGCCGACGGCTCGCCCGTGCTGGCATTCGCGGGGCTATGGGACCACTGGACGGACCCAGAGAGCGGTGACGACGTGCTGTCGGCCACCATCATCGTTTCAGGCGCCAGCGAGTGGATGACGCCATTCCACGACCGCATGCCGGTGCTGCTTACGCCCAGCGACTTCGACGGATGGCTCGATGGGTCTCTCGGCCCTGACGTGCTCAAGCCCGCAGCCGAAAGCGCCTTGCGCGAGTGGATCGTCTCCAAGCGCGTCAACAGGACCGGACACGGCGACGACGATCCGACGCTGTTCGATCCGGTCGACGAGGCGGCGTAAGCCTGCACTACGCCGCCGAGGCTGCTTGGAAGGAGGACAACCGCCGCCTGTCGAACAACGACGACTTCCGCCGCATCGCGAAGCTGGTTCTGGCCTCGCCCGTGTCGCGGCAGTGGAAGGGCTATTGGGAGCGGAACGAGAGGTGAGGATAGCGGGTCTAGGCGGCATCCATGTCGAGCATCCCCTCAAGCTCAATGATGACCCGTTCCAAGGTGTACCGGGCGACGGCGACGCTGTGACTCTCGCGGCTTGCCATCGCGGCGACGCTGGCTTTCATAGCGGCATCCATGTGCTCGTCTATGTGCAGGCCCGCCTCCGCCCTAAGACGTTTTAGGAGATCGAACACACGGATCGCATCGAAAGGACGCGACGCCTTCAACGCTTGTGCGAACAGCAGGAACACATGGAGCGTGGCACGATCGGTCATACAGCAGCCGCCCCCCCCCAACGACTGCGGCATCGTGACTGACGCGACACGCTGTTGCAATCTCATAGGCTGGTTTGAAGTGCCTGCACTCCGTAATGGAATATGTCAGACAAGCGCCAGCGGGCTCCGCAACCGCGTCCGCGCCAAGCTCCGCTGTCTGCAGGTACGGGGGCGGGTGCTGGAGGACGGCACGGGTCCCGGCGCGGTGTGGCAGTTCGCCTAGCCGATCAAAGCACGACCTGTGGGCCACACTCCTCCGCTTTGAGCGGCGTTTGAAACACGAGCACCATGCCATGCGCCACGCGCCGACCCGGTGTCACAGGACGACTACCAACCTTGGCGACCTCGTCGGCACGCAAGCTAGCGGTTTCGGGCTCGACGGCCACGCCCGTGCGGGACACGTTGATGATGCGTGCCGCCAACCGCTTGCCGCTTTTGGTTGTGAGGACGGTCGAGGTTTTAGAAGGCAAAAAGCGAGGCGCGGAGCGTGTCTCGCTCGGCTCGATATCGCTTGGAATCGGGATCGAACCGCCAACGCTGGTTGTGCGGGAGAAAACGTCTCGCGGGATTGTTGTTATCGGAGCCTGATCCTTGGCGCTTCCGGCGCCTTTCCATAGCCGTCCGAACCCGATCATCTCTCGACACGCCTCGCCCGTTGCGGAAGGAGCCTCGCACGATGGAACTTACGATTTCATCATTGTGCGCGCCGCCACCTCGCCGGATGGACGAAGCCGAACGGGTGCTCAAGGAGGGGAGCGGGCCGGGGGCGGTATGGCGGCTGGCGTAGAGCCGCAGCCCGGTTACATCGTGATTTCGAGGTTGCTCGTTGTCTGTTGCCGTTGGTAGGATTGCCGAAATCTCAGGTCTGACGCCGAGCGACAATGTGGCAAGTTTCTCTAAACCGGCCCTACCAGCTGACCAAATCGTCTATCGGCTTTGGTCAAACGGTCTCGTAATTAGCGATCAAGCTCAAGCAGTAAGTGCCATAAAGTCTATAGGTTACTATAGGCTTTTAATTTATATGCGTCACTTCCAAGGCGCGAACAAAAAATTTTATGCGGGAACTAAGTTTTCAGAAATACTAGATCTTTACAATTTTGATAGAAATCTAAGGCTTGTTCTGCTTGATGCTATAGAGAAACTTGAGGTTGCTCTTCGCGCTGCCATTAGCAATGAGATGAGCATCGCGCATGGTCCGCACTGGTATATGCATCGTGTCATGTTCACTGATTTTAGCTATTTCATCAAAACGCAATCAAAAATAATCAGCGAAGTTGGATCCGAGCAGAAAACACGCTGGATCGCGTTGTCTCACTATTATGCAACTTACAATGATCCGTCCCTACCTCCAAGCTGGGTTGTTTTTGAAAGGCTCACATTTGGCACTTTGTCACGTATCTTTGAGGCGCTCACTACAAGTAATAGGAAAATGATAGCCAAAGCGCTCGGCTTTGACGAGCAGATACTAACGTCGTGGCTTCATTCATTAACATATATAAGGAATACCTGCGCCCATCATGGACAGATATGGAATGTTAGACTACCTAAATTCATTCCAAAAGCCTTAAAGCGGTTTAAATCGGAGTTTTTAATTGACAATGAGCTGTACACAAGAATGCTTGTGATGTGGCTTCTGCTCAAAAATGTTGAACACAAATCAGATTTCAGAGATCATCTTAACGATTTATTTAGTAAATATCCAAACTGTTCGCCGGCAAAATTGGGATTTCCTACAGGATGGATGGCGAATGCTGCATGGCAATAGTTATCCACAGGGGGTCTACGACAATCAAAAGCCGGCTGAAATTGATTGAACGATCAGTCGGTTTCGGGCATTGTGTCGCTAACAACACCCGCCACGCCTCTCAACGATGCGCACCAGGGCGGGTTTTTTGTTGCCCAAAAATCCTTATCTGGCTATTGCGGGCGCTGCATCACACCCCCACCCGGTACCGCTGCCAGTACCCCCACGAAGTCCGGGCTGGTAGCTTTCCCGAGCGTCAGAGCGGCGACGCAGCGGATCTGGTCAAGACACCCCCGCACCGCCTCCATCCTCACCGACAGCGCCACCCCCGGCTCCTCCATCCGCCCCAGCGGCCAAGCCTGAGAAATCGCCGGCCAAGCCGGCTTGCCCTCTCAGCTCGGACGGGACCGGCTCGCCTCTGACGACGGACGGAGCGTCGCTGATCATCCGCCACACGAACAGGGCGATGCAGACGACGACGAAGGCGATGCCGGTGGCGACGTAGCTCATGCTGCTCACAGCCTCCCCTGACTCGTCATCCAATCCGCTACGATGACCCGCATGGCTTCGGGCCGCGAGGGGCGGAGGATTAGTCTTCCCATCCCTCCATGTCCTTTTCCATGTCCACGACGTGCGGCGTCCAGTCGTCGTGTGGAAGCTCTTGAGCGGACGGGTGGTGGTCGCTCTCCCACATCGTGAAGCAGTCCGACGCCCGGTTGCGGTTCAGAAATCGCAGGTATCGCCCTGCGGTCTCCCGCGTGCCGAATGCGAAATGGGTTGCGAGGTGGTGGAAGACGAACCAGCTCTTTCTGGCTTCGGGTGCCCCTCGCGCTTCATGGTTCAAAAACATCAATGGAGCGCCAGCGGATCGCTCGAGACGATAGACGCGACTTTCGACTTCTGCCCCGCGCATCCTGGCTTGGCTTGCGCGATGTCCATCTCGCCACACCGCTTGTTGCTCGCGAGAGCCGTGCCGGATTTCATCGCAGCGTTGAACTCCTTCAGTTCGGCCGCCGTCCTGCGTACATCGGCCGTCAGGGGCCCATCGTTCGGATCGATGATGAAGGGCTGACGGAAAGTCCCTGCCGCACTCCCCGCCGGATGGAAATCGAAGATCTCCCGCGGCGTGGGGACCGCTGAGGCCACGACGGTCGGCCTTTCACGGGGCTCGACCGCGCTGGTGTCGGAGGCGGGAGCCCGCGGTCGCGCCGTCACGATGCCCGGGACGGTAACGGGCGCTGCTTCTGCTTCCTCATCGGCAGCTGGCGATAATCCGACTCGGCCGACGGCCTCTGCGCCGCGGTGCATCTCGGCGCATCCGCCGAGTAGCGCTGACACAAGCGCGAGGGCGAGGGCGGGCCTTATGAAGTTTCGGTGCGTCATTGTTGCTCGCTTGCGGCGGGCAGGTAGCCTTTGGCGCGGAGGTGGTCAGTCAGCACGATCTCGACATAGGAGGCGATGGGACGTCGCTCGTCTTTCGCAGCCTTGTCCAGCGCAGCTTTAAGGCTGGGTAGCAGGCGCAGACCGAGGGGGGCAGTCCGTCGCTCGGGGGGTTCTAACATTGTTAGCAGACGCTAGTTGACAGGCTCAGGGTGTAGGGAATATACCCTCATCTGCTAGCAATAGCAAACAGGCCGAACGAAGGAGGCAACCTTCGTCCGGCCCTGACCACCACGATCCTGAGGAGATCACGATGGCTGCTGCCACCGATAGCATACCTGCGCCCGCTGGGCGCCTACTGCGGGCCGCCGGCCCCTGCCTCGTGCTCACCACGACCGACATCCTGGCGCTCGTAGGCGGCGAGGACCAAGTCGCAGTCGAGGCGACGGTCGAGGGGATCAAGCCCTGTCTCGCTGCAGGTTCCGCCGCCGGTCACGTAAGGATGCTTCGCCAGCACGACGCTGGCCGCCTCCTTCGCCTTCCGCAGGGCCTTTCGGTGAACTTCCGTCAGCGTCGACATGGTCGGCTCTCCCGTTCCGTCCTGCCTCCTCCTGTGCGGGTTCGCTCCTGATCCGCGGCTGAACCGCCGCTTCATCCCCCGTTTAGGCAGCGCCGCCCCCCCCGCACCCGCGTGAACGACGCCGCACGTCCCGACGCCGGTGCCGGCCAGCGGACTCGGGCCGACATCCTTCTCCGACATGCTGAGATTTACACCATGCACACCGCTGAACTGATCCGCTGGGCGGCCATCGCGGCCATTACCGCCGCTGCCATCCACTTCCCGTGCTCGACTGTAAATAAGCTCCGAACTTTGACCCCACACTTTCTCGAGACTAAGCCATTGTAAGACAACAGGGAAACCTACCTTGGGGTGGGGTCACGGTCGGCGCCGATCGCGACCCCACCCTGAACGACGAATTACTGAGTTCTGGTAAGCAGTTAATTGCGAAACTGAGAGGGGTCAAAGTTCAAAGCTTATTTACAGTCGGTGGAGTGTCGAGGTCGTCTCCGTCGAGGTCCTCGTGGCTCAGGACGTCGTCCTCGAACCACGTGATGAGGCCCGACCTGAGGAGCGCGAGGATGATCCGGTCGGCCTCGGCGGTCGGCACGTCCCGGAGGCGGATGCCGCCCTCGGTGACGACGACGTAGGCGGGGTCGACGCCGAACTGTTTGCAGAACGTCGGGATGTCGATCGTCATGGCGTCTTCCCCTCGCGTTCCAGCCGCACCACCTCCGCCTCGGCTGCGCGCACCGCGTCGTAGGCCTCGATGACCCACGGGCATTCGGGCAGCCCGCGGAAGTGGCGGTCGGGGTCCTGTGCCTTCACCGCGGCGGCCAGGGCGGTGCGGGCGTCCGCTAGGTTGAAGCGGGCCGCGTCGAGGCGCATCTCGCGGCCCCAGGCGCTGTCGGCCGGAAGGGCATCGAAGGCGATGTAGAGCGGCTGCACGGCCGGTCGGATCGCGAAGGAGCTCACGAGGCGCTCCACATGTCGAGCTGAGGTGCCTTCCGCCTATGGGTCGCGGCGGCGTTGGCCGCGTGGTGGCGGGCGTCGTAGGTCAGGTGGCAGCGCTGACACATGGCCCTGAGGTTCGACGGGTCGGAGCTGGTCTCGTCGTGGTCGAGATGCGCAACTGTGAGGACGACGCGGCTCCCCGTGACCGAGTGAGGCATGCCGTTGGCGGCGCGGCAGTCCGGGTAGATATCCGGCGAGCCCTCGCACCTCCACCCGGCGCGCTCGCGGATCGATAGGCTGACGGCCTTCCAGTCCTTCGGGTAGAGGGCGCGGCGATCGGGGCGGACGGGCATCACGCGGCCTCCCCCGCCTGCTCGATGACCGCGCGGGCCACCTCGTCGACGCGGCCCGCGATGGCCCCCGCGCCGGACTGGCCGCCTGCCGAGGCCGCGAACACGCCCACGGTGGTGCCGAGCGCGACCGCCATCTCGTCGGGCGTCAGGTCCCGCATGCGCCACCGCACGGCGTGCGTCAGGCCGTCGACCGCCTTCCGCATGTGGTCGCGGGAGGCCTCGACGGCGTCGGCGTGCGTGGCGGCCGCCCGGGCGGCGCGGCCCTCGGGGGTCAGGCGCTTGTGCTCACCCATGGGCATCCTCCTCGTCCTCGTCGGTTTCGGGGTATGGCTCCTCCACGCGGACGAGATCGATCCCGCCGTCGCGCAGGCGGGAGACGATGCTGCCCGCGTCGTCGTCGTGGGCGAGGATCTCCCGGAGAAGGTCCTCGCCGCTGACGCAGCGCCCGTCCGGGTCGAAGTCGCGGACGTAGCGGAGGCCGCGGCGCGAAAGCTCCGCCACCAGGGCGTCGTCGGGGACGTCGACCAGCAGGGCGCGGTTGCCGCCCTTGTCCCAGGGCCGGAACGCGTCGATGTCCTCGGGCTCGGGCCACCGGCCCCGGAACCGGATCGCGCGGTCGTCCAGGGTCACGTGCGCGGGAGGCTTAGAGGTCGGCCACTCGACGGCGTCGAAGACCCGCGCGCCCTCCTCGGCACCGAGCGAACGCATGAGGTGCATGTGCAGCCAGTGCTGCTTCGCCGGGAGGCCGCCTGGTTGTCCGGAGCGGCTGCTGTAGAGGGCCACGCGGAACCTGCCGACGTAGGTCCGGATGGCCTCCATGGCACCGGGCACGGGATCGTCCGGCATCTGGTCGGCGCCCTTCCAGCCGGACTGGTACCCGTGCACGACCCCGTCCACGTCCAGGCAGATGAGTTTCTTGCGGTCAATCTCGGGCTCGTCGCTCACGCGCGCCTCCTGCGAGCCGCGTCGCGCTCGTCCAGGGCCGCCAGGACGACGCCCACGAGCATGACGGCGACGTCCCCGCCGCGGTGGGGACCCACAGCGGTGCGAGCACCCAGCCCCAGTCCCAGGCGACGGCCCCGCCGACCCGCAGGGCCGTCAGCAGGCACTCGACCACGAGCAGGACTATGACACAGGCCGCCAGGGCGACGACCGTGGGGCGCGTGGGCGGCGGGCCGACGGGTTCGCCCGAGTGCACGAGGCGGAGCGGCACGTCGCGCTCCCGCAGGGCGTCCCTGCGGCCCGCCGCGTAGACCTCCCTGAGCTCCAGGTCGCGCAGGACCGCGTCGGTTTCCCTGTCGTCGCGGGCCAGGTCGCGCTGGCTTCTCAAGCCGTCCTCGACCTCGTGCGGCACGTGGGCCTCGTCGCCTTCCTCCATGGCCAGGATGCGGACAGGCGCCCCCGGGACCTCGTGATCGTGCATGACAGCAACCTTCGTCAGATTCGTCTGTGCATAGCCTCACGGAGCGGGTTGACGGGCGTCAAGCGGAGATCACGAAGCGGGAACGCCCGAATCTGTCATAGGAACATCGGACAAAAAACGGCGACAGGACGGATGCAGAATGCTGACTGACGGACCGTCTTGAACGTGGTTGAGTCCGTTTAACTGGCGTCGCCGGTTCCGACCGGCAGGATCGTCAACACGTCCGGCGTACACGTACTGACTCCCCCGCACCGCAGGAGCCGGTCATGTCCACGACGCCATTCGTCGACGCCCTGCGCGCCGCCCACGCCCACCGCCTCGCTAGCGGGAAGCTCCTCTCCGCGGTCCCGCGACTGACGACGCACGAGCTGTTCGGCGCGGTCATGCTCGACCACGCGCCCCAGCACCTCGACCCGAGCGACCTGCTGCAGGGCACGACCGTCATCGGCCACGATGACGCGACCGTCACCGATGCGGTCATAGCGTGCCTGCGCCGCATCTACGGGGGCGACGGCATGCTGCTCCTCGGCTACGGGCAGCACGACGCCGCCTACGATCAGGCCATCATCCGTGGCGTTCCCGTCGTCGTCGTGACATGGGACCGCCTCGGCGTCATGCCGCACGAGGCCGTCCTGCTCGCGGACCGCGACCACGAGCTCGCGGAGGCCTGCGACGCGGACGTGGTGATGGCGTTCGTGCACGCCGTCACGGGCGGCACGGTCGACGTCGACGGGGACGACACGAAGTGGCTGACGGCGGACTCGCTGCTGCGATGCGTGCAGCTGCACTCGACGGCCGACGACTGCCAGGACCGCCTGCTCACGTGGTCCAGGCACGTCAGGCTGCTCGGGGACGGCAAGCCCCAGACGGTCGAAGCCCCGGCCAAGGCGGCGGACCCGGTGCCGGTCGCTTCCGCCGTCCAGGGCGTCGTGCGTAAGCTTTCTGACATGACGGGCTTCGGCGAGGCGGGCGTCTGGGGCGTCAACCTCGCGCGCGACCTGCGGGACTATGCTTCAGGCAGGCTGGCCTGGAGCGACGTCGACAAGGGCATCCTGCTGAGTGGCCCTCCCGGCGGCGGCAAGACCACGTTCGCGAAGGCCTTGGCCCTGGAGTGCGAGGTCGAGCTCGTGCCGACCACGTACACCGACTGGAGCGCCGCGGGCGGGAGCGTCGGCGACAGCATGAGCAAGGGCATGACGAAGCTGTTCGACGCCTGGCGCAAGAAGGCGGAGGAGGGTCCGATCATCCTCTTCGTGGACGAGATCGACACCATCGGTCGGCGGGGCGGCAACGGAAACAACGAGTCGTGGTTCACGTCGGTCATCAACGCGTGGCTCGCATTCCTTGATGGTGCCGTGCCGCGCGACGGCATCGTTGTCGTCGCGGCGACCAACCACCCGGACCGCGTGGACCCGGCCCTTCGCAGGCCCGGTCGGCTGGACCGCCACGTCGAGCTGCCCATGCCCGACGTGGCGGCCCTGACGTCGATCGTGCGGGCGCACCTCGGTGCCGACGCGGTGCTGACCGACGACGAGCTGGCGGAGGCGGCGCGCGCGTGCCGGGGGCGGTCGCCTGCGGAGATCGGGCTCCTGGCCCGCGAGGCCCGCCGGATCGCGCGGTGGTGCGGGCGCCGGGTCTGCGCGAGCGACCTGACGGACGTCGTCGCCATGGGGAGGGCGGACGAGGTGCCGGAGACCATGCGGCGCATCGCCGTCCACGAGGCGGGGCACGCGGTGGCGGGGGTGCTCCTGGATGCCGACATGCTGACGTGCATCGACCTCGACGCCGGGCGGACGAGCTACACGCGGCTGTCGATCGAAACGCCGACGGCGCTCGACAAGCGCGTCGTCATGATGCTGGCGGCCCGGGCGGCGGAGCAGGTCCTCCTGGGCGAGGTCAGCACCGGGTGCGCCCGCGACCTGGAGGACGCCACGCTGCTCGTCAGCGACATGAGGGCGACGTGGGGCATGGGCGATGCGGGCCTCGTCAGCATCGCCACGGCTGCCACCATCCACGACCCGCGGCACCAAGCCTACGTGTGCAGGACGCTCGACGCCGCCTACGCGAGGGCCGTCAATCTGATGACGGGCGGCAGGGACGCGGTGGAGCGGGTGGCAGAGGCCTTGCTCAGGCAGCGGTACCTCGACGCGGACGAGGTTCGCGCGCTCGTGGCGGGTCCCGTGGCAGGGCCGCCGCGCGTGAGGCGGACGGCGCCGATGATGGGCGGTGCGATCAAGCGCGTCGTGGGAAGGCGCGCGACGGGTTCGGGCGTGTAGACCAAGGGCCGTCCGGGGAGACTCGGGCGGCCCGTGCCTTTGGCGGCATTGTCCAGGATTTTGCCGCTAAAAATTCGATGTTCGGAATGCCAACTCTTGGCCGTCTACGTTTCGTTTGGCCGCGTCTCGTCCCACACGGGCGCCCAGCTCTCCGACACGTAGAGGTGCCCCTCGACGACGACCTCGGGGCGTGTGGAGT
Organism: Lichenibacterium minor; assembly: GCF_004137685.1. GTDB lineage: Bacteria > Pseudomonadota > Alphaproteobacteria > Rhizobiales > Beijerinckiaceae > Lichenihabitans > Lichenihabitans minor. The sequence continues at coordinate 3,496 of NZ_QYBB01000071.1, read as the reverse complement.
TGCCCGTGTGGAGGCTCTCCCAGGGCCGTCCACGCCACCAAACATCCTCTCCGGCGCCGTAGGTGCGCAGGCAGGACCAGCCGTCGTCCGTCAGGGGACGGCGGTCGTCGAGACGGTGGACGACGACGCCCACCGGTCGACCCCGGGGCCGCGTCGTGGAGGGGGGACGGGGCCGCGTCGACGTCAAACGTCACGGGCTGCATGAATGGGAACTGTGCCTCTCAACGCAGCTCAGGATCGGTGGTGGATACAGGTGCGCGAGCCCACTCTCGTACAGCCGGAGTCGACCCATCACAGGTAGAGAGCTGATGTTGTTGTTCGCTCGGAAGCGGACCTTCGGTTCAGCGCGTCTCGATCAGTCTCGGCCTCATCTGAGAGAGATGGTGCTACGGCCCGGACGCGCGCTCCCTCAGCACATCGATGAAGGCGCGGAGCGCGACCGGTACCTGGCGGTGCCCTGGATAGTAGAGACAAAGGCCCGGAACGGGAGGGCACCAATCAGCCAGCACCGGGACGAGCTTGCCATCGCGGAGATGAGGTCGTGCGGCGCTCTCGTGGACGAAGGCGATGCCCAGACCGTCGGCTGCCGCCATGACCATCAAGCGGTTGCTGTCCAGTGACAGCGCGCCGTGCAGGTCGATCGTCAGTTCCTGGTTGTGCTTCTCGAATTCCCAGCGATAGGTCCTGCCGCTGGGAAGTCGGTGCTGGATGCAGCGGTGGCGGCGAAGATCGTCGGGGACGAGCGGCGTGCCGAACCGTGCCAGATAGGTGGGCGCCGCCACGGGCAGAAACTGTATCGCATCACCGAACGGAACCGCGACCATGTCTTGAGGCACCGCTTCCCGGAGGCGGACACCCGCGTCAAAGCCCGCAGCCACGATGTCGATCAGACGGCCATCGGTGACGAGGTCGAGTGCGACGCTGGGGAAGCGGTCGAGGAAGGTCGGTACGACTGTGGCCAGGAGGTGTTCGGCAGCCGCGTCGCCGCAGTTGATCCGCAGGGTACCCCTGACGATCCCCTCTTGACCCACGGCTTCCTCGATCGCTTCGTCGAGATCGCGAAGCAGCGGCCCGAGGCGCGCCAGCAGGCGTTCGCCGACCTCTGTCAGTGAAACGCTGCGCGTGGTGCGGTGAAGGAGGCGGACCTCGAGGCCGCGCTCCAGGCCGATCACCGTATGGCTCAGCGATGAACGGGACAGGCCCAGAGCGTCGGATGCCAAGCGGAAGCTGCGATGGCGCGCGACAGCGGCGAAGGCGTTCAACTCGGCGAGGCTGGGCTTGTACATCGGTGAAGATCGTTCACGGGGTCATGCCGATTGTCGAGCCTAATCGTATGATGATCGGCCTGTTAGGTTGACATCTTCACTTGAGGGCGATCGAATGACCAAGACTTGGCTGATCACTGGCGCTTCTGCCGGGCTCGGGCGCATCATGACCGAGAAGCTTCTCGATCGCGGCGATCGGGTCGTAGCGACCGTTAGGCGCCAAGCCGCGCTCGACGACCTGCGCGAGCGCCATCCAGCGGCTCTGAGCGTGCTGCCCCTCGACGTCACCGATACGCCTGCTGTCCGTCGTGTGGTGGATCAAGCCTTCGGCGAAGTCGGCCGCATCGACGTCGTGGTCAGCAACGCAGGCTACGGCCTGTTTGGCGCGGCCGAAGAACTCACGGACGCGCAGATCGAGCGACAGGTCGCTACCAACCTCCTCGGATCGATCCAGGTCATTCGGGCGACCCTTCCGCACCTGCGTTCTCAAGGTGGCGGCCGCATCCTGCAGGTCTCCTCGGAGGGTGGACAGACGACCTATCCAAATTTCAGCGTCTATCACGCGACGAAGTGGGGGATCGAAGGTTTCGTCGAAGCAGTCGCCCAGGAGGTCACGCCATTCGGCATCGATTTCGTCATCGTCGAGCCTGGCCCGACGGCCACCAGCTTCGGGGCCAACATCGACGGTCCCGAGCCCATGGCGGCCTACGACGCGACGCCCTCGGGCGACATCCGCCGGGCGCTAGCCAGCGGGGCCTTCGTCCTCACCGGCGACGCGGCCCGGAGCGTGGATGCCATGATCGCGGCCGGGGATGCCGACAGCCCCGCTCTGCGCTTGACCCTGACCAGCACGGCCTACGCCAACATCTCGAAATCCCTGACATTGCGGCTGTCGGCCCTGGAAGCCCAGAAGGCCGTCGCTGCCTCGGCGGATCGCGACGCCGTGGCGTGACGCCGATGGCTATCAGGCCGTCATCGCAAGCGGTTTGTGCCCGTCGGCGTCCGGGCGCGCTTCGACCCGGCCCGCTCATGTGAGGCATGTGGGCTGCACCGGATCGGAAGACACCCGCTCTCCCATGTCCGCTCCGACCAGGGACATACCCGAAACCGGCCGTTCCGCTTCCCACCCCCTTCGGCTTGTAGGATAGGTAATCCCGGCCGGTCGCGGCGGCGGTGGTCCGCGGCGCCACTGCGCTCGACGAATTTATGAGAGCGGGAACGCGCGTCAGGCCGTCGCCCGCGTCGAGCCTTGGGGACGAGCACCGGAACCCTATCTTCATGGGCATGGAAACAGGGCCGACGTGCATTCGCGTGATCGATCTCGAGACGGGCGGCAACGGTCCCGACGAAGTCTGCGAGATTGGCTGGCAGGATCTCCGTCTGGGTATGGACCGTGTCTGGCACCTCGATGACGAGCGTGGTTCGCTCCTGGTCAACCCCGGTCGCCCCATGTCGCCCGACACCATCGCGGTGCACCACATCCTCGACGCTCACGTTGCCGGTGCGCCGTACTGGAAGGAGATCGCCCCCATCGTGCTTCGACCCGCGGGTGGTGTCGTAGCCCTGGCCGCACACCGCGCCGCGTTCGAGCAACGCTACTGCCGCCCGGGTCTCACCGGTGCGGCCGGTTGGATCTGCACCTGGAAGTGCGCTCTCCGTCTATGGCCGGACCTGCCGCGCTTCTCCAACCAGATGCTGCGATATCTTCGCAAGCCTGAAGGTCTCGTGCATGAGGAGGGACTGCCAGCGCATCGCGCCGGGCCGGATGCCTATGTCACAGCTTATCACCTACGCGACATGCTGAACGAGGTGTCCGCCGCGCAGCTCCTTGCTTGGAGCCAGGAACCGGGATTGCTACCGCGTGTGCCGGCGGGGCCGAGCCGCGGACGTCCCTGGGCCGACCTGAACGAAGATGCCCTCCACGCTTTCGCGATCGGACGCGATCCCGACATACGGTTCAGCGCACAATGCGAGCTTCGCCGACGGGGCAAGGACCCTGCCAGGCAAACCGAGGAGCCGCCACAGCAGGCGAGACTGTTCTAATCTGTCGGTGCGAGAAACTTACGAGCGCTAGGTCTGGACCTTCATGGGTCGCCAACTTGCGAGCATCCGAGTAGGCAATCGGGCCGTCCGCTTTCGACCCACGCCGGGCGTGGTAGCGTCCACGGAGCTGGTGGAGTTTTGGAGTCGAGGGCGGTGGGCGGAGCTCCGCACATGGCGGAGCCCGCCGC
>NZ_QYBB01000070.1 GCF_004137685.1 Lichenibacterium minor | reverse complement strand
GAAGCCCGGCACGTCGAACGGCGTCCTCGCGTCGGCACGGGTGTCCTCGACGAAGCGGAGCGCCAGCAGGATGCCGATGAGCCCGAAGGGGATGTTGACGAAGAAGATCCAACGCCAGGACGCATAGGTGGTGATGACGCCGCCGAGCAGCGGACCGGCGACCGGCCCCAGGATGGCCGGGAGAGTCGTGTAGGTCATGGCCTTCACGAGATCGCGGCGTGGGAAGCTGCGCAGCAGGATCAGCCGCCCGACCGGGGTCATCATGGCGCCGCCGAGCCCCTGGATCGCCCGCGTCGCCACCAGCATCGGGAAGGTCTGCGCCGTCCCGCAGGCGACCGAGCCGAGGGTGAATACCGCCAGCGCGGCGACGAAAATCCGGCGCGCGCCGAAGCGGTCGGCGAACCAGCCGCTGACCGGGATGAAGATCGCCAGGGCCAGGACGTAGGTGGTCACCGCCAGGTTCATCTGCACGGGCGTCGCGTGCAGGCTCGCCGCCATGTCCGGGATGGCCGTCGTGATGATCGTCGAGTCGAGCTGTTCCATCAGGAACGCCACGGCGACCACCATCGGGATGAGGATGCACAGGCGGGGATCGCGCCGGGTCGCGAAATCGTCCTCGGGCGCGGGCTCTTCGGGAACACTCATGCGGGCGATCTAGCGGTCGGTTCCGGGGACCGCAATCGTCCCGCCGACCGCCTTCTGCGTGCCCGCCCGGCGGCGGCCGATCTCGGCGCGTCGCCGAACGTTGGACGGGGTCCGGACGGCGGAACGGTGCCGACCATCGGCCCCGGCCGCGGCCGGCATCGGGAGGAAACGCGCATGTACCGCGAGAAGAACGACCTGACGGGCCGCGTGGCCTTCATCACCGGCGGGGGGCGCGGCATCGGCCTCGCCTCGGCGGAAGCGCTCGCCGAGGCCGGCGCGCGGGTGATCATCGCGGATCGCGACCCCGGGCTGCTGGAGCAGGGCCGGGCCGCCCTCGCCGCCAAGGGCCACGACGCGGACGCCGTGCTGCTCGACGTCACCCGGTCGGACGAGGTCGAGCGGGCCGCGGCCGACTGCGACGCACGCCACGGCGCCGTCGACATCCTCGTCGTCAACGCCGGCATCGCGCTGCCCGACCACGGCGCCGAGGACATGCCGGACGAGGCGTGGCTGCGCGTCATCGACGTGAACCTCCATGGCGCCTTCTGGTGCTGCCGCGCCTTCGGCCGGGCCATGCTGGGCCGCGGCCACGGCGCCATCGTCACCATGGGGTCGATGTCGGGGCTGATCTCTAACCGGCCGCAGCGACAGGCGCATTACAACTCGTCGAAGGCGGCGGTGCACCACATGACGCGCTCGCTCGCGGGCGAGTGGGCGGGGCGGGGCGTGCGGGTCAACGCGGTCGCGCCGACCTATGTCGACACGCCGATGTCGGCGCACAGCTTCGACGACCCTGGCCTCTACCCGGTCTGGATGGAGAACACACCGATGGGCCGCCCGGCGCGGGGCGACGAGATCGCTTCGGCGGTGCTTTTCCTGGCGAGCGACGCCGCGAGCGCCGTGACCGGGACCGTGCTCACCGTCGACTGCGGCTACACGATTTGGTGATACAAAATCCGGCTGAATAGGCCGGGTCGCGCATCACGAACCCGCGCGGCGTTCGAGCGAAGCCGACATCCGATTTGCGAAGCGATCAAACGGATGTCGTACGAGGCGCCGCGGCGCGGAGCGCCAGCATGGCGTCCCGGGTCGGGGCGGCGTCGCCGAGCGTCCGATAGGCGCGATACAACGCGTCGTAACAGTCCCCCACTACCGGGTCCGGCCGGTACAGGATCGCGTCCCGTGCCCCGAAGCGGCGAGCCGCCTCGCCGTAGTCCCGCGCGACACCGCAGGCGACGGCCGCGTGGATCGCGCTCCCGACCGCGGTGAGCTGGGCTTGGCGCGGCACTGCGACGTCGCGCCCGAGCACGTCGGCCATGATCTGCATGAGCAGAGGGTTGGCGAGCGACAGCCCGCTGGTCATCACCACGCGCTCGACCGGCACCCCGCCGTCGATGAAGCGGTCGACGACCGTGCGGGCGCCAAAACACAGCGATTCGAGCAGGGCTCGGTAGAGGTCGGCGGCCGTCGTCCGTAGAGTCATGCCGGTGAAGAGCCCGCTCAGCCGCGCGTCGCCGTGCGGCACGCGGTTGCCGTTCCACCAGTCGAGGGCGACCACGCCGGCCTCGCCGGGCGCCAGGGCCGCAGCAGCGGCGTCGTAGGCTGCGAAGCTGATCTCGACGCCGTCACCGCGCGGAAAGGCGCGCACGAACCAGCCGAGCATATCGCCGAAGGCGGCCTGCCCGGCCTCGTGGCACCACAGGCCGGGAACGACGCCCCCGAATGCCCGCCCCTCGATGCCGGGCGGCAACGGGCGCCCGACGTCGTCGAGCAGCAGGTAGACCGCCGACGTGCCGAGCGCCGCCACCAGCGTCCCGCCCTCGACCGCGCCCGTAGCAGGGACGGTACTGTGCGAGTCGATGACCGGCACGGCGACGACAGCTTCGCCGCCGATGCCTGTGCGCTCGCGCCACGCCGGCGTCAGCGCGCCCGCCGCCGCGCCGACGGGGTGGACATCGCCCAGCTTCGCGCCCAGTCCCGGCACGGCATCGACCGGATAGCCGGAACCGGCCCTCCAATCAGCCTTGTAGGCCGCGAAGGCGGCGCTGCGGGTTTCGCGGCCGGTGAGGCGCCATGCCAGCCAGTCGCCCGCCTCGATGAAGCGATCCGCCTCGGCCCAGAGGGTGGGCGCCTCCTCGGCCATCTCGGCCGCCTTGGCGAGCAGGCTGTTAGCGGACAGGCGGCCGCCGACGTCGGCCAAGTGGTCGCCCCCGCGCGCGCTGATCCGCTCCGCCTGCGCCTGCGCGGCCGCGTGCTTCCACAGTTTGACGTAGGCGTGCGGTACGCCGGGATGCAGGCATGACAGCGGCATGCCGTCCGCCATCGCCGGCAGGGGCGAGCTGGCGGTGAAACCGAGCCCGATGCCGCGCACGCTGCGGCCGCGCCCCAGCGCGCCGAGGATCGCCGCTGCGGCTTCCTCGTAGTCGGATGCGTCCTGCAGGGCCCAACCCAATGGCATCGTCGTCCCGTCCGGCAGGGCGGAGGACATGACGCCATGGGTGTAGGTGTGCGTGTGGGTCGCCAACACGGCTCCGCTGCGGACATCGACGAGGACGCCCCGGGCCGACTCGCTGCCGTAGTCGAGCCCGATGAGGTGGCTTTCACCCACGATGATCGTCCTCCAATGCTCGTCCTGTCAGTTCGAGCGCCTCAGGTTGGTGCGTCCCGACGGGCTGAGTCCATCAGCCGACGGCCGAGGCGAGAAACAAGCACTCAATCCGGCCGATGGCTTCTGTCAGGTGCGTTCTGCCCGACACGAGTCCCAACGACTGCTTCTGGGCTCGCCGAAAAAGACCCGCTACACCCGGGATGGGTCGACATCGGCCGGACAGCGGAAGTGGGTGGATTGCGGTCTGGCCGGTTTCGACAAGGTCAAGAGACAAACCAGACGTTTCCTGTGGAAAGGGACATGGGATCGACCGTCACGATCCGTGTCGCCCCTATGGTTCTAAGACGAAGGACCAAGCGAAGCCGTCGACCGTGCGGCTGATGCGTCCGGCGGAGGTGTCCGCGCAATGGGAGCTGAACCAGGTCACGGCACGATCGGCCGCGAGGTCGAGCATGCGCAGCCGCGATCGGCGCGCCTCGTCCGGCCTTTCGCAAAACATCGAGCACAGGTCCGGGCGCGCGACCTGATCCGGATGGTGCAGCACGTCGCCGGCGAACAGGGCCTCGCGACCGTCCGACCGCAGCAGGATCGACGAGTGGTCGAGGCTATGCCCGGGCGTCGGCAGAAAGGTGAAATCGGGCAGCGGTTCGGCCTCGTGCGGTCCGACGAAGACGACCCGACCAGCCTCAACGACCGGCACGACGCTGTCGACGAACATGTCGTGGTTCGGGCTAGCCCGGCCCGTGGGGGATGTGAAGAACTCGTAGCCCAGCCGCGGCACCACCGTGACGGCGTTCGGGAAGGTCGGCACCCAGCCACCCTGGCCGGGCACGGTGTTCCAGCCGACATGGTCGGTGTGCAGATGGGTGAGGAGGACGTGGGTGACGTCCTCGGGTCGGGCGCCCGCCGCAGCGAGCCGGGCGAGCCAGGGCGTGTCGAGGCCGCCGAAGGCCGCCACAGCGCGCTTCTTGCCGTTGCCGACCCCGGCGTCGACGAGGACCGTCAGGCCATCGACCCGCACCAGCCAGGAGTGGACGTTCAGGGTCAGCGAAGCGTCTCCGACGTCATCGCCTCCGGTTTCCCATCCCGGCAGCAGCTTCGCCGCGGGGAAGGTGAGCGACAGCTCGGGCACCTTGGTCACGACAGCCCGGCCAATCTGATGGGCCAGGGTCCCGGCATGCTGTTCCATGTCGCTTTTCTCCTCAGGTCCAGGGCTGTCCCGCCCGCAGTCGGGCCGCGAGGGCGCCGGCATGGGCGTCGAGCAGGATCTCGCCCTTCTCGGCACTCGCGCGGCGGGCGTCCCCCGCGACGCCGCTCGGCGAAACGTCCCGCCACGCGTGGACCCGCTTCAGGGTGGGCAGAAGGGAGGCGGCCACGTCGAAGGCCGGCCCGTGGGCGTCGGCCAAGCGCGATCCGTCCACAAGGTCGGGAGCGAGCGCCATCATCATCGAGGTTTCGGCCTCGCAGGCGTGCATGACGCCCGACTGGTCCTCGAGGGCCACGGCAGCCGGCGCGGTGCCTTCCATGAAGTAGGTCGTTGTCGCGATGGCGGCGCCGAAGTCGCGGGCTAGATCGACGGCGAGCGCCGCCAGGCCGTTGATGTTTCCGCCGTGGCCGTTGACCAGAACGATGCGGCGGAAGCCCGCATCGATCATCGAGCGGCACAGATCGCGCAGCAGAGCATGGAAGGTGGCGAGCGAGAGCGTGAACGTCCCGCCGAAGCCGACGTGGTGGTCGGCGAGTCCGCACCAGACGGTCGGCGCCACGACCACCGGCACGTCCGGCGTCAGCGCCTCGGCTACCCGTCGACAGACCGCGGTGACGAGCAGGTCGTCGACGCCGGTGGGCAGGTGCGGGCCGTGCTGCTCGGTGGACCCGACGGGCAGCAGCACGACCGCGTCGCGGCGGGCCAGGTCGCGTAAAGCGTCCGCGGAAAGGCGATTCCAGGCCACCTCGGAGCGGCTCGCGCCGGGGAACGGCAAGATCGAAGCGTCCATGGTTTTCTCTCGTCAGGCGGTGACCGAGGCGGGATCCTCGGATGCGCGCGCCGGGCAGGGCTCCTCGGAGCGGGTCACACAGGCGCGGTAAGGTGCGAGGCCCACGAAGGCGGCCGCCGCCGCTGCGAACGCCAGCGCCGGCGCTCCGACTGCCAACGCGCGCCACAGCTGACCCTCGTCCCCGAACACGTGATCGGTGAGGATCGCGAACAGCGACGGGCCGAGCGACAAACCGATGCCGTTGAACACGAACAGGTAGACTGCCGCGGCGAGGCCGCGCATCCGCGCCGGCGCGAGTTCCTGCACGCCCGTGGAGCCGGTGGTCGAGATCGAGGCGGTGAAGAAGATCATGGCTCCCGCCCCGGCGAGGGCGGACCCCGACGCCGCAGCGTTGGGGAAGGCGGCGGCGAAAGGCAGCGCGCAGAGGGCGGCCAGGCCGGTCACGCAGAGTCGCGCGTCGACGTACCCGCCCTTCAGCATCCGGCCCGAGACGAGGCCGCCGGTCAGCACGCCGAGCGAGCCCGCCACGACCGTGACGCACCCGAACCAGAGCCCGGCTTGCGCGATGGGCAGCCCATAGGTCCGGCGGAGGAACTCGGGCATCCAGGCACTAGTGCCGTAGAACAGCATGGCGAGGAGAGTGCTGGCCGCGTGCTGGGACGCGAAGGCGCTCCAGTGCCGGCGATAATAGGTCAGGACCGCGCGCAGCCCCGGCGTTTCCGCCGCGGAGGCGCTTGGACGCGATCCGTCCCGCAACCTCCGGGGCTCGTGGAGAGACAAAACGAGCGGGACGGCCAGCAGGCCCACCGGCCCGATCAGCAGGAAGACGACCTGCCAAGTCCTCACCGCCCCGATCACCGGCAAGGCGATGGTGGGCTGCGCCCCGAGGGCGTGAAGGATCGCGCTGCCGGCCACGAGCGCCAGTCCCGTGCCCACGTAGGCCGACACGGCGAAGATCGCGAAGGCGATGCCGCGCTTCTGCGGGGGGAACCAGTCGCCCAGGAGCGACACGACGACGGGCGTCCCGGTGGCCTCGCCGATGCCGACGCCCGATCGGGCGAGGGCGAGTTGCGGGAAGGAGCGCACGAAGCCGCATAGGAAGGTGCAACAGCACCACAGGGCCAGCCCGGCCGTGAGGATGGCTGGGCGGGATAAGCGATCGACGAGGCGGCCGACGGGCAGGCCGGCGACGGCGTAGGCCAGGGCGAAGCCGAGGCCGATCACGAGGCTGACCTGTGTGTCCGACAGCCCGAGATCGGCCTTGATGGGCGCGATGAGCAGGCTCATCGCTTGCCGATCGACGAAGGAGAAGATCTGCACGACGAAGAGGACCAGCACCCCATACCAAGCCACGCCGGAGCGCGTGAGGTCGGGCCGACTTGGTGAGAGGGAAGGCGATGATGCGTCGGAACGGAGCGGCGACATGGCGGCCTCCCTGATCGGCGCCGTGCAGCGGCATCGGCGGGCCGATCGAGGCAGATGATAGTTGACTTTACTGTAAAGTAAATAGGAGGAGGCGCATGGGACGTCCCACTTTGGAAGCGTTGGACGACGGAGCCGGAAAATTCGGTGCGGGCAGGACGGCCACGACGATCCTGGACGCGGCCCGGCGCCTGTTCCTGAGCGACGGGCTCGATGGTGTGAACCTTGACCAGGTCGGACGCGCGGCGGGCGTGTCGCGGCAAACGGTCTACAATCAGTTCGGCAGCAAGGATGCGCTGTTCCGGGCGGTGATCGATCGCCATTGGTCCGCGATCCGGGAGGAGACCAGGGCACTCGACCCGGGTTCCGCGTCGCCATCGGCCGACCCCACAGCCGTCTTGCTCGGCTTCGCTCAGGCCTTGTTGCGGTTCGTCCACGGAACGGACCAGATCGCCTTCACCCGCCTCATCGTCGCGGAGTCGCGGCGCTTGCCGTGGATCGCGGAGGAGTTCTACCGTGTCGGCAAAGCGCCGGTGGTCGAAGCGTTCACGGCCGTGCTCGACAGCCTGGTCGCAGACGGATCGTTGCGGTGTTCCAACCCGATGCTGGCGGCGCACCAGTTCATGGGCATGGTGCAGGAGTTCGTGATCTGGCCGAAGGTCATGGCGATCGGGGATGCCCTGCATCGCCTGCCCGGCGATACGGAAGTGGTCGAGGAAGCTGTCGCGACCTTTCTGGCGCGGTACGCCGCGCCTCGATCATGAGCGCGCTCCCCCCCCTCTTCCGCCGTACCGCCGAGGCGGTTTTGACGCTCGGACATGACCTCGCGACGGACGGCAATCCACTCACGCCAGAAAATCTGCTTTGGAGGGCGCGCTCTTCATATTCGGAAAACCGGCATGCCTCGACAGCGGCCGGCAACGGGCGAATGACGAGGCAGGGTGGAAAGCGGAACGGCAGGTAGCGGTTCGAACGACCTGAAAGGCGGACGTTCGATCGATTGGATGACCTACGAAACGTCATCTATCGTGGATGGGGATTCTTCCGGAGTAGATCGCGATCAGGTGGACTCACCTGATCGCATGAACATGCTTGTGAAAACAGGAGATCAGAGCTGGGATCGCGAGCCAAGGCGAGCGGCAACGGCTTCAAGTTGGGGTCAAGGGACGGAGGCGCTGAGGATGGAGCCGTCCACCGTGAGCCATGCACGCCTCTCGACGCGAACGTTCGTTGCGGGCACACGCGTTTGATCGGACCGGAGCATCAGGCCCCGGCCTGAAAATGCGGCATCGCCCCTCCCACGAACGCCTGGGACGTCCGCCAGCGCGGGGCTCAGCAGTTCTCGGCGGTGAAGATCCGAACCGGCGCCAGCACGGTCTCGACGGCCCCGTCGGCCCGGCCGAGCAACTGAGCCATGATGTGCGTGACGGATCTGACCTCGATCGCCGTGTCCTGGTTGATGATCGCATCGATCTTGCGTGAACGCAGCAGAACGCGTCGATCCTCTGTGAGTTCGTGCGTGACGAAGACCATGGATGGCGCCCCGGCCGCCGACAGCGCCTCTACGACGCGATCCGCTCCGGCCGAAGTCAGGTAGATCGCTCTCAGATCGGGGTGCGTCCGCAGGGCCGCCGCGGCGACGTCGCCCGCGCCTTCGGCGGTCTCGCGGCTTTCCTCGACCGCGACGACGCGGCAAGCCGGGAAATGCTCGCGCAGCACGGCACGGAAACCGTTCTCCCGGTCGCGATGTCCCGCCATAGAGAGCAGGCCGGCGATCATCAGCACGTCCCCACCAGCAGAACCCAGGAAGCGGCCAATGAGGTCACCAGCGACACGTCCGCCCTGGACGTCGTCGGCTCCCACATAAGCGTGTCGACCACTGCCGGGCACGTCGGTCGCCAGCGTCGCGACGGGGATCGTGGCCGCAGCCAAGCGTAGTGACGCGGCGATCTCCGGGCTGGACGGGCTCGCGACGATGAGCCCGTCGTGCGCCCGCGCCAGTCGATCGATCAGGCCCGGGATGCGGTCCGGACGGTTGGGGTCGAGGTGGTGCACCAGGAATTGAATGTTGAGTGAGAGGAACTCACGGTTGGCAGCCGCGACAGCGGAGCCGAGGGCTGCGTGGAACGGGTTCGCGGCCGTCTGAATCAACACGGCGACGCGGAGCCGGTGCGCGTAGCTGCGGCCGAGCTGCCGGTCGATCTTCAGTCCTCGCGCGGCGGCGAGCACGCGCGCCTCGCGATCCGGTTTCACGCCGCCGCGCCGGTTCAGCACGCGGTCCACCGTGGCGATCGATACGCCCGCGAGCGCGGCGACGTCGTCCATGGTGGGTTTGCGCGACATTGCGGTTCCGAGACTTGATGGAATCCCTTCATCTTCGCGCTGTCCGTCCGCTGCGCAAGCCCGTTATCGATGCGAAGGCCGAGGGCCGACGTGGAGGGGAAACGATGGGCATCACGATCACCACGGCGCCGTGTTGCTGGGGCGTTGACGACGTGCGCAATCCGCACCTGCCGTCCTGGGAGCGGGTGTTCGACGAGGCCGCCGCCGCCGGATACGGCGGGCTGGAGCTCGGCCCCTACGGCTACGTGCCGTTCGACGCGGCGCGGGTCGGGAGCGCCTTGACGGAGCGAGGCCTCACGATCGTCGCTGGCACGATCTTCGACGACCTCGCGTCCCCGGCGAACCGCGACGACCTTTTGCGGCAAGCGGACGAGATCTGCACCCTCATCACCGCCCTGCCGCGTCCGGCGAGCGCCGCCGGGCAACGCTTCCCTGCCCCCTACCTAACCGTGATGGACTGGGGACACGACGCGCGCGACTACGCGGCCGGGCATTCCGACCAGGCCTCGCGCCTATCCGATGCCGCCTGGGCCGACATGGTGGCGAACATCCGGGCTGTGGCGCGGCTCGCGCGAGACCGCCACGGCGTGCGGGCCGTGATCCACCCCCACGCGGGAGGGCACGTCGAGTTCGCCGACGAGGTGGCTCGGATTGTCGCCGACGTGCCAGCCGACGAGGCCGGCCTCTGCATCGACACGGGCCACACCCTCTACGCCGGCATGGACCCGGTCGAGACCCTGGAGCGATACGCCGACCGGCTCGACTACGTCCACTTCAAGGACATCGACGGGCAGGTCTTCGCGGCCGTGATGGGCGAGCGGATCCGCTTCTTCGACGCTTGCGCCCGGGGCGTGATGTGCCAGATCGGCCGCGGCGTCATCGACTACCGGGCGGTGCGGGCGGCACTGGAACGCATCGGCTACGGCGGCTTCGTCACGGTCGAGCAGGAGCGCGACCCGCGGAACGCGGGCGGCAGCCTAGCCGACGTCAAGGCGAGCCGCGTTCACCTGCGCGGCATCGGGTTCTGAAGATTCGAGGGAGGATCGAAACATGAAGACGGACATGGCGACGAACACGGTCCGGACAATGCGGCCGATCCGCTGGGCCATGGTGGGTGGTGGGCGCGGCAGCCAGATCGGCTACATCCACCGCTCGGCCGCCATGCGCGACCGCAGCTTCGACCTGGTGGCGGGCGCCTTCGACATCGACCCTGCACGGGGGGCGGCTTTCGGAGCCGGGCTCGGCCTCGATCCCGAGCGCTGCTACCGCGACCACGAGGCCCTGTTCGCCGGCGAAGCGGCTCGCACGGACGGGGTCGAGGCCGTATCGATCGCCACGCCCAACAACACCCACTACGCCATTGCGCGGGCCGCGCTGGAGCACGGGCTCCACGTCGTCTGCGAGAAGCCGCTCTGCTTCACGGTTGCCGAGGCCGAGGAGTTGCAGCGCCTCGCCCATGGGCGAGGCCGGGTCCTCGGCGTCGCCTACGGCTATTCGGGCTATGGGACGATCGAGCAGGCCCGCGCCATGGTGGCGGCCGGCGAGCTCGGCGAGGTGCGCCTCGTGAACCTGCAATTCGCTCACGGCTTCCACAGCGCGCCCGTCGAGGAGGACAACCCGGCGATCCGCTGGCGCGTCGACCCGCGCTTCGCCGGGCCGAGCTACGTGCTGGGCGACCTCGCCACCCACCCGCTCTACATTTCCGAGGTTATCTGCCCAGATCTGAAGATCGGGCGGCTGATGTGCGCGCGCCAGAGCTTCGTGGCGTCCCGCGCGCCGCTGGAGGACAACGCGGTCACGCTGATGGAGTACGAGGGCGGCGCCTTCGGCACGGTGTGGACCAGCGCCGTTAACGCGGGCGCCATCCACAGCCAGAAGGTGCGCATCGTCGGCTCCCGGGCCAGCCTGGAATGGTGGGACGAGCGCCCGAACCAGCTGTCCTTCGAGGTGCAGGGTGAGCCCGTCCGCGTGCTGGAGCGCGGCATGCCCTACCTGCATCCGGAAGCCCTGGCGGAGGACCACATCAGCGTGGGCCATGCCGAGGGACTGTTCGAGTCCTGGACCAACATCTACGGCCGCTTCGCCGCCGCCATGCGGGCGACGGGCCGGGGCGATGCTGCGACCCTCGCCGGCCTGCGCTACCCCGATGCCGCGGCCGGCGTCGCCGGCGTGCGCTGGGTCGAGAACTGCGTGCGCTCGGCCGACGCCGGCGGGGTCTGGGTGGACTACCGCTGAAGCACTACCCCTCGTCCCCGCATCCGCGTGGACGAGGAAGGGTCGAGGTCGTTGGTCTTCCATTCCAGAAGGCTCGGCATGATCCGAAGATCCGCCCTCGAACCGCGATCGGGACGGGATGTCCTTACGCCTTCCTTCGGCGGCTCTGGCGATACTGGTCGATCACCACGGCGGCCACGATGATGATGCCCTTGACGATGCCCTGCACGTAGGCATCGATGCCCACGAAGGTGAAGCCCGACGTCATCACGCCGAGGATCAGGGTGCCGATCACCGTGCCGGAGATGCGTCCGGCGCCGCCCGCCAGCGACACGCCGCCGATCACGGCCGCCGCGATGGCGTCGAGCTCGTATCCCGTGCCCATGGATGACTGGCCCGAGGCCGCGCGCGCCGAGGTGACGAGGCCGGCGAGACCCGACAGCACGCCCGCGATCGTGTAGACCAGCATGATGTGGCGGCGCACGTTGATGCCGCTGACCCGGGCGGCCTGCGGGTTGGCGCCGATCGCGTAGGTGAACTTGCCATAGCGCGTGTAGCGCAGTGCCACGTGAAAGATCATCGCCACGGCGAGGAAGATGAACACCGGCACGGCGCCCGAACCGATCCAGGTGTAGTTGTCGGCCAGCATGGAGATGGGCTGGCCCCGCGTGTAGAGCTGCGCCACCGATCGCGCCGTCACCATCATTCCGAGCGTGGCGATGAAGGGCGGGATGGCCGTGATGGCGATGAGGGATCCGTTGATCAGCCCCGCGATGCCGCCGATCACGAGGCCGCAGAGCAGCGGCACCACGAAGGGCAGGCCCGTCAGGCCGGGGAAGACCGCGCGGGCGTAGCCCGGCTCCTGAGCCAGCGAGGCCGCCACCATGGCGGAGACCGCCAGCACCGAGCCGGACGACAGGTCGATGCCGCCGGTGATGATGACCTGCGTGACCCCGATGGCGATCAGGCCGACGATGGACACCTGCAGGATCATGACGAGCAGGCGCTGCGGGTTGCCCAGGAAGCTCTGGCCCCGCACGCCCCAACCGACGGCCTCGAAGAACAGCGCGATGCCGATCAGCACCAGCACGATGCCGAGCTCGTTGGGCAGGCGTCGGCGCCCCGCCTTGCGCTCCGCCACCGCGATCGTGTTGGTCAATGGTTCTGTCATGATCCCGTTTCCCGTCCCGGTGGCGGGGCTTATCGCTGCCCCTTCGTAGTGTCGACCTCGTCGGCCCGCGTGTTCACGCAGCGGCGAGCCGCATCACGGACACTTGGTCGGCCTCGGCGCGGTCGAGGATGCCGGTCAGGCGGCCCTGGTGCATCACCGCGACGCGGTCGCTCATGCCCAGCACCTCCGGCAGCTCCGACGAGATCATGATGACGGCGACACCCTGGCCGGCGAGGCGCGAAATCAGCCTGTGGATCTCAGCCTTGGCGCCGACGTCGATGCCGCGCGTCGGCTCGTCGAGGATGAGGATCTTGGGGCCGGTCATCAGCCATCGGCCGATCAGCACCTTCTGCTGATTGCCGCCGGACAAGTTCTCGATGCGCTCCTCGAGGTTCGGCGTCTTCACCCGCATGGCGTCTTTCATCTTGCCGCACTCGACGTCGACCGCGCCCTGCTGGATGAAGCCGCCTTTGACGTAGCGTTCGGTGAGGACGGCCATCTCCATGTTCTCCCGCACGGGAAGCATGAGGAAGCAGCCGGTGTCCTTGCGGTCCTCCGTCAGCAGCGCCATGCCGGCCCGCATGCCGTCGCGCGGGCTCCCGATCGTGATCGGCTTCCCGTCGAGCCGGATCTCGCCGCCCGTAGCGGGCGTGACCCCGAAGATCGTCTCGGCCACGTTGGTGCGGCCCGAGCCGACGAGGCCCGCGAGGCCCAGGATCTCGCCGCGGCGCAGGTCGAAGGAGACGCCGGAGAACACGCCCTCGAGCGCCAGGTCCTTCACCGACAGGATCACCTCGCCGATCTTCGCCTCTTCCTTGGGGAACATCTGCGTGATCTCGCGGCCCACCATCATCTGGATGACCTGGTCGCGGGTCATGTCCTTCGCGGCGTGGGTGGCGATGTAGCGGCCGTCGCGGAAGATCGACACGTCGTCGGCGATGGTGAAGAGCTCGTTCATCTTGTGGGTGATGTAGACGATGC
>NZ_QYBB01000006.1 GCF_004137685.1 Lichenibacterium minor | reverse complement strand
TGATCTCCTTCGGCGACGCGGGCTTCGCGGCGCGCGCCAAGGCGCGGCTCGACGCCATGCTGGACAGCGCCAAGATCCTGGTCCTGGCGTCGCACGACGTCGGCTCGCTGCAAACCTACTGCAACCGCGCCGTTCTGCTCGAAGCGGGCGAGATCGTGGGCGAGGGCACCGTGGACGCGGTGTGGGCGCGCTACATCGACGGCGTCGCCCAGGCGTCGGCGCCGCTCCCGCCCAACGATGACACCGACGCCCCCGACGACGACGCGCCCGACCAGGACGCGGGAGATCGCCTGTCGCCCAGCCTCGCCGGCTGACGGCGACGCGATGCCGGACCGCGAGCCGAACGGACGCGTTCGCCGCCCGAAACGCCGGAGCCGCTGACCCCCATGGCGGTGTTTCGAAAGGCGAGGTCCGCCGCGCGCCTCTTGCGCGACAACGGGCTGTCGGTGACGGCGGACCTCGCCCGCATCCGCGCGGCGGAGTTCTACCTCGCGCGCCGGCCGCTGCCGTCGGCCCCCGAGCGGCGCGCCCGGCTCCTCGCCGACGTGCTGAACCGGTGGGGCGGCCTGTCCGCCGTCGCGGTCGAGGCCGGCGACCTCGCCGGGGCGCGCGACGCCCTGCTGACCCCCTACCTCCGCCACCGTTTCACGGCCGCTTCCGCGGCGGCCGGGGCGCTCGATCGTCCCACGCCCCTCGAAGCCGCCGTCGCGGCGGACAGCCTGCTGGCGACCTGGGATTTCGGCGGCATCGCGGCGGCGCTGCCGCTGTGGACCGCCGCGACCGCCGGGACGGCCTTCGCGGCACGCGTCGCCCAGGTGGGGCGGCGGGCGGCCCTGCGCCTGGGCAAGCTCGGCGAAGCCGCGGTCGACCTCGACGGCATCGGCACCGACCGCGGCGCGCTGACGCTGCGCGGCGACCTGTGCGACGCCCTGGGCCGCATGGACGAGGCGCGCGAAGCCTACGAGGGCGCCCTCCGCCGCGACGGCGGCAATCCCTACGCGCGCGAGGTCTACGGCTTCCACCTGATGAAGACGGGGCTGGTGCTGGACGGCCTGGCGAGCTGGCACGCCGCGGACGTCCTGTCGGGCGCCTATCCGCTCCGCCGCCACCGGCCGCAATGGGGCGGCGAAGCGCTGGGGCGGCGGCGGCTCATGGTACTGTTCGAGCACGGGCTCGGCGACATGATCCAGATGGCGCGCTTCCTGCCCCGCCTCCTCGCGCGCGAACCCGACGCGGTCGTGCTGGCCCGGGTCCCGGCGCCGCTGCTCGGCCTGCTCGCGCGGCAGTTCCCGCGCGTCGCCTTCCTCGACGAGCGCGCGCGCGAGCCCGACTACGACCTGTTCGTGCCCTCGATGCACCTCGCGGGCGTGCTCGACGCGCCGGACCTGGAGCCCCGCGCCGGCTACCTCGGCCTCGGCACGCCCGCGCGGCGCAGCGGCGCGCGGCGGCGCGTCGGCGTGTGCTGGCGGGGTCACCCCCGCCAATACGAGGCCACGCGGTCGATCCCGCTCCACACCTTCGCGCGCCTCTTCGCCGCGCGCAGCGTGGACTTCGTCGTCCTGCCGAACAGCCTCACCCCGGAAGAAGCGGCACGGCTGGCCGTCGAGCCGAACGTGGACGCGCCGCCCATCCGCGATTTCCTGGACCTCGCGTCCCTCGTGGCCTCCTGCGACCTCGTCGTCTCCGTCGACACCGCCGTGGTGCATCTGGCGGGGGCCGGCGGCGTCCCGGCGCTGCTCCTGTCGCGGCCCGACAGCTGCTGGCGCTGGGGCGTCGCGGGGCCGCAGGGCCCGTGGTACGCCACCGTGGACGTGCTGCGGCACGGCGGCGACATGGATTGGCCTCGCCTGCTCGCCGTCGCGGCGTCCCGCATCGACGCGCTCGGCACAGCCGCGGCGACGGCATGACGGCGATGGGGGATGTCGCCGACGGCCCGTGGCGGTGCTCGGCCGACCTGCGCGTGGCCGTCCAGGCCGAGGTGGGCGACCTCGGCGCGGCCGCGGCGGCGGCGCGCCTCGGGGCCGCCCTCACGGCCGCGGGGGTCTCCCTCGTCGAGGCTCGCGCCGTACCCCCCGGTACGCTGCGGGCCTTCCTGCAGCGGTCGGCGGCGGCGAACACCGACGTGCTCGTGGTGGACGCCCGCACCCTGATCACGCCCGACGCCGTGGCGGAGCTGCGCCGCGCCGCGGACCTCGACCCCATGGTGGTGGCGGCGCTGCCCCGGTTCACCGCGGGCCGGCCCGCGACGCCCCGCGGCCGTCGCCCCGCGCTCGACTACGTGCTGCGGCCGGACCGCCGCTGCGCCTACCTCAAGGCGTCCGCGCTGGCGGCCCTGGGCGAGGCCCCGTTCTCGGCCGAAGGGGACGACCTCGCCGGCCCGCTCCTGGCGCTGGGCCGCGTCGGCTTCCGCGTCGCCGTGGCGGGCGGGGCCGAAGCGGTCCACCCCGAAGGCGCCGTCCCGGCCGCGCCCGCCCCGGTGCCGGAGGATTGGCGCCCGGCGCTGAAGCGCCAGGCCACCTCGGCCCCCGCCCTCGCCGAGGCGCTGATGGGGGGCCTGGAACCCGGGCCCGACGGAAAGCTGCGGATCGCCTTCGACCTCGGCCACGCCGGCCCGAGCCATTCCGGCACCACCCTCCTGGCCCGCGCGCTCGTGGGCCGCGCGGCCGCGCGCTGGACCGATCTCGCGCTCCACGTCGTGGCGAGCGCCCCGGCCTTCGCGTTCCATTTCGGCGACCTCGGGGACGCGGTGACGCGGGTCGACCCGGCCGACGCGGCCGTGTTCGCCGCCCTGGTGCGCTTCGGCCAGCCGTTCCTGTGGGGCGAGATGGACGCGGCCGTCCGGCGGGCGCCCGTGCTGGTCCTGTTCATGCTCGACACGATCGGGCTCGACTGCGGGCACGACGCCCCGGACGAACTCGACGCGCTGTGGCGCTTCGCGGTCGCCGAGGCAGACGCGCTGCTGTTCAACAGCGCCTTCACGGCGCGGCAGTTCGCCCGCCGCTTCGGGCCGCCGCCCGGCCCCGCCCTGGCGTCGCTGCATTCGCTCGACCTCGCCGACTACCGCCTGGGCGCCGTGCCCGACGCTCCCGCGGACGGCAGCGTGCTGATGATCGGCAACGCCCTGCCCCACAAGCGATTGCGCGACACCGCGCGGGTCGTCGCGGCGGCGAACCTCGGCCGCACCGTGACGGCGCTGGGGCTGTCGCCGGGAGCGGTGAGCGGCGTCGACGGGGTAGCCTCGGGCGGCCTGCCACCGGAGCGCGTGGCGGCGCTCTACGCGGCCGCCCGGATCGTCGTCTACCCGTCCATCTACGAGGGCTTCGGCTTTCCCATCCTCGACGCCCTCGCGCACCGCCGGCCCATCCTGGTGCGCGACCTGCCACCCTACGGCGAGATCGCGGCGGGCCTGCCCGAACGCGCCAACGTGCACCGCTACCGCGACGACGCAGACCTCCTGCGCCGCCTCGCCGATCCGCCGCGCTGGACGGAGCGGCGCGACGACGGGCCGGTCCGGGGCTGGGACGATGCCGCGGACGACCTCCGCGCCGCGCTCGACGCGGCGCTGGACGGCGCCGACCGAGCGCGCGTCGTGCGCCGCGTCGACGCGTTGCGCGGCCGCATGAGCTTCATGCGGGCGCGAGCCTTCGGCGACGCCGACGACGCCGACGAGCTCGACCGGCTGGCGGGCCTGTCCGGCCGCCTCGTCCAGGGCGGCCTCCTGTGGCTCGGCCGCCATGTGCCGGGCACGCGGGCCGCGCTGGCGGCACTGCATCGCGGTTTCGACCGGCTGCGCGCGCTGCGGGCGAGGGCGCGTTGACGCCGCGGGGGCTCGTGCCGCGACGGCTCCGGGCTCCGCTCGGCGGCGCGGCGCGGCGCGGCTTCGCCGCCCTGGCCGGTCCGCTGCAGCCCGCGGTGCCGCCGGGCTCCGTCGTGGCGATCTGCCATTGCCACTATCCCGACCTCGTGCCCGAACTCGCCGGGCGGCTCCTGTCGCTGCCGCGGGGCGCCGCGCTGCACGTGACCTCGAGCGACCCGGCCGTCTTCGTCGCCTGGGCGCCCTATCGGCGCCGCTCTCGCGCGCCGGTCTTCTTCCACAAAACCGAAAACCGCGGTCGCGACCTCCTGCCCTTCGTCACTGTGGCGCGCAGCCTCGATCTCGGGCCGGACGCGGCGGTGCTGAAGATCCACGGCAAGCGCAGCGCCTATTCGGCGGCGGGCGAGTGGTGGCGGCGCGACACGCTGCGCGGCCTCCTCCCCGGCCCCTTCGCGGCGGGGCGCGCGCTGAAGCGCTTCGCCGCCGACCCGCGGCTCGCCCTCCTCGGCGCGCCCGGCTCCTTCGTCGGCCATCCCGTCTACTGGGGCCGCAACCGCGACGCCGTGCGGGCGCTGATGCGCGAGGTCGCGGGCGTCGATGCGCGCGACGAGGACCTCGCCTTCATCGCGGGGACGATGTTCTGGATCCGGGGCGGCTACCTGACGGCGCTGCTGCCCCACCTCGACCCGGCCCGATTCGAGCCGGAGCCGATCGGCCAGGACGGTACCCACGCCCACGCGGTGGAGCGCGTCATCGGCATGGCGGCCCTGGCCGGGGGCTGGCGCGTGGGCGAGACGGATGGCCCCGCGCCGCTCACCGCCGCGGCGGTGAGGCACCGCACCGTCGGCTACCTTTGAGGGCTGCGCGCGTACCCGGCCGGTGCCGGGCGGTCCCGGCACCAGCGGCGCCCATTTCCCGCGCGTCCCGGTCCTGAGCCGCCCCTGCCCTCAGCTCCTCGGCCGCGCGAAGGCGGGCCGCATCCGCATCCGGGGCCGCGGCGGCGCGCCGTCGCGGGCCGGCCCGAGCGCCTTCGCGATCGCCGGGCCGGCTTCGGGGTGACGCGCGAGGACGCTCGCCCTGTAGCCCTCGACGATCGCGGGCTCGTCCCAGGGGACGTCGTGAAAGGCGTCGGGCGCCGCGAGAAGGGGGCTGCCGGGGTCGCGGCGGAGCTCCTTGGGGAACAGCGCCACGCGGCACGGCGCGTCCGGCACGGCGGGCGCCACCGCCTCGACGGAGCCCGGCAGCGCGCGCAGCCACGCGCCGTAAAGGTCGTGCCCGAAGCGCCGCCCGAGGTGGCCGCTGCCGATGGGACGGGCGTTCATCTCGATGAGGTGGGCCGCGCCGTCGGGTGCCACGATGAAGTCGAAGGACGCGAAACCGGACAGGCCCAGCGCGGCGGCGAGCCGGACGGCCGCCTCCGCCATCTCGGGATGGTCGATCGGGCGCACCACGGTGCTGGACCCGGTGACCGGCGGGTCGAGGGACTCGGCAGCGAAGCTGATGCCGTCGAGCACCCGGCCGCGGTCGCAGGCCACCGTCCGCATCGCCAGGGTCCCGGCGACATGGGCTTGAAGCGTCACGGCGGCCCCGTCCCGGTCCGGCCGGAAGCCGACGAGGCGGCGCAGCGCCCGCTTCACCCCCGCCCTGCGGGCGGCGGCGCGGACCGCCGACGCGAGTTCGGCGTCGTCGCGCACGAGCGCGACGCCGGTGCCGCCGCACGTGCCTT
This sequence comes from Lichenibacterium minor, assembly GCF_004137685.1. GTDB lineage: Bacteria > Pseudomonadota > Alphaproteobacteria > Rhizobiales > Beijerinckiaceae > Lichenihabitans > Lichenihabitans minor. The sequence continues at coordinate 191,546 of NZ_QYBB01000006.1, read as the reverse complement.
CCCGCTTCACCATCAGGGGGAAGCCGAGCGCCGCCCCGGCGGCATCGCCGGCGGGGCGCTGGGCGGGGACGCGGAGGCCCAGCGCAGCCGCCGCCTCGATCAGGCGCGCCCGCGAGCAGGCGGTCCGGTAATGCCGCGGGTCGCCCAGGGAACGCTCCAGCAGCAGCCGGACGCCGGCGCCCGTGCGGGGCGCGGTGGCGAGGTCGCGCAGCACGCCCGCCGCCATGTCGTCGAGCGGCACGACGGCGTCCGGCTTCCATTCGGAGGCCGTCGCGGCGAGCCCGCGCCCGACCCCGAGGGCCGCCGCCCACAGGCCGCCGCGGGACGGGAGCCGGTGGTGGTGCGACACGCGCAGCGAGCGGGCCGCCATGGCGTCCGCGCGTCCCATCACCGCGCAGGCGGCGCCGAGCCGCCCCATCTCGCATACGATGCGCTCGGAGCCGACGTCGTCCGACAGGGTCAGGAACAGGATGCGGGGCTGGCCGAGGCTCATCGGGACACTGCCGGATCGGTGGGTGGGATGACGCCGCCCCGTTCGGGCCGGGTCACGGCGGACGTCTTCGGCCGGGCGCCGCGCCGCCCGGCGACGCAGGCCCGGGTCCGGTCGGCCCGGGACCGGGTCAGCCGCGAAACGCGCGGGGCGCGAGTGCCGGAAGGCCGACCCGGCTCCCCGACCGCCGTTCGGCAGCCCCGCGAGCCAGGACGTGGCGGGTCAGGCGCCCCGCCGCGTAGCCTGCCCCGCAGGCGAAGCGGAACATCGGGCCGAAGCTGTAGGCGGAGGGCGTGCCGACGACATACAGCCCCGGCACGGTGCTTTCAAAGTCGCGCGACAGGGCCGGCGACCCGTCCACCGTGGCGATGGCGGCCACCAGCGCGGTGTCGAGGAACCCGAGGCGCGACACGTCCACCCTGTAGCCCGTCGCCGCCAGCACGTGGTCGACCGTCAGCGTGTCGCGCCCCGCGCCCGCGCGGTCGATGGCGAGGGCGACGCGGCCGTCGGGCGCGCGTTCGGCGCCGACGATGCGGCTGTTCAAGCGGTACGGGACGTGCCCCTCGATCGCGTCGCGGACGAACCGGGCCGGCGACGGCCCGAGGTAGCGCTGCACGATGCGCACGCGCAGGCGCTCCGGCAGGGCGTGGAACAGCCCGGGCGCGTGGCAGCAGAGCCACTTCTTCCAGCCCGGCCCGAGGGGGGTCAGCGGCGACAGGAGCGCGTCGACCGGGCGGCGCGGGCGGCCGGCCTCGTAGAACCGCACGGCCGCGCGGCGGGTGACCAGCGTGACGGCGGCGCCGGCGCGGCGCAGCGCCGCGGCGGCGTCGAGCGCGGACGCGCCGGCGCCCACCACCGCGACGGAGCGCCCCGCGAAGGCGGAATAGTCGGCGTGATGGCTCGAATGGCTGAGCACGGCGTCCGGAAGGCCCTGCAGCTCCGCGGGGACGCGCGCGAAGGCGCCGATCCCCGTCGCCAGGACCACGCGGCCGACCGCGACCGCGTCGCCGTCCTCGAGCTCGACGCGGAAGCCGGCGCCGGACCGCGCCACGCGGACCACGCGGCGGCCGTCGAGCCCCGGCACGAAGCGGCGGGCGAATTCCGCGCCGTAGTCTGCGAAGACGTCGACCGGCACCGGCCAGCCGATGTCGGCATAGGGGATGCCGCGCTCGCGGCAGTGGTGGCCGAGCGTGAACGCGCCTTCGGGGTCGGACAGGCTGGACGCGAAGCCCTCCGACTTCAGGAACATCCCGTTCGGCATGCCTTCACGCCAGGTCTGCATGGACGCGCCGAAGACGCGCACCTCGACGCCGGCCGCCGCGAGATGCGCCGCGACCGACAGGCCATAGGGGCCGGCGCCCACGATCGCGACCGTTGAAAGCTTGCTCATCCGCATGGCGCTCCGCTCGGACCGCATGACGCGGCGGATGGGACCCGCCGGCAAGGGAAAGCGCGACTCAGGGTGAACGGATCGGATCAAAATCCCGGAGGTTCGGTCGGGCCGGCATCAGGGCGTGCCTTCGGGCACCGGGGCGAGGCGCCGCGCCCAGCGCAGCGCCATGGCGGCGAGGTCGTCGGCGCCGAAGGGCTTTGTGAGGTGGTCGTCCATGCCGGCCTCGCGGCACAGGTCGAGCTGCTCGGGGAAGACGTTGGCGGTGAGCGCCACGATGGGCACGCCCGCGGCCGCGCCGCCCGACGCCCGGATCTGCCGGGTGGCGTCGAGGCCGCCCAGCACCGGCATTTCCATGTCCATCAGCACCAGGGCGTAGTCCCGCCGCTTCACGGCGGCCACGGCGGCGGCGCCGTCGCACACGACGTCGACTTCGGCGCCGAGCGGCTCCAGCATCTGCACCACCAGCTTCTGGTTCATCGCCGCGTCCTCGGCGACCAGGATCGCGAGCCCGTGCAGCCCGCCCCGCCCCGCCGCCGCGGCGGCGCGATGCGGGGATGCCGGCGGGCGGGGGTCGGCGGCGCGGGGCAGCACGAGCGACACGGCGAAGCGCGCGCCCTCGCCCGGCGCGGAATCCACGGTGATGCGCCCCCCCATCGCCTCGACCAGGGACTTCGATATGGCGAGGCCGAGCCCGCTGCCGCCGAAGGTCCGCGCCACGCTGCCGTCAGCCTGCGAGAAGCGGCGGAAAAGGCGGGACAGGCCGTCCGCCGCGATGCCGACGCCGCTGTCCTCCACCGACACCGTCACGGGCACGCCGCCGCCCCCGCAGGCATCGACGCGCAGGGTGAGGCGCACCGTCCCGCTGGCGGTGAACTTCACGGCGTTGGACAGGAGGTTGAGGACGACCTGCCGCAGGCGGTCCGGGTCGCCGACCAGGGCGCCGGTCGCGCCCGCGGGGAGGTCGACGACGAGGCGGAGGCCCTTGCGCTCGGCCTCGGCGCGGAGCATCGCGGCGGCATCCTCGACGAGGCGCGCGGGCGAGAAAGCGCGCAGGTCGAGGCGCACGAGACCGGATTCGAGGCGGGACAGGTCGAGCGCGTCGCCCACGATGTTGAGCAGGCCGCGCCCCGCCTCCTCGATGCGCTCCAGGGCGCGGCGGGCTTCGCCGTGGAGCGCGGCGTCGCGGCCGAGGAGCTGCGTGAAACCCACGATCGCGTTGAGCGGCGTGCGCATCTCGTGGCTCACGTCGGCCAGCAGTTCCGCCTTGGCGTCCGCGTTCGCCTCGGCCCGCTCGCGCGCCCCGTGGGCCGCGATGGCGTCGCCGGCGAGGACCGCCAGGGCGCCGAGGCGGGCCATGTCGGCGGGCGAGGGCGTGGCACGGGGTTCGGGCGCCATCACGCAGAGCGTGCCGAGCGGGGCGCCGTCCGCGCCCGGCACCGGGGCACCGGCGTAGAACCGCGCCTGCGGCCCGTCGACGACGGGGGAACGGCGCGCGCGAGGGTCGGAGGCGAGGTCGGGGACGGCCAGGGGCGCGGGGGCGGACAGGGGAAAGTCCCAGGGGATCGCCCGCGGCACGCCGTCGAGGCCGATCGAGGAGCGGATGTCGGCGACGTTCCCCCGGCGCAGCACCAGGCCGGCCATCGACGCGGCGAAAAGGTCGGCCGCCATCGCGACGATGCGGTCGAGGGCGGGATGCGGGACGGACGACGGGGCGGCGGACGATCGCCCCGCGCCGCCCCCCGAATCGCCCGCTGCCTCGATCCGATCCATCGATCCCGACACCCTTCGACGCCGATCAAGCGCCACCCGACGGTGACCTGCCGGTCCGCGCGCCCGACTCTAGGTCAGAAAATCGAGGAATTCCAAGGCCATCCCGGTCCGCACACGGTCAAATCGCCGCAGCCACGAGCCTCGGCGTCGCGGGCCTGCCCGTTCCCCGACACGGTCGGCGGCCGGTTCACAACTGGCCAAGCGGGGGGCGACGGTCTAATCAGGCCCGCATCGATGGCCGCACGCCGCGACGGCTCGGGTGTCCGGGACGGCGCGGATCTCCCCCTTCGGGGGGCGGAAGCGCCATCGCGAAGACCCGCCGGGGCCGCGAGCCCCGTTTTCCGTCCCGGACCCCTTTCCATGCGCGATCCCAGCCTCGACCGCCTCGTGATCGCCACCCACAATGCGGGCAAGCTGGCCGAATTCCGCGAGCTGCTGAAGCCCCACGGCGTGACGGTGCTGTCGGCTGGCGAGCTCGGCCTGCCGGAGCCGGACGAAACCGGCACCACCTTCGCCGCCAACGCCCGGCTCAAGGCCCAGGCCGCGGCCCAGGGCGCCGGATTGCCGGCGCTGGCCGACGATTCCGGCCTCTGCGTCGAGGCCCTCGACGGCGCGCCGGGGCTGTTCTCGGCACGCTGGGCCGGGCCCGACAAGGACTTCACGGGTGCGATGGCCCGCATCGAGGCGCTGCTCGCCGAGCGGGGCGCCAGCACGCCCGACGCGCGGCGCGCCCATTTCACCGCCGCGCTGGCGCTGGTGTGGCCGGACGGCCGGGTGGAAGCCGTCGAGGGCCGGGTGGACGGCACCATCGTGACGCCGCCGCGCGGCCGCCAGGGCTTCGGCTACGACCCCGCCTTCCTGCCGGACGGGCACGACCGCACCTTCGGCGAAATGTCGTCGGAGGAGAAGCACGGCCTGCCCGCGGACGGCGGCGAAGCCCTGTCCCACCGGGCGCGGGCGTTCCAGATGCTGTCGCGGCGGCTGTTCGGGGCGTGAAGCCGCCCGTCGCGGGGCGTGACCCGCGGCCCCGCCCCGTGCCATAAGTCGCCCATGACCGCCATCGATCCCGGCTTCGGCCTCTACGTGCACTGGCCGTTCTGCCTGTCGAAATGTCCCTACTGCGACTTCAACAGCCACGTCCGCCAGGCGCCCGTGGACGAGGCGCGGTTCCTGTCGGCCTTTCGGCAGGAGCTGGCGCACCGCGCGGCCCTGACGCCGGGCCGCACCGTGCAATCGGTGTTCTTCGGCGGCGGCACGCCGTCGCTGATGAAGCCTTCCACGGTCGGCAGCATCCTCGACGCCATCGCGGGCCACTGGAACGTCGACGCCGACGCAGAGGTGACGCTGGAAGCCAATCCCACGAGCGTCGACGCGACGCGGTTCGAGGGCTACCGCGCGGCGGGGATCAACCGGGTGTCGCTGGGCGTCCAAGCGTTGAACGACCCCGACCTCAAGGCGCTCGGGCGCCTGCACACGGCCGAGGAGGCGCTGGCGGCGGTCGAGATCGCGGCGACGCATTTCGAGCGCTTCTCCTTCGACCTGATCTACGCCCGCCCCGGCCAAACGCCGGCGCAATGGCAGGCCGAGCTGCACGGCGCCATCGACCGCGCCGCCGAGCACCTGTCGCTCTACCAGCTGACCATCGAGCCCGACACGATGTTCGAGCGCCTGTTCAAGGCGGGCAAGCTCGCCGTGCCCGACCCCGAACAGGCGCGCGCCCTTTGGGAGGTGACGCAGGAGCTGACGGCGGCGCGCGGCCTGCCGGCCTACGAGGTGTCGAACCACGCCCGCCCGGGCGCCGAGTCGCGCCACAACCTCGTCTATTGGCGCTACGGCGAATATGCCGGCGTCGGCCCGGGGGCCCACGGGCGAATCCTCACCGCCTCGGGACGGCGCGCCCATTCCACCGAGCGCCACCCCGAGATGTGGCTGACGGTGGTCGAGGGCGAAGGGCACGGCCTGGTGTCGGACGAAGGGTTGTCGGCCGAGGAGCAGGGCGACGAGTTCCTGCTGATGGGGCTCCGTCTCGGCGAAGGCATCGACCCGGCGCGTTTCGCCGCGCTGGCGGGCCGCCCGCTCGACGGCACTCGCATCGACAGCCTCATCGACGATGGCCTCGTCGAGCGCTCCTCGGGGGGCCGGCTGCGCGTGACCCGCGAAGGCTTCCCGGTGCTCGACATGGTGGTGGCGGACCTCGCGTCCTGATCCCCGCCCGGTGGGACCGGGACGGCCGTCACATCGGGAAGCCGCCCCGCGTCAGGTAGTCGATCAGCACCATCCCGAACAGGATGCAGAGCCAGGCGAAGCCGACGACCGACCACATCCGCATCAGCGGCAGGTCGTCCTTCACCTCCATCGCATACAGCATCGTGACGACGACCATCACGAGCAGCACGGCGACTTCGGCCATCCAGATCCAGGACGCCGGGCGGGTGGCGCCGAACAGCACCATCGTGCCGAGCGACAGGATCAGCCCGACGAACACCCGGAGCGGGATGTCCATGCGGCGCACGAACTCGCGCTTCTGCGCGTCGGTGAAGAGGGGTCCCTGCAAGGCGCTCACCTCCCGATGACGTAGAGCATGGGGAACACGATGATCCAGATCAGGTCGATGAAGTGCCAGTAGAGGCCGAACACCTCGATCCGGTTCTGGTGCCGGGACAGGTAGCCCTCGGCCCGCGCCTGAAGGGCGAGCACCATCAGGATGGTGACGCCCGTGGTCAGGTGCAGCCCGTGCAGCCCCGTCGTCACCCAGTACAGGTTGGTGAACAGCGTCGACGGCTTGTCGAAGGCGAGTTCGTAGGGCTGGTTCAGCCACGGCGCCATGTGCTCGACGATGTCGTCGTACCACTCGTAGAGCTTCAGCAGGATGAACAGCGTGCCGAGCGCCGCGGTGGCGTACATGCAATAGACGGTGAGGCGCTGCAGCCCCAGCCGCGACGCCTGGATGGCGCCCGACATGGTCAGGCTCGACACGATCAGCACCCCCGTGTTGGTCGCGCCGATCCAGAACTTGAGGTGCGACACCGCGAGATGCACCGACTCCGGGTATTGCACCCTGAGCACGGTGGCGACGAGGAACAGCCCGGCGAAGAGCAGCAGCTCCGTCACCAGCCAGGCCCACATGCCGAGCTGGCCGGCATGGCGCTGCTGTTCGGCGTCAACGAACTGCTCGATGACGTGGAGGCCGACGCCGTCCGCCAGGGTGTCGCTCATGCTTCCGGCACCTTGGCTTCGTAGTCGTAAGCCTCGAAATCCACGACCGGAGGCTTGATGAAGTTGTGCAGAGGTGGCGGCGAGGTCGTCATCCATTCCAGCCCCTTCGCGTCCCACGGGTTGTCCGGCGCCTTCTTGCCGAACCACAGCGAGTAGAGCAGATAGACGAAAGGGAACACGTAGGCGAAGGCCAGGATGGTGGCGCCCGCCGAGGACATGATGTTCATCAGCTGGAATTCGGCCGGATACACGTGGTAGCGCCGCGGCATCCCGAGGTACCCCAGGATGAACTGCGGGAAGAAGGTCACGTTGAAGCCGATGAACATCAGCACGGCCGAAACGCGGCCCCACGCCTCGTTGTACATCCGCCCGGTGAACTTCGGCCACCAGTAGTGGAGCCCCCCCAGGAACGCCAGCACGGTGCCGCCCACCATGATGTAGTGGAAATGCGCCACGACGAAGTATGTGTCGTGCACGTGCTCGTCGATGGCGAGCGTCGCCAGGAACAGCCCGGTCAACCCGCCGATGACGAACAGCCCGATATAGCCCATGGCGTAGAGCATCGGCGTATCGAGCACGAGCGTGCCCTTGTGGATCGTCGCGGTCCAATTGTAGACCTTCACGGCCGACGGCACCGCGACGGCGAAGCTCAGGAACGAGAAGGTGACGCTGGCATAGTCGCTCTGCCCGTTGACGAACATGTGGTGGCCCCACACGAAGAACGTGATAGTGGCGAGCCCGATGGACGCGTAGGCGACGAACTTGTAGCCGAACAGCCGCTTGCGGGCGAAGGCCGGCACGATCTCCGAGATGACGCCCATGCCGGGCAGCACCATGATGTAGACGGCCGGGTGCGAGTAGAACCAGAACAGGTGTTCGAACAGCACCGGGTCGCCGCCCAGCGCGGGATCGAAGACGCCGATCTTGAAGGTCCGCTCCATCACGAGCAGGATCAGCGCCATGGTGATGACCGGGGTGGCGAGCAGGAAGATCATGCTCACCGCGTACATGGTCCACACGAAGATCGGCATGCGGAACCAGGTCATGCCCGGCGCCCGCATGGTGTGGACCGTGACGATGAAGTTCAGCCCCGTCAGGATGGACGAGAAACCCACGATGATGACGCCGACCAGCGCCAGCGACACGTAGGTGTTGGAGAAGGCGGTCGACAGCGGGGCGTAGAAGGTCCAGCCCGTGTCGATGCCGCCGAACAGCACCGACAGCATGGCGAAGAGCGCGCCCGTCATGAACACGTACCACGACGTCGTGTTCAGCCGGGGGAAGGCCAGGTCCTTGGCGCCGATCATGATCGGCAGCAGGAAGTTGCCGAAGGTCGCCGGGATCGAGGGGATGAGGAAGAACCACACCATCACGACGCCGTGGATGGTGAACAGCTTGTTGTAGGTGTCGTTGGTGAAGATCGAGCCGTCCGGCACCACCAGCGACAGGCGCAGCAGGCCCGCCGCCACCGCGCCGATGAAGAAGAAGCCGGTGATGGAGATGAGGTAGAGGATGCCGATCCGCTTGTGGTCGGTGCTCAGCAGCCAGGACTTCACCGTGTGGGTGATGTGGAGGTAGTCCTTCGGCGCGTCGATGGTCGCGTGCGGGACGTGGGCGTCGCGCTGGGCCGCGTAGGTCATTGCAGGCTCCCGGTCGTCTTCACGCCAGTCGATTTGATGTAGGCGACGAGGCGGAGGAGGTCGTCCTCGGCGATCACGCCCTTGAAGCTCGGCATCACCTGCTTGTAGCCGGCGATGAGGTTGTCGTTCGGGTTGAGGATCTTGTCGCGGATGTAGCTGTCGTCCGCCACGACGGTGCGCCCGTCTTCCATCGGCACGGGCTTGCCGTAGAGCCCGGCGAGCGAGGGAGCCCGCACGGTGGACTGGCCCTGGTGGCAGCCCGAGCAGCCGTAGGACCCGAACAGGGCCTCGCCGGCGGACGCCAGCGACATGTCGGAGCCCGAGGCGGCGAGCCACTGCTGGTAGGCGGCGGGCTCCATCACCGTGATGGTGCCGCCCATCACCGAATGGTCGGTCCCGCAATATTCCGAGCAGAACAGGTGGTAGCTGCCCACTTTGTCGGCCTTGAACCACAGGTTCGTGTAGCGGTCCGGCAGCACGTCCATCTGAATGCGCAGCGCCGGCAGGTAGAAGGCGTGGATGACGTCCTGCGAGATCATGTGCATCACGACGTTCTCGCCGACCGGCACGTGCAGGTCGTTGATCTCGGACTGGCCGCCGGGGTGCTGGAACTTCCACATCCATTGGCGCCCGATGGCGTCGATCTGCAGCCCGCCCGCCGGCAGCGTCTTGTGATGCATGAAGAGCTGGGCCCCCCAGGCGAAGAAGAACAGCGTGAGGATGAAGGGGCCGATCATCCAGGTCATCTCGATCGCCGAGGACCGGGTCTCGCTGTGCCGGCGGTCCGCCTTCACGCCCTTGCGGTACACGATCGCGAACCAGGTGAAGGCGATGAAGATCGGCACGGTGAGGAACAGCGTCAGGACCGTGAAGGACAGGATCAGGTGATCCGCCTCCACGGCGCTGGCCGAAGCCGCCGCCGGCCAGATGTCGAGGGCATGCCCGATGCCGTTCATGGCTGAAGCTCCACAGCGGTCACGGGTTCGAGGCCGGGACCGGCGCCGGCGCGGTCGGGGCCGCGGCGGGCCCCCCCGGAGCCTGCGGCGCGGCGGACGGCAGCGGATCCAGCGGACGTCCCGTCACCAGCGCCTGGGCACGCTCGATGGGGATGCGGCCGGCCCTGTGGTCCGGGCCCGTCCAGGCATAATATTTCAGCAGATCGAACTCCCGCTTGTTCTCGGTCGCGATGTCGTGGAGCGGATGGTCCTGGAGGTGGGGGCCGGGCGGCACGATGACGGCGAGTTGCTGCGGGGTCAGCGCAGGGCCCCGCGCGTCCTCGCGGTGCTGTTGCCCGATCAGGTAGAACAGCCCCGCGATGCAGCACACGATGACGACGACCGACGACAGCATCACCTTGACGATGGTGCCCGGCTTGGCGTCGAAGCCCTCGTAGCCGCGCTTCTCCGCTCCCGGGTCGACGGGCAGGTGCGAGTTCTGCACCGCCTGCTCGGGGGGGCGGACGCCGTCGCTGTACACGTCGAGCGGCTTCGGCGGCGGGGGCGGCCAGTACAGGGTGGGCCCCACGGCCGCGGGCGGGTTCGGCTTCGTGCGGACCTTGGACTTCGACACGTTGGGGCGCGACCGGGGATCCGGCTTGGCGCCGCCCTTGTTGGTGCCCGCCTTGCCGGGCTCCTGGCCGGCGCCTCGGCCCTTCGCGGTCGCCCCCGCCCCCGGCTTGCCGCCCGGTTCGGCTGCGCGGCGGGTCGCCCCGAACAGCGCACCGCCGAGCGCCACGAGGGCCCCTCCGAGGGCGGCCTCGCGCCAGCGCTTCTTGGTGCCCGCAGGCCCGCGCTCAGGTTGCGCCATGACCGACCCTCCCGGTGCCGGCGCGATCGCCGAACAGCAGCGCCCCGCCGATGCCGAGGCCCGCCGCCGCCGCGACGGCCGCGATGTCGGCCGGCGTCAGGGTGAAGGCGGAGCGGAAGGCCGGCGTCACCAGCCACAGCATCTCGAAGCCGTGCATCACCAACAGCGCCGCCGCCACCCAGGCGACCACGCCGGCGTGGCGCGCCGGCGCGCGCGGCAGCAGCGCCACGAGGGCCAGGGCACACAGGATGCCGGCGCAATATTCCGCCAAGAGGCCGATGCCCGCCGAGCGGTGCTGATACCACACCACCTCCTTGGGGAGGTTGGCCGACCACACGACGAGGTACTGGGTGAAGACCATGAAGCCCCAGGCCCCGAGCAGCACCGCCAGCGCGGTCGCGACATGCTCCGTCGCGACGAGGTCACGCCGGCCGGAGGACAGCGCGTGCGAGGCTTCCGCTTCCGGCCGCCCCACCACCGCCATCAGCACGGCCGTCGACACCGCGACCGAGCATTGCGCCGAGATCAGCAGCAGGCCGAAGGCGGACGACATGAAGCTCGGCTCCACTTCCTGCGCCCAGTCGAAGGCGGCGAGGGTGCCCATCACGAGGTGGAGCCCCAGGCCGAGTCCGGCGAGGACGGGCCGGCGCGCGCCGCCGAGCCGCCCCGTGTCGGGCCGCGAGAACACGGACGACAGCGCCGTCCAGACCGCCAGGAACAGCACCGTTCGCAGGACGAAGCCGGTGTCGGTCATCCACCAGCCCGGCAGGCCGGCCTTGACGGCCGACAGCGACGGGTAGAGCGAGCCGAGCCGGAACAGCACGGGCAACGCCAGGACGGCGGCGAGCGGCATCACGGCGGCCAAGCGGCGCAGCATGACGGTCAGCGCCGTTTCGGGCACGTCGAGCAGTTCGCAGCCCATGAGGATCGGCAGCGCGCCGAGCGGCAGCGCCAACAGGAACAGCCAGGCGCCGAGGTAGGACGGCATGACGGGCTCGCCGGCGATCCCGAGCGCCACCACGGCGGCGGCGCAGAGGACGCCGGCGCCGAGCGCCACGATCGTCGGGCGGTTCACGGATCGCCCGCTCATCGCGCGGCCTCCAGCAGCGCGCGGTCTTCGGCCGGCAGGTCGGCGGGTTTGGCGTCCTGGCTCTGCTGCAGGGCCCGCACATAGGCGATCACCGCCCAGCGGTCGGCGGACTTCACCCGGTCGGCGTAGGAATACATCACCCCGTGCCCGTTCGTGATCACGTCGTAGATGTAGCCCGCCGTCGCCTGCTCCAGCCGCGGCAGCCACAAGGGCGGCGGGGCCGGGAAGCCCCGCTGCACGATCATGCCGCGCCCGTCGCCGGACTGGCCGTGGCAAGGCGAGCAGAACACGTTGAACTCGGTGCGGCCGCGCTCGAGCAGAGCCGCGGTGATCACCTTCGGCTGGGGCGCCGGCGCGTCGGGGGCGTCGCGCGCCACCGTGCCGGGCACGGGCTCGCGCATCGACGAGTGGTTCGCGAAGAAGGCGTTCTCGTCCCACTGCTTGGCCTTGGCCTGCGAATCCATGTTGGCCTTGCCGCAGCCGGCGAGCAGGGGTGCGGCAAGGACCAGGCCGGCGAGGACGCGGGCGGCCCTCACCGCGGCACCCGCGTCACGCGCACGGGGCGGTCGGTCAGCCCGTCCAGTGCCGCCTCGATGGCGTCGAGGTCGAGCCTGTCCCCGCCCACTTCGGACACGGTGAGGAAGTAGCGGTCCTGGGTCACGCGGGTGAAGTCCGGGATGTTGAAGTCCGGGTGGTTGAGCCGCGGCAGGCGGTTCAGGAACAGCATGGACAAGGTGGTCGCCACGGCGCCGGTCATCAGCGAGAAGGACACGCTCGGCACCACGAAGGCCGGCCAGGACACGAGCGGCCGGCCGCCGATGTTGAACACGTAGTCGGCCGCGGTCGCGTAGATGCACATGCCCATCATGGCGGCGAAGCCGGCCAGCACGGCGCCGATGGCGATCAGCGACATGGAGGAGGAGGGCAGGCCCAGGGCTTCCCCCATGCCGGCGATCGGCACGGGCGACAGGGCGTCGAGCCGTCCGAGGTCTCGGCCCCGGAGCGCGTGGACGCTGGCCAGCAGCGCGTCGCCGCTGTCGAACTCCGCCGCGACCGCGTGGATCGGCGCGTCGCCGGCTTCGCCTTCAACGGCCGCCATCGGTGCCTCCCGCGACCTGGACGCGCGCTTCGGCGCGGAGCTGGCTCAAGCGCCGGACCTCGACGATGGACACGATCGGCAGGTAGCGCAGGCCGAGGAGCGCCAGGGTCAGGAACAGCCCCGCCGAGCCCGCGAAGGTCGCCACGCCGCCGAGCGCGGTCGAGAAGTCGTGGGCCGAGGACGGCAGGAAGTCGTGCTGCAGCGTCGTGACGATGACCATGTAGTGGTCGCCGAAGATGCCGGAGTTCACCGCGACCCCTACGAGCCCGAGGGCGAGGCCGGAGCGCCGCGCCGCCTTGAACCAGAAGATCTGGACGGGCAGCAGGGCCAGGAGCACGATGTCCCAGAACGCCCAGGCGTGCGGCCCGACGAGGCGGCGGCCCAGAACCGCCGTCTCATAGGGGTCGTTGCCCAGAAGCGTCGTGAAAAGCTCGTCGGCGTAGCAGTACAGGTTGATGAGGCCCAGCACGAGCATCAGCTTCGCCATGACGTCGAGGTGCGCGTCGGTGATCATGCTCTGCAGCCTGAAGATCCAGCGGATCACCACGGCGGCGGCGGCCATGAAGGCGACGCCAGAGAAGATGGCGCCGGCCACGAAGGCGAACGGGAGCAGCGGGTCGTGCCAGCCGGGCTCCACCGCGCCGGCGAACATCACGGCGGCGCCGGTCTGGAGCGAGAAGACCAGCAGCACGCCCGTGACCGCCACGGTGCGGTAGGCCTGCAGCCAGCGGTGCCAGTGGCGGGCCGAGCCGCGCCAGCCGAGCGCGGCGATGCCGTAGAGCACGGCCCGGTAGCGCCCCTGCCCGGTATCCCGAGCGCGTTCGAGCGCGCGGTCGCGCAGGGTGGCGAGGTCGGGCAGCAGGCCGATGGCCCAGAACGTGAGGGCGATGGTCAGGTAGGACAGGATGTCGACCGCGTCCCAGTAGAGCGGCGAGCGGAACTGCGGCCACAACAGGAAGGTGTTGGGATAGGGCAGGTTCCAATAGAAGAACCAGGGCCGGCCGAGGTGGATGATCGGGTAGCAGGCCGCCGCCGCGGCGGCGATCAGGGCGCCGGTCTCGGTCAGGCGGTTGAGCGCGCCGCGCCACTCGGTCCCGAACATCATCATGACGGCGGAGATGAGCAGCCCGCCGCTGGCAATGCCGATCCACCAGTCGTAGCTGACGATGTCGAGCGCCCAGGTGACGGGCACGTTGTTGCCCCACACGCCCACGCCCTCGAACAGCACGAGGGCGATCATCACCACCAGGAGGCCGAGCAGCCCCATGGCGCCCAGGAAGGCCAGCCACCAGCGCAGGCGCAGCGGGTGCCCGAAGGCGATGCCCGACACGTCGAGCCCGACGGAGGAGAAGGACTCGGAGGCCCCGATGAACCGGCGCGGAGGTTCGATGACGTCGGTCATGCCGGGCCCTTGCGCGAGGAAAGCGGGTCGCCGGCGGGCGCCCCCGGCAGCGCCGGCGCCAGCTCGGCGAGGTAGGTGGTCCGCGGCTTCAGGTTCAGCTCCCCGAGCAGCGCGTAGTTGCGCGGGTCGTGGCGGGCGGCCAGCACGGCGCTGCCCGCGTCCATCAGGTCCCCGAAGGTGATGGCGCGCGTCGGGCAGGCGGCCTGACAGGCCGTGCGGACGGCGCCGTCGGCGATGGGGGCGCCCGACTTGTCGGACTCGATCCGCGCCGACGCGATGCGCTGCACGCAGTAGGTGCACTTCTCCATGACGCCGCGCGCCCGGACGGTGACCTCCGGGTTGCGCTGGAGCTGCGTCACGGGCGCCATGCCGCCCGTATAGTCGAGGTAGTTGAAATGGCGCACCTTGTACGGGCAGTAGCCCGAGCAGGCGCGGGTGCCGATGCAGCGATTGTAGACCATGAGGTTCAATCCCTCGTGGTCGTGCAGCGTCGCTTCCACGGGGCAGCCGACCTCGCAGGGCGCTTCCTCGCAGTGCATGCACAGCACCGGCTGGAAATGCGTGTCGGGATCGTCGAGGCCGGCGCCGGTCTTCAGGCCCGAATAATAGCGGTCGACGCGCAGCCAATGCATCTCGCGGCCGATGCTGACTTCATGGGCGCCCACCACGGGGATGTTGTTCTCGGCCTGGCAGGATACCACGCAGGCGTTGCAGCCGATGCAGGCGTCCTGGTCGATCACCATGCCCCAGGCACGGCCGTCGTTCGCCTTGGCGGTGAAGTCGTAGAAGGACGGCGCGTCCGTCGGGAAGGACTCGACCTTGGGCCCGTCGACGCGGTGCACCTTGACGATGTCGTGACCCTCCATGGTGGAGTGGTCCTGCGTGGTGGCGAGGCGGACCTGCCGGCCCAGCTTCGCCAGCGTGCCGCCCGCCCGCGACCAGGGCTGCGCCGAAGAGCGCAGCGGGAAGGCGGCGTAGCCGAGGCCCGAGAACAGCATGTCGGGCACGGGGCGCCCGTAGCCCAGGAACAGCGTCACGGTGTCGGCGGCCTGGCCCGGCATGACCCAGGCCGGCCCGTCCACGCTCCCCTGCCCGACCGCGATCCGCACCATGTCGCCGGTGGCGATGGATTCGCGCTCCGCCAGCGCGGGGCTGACCGCGATGTAGTTCGACCACACCACTTTGGTGAGCGGCTTCGGCAGTTCCTGGAGCCAGCCGTTGTTGGCCGTGGCGCCCGTCCAGATGGTGGGGTCGGGGCGGAACACGACGTCGAGCTGCCCCGCGCCCCGCGGCGCGGCCGCCGCCGCGGCCGGCCCGGCCGGGACCAGCACCGCGGCTTCGGGCGCGAAGCCCGAGCCTTCGACGAAGCCGTCGAGCAGCGTTTTGCGCCAGAACGCCGCGAAGGCATCGGCTTCGCGGCCCTTGGCGTGGACGTCGCGCAGGATCGCCAAGCCGTCGCGCGGCTGCGGGTCGGTGAGGATCGACAGGACTTCGGCGTCGCCGCGTCCGTTGTAGAGCGGCTGCACGGTAGGTTGGAACAGACTGACCGTGCCGTCCCAGGCCCGGGCGTCCCCCCACGATTCGAGCGGATGCGCGCGCGGCAGGTGCCAATCGGCGTAGGCGGAGGTTTCGTCGACGGAGGTGCCGCACTGAATGCGCAGCGGCACCTTGCCGATCGCTTCCGCGAAGTTCAGGTCGCCCGGCGCCGTGTAGACCGGGTTGGTGTCGAGCATGACGAGGCTCTTCACCGCGCCCGCCGCCATGTCGCGCACCAGCGCGTCGAAGGGCTCGGCCTCGGCCACCACGGGCGCGGTGAAGAACACCGGGCCGCCGTGGTTGCCGAGAGCGTCGTTCAAGCGATGCACGGCCTCGTGCACGGCGGCGGGCTGGGCCGCGCCGGCCGTGAGGATGCCCTGGCCCCGGTGGGCGGCCAGCGCAGCGCCGGCGCGCTTCACCCACTGCCCGACGAGGTCGTCCGCGGCGGGATCGGAGGGCGCCGACACTTCGGCCGCGAGCCGGCCGACGAGCGCCAGCATGTCGGACGCGTTCACGGCGACGTGGAAATCGGCCTTGGCGCTGGTCAGGCTCGGCGTCGAGGCCGCCGAATGCAGGGCGAGCAGCGGCCCGGCCTTGGCGGACGCCAGGCGGGCGTCGACCCAGTCGCGCGACGTGCCGATCTGGGCCGGCCCGGCGTCGAGCAGGTCGCCGTCGAGCGCCACGACGACCCGCGCCTTGGCGAAGGCGTAGCGCACCTGGAGCCTGCGCCCGAAGGCCGCGACGGCGCCCGCCATGGCGTCGCCCGCCGCCGGCGCGTGGACGTGCCACCGCATCCTCGGGTAGGCGGCCCGCATGGCGTCGATGGAGGCCAGGAGCGTCGGCGACGTCACCGGGCCCGTCAGCAGCCGCAGCCCTTCGCCGCCGTCCGCCCGGATGGCGGCGAAGCGGCCCAGCATGGCGCCGCGGAACGCGTCCCAGGACGAAATGCGGTTGAGGTACAGCACCGCCTGGGAGCGGAGCGGGTCATAGAGGTCGAGGATCGAGCTTTGGGCGAAGATGTCCGAGCCGCCGCGGCTCCACGGGTGGCTCGCGTTGCCCTCGACCTTGAGGGGGCGGCCGTCGAAGGTCGTCACGGTGGCGCCGTTGGCGATGCCGTCGAGCAGCGTCGCCGACGCGTAGACGAGCGGCGCCGAGGGCTCCACCCGCTCCGGGTTGCGGACGTAGGGGATCTCGTGGTTGCGCGGGTTGCCGGGATCCTGCGAACAGGCGCCGAGCCCCGCGAAGGCGAAGGACGCCGCCATCAGCCGGAAGAACTGGCGCCGGTCCGGCCCGTCCGCGAGGCGGGACGCGCTCGGGAACTCCTTGGTCAGGAAGTCGCGGAAGGCCGGCGTTTCCGCCAAGGCCTCGAGGCTGCGCCAGACCTGCGGGCCGGTGCCGCCGGCGAGGCGGGCGCGGAGGTCGCCGATGTCGTGGGGATGGGGCATCAGCTCACCGGTGGCAGATCGAGCAGTCGGTGAGCCGACCCGGCCCGGCGATGTGGTAGTCGGCGACCAGCTGCACCCCGACCTTGTCCTGGTCGGCCGGCGGGGACCATTCCATGTTCCACACCTCGCCGGGCTTGCGCACGAACTTCTCCGGATTGCGATGGCAGTTGATGCAGAACTCCATCTCGAAGGCGTTGGCGCGATAGGTGAGCTGCATCGACGTGACGGCGCCGTGGCAGCTCGTGCAGCCGATGCCCTTCTGGATGTGGATGGAGTGGTTGAAATACACGTAGGACGGCAGCTGGTTCAGCCGCGCCCACACCAGCGGCATGTTCTTGGCGAGGCTGTCGCGCACCGGCGCCAGCATCTCCGACCCGGTCCAGATCTGCGAATGGCAGGTCATGCAGGTCCAGGTCGGCGGGATGCCGGCGGTTTCGAGGTATTCCGCCTGCGCGTGGCAGTAGCGGCAGTCGATGCCGAGCTCGCCCGCATGGTGCTTGTGGCTGAAGGGTACGGGCTGCTCGCGCGCGATGCCCACCCCCGTGACGTAGTTCGACGACGAGAAGGCCGAGGCCGCGTAGAGCACCACGGCGAGCCCGACGACGCAGACCAGCAGCGCCAAGCGGAACACGGCGTCGGCGCCCGGCTTGAACAGCTGGCGCTGGAGCGGCGGCTTCACGCCGGAGCCCCGGCGCGCGACGGATGTCGGCGGGTCGGCGTCATGCGGCGGTGCCTCTGCGGCGGCGGGGGATCGTCATGGGGCGACCTCGTTCATGTCCTGGACCGCTCGCGCCCGAAGGCGAGCAGCAACGTGCCGCCGATCGCCAGCACGGTGACGACGCCCGCGGCGCGCAACACCTTCATGACGGACAGGGAATAGCGCCCCGTTTCGGCGTCGAAGTGGAAGCACAGCAGCAGCAGCGGCAGCGCCGCCCGGGCGATGCCGCTCGTCGACGCCACCGTGACGGCGGTGCGCAGGTCGCCGGCGTGGTAGCCGACGCCGAGCACGTAGCCCGACACGCGCCCCTCCGGCGTCAGCACCACGATGCCGGCCGGGTGGAGGAACTGCTTCAGGTGGACGTCGTAGCGGCTCCTGAAGCCGACCGCGGAGGCCACGGCGGCCACCGAGGCGGCGTCGCCGGTGAGGAAGTGCCAGCCGGCCGGCATGGGCGCTTCCCCGCCCGCCGCGGCGGGGTAGCGCGCGGCGTCGTCGGCTTCGGCCGCCGCGGCGTCGGCGCGGGTTTCGGCGGGGTCGATGCTCACCAGCGCGAGGTCATAATCGGCGCCGGGCCGCAGGCCGGCATGGGACAGCGCGTCGAGCAGGTCGTCGCGCACCACCGAGCACAGCGTCGGGCAATGGAAATAGCCCAGCGCCAGCACGATCGGCCGATGCCCGAACAGGTCGCCGAAGCCGATGACGCGCCCGTCCGCCTCGGTGAACGACGCCCCGGCCGGCACCGCGGCGCCGGGGTTCTGCGCAAAGGCGTAATCGGCGAGGTCGTCCGCCCGCGCCGCCAGGGCCCCGGACAGGAACGAACACGCGATGAGCAGGGCGCGGAGGTTCATGGACGATCGTTTAGAATGGATCCAGGTCGGCGACCATGGGCGTTTTGGCCGCTGGCGCGGGACCGCCCGGCCGAAGCCTCGCCGTCCCACGCCGATCAAGGCCGGCTCGACAGGCTTTGTTCCAGCTCAGCTTCGGGCCGCGCGGGAGCGTGACGAAAGCGCCACAGCCCAGAGCACGCGGGTCGCGTGGTCGACGGCGAGGCGCGGCTCCCGCCGCACGAGCGCGATGCCCTCGCCGATGCGAACGATGTTGCGGGCGAGCGCGTCGGGCGACAGCGCGGCGAGCTGGCGCTCGACCGCGACGCGGCGCTTGGGCGACAGCCCGAAGCGGAAAGGCTGGTCGCCGCCCGGCCCGGCGAGCTTGGCGCGGTGCAGCGCGGCCGCGTGGCGCAGGGCCGCGCCGAGCAGCAGCCCCGCTTCCACGGGCCCGAGGTGCAGCTTCTTCATCGCGGCGTCGAGCCCCGGCATGTCGCCGCAGAAGGCCGCGTCGAGCGCGTCGTCGTTGGCCTGCACGGACGCGTCCGCCACCGCTTCGACGACGTGGTCGGCCGTGATGGCCTTGCCGCCGTGGGCGTAGAGCAGGAGCTTGGCGATCTCCGAGCGGGACGCCAGGCGGTCGGAGCCGAGCAGCGACACGAGCAGGTTGCGGGCTTCGGCGTCGATCGTCAGGCCCGCCGCGGCGGCCTCGGACTCCACGAGGGCGGCGAGCTCGCGGTCGCCGTCCGGGTAGCACTCGATGGCGGCCGCGGTGCGGCTGCGCTCGACCGCCTTGCGGAGCGCAGAATCCTTCTTGAGGTTGCCGGCCGAGATCACCACCGGGCAGGCGTCGCCGTGCGACAGCAGCAGGTCGACGGCCGCCTCGACCTTCTTGGCCGCCGTGGCGTCGAGCAGCACGGCGCGCCGCCCGCCGAAGAGCGGCACGGTGCGGGCCTCGTCGGACAGGCGCGCGGCGTCGCCCGACAGGTCCTCGCCGGTCAGGCGCACGAGCTGGAACGGGTCGCCGGGATCGTCGACCAGCCCCTTGACGATGCGGCGCACGCGCTCGGACACGAGGCCGATGTCGGTGCCGTGCAGCAGAAAGGTGGAATAGCTGCCCACGTCGCGCTGCAGGAAGCGTTCCGCTTCGTGATTCTTGATCGCCACCATGGCGGCTTTGTATCAGCCCCGCGTTCGCCTGTCAGAGCGGCGGGCCCATGGGGGCGACGATGGGGCGGCGATGGGGCGGCGATGTCGATCCCCGCGCGCCACACCGGCCGGGCCCACCGGCGCGCCGCCATCGACGGGACGGGCCTCCCGACCGGTTCGCGGGCCGCGGTCGGCACGGACCTGCCGGAACGGCGCTGTTCCGTGCACGTCGCACCCGAGCCAGGACGGCACCGCGCTCGCCGACTCGGTGACCGACCTCGGCTTTGCGGCGACGCGGTCGCTTTCACCGCTCCCTGAAGGCCGTGGTGGTCACCTGGAGGATGGGCGAGAACAGGTAGGACAGGATGCGGCGCGTGCCGGTCTTGATCTCCACCGTCACGGCCATGCCGGGCACGAGGGGGACGTCCGCGCCTTCCGAGTTCATGGACGTGCGGTCCATCGTCAGCGTCACGGGGAACACGAGGTTCTGGAAGCGCTGGGCGCCGCCGAACATGCCGCCCTCCTTGGCGGCCGCCGCCGGGTTCTGTTCGCGCTGGTCGGCGTCCGGCTGCGGGATGGCGTCGTGGGCGACGCGCGTCACCTGCCCGTCGATCGTGCCGTAATCGGTGAAGGGGAACGAATCGACCTTCACCACCGCCTGCTGGTCGCGGCGCACGAAGCCGATGTCGGAGTTTGGCAGGTAGCACTCGACCTCGAGCTTGCTGTCCACCGGCACGATCTGCATCACCTGCTCGCCCACCGTCAGCACCTGGCCCACCGACGTGACGGTGGAGCCCGACACGGTGCCGTCGATGGGGCTCCTCAGCGTCATGTCGGCGGTCTTCAGCCGCGCCTTGCCGAGCTTCTCGACGTTCTCGTCCATCAGCCGTTCGGCGTCGGCGAGCTTCTGGGCGTTCTCGGCGGAGAAGGACGCGTAGCTCTTCTCGATGTCGCGCGCCAAGCGCCCGAGGCTGGCCTCGATCTCGCCGACCTGCCCGCGCTCGGACGCCAGCGTGGCCTGCTGCGTCTGCATCAGCTCCAGGGCGTCGATCACCTTGGCGCGCGACTCCGACTTCGACGCTTCCAGCGTTTGGCGCATGTCGACGCGCTCCTTCAGGGTCGCGACGAGGAGCTGCTGGGCGTCGATGGTGCCCTTCAGCCGGTCGCGCTCGGCCGTCTTCTCCTTCACCTGCCCGTCGAGGCTCGCGACCGCGCTCGCCAGCTGCGCCACGTCCTGCGCCAGCACGCGCTGCTCGCGCACCGCGATGGCGGGGGACGTGTCGGCGTCGAACCTGATCTGCGGCACGGGGCCCAGCGCGCGCTTGGCGGCGAGCATCAGCGCGGTCGTGCGGCGCAGCACCTCGGCCTTTTCGGACCCGACGTCGGCCTGCAGCGTGGCCTCGTCGGCCTGGGCCTGGCCGGGGTCGAGCCGCACCAGCACGTCGCCGGCACGGACCCGCGCGCCGTTCTCCGCCGCGATCGCCGCCACCTTGCCGGTTTCGAGCGGCTGCACCGTCTTGGTGCGGCCGACCGGCTGGATCTTGCCCTGGGCGGTGGCGATGATGTCGACCCGGCCGAACCAGGACCACACCAGGGCCACGAGCACGAAGGCGCAGATCGTCACGATCATGCCGGAGCGCACCGGCGACAGCGGCGTTTCCAGGATTTCCAGCGCGGCGGGCAG
This sequence comes from Lichenibacterium minor, assembly GCF_004137685.1. Classification (GTDB taxonomy): domain Bacteria; phylum Pseudomonadota; class Alphaproteobacteria; order Rhizobiales; family Beijerinckiaceae; genus Lichenihabitans; species Lichenihabitans minor. The sequence goes on along the minus strand of NZ_QYBB01000006.1, from coordinate 170,284 downwards.
GAACTCGTGGTCGCCGCGGCTGAGCCGGATGCGGCGCGGGGCGGGCGGCTTCGGCGGCTTGGTGGTGGCCGGAAGGGTGCTCATGCCTGCACCTGTTCGTTCTGCAGAGCCCACAGCTTGCGGTAAAGGCCGTCCTGCCGCGCGATCAGCTCGTCGTGGGCGCCGACCTCGATCACGCGCCCGTCCTCCATGCCGATGATGCGGTCGCAGGGCCGCACCGCGGCGAGGCGGTGGGCGATGATGATCACGGTGCGGTTGCGCACGATCTGCCGCATGTTGTTCTGGATCACGCGCTCGCTCTCGTAGTCGAGGGCCGAGGTCGCCTCGTCGAAGATCAGGATCGGCGGGTTGGTGGCCAGCGCCCGCGCGATGGCGATGCGCTGGCGCTGCCCCCCCGACAGGTTGGCGCCACGCTCCTCGATCAGCGTGTCGTAGCCCCCGGGGAGCTTGGCGATGAACTCGTCGGCGCCCGACAGCTTGGCGATGGCGATCACCTGGGCGCGCGGCATGGCGGGGGCCGCGAAGGCGATGTTCTCGTGGATGGTGCGGTTGAACAGCAGGTTCTCCTGCAGCACCACGCCGATGTTGGTGCGCAGCCAGGCCGGGTCGACCTGGGTCAGGTCGGCGCCGTCGAGCAGGATCTGCCCGTCCTGCGGCATGTAGAGGCGCTGGACCAGCTTGGTCAGCGTCGACTTGCCCGAGCCCGACGGCCCGACGATGCCCACCACCTCGCCGGGGCGGATCTGCAGGTTGACGGCCTTGACCACGTCGTTGGAGCCGGGGCGGTAGCGGAAGGTGACGTTGCGGAACTCGATCAGCCCGCGCGGGGGCGGCAGCACGGTGCGGGCCTGGATTACCGGCTCGGCCGGGGCGTTGAGCACGTCGCCGAGCCGCTCCACCGAGATCTGCACCTGCTGGAAGTCCTGGTAAAGCTGGCTCAAGCGCAGCACCGGGGCCGTCACCTGGGCCGAGATCATGTTGAAGGCCACCAGAGCGCCGATGGACAGCTGGCCGTCGATCACCGCCTTGGCGCCGAACAGCATCAGCAGCGCGGTGACGAGCCGGCTGATGTAGGTGACGCCGTTCTGCGCCAGGGCGGACACGATCGTCACCGAGAAGGACTGCTTGACGTAGGAGGCGAGGCGCTCCTCCCACTGCGACTGCATGATGGGCTCGACCGCGGACGCCTTCACGGTCTGGATGCCCACCACCGCCTCGACCAGGAACTGCTGGCTGACCGCGCTGGCGTTGAACTTTTCGCGGACCATCTCCTGCAGGATCGGCCGGAACCCCAGCGCCACCAGCATGTAGAGCGGGATGGACAGCACCACGACGATCGTCAGCTTCCACGAATAAGCGAACAGCACGCCGATGAACACGAAGGTGAACACGAGGTCGAGCGCCGAAAACAGCCCCTGGCCGGTGAGAAACGCGCGCACGTTCTCGAGCTCGCGCACGCGGGCGACGGTTTGGCCGGCGGCGCGGGTCTCGAAGTAGGACAACGGCAGGTGCAGCAGGTGGCGGAACAGCCGCTGGCCGAGCTCGACGTCGATGCGGTTGGTGGTGTGGGTGAGCGCGTAGGTGCGCAGGTACTGCAGCACGACGTCGAACAGCCCCACCAGGACGATGCCCACCGTGAGCACGATCAGCGTGGAATAGCCCTTGTGGCTGAGCACCTTGTCGACCACCACCTGGAAGAACAGCGGCGTCACGAGGGCGAACACCTGCACGAAGAGCGACGCCAGCAGCACGTGGGTCAGCGGGCGGCGGTAGCGCCAGATGGACGGCAGGAACCAGCGGAAGCCGAAGCTCTTCGGGTCGTAGCCGGCGCCACCCACCTTGCGGCCGACCAGCAGGAGCTGCGGCTCGAGGGCGGCGAAGAACTCCTCCGCCGACACCGCCCGGTCGATGCTGGTGACGGGGTCGACGAGGCGGAAGCGGCCGTCCGGCAGCCGGCCGCCGAACACCACGAAGCCGCCGTCGCGCAGCTTGGCGATGGCGGGGGTGGGCGTGGCGACGAGCTGCTTTTCCGTGGTGCGGGTGACGCGCCGCGCCTTCAGCCCCACGATGCCGCTGGCGCGCATCAGGTCGGTGATGCCCGCCTCGCGGCCGACCAGCGCCAGCTCGCGCTGGAGGTGGGTCGGGTCGGCGGCGATCCTGTAATAGGCGGCGATGCCGCACAGCGCGCGGAGCCCCGCGTCTGGCCGGGGGGCGGGCGTCATCGGGGCGGCGGCGGCTTGCGTCATGGGGCGCGCGGGTCCGAACGGGTATGACGCCGCGGGAACAGCGTCAGGTTGTCGACGGTCGATCGATCACACGGCATCTGCCGTTTAAAAACAGCTAAAATAGCTCAAATTGCCGCCCGATCCGCCGCCGCGTGGAGCACCGGACATGCGCCTTCATCTACGTCGGGTCGGCCGTCCTTGGCAATGGAACGCGCCCGCGGCTCGACGGGCTTCCCGCCCCGGTTGAGCGACGCTGCCCCGGAAAAGGACCGCGCGGTGTGCCGTCCGCCTGAAAACGTATGACAAATGCCCACCGAAGCACTAGCTCAGGGCCTCCACTTCGGACGGATGGGGATCCAGCATGGCATTGACCGGCGACATCGTGATCGGCACCGAGCGGCTATCCGGCCGCGCGGCGAGCTTCAAGGCCGTGGATCCCGCGACGGGCGACACCCTGGAGCCGGCTTTCGCGTTCGCGGGGGAAGCGGAGGTCGAGCGCGCCTGCGAGCTCGCCGCGGAAGCGTTCGACGCTTATCGCGACACCGCGCCCGAAAGCCGGGCCGCCTTCCTCGAAGCCATCGCCGAGGAGATCCTGGCGCTGGGCGATGCCCTCGTCGAGCGCGCCTGCGCCGAATCCGGCCTGCCGCGGGCCCGCATCGAGGGCGAGCGCGGCCGCACCGTCGGGCAGCTGAGGCTCTTCGCCGCCGTGGTGCGGGCCGGCCACTGGCTCGACCTGCGCGTCGACACCGCCCTGCCCGACCGCAAGCCGCTGGCCCGCTCCGACCTGCGCCAGCGCCACATCCCGCTCGGCCCCGTCGCGGTCTTCGGCGCCAGCAACTTCCCCCTCGCCTTCTCGGTGGCGGGCGGCGACACGGCTTCGGCGCTGGCCGCCGGCTGCCCCGTCGTGGTGAAGGGCCATCCGGCCCATCCGGGCACCGGCGAGATGGTGGGCGAGGCGGTCCGCGCCGCGGTCGCCCGGTGCGGCCTGCCGGCCGGCACCTTCACGCTCCTGCTCGGCGCCAACGAGACCGGCGCCGCCCTGGTGCGCGACCCCCGCATCAAGGCGGCGGGCTTCACCGGCTCGCGCGGCGGCGGCCTCGCCCTCGCGGCGCTCGCGGCGGCGCGGCCGGAGCCCATCCCGGTCTATGCCGAGATGAGCAGCATCAATCCCGTCTACCTCATGCCCGGCGCGCTCGCCGCCCGGGCGGACGCGCTCGGCAAGGCCTTCGTGGGCTCGCTGACGATGGGGGCCGGGCAGTTCTGCACCAACCCCGGCCTCGTGCTGGCCCTGGCCGGCCCGGAGCTCGACGCCTTCGTGGCGTCCGCCACCGCGGCGCTCGCCGATTACGCGCCGGCCGCCATGCTGACGCCCGGCATCCACGGCGCCTACGAGGCGGGGCGGAAGGCGCTGGAAGGCAACGGGCGCGTGCGCCGCGTCGCCGAAGGCAAGGTCGGCGAGGGCGTGAACCGGGGCCGCGGCGCGCTGTTCGTCACCGAAGCCGCCGATTTCCTCGCGGACGCCAGCCTGGCGCACGAGGTGTTCGGCGCCTCGTCGCTGGTGGTGCGCTGCCGGGATGCCGACGAGATGGTCGCGGTCACACGCCGGCTGGAAGGCCAGCTCACCGTGACGCTGCACCTGGAACCGTCGGACGCGGCGCTGGCGCGTCGTCTGATGCCCGTGCTGGAAGCCAAGAGCGGCCGCATCCTCGCCAACGGGTGGCCGACGGGCGTCGAGGTCAGCCACGCCATGGTGCATGGCGGGCCGTTCCCGGCGACCTCGGACGGCCGCTCCACCTCGGTGGGCAGCCTCGCGATCCGCCGTTTCCTGCGCCCGGTCTGCTACCAGGACCTGCCGGCGGAGCTGCTGCCCGCGGTGCTGCGCGACGACGCGCTGCCCGGCTTGCCCCACATGCTGGACGGCGCGGCGAAGCTCCCGGGCTGAAGTGGTGCCGGGGGGCTCCGGCTCCCCGGCTCGGCCGACGCGGTGCCCAGCCGTCAGGCGATGAGGGCGCGGCCGATCTCCGTCAGGGCGAACAGCACGGCGCTGGTGCGGCCGGGCCCCTCGCCCGAATCCACCACGACGGCGCGGCACCAGTCGCGCTTCACGCAGCGGCCGATGGGACCCTCCGTGACGGCGCGCGGCCCCGCGGCGAGGGTGCGCATGAGGGCGATCTCCTCCGCGCGCGGCCCGCGCCTCGGGCGGAGCGGGGCGGGCCCGATCCCGGCGCGGCGCGCCGAGGTCGGAAACGGGGTCTCGAACGTCGCGGGATCGACGAGCTGCATCGGCGGCCCTCCTGGCGGGCGGCGCGTCCGGACTCGCGAGCGAGACCCGGATACGGCAAGAGCGGTCCAGCGTCGGACGAAGCCGGAACTGAACGGTTAAGTTCAGTAACTTGTGCCGAAGGGCGTCGCAAGTTAAATCCTCGCCGACAGGGAGAGTTGCGAATGGCTGCGGCCGTGGCGAGGGACGGAAAACACGCGGGCGGGCGGCCGACCCGCGAGGAAGCCGCGCGCCGCGAGGAGCGGCTCCTCGACGTCGCCACGGCCATGTTCCTCGACAACGGCTACGACGGCACGTCGATGGACGCCATCGCGGCGGCGTCGGGCACCGGCAAGCCTTCCCTCTACGCGCGCTACGGCGACAAGCGGGCGCTGTTCCTGGCGGTGCTGCGCCACAGCGTCGACCTGTGGGCGCGCCCCCTGTCGGAACTCGGGCAATGCCCGCAGCACGCGCTGCGGCTCGCCGACCTGGAGCCGCTCCTGGAGCGGGTGGGCCGCCACATCCTCGAATGCTCGATCACGCCCGAATCGGTGGCGCTGAAACGCGTGCTGACGTCCCAGGCCGGGCAGTTCCCCGAACTCGCCGCGACGCTGCAGGATGCCGGCTGGGGCGCCATCGTGCGCCATGTCGCGGCCCTGCTGCGGTTGGCCGTGGATTTCGAGCGCTCGGACGTGGCCGATGCGGAACTGGCCGCCGACCTGTTCCTCAGCTTGGTGCTGGGCCGCCTGTCGCATGAAGCGCTGCTCGGCATCGAGATCGACCGCAGCGCCATCGGCGGGCGGATCACCGCGGCGGTGAAGATCTTCCTCGGGCTCGGCTTCGTGGCGCGCTGACTCTTCGCGTCACGGCGACCGCACCCTGGACGCCCGTCGCGCCCCCGCGCCCGTCACAGCATCGGCAGCAGCACGCCGAGCGCCAGCAGCGCGTAGCCGGCCACCGCGACGGAGAAGCGATGGCCCGCCACGAAGCCATGGCCCACCGGCAGGTGGAAGCGCAGCGACAGGGCGGCGGCCAACACCAGGGCCAGCGAGGCCGCGAAGGTGACGAGCCGGGGGGCGTTGAGTGCGAAGCCGGTGCCGCGCCGCTGGGCCATGAGAGCAGATCCCTTTCCGCCGGCCGCGCCGGCGCCTCGCTCCCTTGTGGCGCGAATCGTTCAGCGAAACGCTAACTCCGCCGAACTCCGCTGCGGCTCACGCCGGCGGGACAGGGGCGGACACCGCCACGCACTGCCGCGAGGAGGGTGTCCTGTCGATCGACGTCGCCGCGGCTTTCCGCCGCTCGGCCCCCGCGCGCGACCTCGCCCGGACGATAAAGCCTGCCAGCCGACATACGACCATGGCCGGCCGTCACGGGCTAGGACCGCAACAGACGGGACGTTCAGTGGGAGGTGCGATCGAGGGCGCGAAGAGGTTGAGGCGGACACCCTGTCCTCGCCGATTGTCGGCGGCGCTGACGATTCGAACGGCGCCCCACGTTGGAACCCGTGACGGCGACCTCGCGACGTCGCGATCTCAGGCCCGATTCGCCGATCGAGATCGGTAACCTGCAGATCCGGTTTCGTTCGGACGGCCGATCAGATCGCCTTGGCGCCGACCGGATCGGCGGCGGCGTGCATCACGACGACCGGGGCCGCCGACACGACGTCGCGCTTGGCCGAGATGGGATGAGACCCCACGGTCAAGGCCGCCGAAACGATGCCCACCGCCAGCATCACCACCACGCCGACCGACATGCGGAGCTGGCGGCGAGCCTCGATCCCCGTCACCTCGGCGGTGAAGCCATCGTTGCCCGAGCGGGCCGTGAAGGAGGTGGCGACCATGTTCCTGACCCTTGTCCGATGCCGGGCGTTTCCGCTTCCGGTCGTGGCATCAATGTCCCGCGACGCGGTCGGTTCCCGTCGCCTGTTGAAAAGGACGCTTTTCGCTTGACAGCGGCCGAAGGGAGCGCCAGCCCCGCACGCCTCGACCCCTCCATCCTGCCCGAAATGCGGCTGCGCTGGGGAATTTCCGCGGGCGGTGGTGAAGGGAAGCTTGCCGTGCGCGCCCCCTCGCCGGACCAGGAGCCCACCCCGGGCGATTGCGGGCCGGGGCGTCGATGTCTATGCTTGTCGATGTTTCTGGTCTATTGAACGCCGATGCCCCAGCCCTTCATCGCCCCCAAGCTCCCCGTCTCGCCTCCCGCCGCCCTGCAGGCTGCCGCCGGCGCGCACCTGCACGGCTGCCCGGTGCACGACCTGCGCACCAAGCTGCGGCAGGCCGGGCTGCGCCCGACCCGGCAGCGCGTGGCGCTGGGATGGCTGCTGTTCGCCAAGGGCAATCGGCACATCACGGCGGAAAAACTCTACGAGGAAGCGACGGGCGCGCGCGTCGCCATCTCGCTGGCCACCGTCTACAACACCCTGCACCAGTTCACCGAGGCGGGGCTGCTGCGCGAGATCGCGGTCGACGGCTCGAAGACCTATTTCGACACGAACCTGTCGAACCACCACCACTTCCTCGTCGAGGACACCAACGCGCTCGTCGACATCCCCGGCTCGCACATCGAGGTGAGCGCCCTGCCGGAGGCTCCGGCCGGCATGGAGATCGACCGGGTCGACGTCATCATCCGGCTCCGCCGCAAGTGAGCCATCCCGTTCGCGCGGCGCGGGGGCTCGGCTCCCGAGCGGCGGACGGGACCGCGCTTCCGCGCGCCTGACGGCGACGCCGCGCCGCGGGACCCGCGGCCGGTCGCGCTGCCCTCGATTTGACGTCCGGCCCATCCGGCGTGCAAAAGCCTCGACCGAGCCTGGGGAGCGCGGATCCGCATCCCTCCACGGGCGAGCGAGACCGCATGCGAACCCGCCCGGGCATCGGCGGGGAGGCCGGAAACAAGGCGAGATGGATGATCTACAACGGTGCGGCGGTTCGAACCAAGCTCATGGCCCTGCGCGAAGCGCTGATGGCCGCCAAGGAACGCACGGAACTCGACCCGTTCGATGAGGCGATGTTCAACGCCATCCATGCCATGCTGGAGGTGAACGAGACCCACAGTGCCGCGATCGAGGGCATGATGCGGGCGTCGAAGAAGCTGGAGCGCAAGCTCCGCTGAACCTCGGCCGGTTCGTCGGCGGCGCGCTTTCCATCCCGGCCTCACCCGCCGATCATGAGGCACGGACCGCCGCAAGGGCCGGTTCGCGACACAGGGCGAGGGCGACATGGCGATGCGGCACCTGCGGCTCGGCGACACCACGGTCGACATCCTGCTCGACGGGGTCTTCGAGGCATCCCGGGACATCCTGATCCACAACGGGGGCGAGGCGGCCCTGGCGTCCGCCCTCGCCCGTTGGGGCGACCGGCCGTTCAGCGTCGACGTGAACGTCGCGCTGCTGCGCGGCCCGCGCGGCGTGGACCTGGTCGATGCCGGGACCGGGACCACCTGGGGGCCCGGCCTAGGCCATGCCCGCTCGGCCCTCGCCGCCTGCGGCGTCGCGCCCGACGCGGTCGACCGGGTCTTCCTCACCCACCTGCACGGCGACCACGCCTACGGCCTGCTCGACGGCGCCGCGCCCTATTTCCCCCGCGCCGACGTCGTCCTGCCCGAAGCGGAGCTCGCCTTCTACACGGATCCCGCCGAGCGCGCCCGCCTGCCCGAAGCGAGGCACGGCGGCTTCGACATCGCCGCCGCGGTGACGGCCGCCTACGGGGAACGGCTGCGCCCCGTGCCGTTCGGCCCCGTGGCGCCCGGGGTCGAGCTGGTGCCGCTGCCGGGCCACACGCCGGGCCAGGGCGGGTTCCTGGTCACGGGGGGCGGCTCGACGCTGCTGCTGCTCGGCGACGCGCTCCATCTCGAGGTCGAGCAGGCGGCCGATCCGGACTTCGGCACGGTCTACGACCTCGACCCGGGGCTCGCGGCCGAAACGCGCCGGGCCGTGCTGGACCGCGCCGCCGCCGAAGGCTGGATCGTGGCGGGTGGCCACCTGCGCGGCTTCGGCCGCGTGGCGCGCGACGGCGCGGGCTTCCGCATCCTGCCGCTGTCCTGACCCCGCGGGGGTCGGGCGGGAGCTTCGCCTTGCGCTCGTCACCCTGTGGCTCTACCGTTTGACGGTCATCGCCCGCGCGTGCCGCGGGCCCGAACCCCTCGCTCCCGCCCGCTCGAATCCCGCCCGCAAGTCCACACAGTCCAGGTGCCGTGCGTCGTTCCCTCACCCTGATCGTCCTGGCCCTGCTCTGTCTCGCGCCCCTGCGGCCCGCGCTCGCCGTGGAAGCCGTGCGGGTGTCGCTGGACAGCACGGCCGTCGACCTCACGCCCGTGGTGGAGCATTTCACCGGCCAGGGCGACCGGATCCAGATCTCCACCGCGCCGGGCCCGGACGGCATCGTCCGCCGCATCGAGGTGGGGGCGAAGCAGAGCGGCACGCGGCCGAACTGGATCGTCTTCGCGCTCACCAACGACACGGACGAGCAGATCGAACGCCTGCTCGTGGCGCCCCACTTCCGCCTCGTCGGATCGGGGCTGGTGTGGCCCGACCTCGGCGCCAACCGCATCTCGGCCATCACGGCGAGCCAGGGCTTCGCGCCCGAAACCCAGGACAGCCCGGATGCGGACATCTTCCGCATCACGCTCGACCCCGGCTCCACCGTCACCTACGTGGCGGAGCTGCGCACCGCGAACCTGCCGCAGCTGACCCTGTGGGCGCCCGACGCCTACAAGGACCAGATCAACAACATCACCCTCTACAAGGGCATCGTGATCGGCATCGCGGGCCTGCTGGCGCTGTTCCTCACCATCGTGTTCGTGGTGCGGGGGGCGGTGATCTTTCCCGCGGCGGCGGCCCTGGCCTGGGCGGTGCTGGCCTACGTCTGCATCGACTTCGGCTTCTGGCACCGGCTCTTCGCGGTCGGCGGCGACACCGACCAGGTGGCACGGGCCGTGGCCGAGGCCGTGCTGGCGGCGACGCTGTTCGTGTTCCTGTTCGCCTATCTCCACCTCAACCGCTGGCACGTCCGCTACGGCCACATCGGCGCGGCCTGGTTCCTGTTCCTCCTGGCGCTGGTCGGCTTCGCCCTCTACGACGCGCCCGTGGCGGCGGGCGTCGCCCGCATCACGCTGTCGGCCGTGGCCGGCATCGGGCTGATCCTGGTGCTGTACCTGTCGACCCACGGCTACGATCGCGCCGTGATGCTGATCCCTACCTGGTTCATCCTGTCGATGTGGGTGACGGCGGCAGGCTTCACCGTCGAGGGCGTGTTCTCGAACGACCTCGTGTCGCCCGCCCTGATGGGGGGGCTCGTGCTGCTGGTCATGCTGATCGGCTTCACCATCATGCAGAACGCCTTCGCGGGCTCCGGCCTGGGACACGGCGCCGTGTCGGATTCGGAGCGCAAGGCGCTGGCGCTGACGGGCTCGGGCGACGTCATCTTCGATTGGGACGTCGATGCCGACCGCATCTACGTCAGCCCGGAGATCGAGCACCAGCTCGGCCTCAAGCGCGGCAGCCTCGAAGGGCCGGCCTCGGGTTGGTTCGACCTGCTGCACGGCTTCGACCGCGAGCGCTACCGCGCGTCGCTCGACACGGTGCTGGAACAGCGCTGCGGCCGCATCTCGCACTTCTTCCGCCTGCGCGCCGCGGACGGCCACTACTTCTGGTACACGCTGAAGGCCCGCCCGGTGGTGGGCCAGGACGGCGAGGTGGTGCGGGTCGTCGGCACGCTCAGCGACTGCACGGAATCCAAGACCGCCGAGGAGCGCCTGCTCCACGACGCCGTGCACGACAACCTCACGGGCCTGCCGAACCGCGAGCTGTTCTTCGACCGGCTCGACGCCGCCCTGACCATGGGGGCCGGCGTCGGCGCGTCCCGCCCCACCGTGATCACCCTCGACGTCGACCGCTTCAAGCACGTCAACGAGCAGGTGGGCCCCTCCGTCGGCGACTCGATCCTGCTCACGATCGCGCGCCGCCTGGGCCGCCTGCTGCGCCAGCAGGACACGATGGCGCGGATCGGCGGCGACCAGTTCGCCTTCATCGTCATGTCGGAACAGAACCCCGACGCCGTGCTGGCGCTGGCCGACACGCTGCGCCGCACGCTGTCGACGCCCATCACCTTCGGCGACCACGAGATCGCGCTGACCTGCTCGGGGGGGCTCGCCCCCTACGACCCCGGCGTCCACGCCAAGCGCGAAACCATGCTGCAGGACGCCGAGGTCGCCATGGCGCACGCCAAGCGCGCCGGCGGCGACCGCGTCGAGCTGTTCCGCCCCGCCATGCGCTCCGTGCGCACCGAGCGGGTGACGCTGGAATCGGACCTCCGCCGCGCCGTCGAGCGCAACGAGATCAAGGTGCATTTCCAGCCCATCGTCCGCCTGGAGGACCGCACCATCGCGGGGTTCGAGGCCCTGCTGCGCTGGACGCATCCGCGGCTCGGCAACGTCCCCCCCTCCGAGTTCATCCCGGTGGCGGAGCAGACGGGCCTGATCGTCGACCTCGGCCTGTTCGCGCTCGACCGCACGGCCCGGGAGCTCGCGGCGTGGCAGGCGGCGCTCGACGTCTACCCGCCGATCTACGCCAGCGTGAACGTGTCGTCGCGCCAGCTCCTGCGCCACGACCTGCTCGGCGACGTGAAGTCCGTGCTGACGCGCTCGGGCGTGCTGCGCGACTCCTTGAAGCTGGAGCTGACCGAAAGCCTGGTGATGGAGAACCCCGAATATGCGGCCAAGATGCTCGGCCGCATCCGCGACCTCGGGGCCGGCCTGTCGCTCGACGACTTCGGCACGGGCTATTCGTCGCTGAGCTACCTGCAGCGCTTCCCCTTCGACACGATCAAGATCGACCAGAGCTTCGTGCGGCAGAACGGCAAAGGCGCGCGGCCCATCATCCTGCGCTCCATCGTCGGCCTCGCCCACGACCTCGGCATGGAAGTCGTGGCCGAGGGCGCGGAATCGGAGAGCGACGTCATCGAGCTGTCGCAGCTCGGCTGCGAATACGCGCAGGGCTTCGCCTTCGGCCAGGCCATCACGGCGGCGGAAGCGCGGCGGCTCGTCGGCGCCGCGAGCGAGGCCGCCTGAGGGCGGGACGTGCCGCCCGATGACCGACCTCCCCGACCCCCTCCCCGTCGCGGCCGGCATCGTGTCCTTCCATCCGGACGCCGCGCTGCTGCTCGACCTCGTGGCGACGCTGTCGCGCGACGTCGGCCGCATCTACCTCTTCAACAACGCCCCCCTGGAGCCCGCGCTGGAAGCCGTGCTGGCCGACTACCCGGCCCTCGTCGCCATCACGGCGGATTCGAACCTCGGCGTCGGCGTGGGGCTGAACTTCATCGCCCTGGCGGCCAGCCGCGACGGCTTCGAGCGGTTGGCGCTGTTCGACCAGGATTCGCGCCCGTGGCCCGGCATGCTGCCGCGGCTCGGGCTCGCCTTCGACCGGCTCGAAGCCCTGCGCCGGGCCCCCGCCGCCCTGGCGCCCCGGCTGGTGGCGCCGCGCGGCCGCGTGGCGGGCGCTTCGAAGCCGCCGCGCTACCGGCCGCGCCGGGGCTGCCCGCCCGACGGCGCGCTGACGCCCGTCGACTTCCTGCCGACATCGGGCACGCTGTTCAACCTGCGCACCCTGCGCGAGACGGGGATGTTCCGCGCCGACTTCTTCATCGACGCCATCGACCTCGAATGGTGCTTCCGCGCCTGGGCGCGGGGCCAGTCCTGCTGGCTCGCCTCCGACGTGCCGATGGAACACACGGTCGGCACCGGGACGATCCCGCTCGGCTTCGGCCTCACCATGCCGAACCAGCGCCCGTTCCGCATGGGGACCTACCTGCGCAACACGCTGTACGGGTTCCGCCTCGCCCACGTCCCGCTGGGCTGGAAGCTGAAGCAGCTCCTGTACCTGCCGCTGCAATGCTTCGGCTTCGCCCGCCATCACCGTTTCCGCGCTGCTGCGGTCGGGCCGATGCTGCGGGGCCTGCGCGACGGGCTCGCCGGCCGGCTCGGGGTGCCGCCGGACGGGCCGCCGTCCTGAGCCAGGCCCGGATCCGCCGTCGCGTGTCGCCCGGGGACGCCGCTCAGGCGACGTTCCGCCGGCCCCACGCCGCGGCAGCGTCCGCCGCCTCGACCCGGTTGCGGCCGTTCCGCTTGGCGGCGTAGAGGGCCGCGTCGGCGCGCACCAGCATGCGGTCGACGCTTTCGCCGGGGTCGAGCTCCGCGACGCCGAACGAGCAGGTCCGCGTGCCCACGGCCGGCAGGTCCAGCTCCTCCATCCGCTGCCGCAGCGCTTCCGCGACGCCGCGGGCCGCGGCGACACCGGTGTTCGGGCACAGGACCATGAACTCCTCGCCGCCCCAGCGCCCGAGGCCGTCGCCTTCGCGGAGGCTCCGGCGCAGGGCGTCCGCGAAGGCGACGAGCACGGCATCGCCGACGGCGTGGCCGTGCCGGTCGTTGATGGACTTGAAGTGGTCGATGTCGCCCAGGATGACGCTCAGAGGCCGTCCCTCGCCGGCCCGCGCGGCTTCCCTGTCGAGGGCCTCGTCGAGGTCGCGGCGGTTGCCGAGCCCCGTCAGCTGGTCGGTGCGGGCGAGGCGCGCGAGGTCGCGGGTGCGCTCGTCGACCCTGGCCTGCAGGGTCGCATTCGCGTCCTGGAGGTCGCGCATGAGAGCGGCATTGGCGTCGAAGGCGCCGCGCAGCTTGGCCGTCATGGCGTTGAAGGCGCGGGCGAGGAGGTCGAGCTCGTGGCTCCCGCGCGACCGCAGGGTCAGCGGCTCCGCTCCCAGGCTGCCGGCGTCGAGCCGCGCCACGAAGGCGCCGATCTCGTCGAGCGGCCGTCCCACCATGCGCCGGATCACGACGAAGAAGATGCCCCACAGCGTCAGGGTCTTCAGCGCCGAATTGATCAGGATGACGACGAACGTGTCCCACACCTGATCGAACGCGATGCCGTCGTTGGACCGCACGGTCCAGCGCCCGACCAGATGCGTCCGGCGGCTCTCGTCCGCGTAGACGAGGTCGAAGCTGCGGTCGAACGGCTGGTCCAGGGACGTCACCGATCGCTGCCGGGCGGCGTCCGTCCCGACGCGCTCGACCACGGCCCCGTGTTCGTCGCGCACCTCGACGGCCACCACCGCGGGCATTTCGGCGATGCCGGTCAGGATGCCGTGCAGGACGTCGGTGTTGAAGCTCCACATGGCTTCGGCGAGGCCGCGCCCGAAGGTCCGCTCCATGGCCTGGATGTCCGCTTCGAGGCGGCGGTGGGCACTCCGGTATTCGCCGACCATCTGCGCGGCCGTCACCGCCACGGCGACGCCGAAGTAGCAGCCGAAGATGACCCTGAGCAGACGGGTCGCCAGCGAGCGGGCCGATGCGCCGCCGGCGTCGGGTCGCCCTGCGGCGCGGGAGCCTTCGCTGGTCGGCATGGTCGGCCTATTCGCTCGCCAGGAACGCGCGATCGTAGACGTCGCGCACGGTCGCGACGTCGGCGTCGTCGGTCCAGGCCTCGACCGTCGCACGATAGCTCGGGCTCGGCCGCTCGGCCCGCAGCACGGCGTCGACGCGGGCGATGACCTCCCGTCCCCAATCGGTCTTCGGGCACATCACCCGGCTGAACACCGGCGCCGGCGCTTCCGCGAAGGGCAGTCCCACGAACGTGCCGCGCTGCCCCAGCTTCTCCCCCGCATAGGCGGCCATGGCCGAATATTCGACGAGGTAGTCCAGCCGGTCGGCGAGCAGCATGCGGAAGGCTTCGCCGAAGTCGGCGTGGACGCGGGACGGCGGGGCCCGACGGATCAGGGCGTCGATGCCGTCTCCCATCGACCTGTCCTTCAGCATGCTGGACCGCAGGGCGGGATCGGCCAGCACGGCTTCGAGCGACAAGGGACCGCGGGCCTCGAACCGCGCGCGCTCCGGGGCATGCACGACGATCCGCAGCGGGTAGAACATGGCGACCGGCAGCGAGAACAGGGCGAAGCCGTCCCGCTCCGGCGTCCTGACCCCGCCGACGAAGCAGAGCGGGACGCCGTCCTTCACCGATGCCAGCACGCGGGGGAACGGCATCACCACGGCCGGCTGCGGCGTGCCCGACAGGCGGTCGTCGAGGAGGTGCCGGATGCGGTCGAAGACGCCCGCGTCGCGGTCCGGCCCGTCGGCGATCATGTAGGGCGGGGCGTCGTAGACCGCCCAGGCGGGGGCAGCCTCCCCGGCGCGTCCCGCGCCCGGGAAGGCCGCCAGGAGGAGAGCCGAGACGAAAGCGAGGAGCTTCGGCGCACGGGCGATGCGCGCCGGGCCGTCGCGACGTGCCGCGGGGAGGCGGAGGACGGTGACCATGCCCCGTCAGCCCCGCGCGCTCACGCGGCTCGGCAGGGGCACGCTTTGTGGAAAGCGGAAGAACTCGTGCGGGTCGTATTGCAGCTTCACCTGGGACAGGCGGCCGAGGTTGTCGCCGTAATAGGCCCGCTGCCAGTCGGGCAGGCTCCGACTCGGGAAGTTGACGTAGGACTGCTGCATCACGTGACGCTCCATCGCGTCGAAGTAGCCGGCCAGCCATTCCTTCTGCCGAGCCACGACCGCGGGCGTGTCGAGCGGGCTCCAGGTGGTCTCCATCTCGAAGATGTAATCGGCCTGTCGATGGACGTAGGCCGTGTCTTCGGGCCGTTTCTCCTTCACCTTGCCTCCGACGGCGAACAGAATGCCCATGTTGTCCTGGCGCAGCGACCCTCCCGGCCAGCGCGTCATCTGCGTCAGCATGGTGTCCACCGCATCGCCGCTGAGCCCGCCCTTCACGTAGCGCGAGCGGAGGTCGTAGAGCCCGAGCGGATCGTCGGTCACGAGGTAGTCTCGGGCGCTCCAGTAGCTCATGCCGTTGACCTCGAGGATCGCCGGGTCGGCGATCGAGATCGCCTTCGCCATGGCGGCGCGGAACTGGTCCGGCGGTCCCCAGAACTGGCCGAAGGTTTGGACCGCGAGGTCGTCCCTCGTCGGCACGCCGACCTTCGAGGGGGCGATCTTCGTGCGCGTCGACAGGGTCGTGGCGTTCTCGGCCTGGATCTGCTGAAGCGCCAGCACGATCTCGACCTGCCGGGTGGCGGGCCACACGATGTTGAACACCGTCACGTCGACGTTCTTCACGTCATACAGGTCGAAGATGAAGGATGTGTGCACGCCGAAGTTGCCCCCGCCACCGCCCCGGGCCGCCCAGAACAGGTCGGGGTCGAGGTCCCGCGCCTCCGCGGCCCGGCGCAGGCGACCGTCGGCCGTCACCACTTCGGTCGAGCGCAGGCTGTCGCAGGTCAGCCCATGCCGGGTGGCGGAGAAGCCCCAGCCGCCGCCGAGCACGAGGCCGCTCGTCCCCACCGTAGGGCAGCGCCCCGACGGCACCGCGAAGCCGGCGCCGCGCAACGCGTCGGCCAAGTCCTGGTTGCTGGCGCCGGCCTCCACGACGGCCGTCCGCGTGCCGCGATCGATCGTGATCCGGTTCATGGGCTTCACGTCGATCAGCAGGCCGTCGGTGGTCGAGAAGCCCGCGTAATTGTGTCCCCCCGAACGCACCGCGAAATCGCGGGACGGGCCTTTCTGCCCTTGGAGCCACTCCACGCAGGCCCGGACGTCGTCCGGCCCGGTGCAGAGCGCGACCGCCCGCGGATGGACATCGGCCCAGCGTCCGGCGTTGGGCCAGGCTGCAACGGCATAGCCATCGTCGCCGGGCCGGAGGAGACGCCCCTTCAGGGCTTTCGACAGGGAATCGAGGGCGCCCCCGCCCGGGCGGCTCAGGGCGGAAGCCGGGACCGGATCGACGGCACGGCCGAGGGCCGATCCACCAGCCACGATGGCAGCCGATTGCAGGAAGCGTCGGCGGTCGAGAATCATGGGGCAGCTCGCGGCGGTCTGACCGATCGGTCGCCGCTACCCTGGAACAACGGCGTTCAACATCGCGTTAATCCGCCCTCCCGTTCCAGCCACCCGGCGTGGGTGGGTGGAAACGTTGACGCGAGCCGCCTCCGTGATGGGCGGCACCCTCCCGGTCCCCGCGGCCCAACACGGCATCCGGCCGTCGATTCGGGGCGGAGGCGGACGTCGTTCGAGCGCTCGAAGGCGCAATCCTTGGCTTGAAGGGCGATCCCGCCGCCTGTCCCGCACATCGGTCGCCGCGGGCGGCGCTTCACCCCCGTGCGGTCCGACGTCATCGGGCCATCTTCTTCCGCGAGGGGAGACAGGACCCCGACCTCGAAACCGTGAACCGCCCGCATGCGCACCGCCCTCGCCCTGTCGCCCCACCTCGACGATGCCGCCTTCTCCTGCGGCGGCATCCTGGCACGGCTCGCCGCGTCCGGCTGGCGCGTGGTCGTGGCGACGGTGTTCACGGCTTCGGTGCCGGAGCCGCGCGGCTTCGCCCTCGCCTGCCAGCTCGACAAGGGCCTCGGCGCCGAGGTCGACTACATGGCGCTGCGCCGCGACGAGGACGCCGCCGCCATGCGGGCGCTCGGCGCCGAGCCGCTGTGGCTGCCGTTCCGCGAAGCGCCCCACCGCGGCTACGACGACGCGCCGGCGCTGTTCGCCGGGGTGCGTCCGGGGGACGGGATCGTCGACGACCTCGCCCCGGCCTTCGCCGCGCTGCTGGACGCGCACCGGCCCGCCCTGGTCCTGGCGCCGCAATGCATCGGCGGCCATGCCGACCACGTCCAGGTCGTGCGGGCCTTCGACCGCGTGGGCTGGCCCGGTCCCACGCTGTGGTGGCGCGATTTCCCCTACGTGGTGCGCGACGCGAGCCCGCGCGAGCCGCTGCGGGACCGGATGGCGAAGCTGGCCGAGGAGGAGGTGGCGCTGATGCCCGGCGAGGCGGACGCGAAGCGGCGGGCCTGCCTCGCCTATGCGAGCCAGCTCGGGTTCCAGTTCGGGGGCGCGGAGGGCCTGGAGCGGAGGCTCGCCGGATCGAACGGCGTCGAAACCGTCCGCCGCGACGGCGCCGTCGCGCCCTCGCTCGGCGCGCCTTCCTGACGGCCGGGCGGGGCCGCCGGCCTCAATCGTAGCGGTATCCTCGCCGCGCTTCCGCCAGCGCGCGCCCGAGGTCGTCGGCGAAGCGCCCCTTGGCGTCGGCACCCAGGAAGCCAGCCACCTCGACGCGGTTCGCCCGCGCCACAAGGTCGAGCCGCTGCGTGCCGAACTCGACGTGCTCCTGGCGCTCCAGCCTCACCCAGGACGGGTTGAAGCGCCATTCGGCGCGCGCACCCGCCGCGTCGACCTTGGCCAGCGTGAGCTGCAGCACGGTCACCTCCACGTCCTCGTAGGCGCGGGCCGACCGGAAGCTCGCCTTGAAGGCGACGTAGACCGCCAGAACGTCGAGGCCCATGAAGCCCGCCACCGGCCAGGCGCCCATGATCACGAAGGGCAGGGTCGACACGAAGCTGACGCCCGCGATGCCGAGCAGCAGGACGCGGAACTGGCGCTGGTTCAGCGAGCGGTGCGGGCGCAGGCGCGTCGCGAACAGCACCGGCTCGGCGGGATCGGCATCGGACATGCGGCGACCTCCCATGGTATCCGGGCAGCGCCCCTGACCTCGGCATATAGGACCCGCATGGCCCGGAAGAAGCCACCCTCCCGCGACGGCGCAGCCGCGGTCGACCTGGGCGCGCCCGGCGGCACGCATCCCGTGGCGGCATCGGTGATCGACGACGCCCACGAGGCGGGGCGCGTGGCCGCCATCTTCGGGCGGCTGCGCTCCGCCAACCCCAAACCCGAGACCGAGCTGAACTATTCCGACCCCTTCACGCTGCTGGTCGCCGTGGTGCTGTCGGCGCAGGCCACCGACGTGTCGGTCAACAAGGCCACGGGGCCGCTCTTCGCCGCCGCCGACACGCCCGCCGCCATCCTCCAGCTCGGCGAGGAGCGCCTGCGGGACTTCGTGAAGACGATCGGGCTCTACAATTCCAAGGCCAAGAACGTGATGGCGCTCTGCGCCCTGCTGGTGGAACGGCACGGCGGGACGGTGCCGCGCGACCGCGCCCTGCTCGAAGCCCTGCCGGGCGTCGGCCGCAAGACGGCCAACGTGGTGCTGAACACCGTCTGGGGCGAGCCCGTCGTCGCGGTCGACACGCACGTCTTCCGCGTGTCGAACCGCCTCGCCATCGCGCCCGGCGCGACGCCCTTGGCGGTCGAACTCGGGCTCGAGAAGGCGATCCCGGCCGAGTTCATGCGCGACGCCCACCACTGGATGATCCTGCACGGCCGCTACGTGTGCGTGGCCCGGAAGCCGCTCTGCGGCGCCTGCCCGGTGTCGGACCTGTGCCCCTGGCCCGACAAGTCGGCCTGAACCCGCCGGTCCGTCAGCGCGCCGGGTCCGGTGGGGCGTGGGATTCGACGTAGGTGCGCAGCCGCAAGCCCTCGGCCTCCACATCGCGGACCACCCTGCCGCTCCCGGGCCGCGGGGCCTCGCCCTTGCCGAACGCGGGCCCGACCGCGGCTGACGGCTCCACGGCGGCCCGGACGGCGCCGTCGACGGGGGCGGCGGACGGCGCCGACGCCAGCGCGTCGAGATCGGCGGAAGCGCGCACCGGGTCCCAGCCTTCGAGCTCCCAGTCGCTTTGGCGCGCGTCCATGTCCACGGCGCCTTCGCGGTCGAGCACCTCGACGACCCGCGCGGCGTCGCCGGCGCCGAGCATCACCGAAACGAGGAAGCCGCCGCGGCGCAGGCCCTCGCCGTAGGCGTGACGATCCACGTCCGCCATGAAGAGGTCCTTGACGGTGTCCCAGACGCTTCGGTCGCGCGTGGGCACGGGCTCGACCGCCATCGGGGTTGAGCCCCCCTCGACGAGGGTGATGCGCTCGCGCGCCACCTTTGCGGCGACGAGGTCGTCGACCGCCTGCTGGGCGGCGGCCCGATCGTCGAAAAAGGCCGTCACGGCGCTCCGAACCGTCGCCGATCCATCCCTGGCCATCGCCAGCCTCCCATCGCGGCGCCCGCCGCCGCCCAAATCGACAACGGGGCGGATGGCGGGGCGGTTGCCGACGATGCCGCGCGCGGCGACGATCACGCATTTGTGATCGACGCCGCGTCGGATCGCGCTTCGATGCACCCCGCGGCCGCCCTCTTTCCCCCCCTGACAGGGGTCCGGCGCCGCTCCCCACGGCGAGGGCGCGGCGCGCTGCATCCCGGGTTGAACGGGGCTCCGGTTGCCGTCGGCGAAGCTTGGAAACTCACCGGTCCGACGCCGTCGGGGGGCCGTCCTGCCCCCCGTTCAAGTCCCGAAAACCCATCGGCCGCGACGGGTCCGCCGATCGGCTGGCGCGCCACGGCTCGGGCCCTCTGCCATCGCGCCGCCGCGACCGCCCTGGGCGCCACAAGCGTTGCATATTCATTAAAAATCGATCGACACGAAGTTGATCATGGTTCAAATCCAGCAACAATCGCAGACGTATCCTGTGCCAAAACAGGATTTACTCTCAATTTTGCGGTCTACCAGCGTTTAGAGGACCACGGCCTTCCATGCCTCCACCGCAAGCCTCTTCCGAGGCTGATCCGAGTGGAGCAAACGATGGCATTGGACATCACCAGAACCCTTATCGGCCCCACCAACACGACCGGCATCATTGGCGGAGTCGTGGACTCGTCCACATCGACGAATCCGTTGACTGTCGAGGCAGGGGTCACGCTCGACGGCACGCTGCCATCCGTCCTGGGTGGGATCCTCGGCTCGGTCGTGGGCGATGGCGTCAAGGCGACGTTGCCGGCCGCGACCGTCACCAATCTCGGCACCGTCGGGGGCAATGTCGGCATCGACCTCACGCTCGGCGGCACGGTCACCAACGGGGCGGCAGCCGCCGTCACCGGCGTGGCGGCGGGCATCGACGTGGCCAACACCGGTTCGGGCCAAAACTCGACGGTGTCCAACGCGGGTACGGTTTCGGCGAGCGGCCAGGGGGGCATCGGCGTCGTGCTGGACGCCGGCGCGCTGACCAACGGCGGGACGATCGCGGCGACGGGGGACGCCGGCATCGGCGCGACCATCGGCACCGGCACGGTCCAGAACGCGGCGGCCTCCTCCATCATCCAGGGCACGCTCGACGGGCTCGACGTCCTCGGCACGGCGGCCGTCACCAATGCCGGATCGATCTCGGGGACGACCGGGGCCGGCGTGACCCTCGCGGCCGGCACCCTGGAGAACGACCTGGGGGGCACGATCAGCGGCGCGGTCGACGGGGTGCTCAGCACCGGTGCCGGCACGATCGACAACGCCGGCACGGTGCTGGCCACCGCGGGCGACGGCGTGTCGACCGCGGCCGGCACCCTCACCAACGAGGCCGGCGGCACCATCACGGGCGCGGTGAACGGCATCCTCGGCAACGGCGATGCGGCGATCACCAACGCCGGCTCCGTGACGGGCCAAGCCGCGAGCGGCGTCGCCCTGACGGGCGGCGACCTCGCCAACGCGGCGGGCGCCACCATCACCGGCGCGGTCGACGGGGTGCTCAATACCGGCGCCGGCACGATCGACAACGCCGGCACGGTGCTGGCCACCGCGGGCGACGGCGTGTCGACCGCGTCCGGCACCCTTATCAACGAGGCCACCGGGGCCATCACGGGCACGGTGAACGGCATCCTCGGCAACGGCGATGCGGCGATCACCAACGCCGGCTCGGTGCTGGCCACCGCGGGCGACGGCGTGTCGACCGCGTCCGGCACCCTTATCAACGAGGCCACCGGCGCCATCACGGGCACGGTGAACGGCATCCTCGGCACCGGCGATGCGGCGATCACCAACGCCGGCTCGGTGACGGGCCAGGCCGCGAGCGGCATCGCCCTGACGGGCGGCACACTGGCGAACGACCTCGGCGGCACGATCGCCGGCGCGGTCGACGGCGTGAGAATGGCGACGACCGGCACGGTGTCCAACCTCGGCACCATCTCGGCCACGGGTGCCGATGGGATCGGCGTGAACCTGATCGGCGGAGGCGTGGTCGTCGACTCCGGCACGATCAGCGGCAGCGATGCCACGGGCGCTGCGGGCGGCGTCGCCGTCAGCCTCGGCGGCACCGGCGGCAGCAGGCTCGTTCTCGACCCCAGCGCGGTCCTGAACGGGATCGCCCAGGCGGCCGGCCAGGGCAACACGCTGGAGATCGCGGCGGGCGTCGGCACGACGGCGCTGAACGATCTCGGCACCACGATCACCGGATTCGACACGACCGTCCTCGACAGCGGCGCGGTCGTCGCCGTCGCTGGGGCCATCACCGCGCCGGGCACGGTGACGCTGGGCGACGGCGCATCGCTGACGCTCGGCGGACCCGTGGCGGCAGGCGTCACGGTCGACCTCGGGGGGCAGGCCGCCAAGCTCACGCTGGGCGATCCGGCGGGTTTCCTGGGCGCGATCACCAACCTGGGCGCGGACGACACGCTCGACCTCGGCGTCCTGGGTGCGGGCGCAACGGTCGCCTACGACCCCACCCAACAAGCGCTGAACGTCACGACGGCAGGTATGGTCAGCACGGTCATCCCGGTCCAACTGGCGGCCGGCCTCGATCCTCTCACCGTGGGACTGACGTTGGGCGGCGATGGCACCGGTGGCACCACCATCACGGTCGGAACCGGCACCGGCGGCACCGGCACCGGCGGCACAGGGACGGGCGGCACGGGGACGGGCGGCACGGGCACTGGCGGCACGGGAACGGGAACGGGAACGGGCGGCACCGGCACCGGCACCGGCACCGGCACCGGAACGGGTTCCGGTGCGGGCGGCACGGGAACCGGAGCGGGGACCGGCACGGGCTCGGGTCCCGGCACCGTCACGGGCGGCACCGGAACCGGCGGCACCGGGGTCCCCTTCGGCGGGGCGGGCAACGGCACCACCGGAAACGACCCGGCGGGAACGATCTCTGCCGGCGGCACCACGGTGACGGTCGATCCCACGGCCGGCGGGACGACGGTCACCACCACGACGCCCCTCGGCGCGACGACCACGACGGTCCTGCCGCCCGGCAGCGCCGTCGCCCGGGGCACGGGGGCGGCCGGGGGCGACGTCGTCTCGATCGACCCGTCGGCCGCCTTCGATGGCAGGGGTCGGTTCACCGTCACGGGCCATGTGGCGAGCGCTTCGGGTGTGACCGGGGTTTCCATCTCGGCCGTGGTCGACGGTGGCGCCGCGACGGTGCTCGGCACCGCCATGGTCGCAGCCGACGGGAGCTACAGCTTCACGGACCGGGTCGGGCCGCACCTGCAGGGCTTCATCACCGCGACGGAAACGGACGCCGTCGGCGCCACGACGTCGGTCCAGGCGCCCTTTTCGCTGGAAGGCGGCCTCGCCGGCACCGGCAAGGTGGCGCAGGAGGTGCTGTACAACCCGGACGGCAGCGCCATCATCGGCACGACGAACTTCCATCGCGGCGGATCCAGCACCGTCCAGGTCGAAGCGTCCGGCCAAAGCTTCCAGTCCCACTTCTTCGACACGTTCAACAACGGCGGCGCCCCGGACAACACCTTCGTGTTCAATCCCGGCCACGGCCTCGACACGATCAACCTGTTCCGCGCCAACGGCGCGGATCACGACACCATCAGCCTTCCGTCGGCGGATTTCGCCGATCTCGCCGCGGTGCTGAGCGCCACCCACAACACGGCCGGCGGCGCCGTGATCGTCGATCCGACGTCGGGCGACGCCATCAGGCTCACGGGGGTGACGAAGGCGGAACTGAAGGCGAACCCGTCGGACTTCACCTTCCACGCCTGATCGCCCCGCAATAGCGGCATGAGGCCGCCCGGCTCGCGCCGGGCGGTTTCGCGTTCACCATGCCCCGCGTCGCCCGGGTTGCGGCGACGCGTCATGGCCCTCGACATGGCACCAAATCCGATTTCGACCGTTCTAAGGCGATCGGACGGCTGAAGCTGAGCCATAGCGGGCGCTCGGCCGCCCTCAAGGACGCGACATGAATCAGACGGTCAACCATCGGCAGACGCTCGAAGGCTCCCCGCACCCGCGCGGCGCGCTGTGGGACGGCCGGGGCACCAACCTCACGCTCTTCTCGGCCAACGCCACCAAGGTCGAGCTGTGCCTGTTCGACTCCTCGGGGCAGAAGGAGACGGATCGGCTCGAGCTGCCGGAATATACCGACCAGGTGTTCCACGGCTATTTCCCGAACCTGACGCCGGGCCAGCTCTACGGCTTCCGCGTGCACGGGCCCTACGACCCCAACAACGGGCACCGGTTCAACCCGAACAAGCTGCTGCTCGACCCCTACGCCCGCACGCATGTCGGCGAGCTGAAGTGGAATCCGGCCGTCTTCGGCTACAAGATGGAGACCGGCGACGACCTGAGCTTCGACGAGCGCGATTCGGCTCCTTTCATGCCGAAGTGCGTCGTCGCCGACATGCACAAGCCGCACCTGCCCGAAGGGAAGAAGCCCAAGCATTCCTGGTCGAACAGCCTGTTCTACGAGGCCCACGTCCGCGGCCTGACCAAGCGCCATCCCGCCGTGCCCGAAAACCTGCGCGGCACCTACGCGGGGCTGGCCACCCCCGAGATCCTGAAGCACATCAAGAGCCTCGGCGTGACCGCCGTCGAGCTCCTGCCGGTGCACACCTTTGTCAACGACGACTTCCTGATCGATCGCGGCCTGTCGAACTATTGGGGCTACAACTCCATCGGGTTCTTCGCGCCGCATCCGCTCTACGCGTCCGACCCCGTGAGCGCCGTGCAGGAGTTCAAGGACATGGTCACCCGCTTCCACGAGGCGGGCCTCGAAGTGATCATGGACGTGGTGTACAACCACACGGCAGAGGGCAACGAAAAGGGCTCGACGCTGTCCTTCAAGGGCATCGACAACGCGTCCTACTACCAGCTCATCCCGGACCAGAAGCGCTACTACATCAACGACACCGGCACGGGGAACACCTTCAACCTGCACCACCCGCGCGTGATGCAGATGGTGCTGGATTCCCTGCGCTACTGGGTCCAGGAGATGAACGTCGACGGCTTCCGCTTCGACCTCGCCTGCACCCTCGCCCGCGGCCCGCAGGGCTTCGACCGGCATTCCGCCTTCCTGCAGAACTGCCTGTTCGACCCCGTGCTGGCCGGCGTGAAGATGATCGCCGAGCCGTGGGACATCGGGCCGGGCGGCTACCAGGTCGGCAACTTCCCCCCGGGCTGGGCCGAATGGAACGACAAGTTCCGCGACGACGTGCGCGACTTCTGGCGCGGCGCGCAGCCCGTGGGCAACGTCATCTCGCGGCTCTGCGCTTCCGAGGACACGTTCAACCACGAGGGGCGGCGCCCCTGGGCCTGCGTCAACCTCATCACGGCGCATGACGGCTTCACGCTGAAGGACCTCGTGTCCTACAACGACAAGCACAACGAGGCGAACGGCGAGGAGGGCCGCGACGGCAGCTCCGACAACCGCTCCTGGAACTGCGGCGCCGAGGGCGAAACCGACGACCCCAAGGTCATCAAGCTGCGCAACAAGCAGATGCGCAACTTCATGTCGACGCTGCTGCTGAGCCAGGGCACGCCGATGATCGTGGCGGGCGACGAGTTCGGCCGCACCCAGGGCGGCAACAACAACGCCTACTGCCAGGACAGCGAGATCGGCTGGATCGACTGGAACCTGAGCGAGGACGGGAAAACGCTTCTCGACTTCACCCGCAGGCTCGGCACCATCCGCCACACCTATCCGGTGCTGCGCCGCGCCCGCTTCTACACGGGCACCTGGGATCCCGTGCACGAGGTCAAGGACGTCACCTGGGTGCGCTCGGACGGCTGCGAAGCCGAAGGGCACGACTGGACCGACCACACCATGAACTGCGTCGGCATGCTCATGGACGGCCGCGCCCAGGTCAACGCGGTGCCGCAGGACGGCGACCACTCCACCCTGATGCTCATCGTCAACGCCGGCCGCGACGCCATCGCGTTCACGATGCCGGACAGCCGCGACGGGAAAAGCTGGACGCGCCTCATCGACACCGCGGACGCGGGGCGCGGCGAGCAGGAATTCGCCATCGGCGACACCTGCCCGGTGCCGGCCCGCGGCCTCGTGCTGGTACGGCTGAACACCAACGCCCCGCCGCCGGTGCCGAACGAGAACGCGCCGGACAAGGACAAGGAAGGGGCCTGACGGGTCCCGGCCGGCGCCTGAGGCACCGGGTCGCGGCGGCATTCGGCGCCGCGACCCCCATAGTCACTGTGCATTCAGATCCAAGCGCGAACGCGCACCACGCTCCGGCAGCACGACGCTTCCGACCCCATCGGGTCGGGGGCCACCTTCACGAAGGCCATCGACCCTTGACCGAAACCTACCGCGCCCATGCGATGCCGCACGGCGCCCAATGGGCTGCCCACATCGGCACCCGTTTCCGCCTCTGGGCCCCCGCCCACACCAGCATCGACCTCGTCATCGAGGGCCGCGATCCGCTGCCGATGGAGGACATCGGCCACGGGTGGCGCGAGCGCGTGGTGCGCGATGCGGAGCCCGGCACGCTGTACCGTTTCCGCCTGCCCGACGGGCTCATGGTGCCGGACCCCGCGTCGCGTTTCCAGCCGGCCGACGTGCATGGCCCGAGCGAGGTGATCGACCCCACGGAGTATCGCTGGCGCGACGAGGCCTGGGCGGGCCGGCCCTGGCACGAAGCGGTGCTCTACGAGCTCCACATCGGCACCTTCACCCCCGAGGGCACGTTCCGCTCAGCCATCGACAGGCTCGACCACCTCGTGTCGGTCGGCGTCAACGCCGTCGAAGTGATGCCGGTCGGCGACTTCCCGGGCGCGCGCAACTGGGGCTACGACGGCGTGCTGCCCTACGCGCCCGACGCCGCCTACGGCCGCCCCGAGGACTTCAAGGCCTTCGTCGAGGCCGCGCACGCGCGCGGCATCTCGGTCATCCTGGACGTCGTCTACAACCACTTCGGGCCGGACGGGAACTACCTGTCGCTCTACGCCCCGGGCTTCTTCACCGAGCGCCACCACACGCCCTGGGGCATCGCGGTGAACTACGACGGCGAGCACAGCCGCCCGGTTCGCGACTTCGCCATCCACAACGCGCTCTACTGGATCGAGGAATACCACCTCGACGGCCTGCGGCTCGACGCCGTCCACGCCATCATCGACGACACCACGCCCCACCTCCTGCACGAGCTTTCGGTCAGGGCCCGCCACGCGACGCTGAACCGGCCGCTCCACCTCGTCCTGGAGAACGAGGAGAACGCGGCGAGCCGCCTGCTCCGCTCCGACGACGGCCGCGCGGAGCGCTACACGGCGCAGTGGAACGACGACGTCCACCACGTGCTCCACGTCGCGGCTTCGGGCGAAGGCGATTCCTATTACGGCGACTACGTCGGCGACACCGACAAGCTCGGCCGCGCGCTCGCGCAGGGCTTCGCGTTCCAGGGACAGGTGATGAGCTTCCGCGGCAGCCCGCGCGGCGAGCCCTCGGGCGAGTTGCCGCCCACCGCCTTCGTGAGCTTCGTCCAGAACCACGACCAGATCGGCAACCGCGCCTTCGGCGACCGGCTCAACGCCTTCTCACCGCCGGAGGCCGTCAAGGCCGTGTCGGCGGTGTGCCTGCTGCTGCCCCAGGTTCCGATGCTGTTCATGGGCGAGGAATGGGGCGCCGCGACGCCCTTCCCCTTCTTCTGCGACTTCTCGGGCGACCTCGCGGACGCCATCCGGAACGGGCGGCGCGAAGAGTTCAAGCACTTCCCGGCGTTCCGCGACGAGGCCGCGCGCGACCGCATCCCGGACCCGACCGCGGCGTCCACCTTCCTGGCCGCCAAGCTCGATTGGAATGCCGTGGACCCCGGCGCCCTCGCCCGCACGCGGAGCCTCCTGGCACGACGCCTGGCCGAGGTGACCCCGCTCGTGGCGCGCATGGGCGCGCATGCGGGGGCCTACGAGATCCTCGGCCGGGGTGCCGTGACGGTGCGCTGGCGCACGGAGGACGGCGCCGAACTGCGGCTCGACGCCAACCTCAAGGCCGACCCGCAGGGCGGGTTCGCCGACGTCGCCGGACGCGAGATCTGGCGCGAAGGCGAGGTCGCGGGCGGGCGGCTCGATCCTTGGACCGTGCGCTGGTCCGTCCACGACGGCGTTTGAAAACGCCTGAATCGGCGACGGCGCGACGCCGGCCCCTGAACCCGAAGCGGGGTTCAGGCCTTTACGGTCCGACATTTCAGCCAGGATGAAGCCCGTGACGCCCCGCGCCACCTATCGCCTCCAGTTCACCCCCGACTTCGGCTTCGACGCGGCGGCCGCCCTCGCCCCCTACCTGGCGAAGCTGGGCGTCAGCCACCTCTACGCTTCGCCCTACCTGAAGGCGCGGCCCGGCTCGACCCACGGCTACGACATCACCGACCACAACGTGTTCAACCCCGAGCTCGGCGGCGCGGGGGGCTTCGCCCGCATGTCGGCGGCGCTGAAGGCGGCGGGGCTGAAGCAGGTGCTCGACTTCGTGCCGAACCACATGGGCGTCGGCGGCGCCGACAACCCGTTCTGGCTCGACGTGCTGGAATGGGGGCCCGACTCCGCCTTCGCGGGCTGGTTCGACATCGACTGGGACTCCGACCAGGCCTACCTCCACGACAAGCTGCTCGTGCCCATCCTGGGCGGCCAATACGGCACCGAGCTCGCCGCGGGCCGGCTGCGCCTGAAGTTCGATGCCAAGACCGGCTCCTTCGCGGTCTGGGCCTACGACACCCACATGCTGCCGATCTGCCCCGTGCACTACGGTCAGATCCTCGGCGACGACGACGAAACCCTCGACCACGTCGGCGACGGCTTCTCGGGCCTGCCCGCGTGGCGCCCGCAGGTGCTGCGCCGGGCCGAAAGCCTGAAGGCCGACCTCGTCGAGCTCGTGCGCGAGCGGCCCGAGGTGGGCGAGGCCATCGAGGCCGCCGTGGCCAAGCTCAACGGCACGGAAGGGGACGCCAGGAGCTGGGGCCGGCTCGACGCGCTGGTCCGCAAGCAGTTCTGGCGCGCCGCGCAGTTCCGCACCGCGGCCGACGACATCAACTACCGCCGCTTTTTCAACATCAACGACCTCGCCGGGCTGCGCATGGAGCTGCCCGCGGTGTTCGACCACGCGCATCGCCTCGTCGCCACCATGCTGCGCGACGGCACGATCGACGGTCTGCGCATCGACCACATCGACGGCCTGCTCGACCCCAAGGGCTACCTCGAGCGCCTACGCGCCCGGGCGCCCAACCGCCAGGGCCAGGCGCCCTACCTCGTCGTCGAGAAGATCCTCGGCCCCGGCGAGCCGCTGTGCCCGGACTGGCCGGTCGACGGCACCACCGGCTACGAGGTGACGAACCAGCTCCTGGAACTGATGGTCGACCCCGCCAGCGAGGCGTCCTTCAGCCGGGTCTACGCCGATTTCACCGGCGAGCTCGAGGTGTTCTCGAAGACCCTGAAGTCCTGCAAGAAGCTCATCATGGACAACGAGATGTCCTCCGAGCTGAACAGTCTCGCCCGCGAGATCACCCGCGTGGCCCGCTTCAACCCGAAAACGTCCGACTTCACCCGCAACCTCATCCGCCGTGCCCTGCGCGAGGTGGTGGCGAACTTCCCCGTCTACCGCAGC
The DNA here is from genome assembly GCF_004137685.1 of Lichenibacterium minor. Classification (GTDB taxonomy): domain Bacteria; phylum Pseudomonadota; class Alphaproteobacteria; order Rhizobiales; family Beijerinckiaceae; genus Lichenihabitans; species Lichenihabitans minor. The sequence continues at coordinate 141,280 of NZ_QYBB01000006.1, read as the reverse complement.
TACCTCGACTTCTCCGGCACGCCGACCGAGGCCGACCGGCAGTCGCTCGACGCCGCCATCGCGGCGGCGCGTCGCTCCGAAACGGCCATCGACGGCTCGGTCTTCACCTTCCTCTACGACCTGCTCACCGGCGACCTCGTCGCCGGACCGAAGAGCGGGCTGTCGCGCAACGCCGTCCTGCATGCCGCCATGCGGTTCCAGCAATACACCGGCCCCGTCACCGCCAAGGGGCTCGAGGACACGGCCTTCTACCGCTTCAACCGCTTCATCGCGCTGAACGAGGTCGGCGGGCACCCGACGACCTTCGGCCGGCCGCTCCAGGCCTTCCACGACGCCAATGCCGAGCGGGCCGAACACTGGCCGCATTCCATGGTCACCACCTCCACGCACGACACCAAGCGGGGCGAGGACACGCGCGCCCGGCTGGCCGCCCTGTCCGAACTGCCCGACGCGTGGGCCGAGGCCGCCATCGCCTGGGGCAAGCTGCTCAGCCCCGCGCCCGCCGACGCCGACCCGGACCGCCAGCCCGACCGCAACGACGAATACGCTCTGCTTCAGCTCGTCGTGGGCACCTGCCCGATCGAGCTCCTGGGGGAAACCCGCGATGCCGACGCGGTCGCCACCTTCGCGGAGCGCATCAAGGGCGCGACCACGAAGGCGCTGCGCGAAGCCAAGGTCCACACGACCTGGGCGGACCCGAACGAGACCTACGAGGGCGCGACGCTCGCCTTCGTCGACCGCATGCTGACGGGGGAACGTTCGGAGGCCTTCTGGTCCGCGGCACTGCCGTTCATGCGGCGGGTGGCGAAGCTCGGCGCCCTGAACAGCGTGGTGCAGACCGTGCTCAAGCTGACGATCCCCGGCATGCCCGACATCTACCAGGGTTGCGAGCTGTGGGACTTCTCAATGGTGGACCCGGACAACCGGCGCCCGGTCGACTTCGCGGGGCGCGCCGCGGCGCTCGATGCCGTGAAGGCCGACATGGCGCTCGACCGCGCCGACGCGATCGCCGCCTATGCCGGGTCCTGGCGCGACGGCCGGCTGAAGCTGGCCCTGACGACGGCGCTGCTGGCGCTGCGGGGCGACCATGCGGCGTTGTTCGCGGACGGCAGCTACGAGGCGCTCGCGGCGCGCGGCGCGGACGCGGACGCCGTGTGCGCCTTCCGGCGCCAGGCGGGCGGGGACGAGGTCGTCGTCGCGGTGGCGCGCTTCCCCGGCCGGCGCGAAACGGCGGGCTTCGACGGCGAAACCGCGCTGGCGCTCCCCGAAGGCCGCTGGACCGATGCCCTCACGGGTCGGACCTTCGGCGGCGATGTCGCCGCCGCACGGTTGTTCGAGGCGATCCCGGCCGTGGTGCTGGTGCGGGAAGGCTGAAGCCCGACGATCCCGACCGGACCGGTCGGGATCGGGAACCCGCGGGGCCCCGGGGCGAAGGATCCCCGCAGGCCGAGACCCGCGCCGGTGCCCCCCGGCTCAGCCGATGATGCGATGGTGGCGATGCCCCATGTGGGACGGCGCCGCGAAGCCCACGCCGGCCTCCGTCGAGGCCGCCGCGATCGTCGCGGCGTCGCCCCTGGCGGGCGCCTGCAGGGCGTTCACGAGGTCGGCGAGCTGGCTCGGCACCGTCGGCCCGGCATGGTGGTGCCTCGCCGTCCCGTGGTGCGCCGCGAGGTCGGTATAGGCGAAGTCCGCCGGAACTGCAGCGGCGAGCGCCGCCGATCCCGTGACGGACGCGGCGTCGACGGCGCCCGACACCGTTCCGGCGATCTGGGGGACGATGCCCTTCGGCGCGTCCTGGCCGCCGGCGTAGAGGGACCGGTCGGAGGCGATCCAGTGACGGATCAGGGCGACCTTCGCCTTCGTCAGCTTCGTGGCGTCCGCGTTGGTCGACACCGTGCCCACCACCGCCTGGACCACGCTCCCGTTCCTCTCGACCGTGTCGTAGAGCGGGCCGCCGCTGTAGCCGGGCGACAGCGCCAGGCCGGACGTGTCGATGTCGGACAGTCCGCCGTCCTGGGACACGACGCCCCCGGTCCCCGTCAGGTTGCCGGATTTCGACGCCGGATAGCCCTTCACCACGACGTCGCCGGAGGTGAAGGCCGGGTCGAGCGCGAACCTGCCGTAGGGCGTCAGGTCGGCCGACGTGTCGATGATGGCGAAGTCGGACTGCGTCGCCGCGGCCGACAGCTCCTCGTTGTTGTCCGCCACCTTGATGGTGTGGATCGACTGCAGGCCGCCGAGCGCGCCGGAAGGGTTGTAGGCCGTCGCACCCGCGGTGAACCCGGGGTAGAGGCTGATGGCGTCGGCCGTGGCGCCCGTGTCGGCGTCGTAGACGAGATGGGCCGCGGTCAGGATCGTGTGCGGGCCGATGACGACGCCCGTGCCCTGGAACTCGCCCACGCCCGGGATGTCGTCGAGGATGTAGACCACCGCGCTGTCGGGGAAACTCGTGTTCGACATCGACCGCTCCTGGACATGGGGCACGGCAGCGGCGGTCCCCCGACCCGCCGCACCGCAGGCCGGGCACCAAACCACGGAACCTTCGCCGGCGGGAAGGGCCCGCGATGCCTCAGGACGGCGGTCCGCCGAGTTCGGCGTGGCGGAAACAGGTGACGAGGTGGTCGTTGACCAGCCCCACCGCTTCCATCCAGGCGTAGACGATCACCGGCCCGACGAACTTGAAGCCGCGCGCCTTCAGGGCCTTCGACAGCGCCAGCGACTCCGCCGTCTGGGTCGGCACCTCGCCGGCGCGCCACGCGTTCTGGCGCACGCGGCCCCCGACCGCGCCCCAACAGAAGGCGGCGAAGTCTTCGCCCCGGTCCCGCATGGCGAGGAACGCGCGGGCGTTGCCCACCGTGGCGTCGATCTTGGCGCGCGACCGCACGATGCCGGTGTCGCCGAGAAGCCGCGCCACGTCGCCCTCGCCGAAGCCGGCGACCCGCTCCGGGTCGAAACCGGCGAAGGCCTGCCGGAAGGCGTCGCGCTTGCGCAGGATGGTGATCCAGCTGAGGCCGGCCTGGAACCCGTCCAGCATCAGCTTCTCCCACAGGGCGCCGCCATCGCGCTCCGGCACGCCCCATTCGGTGTCGTGGTAGGCGCGGTAGAGCGGATCGCGGCCCGGCCAGGCGCAACGGGGGCGGTCGTCGTCAGTCACGGCAGCGGCGCTCCAACGCGGCGATCCAGGCCGAGAAATGCGGGCAGGCCGCGCGGATGCGCGTCAGGCCGATATCGAGGGCGGCGAGGGGGCCGACCGATGTCTTCAACCCGGTATAGGAGGGAAAGTGACGGACGATCCGTTTGGACGGTGCGGTCTGTGATCCGCCGTCCACCTCTTCGGGGGCGAGGCCGGCGATGTCGGCCTTCAGGGCCGCGATGCCGGTTCCGGCCTCGTCGGGCATCCAGCGTCCGATCGCGTCGATGTCGGCGAGCAACAGCGCTTCGTACTCGTGCAGTTGAAGATATGGGGTGAAACGCCAGAGCTGGCTCGTCGTCACATCGGCATGGAACGTCGCTTCGAGCGCCGCGACCCGGTCGCGCGCTGGCCGCCGTGGAGCGTCGGCCGAGCCTGGGAAGTCGCTCGGGATGGCATAAAGGTCGAGCATGGTGGTGAACCACGTCTCGCCGCCATGCTTCTGTTCCATCTCGCGGCGAAGGACGTCGCGGAGCTTTGCATAGCTCGTCCAACCACCCTTGTATCGGCGCCGGTTCGATCCGGCCCTGTTGGAAGGCAGGATCGGGATCACATCGGTCGCGATCGCGTCGCGGAAGTGGGCCTGCAGGACCGTCTTCACGAACTCTTCCTCGGTCTGCCCTTCGCAGACGACGTAGAGACGACGCACCGGCACGGCTCACTCCGCCGCGAGCGAGCCCGGGCGCCCGCCGAGCAGGTTCATGTCCCAGAGCTCATCCAGGCCGTAGTCGTCGAGCCAAGCGTCCAGCCCGGCCGCATGGAGCCGCCGGAACGAGGACGACCGCGCCGCCCGGTCGACGACGATCACGTTCTCGGGCGCGAGGGCCCGCAGGAAATCCGGCGACTGGGTCGCGACGATGCACTGGCGCGCCTGCGCGGCGGCTTCGAACAGGCCGATGACGATCTGCAGGCCCGCCGGATGCAGGCCCAGTTCGGGCTCGTCCACCACGACGATGGGTGGCAGGGTCGCGACCGGCTGCAGGAGCAGAGCCGTCAGGGCCATCGCCCGCAACAGGCCGTCGGAGACCTGCCCGGGCCCGAAGATCAGGTCCGATCCCAGTTCGCGCCATTGGAGCAGAGCGTACCCCTGGTCGTCCTCGATCGCGAAGTCGTCGAAGAATGGCGCGATGAGCCGTATCGTTCCGACGATCCTTCGATGGTGGAGCGGCGCGACGCTCCGCATGTGGAACAGGAAGGCCGCGAGATTGCTCCCGTCGCCGCGCAGATGGTGTCCGCCGTCGATCCTGGATTTGCGCTTGAGCGGCGACTCCGCCGACGTGTCGTGAAACTGGAACACGCCCAGGCCGCGCATCAGCTGCAGGATCGTCCGCTGCGTCTCCATACCCTGATCGTCGCTGACGGTGAGCAAGCCCGGCGTCCGATGGCCGGCCCCGAAGTCGAGCCAGCTCTGCCCGTCGCCGAGATCGTGTCTGCGGAAGCGGATCCGCTCTTCGGCGAAGATCAGCGTGTCGCCGGCGGCCATCTCGAGTCTGAAGGCATAGTCGTTGAGGCCGGCCGCAGTCTCGATGACGATCTCGCCCTTGATGGACGACGTCAGCTTGGGGCCGTCGTGCAGCAGCGCCGACGCGCCGCCCATGCGGCCCGTGAAGAGCGAGAGCCCTCCCTCCGACGACAGCATGAAGCCGACCATGCGCAGAAACGCGATCAGGTTCGACTTGCCGGCCCCATTCGGTCCGATGAGCACGTCGAGGTCGGAAAAGTCGATTTCGGACGAGGCGATGGAGCGGAAGCCCTCGATCCGGAGACGCTTCAGCTTCGGCCTATCGCCATCTCCCGGCATGGTCGTCCACCTCGCTCCTGTGACGCGCGCCGAAGGTTCACCCGTTCGCCGATGGGGTCAAGCGCAGCGCCGCCGGCTCGTCCACATCGAGCAGCACGGCATCGTCGTCGACGTCCACCTCGACGACCCGCGCCCGGGCGAGAAGCCGGCGCGCCCCTTCGTCGCCGGTGAGCGCGCCCGCCCGGGCGAACAGGGCGCGGCCGAGCAGTGCCGGGTTGCCCCGCCGCTCGGCCGTCACGGGCACCACCGCTTCGGCGGCGGGGTCGATCGCGAAGGCGGCGAGCAGGCGCTCCAGGAGCGGCGGCGTGACGCCCGGCATGTCGCCGAGAAGCACCAGCGCGCCGGACGCGTCGGCGGGCAGCGCGCCGAGGCCGACGCGCAGCGAGGACGCGAGGCCGGTCGCGAAATCCGGGTTGTGGGCGAACGCCACGGCGCAGCCGGCGAGCGCGTCGCGCACCTCGGGCGCGGCGTGGCCGGTGACGACCACGACCGGACGGGCGGGGCTCGCCAGCGCGGCATCGGCGACGCGGCGCACCAACGGCACGCCGCCGTGGGGCGCCACCAGCTTCGTCGCCACAGAGGGGTCGGCGGCGCGGTAGCGGCTCGACGTGCCGGCCGCCAGGATCACGGCCGCGACCCTCACGGCTCGTCCTCGCGGGACGCCCCGCCGCGGGGCTGCGGCCGGGACACGATCTCCATCAGGAGCCCGCCGGCGCCGAGGCGGCGGATGTCGGCCCCCGCCACGGGGACGTCGGCGAGCAGGCGCTGCAGCACCCAATCGAACCCGTTCTCCTTCGGGCTGCGGGCGCAGCCCGGGGCGCCCAGCACCGGCACGGCGCCGATGCGGCCCATCATCAGCAGGTTGCCGGGGTCGACCGGCATGCCGAGGTGGTCCACGGTGCCGCCCGCGCGCTCGACGCCGGTGGGGATCACGTCCCGCCGATCCGCGATCGCGGACGCGCCGTAGACGATCAGCAGGTCGTGGTCCCGCACGAGGCGCCGCAGCGCTTCGGCCAGGGCGCCGGCCTCGTGGGGCACGCGCTCCTCCGCGGCGACCCGCGATCCCGTCGGCGCGAGCCGGTCGTCCAGCACGCGGAGCGTCTTCGCCACCACGGACGGCTTCAGCCCGGGCAGCAGCGTCGACACCACGCCGACGCGGCGGGCGCGGTAGGGCGACAGCCGAAGCGACGGACCGTCCACCTCGCGCACGGCCCGCTCCAGCACGGCGCCGTCCACCGCGAAGGGGATCACCTTGACGGTGCCCACCATCTCGCCCTCCTCGACGGCGCGAAACGGCGGCAGCGTCGCCAGGGTGAGGCGCTCGTCCACGGCGTTGACGCGCTCGACCGCGTCGGCGTCGACCAGGAGCACCCCGGGCGCGGAAGCGAACAGGTTCGCCCGGCCCGTGAAGGCGCGCTCGATCCACAATCCCGGCCCCGCCACGGCCTCGGCCAGGCGCCGCGCCGCCACGTTCTCGCCGACGTCGCCGGGATCGAGCCGCGCGACCACGACCGAGCGGACGCCGGCGCGCGCCAGGGCTTCGGCCTGGAGCGGCGTGACGACGTCCCCCTTGCGGACCACGACGGGCTCGCCCGCCTCGTCCCGCGCCTGGACGCCGTGGGCCGCGACCGCGCCGGCGGCCTCGCCGACCGGGACGGGACCGAACCTCATCGGGCCGCGGGCGCCGCCGCGGCGCCGTCCTTCTCGGCGCGGGTCGGCTTGCGGCGCAGCGCGCCCACGACCTCGCCCAACACCGAGACGGCGATCTCGGCGGGCGACACGGCGCCGATGTCGAGGCCGATGGGCGCGCGGATGCGGGCGACGGCGTCCTCGGCGTGGCCGGCCGCGAGGAGCCGCGCCACGCGGGCCGCGTGGGTCTTCCGCGAGCCGAGCGCGCCGACGTAGAAGCACTCGGCCCGGAGCGCCGCGTCGAGCCCGGGGTCGTCGACCTTGGGGTCGTGGGTCAGGGCCGCCACGGCGGTGAAGCGGTCGAGCCCGACGCGCGCGAGGGCGACATCGGGCCATTCGGCCAGCACCGTCACGCCGGGGAAGCGTTCGGGGGTGGCGAAGGCGGTGCGGGGATCGACGATCGTCACGTCGAAGCCCGCCAGCGTCGCCATCGGGGCCAGCGCCTGGCTGACGTGGACGGCGCCGATGACCACGAGCCGCACCGGGGGCACCTGCACGGTCAGGAAGGCCGGGCCGGCCTCCGTCGCGACGGTTCCGCTCTTGCCGGAGCGCAGCGCTTCGGCGATGGGCTCGGCCAGGGGATCGGCCGCGACGTCGGCGGCGCGCACCAGGCGCTGTGCCGTCGTGGCGAGGTCCGTGACCACCACGGCGGCGCGGCGCGCGGCGCGCTCCGCGTTCAGGGCCGAAAGGAGGGCGAGCCGCATCAGTCGACGCGCTCGACATAGACCTTGATCCTGCCGCCGCAGGACAGGCCCACCCGCCACGCCGTCTCGTCGGCGACGCCGAAATCCAGCGTGCGCGGGGCGCCGTCGGCGATGACGTCCAGGGCTTCGGTGACGACGTCGCCCTCGACGCAGCCGCCCGACACCGAACCGAGGAAATTGCCGTCCCCGTCCACCACGAGGTGGCTGCCGACGGGGCGGGGCGCCGAACCCCAGGTTTCCACCACGGTGGCGAGCGCCACGCCGCGGCCGGCGCGGCGCCAGGCTTCCGCGCCCGCCAGGATGTCGTCGTCGGTGGCCAGCATGTCGGTGTCCTCGGGTTCGAGCGGCGCTTCGGATCGACGGGGGCGCGCCCCGTCGATCGGGAGCGACGTGCCGGCCTTAGATCGGGACCGGGGCAGGCCCCGTCAACGACGGAAGGGCCCGTCCGCCGCAGCCTTCAGGCGGGGCGGAGGTGGTCGACCTCGATGCGGTTCCCGGCCATGCGGTAGACGATACGGTCCCCGACCCGGACGAGGCCGAGCTCGACGTCGCGGTCGGGAAGGACCGCGATGGCGCGATCGCCGTTGAAGACGAGCAGTTGGTGGTTCTTCGGGGCCCCCAGGGCGGCCCAGCGTTTCATCTGCGCGTGATACGGGGCCCGCCGCCAGGAGGTCGGCGCGCCCACGTCCGGCGCCACCACGAGGCGGCGCCCCTCCATCTCGGTGTACATGACGAACTTCGCCCGGTCCGGCCGCCATTCGGGCCCGAGGGCGCCGTTGCGCATCCAGTGGCAGAAGAACAGCCGGCAGGTCTGCGGCCTCGCCTCGTGGATGCCGCAGCCGCGCGCCTGGACCACGTGGCGGCACCACTGCCCCGGTCCCTTGTCGACCTCGGGGATCGCGAAGGCCTTGCAGCACACCGTGCAGGTGTCGCAGGAGCGGCCCGGCACCAGGCCGGGTGCCGCGGCGGCGGCGGGCGGGGCGGCGGCGAGGATGGTCGGAGGTGGGGGCATGAAGCGCGATCGGGGAAGGGCGGGACCTTCCCCGCGCGTCGTCCACCATAAAGGTCGCGGGGCGTTCCGACACCCCGCCCGCGCCCTATTTCAGGCATTCACGGGCAAACCCCGCGAAGAAGCGGTCGGCGGCCTTCTGGGCGACGCCGTCCATCGCGCGGGCCCCCATGGCGGCGAGCCGGCCCCCGAGGTCGACCTGGACCGCATAGACGAGCAGCGTGCCCTCCCCCCGGTCGCTCAGCGCCACGTCGGCGAACCCGCCGGCATGGCCGGCGATGCCGCCTTCCCCTTCGGCGTTGATGCGGTAGCCCACCAGGGGATCGACGTGGCTCAGCACGATCTTGCCGCGGAACGCGACGCCCAGGGGGCCGAGCTTCACCCGCACCACGAAGTCGTAGCTGTCGTCACCGCTCCGCTGCATGGACTCGATGAGGCCGACGCAGTTCTTCAACGCCACGGGATCGTTGAGCTTGGCCCAGACCGTGGGGCGGTCGGCCGGCAGCACGACCTCGCCCCTCATCACCATCGCCATCGCGCTGTCCCGTCACGTCCCCGATGAATCCGGGGGAGCTGGTGGGGCGGGGCCGCCGCGGCACCGCCTTCGCCGGACGACGCCCGCCCGGCTTCCTGCGCGGCGGCGAGGGCGGCATCCCCGTCCCGCACCTTGCGGCTCGCCGGGCGGGCCGCCACGCGGTCGACGTAGGCGCCGACGACGGGGTCGCGCTCGACGATGCCGAAGGTCGTCATCCAGCCGAGCGCCGTTCCCCACAGCACGTCGAGGGCGGAGAAGCGGTCGCCGAGCATCCAGGGGCCGCGCGCGAGCTGGTCCGTCACGGCCTTCAACGTCGAATCATAGTCGCCGTAGGGCGACATGCCCCGCATCCCCGGCTCGCGCTTCAGGGCGCGGTCGACGCAGGCGGGCTCGAAGCTCGACCCGTAGAACGCCATCCAGCGCAGGTAGGGACCGCGCAGCGGGTCGGCGATGGCGGGCGCGAGCCCGCGCTCGGGGAAACGGTCGGCGAGGAACAGGTAGATCGCCACCTGCTCGGTCACGAGGGCGTCGCCGTCGAGCAGGGCCGGCACCTCGCCGAGCGGGTTGACGCCGAGGAAGGCCGGCGCCCGATGCTCGCCGGCCTTGAGGTCGAGGACGACGACGTCGACCTCCGCCCCGAGTTCCTCCACCAGCACCATCACGCCGGTCGAGCGGGTCTGCGGGGCGTGATAGACGGCGATGCGGCTCACGGGGCAGTCCTTTCGGGGCGCGTCAGCGCACGATGACGTTGGCGAACTGCCACGGGTCGTCGCGGTCCACCTCTTCGGGGAACAGGATGCCGCGCCCGTCGGCGGGGGTCCAGTCCGTGTAGGCGCCCACCACGGGGCCGAGGTAGGGCGACTGCACCTCGAGGCAGCGGCGGAAGTCCATCTCGTCGGCCTCGACGATGCCGGCGTCCGGGTTCTCGATGGCCCACACGACGCCGGCCAGCACCGCCGACGTCACCTGGAGGCCCGTGGCGTTCTGGTAGGGGGCGATGCGGCGGGTTTCCTCGATCGACAGCTGCGAGCCGTACCAATAGGCGTTCTTGCCGTGGCCGTAGAGCAGCACGCCGAGTTCGTCGATCCCGTCGACGATCTCGTCCTCGTTCAGGATGTGGATGCGCGGCTGCCGCTCCCACGCATTGCCGGCCATCTCGTCGAGCGACAGCACGGCGTCGTCGGCCGGATGGTAGGCGTAGTGGCAGGTCGGGCGGTAGACCGCCTTTCCGCCTTCCGTCACCGTCAGGTAGTCGGCGATGGAGATCGCCTCGTTGTGGGTGACCAGGAAGGCGTGCTGGGGGCCGGCCGTCGGCGTCCAGGAGCGGACGCGCGTGCCGGCGCCGGGGCGCATCAGGTAGATGGCGCAGTCGGGCCCGAAGTCGTGGTGGCGGCCCTCCTGGGGCATCGCCTTCTCGTGCGTGCCCCAGCCGAGCTCGGCCGGCTGAAGGCCTTCGGACACGAAGCCCTCGACCGACCAGGTGTTGACGAAGGTGCCCATGGGCTTCGGGCTCTTGGCGCGCTGGGTGTCGCGCTCGGCGATGTGGATGCCCTTGACGCCGAGGGCCTGGGCCAGGCGGCCCCAACCCTCGCGGGTGGTCGGCTCGGGGCCCGCGTGGCCGGTGTCCCTCGCGACGTCGAGCAGCGCCTGCTTGACGAACCACGACACCATGCCGGGGTTGGCGCCGCAGGTCGACACCGCGGTCGGCCCGCCCGGGCGACGGCGGCGCAGGTCCATCAGCGTTTCGCGCAGCGCGTAGTTGGAGCGCTGCGACACGCTGAGCCGCGTGTCGGTGTAGAAGCCCGGCCAGGGCTCGACGACGGTGTCGATGTAGAGCGCGCCGATGTCCTTGCAAAAGTCGATGAGGTCGACCGAGGACGTGTCGACCGACAGGTTGACCACGAGGCCCTTCTCGCCGTTCGCCGTCAGCAGCGGGGTCAGCACGTCGCGGTAGTTGTCGCGCGTGATGGCGACCTGTTGGAAGCGGATGCCGCGCTCGTCGAGGAGGTTCCGGTCCGCGTCGTCGGGGGCGATGACGGTGAACTTCGCCCGGTCGTGGGCGATGTGGCGTTCCAGCAGGGGCAGCGTGCCGCGGCCGATCGAGCCGAAGCCGATCATCACGATGGGCCCGTCGAAACGGGCGTGGACCGGGTGATCGGCCATGGGAAACTCCTCGGGTGCGGTGCGGTATCGTCGCCGCCATAGACCGAAGGGGGCCGTCATGGTCAAGCCGCGGCGACCGTGACGGGCGGACGGATCACAGCTTGGGTGTGCCGCCGGCCTTGTCGTGCTCCTTCTTGATCTCCGCCACGACATCGCCGGCGACGGACTGGCCCCACCGGGCGCCAACCTGCGCCAGGGCCTGGGCGATGGGGACCTGCTTGTCGAGCAGGTGCTGTCCCGTCGGCGTCCGGTAGAAGGCGAGCAGGTTCACGAGGTCCTCTTCGGAGAACTCACGGGCGTAGACCTCCGCCACGAGGTCGACGAAGGCGGGGATCCCTTCGGCGAAACGCGCCTGGAAGCGGTCGAGGAACACCTGCGCCTGCTTGTCGTCGACGTTGCCCTGCGCCTTCAGCATGCCCTTCATCTGCCCGAGGAAGGTCGGCATCAGCGCCTTCATGTGCTCGCCGGCATGGGCCACCTCGACGACCGCGCGGGCGGTCTTCAGGCGGCTCGCATCGTCGGCGCGCGCGGCGGGGATCGCGGCGACGGCCAGCGCCGCAGCGAAGAGTGTGGCGGTGATCCGACGCATGGGGGTTCCTCCCGCCGCCAGGCGGGGCCGCGGGGACGCGACCTGAACCCACGGTGGAGAAAAGCTACGCGAGGACCGGGACATCCACAAGGCGGCCGCCCGGCGGATCGAGGATGGGACGAGGCGCGATCACGCCGCCCGACGGAGGGGTTCCCCGTCTCGGCGCTCCCCGACGATCAGTCCCGTGGCGGCGACCCGGCCCCGGGCGCCGGCGAGCCCGCCGGGCCGAAGTTCCAGCCCGAGGAAACGTTCGGCGTCGACCGGCCCCGGCAGGACGAGATGCTCGACGGGCGCGCGGGCGAAGCCGAAGCGCGCGTAATAGGGCGCGTCGCCGACCAGCACGACCCCGCCGTGCCCGAGCCTGGCCGCCCGCCGCAGCCCGTGGGCGATCAGCGCGCCGCCGATGCCGGCCGAGCGGTGGCTCGCCGCGACGGCCAGCGGACCGAGCATGAGGGCCGGGACGCGGCCGCATTCGACGTGCCAGAAGCGGAGCGTGCCCACGATCGCGCCGCCGTCGACCGCGACGAAGCTCGACCCGTCGGCGGGAAGGCGCCCTTCGCGCAGCCGCTCGCAGGTCTTGGCGAAGCGGGACGGGCCGAAGCTGGCGTCGAGCAGGGCTTCACGCGCGGAGGCATCCCGCGGGCGCTCGTCGCGCAGGCGGAAGGCGGGGGCGACGGGGCGCAGCAGGCCGAAGCCGGCGACCGCGACGGCCGCCAGGGCGGGAAAGGCTTGGATCACCATCGGGTGCGTCCTCGTGTCGACGCGCGCGGGGGCCGGCCGCCCTCGAAGGCGGCCGGGACGGTTCCGGACAGCGTGCGTCGCCCGGCGATCGCGCCGGGCGACGGCTCAGATCACGTAGGACTTGAGCGGCGGGAAGCCGTTGAAGCCCACGGCCGAGTAAGTCGTGGTGTAGGCGCCCGTGCCCTCGATCAGCACCTTGGAGCCGATCGCCAGCGACACCGGCAGCTCGTAGGGCTCCTTCTCGTAGAGCACGTCGACGCTGTCGCAGGTCGGCCCGGCGATGATGCAGGGCTCCGTGGCGTCGCCGTCGAACTCCGTGCGGATCGGGTAGCGGATCATCTCGTCCATGGTTTCGGCGAGGCCGTTGAACTTGCCGATGTCGAGGTAGACCCAGCGCATGCGGTCCTCGTCCGACTTCTTCGACACGAGCACCACCTCGGCCTCGATCACCCCCGCGTTGCCCACCATGCCGCGGCCCGGCTCGATGATGGTTTCGGGGATGCGGTTGCCGAAGTGCTTGCGCAAGGCTTCAAAGATGGCCTTGCCGTATTGGCGCACGGCCGGGACGTTCTTCAGGTACTTGGTGGGGAAGCCGCCGCCGAGGTTGACCATCTGGAGCGCGATGCCGCGCTCGGCCAGGTCCTTGAAGATGGCGGCCGACGCCGCCAGCGCCCCGTCCCACATGCGCGGGTTGCGCTGCTGCGAGCCGACGTGGAACGACAGGCCGTAGGCGACGAGGCCCAGGCGGTGGGCGTGTTCGAGCACGCGGCCGGCCATGTCGGGCGCGCAGCCGAACTTGCGCGACAGGGGCCATTCGGCGCCCGAGCCGTCGCACAGGATGCGGCAGAACACCTTGGCGCCGGGGGCGGCGCGGGCGACCTTCTCGACCTCGGCCTCGCAGTCCACCGCGAAGAGCGACACGCCGTAGGCGTGGGCGCGGGCGATGTCGCGCTCCTTCTTGATGGTGTTGCCGAAGGAGATGCGCTCGGGCGTGGCGCCGGCGGCGAGGACCTGCTCGATCTCGACGACGGACGCCGTGTCGAAGCAGGAGCCGAGCTTCGCCAGCAGATCCAGGACTTCCGGCGCCGGGTTGGCCTTCACGGCGTAGAAGACGCGCGTGTCCGGCAGGGCCTTGGCGAAGGAGGTGTAGTTGTCGCGCACGACGTCGAGGTCGAGCACCATGCAGGGGCCGTCTTCGGTGCGGCGGCGGAGGAAATCGACGATACGGTCGGTCATGGCGGCATCCCTTTTGGCGCCGCGCGGCGCCGATGCTGAGAAAGGGTGCGGGGACAGGTCGTCGTCCGCTCGCGCGGTGGAGGGCGCGAGGCGTCGATAGGACATGGCCAACCGCGACCGGCCGGACCGACGACCCGCGCGGAAGCGCGGACCGGCGACGCGCCGATCTGATGCTGCGCCGTTGGATCGACAAGGCACGGCCGCAGCCGTCCCGTGAAGAGCCATCGATTGGAAGGGGAAATCCCTTCCGCACGCCCGGCAAGAAAGACAAGCCTCTTCGGTACGCCGACCTTTGGAGGGTCGACAGAGACGAAAAAGCCCGGTCCGTCGTTGCTTTAAGTCGCGTCCCCCGTTTGAGACGGGGTTCGCCGGTTCGCCTCCGGCTGCCGGTTGGATCTGACGGTTTATCGGCCTCTTGTCCGAACCCCGCCAACCGACACGCGACCACAGGCACGTGCGAAATTGGGCAAGGCGAGAGATACGGAAAACTCCCCTCCCGCACAAGCGTTTTCTCGGCGATCCTTCGCCGCAGCGGCGGCGCGGCAAGCTTCGGAAAGGCTTGACGAATTCCGGGGCTTTCGCGCGCCCGGCCGTTGGACCGCCGATCCCGGGCGCGGGCTCGGACGTTGGGGTCGATCGGACGCCGCGACCGGCGTTTCGCTCCTCCCACCCCGGTGCCCCATGACCGACCCAGCCGCTCCGCTGCGCATCGCCGTCCTCGACGACTACCAGGGCGTCGCCCGCGGCCTCGCCGACTGGGCGAGCCTGGGCGACGCCGAAACGGTGTTCTTTCACGACCATGCCGCCGACGGGCTGGCGGCCCGGCTCGCGCCCTTCGACGTGCTGGTGCTGATCCGCGAGCGGACGCCGCTCGGCGCGGAGCTCGTGGCCGCCCTGCCCCGCCTGAAGCTCGTCGTCACGGTCGGGTTATGGAACGCCGCGATCGACGTCGCCGCCTGCGCGGCGCGGGGCATCCCGGTCTGCGGCACGGCGGGCGGCGACCCGGACGCCACGCCGGCCCTGGCCTGGGGCCTCGTGCTCGGGGTGACGCGCGGCATCGCCCGCCAGGCGGCTTCGGTGGCGGCGGGCGGCTGGCAGGTGGGTCTCGGCACCGACGTGAAAGGGAAGACGCTGGGCATCCTGGGCCTCGGCAAGATCGGCCGCCGCGTGGCCGAGTTCGGCCGCGTGTTCGGCATGCGGCCCATCGCGTGGAGCCAGAACCTCCGGGCGGAGGACGCCGCGGCGGTCGGGGTCGAGCGGGTGGAGAAGGACGCGCTGTTCCGCGAGGCCGACGTGCTGACGGTGCACCTCAAGCTCGGCGAGCGCACGCGCGGGCTCGTCGGCGCGCGCGAGCTCGGGCTGATGAAGCCCACGGCCTTCCTGGTGAACACGTCGCGGGGGCCCATCGTCGACGAGGCGGCGCTGGTCGACGCGCTGCGCGCCGGGCGGCTCGCCGGCGCCGGGCTCGACGTGTTCGACACGGAGCCGCTGCCGCCCGACCACCCGCTGCGCACCATGCCGACCGTGCTGGCGACGCCCCACATCGGCTACGTCAGCCGCGCCACCTACGAGGCCGCCTTCCCCCAGGTGGTCGAGGACATCGCGGCGTGGCGGCGGGGGGCGCCGGTGCGGGTGCTGGAAGGGTGAGCGAGCGGGCGGCGCCGGCTGCGACCTAGGGCGCCTCGCCCGCGCTCGGCAGGTGCTCGCGGGTCGGCCCGCGGCTGTCTGCTCCTCCTCACAGGGGAAGATGGCAGGCGGAGCCGCGAAGCTCCGGCCGGGAGGCCGGGGCCACGGCCGGTCGGAGGTGTCGGGCGAAGACCTCCGCCATCGTCGTCCGGGCGGCGGCAGCGGCGGGCTGGTCCTTCGGGGCGATCGGGACGGCTTCGATCGATCTTTGGACGGGGATCGCGGCGGGCCGGCCCGATCGAACGCCCCGGCTCCGCGGCGCGCCTTGCCCGCCGCCGCGGTTCACTCCGCCCGGAGCGCCATGTCGTCCCGGTGGACCATCGCGGCGCGGCCGCTGGCGCCCGTCAGCCCCTCGATGTCGCGGCTGTTGCGGCCGACCAGCAGCGCCGCGTTCTCGCTGTCGAAGGCCGACAGCCCGCGGCCGAGTTCGCTGCCGTGGGAATCGAGGATGCGCAGGCAGTCGCCGCGCGCGAAGGAGCCCGTCACCGCCACGACCCCAGCGGGCAGCAGGCTCGCCCCTGCCCCGAGCGCCCGCGCGGCGCCGTCATCGATCACCAGCGCGCCGCGCGGCTCCAGCGTGCCGCCGATCCACACCTTGCGGGCGGCACGGGGGTTGGAATCGGTGGTGAACCAGGTGCAGCGCCCGCCGTCGCGGATGCGGGCGATGGGCTGGAACACGCGGCCGTCGGCGATCACCATGTGGGTGCCGCCGGCCGTGGCGATCTTGGCGGCCTCCACCTTGGTGCGCATGCCGCCGCGCGAATAGATCGAGGCCGCGCCGCCCGCCATGGCCTCGATGCCGGCGTCGATGCGCTCCACCACGGGGATCAGCGTGGCGGTCGGGTCTTGAGCCGGCGGCGCCGTATAGAGGCCGTCGATGTCGCTGAGCAGCACCAGGAGGTCGGCCGACGCCATGGTGGCGACGCGCGCGGCGAGCCGGTCGTTGTCGCCGTAGCGGATCTCGCTCGTCGCCACCGTGTCGTTCTCGTTGATGACCGGCACGGCCTTGAGGCCGAACAGCCGCTCCATCGTGGCGCGGGCGTTGAGGTAGCGGCGTCGCTCCTCGGTGTCGCCCGGGGTGACCAGCACCTGCCCGGCCGTGAGCCCCCGCGCGCCCAGCACCTCGGCCCAGGTGCGGGCGAGCGCGATCTGGCCGACCGCGGCGGCGGCCTGGCTGTCGTCGAGCTTCAGCGCCCCCGCGGGCAGCTTCAGCACGCGGCGCCCGAGCGCGATGGCGCCCGACGACACCACGGCGACGTCGGCACCGGCGCGGTGCAGGGCGGCGATGTCGTCGCCCAGCGCTTCGAGCCAGGCGCGCTTCGGCGTGCCCGCCGCGGCGTCCACCACGAGCGACGAGCCGACCTTGATGACGATGCGGCGGAAGCGGTCGAGCGTGGGGGTCATCGGGGTCCGGACGGCGGGGGAGCGGGGACTCCGGTCTAGCCCGCAACGCCGGCCGCGCGAAGGGCGTTGACCGCCATTGAACCGGCGGAGCGAGACGCGCCATGGACGACCCCCACGACCTCCGGCGCTTCGTCGACGCGCAGGCCCCGGTCTTCGACGACGTGACGGCGGAACTCGCCGCCGGGCGCAAGCGCAGCCATTGGATGTGGTTCGTGTTCCCCCAGGTCGCGGGGCTCGGCTTCAGCCCCATGGCGCAGCGCTACGCGATCCGCTCCCTCGCCGAAGCGGAGGCCTATCTCGACCATCCCGTGCTGGGGGAGCGCCTGCGGCGCTGCACCGACCTCGTGCTGGCGGTCGAGGGGCGCGGCATCACGGCGATCCTGGGCTCCCCCGACGACGTGAAGTTCCGCTCGTCGATGACGCTGTTCGGGCGAGCCGCGCCCGGCGAGCCGAGGTTCGGGGCCGCGCTCGACCGGTATTTCGGCGGCGCGCCCGATCCGGCGACGCTGGACCGGCTGGGATGACGTCGGGGCGCGGCAGGCGGAAGAAGGTCGACCGTGCCCGCCGGGCGCTCCGGCGGGCGGCGCGGGCGGGGGACGGCGTTCCGGTCAGAACCAGCCCTTCACCTTCAGGTACACGATCGGCACCACGATGCTGAGCACGACCAGGAACAGGCCCCACTCGTAGCCGTAGCTCCAGTCGTATTCCGGCATGTTCTTGAAGTTCATGCCGTAGAGCCCGACCACGAAGGTCGGCGGGATGCCGATGACGGAGATCACCGTGAGCAGCTTGAAGGTGCGGTTCTGCTCGATGTTGATGAAGCCCAGCGTCGAATCGAGCAGGAACTGCACCTTGTCGGTGAGCCGCGTCTCGTAGTCGCCCAGCGCCGCCACGTCCTGCTTCAGCACCTCGATGCGCTCGTGGTGGGCCGGGCCGATGCGGTCGCCGCCCTTGTTGGCGAGGAACACCAGGAGGCGGTTGATCCCGAGCAGGCTGTCGCGGGCATAGGAGGTCGTGTCGCCGCTGCGCCCCACCGTCTGCAGCGTGGCGGCGAGGCGTCGCTCGATGCGGACGGGCTTCTGGTTGGCGTCGAGCTTGGTGATGCCGAAGATCTCCTTCGACACGCCGTCGAGCTCGGCGCCGACCGCCTCCATGCCGTCCGCCATGCGGGCGATGATGCCGTCGAGCAGCCCGAGCAGCGCGTCGACCGGGCCGTCGAGCGGGACCGCGCCCTGCCGGCCGGCGACGTAATCGGAGAAGCTCTTCAACGTGTGGGCCCGCACGGTCACGAGCCGGTCGCGGCCGAGCACGAAGCCGACGGGCGTGGAATGGACCACGCCGTCTTCCCGGTAGAGCACCGGCGTCGACATCATCAGCACGTCGCCCTCCGCGACGAGGCGGCTCGACGTTTCGATCTCGGCGAGCTGGTGGGCGCGCGGCAGAACGAGGCCGGTGGCCTGCTCGACGCGGGCGTCGTCCTCGTCCGAGGGGTCGATCAGGTCGACCCACAGCGTGTCGTCGGCCAGGGCGAGCGGGGTCGCTGCGGCGGGGATCTCGCGGGCGGCGGCGGCCGGGTCGTACAGGGTGATCATCGGCGGGTCTGAACTCGAATCCGGGTTTGGCGGGCCCCCGGCCTGCGGCGGGGTCGGCGCATCCCGGCTGTAGCCGATATGGGCGACTTTGAAAGCCGGGCCCGTCGCCGGCCGCGTCACGGCGGCGGGACGGTTCACTGGCGTTTCAGCGGCCGCCGGATCGCGCGGCGCTCGCGGCCGTCGGGGCGCTTCTCGTTCAGCAGCTTCCGGAACTCGTCGCGCTTCTCGTGGACGGAGGCGATGACGTGGCCGGCCGCGACACCCATGTCGACGAGCGCGGCCTCGCTGAGCTGCAGGCTGGCCTCGATGGTTTCCGGCACGGCGTCCGTGGCGCCGAGGTCGTAGAGCCGGCGCGCGTGCTCGGCGTCCCGGGCGCGGGCCACCACGGTGAGGTCGGCGCGCTCGGCCCGCGCCGCTTCCACCACCTCCTCGGCGACGCGCGGGTCGTTCAGCGTCACGACGAGGCCGCGCGCCGCGCCGAGGCCGCATTTTTCCAGGAAGTCGTGGCGCCGCGCGTCGCCGTAATACACCGGCGCGCCCGCGTCGCGCTCGCGCCGCACGAGGCGGGCGTCGCCGTCGACGGCGATGAACGGCAGCCCGTGCAGCGCCACCATCTCGCCCACGAGCCGCCCGACGCGGCCGTATCCCACGATGATGACGCGCGCTTCGCCGTCGTCGGGCGGCGGCTCGGCGGGCACCGGCAGGGCGGCCGGACGCCGCCCGACCCGCTCGCCCAGCCGGGCGAGGAGCGGGATCAGCATCATGGTGAGGGTGACGGCGACCGTCGTGACATGGGCCACGGGCCCCGGCAGCAGCCCGGCCGCGGCGGCCTGCGCCACCAGCACGAAGGCGAACTCGCCCGACGGGCCGAGCAGGAGCGCCACCTCGCCCGACACCCCGCGCGACAAGCGGAACAGCCGGGCGAGCCCGTAGACGATCAGCGCCTTCAGGGCCACGACGCCGAGGCAGAGCGCGGCGATGAGCTCCGGCCGCGCCGCGATGGCGCCGAGGTCGAGCCCCACGCTGATCGACACGAAGAACAGCCCGAGCAGCAGCCCCTTGAAGGGCTCGATCGTGACCTCGATCTCGCGGCGAAACTCGGTTTCGGCGAGCAGCAGCCCCGCCAGGAAGGCGCCGAGCGACATGGACAGCCCGCCCGCCACCGCCACCGCGCCCGTGCCGATGACGACGAGCAGGCAGGCCGCCATGAAGAACTCGGTGGATTTCGTGGCCGCCACGACGTGGAACAGCGGGCGCAGGATCGTGCGGCCGAGGAGCACGATCAGCGCCAAGGCCAGCACGGCGGGGCCGAGGGTGACGAGCAGCGCCACGCCGAGGCCCGCGTCGCGCGGCGTGGACAGCGCCGTGACGGTGAACAGCAGCGGCGCCACCGCGAGGTCCTGGAACAGGAGCACGGAGAAGACCGTGCGGCCCGCCGACGAGTTGAGGTGGCGGCGTTCGGCCAGCACCGGCACCGTGACGGCGGTGGAGGACAGCGCCAGCGCCAGGCCCAGCACGATGGCGGCGGCCGGGGCGAGGCCGAGCGCCACCGCCGGCAGCGCGATGACGGCCGCGCTCAGGGCGAGCTGCAGCGCGCCGAAGCCGAAGACGAGGCGCCGCAGCCGCGACAGGCGCTCGAAGGACAGCTCCAGCCCCACCATGAACAGGAGGAACACGACCCCGAGCTCGGCGATGTCGTCGAGCCGCCGCGCGTTGCCGATCGACAGCAGCGAGAAGGCCGGCACGGCGCGGGCCAGCCAGCCCAGGCCGTAGGGGCCGAGCGCCACCCCGGCGATGAGGAAGCCCAGCACGGGCGACACGCGCAGGCGGTGGAACAGCGGCACCGCGATGCCGGCGGTGCCCAGGAACACCAGCATCTCGCGCGTGCCGTCCGGTATCGCCTGCCCCGCCATGCCGCCTCCCGCGCTTCCGTCCCCGTACCAACCGCCGGAAGCGCCGAAGGGTCACGCCGCACGGGCTCCGGCGCGCGTCCACGCTTGCCGGGCGCCGAACCCTCCGGCCGCCGGCATCAGGGCCGGTTCGGGGCCGAAGCGTCGAGCGCCTTTCGGAGCGCGCGGAGGTCCGCCCAGGCGAGCTTCTTGTGGGCCGGGGTCCGCAGCAGGTAGGCGGGGTGGAGCATCGGCAGGGCCCGCACCGTGCGGGTGCCGGTGTCGTAGTCGTGCCAGCGGCCGCGCAGCCGCATGATGCCCTCCTTGGCGCCGAGCAGGCTCTGTGCCGCCGGTCCGCCGAGGCAGACGAGGACCTCGGGGTCGGCCAGTTCGATCTGCCGCGCGATGAAGGGGCGGCAGATCGCCACCTCCTGCGGGGTGGGCGTGCGGTTGCCGGGAGGGCGCCACGGCACGACGTTGGCGACGTAGACGGCGGACCGGTCGAGCCCGATGGCGGCGAGCATGCGGTCGAGCAGCTGGCCCGAGCGCCCCGAGAAGGGGCGGCCCTGCCGGTCCTCCTCGGCGCCGGGGGCTTCCCCCACGGCCATGACGCGCCCCGCGGGATCGCCGTCCGAGAAGGCGAGCCGCGTCGCCGTGCCTTTCAGGCTGCAGCCCTCGAAGGCTTCGAGCACGGCCTTCAGCTCGTCGAGGGTGCGGGCTTCGGCGGCGGCTTCCCGGGCCGAGCGCGCCGCGAGTTCGGCCGACAGCGCCGCGGCGCCCCCCACGAGCGGCGGCGCCGCGAGGCCCGGAAGCCCGGGAGCCGCGGGCCCGGGCGGCGCCCGGCGCGACGCTTCGCCCGGGGGCTCGGGCCGGGCTGCCGCGGCGGCGGCCTCGGCGAAGCGGTCGTGGGGCTCGGCATCGACCGCGATGTCGACGCCCATGTCGACGTACCAGCGCAGCAGCGCTTCGAGTTCGTCGCGGGTGGCGGCGTCGAGGGTCATGCGACCTGTCTAGCGGCAACCCGGGCGATGATCGACAGGCTTGCGCGCCGCGGCGGTCAGAACTCCGCCCAGTCGGCTTTCGGGGCGGGCTGGGCGCTGCGGGGCGCGGCACCGCCCCGCAGGGTCGCCAGCACCGGCCGCGCGCGGGCCGGGCCGGTCGGCGGAGCGGGCTGCGCGCGGACCGGCACCACGAGCCTCGGCCGGGCGGAGGGTGCCGGGGCCGGTCCCGCCGCCGGCGCGGCCAGCCCGCGGAAGGCGCCGACGAGGCGGCCCAGCTCGACCGCGTCGGCGGCGAGCTTGTGGCTCGCCGCGGTCGATTGTTCCACCATGGCGGCGTTCTGCTGCGTCACCTGGTCCATCTGGTTCACGGCCGTGTTGACCTCCGCGAGGGCGGACGCCTGTTCCTGCGCCGAGGCCGCGATGGCGCCCACCAGCCCGTCGACCTCGCCCACCTGGCCGGCGATGCGGGTCAGCATGTCGTCGGTGCGGGTGACGAGGGCGACGCCGCCGGCGACCTCGGCCGAAGCGGTCGAGATCAGAGCCTTGATCTCCTTCGCGGCCGACGCCGAGCGGTGGGCCAGCGCCCGCACCTCGGAGGCCACGACGGCGAAACCGCGGCCGGCGTCACCGGCCCGCGCCGCTTCCACGCCGGCGTTGAGCGCCAGCAGGTTCGTCTGGAAGGCGATCTCGTCGATGACCGAGATGATCTGGCCGATCTCGCGGGAAGAGGATTCGATGCGCATCATGGCGGCGACCGCGTCCCGCATGACGGCGCTCGACGTTTCGGCCGTGGCGCGCGCTTCCGCCACGACGCTCCGGGCCCGGCCGGCCCCTTCGGCGCTGCCCCGCACGGTGGCCGACACCTCGTCGACCGCCGCGGCGGTTTCTTCGAGGGACGCCGCCTGCTGCTCGGTGCGGCGCGACAGGTCGTCGGCCGCCTGGGCGATCTCGGCGGCGCCGCGGCCCATGCCGCCGACCCGCTCCGCCACGGCCGTGAGCGCGGATTGCAGCGCCGCCACGGCCCCGTCGAAGTCGTCGCGCAGCTTGCCGTAGTCGGCCGTCACCTCGCCGGCGACCCGCGCCGCGAGGTCGCCCGACGCCAGGGCGGCCAGCGCCCCCGCCAGCGCGTCGACGACCGTCTTCTGGTCCCGCCCGCGGAGCTCGAAGGCGGCCTCGCTGGCGCGGAGGCGAGTGTCGAGGTCGGCCCGGTGGCCCGCCGCGGCGGCGTGGAGCGCGTCGCGTTCCACCGCGGCGTCCCGGAACGTTCGCATGGCGCGGGTGATGCGGCCCACGCAATCGTTGTAGTCCGTGAACTGCACGGGGCTGTCGAGGTCGCCGCGCGCCAGCGCTTCCATCCGCAGCACGGTGGTGACGTAGGGCGTGCCGATGCAGCGCGTGAACAGCCCCGCCAGGGTCGCGACGACGCCCAGCTCGAGGGCGAGGGCTGCCAGCGTCATGGTGGACAGCGACATCAGGGCGTCCCGGTGCGCGGGATCCGCCAACGTTTGCGCGATGGCGGTTTCGCGCCACCACACCGCCAGCATGGCGACGGCCGCCACCACGCCGACGGCCCCGAAGGCCAACGCCAGCTTCCGCTTGATGGGAGCGTTCCTGATATACCAATCGAACACGGCGTCCTCACCGGATTGAGCTAATTTAGCTAGAATTCTCGGTCAGGTCTGGAAAAAGGGTTAAGAGCGCGCGGCCCCGGTCCGGACCCGGGCGGGCGGCGCCCGGCGCGGCTTGAAGGCCGGTCAAGGCTCGCGGCGTCGCGGAGGCGACGGGCGCGGCACGGCCGCGCGGCCCCGGGCTCGGGCGTGGCGGTTCTTCGGAAGTCGCGTCGACTCCATGGTGTTTCCACCATACCGGAGATCATAAACGCCGCATTTGCACCGGTGGACCACAATCCCTAGATAAGGCGCACGGCACGAGGGCGGACAGGGAACGGGATCGACATGGTCGAGGGCAACGGCGCGACGTCGGCATTCGAAGCGCCGGCGCGCGAAGCGATGGAATTCGACGTCGTGGTGGTGGGCGCCGGGCCCGCCGGCCTGGCAGCGGCGATTCGGCTGAAGCAGCTTCAACCCGACCTCGGCGTCGTCGTGCTGGAAAAAGGCTCGGAGGTCGGCAGCCACATCCTGTCCGGCGTCGTCGTCGACCCCGCCGGGCTCGACGCGCTGCTCCCCGATTGGCGCGGCCACGACGACCGGCCGCTCACCGTGCCGGTGACGGACGACCGCTTCTACTACCTCGGCCCCGCCGGCGGCCTTCGCCTGCCCAACGCCCTGATGCCGAAGCTGATGAGCAATCACGGCAACTTCGTGGGCTCGCTCGCCACCGTGTCGCGCTACCTCGGCCGTCAGGCCGAAGCGCTCGGCGTCGACATCTATCCCGGCTTCGCCGCCGTCGAGGTGCTCTACGGCGACGCCGGCGAGGTCGTCGGCGTCGCGTCGGGCGACATGGGCGTCGGCAAGGACGGCGCCGTCACCGACGGCTACACGCGCGGCATGGAGCTGCGCGCCAAATACGTGCTGGTGGCCGAGGGCGCCCGCGGCTCGCTCGCCAAGGGCCTCATCCGCCGGTTCGACCTCGACGCGGGGCGCGACCCGCAGAAGTACGGCATCGGCCTGAAGGAGCTGTGGGAGGTGCCGGCCGACACCCACAAGGCCGGCCTCGTGCAGCATTCCTTCGGCTGGCCCCTCGGCAACCGCACCGGCGGCGGCTCCTTCATGTACGGGATGGAGGACAACCTCGTCAGCGTCGGCTTCGTGGTCCACCTGAACTACGAGAACCCGACGCTGTCGCCCTTCGACGAGTTCCAGCGCTTCAAGACCCATCCAATGATGGCCGACACGCTGAAAGGCGGCAAGCGCCTGGCCTACGGGGCCCGCGCCATCACGGAAGGGGGCTGGCAGTCCGTGCCGAAGCTGTCGTTCCCGGGCGGCGCGCTCATCGGCTGCGCGGCGGGTTTCGTCAACGTTCCCCGCATCAAGGGGTCCCACAACGCCATCCTCAGCGGCATGATGGCGGCCGAGCATGCCGTGCGGGCGCTCGACGCCGGACGCGCCAACGACGAGCTCGCGAGCTTCGAGGACGCGTGGCGGTCGTCGGCGATCGGCACGGACCTGAAGCGCGTGCGCAACGTCAAGCCGCTGTGGTCGAAGTTCGGCACGATGCCCGGCGTGGCGCTCGGCGGCATCGACATGTGGTGCGAGCAGGTCTTCGGGGCGTCGCCCTTCGGCACGCTGAGCCACGGCAAGCCCGACCACGCCACGCTGAAGCCGCTCGCCGAGGTGACGCCGATCGCCTACCCGAAGCCCGACGGCGTGCTCAGCTTCGACAAGCTGTCCTCGGTCTACCTGTCGGGCACGAACCACGAGGAGAACCAGCCGGCCCACCTCGTGCTGGCCGACCCGTCGATCCCGATCGCCCGCAACCTGCCGCTCTACGGCGAGCCGGCGCGGCTGTACTGCCCGGCAGGCGTCTACGAGGTCGTGTACGCCGACGAGGCGAGCAAGACCGAGCCGCGGTTCCAGATCAACGCCCAGAACTGCGTCCACTGCAAGACGTGCGACATCAAGGACCCGTCGCAGAACATCACCTGGATCCCGCCCGAGGGGGGCGGCGGGCCGAACTACCCGAACATGTGACAGCGGGTCGGCGAAGCCGTCCGCGGCTTCGCGCGCGGGCACCTCCCGCCGACGGCCCCGCTCGACACCGCGCCCCCGCATCGCTTGGCGGCACGGCGCCTGGGTGGCGGCATCGGGCCGTGTCGCCTCACGGGGGCGAATATCCGCCCGGGGGAGCGCACCGCCCCGCCGGGCGAGGCTTCCCGTCAGCCATGCAGGTCGGCGACGATGACCATGATCAGTCCGGCCAGCGACACCAGCCACACCAGCGACCGCACGTAGGGCACCCCGAACGCGTAGAGCGGCAGGTACACGACCCGCGCCCAGAAGTAGAGCGACACGCCCCAGCCCGTCAGGGCGCCGTTTCGGCCGCCCACATGCGCGATCAGCACCGCGCCGATGAACAGCGGCAGCGTTTCGAACAGGTTCATCTGGGCCCGCTGCAGCCGGCCGGTGATGACGCCCACCGGCGGCCCTTCGTCGTCGCGGGCGCTGGCGTTGTAGGCCGTGCCGGTCTCGATCGTGCGGAGCTGCGACGGCAGGCCGATGTAGATCAGCGCCAGGACCAGCGTCCAGGCCAGGGTCGTGAGTTCGGTCGTCATCGCGCGTCGTCCTGCCCCGGGGTTGGTGATGGTGCGTTGCGAAACGCTTCGAACCCGCTTTGGGTGCATGGCTCGCCTGCGGCCGGCGACCGGTGGCGATCCCCCCTTGCACGGCGCGCCTCGCACGCACCGGGCCGGCCCAACATTTGAGCACGCCGTGTGGTTGACGACGGGGGATGCGGCCCGTACGGACCCGCCAAGCCCTTTGCGGCATTTTCATCCCACGACAGTTCCCGAAGGAGGCCGCGATGCCGGTGCGCGCCGCGATCAATCACGTCACGGATTATCGCTACGACCGGCCCGTCTCGCTGGGGCCGCAGGTGATCCGGCTGCGGCCGGCGCCCCATTGTCGGACCGAGATCCCGAGCTACGCGCTGAAGGTCAGCCCGCAGAGCCACTTCATCAACTGGCAGCAGGATCCCCACGGCAACTGGCTGGCGCGCCTCGTCTTCACGGAAAAGACCGATCACCTGCGCATCGAGGTCGACCTGTCGGCCGAGATGGCGGTGATCAATCCGTTCGACTTCTTCGTCGAGCCGATCGCCGAAACCTTTCCCTTCAGCTACGACGCCGAAACGCGCGCGGAGGTCGCCGCCTACCTCGACGACGCGCCGCCCACCCCGCGGGTGCAGGCCTTCCTCGACACGGTGTCGCGCGAGCCGCGCCGCTCGATCGACGTCCTGATCGACATCAACACCCGCCTGTCCAACGAGATCGCCTACGTCATCCGTTTGGAGCCGGGCACCCAGGAGCCCGAGGAAACGCTGACCAAGGCGTCGGGCTCCTGCCGCGACTCGGCCTGGCTGATGGTGTCGATCCTGCGCGGCCTCGGCCTCGCGGCGCGCTTCGTGTCGGGCTACCTGATCCAGCTCCGGGCCGACATCGATCCCGTGTCGGGCCCGCTCGGCACCCGCCACGATTTCACCGACCTGCACGCCTGGGCCGAGGTGTACCTCCCCGGCGCGGGCTGGATCGGGCTCGATGCCACCTCGGGCCTGCTCTGCGGCGAAGGCCACATCCCGCTCGCCGCGACCCCGCATTACCGGGCGGCGGCGCCGATCTCGGGGGCCCTCGACCCCTGCGAGATCACCTTCGACCATTCCATGGAGGTGACGCGCGTCGCCGAAGCGCCGCGCATCTCCCTGCCCTTCTCGGACGAGGCCTGGGCGGCGCTCGACGCGCTCGGCCGGCGCGTGGACGCCGACCTGCGCGCCGGGGACGTGCGGCTCACCACCGGCGGCGAGCCCACCTTCATCTCCATCGACGATTTCGAAGCGCCCGAGTGGAACTCCGAAGCCGTCGGCCCCACCAAGCGCGGCTTGGCCGACCAGCTGATCCGCCGCCTGCGCACCCGCTTCGCGCCGGGCGGCTTCCTGCACTACGGCCAGGGCAAGTGGTACCCCGGCGAAAGCCTGCCGCGCTGGGCCTTCGCGCTCTACTGGCGCAAGGACGGGCTGCCGATCTGGCGCGACCCGGGCCTCATCGCCAGCGAAACCGGGCCGAAGAGCGCCAGGATCGAGGACGCGCAGCGGCTCATGGGGGCCATCGCGCACCGGCTCGGGCTCGAACATTCCTACGTGCAGCCGGCCTACGAGGACCCCGCGCACTGGCTGCTGAAGGAAGCCCAGCTCCCGCGCGAGATCGACGCGCTGCAGTCGCCGGTCGGCACGGTGGAGCAGCGGGCGCGCATCTCGCGCGTCTTCGCCCGCGGCCTTTCCACGCCCGCCGGCTACGTCATGCCCATCACCCGCTGGGGCCGCGATTGGGCCAGCGAGATCTGGCACACGCGCCGCGAGAACATCTTCCTCACCCCCGGCGACTCGCCGCTCGGCTTCCGCCTGCCGCTGGAATCGCTCGACTACATCCCGCCGAGCCGCTTCCCCTACGCGGCCCCGCAGGACCCGACGGAGCCGCGCGCGCCGCTGCCGGACCCCGACCAGCTCACCACCATCACGGAATCGCGGGCCGCGAAGCCGCTGTCGGTGCCCCCGGCCGACTACAACCGCAACGACCCCGAGGTCCGCACCGCCTTCGCGGTGGAGCCCCGCGACGGCCAGCTCTGCGTGTTCATGCCGCCGGTGGACCGGCTGGAGGACTACCTCGAGCTGATGACGGCCGTCGAAGGCGCCACGGCCGACCTCGGCCTCACGGTGCACATCGAGGGCTACGACCCGCCCTACGATCCCCGCATCAACGTCATCAAGGTGACGCCGGACCCGGGCGTCATCGAGGTCAACGTCCAGCCCGCGGCGAGCTGGGACCAGGCGGTGGAGATCACCCGCGGCCTCTACGAGGACGCGCGCGCGGTGCGGCTCGGCGCCGACAAGTTCATGACGGACGGGCGCCACACCGGCACGGGCGGCGGCAACCACGTTGTGCTCGGCGGCGCGACGCCGAACGACTCGCCCTTCGTGCGCCGGCCGGACCTGCTGAAGAGCATCATCCTCTACTGGCAGCGCCACCCGTGCCTGTCGATGATGTTCTCCGGCATGTACATCGGGCCGACCAGCCAGGCGCCCCGCATCGACGAGGCCCGCCACGACGGCCTCTACGAGATGGAGGTGGCGCTGAGCCAGGTCCCCGGGCCGGAGGAGCCCAACATCCGGCCCTGGATGGTGGACCGGCTGTTCCGCAACCTTCTCGTCGACGTCACCGGCAACACCCATCGCGCCGAAATCTGCATCGACAAGCTGTGGTCGCCGGACAGCGCCACCGGCCGGCTCGGCCTCGTCGAGTTCCGCGCCTTCGAGATGCCGCCGGACGCGCGCATGAGCCTCGCCCAGCAGCTCCTGGTGCGGGCGCTGGTGGCATGGTTCTGGCGCGAGCCGCTCGACGGCGCGCTCGTGCGCTGGGGCACGTCGCTGCACGACAAGTTCATGCTGCCGCATTTCGTCGAGCAGGACTTCGCCGAAGTGCTGCGCGACCTCGCGGGCGCCGGCTACGAGCTCGACCCCGCCTGGTTCGACGCGCAGCGCGAGTTCCGCTTCCCGCATTACGGCACCGTGGAATATCACGGCGTGAAGCTGGAGCTCAGGCAGGCGCTGGAGCCGTGGCACGTGCTGGGCGAGGAAGGCTCGTCCTCCGGCACGGCGCGCTACGTCGATTCCTCGGTGGAGCGCGTGCAGGTGAAGCTGTCCGGCGCCACCCCGGGCCGCCACGTCGTTCTGTGCAACGGGCGTCCCGTGCCGCTGACCGCCACCGCGGTGGCGGGCGAATACGTGGCGGGCGTGCGCTTCAAGGCGTGGCAGCCGTCGCGCTCCATGCAGCCCTTCGTGCGGGTGCAGGCGCCCCTCACCTTCGACATCGTCGACCGGTGGTCGCAGCGCTCGATCGGCGGCTGCGTGTACGCCGTGTCGCATCCCGGTGGCCGGAGCTACGACACGTTCCCGGTCAACGCCTTCGAGGCGGAAGCCCGCCGCCGCGCCCGGTTCACCGGGCTGGGCCACACCAGCGGCACCATCCCGGTGCCGCCCGAGGAGCGCGTCGGCGAGTTCCCGATGACGCTGGACCTCCGCCGCCCGGCCTGGGTCTGAAGGCGGCCCTTCTCCCACCCACCCGCCGGGAGAAGGGTCCTGCCGGGGTTCAGGCTTCGCCGTAGACTTCCAGCGCGCGCCGGACGCTCGGCCGCGCCTTCATCCGGTCGAAGTGGGCGGCGACGTTCGGCGGCAGCGCCACCTCGACCTGCGGCGCCCAGCGCTCGCAGTAGAACAGCGCCGTGTCGCCGATGGAGAAATTCGGCCCGCCCACGTAGGGCTTTCCGGCGAGCTGACGGTCGATGATCGCGAAGCCCTGCTTCACCATCTCCAACCCTTCGGCCTTGGTGGTCGCCTGCCCGAGCCCCGCCTTGTGGAGGAGGTCCTTCGGCTCGAACTTCGCCGGCATGAAGACGCGGCCGAAGGCTTGCCCGTGCAGCGTGCCCACCGCGTAGTCCATGATCTCGATCATGCGGACGCGGTCCTCGACGCCTTCGGGGATCAGCTTGGCGTCGGGGTTGGCCAGCGCCAGCCAGGTCGCGATGGCGCCATATTCCGTGAGCTTCGAGCCGTCGTCCCGGACGAGCAGCGGCACTTTCTTCTTCGGGTTGATCGTTTCGAAGGGCTCTTTCTTGTTCTCGCCGCCGAGGACGTCGACCTCTTCGAGATCGAACTTGGCGCCCAACTCATCCAGCAAGACGTGGATGCCGATCGCACAAGTGTGCTTGCCCCAATAAAGCTTCATCGATTTCCCTCCCCGACGTGGATGCGGAGGGCAACGGCGCGGATCCGAACGGGGTTCAGACGAGGTTGCGGATGGCCTCGACGACGCCGTAGATGAAGCTCGCACTCAGGGCCACGCCGACGGCGCCCGCCGCCATGCCGCTGAGCACCAGCACGCCGTCGCGCTCGATCTGCCCGAGACCGAACAGGCACACGGCGAGGCCATAGGGCACCTGGCCGATCAGCGGCGCCGCCAGCAGCATGCCCACCGACATCAGCAGCAGCAGGATGGCGCTGAGCAGGGATGCGAGCCGCGGCTCGAACACGGACAGCCGCGGCCGCGACCAGCGCTCCAGCCGGCTGACCACGGGAAGGGCGCGCTTCACCGCCCGCAGCACGTCGCTGCGCGCCACCGAGCCCCGCAGCACCACGCCCGGGAACCAGGGCTCCGGGCGGCGGACCAGCATCTGCAGGGCGATCATGATGAGCAGCAGCGCCGACACGGTCGGGATCGGCGGCGGCATGGGAAGGCAGTTCGGGAGCCCCAGCAGCACGACGAGGATCGCGAATGAGCGCTCGCTCAGTATGGCGAGGATGTCTCGGAAGCTGATGCGCTCCTCAGGCTCGGCGGCGAGCAGAACGAGAACCTGGGACAACCGCATCTGGAACGTCGAGGCCTTTCCCGCTTCGTCACGCGACGACAGGTAACGCCGCGCACCGGCAAAAGGAAGCGCGGCATCGCGGCACCTGCGCCGGTGCGGCAGAGATGGGGACGGTGGTCAGGGTGCGGAAGGGGTTCCGGCATCGAGGCCGAGGTGCCGCTTGACGAAGCCCATCAGCCGGGGGTCGCGGTAATCCTGGATCAGCAGCCCGGCGCCGCCCTTCCGCAGGCCGTTCTCGTCGAGCGCCGAGCCGATGCCGACGACCGGCAGCCCGGCGGCCAGCGCCGACGCGAGCCCCGACCCGGAATCCTCGAACGCGACGGTGCGGGCCAGGTCGCCGCCGATCATGGCGGCGGCGGTGAGGTAGGGCATTGGGTGGGGCTTCGGGCTCTCGACCTCGTCGCCGGGCACCACGGCCTTGACCCGGCCGCGGATCCCCAGCGCTTCGAGCACCAGCTCGGCATTGGCGCGGGGCGCGTTGGTGACGACCGCGTAGGGGATGCCTTCGGCGTCGGCCCAGTCGAGCAGGTCCATCAGGCCCGAGGCGGGGTCGACGTCGGTGACGAGCGAGCGGTAGCGCGCTTCCTTGTCGTCCATGACGGCCGCATGGTCGGCGGCCGGCACATGCCCCAGGAAATGCGCCGCGATGGCGCGGTTGGGCTGGCCCATGATGAAGGTGCGGTAGTCTCCCCAGCTCAGCTCGACGCCATGGGGCGCCAGCACGGTCTGGAAGGCCGAGAAATGGAGGTGCTCGGTGTCGACGAGCGTCCCGTCCATGTCGAAGAGCAGGGCTGGTGTCATGCCCGGACCCTACAGGGCGAGGCGACGGTTGGCGAGCGCCGGCCCGTCACCGCCGCAGGAACGGCGCCATGCCCTGGCGGGCGAGCAGGTCGGCGCGCTCGTTCTCGGGGTGACCGGCGTGGCCCTTCACCCAATGCCAGCGCACGGTGTGGCGGGCCGTGGCGGCGTCGAGCTGCTGCCACAGCTCCATGTTCTTCACCGGCTTCTTGTCGGCCGTGCGCCAGCCGTTGCGCTTCCAACCCGCCATCCAGCCGGTGATGCCGCCGCGCACGTATTGGGAATCGGTGTGGAGGTCGACGTCGCTGCGCTCGTCGAGCGACTGCAGCGCCGTGATGGCGGCCATCAGCTCCATGCGGTTGTTGGTGGTGTCGGGCGCGCCGCCCTTGAGCTCGCGGTCGGCGCCGGCGAGCCGCAGGATGGCCCCCCAGCCCCCGGGACCGGGGTTGCCCGAGCAGGCGCCGTCGGTCCAGATCGTGATCGTGTCGGTCATGCGAAGCCGTATGCCTCCGCCGAGCTTACCGTCCGGTGAAAGCGCAGCTTGGCGAGGTATTCCTTCGGGTCCTTGGGCCTCACCAGCGCGCCCGGCGGCACGTTCAGCCAATCGACGAGGCGCGTGAGCATGAAGCGCAGGGCGGCGCCCCGGGCCAGCACCGGCAGGGCCTCGACCTCGGCCGCCGACAGCGGCCGCACCGCCCGGTAGCCGTCGAGCAGCGCCCGTCCCCGGGCGGGGTCGAAGGCGCCGTCCGGCGCGAAGCACCACGCGTTGAGGCAGACCGCGAGGTCGTAGCTGAGCGCGTCCGTGCAGGCGAAGTAGAAGTCGATGAGCCCGCTCAAACGGTCGCCGAGGAAGAACACGTTGTCGGGAAACAGGTCCGCGTGGACCACCCCCTCGGGCAGGCCGCGCGGCCAGCGGTCGGCGAGCACCGCGAGCTCCTCGCGGACCAGCGCCGACAGGCCCGGCGCCACGCCGTCGGCCCCGGGACCCGCGGCGGCGAAGAGCGCGGGCCAACTGTCGACGGACAGGCCGTTGGGGCGGCGCAGCGGGAAATCGGCGCCGGCGCGGTGCAGTTCCGCCATCGCCCGGCCGAGCGCGCCGCAATGCTCCGCCGAGGGCTGCTTGATCCACACGCCGTCGAGGAACGTCACCAATGCGGCGGGCCGGCCGTTGAGGGTGCCGAGCGCCTCGCCGGCGCGGTCGCGCACCGGCCGGGGGCAGTTCAGCCCGCGCGACGCCAGGTGGTCCATCAACCCGATGAAGAACGGCAGGTCGTCGGCGGACACGCGCTTCTCGTAGAGCGTCAGGATGAAATTGCCGCCCTCGGTGTGGACGAAGTAGTTCGAGTTCTCGACCCCCTCGGCGATGCCCTTGCAGGACAGCAGCGCGCCCATGTCGTAGCGGTCGAGGAAGGCGGAAAGCTCGGCGTCGGAAACGTCGGTATAGACGGCCATCGGGGTTCCCGGTGTGGAGATGCCGCTCAGTACCGGCGGGGTCGGGCCCGGTCAAACCGCCCGGAAGGATCGGGGGCGGCCGCCCGACGGGGACGGCCCCGAAATGCGAAAGGCGGCCCCGCCCGGGACCGCCTTTCGCGTTCGATCGTGTCCGACCGCCCCGGATGCCGCGGCCCGCCTTCGCGCCGGCCGTGGACCGGGGCGACCGGCGGCCCGCGTCACTGCGCGGCGGCGACCGCCATGGGTTCCTGGATGGCGCGCAGCTCGCGCGGCAGCGGGAAGAACATGGTTTCGGTGACGGTCGCCACGGTCTCGACCTCGATCGTGTAGCGCTCCGCGAAGGCGTCGATGATCTCCTCGACCAGCACCTCGGGGGCAGACGCGCCCGCCGTGATGCCGATCTTGCGGATGTCGCCCAGCGGCGCCCAGTCGATGTCGGACGCGCGCAGCACGAGCTGGCTGTTCTTGCAGCCGGCGCGCTCCGACACTTCCTTCAAGCGCTGCGAGTTCGACGAATTGGCCGAACCCACCACCAGCAGGGCGTCCACCGTGTGGGCGATCTGCTTCACGGCGTCCTGCCGGTTGGTGGTGGCGTAGCAGATGTCTTCCTTGTGGGGGCTGACGATGTCGGGGAAGCGCAGCTTCAGCGTTTCCACGATGCCCTGCGTGTCGTCGACCGACAGCGTGGTCTGCGTCACGAAGGCGAGCTTCTTCGCCAGGAACTCGGGCGACGCCTCGTCGGCCAAGCGGTGCACGTCGGCGATGTTCTCGACCAGGATGACGGCGCCGTCCGGCAACTGCCCCAGGGTGCCCACCACCTCGGGGTGGCCGGCATGGCCGACCAGGATGATGGTGTGGCCGCGCCGATGATGCAGCTCGGCTTCGCGGTGGACCTTGGTCACCAGCGGGCAGGTCGCGTCGATGTGGAAGAACTTGCGGGCGCTGGCCTCGGCCGGCACCGCCTTGGGGACGCCGTGGGCCGAGAAGATGACCGGCGCGTCCGTGGGCGGGATCTCGTCGAGCTCCTCGACGAAGACGGCACCCTTCTTCTTCAAGGATTCGACGACGTATTTGTTGTGCACGATCTCGTGGCGGACGTAGACCGGGGGACCGTAGATCGACAGGGCCTGCTCGACCGCGTCGATGGCGCGGATCACGCCGGCGCAGAAGCCGCGCGGCGCGCAGAGCAGGACTTGAAGCGGCGGTTTGGTCATCGATCTCATCCGGGCATCGTCGGTTGGGGTTTTTGCGGGAACGGCGCGCGAGGGTCAAGCCGACGCGCTGTCCCGCCTCCACTTTCGACCGCTTTCGAGATAATCACCCGCGCGACGGAGCTGAAGGGGCGACCCCGCGGTTTCGCTCCCCCCGAAGGTGCGGGGGCGGAGCGGCGATCCCCGATGCCGGAACCGACGACGCGGCCGAACCGGTCCGGCGGCCGCGCAAAAAAGCGGCGATCATTCGCAAGAACGAAGATCGCCGCTCCATTCATCAAAAATTAAGATTTAGGCAGCGCGCTTGGCCGGCGCGGCCCAGGCCTGGGCTTCCTGCGCCAGGGCGCGCTGGTTCTGGCGCTGCTCGCGGGCGCGCTCGGCCAGCACCAGGGTGCCGTCGGTCAGCGCGGGTTCGACGAGGGCGGCGGCGACGTCGAAGCGGGTGAGGCCGATGTCGCGCAGCATGTGGTCGTCGAGGGAAGCGAGGCTGTGGACCACGCGGCGGTGCTCCCCGGCTTCGCGCAGACGGGTGGCGAAACGGATCGCGGCCGACGTGACGGCGGCGAAGACGGAGGGGGCGGAGTTGGGGGAGTGCATCGTTTTTGTCCTTTTCGGTGCCCGCACCATAGGCAGAAAACGCCGATCAGGGAAACGAATGTTCTTGATGCCTGCCATCGCTTTCTGTCATAGCTCGCGCGCGACACTCAGGCCGGACGGTCCCCATGGCGGCGCTCCTCGACACCGACCAGCTCAGAAGCTTCATCGCCATCGCCGACACGGGCACGTTCACGCGTGCCGCCGAAGCCGTCCACAAGACGCAGTCGGCGGTGTCGATGCAGATCAAGCGCCTGGAAGAAACGGTGGGGCGCCCGCTGTTCGAGCGGGACGGCCGGGCTTCGCGCCTGACCGACGAGGGCGAACGGCTGCTCGACTATGCCCGCCGCATCGTCCGCCTGTCCAACGAAGCCCTGGCGAGTTTCGCCGAAACCGAACTCGCCGGCCGGGTCCGGCTCGGGCTGCCGGACGACTATGCCGAGCGTTACCTGCCCGAGATCCTGGCGCGCTTCTCGCAGTCCAACCCGCGCGTGGAGGTGACGGTGGTGTGCGAGCCGACGCCCATGCTGATGGAGCGCATCGAACACGCCGACATCGACCTCGCGATCATCACCCACGTGTCGTCGCGCGGCTCCGCTTCGGTGATCCGGCGCGAAAGGCTCCTGTGGGTGACCTCCGGGCGGCACGCCGTGCACGAACAGGAGCCGGTGCCCTTGGCGCTCGGGCGGACCTTCTGCACCTGGCGGCAGGCCGCCACCGCGGCGCTCGACGGGCGCGGCAAGAACTACCGCGTGCTGTATTCGTCGTGGAACTCCACCGCCGTGGGGGCGGCCGTTCTGGCGGG
Source organism: Lichenibacterium minor (assembly GCF_004137685.1). GTDB lineage: Bacteria > Pseudomonadota > Alphaproteobacteria > Rhizobiales > Beijerinckiaceae > Lichenihabitans > Lichenihabitans minor. Next base: position 106,102 of record NZ_QYBB01000006.1, on the reverse strand, counting down.
GCTCGCCGTGTCGGTCCTGCCGGAAAGCGCGCTCCGGTCCGGCATGCGGGTCCTGGGCCCCGCCGACGGCTTCCCCACCCTGCCGTCGTGCAAGATCGCCCTCGTGCGCAACCGCGCGGACCCGTCCCCGCTCTGCGACGCTCTCGCGGGCCACATCGTGTCGAGCCTCGACAACCTGTCGGCGCCCGCGGAGAAGCCCGGCGGGGACGCCGACGCGCTCACCTGAGGCCGTCGGCGGCCTGGCCGTAGTAGCCGACGACGAGCCTGGTCCCGATGGAACGCGCGGCCGCCACGATGCCGATCGAGACCAGGCACGCGAGGAAGCAATATTCGATCGCGGTGGCGGCACGGACGTCGCGCCAGAAGCGGATCAACACGGGGCTCGGACCTCGAAACCTTGCTGGAACGGCAGCCTGCCACGCCGGCGTTAACGGAACGCACGCCCCCCAAACGAAAAACCCCGGCCGAAGCGGCCGGGGTCCGATGCCTGCGAAGAGGCTGCGATCACATCGCCTTCTTCTTCATCATCTTCTTGTGGGACATCTTCTTCGAAGCCATCTTCTTCTTCATGGGCTTCTTCATGGTGGTGTCGGCGGCCGGCGCGGCGGTGTCACCGGCGGCCGGGGCGGCGGCGGCACCCGCGTCCGGGGCGGCGGGAGGGGTCTGGGCGACCGCGACGCCGAAGCTGAGGACCGAAGCGGCGCAGGCCAGGGCCAGGGTCTTCTTGAGCGAATTCATGGGGACTCCCTTTTATCGTTCGCCGCCGCCGCCCCACCGGGGGTCGGGCGACTCGACCTGCACGCAACGCACGGCCCTTGGCTTAGTTTCTCCTAGGTTCCGTTTCGGAGGCGATTCCGCCGGTGTGATGCGAACGGGGCACGTTGCCAGCCCCGTCGCACTTGCCTAACTGAAGCGCGAGGCCGCACGGCCATTCCCGCCGGCCGCGCTCGGCCGGCCATCAGGCGTGAAAGCACCGTATGGCCCGCGACACCACCGACACGACGCCGATCACCGCGCGCGACGACCTCGTGGGCTGGATCGCCGAAGGCTGCAAACCCGGCCAGTCCATCGGCATCGAGAACGAGAAGCTGCCCTTCTACCGCGACACGCTGGCGCCCGTGCCCTACGACGGCGACCCCGCGACGGGGCGCGGCGGCATCCGGGCGTTGCTCGACGGGCTGGCGGAGCGCCAGGGCTGGGAACGCATCCTGGACGACGGGCGCCCCATCGGCCTCGCCGACGACGCCGGCACGGGCGGGGCGGTGTCGCTGGAGCCGGGCGGCCAGTTCGAGCTGTCGGGCGCGCCGCTGAAGACGGTGCACGAGTCGAAGGCCGAGCTCGCCGCCCACCTCGACGCCCTGAAGGCCGTGGCGGAGCCGCTCGGCATCGGCTTCCTGGCGCTGGGCGCCAGCCCCAAATGGACGCTCGCCGAGGCGCCGGTGATGCCGAAGGGCCGCTACCGCATCATGGCGGGCTACATGCCCAAGGTGGGCACGCGCGGGCTGGACATGATGTTCCGCACCTGCACGGCGCAGGCCAATCTCGACTTCTCGAGCGAGGCCGACATGGTGGCGAAGCTGCGCGTGTCGCTGGCGCTGCAGCCCATCGCGACGGCGCTCTTCGCCAACTCGCCCTTCAAGCACGGGAAGCCGAGCGGCTACCTGTCCGAGCGGTCCCACATCTGGCGCGACACCGACAACGCCCGCGCCGGCATGATGGCTTTCGCCTTCGAGCCCGGCATGGGGTTCGAGCGCTACGTCGACTATGCGCTCGACGTGCCGCTGTACTTCCTGAAGCGGGGGGATCGCTACCACGACGTCAGCGGGGGCAGCTTCCGCGACCTCATGGCCGGGCGGCTCGCCGCCATGCCGGGAGAGCGCGCGACCCTGTCCGACTGGGCCAACCACCTCGGGACCATCTTCCCCGAGGTGCGCCTCAAGCGCTACCTCGAGATGCGCGGCGAGGACGTGGGCTCGGCCGAGATGATCGTCGCCCTGGGGGCGCTGTTCGGCGGCATCTTCTACGATCCCGACGCGCTCCAGGCGGCCTCGGACCTCGTGGCGCCCTGGACCGCCGAGATGCGCCAGGACCTGCGCGACGCGGTGCCGGCCGAAGGCTTTCGCGCCACGATCGGCGGGCGGACGGTGCGCGACCTCGCCCGCGACATGTTGGCGATCTCGCGGCATGGGCTGGAGCGCCGGGGCCTGCTCGACGCCGGAGGCCGCGACGAGGCGCAATACCTCGCGCCGCTCGACGCGCTGGTCGAGCGCGGCCAGACGCGGGCCGACATGCTCCTGGAACGCTATCACGGCGCCTGGAACGGCAGCATCGATCCGGTCTTCGCCGAATGCGCCTATTGAGGATGGGTGCCGAGGTTCCGCGCCGCGGGATGCCAGGACCGCGCCTCATCCGGGCTGCGGTCGCCGACGGGCCGGATGTCGTGCGGGATCGGCCTCGTCCTGCCGCACGGCCGGCGCGGACGACGGGCCCGGCCTGATCGGCCCGACGCGGCCCCGCACCCGCCCTCGACGCGACACGGGTCCGACGCACCCTCCTCAGGATGCGGGAGGAGAGGGCCGCGCCCGCGCGTCCCGGACGACGGATCGCGACGGTGACCGGGCTGCTTCGGCCGCTTCTACGCTCACTTCGCCGCTGGGATCGCGCCCGACGGGCAGGTGCCGGCCGGCTTGGTGCCGAACGGGTTGGCGATGAAATAATCCGCGCATTTGTCGCAGCCCGCCAGACCGGAGGCGACGACGAGCAGCGCCAGGATCCGGCAAAGGCCGGCGCGGCAGGCAGGGCGGTGGAGCATCTCAGGGGTCCTCGTTCGGCGGCAACATGCCGCCCGCAGCGTTAACGGCGCCTGACCGGCCCCTCAGCGGCTCGTGCCGATCGTCGCGCCCTCGACGCGAACGAGGCCGCCGACCCTGACGCAGGTGTCGGATCCCGGGATGCGGACATAGCCCTCGCCGATCTCCGGGCAGGCCCTCGGCTTCGCGTCGGGCTCTTTCCTGGGGCGGGTGAAGGCGGACGCGGGCGATGCCGCGAGCAGCGCCACCGCGGCCAGGCAGATCGTCATCCTCGCCATGTGCACCCCCGTGGCGTCACCGTAGCGCGGCGCCGGCGCCGGCGCTGTTGCGGCGGCGACACGCCCCGCCGCAATCGCCGCCGCGCCCTCCAGGGCCGCCCGGCACGCCTTGCGGGCGACGGGCCCCCCGCCCAGGCTCCCGGTGGACACGGGCCGGTCGATTCGCGGCCGGCCGCGTCCCGGATGGATCCGCCATGACCAAGCTCACCCTCGCCGCCGCTTTGGCGCTGTCGCTGTCGAGCGCCGCCGCCTTCGCCCAGGCCGCCCCGGCCGCCGCGCCCGCGATGGCCCCCGCCGCCTCGACCGCCGCCCCGATGATGAAGAAGGGCCAGAAGCCGCGCACCGCCCAGTCGCTGGAATGCTCCAAGAAGGCGGATGCCGCCAACGTCCACGGCAAGCCTCGCTCCGCCTTCATGCGCAAGTGCAAGGACGGCAAGGCGTAAGGCGCCGCTCCGGCGATCAGGGCTCCGGCTCCCCCCCGCGCGCGGGGACGCGGGGGAAGCGCGCCATGGTTTCGAGGTCGTCGAGGTCCATCGTGTTGCGCATGTACTGCTTCGTGGCGTCGCGGAACGGCTGGTAGTCCCAGGGCTTCGTGACGCCGGTCATCAGCGCGGCGTCGACGAGGCGCCGCCGGCGCTGGCTGTCGCGCACGGCGCGGTCGAGCGCCGGCAGGTCCCACCGCCGCGCCGCCTCGGCGCGGAACTCGGCCACCCGCTCCGCCGCCGTCGCCTCGCCGGCGAGGTTCCTCAGCTCCTCCGGGTCGGCGTCGAGGTCGTAGAGCTGGTCCGGGTCGGCCGGGGAATGCACGAACTTCCAGCGCCCCCGCCGCAGCATGACCAGCGGCGCCACCGCGCCTTCCGCGAGATATTCCCCCAGCACCTCGTCGTGCCCCCCCTGCCCGGCGAGGTGGGGCACGAGGCTCCGCCCGTCGACCGGGCTCGCCAGATGGGCGACGTCGCCGCCCGCGATCTCGACCAGCGTCGGCAGCACGTCGACCAGCGACACCGCGGCGGAAACCCGTCCCGGCGCGAAGCGGCCCGGCGCCGACACCACCAGCGGCACGCGGCACGCCCCCTCGAAGAAGCTCATCTTGTACCAGAGCCCGCGCTCGCCCAGCATCTCCCCGTGGTCGCCGAGGAAGAGCACGACCGTGTCGTCGAGCCCGGCGGCGTCGAGCGCGTCGAGCAGGCGGCCGAGCTGGGCGTCGCAGAACGAGATGGCGCCGTAATAGGCGTGGCGGGCCCGCCGGACCTGCTCGTCCGTCACGGGCTCGGCGTCCATGGCGCAGACGTGGCGGATGCGCGCCGTGTGGGGGTCGGCCGCCACGTCGCCCATGCCGATCCGCGGCATGTCGACGGCGTCGTGCGGGTACAGGTCCCAATAGGGCCGCGTGATCGCGAAGGGATCGTGCGGGTGGGTGAGGGACGCCACCATGAGGAAGGGGCGGCGGTCCTTGGAGCGGACGTGGTCGTAGATGGCCCGCTCGGCCGCGAAGGCGACTTCCTCGTCGAAGTCCATCTGGTTGGTGCGGACGCAGAGTCCGGCGTCCGTCACGGACGACATGTTGTGGTACCAGCTCGGCCGCTCGGTCGGGCGCTCCCAATCGGGCGTCCAGCCGTAGTCCGCCGGGTAGATGTCGGTGGTCAGGCGCTCCTCGAAGCCGTGGAGCTGGTCGGGCCCGCAGAAATGCATCTTGCCCGACAGCACCGTGCGGTAGCCGAGCCGCCGCAGGTAGTGGGCGAAGGTGGGGATGTCGGCGCGGAACTCGGCGGCGTTGTCGTAGCCGCCGGTGCGCGACGGCAAGGCGCCCGTCATGAAGGCGGTGCGGGACGGCGAGCACAGCGGGCTGTTGCAATAAGCCCGTTCGAAGACGGTGCCGCGGGCGGCGAGCCGTTCGAGGTTCGGCGCCTTCACCAGCGGGTGCCCGTGGATGGGCAGGAACCGCGGCGCCAGCTGGTCCACCATGACGATGAGGATGTCGGGCTGAGGTCTGGCCATGGGTCCCCGCGGATGGTGCCGCACGAGATCACCAGCGCCGGGCCCCGGGGGCTGACGGGAAGACGGTCGTTTCTGCCCCGGAAACGACCGTTCGGGGGTTTCGCACCGGGCACGCGACGCCGCCCGGAACGGCTCCCCCGCCCCGGCCTCGCCGCCGCGACGGAGGCGACCGCGGCGGGGCGGACGGGCGTCAGTTCGCCTTGACGACCTGGCCGCGCATCTCGCCGCCCTTGTTGGCCGCGGTGTGGACGTTGAAATACATGTCGCCGTCCGTCAGGGCCTTGGCCTGCTCGTCCGTGAGGGTGACCATGCCCTTGATCGGGCTGGCGAGGTCGCCGTTGATCGGCACCATTACGCCGGCGTTCTTGCCGACCGGCGCGGGTCCGTGGAAATGGGCCGCGGTGGCGGGGCCGGTGAGGCCCGAATAGGACACGCCGTAGCTCAGCATCTTGGAGCCCGTGTCGTAGGTGGCGGCGAGCTGGCCCATGCCCTGGCTGTTCGTGACGGGCGGCACCTCGCTGGAGGGCATGATCATCGCCTTGTAGTTCACCGTCTCGGCCGAAGCCGGGATCGCCGCTGCCATCAGGCCCGCGAAGGCCATCCCGGCCAGCATCATCGTCGAACGCATGGTGTTTTCTCCCTGGGCGGCCGAAGCGCGGCCGGTCCACCCGTTATGGGGCGGCGGCCGTCGCGGCCAAGCTCGGGCGTGCCTCAACGGCGGCGCGGCAGGGCGAAGCTGCGGCCGTCGCCCGTGCCGACCTCGCCCAGCCGATGCAGCGCGAGCAGGATCGTCGACACCTTCGGGGCGACGCGCCGGCCCTGGCGGAACGCCGACGCGATGGCGTCGGCGTCGAGCGCCCCGGCGGCGCGGGCCAGCGCCGCGATGACGACGGCGGTCTGGCCCACGTCGTCGGGCGGGAAGGCCGCCTTCGGGGTGGGCACGGCGGGGCGGGCGGCGCCGGCGGGGAGATCGAGCCCGGCTTCCTCGAAGCCGCCGGGCCCCGGGGCCTGCAAGGCGGGGCGGAGCCAGCGGACGCGCCCCCGCCGCTCCTCCGCGCCCCGCTCGGCGTTCAGCGCCACGAGGCGCGACAGCAGGTCGCCGTCGGCGAGATCCCGCGGCCAGCCGTAACCGTCGAGCACCGCGCGGTCGAGCCGCCGGTGCAGGTCGTCGAGGATCAGCACGAGGCCGCGGTCGTAGATGCGGCGTTCGGCGGGATCGAGGTCGCCCGGGCGCGCCCCGGCCCGGATCCGGTCGCGGACGTTGTAGAGGCCGGTCAGGGTGAGGCTCGGATGATCGGCCAGCACGCGCCCGCGATGCCCGTCGAGCTCCTCCGCCACGGCGGCCACGAGGGCCCGCTCGGCCGCACCGGCGGCCGGGAACGGGAAGGGATCGAAGCAGCGGGACTTCGAATAGCGGGGGTCGTTGCCGACCCCGAGCCATCCGCCGGCGCGCAACGCCCAGGCGCCGTGCACGCGCGACGACAGGACGCCCAGGTGGAACGCGTCGTCGGAGGCGACGACGACCAGCATGTTGTCCGGCACGGTCGCGGCAGGCAGGAACCGAAAGACGCGATGCTTGGCGGTCTCGACCGTCGCGATGTAGCGCGGCAGGCCGTCGAGTGCCGGGCGCAGTTCCGATCTCGGCTTGCCGAACAACCACCATCGATCCGCATAGGCCTGCGCGTCGCGTCCGCCGGATTTCAGGTATTGCGCCTCGCGCTTCGGTCTCACCTCTGCGGCGAGGTGCTGGTACACCTCCGGGAAGCGACGGCGCACCGCCTCCTCGTCGAGGCCGAAGAGGTCGATCACGAGCGCGCCGCGCGACCGGGCGGTGAGGTCGCGACCGTTGCGGTAGGGGCGGATGTGTTCCTCCAGGCCCGGCCGCCGGCCGAGGCCGAGGTGTTCCGCGGCGGCGGGCGACACGATGAAGCCGGCCCCATGCAGGGACATGCCGCGCGACGAAAGCCCCTCATTCGCCAGCAGCGCCCCGGCATCGGCGACGGAGGCACCCGTGGCCAGGTCGGCGTGGATGACCACGTTCTCGGTCCGGGCGACGTCGAGCCGCGGCGCGTCCGTGTCGAGCCCGGCCTCGGCCACGACCTCCAGCAGCGTGCCGGAGTGGCGCCCGGCCGTGCAGACCGTCATGGCGATGCGGACCGCCGCGGCGTCGCGGCTCGCGCGCGTCCAGGGATGGTCCGGCACCGCGAAGACGATCGACACGGGCCGCTCGGCCGCGAGGTGCCGCGCCACGATCCGGCGCTGGAACACCTGCGAGATGGAGTTGGTCGTCACGAAGCCGAAGCGGCGCAGCGCGGTGCCGTCGCGGGTCAGCAGCGCCGCCGCGCGGTGCCACCAGTACATGACGTAGTCGGCGGCGTCGTTCATGGCCGGGTAGGCGCGCCACAGCGCCTCGGCGTAGGCGTCGCCGAGGCGGGCGCGGATGTCCTTGCCGCCCATGAAGGGCGGGTTGCCGACGATGAACTCGGCGGCGGGCCAGGCGGGCACCGCACCGTCCGGCGCCAGCACGGCGTCGCAGGCCGAGACGGGATGCTCGTCCCTCAGCACCGGATCCTCGGGGAGGCCGCCCCGGTCCCGCAGGTGCCATTGCAGGTGGCCGATCCACAGCACGAGCTCGGCGATGGCGGCGGCGCGCCGGTTGATCTCCAGGCCGATGAACTGGCCGGGGCCGACGCTGTGCGACCCGAGGCCCGTCAGCGCTTCCTGGCCGCCGAGGGCCGCGAAGGCGTCCAGCACCTCGCCTTCGAGGCGCTTCATCAGCTCCAGGGCGACGGACAGGAAATTGCCCGTGCCGCAGGCGGGGTCGAGCACGCGCGTGCGGCACAGACCGAGGTGGTAGGCCGCCACCGTGTTGCGGGCTTCGGCCATGCGCCCGGCCTCCTTCTGGCCCTCCGCGGTGGCGCGGGCGACGAGCCAGTCGTCGCGCAGCGGCTCGATCACGGTGGCGACGACGAGGCGCTCGACGAAGGGGCGCGGCGTGTAATGCGCGCCGAGCCGCCGCCGCTCGACGGGGTCGAGGGCCTGCTCGAGCAGCGTGCCGAAGATGGAGGGGTCGACCTCGCGCCACGAGTGGGCCGCCGCGCGGCGAAGCTCGCCGATCTCCTCGCGGTCGAGCGGCAGCACCCGCGGGTCCTTGAAGAACGCCCCGTTGAACCGCCGCACATGCGCGTCGATCGCGTGGGCGAAGCCGCCGGTGTCCATCGCTTCCCAGAGCTGCCGGACCTTGGGGGCGAATTTCGAGGGATCGGCCTCGCAAGCCTCCAGCACGGACGCGAAGGCGGCCGACGGGAGGAGCCCGACCCCTTCGGCGAACATGGTGAACAGGCAGCGCATCAGGAACAGCGCGACCTCCTCGGCCGGGTGGCCGCGGCGTTCCAGGGCGCGCGACACGGCGGCCAGGCGCTCCGCGATCGCGCGCGTCACGGCTGCAGCCTCGCGCGCCGGGTCGAGGCCGAGCGGGTCCGTCCAGATCCGGCGCAGGCGGTCCCGCACCTCCGCGCGGCCGAGGTCGTCGAGCGCGATCCGGAAGGTCTGCCGGTCCGGGAACTGGTGGTAGACCTTCCCGTCCCGCCGGAAATTGGCATACACCTCGAAGCAACGGCCGACGTCGCAGACGACGAGAAAGGGCGGCGGCTCGTGCCCCGCCGGCAGCAGGGGCACGTAGCCCTCCGCCTGCCGCCGCGCCTTCAACATCAGCACGTCCCACCCCCGGCCCGGCGCAGGGGCGGGCTGGATCAGGTCCGGGAGGGTGGGCTGCGCCGCGAGGCCGCCGCGAGCGCCGCCGAGCCGCGACTGCTTGGCTTCGAGGATGAAGCAGCCGCGCTTGTAGAGGTGCATGCGGGGATGGGTGACGGTGCCGTCGCGCTCCGGCCTGTCGAGCACGCGCTCGAACACGTAGTCGTTGCCGGCCGAAGCGGCGTCCGCCGGGTCCGGCCGGGGCAGGTCGAGCGCGTCGCACAGCTCGACCAGGAACAGGGGGAAGTTGGCCCGCTCCTGCCCGCCCTCGCGGTCGCGCCAGCGGGCGATCAGCGCCGCAGCGCGCGCGGCCTCGTTGTGCTCGGTCTGTCGGCTCCGGTCATCCACGGCCACAGGCTAACGGCACCCGCGAAGCGTGCAACCAACCTGTCAAGACTACCTTGGAATGAATAATCGCTCAGGTTGCGATATCGTCGGATCGACAACCTGCCCCGCGAACCGTTCGGCCGATCCCCGATGGGGGGCCAGAAACGCTCCGGTTCACTCCTGATCCCGCGCGGCATCACGGCGGGCGTCCCCGCCCTCGATCGTCCGGACCTCGCCCGCTCCGCATCCTCAGGGGTCCCTCCCCGGCTGCGCCGGGAAGGAACTCCCGCGTCAGCGCGAGAACTTCTTGTACTTCATGCGGTGCGGCACGATCTTGTCGACGCCGAGGCGGCGCTTCTTGTCCTCCTCGTAGTCGGCGAAGTTGCCCTCGAACCATTCGACGTGGCTGTCGCCCTCGAAGGCCAGCATGTGGGTGGCGATGCGGTCGAGGAAGAAGCGGTCATGGCTGATGATGACGGCGCAGCCCGCGAAGGCGAGCAGCGCGTCTTCCAGCACCCGCAGCGTGTCGACGTCGAGGTCGTTGGTCGGCTCGTCGAGCAGCAGGACGTTGGCGCCCTTCTTCAGCATCTTGGCGAGGTGGACGCGGTTGCGCTCGCCGCCCGACAGCGAGCCCACCTTCTTCTGCTGGTCGCCGCCCTTGAAGTTGAAGGCCGAGGCATAGGCGCGGGAGTTGATCTCCTTCTTGCCGAGATAGATGATCTCGTTGCCGTCGGAGATCTCCTCCCACACGTTCTTCTTGGGGTCGAGGGAGTCGCGCGACTGGTCAACGTAGCCGAGCTGCACCGAGTCGCCGATCTTCAGCGAACCGGCATCGGGCGTGTCCTGGCCGGTGATCATGCGGAACATCGTGGTCTTGCCGGCGCCGTTCGGCCCGATGATGCCCACGATGCCGCCGGGCGGCAGCTTGAACGACAGGTCGTCGATCAGCAGGCGGTCGCCGAAGCCCTTCTTGAGGTGGTCGAACTCGACGACGTTCTGGCCGAGCCGCTCCGCCACGGGGATGACGATCTGGGTGATCGAGGGCACGCGGTCCTCGCTCTTCGCCACGAGGTCCTCGTAGCGCTGGATGCGGGCCTTGGACTTCGACTGGCGGGCCTTGGGCGAGGAGGCGATCCACTCGCTTTCCTGTTCCAGCGCGCGCTGGCGCGCCTCGTCCTCGCGGCCTTCCTGCAGCAGGCGCTTCTGCTTCTGCTTCAGCCAGGTCGAATAGTTGCCCTCGTAGGGGATGCCCCGGCCGCGGTCGAGCTCGAGGATCCAGCCCGTGACGTTGTCGAGGAAGTAGCGGTCGTGGGTCACGATCAGGATCGCGCCCGGGTATGACCGCAGGTGCCCTTCGAGCCACGACACCGTTTCGGCGTCGAGATGGTTGGTGGGCTCGTCGAGCAGCAGCATCTCGGGCTTCTCGAGCAGCAGCTTGCACAGCGCCACGCGGCGGCGCTCGCCACCCGACAGGCTGTCGATGTCGGCGTCCTCGGGCGGGCAGCCCAGCGCGTCCATGGCCTGGTCGACCTGGGCGTCGAGGTCCCACAGGTTCTGCGCCTCGATCTCGTCCTGGAGCGCCGTCATCTCGTCGGCGGTCTCGTCGGAATAGTTCATGGCGAGTTCGTTGTAGCGGTCGAGGATCGCCTGCTTCTTGGCGACGCCGAGCATCACGTTGCCGCGCACGCCGAGCGCCGGATCGAGGTGGGGCTCCTGCGGCAGGTAGCCCACGCGCGCGCCTTCGGCGACGAAGCCCTCGCCGGCGAACTCCGTGTCGATGCCGGCCATGATGCGCAGCAGCGTCGACTTGCCCGAGCCGTTGATGCCGAGGACGCCGATCTTCGCGGTCGGGTAGAAGGACAGGTGGACGTTGTCCAGCACCTTCTTGCCGCCGGGATAGGCCTTGGTGAGGCCCTGCATGTGATACACGAATTGATTGGCTGCCATGGGGATCGGGCCGTCGCGCGCGAGAGGATCAGGGGTTGGCCCCGGAGGTAGCAGCCCCCCGGTGCGCGTTCAAGCGCGCCCCTCCCCCGCCGGTCTCGCCCCGCGCGCGGGGGGCCGGGGGCCGGGCCGCCTCACAAGCGTCAAGCTCAAGCCGTATCGCCCGGCGCTGGCCACCCAGGAGTCGCTCGTGACATCGACCGCCGTCGCATCGTATCAGCCGGTTCCGCCGGAACCGGCTCCGCTCGCCCGCAACGGGGTGGCGGACGCGCTGCCGGTCTTCGCCAGCGACGGCGCTCCCGCCGGCGACCCGTCCGCGGCCGGCCCCCTGGCCGAACTCGCCGTGCACCGCCGGGCCGAGACGCCCTTGTCGATCGGCATCTTCGGCCCGGCCGGGTCCGGCAAGACGCGCCTGCTGGCTGGGCTGGTCGACGCCGTCGAGCGGATCGCCGCGGCGGCCGGCGCGGCGTCGAGCGCGACGCCCTTCCTGTCCCGCGTGGTCGTGGCCCGGGCCGAGGCCGCGCCCGGGCGGGGCGCCGTGCCCCTCCTCGTGGGCGCCGTGCTGTCGGCCCTGGCGCAGGACCATGCCGCCTTCGCCGAGGACGCCGTCCACGCCGGCGGCGACCCGCGCGAAGCGGCGCGCCTGGCCGGCGAGCGCGTCAACGCCCTGCGCCGCTCCCTCGACGGCGAACGGCAAACGCTCGACGAGCTGTCGAGCCGCCGCGCGCGCCTCACCGACGCCGTCCTGTTCGACGCCGCCGGATCGCGGCTCGACGGGTTCGCGCGGGCCAACCGCGGGCGCATCGAGGCGCGGCTCGCCGCCTTCGGCCTGGGGACGTCCGACCCGATCCGCACTTTCAAGGAGCTGGTGCGGCAGGGCGCCGAGGCCGGGGGCGGCTCCCGCCTCGGCATCACGCTGCGCTCGCTGTGGGCCTTCAAGGGCCAGGGCCGGCTCCTCGTGCTGGCCGGGCTGCTGGCAGCGCTGGGCTGGGCGGCGGGCCTCGGCGCCGACGACCCCGACGCGGCCGCGGCCTGGCTCGCCGGCTTCGGCGACCGTTTCGCCGCCGCGACTGACTGGGCGCGCGCCCATCTCGACCTGCTGCAGCCGGTGAGCCGCATCGCCTTCGCGCTGGCGGCGCTCGCCGTGCTGGCCGACATCGTGCGGGCGGCGCGGTTCCTCGGGCCGGTGTTCAAGGGCGTCGCCCTGCTGAGGGGCGACCTGGCGGCGCGGCGCCGCGACCTCGACGGCCTGCTGGCGCACCAGACCCGGCGCGTCGACGGGCTCGCCGCCGAAGCGGAGGTGGCCGGCCGCGGCGCGGATGCGGCGCAGCGGCGGGTCGAGGGGCGCCGGGGCGGCGGCCTGTCCGACCATGGCGCCGCGCTGGCGGGCGACCTGTTCGGCCTCGCCCGCACGCCCGAAACGGCGGCGGACGGCTTCTTCGCCACGCTCGCCGCCGGCATGGCGGCGGGAGACGGGACCGCGCCGGAGCGGATCGTCGTGGCGCTCGACGGGCTCGACCGGCTGCCGCCCGCGGAAGCGGCGGCCCTGCTCGGCGCGGCACATCGCCTGCTCGGCCGGCCGGGCTTCGCCCTGGTGGTGGCGCTGGAGCGGGACGCCGTCGCGGCGGCGCTGGGCGAGTTCGACCCCGCGGGCGCGGCGGCGCGGCTCGACCGGGCCGTGGGGGTGACCTACGACCTCGGCGCGGCGCCGTCGGATGCGGCCGCCCTCGCCGCCCGCCTGCTCGACCCGCGGGTGGAGGAGCGCCCGGCGGCGCCCGCCGTCGACGCGTCGCGCTCGGCGCTGGACCGGGCCTACGAACCCTTCGAGGGCGAACTGGTCGGCCGCCTCGCCCCCTTCGCGGGGGGCACGCCCCGGGCGGTGAAGCGCTTTGTCAACGCCTACCGCGTGGCGCGGGCGGACCCTCGGCTGTCCCGCGCCGCGCCGGCGAGCTTCGCCATGCTGGCCTTGAGCCTCGCGCTCGACGGCACGGGCGCGGGCGGCGAGTTGGCGGGGTTCGACGCCGACGTCGCCCGGGGCAAGGTCACCGTCGACCCGTCGTCGGAGTTCGGGCGGGCCTTCGCGGTGGCGGTGGCGACGGTGGGCCAGCAGGTCGGCGCCGACGACCTGCGGCGCGGGCTCGCGGTGGCCCGCAGCTACGGTCGCCGGGGCTGAATCGTCCAACGAAGCGCACCCGAGACCTTCGCCGTCCGGCGCGGGGGCTCGGAGATCGCGAGGGGGCTGCCGACGATCGATGTGGCGCCCCGTCACACGAAGGCCCGCCCCGCACGGGGCGGGACGGGCCTCGATCGGACCATCGGTAAGAGGTGGATCAGCCGCCGGTGCGGTCGGCCTGCCAGCCCTTGTAGTCCTTCACGTTCTCGCGGGTGACGAGCGACGAGGGGACGAGGGTGACCTTCTGCGCCGGCTCCTTGCCGTTCAGGAGGTCAACGCCGATGTCGACGCCCTTGCGCGCCAGCGCGTAGGGGTCCTGGCTGGCCGAGGCCTGCACCATCGGGTCCTTCGGATCCTTCAAGGCCGCCTCGATGTCGGGCGCGCCGTCGACGGAGGTGATGATCAGGTTGTTGCGGTTGAGCTGCTTGGCGGCGAGGTCGGAGCCCAGCGCCTGGGGGTCGTTGATGGTGAACACCGCCTGCACGTCCGGGAAGCGCGTCAGCAGCGACTTCATCACGGTGAGGCCGGCGTCGCGCTGGCCCTTGCCGTCCTGGTCGGACGACAGGATCTTCATGTCGGTCTTGGAGATCGCGTCCTTGCAGCCCTGGACGCGGTCGACCACCGACGACACCTGCGGGCCGTTCTCGATGATGACGTTGCCCTTGCCGCCGAGCTTGTCGATGAAATACTGGCAGGCGATGCGGCCGGCCTGGACGTTGTCGGTCGTCACGGCGGCGTCGGCGCCCTCGGCGTTGGTGTCGACCGCGATGACCTTGATGCCGGCCTTCTGGGCGTTCTCGATCGCGGGGCGCAGCGCCTTCACGTCGCCGGGGTTCAGCAGGATCAGGTCGACGCCGGCGGCGATGAAGTTGTTGATCTGCTGGACCTGCTTGCCGAGGTCGTAGTCGTAGCCGAAGGTCAGGATCTTGACGTTCGGGTTGGTCTTCTTGGCTTCGTATTCGGCGCCCTTGCTGAGCGCGATGAAGAACGGGTTGCCGAGCGAGCCGAGCGAGATGCCGATCGACTTCAGCTCCTTGGCCTGGGCGCCGCCGGCCACGAGCGCCAGGGCGGCGCCGGCGAGCAGGATCTTCTTCAGCATGGATATCTCCCTTGGAATGTCTGGTTGGCGGCGCCGCCGCGGCGCCGCTCCTTCCTGTCCGGCGGGCGCCGGAGGAAACGGGGTGATGGCATGGGCCCCGGGGGCGCGGAAGGGCGCGCGCCGTCCCGGCGGCCCCGCCGCTGTGGACGGCGGCCTCAGGTGCGGGCGCCGCCCTGGTTGCGCAGGCGGTCGAGCGCGACCGCGCCGATGATGACGAGGCCCTTGATGATGTACTGCCACACGTCCGACACGCCGGCGAGGATGAGGCCGTTGGCCAGCACCGCGATGATCAGCGCGCCGATCAGCGTCCCGATGACCGAGCCGACGCCGCCGACGAAGCTCGTGCCGCCGAGGATGACGGCCGCGATGGCGTCGAGCTCGTAGCCGGTTCCGAGCTGCAGGCCGTTGGCGGACTGGAGCTGTGCCGCCTGCATCAGCCCGGCGAGGCCCGACAGCAGCCCCGACATGCCGTAAACGAACAGCAGCACGAACCACACCTTGATGCCGCTGAGCCGCGCCGCCGCCGGATTGCCGCCGACCGCGTAGATGTGGACGCCCAGCACGGTGCGGCGCAGGGTGAACCAGGACGCGGCCACCACCACGATGGCGATCACGGCGAGCCAGGAGATGTCGCCGAGCGGGGTCGAGATGTTGTTGGCGATGCCGGCGAAGGACAGGTCGGAGTTGAACACCGTCGTGTCGTTGCCGAACAGGCGCGCGAGGCCGCGCACCGCCGTCAGCGAGCCCAGCGTCACGATGAAGGGCGGCAGTTTCAGCGCCGAGATCAGCGTGCCGTTGACGAGGCCGAAGCCCAGCCCGACGAGCAGGCCGATCGGCACGGTGACGACCGAATAGTTGACCGAGCCCGCGACCAGCAGCGACGCCATGGCGGAGACGGCCAGGATCGACCCCACAGACAGGTCGATGCCGCCCGTCAGGATGACGAAGGTCATGCCGGTGGCCAGCACGGTGTTGATGGAGGCGAGCTGCGCCACCACCGGCAGGTTGGCCGAGGTGAGGAACCGCCCGACGCCGAAGTTGAACGTCCCCGTGTCGCCATAAGCGCTGAGGAACTGGAACAGGATCGCCAGGAGGACCAGCACGGGCAGCATGCCGGCCGTCTGCATGAAGCTCCGCATGCGCTGCTTGGCGAGGGCCGAGGAACCGGCCTCGGACTTGGCTGGATTGGCGGTGCTCAAGGTCCCCCCCTTTCAGGTTTTCTCTTTTTGGGTTCGGTTCAGTGCCGGGTCGGACGCGACGCGCCGGGGTTGTGGCCGACCGCCACCTCCCCCGCCGCGGCCTGGTCGCCGAGGTCGAAGCCGCCGGCCGAGGACCGGTCGACCTCCTCGCTCGCCACCGTGCGGGCCGCCGCGGTGGCGAGCGCGATGATGGCTTCCTGGTTGATGTCGTCGTCCCGCACCTCGCCCTCGAGGTGGCCTTCGCGCATCACGATCACGCGGTCGGACACGCCCACCACCTCGGCCAGCTCGGAGGAGATGACCAGCACGGCGGCGCCGCCTTTCGCGAGGTCGTCGATGATGCGGTAGATCTCGGACTTCGCGCCGATGTCGACGCCGCGCGTCGGCTCGTCGAGGATCAGCACCATGGGCCGCGTTTCCAGAAGGCGCGACAGCAGGCATTTCTGCTGGTTGCCGCCCGACAGCGAGCCGACCGTGATCTCGGGACCGGCCACGCGGATCTTCATGGCCGCGATGGCGTCCCGGCAGCGCTGCATGGCCTTGCCGAGGTCGAGCACGCCGGCGCGCGCGTCCTTCGAGCAGATCATCAGGTTGATATTGTCCTTGGCCGACATGTCGAGCAGCACGCCCTCGGCCTTGCGGTCCTCGGTGAGGTAGACGAGGCCGACGTCGATGGCGTCCTGCGGCGAGCGGATCTGCACGGGACGGCCGGCGATCCTGATCTCGCCCGTGGTGCGGGGGTCGGCGCCGAACAGCATGCGGGCCATCTCGGTGCGGCCCGCGCCGACGAGGCCGGCGAGGCCCAGCACCTCACCCGGATGCAGGTCGAAGGACACGTCGCGCACCCGGCGCCCGTCGCCGATGTTGCGCACCTCCAGCACGGGCGGCTTGTCGGGCCGGAAGCGGGTCTGCTTCTTATAGAAGGACGACAGGTCGCGGCCGACCATCATCTTGACCACCACCTCGGGGGTCATCTCGCTGCGAAGGATGGTGCCCACGTATTGGCCGTCGCGCAGCACCGACACGCGATCCGACAGCTCGTACACCTCGGCCATGCGGTGCGAGATGTAGATGATGGCGAGCCCTTCGCGCCGGAGCTGGCGCACGATGGCGAACAGTTTCTCCGACTCGCGCGACGACAGGGCGGTGGTGGGCTCGTCCATGACGAGGATCTTCGACTCGGCGTGGACCGCCCGGCATATCTCCACCATCTGCTGCTCGGCGATCGACAGCGAGCCCACGAGCGTGCGCGGCGTGAAGGTGGCGCCGAGCCGCTGCAGCACGCCTTCCGAGCCGGCCACCATGGCGGCGCGGTCGATGAAGCCGCCGCGGCGGGGCTCGCGGTTGAGGTAGATGTTCTCCGCCACCGTCAGGTTCGGCGCCAGCGCCAGTTCCTGGTAGATGATGGACACGCCGGCTTCGCGCGCCTCGATGGGCCCGCTGGCCTTCATGGGGCGGCCGGCAATGCGGATCTCGCCGCCCGGATCCGCCTGGTAGGCGCCCGACAGCGTCTTCATCAGCGTCGACTTGCCGGCCCCGTTCTCGCCCATGAGGGCATGGACCTCGCCGGGGTAGATGGTCAGGTTGACGTTCGACAGCGCCTTCACGCCGGGAAAGGTCTTGGAAATATTGCGCATCTCGAGGATCGGCGCGCTGTCGGCGGGGCGGGCGTCGGCCTCATTCATCGGACGTTTCCAAGCTCTCGGGCAGCTTGCGTTGGACGAAGCCGTTGCCGGAGAGTGCGAGATGCAAGGTTCGATTGTCAATCGCGGCACGGCCGAAACGCGACGGCTTCCGCAGCAAATATCGACGCCACGCTGCCACTCGCCTCAACTTTAGGCAAGCGCTTGCCTGAGCGAAGCCTCATCGGGCTCGCCTTGCCCGGCGCTGGCGGCACGGCCTCGCGGCGCGGCGGCGGCGCAGGATCGCGCGTTGCCTCCACGCCCCGGTTCGGCCATGGTCAGCCGCCAAAACCCGCACCCCGCCGCGCCCGCCCCGGAGACCCATGTGAGCATTCTCGACCTTGCTGCCTTCGACGCCATCCCGCTGACCCGCGACCCGTTCGACTTCACCATCGTCGAGAACTTCATCCGGCCGCCGGAGTTCAAGCCCGTGATCGCGGACTTCCCGCGCATCCCCGGGCCCGGGTCGCATCCCCCGGCCGAGCTGTCCATCAAGGGCCGGTTCAAGGCGCTGATGGAGGAAATGGAGGGCCCGGCGTTCCGCGCCGCCGTGGAGAAGAAGTTCGACATCGACCTCACCGGCCGGCCCACCATGTACACGGTGCGCGGCTTCGTCAGCGACCGCGACGGCCATATCCACACCGATTCCAAGACCAAGATCATCACGGTCCTTCTGTACCTCAACGAGGGCTGGGAGGAGGAAGGCGGCCGCCTGCGCCTGCTGCGATCGAACGAGGGCCTCGACAACCCCGTGGCGGAAGTGTCGCCCAACGGCGGCACGCTCCTGGTCTTCCGTCGGTCCGACAACTCGTGGCACGGGCACAAGACCTTCAAGGGCCAGCGCCGCGCCATCCAGCTGAACTGGGTGACGGGGGCCGACGTGGTGGCCAACGAGCAGCGCCGCCATGCCTTCGCGAGCCGCGTGAAGAAGCTGAAGAACATGTTCCTGCCCATGGCGAGCTGAGGCCCGACCCGGCCGGCCGGGGGGAAGCGGGCGCGGTCCCGGTGTCGCGCCCGCGGAACCTACGGATCGGTGTGGCGTTCACCCGAACCGAAACGACGTGCCTTCCCGCGCCCCGATCGCCCGCCGATCTCCTTGGATCGGCAGGACTCTGCGGCTCGGCGCGTGGCTCGCTCGGTTTCGGGTGACATTGCGAGTCCCGCGAATGAATGATCGATACGATCGGGCCGGCCTCGGGTTCGTCACGCCACGGTCAGGGTCGACGATGGCCGGAGCCGGCGCGCGATGAGCGAAGATCGGACGTCGCGCCCCGGCGAGCCACCGGCCCCGTCCCGCCTGAGCCAGGAGCGGCTCCGCTTCGCGCTCGACGGCGGCCGCACCGGGATCTGGAGCTGGGAAGACGGGAGCGAGGACTTCTTCGGCGACCGGGGGGCTTCCCTGCTATGGGGCCTCGACGACGGGGAACCGATCTCGACGGAAGCCCTGCGGGGATCCCTGGACCCCGAGGACGCGAGCCGCACCTTCGACGAACTCCACCGCGCCGCCGGTGCCAGCGGCCCCGAGCAATGCCTGCTCGAGTTCCGCATCCGGCGCCGGAGCGACGGCGCCGAGCGCTGGATCGCGTTGCAGGGGCGGCGCTATCCCGGCAACCCTGGTGAGGCCGCCGAGATCGTCGGCACCGCGCGCGACATCACGTCCCGCAAGCAGCGCGAAACCCACATGCACCTCCTGATGCGGGAGGTGACGCACCGGTCGAAGAACCTGCTCGCCATCATCCAGGCGATGGCGCGGCAGACCGTGAAGGACAGCGTCACGGCGGCGGAGTTCGAGCAGCGGTTCTCGGCGCGCCTGCGCGGCCTCGCGGCGTCGCACGACCTCCTGGCCGCGCGGGACTGGCACGGCGCCGCGATCGGGGAGCTGGTCCGGTGGCAGCTTGGCCCGGCGTTGGAGTCGGCCGGCACGCGCGTCGCCATCGACGGGCCGGATCTGTACCTGAACCCCGAGGCGGCGCAGAACATCGGTTTGGCGTTCAACGAGCTCGCCAGCAACGCGGCGCGCTTCGGGGCGCTGTCGGGGCCGGAAGGCCGGGTCGGCATCGCGTGGTCGATCGACCCGGAGGGAACCGAAGGCCGCCGGTTCCGCATCAGCTGGACCGAGTCGGGCGGCCCGGAGGTGAGCCAGCCGCGCCGCACCGGTTTCGGCCACAAGGTTGTGGAGCGGCTGACCGCCCGCGCGCTCGACGGCGTCGTGGACCTGTCCTTCCCGGCCTCGGGCCTGACTTGGTCGCTCCACATCCCGGCGTCCTTCGTGCTCGACGCCGCCGACGTGCCGAGCGTGAACTGAACGGATCGTCGGGCCGCGTCGGCCCGACCCGCAGCGAAGCGCTGGTCCATGAGGGGCGTCCCGCCGAGCCGGGGCGCCCTTTTTCGTCGGCGGCCGACCCGACGGGCACGCGCCGGCCGGCGGTGGGGATCCGCAGGTGAGGATCCCGACGGCAGATGTCAGCCGTTGCCGATGGGGGCCAGGTCCAGGACCGGCGTGGTCTGGCCGCCCAGGAAGTCGGGATGCTTGGCGGTGGTGTCGAAATAGGCCGTCGTCTTGAACAGCTCGTATTTGCCGTGCTGGGCCGCGGCCTCGGTCTTCGACAGCAGGGCCACCATCTCGGCGTCGCTCAGCGGCTTGAACCCCTTCGCCACCGCGAAGGCCTGATCCATGGAGCGGCGGTCGTCGATGCCGGTGATCAGCACCGACACCGGCAGCGTCAGCGAGAAGTTCAGGCATTCCACGGCCGTCACGGTGCCGCTCTTCAGGATGACGGTGTCGCCGAGCGACTTCATGCCGAGGATGCCGACATCCTGCTTCACCGCCACGGGGGCGACGAGCTGCCCGAAGGAGCGGTAGTGGGCGTCCATGACGTTGAGGGGCATCTGCACCGTGTCGAAGTGGAAGCCGCGCTTCTGCGCCACCTCCAGCATGTAGAGGTGGATGCGCGGGTCCTTGTGGCCCGTGAAGCCGATGTAGCGGACCTTGCCGGCCTTCTTCGCCTCCATCACGGCCTCGAGGGCGCCGCCTTCGGCGAAGACGCGGTCGGGATCGTCGAAGCGCAGGATCTCGTGGAACTGCACGAGGTCGACGTGGTCGGTCCTGAGGCGCTTCAGCGAGTCGTCGAGCTGGTTCGCGGCCGCCTCCTTGGTGCGCCCGTCGATCTTGGTCATCAGGAACACCTTGTTCCGACGACCGCCCTCCGACAGGGCCTTGCCCATGCGGAGCTCGCTCTGGCCCTCGTTGTAGTCCCAGCTGTTGTCCATGAAGGTGATGCCGCGGTCGATCGCCTCGTGCATCAGCTTGACGGCGTCGGCCTCGCTCAGCGCCGGCTTGCCGATGTGCGAGCCGCCGAGGCCGATGGCCGACACGGTCTCGCCCGTCGAGCCCAGCTTGCGGTAGAGCATCTCGCCGTCGAGCCTGCCGGGGTCCGACGCGCGCGGCAGGGCGGCGGCGGCGGAGGCCGGCGTCTGCTCGGCGCCGGTCGAGGGCAGCGTTTCGGAGGCCAGGGTGGCGTCGGCGGCCGAAGCCGCGCCGGTGCCGAGGCCGACAGCGCCCGCGCCGGCCAGCGCGGTCTTGATGAAGGTGCGGCGTTCCATGGTAGTCTCCCGGAAGGGTCTGTCCGGGATCCAACGTGCCGACCGCGACCCCGGGTCCCCGCACCCGGGGTCGCGGGCCTCAGGCCCGCGCGAGCCCCTCCCGCGGCGCCGCGGGCGCCATGGCGGACGCGCGCAGGCGCTCGTATTCGGCGGCGTCGACCGGGACGGCGTCGCGCCGCCCGAGGTCGTGCAGCCGCAGCCGAAAGGTTTCCCGCGTCGACAGCGCCGCCGCGGCGGACACCAGCGTCACCGCGAAGGCGAAGCCGCCGATGACGAGCGGGATGTCCGGCGAATGGGGGGGCGCCACGTAGGCGAACAGCGCCGGCAGGGCCGCGGTCAGCGCCGTGCCGACGTTCTGCGCGATCGCCATGGCGGTCACGCGCACCCGGGTCTGGAACAGCTCCGGGTAGAAGGACGGGTAGACGGCATTGTAGCCCTGGTACACGACGCCCCACATCAGCAGCGACAGCAGGAAGGCCAGCGGCACGCTGCCGATCGAGATGGCGTAAAGGTAGGCGAAGGACAGCAGGCCGGAGCCGACCGCCCCCACCATCACCGGCACGCGGCGGCCGATCCGGTCCGACAGGTTGCCCACGTAGGGGATTACCAGCACGGCCACGATGTTGCCGACCACGGGGATCCACAGGTAGACGTCCTTGGCGAAGCCGATGCCATAGGCGGGCTGCGTCGCATAGGCGGCGCCGAAGATGGTGGTCACGGTGGGGATGACGTTCATCAGCGCCATGCAGACCACGCGCAGCATGTCGTCCCACGACAGGCGGAAGGCGTCGGGGATCGGCGCGCGCGGGATCGCGCCTTCGGCACCCTCCTCGGCGAAGGCCGGGGTTTCCTCGACCTCGCGGCGGATCACGTAGCCCGCCACGATCACCAGAGCCGACAGCAGGAACGGCACGCGCCAGCCCCACGCGGTGAAGCTGTCCGACGGCATGAAGCGCGCGAGCGGCAGGAACACCGCGGCGGCGAGGATCTGACCGGCCTGCACGCCCTGCAGCGTGAAGGACGCGAAGAAGCCGCGCCGGCCGAAGGGCGCATGCTCGAGGATCATGGAGGAAGCGCCGGAAATCTCC
The DNA here is from genome assembly GCF_004137685.1 of Lichenibacterium minor. Classification (GTDB taxonomy): domain Bacteria; phylum Pseudomonadota; class Alphaproteobacteria; order Rhizobiales; family Beijerinckiaceae; genus Lichenihabitans; species Lichenihabitans minor. The sequence goes on along the minus strand of NZ_QYBB01000006.1, from coordinate 84,148 downwards.
CCCGCCACTGCGAAGCCCTGCAGCAGGCGAAGCACGACGAGCAGGATCGGCGCCCACACGCCCACCTGAGCGTAGGTCGGCAGCAACCCGACCGCGAAGGTCGAAAGCCCCATCATGAACATGCACAGCAGCATAACGTTCTTGCGGCCATGCGTGTCGCCCCAATGGCCGAGCGCGAAGGCGCCGACGGGCCGCGCCACGTAGCCGACGCCGTAGGTGGCGAGGGACGCCACGATGGCGACGTTGGAGTCGCTCGACGGAAAGAACAGCTGCGGGAACACCAGCGCCGAAGCCGTGGCGTAGATGAAGAAGTCGTAGTATTCGAGCGCCGAGCCGATCCAGCCGCTCGTCGTCGCCTTCCTGGTCTGCCCGGAGCCCGCCTGGGCCTGCACCGTCGCCATCGTGTCCTCCCCTGATCGGGCGCTGGGCGCCCGCCGCAACGGGACGGTTCCGGGCCTGCGGCCACGACCGTGTCTCGTTCGACGTTGGCGACGATACCTACCGCACGGTAGAATTCAAGGGCTCCCGCGGCGACGGGCGGGCGTGCACCCGCCGGAACGGACCGGCCGGGCGCGTCCGCGCTTGCCGGCAGTCAGGACCCCTGACCGCTGGTATAAGGCGGGCCACGCAGCCCCTTGGACGACGCCCCGCCCCGATGGACAGCCCCAAGCCGCCCGACGCCCCGCCGCGCTCCAAGCGGGCCTATGACGCGGAGCGGACCCGGCGCGCCATCCTGGACGCCGCGCGGGCGAGCTTCGCCGAGAAGGGGTTCAGCGGCGCCAACGTCAGCGAGATCGTGGCGCGCGCCGCCACCACCAAGCCGATGATCTACTACCACTTCGGCTCCAAGGAGGGCCTCTTCGCCGCCGTGCTGGAGGAGGTCTACGCGGCGATGCGGGAGATCGAATCGACCCTCGACCTCGCCGCCGTGCCGCCCGAGGCGGGGCTGAGGCGCCTCGTCGAGGCCACCTTCGACTACCACGCCGCGCACCCCGACTGGATGCGCCTGATCGCCATCGCCAACATCCACGACGCGCAGCACATCGCCGGCTCGCCCACCATCGCGGCGCACAACATGCCGGTGATCGCCATCCTGGCCGACCTGCTGGAGCGGGGCCGCACCGCGGGGGTGTTCCGGCGGCAGGTGGACCCGCTCCACCTCCACCTGCTCATCGCCTCGATGAGCTTCCACCGCGTGTCCAACCGCCACAGCTGGCGGGTGATCTTCGAGCGCGACCTGTCGGCCGACGCCGAGGTGCAGCGGACCATGCTGGCCGACGCCGTGCTGGCCTATGTCGCGTCGGCCTGATCAGGCCACCCCGGCCTCGGCCTCGTCGTAGCGCTTGTAGCGGTACACCGCGACCGACACGGCCCAGCTCACGACGAACAGCCCCACGATGACGAGGCCGAGCACGCCGAAATTGTCGTTGAGCGCGCCGACGCCGTCCCAGAACCCGCCTTCGAGCTTCAAGCGGTCGGCGGCGAGGCCGAGCGCCTCGACGGCCCCCACCAGCACCGCCACCGCCACCGACACCACCGTGATGGTCATGTTGTAGTAGAGCTTGCGGATGGGCTTGGCGAAGGCCCAGCCGTAGGCGCCCACCATCAGCACGCTGTCCGTGGTGTCGAGCAGCGTCATGCCGGCGGTGAACAGCGCCGGGAAGATCATGATGCTCCACACCGACAGCCCCTGGCTCGCCGTGCTGGCCGAGATGCCGAGCAGCCCGACCTCGGTGGCGGTGTCGAACCCGAGCCCGAACAGCAGGCCGAGAGGGTACATGTGCCAGGAGCGGCGCACGATGCCGAACACCGGGCGGAACACCCGGGCCATCAGGCCGCGCCCGGCGAGCAGGCGGTCGACGTCCTCGTCGACCAGCGGTCCGCCGCGCTTCACGCTCTGGAAGGTGCGCCACACGCCCAGGAGCACCACCACGTTGGCGGCGGCGATCAGGAACAGGAACAGCACCGACACGCCGGTCCCGATCAGCGAACCCATGGCCTTCAAGGCGTCGAAGCGGTCCTGCAGCGCGGCCGTGGAGGCGGCGATGAGCAGCGACAGCCCCACCACCACGGTGGAATGGCCGAGCGAGAACCACAGCCCCACCGAGATCGGCCGGCGCCCCTCGTCCATCAGCTTGCGGGTGACGTTGTCGATGGCGGCGATGTGGTCGGCGTCGAAGGCGTGCCGCAGGCCGAACGTGTAGGCGAGGGACGCCGTGGCGAGCAGCGCCGGGTGCCCTCGGAAGGCCGCGAAGGCCCAGGCCCAGGCGCCGAGGTTGGCGCCGACCAGCAGGGCGTAGAGGCCGGCGACCCGCGCGCGGGCGTTGAGCCGGGATGGGACGGCGGGTCGGTCCATCGGTTCTCCCGTCACGGCGTCACGAAATGCGACGCGCCGGCCGGAGGCGCCACGTCGCGCCGCGCCAGCAGGTTGCAGATGCGGAGCGCCGCGCAGGCCGCGCCGTAGCCGTTGTCGATGTTGACCACCGCGACCCCGGGCGCGCAACTCGCCAGCGCCGAATGCAGCGCCGGCATGCCGCCCTCGGCCACGCCGTAGCCGACGGAGGTCGGCAGCGCCACGACGGGCGCGCCCACGAGGCCGCCCATGACGCTGACCAGCGCCGCGTCCATGCCGGCCGCCACGATGACGACGGGCGCGCGGCGGATCTCCTCGATGCGGTCGAGCAGGCGCCACAGGCCCGCGACCCCGATGTCCGTGAAGGCGGTATGAGGCTGCCCGTTGAACATCAGCGTGCGGCAGGCTTCCCGCCCCATCGGCACGTCCGACGTGCCCGCCATCACGACCGCGACGGGCGCCAGGGCCCGCGCCGGGCGGGGCGTGCCCAGGATCGCGGTGCGCGACAGCGGTTCGTAGTCGAGGGCGGAGCGCAGCCGCGCCGGCAGCGCTTCGAACTTCGCGCCGTCGAGCCGCGTCAGCAGCAGGCCTCCGCCGGCCGGGAAGCTGTCCAGGATGGCGGCGATCTGGTCGGCGGTCTTGCCGGCGCAGAAGATCGCCTCGTCGAGGCCGATGCGCTCTTGGCGGGCGAGGTCGAGCTTGAACTCCGCCATCAGTGCGAATGCCCCTTGCCGGCGCCCGAGGCGCTGAAACCCTGGAGGAAGGCCGAACCGTTGCGGTAGGCCGAGAAGGTGAGCGCCGCGCTCGGCAGCAGCGCGCCGAAGCGGCGCTCGACGTCGGTCGCCAGGGCGGCGCGGCGGCCCGGGTCGAGCGCATCGAGCGTCGCGGGGTCGAGTTCGATGACCACGCCGGCGGCGCGGACCCGGCACCGGACGGTCCCGCGCGGGAAATCGCCGGCGAGGTCGCGCTCCACCGCGTGGATGGCGCGCAGCACTTCCGGCCGGATCGCGATGCCGGTCTCGACGCGGCTCGACAGGCAGGGCGCGGCGGGCAGTTCGCTCAGGTCCCCCAGGCCGAAGGACCGGGCGAGGGCCCGGACGGTGCGCTTGTCGATGCCGGCCTCGAGATAAGGGTGGCGCACGGACCGGTCGCGCGCCGCGTCGAGCCCCGGCCTGTATTCGCCGAGGTCGTCCGTGTTGGCGCCCGACACCATCTGGGCCGCCGTGTGCCGCCCGATGGTGCCGTACAGGTTGGTCTTGCAGAAGAAGCAGCGGTTGGTCGGGTTGGCGACGTAGTCAGCGTCGTCGAACTCGCCGGCCGCGACCACCCGCAGCCGCCAGCCGCGCTCCGCCGCGAGCCGCTCCACCCTGGCCGTCGCGTCGCCCGGCACGGCGGCCGACACGGCGTGGAACATCTCGACATCGTCGCGCGCCGCGTGGGCCGCGGTGGCGAGCGTCAGGCTGTCGATGCCGCCGCTGACCGCCACCGCGATGCCGCGCTCGATGGACCGGATGGCGCCGTCGAGGCGGCCGGCGGCCAGGGCTGTGGTCTCGTCCATCGTCATGGCTCCCGCCCGTCGAGGCGCGACAGGGCCAGCGCTTCGGCGTCGCGCCGCAGCCGCAGCCGCGCGGCATGGCCCGGGGCGGCAGCCACGTCGGACGCTTCCGCCTTGGCGGTGCGGCTGCCGTCCGGCCGGGTGACGTGCTTGGTGCGCAGGTCCAGGCCGTCCACCCGCACGGTGTCGAAGCCGCGCGGCAGGGCCGCGCCCTGGACGGTGCCGAAGCGCAGGCCGATGGTCGTGGTTTCGGCGAAGCACAGGCGGATGGCGTCGTCGAGCCGGTCGGGCGCCACCAGGACCTGCACCTGGGTCGCCACCCGCCCCTTCTTGCCGAAGACCACGGCCTGCACGACGTCGTGCACGCCGGGCAGGGCCCGCACGTGGTCGAGCCCGTTCGACAGGTCCTCGGCCGACAAGTCGTCGACCTCGAAGGTGATCACGCCGAGTTCGCGATGCGAGAACTGGCTCGCCGGCGCGGTGCCGAACTCCGCGGCGGGCTCGAAGGCGAGGACGCGCAGGCAGTTCGAGATGCCCGCCATCTCGCGCGTGCCGAAACCGGTGCCGCTGCGCTCCAGGCGCCGCGGGCGTGGCGGCGCCGTCGCGCTGCCGAGCAGCAGGTGGCGCGCCACGGCCGCGCCCGTGGGGGTGACGCGTTCGCCCGGGATGCCGTCGTCGATCGTGTCGAGCCCCCGCAGGAGCAGCGCCGTGGCGGGCGCAGGCACGGGCAGGATGCCGTGGGCGGTCCTCACCCGGCCCGAGCCCAGCGGCAGCGCGGACGCGGTCCAGCGTTCGGCGTCGACCAGCGCGATGAGCTGCGCCGCAGCCACGACGTCGACGATCGAATCGACCGCGCCCACCTCGTGGAACGCCACGTCGTCCGCCGGGACGCCGTGGACCTGCCCTTCGGCTTCGGCGAGACCCGCGAAGATCGCCACCGCTTCGCGCTTCACGCGGGCGTCGAGGGCGGACCCCTCGATCAGGCTCCGGATCGACGACCACGCGCGGTGGCCGTGGTGATGCGGCTCGCCGTCGTGATGGGGGTGGCCGTGGTCGCCGCCGCCGTGATGGTGCGCGTGGCCATGGTCGTGCTGCCCGGGACCGTGGTCGTGATGGCGGTGCCCGTGGTCGTGCCGTCCCGGCTCCTCGGCGGCGACGACGAAGCGGCGGCCCGTGAGGCCGGCGGCGTCGCGGTGGTCGACGAGGCGCACGGCCGCGTCGGGCCCGAGGTCCAGGGACGCCACGGCGCGTTCCACCGCCCGGGCGTGTTCCGGGAAGGCGTCGAGCAGGGCCGCGACGAACATGTCGCCCGACCAACCACCGAGCGGATCCAGATGTATGTCCAACCGCGACTCCGACGCACCTCAACCTTCAGCGTCCGATAACGTTGAAGGCCGGTGCCGGGTCCCGGCGTTGCGCGCCGGATCGCGGGCGCATCGCCGCGGGCTCCGCTTCGCGAAAGGACGACCCGATGCCGAACGACGCCGCCACCCTGCCCCCGGCCCTGCCGCCGGGCCTGAACCGCCCCGCCGACCCCGCCGACCTGCCCTTCGTGGCGAATGCCGGCGAGAAGCGCGGCGAGATGCTCTACCGCGCGCTCGGCCGCACCGGCGAGATGATCTCGGCGATCGGCATGGGCGGCTTCCACATCGGCAAGGACGCCCTGTCGGACGACGAGGCGGTGCGGCTGGTCCACCAGGGCATCGACCGCGGCATCACCTTCATGGACAATTGTTGGGACTACAACAAAGGCCGCTCCGAGCTGCGCATGGGCGTGGCGCTCGACCAGGGCGGATACCGCGACAAGGCCTTCCTGATGTCCAAGATGGACGGGCGGAGCAAGGAGGAAGCGGCGAAGCAGATCGACACCTCGCTGAAGCGCCTGCGCACCGACCGCATCGACCTCGTGCAGCACCACGAGATCCTGCGCTACGACGACCCGGACCGCATCTTCGGCGAAGGGGGCGCCATGGAGGCCTTCGTCGACGCCAAGAAGGCCGGCAAGCTGCGCTACATCGGCTTCACGGGCCACAAGGACCCGCGCATCCACCTGCAGATGCTCGACGTCGCGGCCGAGCGCGGCTTCCATTTCGATGCCGTGCAGATGCCGCTCAACGTCATGGACGCGCATTTCCGCTCCTTCGCCCACCTCGTGCTGCCCTACCTCGTCGCCCACGGCATCGGCGTGCTCGGCATGAAGACCTTCGCGGATTCGGTGCTGCTGAAGAGCGGCGCACCGATCGCGCCGATCGAATACCTCCATTACTGCCTGAACCTGCCGACCTCGGTGGTGATCACCGGGATGGAGCGCCAGGCCGACATGGACCAGGCGTTCGAGGCGGTCGAAACCTTCCGGCCGATGGACAAGGCGAAGGTGGCGGAACTGCTGTCGCGCTCGCGGCCCTACGCGCTGGAGGGCAAGTACGAGCTGTTCAAGACGAGCTCGACCTTCGACGGCACGGCCAAGACCAACGAGTGGCTGGGCGAGGAGGTCGAGGCCGTGCAGAAGCTGGCGCCCGTGATGGAGTGACCCGCGACGGCGTCGTCCCGGGACGGACGACCGACGCGGCCTTCAGCCGAACAGCCCCGCCCCGCCCTCCCCCATGAGCGCGGCGGCGTCGGGCCGGTCGACCGCCGGGCCGCCGAAGAAGGCGTCCCACAGCGCCGCGGCCTCGGCCGGGTCGGCCCCGTCGAGGATCGCCACCAGCCGCGTGCGGGGATCCCCGTCCCGCCACCCGTCGAGGTGCGTCGCGGGATGAAGCATGTGGCCGACGGCCTGAACGACGGCGGGCCGCGCGGGGTCGTGCCGAAGGGCCGCGATCCCCTTCAAGCGCAGCAGCGCCGCGCCGTGCCGGCCCTGCAGGGCCGCGACGAAACCCGCGAGGCGCTGGGCGTCCACGATCCCCGCTTCGAGCACGACGGACCGGATGCGGGCGTCGGCGGCGTGATGGCGGTGGCGGTGGCCCTGCGACGCGGGGCGCGCCGTCAACGCGTCGAACAGCGCGGGATCGGCCCCCGCTTCGCGGGCGTCGCCGATCTCCGCCGCGGGGTTCAGCGCGGCGACACGCTCCCGCAGCGCCGGGACGGCGTCGGGCGCGAGGTCGGACTTGGTGACGAGGATGCGGTCGGCCAGGGCCGCCTGCCGGCGCGCCTCGTCGTGGCGGTCGAGCGTCGCCGCGCCGTCGACGGCCGACACCAGCGTCACCACCCCGCCGAGCCGGGCCGTCCCGGCCAGAGCGGGGCCGAGCAGCAGGGCGTTGAGGATGGGGCCCGGGTCGGCGACGCCCGTGGTTTCGATCAGGATGCGGTCGAAGCCGAGCGCCGCGCGACGCTCCAGCAGGCCTTCGACGGCGGCGAGCAGGTCCCCGCGCGCCGCGCAGCAGATGCAGCCGGTGGTCAGCACCAGCATGTCGCCGTCCACCGCCTCGACCAGGAGATGGTCGATGCCCACCTCGCCGAACTCGTTGACGATCACGGCCGTGCCGGCGAAGGCCGGGTCGGCGAGCAGGCGGTTCAGCAGCGCGGTCTTGCCGGCCCCGAGAAAGCCGGTCAGCACGCCCACGGGAACGGGATTGGGAACGGGCATGCGCCCGGCCCCCGTCACTGGGAAGCGGTCTTCTTGGCGGCTTTGGCGGCAGGCTTCGCGGCGACCTTGGCCCCCGCCTTCGGTTTGGCGGCGGACTTGGCCGCCGGTTTGGCCGAAGGTTTGGCGGCGGACTTGGCCGCCGGTTTGGCCGAAGGTTTGGCGGCGGACTTGGCCGCCGGTTTGGCCGAAGGTTTGGCGGCGGACTTGGCCGCCGGTTTGGCGGGCGCCCTGTCCTTCCGCGCAGGGGCCAAGAGGCCGTGGCCGCGCCCCTTGACCACCGTGTTGGCCGCCGCGAGGGCGGCCGGCGTCGCCGCGCCGGCGAGCGCCAGCGGGGCAGCGGCGCCCGTCGCGTCGGACGGGGCCTGGGCCAGGGAGGCCGGGACCGTCGCGGCCGGGACGGCCTTGGCAACGGTCGCCGCGGCCGGCCCAGGCTGGGCTTCCTCGATCGAGCCCACGGGGGCGATGTCGGTGCCGGGCGTGGCGCCGATGAAGACGCGGACCGGCGTGAAGGCGTCGCGCGGGTGCATCAGCGCGGCGAGCCCCGTCGCCGAAGCGCCGGCGTCCACCGGCGCGATGGCGGCGTCTTCGGCTTCGGCTTCCTGGATGGCGGCGTGGCGGCCGGGGCCGCACATCTGCGTGCGCATGTCGGGCGGCGACACGACCTCGCTCGGGCCGAGGTCGGCGACGTTGCCCAACCCTTGGCCCATCCCCTGGCCCGGGTTGGCGAAGTATTTCTCGAACAGCGCCACGGAGCGCAGGTTGCGCTCGTTGGTGGACGGCGCCCCCATGATGACGACGAGCAGGTGGCGGTCGCCGCGCACGGCGCTTTCCACCACGTTGTAGCCGCCCGCGCAGGTGTAGCCGGTCTTCATGCCGTCGACGCCGTCGTAGCGCCCGAGCAGGCCGTTGTGGTTGGGGATCAGCTTGCCGCCGAACTGCAGCGTGCCGATGTTGAACAGGTCGTGTTCTTCCGGGAACTGCGTGATCAGGGCGCGGGCGATCATCGCCATGTCGCGGGCCGAGGACCAGTGGTTGGGGTCGTGGAGGCCGTTCGGGTTGGCGAAATGCGACTCGTGCAGGCCGATCCTGCTCGCGTAGGCGTTCATCTCGTCGGCGAAGGCCGGCACCGAGCCCGAGATGCCTTCGGCGATGGTGACGGCGATGTCGTTCGGCGACTTCACCATCAGCATCTTCAGCGCGTTGTCGAGCGTCACCAGCGTGCCCGGGCGGAAGCCCATCTTGGACGGGATCATGCTGGCCGCGTAGGCCGAAACGCGCAGGGGCGTGTCGAGGCTGATCTTGCCTTCGCGCACCTTGCTCAACGCCACGTAGACGGTCATGAGCTTGGTCGTCGAGGCGGGGAACCAGGGGGCGGTCGCCATGTCCTTGTACAGGACCTCGCCGGTGGTGGCGTCCACCACGATCGTGGGGTTGGCGCGCACCGGGCCCAGGGTGGCGACGCCGAGCGCGAGGACCGACAGGAGCGACCGCCGGACCGCTGGTATGAACTTCATCGAGGGACTTTCCGAACGGGCGTTGCGGGACAGCCGACGCGCCCCACGTATCCGACCTGAGGCAGGTTTAACCCTGCCCCAGCACCTTGCAAAGATGCGTTTCCGCCCTTGTCGGACGGAAGCCACACCGCGCGGTCGCGTCATGGCGAAGCTGCGGCGGCGACCGGGCGGATCCACGACGGCCGCGGCGCGCCGCCGCGCCGGCCCGACCCCGCGTCGATGACGGACGGCGCCGCCGAACGGTCCGGCCCCCTGGCGGCCCGCGCCGCCGCGGCGGCGCGAAACGTCGCGCGCTCGGCGCTCGATGCTGCGCTCGACGTGGTGTTCCCGCCCGGCTGCCTCGCCTGCCGGCGCAGCGTCGCGCGCGACGTCGGGCTCTGCGCGGCCTGCTGGCGCGGCATGCGGTTCATCGAGCGGCCCTTCTGCGAGCGGCTCGGCCTGCCCTTCCCGCAGGACTTCGGCCCCGGCCTCCTGTCGCCGGAGGCCATCGCCCACCCGCCCGCCTACGGCCGCGCCCGGGCCGTGGCGCGCTACGACGACGGGCCGGCGCGCCGCCTCGTCCACGCGCTGAAATACGGGGATCGCCTCGACCTCGGCCGCCCGATGGGGGCCTGGATGGCACGCGCCGGCGCCGAACTCCTCGCCGACGCCGACATCGTCGTGCCCGTGCCCCTGCACCGGGCGCGGCTGTGGCGCCGGCAGTTCAACCAGGCCGCGGTCCTGGCCCGGGAAGTGTCGCGCCGGTCGGGCGTGCCCTGGGACCCGCTGGCCCTCGCCCGCGTCAAGCCCACGGCGAGCCAGGTCGGCATGACGCGCCCCCAGCGGATGGACAACGTCCAGGGCGCCTTCGCGGTCGCGGTCGCCAGCGCCGTCACGGGTCGGCGCGTGCTGCTCGTCGACGACGTGCTCACCACCGGCTCGACCCTCGAGGCTGCCGCCCGCGCGCTGCTGCGGTCGGGGGCGGCCGGGGTCGACGTGCTGGTCTTCGCCCGGGTTGTTACCGAAAGTTGACGGGTCCATATGAGACCCGCCGCCCCATTCCCGAGGACCGCGAGCCATGCCGCCCGTCACCATCTACACGACCCGCTTCTGTCCCTATTGCGCCGACGCCAAGGAGCTGCTGCGCCGCAAGTCCGTCGCCTTCGACGAGATCGACGTGTCGGGCGACCGCAAGGGCCGGGCCGCGATGACGGAGCGCGCCGGGGGTCGCACCAGCGTGCCGCAGATCTTCATCGGCGACAGCCACGTCGGCGGCTGCGACGACCTTTACGCCCTGGATTCGGCCGGCAAGCTCGACCCGCTCCTGGCGGCCTGACGGTTCCGGGCGCCCGATGATCCGCTACGCGCTCCTGTGCGCGCGGGACCACGCCTTCGAGGCCTGGTTTCCCGACAGCGACGCCTTCGACCGGCAAAGCGAGGCGGGCCAGGTCGCCTGCCCGGCCTGCGGCGACGGCCAGGTGCGCAAGGCCGTGATGGCGCCCGCTGTCCGCCGCTCCGCCGGCAAGCGCGCCGTCGCGCCCGCGCCCGAGGTTCCCGCCCCGGCCCCTCCACCCGCCCCGGCCATCGGCGACGAAGCCTTCACCCGCATGCGCGCGGCCCTGCGCGAGATGCACGCCAAGCTGAAGCGCGACGCGGTCGACGTCGGCCCCGCCTTCCCCGAGCAGGCCCGCGCGATCCACGACGGCGAACTCCCGCCCCGCGCCATCTACGGCACCGCCACCGACGACGAGGTGCGCGGCCTCGTCGAGGACGGCGTCGGCATCATGCCCATCCCGGCGCTGCCCGACGACCGGAACTGAAGCTTGCACAAGGCTCTAAAGTCGCAGGACCGCCCGGAACCGCAGTAGCCTGGGCCGCATTGCGGCTTGGACGGAGCTGCAGCGGAGAGCGACATGGACCAGCACGAAGAACACGCCCGGACCAAGGTCATGGAGATCGTGAAGGAGCTCAACATCGCCATGCTGTCCACCCGCGGGCCGGACGGCAAGTTCCACAGCCGCCCGATGGCGGTCAGCGATGCCGAGTTCAAGGGCAAGCTCTACTTCCTGACGGACGTGCGCTCCGGCAAGACCCACGACCTGGAAACCGACTCCGAAACCATCGTCACCTTCTCGGACGCGAAGGCGCAGAAATACGTCGCCATGCGGGGCCGGGGCACCATCACGACCGACAAGACGGCCGTGCGCGACCATTGGACCCCGTCCGCCAAGGCGTGGTTCCCCAAGGGCGTCGAGGATCCCGACATCGCGGTCATCACCGTCGACATCGAGGACGCGGAATATTGGGACGCCCCGTCGGGCAAGATCGTCGTGCTCTACGCCTACGCCAAGGCGGTCGTCACGGGTCACAAGCCCGGCAACGTCGGCGAGCACGAGCGCGTGTCGATGAGCTGACGGCCTTCGGGCGATCAACGACGAGGCGACCGGGGCGGACAGCGTGCGCGTATCGACCAGTTCTCCGCCCCCGGCCGTGGTGGCGATCCCGGCGCACGACGAGGCGGAGCGCATCGGCGCGTGCCTCGCCGCCCTGGCGATGCAGCGGGACGACTGCGGCGCGCCGATGCCGGCGGGCAGCTTCTCCGTGCTGGTGCTCGCCAACAACTGCCGCGACGCCACGGCCGATCTGTGCCGCGCCTTCGCCGCCGTGGCACCCTTTCCGCTCCACGTCGTCGAATGCACCCTGGCGCCGGGCGAGGCCCATGCGGGGGGCGCCCGACGCCGCGCCATGGACGCGGCGGCCGACCTGCTGGAACGCGGGCCCGGCCGCGATGGCGTCATCCTCACGACCGACGCCGACAGCCGCGCGGGCCCGACCTGGGTATCGGCGACGCTCGCGGCCTTCGCCCAGGGTGCCGACGCCGTTGCGGCCTACATCGACGCCGACCCGAACGAATATCTGGCGCTGGGCGCGGGGTTCCTCGCGCGCGGCCGCCTCGAAGACCGCCACCTGTCGCGCGTGGCCGAACTCTATGCCGCGCTCGACCCCCGCAGCCACGACCCCTGGCCGAACCATCGCGTCCATTCCGGCGCCGGGATCGCGGTGACGCTCGCGGCCTACCGCGCCGTGGGCGGGCTCCCGATCCGTCCCCTGGGGGAGGACAACGCGCTCGCCCAGGTGCTCGACGAGGCCGGTTTCCTGATCCGCCACAGCACCGAAGCTTTCGTGACGACCTCCTGCCGTTTCGACAGCCGGGCGCCCGGCGGCGCCGGCGACACGATGCGGGCCCGCCACGAGGATCTCGACGCGCCCTGCGACGGCGACCTCGAGCGCGCCAAGAGCCTGTTTCGCCGCGTCCGCACGCGCGGCATCCTGCGGCGGCTGCACGCGGCCGGACGGCTCGGCGACACGGCGGGCTGGCGGCACCGCCTGGGTCTCGACCGCGACGCCGCGGCAGCCCTGGCCCTCGCCTGCGCGGACCGCCCCTTCTCGCACCTGTGGCGGCGGGTCGAGGCCGAATGCCCGGCCCTGCACATTGGCGAGCCCCTGCGGCCCTCCGCACTGCCGCGGGAGATCGAAGCGGTCGAGCGGCTGCTGCGCCGGCTGGAGCGCCTCGGCGTGTCGGCCGAGGCCGCCGGGACCCGCTTTCCCCCGTCCGAAGCCGGACGGGGCGAGCCGGCGATCTCGTTCACGCCGTTCAGCCCCCAGCGGACAGAAGATCCAGCCGGTATTCCGGTTCGCGCCGAGCCGCCGACGAACGGCATCGCGGCGCCGCCGCGGCGATGAACAGGTCCGCCGCTTCGTCGCCGCGCAGCGGGTAGTCGGTTTCGCCGAGCCAGTGGCAGAGCACCACCTGTCCATCCGGCTCCAGGGCGCCGAGGCAGCGACCGGCCAGCGCGGCGAGGTCGGGGCGGGACAGGTAGTACAGCACCTCCGACAGCACGATGAGGTCGTAGCGGCCGTCTGGGAAGTCGCGCGGCAGGGTCGCTTCGCGGAAGGCGACGTTCGGCAGGCCGGCGTTGGCAGTGCGAGCCTCCCCCAGGGCGAGCGCCGACGTGTCGAGCGCCAGCACGGAATCCGAGCGCCCCGCCAGCATGCGGGTGAACACCCCGATCGAGCAGCCCACCTCCAGCGCCGAGCGGTAGCGCGGGCGCGGCAGGATGCCCAGCGTCGCCTCGTACTTGCCCCGCTCGTAGGGGCTGGTGCGAAAGCCCCAAGGATCGATGGTGCGGGCGTAGATGTCGTCGAAGTAGCGGCTGTCGAGCGAGGGCTTGGCGTCCGTCAAGGCTGCACCTCGATGAAGGTTTCGATGGCGCCGAGGAAGGGCGCGAGTTGCGCTTCCGTGAAGCAGAAGGCGCCCGGGTCGTCGTCGATCATCCGCGTCATCTGGGACGGGTAGCAGTCGATGGCGCGGCGCTTCACCGGTCGCACCGCCGCGATGTCGAGCCGGAACCCGCGCGGCGCGGGGGCGTCGAGGACGTCCTGACGCGGGCGATGCAGGCCCCACACCGGATAGGCGAGGAGCCTCGCGCCGAGCCGGGCCGCCGCGGCCCGCGCCATGGCGAAGGCGGTCTCGTGGTCGCAATGGGGGTCATGGCCCCAGGTGACCAGGAGGGTTCGGGCGCCCACCGCCTCGGCATGGGCGACGATCCGCGCGACGGCGGCGTCGAACTCCGGGCCCCCGCTCGGCGTCGCGGCGTCGCGGAGGTCGAGGAAGCCGATCCGGCCCTCGGGCAGGCCCAGGGCCGCCACGGCGGCGCGCGCTTCGTCGCGGCGCAGCGCGATCAGCCGCTCGGGCGGGTGGCTCGGCGAGTTCGGATGCGAGGCGGCGCCGTCGGTGAGGATCAGCACGTGCCCGGCCGGGCCGGCGCGCTCCGCCAGGGCGAGCAGCCCGCCGCAGCCCAGCGTCTCGTCGTCGGGGTGGGGCGACAGCACCAGGAACGGGTCGCGCCCGACCACGTCCTCCACGGTCCCGAAGGGGAGCGCCGCGAGCGCGTCGAGGATGTCGCCGACGGTCATGCGTCCCTCCACAGCAGCCTGGCCGGCGCCGGGGCGGCGAGCACGGCCGCGGCGGCATCCGCCATGGCGCCGTCGGGCGCGGGCTGGCGCAGGTAGGTGGCGAGGTCGCGCGCCACGCGCTCGGCCGGGTGCGGCCGCATGAAGGAGCCGAGGCCCAGGCCGCGGTGCACCGTTTCCATCGTGTCGAGCGCGGCGCGCTCGACGACGCCGCGCGTCAGGCCCACGTAGGCGAGGATCTCGGCCACCGGCCGCGCTTCCGCAGCGACGAGCCGGGCCGCCTGCCCGACCCACAGCGCCGCGGTTTCGGCCGCGGTGGCACAGGCGGCGACGCGCTGGCGCTGATAGGGGTCGCCGCCCCGGCCCATGCGGTTGAGGTCGCCGCGGTACAGGTCGAGCAGGCGCTCGACGGCGCCGAGCTGCACGGCGCAGAAGCGCCAGGCGCCGCCGAAGAAGTTCGGCTGCCGACGGTAATCGTCGTCGGCGCCGATCACTTGGTCGGGCGAGATCGGCAGCCCGTCGAGGTCGACCGTGCCGGTGCAGGTGGAGCGCATGCCCTGCGCGGTCCAGCGCGACAGGTCGGCGCGCGCGCCGGGCTCCAGGTGCGGGATCGTCATCAGGGTGGCGCCGTCCGCGCCGCCCCGCGCCACGGGGACGAGGGGCCGCGTCACGCTGCCGACGCCGGAGGCGAGGATCTTGGCGCCGCGCAGGCGCCACCCGTCGCCGTCGTGCTCCAGCGCCGCCGGCACCGCGCCTTCGGCGTTCCACACACCCGACATCGCGCCCGCGCGGACCTCCTCGGCGAGCATCGCGAGTTGGCGCTGCGTGCCGTAGCGGGCCACCAGCGCCACGGCGTTGACGTGACCCTCGTAGAGCCGCCCGACCGACAGGTCGCCGCCGCCGACGGCCCGCAGGACGTGGCAGAGCGCGTCGACCTCGCCGGGCTCCGCCAGGCCGGCGCCGCCGAGCCGCGTCGGAAAGGGGGCCATCATCAGGTCGGCGGCGTGGAGCAGCGCGACGGCGTCGTGCGGGAAGCCCGCCGCGGCGTCGCGGGCGGCGGCGCCGGCGAAGAGATCCCCCGCGACGCCGTCCGCGGCGGCGACGAGGTCGGCCGTCGCCATGGGTCTGGAATGCGTCATGTCCGGCCGTCCCACTCCGCTTCCGCGACGGGCCAGCCCGGGGCGCCGGGGCGCCGCGTCAGCAGCGGAGGTCCTGCTTTCGCACGGCGAAAACTGTCGCGCCCGAGAAATTGGTCCAATGGTGGGGCGGAATGTTGCAGGCCGTCAGCAGGGTCTCGTCGAACCGCTCGCGCAGATCGTAGGCGTCGGGGATCGGGAACAGCATGCCCAGCGTGCGCCCCAGCGTTTCGACGGAAAAGCGGCGCACATGGAGCGACGGGCCGAAGCGACGCAGCTTCTCGTCGAGGCCGCCGACGATCAGCTCGTCGGTGAAGTCGCCCGGCAGGATCGGCACCGAGAACAGCATGGTGCCGGAGTCGCTGAGCGAACGGGCGAGGCGCAGCAGCACGGCGGAATAGTTGGCCTCGACGTGTTCGAGCACGTGGTTGTGGACGATGAGGTCGTAGCGGTCGCGCGGCAGGTCGAACACGTCTTCCGTGAGGTCGAAGCGCGACACGCCGAGGCCGGGGTAGCGGTCCGGGTCGATGTCGACGGCGCGGTAGTTCGGGCCGCCGATCTCGCGAAGCATCAGGCTCAGCCCGCGCTCGGGGGCGAAGTGCAGGATGTGGGCGCCCGAGGCGGGCTTCAGCTCCTCCGTGACGTGGAGCGCCGCCACCCGGGTGCGTTCGAGCGAGCCGCAGTCGGCGCAGCGCACCGCGGGGCGCTTGGGCATGTCGGTGAAGCGGGAACAGCCGCAGATGTTGCATTGCATGGGCGTGGTCTGCCCCGCCGCGCCGCGTCGCGCAAGGCGCGGGACGGCCGGGGGTCAGGCCGCCCCGGGCCGGAAGCGCATCGCCACGCCGTTCATGCAGTAGCGCAGGCCCGTCGTTGAAGACGTGGCCGAGGTGGCCGCCGCAGGTCGCGCAATGCACCTCCGTGCGGGGGATGCCGAGCGTGTAGTCGCGGCTTTCGCCGACGGCGCCGTCGAGCGGGCGGAAGAAGCTCGGCCAGCCCGTGTGGCTGTCGAACTTGGTGTCGGACGCGAACAGCGCGGCGTCGCAGCCCGCGCAGGCGAAGCGGCCCGCCCGATGTTCGCGGTTGAGGGGGCTCGAATAGGGCCGCTCCGTGCCTTCGCGGCGCAGCACGTCGTAGGCCTGGGGCCCGAGGCGCCCGCGCCAGCCCTCGTCGTCCATGCTGACGGGAAAGGAGCCTTCCGCCGCGCGGGCGGGCCGCGCGAAGCCGAGCCGCCCCGCGATCGCCGCCAGGGCCGCGCCCAAACCCAGAACCTTGCGCCTGTCGACCGCCATGGCGTCCTCCCCGCGGCACGTTCGCCGCGCATCCCGCGTTATACTTGTGGGAAGATAAGATCTCGCGGGACAGCGCGCCATGGGACAGGGAAACGAGGCCGCGCTGCGGCACGGCCGCCATCGCGTCGGCGGCGTCGTGCTGCACGCCGTCGAAGCCGGCCCGGCCGACGGCCCGGCTGTCATCCTGCTGCACGGCTTTCCGGAAGCCTGGTTCGGCTGGCGCCGCCAGATCGGCCCGCTGGCCGCCGCCGGATACCGCGTCGTCGTGCCGGACGGGCGCGGCTACGGCGCCAGCGACAAGCCCGCCGGCATCGACAGCTACCGGATGTCCCGCCTCGCCGACGACGTCGCGGGGCTCGCCGACGCGCTCGGCATCGGGCGGTTCCGCTTGGCCGGGCACGATTGGGGCGGCGTGGTGGCCTGGGCGGCGGCGGCGCTGCATCCCGCGCGGGTCGAGCGGCTCGCCGTGCTGAACGCCCCCCACCCCGACACCTGGACCCGCTACGCCCTCACCCATCCCACCCAGGCCCTGCGGAGCTCCTATGTCGGCCTGTTCCAGCTGCCGAAGCTGCCCGAAGCGCTGCTGAGCGCCGGCCGCCATCGCGCTCTGCGCCGCGCGCTGCTGGAGTCGAGCCGGCCGGGCACCTTCACCGAGGCCGACCTCGACCGCTACGCCGCGGCCTGGTCGGAGCCCGGCGCGCTGACCGCGATGCTGAACTGGTACCGGGCCCTGCGCCACCGGTCGCCGGGCGCCCTGCCCCGCATCGAGGCCGAAACGCTGGTGCTGTGGGGCGTCGAGGATCGCTTCCTGGAGCGCGCCCTGGCCGCCGAGGGCGCCGCCCGCTGCCGCTCGGCCCGGGTCCGATACCTTCCGGCGACCCATTGGGTGCAGCACGAGGAGGCCGAGGCCGTCGTGGCGGAGCTGCTCGGGTTCTTCGGGGCGGCGTCCTAGCGAATGCGCCCCCGTCCGACGCGCCCCAGCCCGGGCGGGGCGCAGGCCCCCCCCCCCCCAGCGAGGGACGAGGAGGCCCGCCCGGCCCGTCCTCCGGTCCCGAACCGACCTCACGGCCCCCGGTGGATCGGGTCGATCCAATGGACCGATTCCGGCTTCTCGGCCGGCTCGACGTCGGTGATGTTCACCACCACGGCCTCGTTGTCGGAGCGCACCAGCACGCAGTCGAGCGGCTGCGACGGGTCGGCGTTGATCTCCTGGTGGGGCACGTAGGGCGGCACGAAGATGAAGTCGCCCGGCCCCGCCTCGGCGACGTATTCGAGCCTGTCGCCCCAGCGCATCCGCGCCCGGCCGCGCAGCACGAAGATGACGCTTTCCAGCGCGCCGTGGTGATGCACGCCCGTCTTCGCGTCGGGCGCGATGGAGACCGTGCCGGCCCAAAGCTTCTGCGCGCCGACGCGGGCGTGGTCGATGGCGACCTGGCGGAACATGCCGGGCGTCTGCGCCGACGCGGGGTCGAGCTGATCGCCGCGGATCACGCGGACGCCGTCGTGTTTCCAGCGCCTGTGCCCGTCCTCGGGGTCTTGGCTCATCCGATCAGCTCCATGCGGTCCACGTCGACCATCCCGAGGTCCGTGATCTTGAGGTGCGGGATCACCGGCAGGGGCAGAAAGGCGACCTGCAGGAAGGGCTCGGCCAGGGTCACGCCGAGGGTGCGGGCCGCGACCCGCAAGGGCAGCAGCCCCGCCCGCACCTCCTCGTGCGAGCGGTCGCTCATCAGCCCGGCGATCGGCAGCGGCAGGTCGGCCAGCACGGTGCCCCGCTCCACCACGGCGAAACCGCCGCCGATGGTGGCGAGGTGGTTCACCGCCGCCGCCATGTCGGCGTCGTCCATGCCCACCACGCAGATGTTGTGGCTGTCGTGGCCGACCGAGGTCGCGACCGCGCCGCGCTTCATCCCGAAGCCGTGGACGAAGCCGCGCCCGACGTTGCCGTTCCGCCCGTGCCGCTCGACCACGCAGACCTTGGCGACGTCCTGCGCGGCGTCGGGCCGCACGAGGCCGTCGGCGGCGGGCAGGTCGCGCGTCAAGCGTTCCGTGATGATCCGCCCCGGCACGACGCCGATGACGGGCGTGGCCCGCCCGGCGCCCGGCATGGCGAAGTCGGCGGCCGACACCGTTCTGGCCCGCATGCTGTCGAGCCCGATCGGCGGCACGCCGCCCCGCGCCGCGAACAAAGCCTCGCCGACGACCCGCCCGGCCGACACGACGTCCGACACCCCGCAGCTGTCGAGCGCGTCGATGAGGACGACGTCGGCCCGGTAGCCCGGCGCCACCATGCCGCGGTCGCGGAGGCCGAAAGCGCGGGCCGCCGTCAGCGTGGCCGAGCGGTAGGCGGCGAGCGGCGGCACACCGAGCGCGACCGCCATGCGGATGATCCCGTCGATGTGCCCCTCCTCGGCGACGTCGAGCGGGTTGCGGTCGTCGGTGCAGAAGGCGAGGAAGGGCGAGGTTTCCACCGTCAGCAGCGGCGCCAGCGCGGCGAGGTCCTTCGACACCGAGCCCTCGCGGATCAGCACCGTCATGCCCTTGCGGATCTTTTCCAGCGCTTCAGCGGCGGCGGTGGCCTCGTGGTCGGTGCCGATGCCCGCTGCCGCGTAGCCGTTGAGGTCGAAGCCGCCGACGAGCGGCGCGTGGCCGTCGACGTGCCCTCCCGCGAAGGCTTCGAGCTTGGCGAGGCAGCCCGGGTCGGCGCCGAGCACGCCCGGGAAATTCATGAATTCGGCGAGGCCGATCACCTTCGGGTGGGCCTTGTAGCGGGCGAGGTCGGCGGCGTCGATCGCGGCGCCGGCCGTTTCCAGCGCGGTGGCGGGCACGCAGGACGAGAGCTGGACCCTCAGGTCCATCACGGTGCGCTCCGCGCAGGCGAGGAAATAGTCGAAGGCGGCGGTGCCCAGCACGTTGGCCATCTCGTGGGGGTCGCAGATGGCCGTGGTGACGCCGTGCGGCAGCACGCAGCGGTCGAACTCGAGCGGGGTCACCAGCGACGATTCCACGTGGAGGTGGGTGTCGATGAAGCCCGGCACGGCGATGCGGCCCCGCCCGTCGAGCACGCTGCGCCCTTCGTAGCGCCCGTAGGTGCCGACGACGGTGTCGCCGCAGACCGCGATGTCGGTGTCGACCAGCGCGCCGGTGACGAGGTCGAGGAGGCGGACATCGCGGATCACGAGGTCGGCGGGCTCCGCGCCGCGCCCTTGGGCGATCCTGCGCGCGATGGTGTCGGCCGATGCCGTCATGCCGAACTCCCGTGTTGTGTCGCGGTGCAGCATGGGATGGACCGCGCGGGCGCGCAAGCGACGCTGGGGAGCCGGCCGGCTGTCGGGACCGTCGGCCGCCGATCGAGGGACGGACATGCCGACGCATCGCCGTCGCGTTGCGGCGCGCGTTCGCGCTCCCCGGCGGTCTGACGGGCTCTCAGTGGCCGGGGCCGAGGATCGCGCTCAGCGGCACCGCATCCGCCAGGGCGGCATAGCCGGCATCGTTGAGGTGGAGGTGGTCGCCGCCGTCATATAGGGGGCGCAACCGTGCAGGTTCGCCCTGGCTGCGCACGGCGGCATCGAAATCGAAGACGGCGTCGTAGGCGCCCGACGTCCGCATCCAGGCGTTCACCCGCTGGCGCACCGCCTCCTTGGCGGGTGAATAATAGGCGGGACCGGCACCGGCGAAGGGCGTCAGCGTGGCGCCGAACACCTTCACACCGGCTTCGCGCGCCTGGGCGATCACCTGGCCATAGGCGGCGATGAGCTCGGCGGCTACGTCCTCCCCGGCCGGGGCATTGATGATGTCGTTGATGCCCTCGAAGACGATGAGCCAGTGCACGCCGGGGCGGCCCAGCACATCGCGCGACACCCGCGCCACGGCACTCGCGCCGACGCCGCTCCACGGGTCTCCCCCCAGCACGCTGTTGCCGGTGAGGCCGGCATCGATGGCGCCGACGCGGAAGCGGCTGGCGGCCAGCAGCCTTTCGGCCAGCCGGTCGGGATAGCGGCGCTCGCCGCCCGTGGTGGCGTCCAGCCCGTCGGTGATCGAGTCGCCGAGGCAGGCGACGGCGCCGCTGGGCAGGTTGCCGACCATGGCCGAGATGCCGGCGAGGTAGAACCCCGAGCCCGTCGCCGCCGCGCCCGACATGACGGCCTCGGCGGCGTGGTCGCCCGGGGCCGTGTAATTGGTCTCGGATGCGATCAGGTGCCCCACCTGCAGCGGGCTGGCCGAGCGGAACAGGGCCGACACGGCGAGGCGGGTCAACGGCTGCAGGGGCATGTCCACCGGGTCCGAGATGACGCCGGCGCCGGGCGCCACGACGATCGTGGCGCCGCCGTTGAACGTCACCTTGTGGTCGGTCGAGACCTGGACCGAGCCCGGCGTCGCGCCCGGCAGGGCCACATGGGCGTCGGCGATCGCCAGGGGCTTCGTCCCGGTCTCGTTGGAGAAGCGCAGGCTGAACCGGTCGCCTCCGACGGCGATGCGCGCGAACTGGCGCACGGTGTGCCCCGACACGTTGGGCGTTTCGAGCGTGGCGATCGACGATGCCCACGTCGCCACGGACTGGGCCAGTGCGGCCCCCGGTGCCGCGACGGCGAGCACCGCCAGCAACGCCGCGCGAAAGCGGATCGGCGAAGCGGTTCGCAATCCTGAGGCCGTCATCTGTGCATCCGGGTGTCACCCGGGCGGGGATGCCGGGTCGGTCGCGCGCAGATGGCGGCAATCTTGAACGCGGTTCAAGAGACGGAATGTAACAGCCGCGGGGCAAATGCGCCGAAGCGGGGCCGCCGCGACCGTTCGATGGGGGACGGGATCACGCCCGCTCCGGCGAGCCCCGCGCCACGAGCTTGGCTTGCGCCACCACGACGAGCAGCAGGAAGGCGCCGCGGATCACCGACTGCCAGTAGGCGGACAGCGACACGGTGCCGAGGCCGTTCTCGAAGTTGAGGATGTTGAAGATGAGCCCGAGCAGGATCACCCCGGCCAGCGTGGTGACGACCGAGCCGTTGCCGCCGTTGAGCGGCGTGCCGCCCACCACCACGGCCGAGATGGCGAAGAGCTCCCAGCCCTGCCCCTCGATGGGCTGGCCGGCGCCGAACTGCGCCGCCAGGACCACGCCGGCGAGCCCCGCCAGCGCGCCGCTGACGGCGTAGACGGCCCACTTGGTCCCGTCCGCCGGCAGCCCCATCAGCCGCGTCGCTTCCTCGTTGCCCCCCACCGCCAGCACGGTGCGGCCGAAGGCGGTGCGCTCGAGGGCGACCCAGCCGATGGCGAAGCAGGCGAGCGCGACCAGCGCCGGCACCGGGAACCCGGCGACGTCGCCCTGGCCGAGGTCGGTGAAGCCGCTGTCGTAGGAGGCCGATACGGTGCCGTTGCCGGCAGCCAGCAGCGCCACGCCCCGCGCCCCCAGCATCGTGGCCAGGGTGGCGATGAAGGGCGCGATGCCGAGCCGCACCACCGCGAAGCCGTTGACGAGCCCGACCGCGAGCCCCGTGCCGACGCCGGCCGCGAGGCCCCAAGCCTCGCCGGAGGGGGACGCCAGCGCCGACACGACGCTGCCCAGCGCCGCCACGGCGCCGACCGACAGGTCGATGCCGCCCGTGGCGATGACGAACAGCATGCCGAGGCTCACCAGGGCGAACATGGAATTATAGCCGAGAAAGCTCAGCACGTTGAACGGGCTGAGGAAGCGCTCGTAGCGCAAGGCGCCGAACAGGATCAGCGCGCCGAGCCCCAGCACCACGCCGTAGCGGCCGAGCAGCAGGAGCCCGCGCTCGCGCTGGGCCAGCGTCGGGGCGTTCAACAGGTTCATGACCGGCCCTGCCGCTGGATCCAAACGGCGCCGAGGATCAGCGCCGCCTTGACGACGAGCGCCGCGGCGTCGGGCACGCCGTTGGCGATGAGGGTGGTGCGGACGAGCTGGATGATCAGCGCGCCCACCAGCGTGCCCACCACGGTGGCGCGGCCGCCGGCCAGCAGCGTGCCGCCGACCGCCACGGCCGCGATGGCGTCGAGCTCCATGCCGGAGCCGACGAGGTTGGCGTCCGACGAGGAGTTGATCGCCACCGTGATCAGCCCCGCGACACCCGACGCTAAGCCGCTCAGCGCGTAGACGAGGCGTTTCACCCGCACCACCGGCACGCCGGACAGCCGCGCCGCCCGCTCGTTGCCGCCGATCGCCAGGATCTGCCGCCCCACCAGCGAGCGCTTCAGCGCGAAGGCGCCGGCCGCCACCGCGGCGACCATCAGGAGCGCCTGGAACGGCACGCCGAGGATGCGGCCGAGGCCCAGGAAGCCGAACGCGGGCTGGGCGAAGCTTTGCACGTTGCCGTTGGTCATCACCTGGGCGATGCCGCGCCCGGCGATGTAGAGCACCAGCGTCGCCACGATGGGCTGGATGCGGTAGCGCGTGATGACGGCGCCGTTCAGCCAGCCCAGCGCGATGGCGGCCAGGACCGGCAGCGCGATCGACAGCGCCACGCCGAGCCCGGCCGAGCCGAAGCGCGCCAGCGCGGCGGCGTAGACGATCGGCGCCAGCGCCCCCGCGATGGCCATCAGCGAGCCCACCGACAGGTCGATGCCGCCGGTGGCGATCACCAGCGTCATGGCGACCGCCACGATCCCGATCGGCGCCACCTGGGTCAGGTTGATGTTCAACGTCCCCGGCGACAGGAAATAGGGCGTCACGGCCGCGTTGAAGGCGAGCAGCACCGCCAGCGCCAGGACGGCGCCGTTGCGGCGGAGCGCCAGGCCCGCGGACAAGCGGCGCGGCCGGGGGACGAGGGCGCGGTCGGTCATCGGTGGCGGTTCATCGGTGGCAGGTCATCGCTGGCAGGTCTGGGCCGTGTTCGGGGGGGCGGGCATCGCGGCCAGGATGACGTCGAGCGCGCGGTCGGGGGACAGGCGCGCCGTGTCGACGACGAGGCGTTCACCCTGCCAGGGCTCGTAGCCGCAGTCCGACACGCGCGCCCACGCGACCCGGGGAAGCCCCGCGACGCCATCGGCGCGGGTTTCCAAGCGCCGCCTGTGCTCGGCCGCGTCCGAGCACAGGACCTCGACGTCCAGCAGCGGCGCGCCGGCCCGCGCCGCGACGGCGCGCCAACCGGCGCGGCTGGCCGCGACCGGGTTGACGGCGTCCGCCACCACGGCGAGCCCGTCCGCGAGATGGTCCGCGGCGAGCGCCATGGCGACGTCGTAGCCGGCCGCACCCACCGCCCCGTCCGAAAGGCCGGCCCGGCGCAGCGCGCCCTCGACCGTGTCGATCCGCAGCCAGACGGCGCCGATCCGCCGCGCGAGCGCGCGCGACAGCGTGGTCTTTCCGCTGCCCGGCAGGCCCGCGAAAGCGATCAGCACGGCGCCGACCCGGTCGATCCATGCGCCATGGCGTCGATCACGCGCTCTTCGGTCAGTTCGTCGCCGGCGAGGGCCGCGACCGTGCGCCCGTCGCGCAGCACGGCGGCGCGGTCGGCGCCTTCGACGATCTCCTCGATCTCGGAGGACACCATCAACACGGCCAGGCCGCCCTCGGCCAGTTCGCGGATCAGCGCCTGGATCTCGCCCTTGGCGCCGACGTCGATGCCGCGCGTCGGCTCGTCGAGGATGAGGAGCTTGGGGTCGGTGCACAGCCAGCGCGCCAGCAGCACCTTCTGCTGGTTGCCGCCGGACAGCTCGCGGATCGGCTGCTCGGGCGACGAGCAGCGGATGCCGAGGCGCCGCACGAAGCGGTCGACGATGTCCCGCTGGCGCTTGCCGTCGACGATGCCCGCCGCCGTCAAGCGCGGCATCAGCGCCAGCGTCATGTTCTCGCGCACGGACAGGTCGGGCACGATGCCTTCCCGCTTCCGGTCCTCGGTGCAGAAGCCCAGGCCCGCCGCGATGGCGTCGCGCGGTTCCGCGGGGGCGAAGGCGCGGCCGTCGAGCGCCATGCTGCCGCCCTCCGCCCGGTCGGCGCCGAACAGCAGCCGGACGCTTTCGGTGCGGCCGGAGCCGAGCAGGCCGGACAAGCCGACGATCTCGCCCGCCCCCACCGCGAAGCTGACGTCCGACACCAGCGGCGCGCGGAACAGGTTGCGGGCTTCGACGACGGGGCGGCGGGCGCCCCCGCCCTTCGCCCCGAAGCCCGTCGTGCCGCCCTGGGCGACGGCTTTCAGGTCGCGCCCCAGCATGGTGGCGACGAGGTCGAGCTTGGGGATCTCCGCCATGGAGCCGCTGCGCACGGTCGCGCCGTCGCGCATGATCGTGACGCGGTCGCACACGGCATAGAGCTCGTCGAGCTTGTGGCTGACGAAGACGGTCGACACGCCGTCGGCCTTGAGGCCGCGGATCACCGCGAACAGGCTTTCGACCTCGCGGTCGTCGAGCGAGGAGGTGGGCTCGTCCATCACCACGAGCTTCGACGAGAAGCCGATGGCCCGCGCGATGGCGACCATCTGCTGGGTCGCGATGGGGAAGCCGTCGAGCGGGCGGCGCACGTCGAGGTCGAGGCCGAAGCGGGCGAGCAGGCGGCGCGCTTCCGCCCGCATGGCGCCGATGTCGAGCAGGCCGAGCTTCGAGAAGCGACGGCCGAGGCACACGTTCTCGGCCACCGAGCGGAAGCCGACGAGGTTGACCTCCTGGTAGATCGTGGCGATGCCCTTGGCCTGCGCGTCCTTGGGCGAGGACGCCTCGAAGGGGGCGCCGTCGAACGAGACCGTGCCGGCGTCGCCGCGGTGGAAGCCGGTGAGGACCTTGATGAGCGTCGACTTGCCGGCGCCGTTCTGGCCGATGAGGGCGTGGACCTCACCCCGCGCGACGTCGAGCGACGCGTCGGTCAGCGCCGCCACGGCGCCGAAGCTCTTGGCGACGCCGCGCATGGACAGGAGGGGAGGCATGGCGGCGAGGGCGCTCAGAACGCCGTGGGCAGCAGCTCCCTGGCGTTGGACGCGTCGTAGAAGCGGTCCGCGTTGATGATCAGCGGCGGGATGGATTGGCCGTCGGCATAGGCCTGCAGGGTGGCGAAGGCCTTGGGCCCGAAGCGCGGGTTGCATTCGCAGGTGGCGCCGACCTCGCCCTTGACGACGAGCTCGACGATCTCCTTGGCGCCGTCCACCGACACGATGACGATGTCCTTGCCCGGCACCTTGCCGGCGGACTTCACGGCCGCCAGCGCGCCGATCGCCATGTCGTCGTTGTGGGCGTAGATGGCGGTGGCGTCCGGGTGGGCCTGGAGCATGGTTTCGGCGACCTGGCGCCCCTTGTCGCGGGTGAATTCCGCCGTCTGGCTCGCCACGATGGCCATGCCGGGGAATTTCGCGATGGCGGCGTCGAAGCCGGCCTTGCGGTCCGAGGCGGCGGACGCGCCGGTGGTGCCCTCGAGTTCCAGGATCTTGGCCTTGCCGTCCGTCGCCTTGGCGAGCCACTCGGCGGACCGGCGGCCCTCCTCGATGAAGTCCGATCCGATGAACGCGAGGTAGTCGCGGCCCGCCAGCGCCAGCTTCTGGTCGACGTTGCGGTCGAGCAGGATCACCGTGATGCCGGCCTTCTTGGCGTTCATGATGGCCGGGATCAGCGGCTTCTCCTCGCGCGGCGCGAGGAAGATGGCGTCGACGCCCTGGGCGATCATGCTGTTCACATCGGCGACCTGCTTGGCGGCCGAGGACGCGGCGTCCGTGTAGACGAGTTGGTAGCCGAGCTTTTTGGCCTCGTCCTGCATGGAGTTGGTTTCGGCGATGCGCCAGCCGTTGTTGCTTTCGGTCTGGGCGAAGCCGACCTTGTAGGTGGCCTTCTTGGCGAGCTTGGGGAGTTCCGGGGCCGCCCAGGCGGCGCGGGGGAGCAGCAGGCCGGCGGAGCCGGCGGCGGCCGATGCGACCAGGCCGCGACGCGTGATGATCATGGTGTTTCCCCCGGGTGGTCCCTGCCGCGACCGCGAAAGCGCCTCGGTTCGGCGCGATGTGTCCGGCGACCGCGCAACGGTGTCAATGGTTTCCCTTGTCGCGCGTCGCCGGGGGCCGGCGGCGTCGTCCCCCCCTCGCGTCGCCCCTCCCTCAAGGGGCCGCCGGTTCCTCGGTCGGCGCGCGCGCGTGCGGCTCCTCCTCGGCGGCGGGCTGGGCCTTGTCGGCGAGCAGCGGCGTGTCCGCCGGCACCGCCGGGCGGAAGCGCGCGTGTTCCACGTCGCCGCCGCCGCCGACCGGCTCCTTCGGGGTCGTCCATTCGAAGGCGTCGAGCCGGCCCGTCACGGGCGAGCAGGGCGCCCAACGGTCCGACACCACGCCGTCCGCCATCCAGGCGGGATCGCGGGGCGCCCGCTGCGCCCGCTGCAGCCATTCGAACAGCGCGCCGGTGTCGCCGTGCTCGGCTTCCTCGATCGCGGCCATCACGCGGCAGGCCTTGACGGTGGGCCTCCCCCCGTCGGCGCCGTCCAGCAGCGGCCGCATCGCGTCGCGGGCGCGGGCGAAGTCGCGCGCGTCCAGCGCCGCGAGTGCGAGGGCCATCGCGCTTTCGGGATCGCGGGGCGCCAAGCGCGACAGCGTTTCGGCCCGGAGGAGGCGGTCGGCGGCGGAATCGCCCGATCGGACGCCGAGGTAGGCGTCGGCGAGGTCGGGATGCGGGGTCGCCGCATAGGCGGTCTCGATCAGCTTCGACGCGCGGCGGACATCGCCCTGGCGCGTCAGCAGCCGGCCGGCCAGCGCGGCGGCGGGGACCAGCGTCGGCGCCACCTTCAGGGCCTTGCGGGCCAGCGCCAGCGCCTCGTCGGGCGAGCGATCCGCCATCTCGGTCGCCTTGGCGGTGTTGAGCACGGCGCGCTGCCGATCGGCGGTGGCGCGGTCGATGAGACGGCCTCCGAGGTTGCGCTCGACGGCGCTGAGCGCGCCGTCCCAGTCCCCCTGGCCGGCGCGGTGTTCCAGCACGGCTTCGCCGGCCCAGGGCAGCGTCGCGGTCTTGAGCGCCTCCTCGGCATAGGCATGGGCGGCCTCGGGGTCGTCGCGGCGCCGCGCCTCGATG
The DNA here is from genome assembly GCF_004137685.1 of Lichenibacterium minor. Lineage (GTDB taxonomy): Bacteria > Pseudomonadota > Alphaproteobacteria > Rhizobiales > Beijerinckiaceae > Lichenihabitans > Lichenihabitans minor. The sequence continues at coordinate 56,788 of NZ_QYBB01000006.1, read as the reverse complement.
TGGAGGCCGCGCAGGCCGAGGGCGCGGGTTTCGGGCGCGTCCAGCATGGCGGCGAAGGTCTTCTCCGCCGCGGCGGTGTCGCCCGACATCTGCGCCGCCTGCGCCCTCAGCAACAGCACCAGCGGCTCGCGGTCGAGGTACTTTTCGGCGTCGGCCGCGCAGCGCAGCGCCGTCGTCTGGTCTCCGGTGCCGACCGCCACCATGCCGCGGGACAGGGCCGCCATGCCGGCCCGGCGCCGGCCGGAGCGGCGCAGGCCACCCACCAGCGACGGCACGCGGAACACGAACAGCACGATCGACCACAGGATGGCGACGAGGGCGGCGGCGACCAGCAGCGCCAGGGCGCCGACCAGCGTCGAGGTTTGCACCTCGCGCCCGCCGAACGTGACCATCACGGTGCCGGGGTGGTCCGCCATCCAGACCACGCCGAGCGCCAGAAGCACCACGACGGCGAAATAGATCAGCACGCGTATCATGGGTCGCCCACCTTCATCGGATCGTCCCCGCCGTCCGCGCCACGGGACGGGCGCATGCGGGGTTCAAAGATCAAGGGGCGCCGCAGCGCCCCCGCTCCGGCTCTCAGCCCTTGGACTTGCCCAGCGTCGCGATGGCGCGGCCGACGAGGCCCTGCGCCGCCTGGGCGGCCTCGACCCGGGCCTTGGCGGCCGCGGCCCAATCCTTTGAACGGTCCTGGCCCGCCTGGGGCAGCCTGGTCCAGGCCGCGAGGGCGCCCGAAACGTCGCCCGCGTCGAGCGCGGCGTCGACCTGCGACACCAGCGCGCCCGGATCGTCCCCCGCGACGGCGCCGACCTTGCGCACCTGGACCAGCGCCTTGGCGCTGGCGGCCAGACGGTCGAGCGCGGAACCGGCCTCGGCGGGCCTGACGGCGGCCAGCACGTCCCCTTCGACGCCGTCCCACTGGGCCTTCAGCGCCGCCGCGGTCGGGGCGCCCTTCGCCGCCAGGGGCTGCAGCTTGGCGACGGCGTCCGGCTCGGCGCCGAGCGCCTTCAGGGTGTCGAGATCGGCCGCGTAGGGCCGCCCGTCGGCGACGGCGCGCGCCACCGCCTGGCCGACGAGCGCGATCGGCGTCGCCCGGGCCTCGTCGGCGCTGCCGACGGCGCGGACCTCGGTCACGCGCGTCCCGTCCTTGGCGGCGGACAGCTGGCCCTGGATGCGGGCCATCTCGGCGCCGAGCGTCGCCGTGGCGGCCTGCAGCGGCGACAGGTCCACCTTCGGCAGGGTGGCGACCGCCGCCTGGAGCTTGCCGACGTCCGCGGCCGTGCCGTTCAGCTTGGACTCAAGGCCGTTCGCGCGGGCCTCGTCGGCGTTCACGCGGGCATCGAAGCCGTTGACCTTGCCGTCGACCGCGTTGACCTTGGCGTCGAAACCGTTGAGGCGGGCGTCGGAGCCGTTGACCTTGCCGTCGAGCGCGGTGAGGCGCCCGTCGAGCGCCGACACCTTGCCGGACAGCTGGGATTCCACGCCCGCCACGCGGGCCTCGATCGGCCCGAAGTCGGGCGAAACGGGCTTCGGCAGGTCCGCCACGGCCTTGGCGGTCCGGGCCTGGTCGGCGGACAGCGTCGCCACGCCCTTGTCGACGCCCTCGACCCGGGCGGCGAGGGCGGCGAGCGCGCCCACGGTCGCCACCGCGGCGGCACCGGTGGGGGCGGCCGTCGCCTTGCCGGCCTCGGACTGGGCGGCTCCGGCGGCGGACGCCGCCCGGTCGGCGTCGGACTTGGCGGCCTGGGCCTGCTGGGACACGGCGTCGATCCGCGCGTTCAGGCCCGTCACGGTCTTGGCGAGGGCGGCGCGGTCGGCGTCGGCGGCGCCCAAGCGCTTGTCGAGCGCCGCGACGCCCGCCTGCACCTGCGACGGGTCGGGCCGCGCTTCGAGGGCCGCCACCTTGCCGCGCAGGTCGGCGATCTCGGCGTGCCCGTCGCGCTGCGGTTCCGTGTACAGCACCCAGGCCAGGGCGCCGAGCAGGGCGAGGGTCGACAGCGTCAGCAGCCAGGGCGCCGCGCCCCCGCCGGAGCGCGCCGGCGGCAGCGCGGCGGGCGGAACGGCCGGGCCGCCCGCACCGAAGGCGGCGCGCGGGGGTTCCGCGGGCTCGGCCGCGGCGGCCGGGGGCGCGGCATCGGCCAGGGCAGGTTCGGCGAAAGGAGGCTCGACGAGGGCGGGATCGGCCGCCGGCGCCGCGTCGGACGGCGGGGTGGCGACGTCGGACGGCGCGGCGGGATCGCGCAGGGCGCTGCCGAACAGCACGGGCTCGGCCGCGTCGCGCGCGACCGGCGCCTCGGCGGAAGCGGTTTCGGCCACACCCTCCGCCGCGGGGACCGGGGACTCGGCGGCGGCCTGCGGGGCATCCGCGGCGTCGTCGGCGGGCTCGACGGGGACTTCGGTGGCCGAAGCGTCGATGATCGGCGGCTCGCGCCGCTTTCTCACGTTGCGCGTGCGGAAGTCGTTCGGCCCACGGTTCCCGTTCTCCGCCATACCCGCTTCCTTCTCCGCATCCCGTCCGGCGGCACCCCCTCGGAAGCGCGGCGCCGTCCCTTCACCTCGGCGCCGGATCCCGCGAACAGGCCCCGCACCGTTTCCATTCGATCGCTCGGCGATGCGGCGACGGGCGCCGCGAACCCGTCGCGTTCCGCGACGGGCTCCACACGGACCCAACGCCTTCGGGCGGCGTTCGACGCGCCTCCCGCCGGTTTGTTGCGACGGCCGCCCGGTCTAGCCTGCCGCCGCCACGGGGTCAAAGCGCCGGCGGGGTGCGTCCCGCGTCCCGCGCCGCCAGCGCTTCCGCCACGGCGAGCACCCGCTCCGCCGCCTCGGCGTGGAGCCGCTCCACCATGCGCCCGTCGATCCTCATCACGTTGACCGAGCCCGCGTCCGGCCGCGCGAAGGCATCGGCGATGCGCCGGGCGGCCGCGATGTCCCCGGCCGAGGGCGCGAAGGCGGCGTTGCAGGCCGCGACCTGGCCGGGGTGGATGCAGGTCTTGCCGTCCATGCCGTAGTCGCGGCCCTGGGCGGCCTCGGCGGCGAGGCCGTCCGGATCGTCGAGGCCGTTGAACACGCCGTCGATCACGTCGAGCCCGTGGCAGCGCGCCGCCGCCACGCAGGCGGCGAGCCACACGAGCAGCGTTTCCCGCCCCGGCCCGACGCGCACGCGCAGGTCCTTGGCGAGGTCGTTGGTGCCGACCACCAGGACGTCGAGCCGCGACGCCGGGTCGGCGGCGGTGCGGGCGACGTCGCCGATCGACAGCACGGCGGCCGGGGTTTCCACCATGGCCCACAGCCGCACCGTTTCGGGCACCTCGGCGCGGGACAGGTCCTGGGCGGCGAACATCAGGTCGCCGGGGCGCTGCACCTTGGGCAGCAGCAGGGCGGCGGGCCGCTCCGCCGCGACCGCGAGCAGGTCTTCGCGCCCCCAGGGGGTGTCGAGCGCGTTGATGCGGACCACGATTTCGCGGTGGCCGAAGCCGCCCTCCGCCACCGCCCGCGCGGCGGCGTCGCGCGCGGCGGCCTTGTCGGCGGGCGCGACGGAATCTTCGAGGTCGATCACGATCGCGTCGGCGTCGATGGTCCGGCACTTGGCCACGGCCCGCGCGTTGTTCGCCGGGACGTAGAGGACACTGCGACGCGGACGAACGATCATGGGTGCGAATCCGTCATGGGACCGCCATAAAGCACGGCGCCCCGGCGACGGCCACAACCGGATTCGTGCGACGGCGACCACACGGCGAGGCACAGCATGACGCGCATCACGGCATCGATCGACATCGCGGCCCCGCCCGAGGCGGTGTGGAAGGTCCTGATGGACTGGAGCCGCTACCCGGACTGGAACCCGACGCTGCGCGCCATCGCGGGGCAGGCCCGCAAGGGAGGCAAGATCACGGTGTCGATCGCGTCGCCCGTCGGCACGCTGCCGATCGACGCCGTGGTGACGCGGCTGGCCACCAATTCGGGCATCACGTGGCACAGCAAGATGAAGCTGTCCGGCCTGTTCGACCGCGACCACATCATCGAGCTGTCGCCCGACCCTGTCGGCAGCCGCATCACGCAGACGCAGACCTTCGCGGGCATCCTGGCGCCGGGCGCCTCCGTGGTGGCGACCTCGACGGTGCGCGACGGCCTCGTGAAGATGAACGCCGCGCTGAAGGAGAGGGTCGAGGGCGGCGCCTGATCCCGGGATCGGAGGGCCGCCCCGTCGCGGGCTCCGCCGCCACCGCCGGCGGCGCTTCCCACCCTTCCTCGCCCCGAGCGGGCCGGCACGACGGCCGGCCCGCTCCGGCGTCCACGGCTCCGAGGCCGAGGGCCTCCGGGAACCGGCTATCCCGCCGCGATCGTGGCGTGGGCCGAGGTGCCGTCCGTGCCGATGCCGCGGAAGAAGGCGGCGCCCAACGCGTCGAGCCCCGTCGCCACCCGCACGTGATGGCCGTTGGGGCACAGCTTCTCGACGGAATCGAAGCCGATCCAGCCGAGGCTCTTCACATAGGCTTCCGCCCAGGCGTGGGACGCCGAGACGGCGGGGTTCCCGTCGCGCAGCAGGTAGCCCGTCACGTGGCGGCACGGGAGCCCGAGGTGGCGCGCCGCGGCGGTGAAGATGTGGGCGTGGCTCGACGCGTCGCCCACCTTGGCGGCGAAGGCCTGCGCGGCCGTGGGGGCGACCACCGGCGCGCCGGGCTCGGGCGGGGTTTCCTCGTAGGCGATCTCGCCGTGGACGGCGTGCATCAGGGCGTGGAGCTTGCCCAAGGGTTCCGCTTCCGTGACGGTGGCCCGCTCGGCGAACTGGCGCAGGCCGGCGTCGAGCCCCGTCAGCTCCGTGTCGCGCAGGAAGATGTCGATCGGCAGCCGTTCGGCGCCGCCGCGGACGATGCCCGCCGCATCATAGGTTTCGACCTGGCAGACCGCCGTGACGGTGAAGCCGTCGATCGGCCCCGCGGCGCTGAACGAATGTGTGACGTTGCCGAAGGCGTCCTGCCCGACCCGGAGCGAGCAGTCGATGTCGGCGTCGATGCGCACCCCCGTGACGTGCTGCCCTTCGTGCGACCGCGGCGACAGCCGCAGCAGGACGGTGAGGTTGCGCGCCGGCGCCGGGAAGCCGAAGCGGATGTCGTTGCGGATCCTGAGATGCATGGCTCCGCCTCACACCAGATATTGTTCGCTGATGCTCACGCCGAGCCGGTTGTTGTCGTCGATGAACGTCGTGATGAACTCGTGCAGCCCGCTCTGGAAGAGGCCGCCGATCGAGGCGTTCTCCAGTTGCGCCATGGTTTTGCGGGCGAGCCGCTGCGCCCCGCCCTGGCGCCCGTAGGCTTTGCCGAGGGAATCCAGGCAGGACACGATGTTCTCGTAGCAGCTGAGCAGCGAGCGCGGCATCTCGGACCGCAGGATCAGGAGGTCGGCGATCAGCCAGGGCTTGATGCTTTCCCGGTAGATCCAGTGGTAGGCGGTCAGCGCCGACACCGCGCGCAGGATGGCGGCCCATTGGAAGTAGTCGAGGCTGCCGCCGACCGTTTCGGTGTCGGGCAGCAGCACGTGGTATTTCACGTCGAGGATGCGGGCCGTGTTGTCGGCCCGCTCGACGAAGACGCCGAGCCGGGAGAACCAGAAGGACGGGTCGCGCAGCATGGTGCGGATCATCGACCCGTCGAAGAGCAGGGAGGTCTGCTTCACGAAGTCGAGGAAGCGCGGCACCTCCTCGCGCCAATCGGAGCCGCTCTTCAGCGCGTCCTCGAACTTCTTCACCTCGAGCCAGGCGCCGTTGATGGCTTCCCACATCTCGGCTGTCAGCGCGGTGCGCACCGCGCGCCCGTTGGTGCGGGCGGCCTCGATGCAGTTGCGGATCGAGGACGGGTTGGACGCGTCGAAGGTGAGGAAGTCGACGACGCTGTCGGCCTCAGCGGTCCCGTATTTGGCGTGGAAGGCTTCCGACATGCCCGACGATTCGAGCGCGCTTTCCCATTCCGTGCCGTGCTCGTTGTAGGCGGTCGGCAGCGCGGACAGGCGCTGTGCCGCCTCGATGGTGCGGGCCAGGAACTCGGCCCGCTCCATGTAGCGCGCCATCCAGAACAGGTTGTCGGCCGTGCGCGACAGCATGGTGAACTTGCGCGTCGGCCGCTCCATCGAGACGGCGCGGCCGAGCGTCTGGCTCATCGCGCCCGCCCCGGACAGCTGGTCGCCGCCGCCCGTGGCCTGTGTGGCGCCGCGGGGGGCCATGCCTTGTCCGGCGCCCAGGGTCTGGGTCGTGCCGTCCGCGAGCGTCTGCGTCATGCCGCCGCCGCCCATCCGTTGGGTCATGTCACCCGTCACGCGCGATCTCCGTCGTCCACGATCCATGTGTCCTTGGTGCCGCCGCCCTGGCTGGAATTCACCACGAGCGACCCTTCCTGCATGGCGACGCGCGTGAGGCCGCCCGGCACCACCCGGGCGCCCCGCGCCCCGGACAGCACGAAGGGCCGCAGGTCGACGTGGCGCGGGGCGATGCCGCTCGCCGTGGCGGTGGGGCAGGTCGACAGCGCCAGCGTGGGCTGGGCGATGAAGTTCTCGGGGTCGTGCTTCAGCTTGGCCGCGAAGGCGTCGATCTGCGCCCGCGTGGCGTGGGGGCCCACCAGCATGCCGTAGCCGCCCGAGCCGTTCACCTCCTTCACCACCAGCTCCGGCAGGTGGTCGAGCACGTAGCGCAGCGCGTCCGGCTCGCGGCAGCGCCAGGTCGGCACGTTCTTCAGCTTCGCCTCCTCGCCGAGGTAGAAGCGGATGATGTCCGGCATGTAGCTGTAGATGGCCTTGTCGTCCGACACGCCGGTGCCGACCGCGTTGGCGAGCGTGACCGAGCCGGCCTGGTAGGCGCTCATCAGGCCCGGCACGCCCAGCATCGAATCCGGGCGGAACGCCAGGGGGTCGATGAAGTCGTCGTCGAGGCGGCGGTAGATGACGTCGACGCGCTTCGGCCCCTCGGTGGTGCGCATGAACACGACGTCGTTCTCGACGAACAGGTCGCGCCCTTCCACGATCTCGATGCCGAGCTTGTCGGCCAGGAACGAGTGCTCGTAATAGGCCGAGTTGAACTGGCCCGGGGTCAGCAGCACCACCACGGGGTCGCGGTCGGCGGTGCGGGGCGTGACGGAGCGCAGGGTGGCGAGCAGCTGGTCCGGGTAGTTCTCCACCGGCGCCACCCGATGCGCCGAGAACACCTCGGGGAAGAGCCGCATCATCACTTCGCGGTTCTCGAGCATGTAGCTGACGCCCGACGGCGTGCGGGCGTTGTCCTCCAGGACGTAGAAGTCGTCGGCGTCGATGCGCACCACGTCGATGCCGGCGATGTGCACGTAGACGTCGTGCGGCACCTTCACGCCAATCATCTCGGGGCGGTAGTACGGGTTGCGATACACGAGTTCGGGCGGCACGATGCCGGCCCGCACCACCTCGCGCGGACCGTAAAGGTCGGCGAGAAACATGTTGAGCGCCTTGACGCGCTGGATCAGCCCGGCTTCGAGCCGCGCCCATTCGGAACGGGCTATCAGCCGCGGCACGAGGTCGAAGGGGATCAAGCGTTCCGTGGCGTCCTTGTCGCCGTAGACCGCGAAGGTGATGCCGATGCGGCGGAACAGCAGATCGGCCTGGGCGCGACGCGACGCGAGCAGCCCGGGGGGCACGTTCCCCAGCCAATCGGCGAGCCGCCGATAAACCTGGCGCGGCGTTCCCCCCGCCTCGCTCATCTCATCGAAGAACCTGGATTCGACGGGCACTCAAGACTCCTCGCAGTGCGGCTTGGCGATGCGGCACGCCGCCGAGTTTCGCAAAGCTTATGCCATGCAATCGGACGGGATCTATGGGAAAACGCCTCTGCGCTCCCGCAACCATGGGGAGACGGGGGACAGGGACGCGATGGTCGAGCACGCGCCAGCCGCCGCCACGACGGCACGCTTCTACGCCGCCCTGCCGGTGGCGCAGAGCTTCGACGCCGCGGTGGCGGCGGACAGCTACGCGCCCTTGCCCGACGACTGGGTGCTGGGCCTGGCCGACGTCGTGACCTCGACGCTGGCGCTCGAAGCCGGCCGCTACAAGGCCGTCAACACCGCGGGGGCGGCGGTGATCTCGGCCGTGTCCAACGCGCTCGGCACGCTCGACTTCCCCTTCGTGTTCACCGGCGACGGGGCCAGCTTCGCCGTGGCGCCGGGCGACGCCGCGAAGGCCACGCAGGCCCTGGCGGCCACCGTTTCGTGGGTGGGGTCGGAGCTTGCGCTCGACCTGCGCGGCGCCGTGGTCCCGGTCGCGGCGGTGCGAACCGCGGGGGCGGACCTCCGGGTCGCCCGGGTGGCGGCCTCGGCCAACGTCGATTACGCCATGTTCACGGGCGGCGGGCGCGACTGGGCCGAGCGCGAGATGAAGGCGGGGCGGCTGTCGCTGCCCCGGGCGCCGCGCGGGGCCCGCCCGGACCTCACGGGCCTCACCTGCCGCTTCCGCCCCATCGCGGCGGCGCACGGCACGGTCCTGTCCGTGATCGTCAAGCCCGTGGGCGACGCCGGGAGCCCGGACTTCGTGCGCGCCTGCTCGGACGTCCTGGCCCTCGCCGAGACGGCCCCCCGGGGCGGCCATCCCGTGCCGGTGGGCGGCCCGCAGCACCGCTGGCCGCCGGGCGGCCTCGACATCGAGGCGCGGCTCCACCGCGGCCTCGGCCGCAGCCTGGCGGAAAGCCGCTTCAGGACCGCGCTCCGCGCCCTGGTGAACACCTTCTTCCTGCGCACGGGCCGGACGGTCGGCGACTTCGTGCCGGACGCGTACCGCCGCCAGCTCGTCGAGAATTCGGACTTCCGCAAGTTCGACGACGGGCTGCTGATGACGCTCGACTGCAGCGTCGACACCGCCGACGCCATCGCGGCGCGGCTCGCCGATGCCGAACGCGCCGGGCACGCCCGCCACGGCCTGCACCGGCAGGCCGAAGCGCTCGTCACCTGCATCGTGCCGTCGGCCAGCCGGCCGGACCACGTCCATTTCGTCGACGGCGCCGCGGGCGGCTACGCGGTGGCGGCGGCGGCGTTGAAGCGAAAGGAGGCGGGACCGCCCGCCGCCCTGCCGCAGGCTTCGGCAGGCGGCCCCGCCCTCGGGGCAGGCTGACCGGAATGCGGGCAGATCAGCGGCCCGGCGAGGGCGCCCGACGGCCGCGCAGCGGGCCTTGGAACGGATCGCCATAGCTTTCGATTTGGTTAGCGCAAGGGCGACTTCACGCCTAGACTGCATTCCAGACCGTCCGTCCACGCATCGGTCCGAGGAGCGTTCCATTCAGACGAGCCCTTCCAAGAGCCCTTCGATGTCCGCGACGCCGGACATCCTGCGGGTCGAGGACCTCCGGGTCGGCTTCGCCATGCAGGGCGGCGCCGCCGAGGTGGTGAAGGGCGTCAGCTTCCGCGTGCCCGCCGGCAAGACCGTGGCGCTGGTGGGCGAGTCCGGCTCGGGCAAGACCGTCATCTCGCAGACCGTGATGGGCCTGCTGCCCCGGAACGGCCTCGTGCTCGGCGGGCGGGTGCTGTTCACCGACCCGAAGACGCCGGACGCCCCGGTCGACCTCGCCACGCTGGTGCGCGACGGGCCGGAGATCCGGGCCCTGCGGGGCAGCCGCATGGGCATGATCTTCCAGGAGCCGATGTCGTCGCTGTCGCCGGTCCACACGATCGGCAACCAGATCCGCGAGAACCTCATCCTGCACCGGCAAACCTCCCGCGAGTCGATGCGCGACGAGGTCCGCCACATGCTGAAGCTCGTGGGCTTCAAGGACCCGGCGCGCGCCTACGGGATGTACCCCTTCGAGCTGTCGGGGGGTCTGCGCCAGCGCGCCATGCTGGCCATGGCGCTGATCTGCCGCCCGGCGCTGCTGATCGCCGACGAGCCCACCACGGCGCTCGACGTCACCATCCAGGCGCAGGTGCTGAACCTGATGCGGGACCTCCAGGCCGAGCTCGGCATGGCGATCCTGCTCATCACCCACGACCTCGGCGTGGTGGCCAACATGGCCGACGAGGTCGTGGTGGTCTACCACGGCGAGATCACCGAGGCCGGCACGGCGTCCGACCTGTTCCGCCGCCCCGGGCACCCCTACCTCAAGGCGCTGCTGAAAGCCCTGCCCTCCTTCGACATGAAGCCGGGCGAGAGGCTCGTGGCGCTGCGCGACAGCGGCGCCGACCTCCACGCCCTGGTGCCGCTGCGCAAGGCGGGCCCGGCCGGCGCCCAGGACGCGCCGCTGCTGTCCATCCGCAACCTGCGCAAGTCCTTCACCATCAAGTCCGGCGGGTTCCTGACGTCGCGCCGCGACAGCGTCGTTGCGGTCGACGACGTCAGCTTCGACATCCGCCGCGGCGAATGCCTGGGGCTGGTGGGCGAAAGCGGCTGCGGCAAGACCAGCCTGTCGAAGCTGATGATGCGGGCCATGACGCCGGACCGCGGCTCCGTCACCTTCAACGACGGCACGCGCGAGATCGACGTCCTGAAGCTGAAGGGCGCCGCGCTGCGCGACTTCCGGCCGCGCGTGCAGATGATCTTCCAGGACCCGGTGTCGTCGCTGTCCCCGCGCATGACGGTGATGAACATCATCCGCGAGCCGCTCGAGATCCACGGCGTCGGCACCCCCAAGGAGCGGACCGAGCGGGTCGGCGCCCTGATGGCGGCGGTGGGGCTCGACCGGCGCTTCCTCAACCGCTACCCGCATTCCTTCTCGGGCGGGCAGCGCCAGCGCATCTCCATCGCCCGCACGCTGGCGATGAACCCGGACCTCATCATCTGCGACGAGCCCGTGTCCGCGCTCGACGTGTCGGTCCAGGCGCAGGTGCTGAACCTGCTCAAGGACCTGAAGCGCGAGCTGGGGCTCACCTACCTGTTCATCTCCCACAACCTCGCCGTGGTGGACTACATCGCCGACCGCATCGCCGTCCTGGCGCACGGGCGCATCGTCGAGATCGCGCCGCGCCACCTGCTGTTCTCGCGGCCGGTGCATTCCTACACGCAGGCGCTGATGCGCGCCGTGCCCTACCCCGACCTCGACCGCCCGCTCGACCTGCGGCTCATCGCGGGCGGCAGCGCGTCCGACCCCGCCAACTGGGCGCCGGAGTTCCGCGACGAGGGCGACCCCGCGAGCGTCGGGCCGATCGACCTCGGCGACGGCCACGTCGTGCTGGCCCGGCCGAGCGTCGGGCGCAGGGAGCTGCTCGCGTCATGAGGATCGCCGCCGCGCTGACGGCCGCGCTCGTCGGATGGGCCCTGCTGGCTCCCGTCCCGGCGCGGGCCGAGGACGTCGTCACGAGGGTGCAGAATTCCGCCGCGCCCGCCATCCCCCCCGCGGACGACGACGCCGGCGCGGAAGGCGCACCGGCCTCGACGGCGCCGGTGCCGGCCCCGCTCGAAACGCCGTTCTTCGCCGACGCGGTCGCGTCCGGCAAGCTGCCGCCCGTGGCGGAGCGGCTGCCCAAGGCCCCGCGGGTGGTCGACCTGCCCGCCATGGGGCGCCAGATCGGCCAGCCCGGCGGCACCTGGCGCATGCTGATGAACGATCAGCGCGACCTGCGGTTCATGACCGTCTTCTCCTACAGCCGCCTCGTGGTGTTCGACGAGAAGCTCGACGTCGTGCCCGACATCCTGCAGAGCCTCGACAACCAGGGCGACAAGGTGTTCACCCTGCACCTGCGCCCCGGCCACAAATGGTCGGATGGGCAGCCCTTCACGGCCGAGGACTTCCGCTATTATTGGGAAGACTTCGCCAACAACGCGAAGCTGTCGCCGTCCGGCCCCGCCCTGGCGCTGCTGGCCAACGGCAAGCCGCCGAAGTTCGAAGTGCTCGACCCCGAAACCGTGCGCTACACCTGGGCCGACCCGAACCCGGGGTTCATCCCCGCCATCGCGTCGTCCAACCCGACCTTCGTATTCATGCCGGCGCACTACCTGAAGCAGTTCCATCAGAAATATGCCGACAAGGACGAGCTCGCGAAGCTCGTCAAGGCCGCGAAAGTGTCGGGCTGGGTGGCGCTCCACGAGCGCAAGTCGCGCCAGTACAGGGTCGACAACCCCGACCTGCCGACGCTCGATCCCTGGCGCAACACCACCTATGCCCCGGCCGAACAGTTCCGCTTCGAGCGCAACCCGTATTTCCACCGCGTCGACTCCGCCGGGCACCAGCTCCCCTACTTCGACGGCACCACGATGACGCTCGGCACGCCGACGCTGATCCCCGCCAAGACGGCGGCGGGCGACGCCGACATCCAGGCCCGCTACCTCAACTTCGAGGACTACACGTTCCTGAAGGCCGGCGAAAAGGTCCACAATTATTCGGCGCGGCTCTGGGAGGACGGGCACGGCGCCTTCGCGGCGCTGTTCCCCAACCTCAACGCCAAGGACCCGGCATGGCGGACGTTGAACCGCGACGTCCGCTTCCGCCGCGCCCTGTCGCTGGGCATCAACCGCACCGACATCAACAACGTGCTGTTCTTCGGCCTGGCGCGGGTGAGCGGCGACACGGTGCTGCCGCAGAGCCCCCTGTTCAAGCCGGAACTGGCCCAGGCCTACACGGGCTACGACCTCGCCCGGGCCAACGCCCTGCTCGACGAGGCGGGCCTGTCCAAGCGGGACACGGACGGAACCCGCCTGCTGCCCGACGGGCGCCGCGCCGAGATCACGGTGGAAACGTCGGGCGAAAACCAGATCTTCACCGACATCATGGAGCTCGTCGGCAGCGACTGGGCGAAGCTGGGCATCCGCACCTACGTCCACCCCTCCCACCTCGACATCTTCCGCCAGCGCATCGCCAGCGGCGACACGGTCATGTCGATCGACGTCGGGCTCGACAACGCCGTGCCGACGGCGGAATTCGAGCCCAGCGCGCTCGCGCCGACCCAGGATTCCCAGTATCAATGGCCGGAGTTCGGCTTGTTCGTGCAATCCTCCGGCCACGAGGGCAAACCCATCGACCTGCCCGAGGTGAAGCGGCTCGAGCAGCTGTGGCAGGATTGGCGCCACGCCGACAACCTGGCCGAGCAGCGCGCCGCGTGGCGCGAGATGCTGCAGGTCAACGCCGATCAGGTCTTCGCCATCGGCGTCGTCAACGGGACGCGCCAGCCCGTGGTGGTGTCGAACCGGGTCAGGAACGTGCCCGACACGGCACTCTGGTCGTTCCAGCCGAGCGCCTACTTCGGCCTCTACATGCCCGACACGTTCTTCTTCGCCGACGGCGGCAAGGGTTGAAACCATGCTGAGGTACCTCGTCCGGCGCGTGCTGATCATGGTCCCGACGCTGTTCGTCACCAGCGCGCTCATCTTCACCGTGATGAGTTCGGCACCGACCAACTACTTCGACAACCTCGTCCAGGAGATGCAGGCCCAGGGCGAGAAGGTCGACCAGGCCCGCATCGATTTCATGAAGCACGAATACGGCTTCGACAAGCCGCCGGTGGAACGCTACTTCTGGTGGGTCGGCGGCCTAGTGCGCGGGGATTTCGGCTATTCGTTCGAATACCAGCTCCCCGTGCGGCAGGTGGTGGGAGACCGGGTGTGGCTGACCATCCTGCTGTCCTTCACCACCATCGTGTTCACCTGGCTGGTGGCCTTCCCGATCGGCATCTATTCGGCGACGCACCAATATTCCTGGGGCGACTACGGCCTGACCACGCTGGGGCTGATGGGCCTCGCCATCCCGCACTTCCTGCTGGCGCTGATCTTCCTCTACTTCTCGAACCAGTGGTTCGGCCTGTCGATCGGCGGGCTGATGGACCCGAAGTATTTCGACGCCCCGATGAGCTGGGGCAAGTTCACCTCCATCCTCAGCCACCTGTGGATCCCGGTGATCATCATCGGCACGGCCGGCACGGGATCGATGATCCGCTCCGTGCGGGCCAACCTGCTGGAAGAGCTCCATAAGCAATACGTCGTGACGGCGCGCTCGAAGGGCCTGAGCCCATGGCGGGTGCTGTTCAAATACCCGTTCCGCATGTCGCTCAACTTCTTCATCTCGGACATCGGCTCGATCCTGCCCTCCGTCATCTCGGGGGGCGAGCTCGTCGCCATCGTGCTGTCGCTGCAGACCACGGGGCCGCTGCTGATCCGCGCGCTGCAGAGCCAGGACATCTACCTCGCCGGGTCGTTCCTGATGCTGCTGTCGACGCTGACGGTGATCGGCGTGCTGGTGTCCGACGTGGCGCTGGCCTTCCTCGACCCGCGCATCCGCCTCCTCGGGGGAGCCACCAAATGAACGTGCCGGTCTCGATCGCGCCGTCGCCGGGCGCGCCTCTCGCCCATTACGTGTCGGAGAAGCCCTTCGATGTCGGCGCCGTCGCCAAGCTGACGCCCCAGCAGGAGCGGATCTACTTCGCGTCCCAGTGGCGGCTGATGTGGTGGAAGTTCAAGCGCCACCGCATGGCGGTGGTGTCGTCGATCTTCCTAGCGCTGATCTATTCCACCCTGCCGGTGTCCGAGTTCATCGCGCCCTACGAGGCCAACACCCGCCACACCGACTTCATCCGCGCCCCGCCGCAGGGGCTGCACCTGTTCGACGGCGACCGCTTCGTCGGCCCCTTCGTCTACGGGCTCGACTACCACCTCAACATGGACAACCTGAAGCGCGAATACACGGTCAACACCGGCAAGGTGCAGAAGCTGCGCTTCTTCTGCCACGGCGACGCCTACCGGTTCTGGGGCCTGATCCCGGGGGACTGGCACGTGTTCTGCCCGCCCGACGACGCGCCGCTGTTCCTGTGGGGCTCGGACAGGCTCGGGCGCGACCTGTTCTCGCGCATCGTCTTCGGGGCGCGCATCTCGCTGACGGTCGGCCTCATCGGCATCTCCATCTCCTTCGTGCTCGGCATCACCATCGGGGGGTTGGCGGGCTATTACGGCGGCTGGTTCGACATGTTGAGCCAGCGGCTGATCGAGATCATCCATTCCATCCCGCACATCCCGATCTTCCTGGCCCTGGCCGCCATCATGCCGGCGTCCTGGAGCCCCATCCTGGTGTACTTCGGCATCACGCTGATCCTCGGCATGATGGATTGGACGAGCCTCGCCCGCGCGGTGCGGGCCAAGCTGTTCTCGCTGCGCGAGGAGGATTACGTGCTGGCGGCGCAGCTGATGGGCGCCCGCACGCCGCGCATCCTGCTGCGCCACCTCATCCCGGGCTTCATCTCTCACCTCATCGCCTCGGCCACGATCACGATCCCGTCGATGATCCTGGGCGAAACGGCGCTGTCGTTCCTGGGCCTGGGCCTGCGGCCCCCCATCGTGTCCTGGGGCGTGATGCTCAACGAGGCGCAGAACATGAACGTGGTGTCGCTGTATCCCTGGCTGCTGCTGCCGGTGGCGCCGGTGATCCTCGTCATCCTGGCCTTCAACTTCATGGGCGACGGGTTGCGCGACGCGGCGGACCCCTACTCCTCCTGATGCGGATCGCCTTCCACGCCCCCCTGAAGGCGCCGGACCATCCGGTGCCCTCGGGGGACAGGCAGATGGCGCGGCTGCTGCTCGCAGCGCTGCGGGCGGGCGGGCACGAGGTCGCCACGGCGTCGACCTTCCGCCCCTTCCTGCCGGCCCCGGAGCCCGCGCGCATGCACGCCGCCGAAGCCGAGGCGACGCGCGAGGTGGAGCGGATCGCCGCGCGTTGGGCGGCGGAGGGGCCGCCCGACCTGTGGTTCTGCTACCACCCCTACTACAAGGCGCCGGACCTGCTCGGCCCCCGGCTGGCGGCGCGCTTCGGCCTGCCGTATGCCGCCGCCGAAGCGTCCCACGCCGGCAAGCGGGCGCACGGGCCCTGGGCGGCGTGGCACGGCGCCAACGAGGCGACGCTCCGGGCGGCCGACCTCCAGGTCTGCTTCACGCCGCGCGACGCCGAAGGGCTGGCGGGCCTGGTGCCGCCGGAGCGGATCGCCATGCTGCCGCCCTTCATCGACGCCGGCCCGTTCGGCGCCGTGGCGCGGCGCGCGCGGGGCGGCGGCCCGGTCGAACTCGTCGCCGTCGCCATGATGCGGCCGGGCGACAAGGCCCGCTCCTTCGCCTTCCTGGCCGCGGCGCTCGGCGCGCTGCCGCCCGGGCTGGACTGGCGGCTGACGATCGTCGGCGACGGCCCCGAGCGGGACGCGACGCGGACCCTGTTCGCCGGCCTGCCGCGGGACCGGATCGCCTTCGCCGGGGAGCGCGCCGCCGCCGGGGTCGCGGATGCGATGGCGGGGGCGGACCTGTATGTGTGGCCGGGGTTCGGCGAGGCCTATGGGATCGCCTACCTGGAAGCGGGCGCCGCGGGCCTGCCGGTTCTCGCCATGGACTGCGGCGGGATCGGCAGCGTGGTGGTGCACGGGACGACGGGCGTGCTGACGCCCGAAGGCGACCTCGACGCCTACGCGCGAGCGCTGGCGGCGCTGATCGGCGACCCCGCCCGCAGGCTGGGGCTCGGGGAAGCGGCCCGGCGGATGGTGCTCGGCGAGCGCACGGTCGCGCGGGCCGCGGGGGTGCTGTCGCAGGCCCTCGCATGTTGGGATCGACATCGATGAGCGACGAGCCTTGGACCCCTGCCCGCGACGCGCTCGATCGCGCCCATGCGGAAGGACGCCGCGTCGACGTTTGGCTGCGCGACGACGATTGCGCGGCGCCGACGCCCGCGCTGGAGCGGCTGGCCTCCGTCTGCGGCGGGGTCGGGCTGCCGATCCTGCTGGCCGCCATCCCCGCGCCGGCCGAGGACGCGCTCGCGCCCTGGATCGCCGCGCACCCGGCCGTGACGCCCTGCCAGCACGGCTTCGCCCACGCCAACCACGCGCCGCCGGGCGAGCGCGCCCGGGAGCTGGGGGGAAGGGCGGTTTCCGCCGTGCTCGACGATCTCCGGCGGGGCCGCGCCAGGATGCGGGACCTGTTCGGCCCCGCCCTGTCCGACGTGCTGGTCCCCCCGTGGAACCGCATCGACGCCGAGATGGTGCGGCACCTGCCGGAGCTGGGCTTCTCCGCCCTGTCCTGCTTCGCGCCGACGCCGGCCGCGTCACCGATCCCGCGGCTCGACGCCGACCTCGACATCGTCGACTGGCGCGGGGGCCGCGTCGGGCGCCCGCTCGACGACCTCGCCCGCAAGGTGGCCGGCATCGTGGCGGGGAGCGACCGGCTCGGCATCCTCACGCATCACCTGGCCCACGACGTCGCGGCGTGGGGGGCGCTCGACGCCATGCTGGAGCGCCTCGCCCTGCATCCGGCGGTGCGGTTCACCGACGCCGCGACGCTGCTCACCCCCGCTTGACGCGCAGGTAAGCGGAGCCGTCCTCGGCTTTGGCCGGGCGACCCACGTAGATGCCGGTCTTCGGCACCGCGACGGCGTCGAACTCCGCCGCCAGCCGGGCCAGGGCGTCGGCCATGGCGCCGCCTTCCATGGCGCGCCCGTGCCCCGTCACGGCGAGCGCCGGGCCGAGCGCGGCCAGGCGCTCGACGGACGCGCGGGACGCGTCCCAATCGATGGTGAAGTAGCGCGGCGGCCCGTGGATCTCGGGCGTCTGCAGGGCGGTGGCGTAGGCCGACTCGGGCGCGGTCGTGACGAAGGCGTCACCGGCGATCAGCGTCCGGTCCGCTTCGCGCCACAACGAGACGTGGCCCGGCGAATGCCCGGGCGTGTGGATCCACCGCCACCCCGGCAGGCCCGGCACGCCGCCGTCCTCCGGCAAGGCGTGGAGCCGTCCCGACACGTCGACGGGCGCCGTCGGGTAGAAGCGGGACAGGCTCGCCATCAGGCCCCCGCCGACGGACGGGTCGCCGGGCGGATAGGCGGCCGTGCCGTCGAGATAGGGGTGTTCGATGCGATGGGCGTAGACCGGCACGTCCCAGGCCTCCGCCAGCGCTTCCAGCGCCCCGACATGGTCGAAGTGGCCGTGGGTCAGCACGATGGCCGAGGGCCGCGCCCCGGCGCCGAAGCGCTCGGCCGCCGCGCTCTCGATGGCCGAGCGGCCGCCGACCACGCCGGCGTCCACCAGCACCCAGTTCCGGTCGCCGGCGCCCGGGGCGCCGACGAACACGACGTTGACCATCGCGAGGCGCCGATAGGCGATGTCCGGACGGATCTGGTGCGTGCCGTCGGGAAGAACGCTGTCGCCGGCCCGCGCTTCGGGGCCGAGGGGGATCTGCTGCGTCATGGAAGCCTCCCGACGGCGCCTTCGCCATCGGAGGTTCAACAGGCCCGGTCCAGAGCCTGATCCCGTCAGGCGCCGATCTTCGCGCCCCGGCCGTAGAGCAGCAGCATGGCGAGGATGACGGCGCCGTAGATCACCTGGCGGCCGGCGTCCGGCATCTGCACCACGGATAGGATGGATTGCAGGAGGGTGATGAGGATGACGCCGGCGGTGGTGCCGAGGTAGGTGCCGCGCCCGCCGAGAATCGACGTGCCGCCCAGCACCACGGCGGCGATGGCGGGTAGCAGGTAGCCGTCGCCCATGCCCTGATAGGCCTTGCCGCTGTACCCGGCCAGCAGCGCACCCGACAGGGCCGACAGCCCGCCCGACAGCGCGAAGGCGGCGAGCGTCACGCGCCGCGTCCGCACGCCCGACAGGTAGGCGGCGGCTTCGCGGTTGCCGACCGCGTAGACGGCCCGCCCGTAGGTGGTGCGCGACAGGAGGAACGACGTCGCGGTGCCGACCAGGAGCCACACCCACACGGCGTTGGGCACCGGCCCCAGGGCCCGGCCGGTGGCGAGGTCGCGCATCAACGGCGTCGCCATGTCCTGCGGGGCGGAACCGCCCGTCTTGAGCACCATCAGGCCCTGCGCCACGGCGTCGACGCCGAGCGTGAAGATCATTGAGGGCACGCGCAGGTAGGCGACCCCGAGCCCGTTGAACAGGCCGAAGGCCACGCCGCAGAGCACCCCGAAGGGGATGGCCAGGGCCGCCCCCAGCGGGCCGTGGCCGGCCGCCGCCGTCGCCATCATGCCGCCGACGGTGACGATCCAGGGCACCGACAGGTCGATCTGCCCCAGCAGCACGACCACCATCAGCCCCGTGGCGACGAGGGCGAGGAAGGAGCCCACCTGGAGCTGCTGCAGGAGGTAGTCGGGCGACAGGAACCGGGTGGAATACAGGCTGCCGAGCAGCAGCAGCGCCACGATGCAGCCGAAAGCGGTCGCGACCGCGGGATCGAAGCGCCGCCGCGCCGGGGCGGACATCGGCGGGGACGCCGGGGCGGGCGCCACGGGTGTCGTCGGAACGGTCATGAGCCGAACAGCTCCAGGCGGTTCTTCAAGCGCAGTAGGCGCGCCGAGCCCAGGCTCACCGCGCCGAGCAGCACGAGGCCGAGGAACAGCGGCTGCCACAGCGGGTCGAGGTCGAACACGAAGAGCAGGTCGTTGATGGTGCGGAAGATCAGCGCGCCGAACACCGCCCCGACGGCGCTGCCCGCCCCGCCGAACAGCGACACGCCGCCGATCACGATCGCCGCGATGGAATCCAGCGTGTAGGTCGAGGCGTTGGACGCCGATGCCTCGCCCGAATAGGTGAAGAAGGCGAGCATCAGGCCGCCCATCGCCGAGAACAGCCCCGCCGATGCGTAGGCGAGAAGGCGCGCGCGGCGGATCGGCAGTCCGGACAGGTAGGCGGAGGCTTCCGCCGACCCCACCGCGTAGACGGCCCGGCCGATGAGCGACCGGCGGAACGGCACCCAGACCAGCAGCATCACGGCGAGGAGCACGACGGCGCTGGCCGGCACGCCGAAGGCCAGCTGGCCCGTGACGGCGTCCGCGAGGGTGGAATCGACGTCGCCGCCGGGCTCCGGCCTCAGCGCCAGGGCGAGGCCGAAGTAGATGGCGCCGCTCGCGATGGTGGCGACGATGGGCTGCAGCCGGCCGTAGACCACGAGCGCCCCGTTGGCGAGCCCGCAGGCGAGCCCCGTCCCCAGCACGGCCGCGACGCCGAGCGCCACCGCGCCGGGCGAGCCCGTCACCACCACGGACGCCAGGCAGTTCGCCAGGATGAACACCGCGCCGACCGACAGGTCGATGCCGGCCGTCAGCACCACGAAGGTTTGGCCCACGGCCACGAAGGCCAGCAGCACGCCCTTGTTGGCCGCGGTCTGCACCACGTTGGCGCTGAAGCCCGCGGGGTGGTTCAGCGTGTAGAGGGCGAAGAGCGCGACGAAGACCGCGACGGCGGACAGCGTGGCGCGCGCGTCGCGCAGGCGGAAGGCGAGATCGTTCACGCGGCCTCCGTGCCGTCCATGTTGAGCGCGCTCGACACCAGCGCCCGCTCGGTGATGGCCGTGCCTTCGAGCTCGCGCACGACGCGGCCGCCGTAGAGCACGAGCACGCGGTCGCAGCAGCCGATCAGCTCGGCGTAGTCGGTGGAATACAGCAGCACGGCGGCGCCATCGTCGGCCAGCCGCCGCAGCAGGCGGTAGATGTCGGCCTTGGTGCCGACGTCGATGCCGCGGGTCGGGTCGGCGAGCAGCACGACGCGGGGGCGCGTCATCAGCCACTTGGCCAGCACCACCTTCTGCTGGTTGCCGCCGGACAGGGACGCCACCGGCACGTCGAGGTCGGCGGCCTTGATGGCGAGCAGCCCCACCATCGCGTCGACGGCGCGGGCTTCGGCGGCGCGGTCCACCACGCCGCCGCGCGACACGCGGTCGAGCGACGCGAAGCTCAGGTTCTCGCGCACCGACATCGGCAGCATCAGCCCCTCGGTCTTGCGGTCCTCGGGGATGAGGGCGATGCCGTTGCGCGGCGCCTTGGCATCGGCGGGGCCGCCCAGCGCGGCCTCGCGGCCGTCCACCAGCACCGCGCCGGTGAGCCCGCGCAGAACGCCGAACAGCGCCAGCAGCAGCTCGCGCTGGCCCTGCCCGTCGAGGCCGCCCAGGCCCACGACCTCGCCGGGACGCAGCGCGAAGGAGATGTCGTGCAGCCGTCCGGCCCAGCCCAGCCGCCGCGCTTCGAGCACGGGCGGGCGGTCCCGCGGCACCGGCGGCGGCTTCGGCGGATAGGCGTGGGCCTCGTCGCGGCCGATCATCATCTCGACGACCTGGGCGTCCGTCCGGGTGCCGGCCGGAAAGGTCGCGACGTTGCGGCCGTTGCGGAACACCGAACATTCGTCGGCGAGCTCCGCGATCTCGCCCATGCGGTGCGAGATGAACACCAGCGCCAGGCCGTCGCGGCGCAGGTCCTTCAGCACGCGGAACACGGACGCGACGTCGCGCGCCGTCAGCGCCGAGGTGGCCTCGTCGAGAATGAGCAGGCGGGGCCCGCGGGCCAGCGCCTTGGCGATCTCGACGAGCTGGCGGCGCGACAGCGGCAGGTCGCGCACGAGGGCGAGCGGGTGGATGTCGCCGGCGCCCGCGCGGGCGAGCAGCTCCTCGGCGCGGCGGCGCTGGGCGCGGCGGTCGACGAGGCCGAAGCGGCGGGGCGGGTCGGCGATGAGGATGTTGTCGGCCACCGACAGGTCGGGGACGAGCGACAGTTCCTGGAACACGCACACGATGCCGGCCGCCGCCGCGGCGGCGGGATCGGCGAAGCGCACGGGCGCGCCGTCGAGCGCCATGGTGCCGCTGTCGGGCCGCACCACCCCGGCCATGCACTTGATGAGGCTCGACTTGCCGGCGCCGTTCTCGCCCAGCACCGCGTGGATGCGGCCGGCGCGGAGGTCGAGGTCGACGCCGTCGAGCGCGCGCGTGGCGCCGTAGCGCTTGGCGATGCCCGACAGGGCGAGCAGCGGCGGCGTCCGGCCGGCGGCGGCGGGAGCGGTCGGAGGTTCGATCATGTCGACGCCCCCCCGGGCCCGGCCCGACGCCGGCCGCTTCCCCTCACCCCCGGCCATCCCCGACGGGGGATGGGGAACGCACGCTGGCGCATCGCTTCGGCCCTACTGGTTCGCCTCGGAGCGGCCCATGATCTCCTGGGCGGTGAAGGTGATGCCGCAGGTCGGGAAGGCGTTGCCGACGAAGAAGTTGTCCGTCTGGTCCGGGAAGGTGTTCACCCCCGCCTTGAAGTCGGGAGCCTCGACGTGGGCCAGCGGCAGCCGGATCGACTGCGGCACGGTTTCGCCCCCGAGGGCCGCGAGCGCGGTCTTCATCGCCACAGCGACCTGGGCCGGGCCGGTGCCGCCGGACGCGCAGGAGAGCCCCTTCGACCCGTCTTCCAGGCACAGCTTGCGGAAGCCGTTCTCGGTTTCGGCGCCGGCCGGCACCAGCGGGGCGCCGGCGTCCAGGAAGGCGCGGACCATCCCGGTCGAGCCGCCCTGGGCCGTCATGCCGTCGAAGTGCTTGTGGACCGCGATCGCGTCGGCCGACACCTTCTGCGCCGTGCCGTCGTCCCATTTGCCCACCACCTCGACGGTGCTGAAAGTCTTGCCGGACGCCTTCAGGGCGTCCTGCAGCCCCTTGTGGCGGTCGGTGTCGACGGAGGTGCCGGGCACGCCGCGCACTTCCAGCACGTCGCCGCCCTTCGGCAGGCTCTTCGCCAGCCATTCGCCCCAATACTTGCCGAGGCCTTCCTGGTCGACGTTGACGTTGATGGCCTCGTCGGTGTCGAGCGTGTTGTCGAAGGCCACCAGCACCACGCCGGCCGCCTGGGCGCGCTTCACCGCCGACCGGAACGCGGTGGGGTTCTGCGCGTCGATGATGACGGCGTCGTAGCCCGAATCGATGAAGTTGTTGACGGCCGAGATCTGCGCCGCGATGTCGTCCCCGGTCGACACGACCTTGAACTCCTTCAGCTGCTTCTTGATCTCCGGCTGCTCGGCATAGGCCTTGGCGGTCTTGATCATCTGGATGCGCCAAGTGTTGCCGATGAAGCCGTTGGCGAGCGCTATCCGGTAGGGGCCGGGCTTCTTCGCGTATTGGAAGAACTTGGTCTTGTCGGTCCAGGGCACGAAGCATTGGGCGTCGGCGCTGGGGCCGGACACGACCTTGGGCCCGGCGGCCTCGGCCGAACCCGCGCCGAGCGCGGCGAAAAGCGCCGCGGCGGCGCAGGCGTGCTTGAAGTGCGGCCCGGACATGGCGTGTCTCCCTGAAGCGGGCGGCGTTGTCGCCGCTCCGCGGGGGCATGCCGGCCGCGATGCCGGGGCCCCGATTTTGTCAGGCTACACGGCGGCGTCCCTCGCATGCAAGGGGGGTCGCGGCCCGCTCAGAACGCCGCCGCGTCCTCGTCCTCGCCTTCGGTGCGGCCGCCCTTCTCGGTGGGACGCGTCAGCTTGATCGATCCGACCAGCACGGCGATCAGCAGCGCCAGCACGCCGAGCTCGATCATGTTGGACTGGAACAGCGGCATCTTCGACGGATCCCACTTCTCCGGCTGGGTGATCTGCGACGTTTCGAGCGTAATCACCAGCACCCGCCGGATGCAGGCGATCAGCCCGACGATGAGGAAGGGCTCGCACAGCAGCGTGCCGGTGCGGATGGACGCGTGGACGGTGTGCAGGATTTCGACCAGCATCAGCACGAAGAGCAGCCGGTCGATGATGCGGTACACGGGCTCGGTGGCGGTGAACTCGGCCATGCCGCTCCACAGCAGGGCGGCGGCGCCGAGCAGCGCCAGCGCCAGCGCCAGCACGAGCAGCGCCGCGACCGCGACATACACCACCTGCTCGACCTTGTGGATCAGATGCGCGGTCCGACGCTCGGCGGTGGACGACTTCGGCGAGGCGGACATGGCGCGATCCAGCGGCGTTCTGGGCCGCGGCGCGGCCCGAATCGGGGCGCCAGACTATCCGAGCCGCCCCCCGGGGCAACGGCGGATCGGCCCAGGGCGCGGTGTGGGCGGGCGGGCGTCACGCCGCGGCGGATTCACGCGTGGCGGCGAGCGGGGCCGGGCGGCCGAACAGGTAGCCCTGCAGCTCGTGGCAGCCTTCGGCCGTCAGCACGTCGCGCTCCGCCGCGGTTTCGACGCCCTCGGCCAGCACCGTCATGCCGAGCGCCCGGCCGAGCCCGATGGCGGCCCGCACGATGGCGACGTTCTCGGGGCTGTCGAACAGGTCGCGCACGAAGGACTGGTCGATCTTGATCTTGTCGAAGGGGAAGCGCCGCAGGTAGCTCAGCGACGAATAGCCGGTGCCGAAGTCGTCCATGGCGATCCGCACGCCGAGCCCGTGCAGCTCGCGCAGGACGGACAGGTTCGCCCGGTCGTCGCGCAGCAGGACGGATTCGGTGATCTCCAGCTCCAGCCGCCGCGCCGGCAGGCCGGACGCCGCGAGCGCGAGCGCCACCTCGGCCAGGAGGTCGCCATCCCGGAACTGCGCCGGCGACAGGTTCACCGCCACCGTCGCGGCCTCGGGCCAGACCGCCGCATCCGCGCAGGCGCGCATCAGCACCCAGGCGCCGATCTCGCGGATCAGGCCCGTTTCCTCGGCGAGCGGGATGAACTCGGCGGGCGGCACGAGACCGCGCACGGGGTGGCGCCAGCGCAGCAGGGCCTCGTAGCCGAGGACGACGCCGCACCGCGCTTCGACGATGGGCTGGTAGTGCAGCAGGAATTCCCGATGCTCGACGGCCCGGCGGAGGTCCTCCTCCAGGGCGCGGCGGGCGCGGATCTCCCCCTCCATCCGGGCCTCGTAGAGGCACCACACGCCCTGCCCCGCCGCCTTGGCGCGGTAGAGCGCGATGTCGGCGTTGCGCAACAGCAGCTCCGGCGTGCCGCCCGCGGCATCGGCCAGCGCCACGCCGATGCTGGTGCCGATCGACACCGTGGAACTGTCCACGGCGAAGGGCGCCCGCAGCGCGTCGACGATGCGCGCCGCCAGCGCGACGGCGTCCTTCGGCTGGGCGCCGCCGGGGAGGTCGGGGCCGCCCCGCTGCACGATCGCGAACTCGTCGCCGCCGAGCCGGGCCAGCAGGTCCTGCGGCCCGACGGTGGAGCGGAGGCGGCCCGCGACCTGCCGCAGAAGCGCGTCCCCGAACGGGTGGCCGTGGACGTCGTTGACCTGCTTGAAGCCGTCGAGGTCGAGGAGCAGCACGGCACCGCGCCGCCGCTCCGGCGATGCCAGGAGCTCCTCGGTGCCGGCGCCGAGCAGCAGGCGGTTCGGCAGGCCCGTCAGGGCGTCGTGGTGCGCCATGTGGGCGATGGTGGCTTCGGCGCGGCGCCGCTCCGTCTCGTCCTCGTGGGTGCACACGAAGCCGCCGCCCGCGACCGGCTCGGCCGACACGCCGACGATGCGCCCGTCCGCGAGGCCGCAGGTGAGGGCGGCCGGCACGCGCGCCTCGGCGGCGCTCCGCAGTTCCGCGGCGAAGCGGGGCCCGTCCGCCGCCGACATGACGCCGCCGAGGTGATCCAGCAGCGCGCCGAGCGGCGTCCCGGGGCGGCGGAGCGCGGCGGGCACGCCGTACATGGCGGCGAAGCGGGCGTTCAGCACGACGAGGTCGTGGGCGGCATCGAACAGGCACAGGCCCTGGCTCATGCTGTCGAGCGCCGCGCCGAAGCGCGCGTAGTCCTGCCGCAGGACGCGCTCGCCGCGCGCGCGCTCCTCGGCGGCGACGCGCGCCGCTTCGGACCGGACGAGCCTCTTCTGGACCTTGATCTGGCGCGTGCCGGTCCACACGACGGCGCAAAGCCCGGCGATCAGCAGCCCCACCGCGACGCCGAGCGCCACGGCCTGCTCGTGCCAGGCCGCCAGCGCCACCGCGACGGTGCGGCTCGTGCTGAGCAGGAGGGGATAGTGGACCAGGCCCTGACTGGCGACGATCCGCTCCAGGCCGTCGACGGGGCTCGTGGCCCGGACCACGCCCGATCCGGACGGGTTGGCGGCGAGGATCCGGACCGCGCCGGCCTGCGGAAACGTGCGGCCGATGGTGTCCGGCAGGCTCGGGTGGCGGACGATCATCGTGCCGTCGATGCGGAACATGGACAGCACGTCGCCGGGTTCGGGGGCGACGCGGGCGAAGAGCTTCTCGAAGTAGCTGAGCTCGACCGCCCCCAGGACCAGGCCGAGGAAGCGGCCGTCGGCGCTCGACACCCGGTGGGCGACGTAGATCGTCCAGGCGCCGTCCCCGCGGTTCTGCACCGGGTGGCTGACGAAGCGGCCGAGGGCCGGATCGTCGGCCAGCGCCTTGAAATAGTCGCGGTCCGAAAGGTCGACGTCCGGGATGGGCCAGCGGCGGGAAAAGTTGAGCAGCCTGCCCCGATCGTCGACGACGGTGACGGCGTTGGCCTGCGGGAGCGCCGCACTGCGGGTCTTCAGGCGGTCGTGGACCGCGAAGGTGGACGCGCGGCGGACGAAGTCGGCCTCGGTCCGGACGGACGGATCCATGATGTCGTCCGCGACCGCATCCTGGACGAGTTCGATGGATTGCAGGGCGCGGTCGGCCCCCTCGGCCAGCACGGTGGCGAGGCTGGTGAGCTCCCGTTCCGTGTCGTGGATCGCGCCGCGGTACAGGTCCCGGGCGAGCAGGGAGGCCACCAGGGCCAGCACGGCGGCGAACAGGGCGCCCGACACGGCGAGCGAACGCAGCGGCTGGAACGCGCGGGCGAGCTGTCGCGCCATGAAGGCCGGCTGCGGGCGGAAGGGCATGCGGAGGTCCACGTCGGCTCGGGCGTGGGCCACCACGCTTCGCCACCGGCCCGCGGGATCCGTCGCCCACGGGCCTTGGCGCAGCCTCGGACACTGGCAGGGGAGAGTTGAAGCGGAGTGAAGACGCGGGCCTCCCCCGCCCCGCTCCCGACGCGAAGGCGCTCAGGCCCTCGTCAGCTCGCCGAAGGCCGCATGCCGGCTTTCGCAGTCCGCCAGCCCGGCCGCGTCGTCCACCCCGTCGCGCGCCGCCGCGACGGCGAGGTCGGCATGGCGGCGCAGGGCGGCGCGGCGGTCGGCGCGGCGCTCGACCTCGGCGACGCGGCCCAGGACCTCCAGCAGGCGGATCAGCACGTAGGCCGAGCCCGAGCCGTTCTGCCGGATGGTGTGGAACATGCCGTCGCACAGGCCGTCGTAGTCCACCGCGTCCAGGGTCAGCACCACGCGGCCGTCCCGCTCCACCACGCCGCTCGGCAGGTGGCGGGGCACGATGCGGCACAGGGCGTCGGCGAAGCGGTCGAGCACGCTGCCGGCCGTGAAGGGGTCGTTGATGCCCGGCGACAAAGCCCGCACGGCGATCTCGTTCAACTGGCGGATGGGATATTCGAGGTCCTGCAGGGCGGCCTGCCGGCGCCCATAGGTCAGCGCCTCGTCGAGCGCGCCGGCGGCGCCCTCCGCGGCGGCCGACACCACCGCCACCGGAACGCCGAAGGGCACGAAGGCGCCGGGCCTCACCCGCATCCGCACCGTCACGCCGCGGGCCGCGGCCCAGTCGGCGAGCTTGGCGCCGTCGACCGCCTGCAGGAACCCGCAGCCCGAGCCCGAAACGCCCGCGCCCAGCAGCGGCTCGGGCGGCGGCGGCGGTGCGGCCTCGTCGAGCGTCTTGCCGCCGATGGCCCCGACGAGGTCCCGGTGCACCGCGTCCACCACCGTTTCGACGTTGATGGAGGTGGCGATGTGGTGGACGTACCAGACCAGCGTGCCGATGCAGACCAGCGCCAGCGCCATGGCGCCCGTCACCCCGACGTGGGGGACGAAGCTGCCCTCGTCCACTGTGCGCACCGTGCGCAGCACCGTGAGGGCGTAGGCGAAGGTGCCGAGGAAGATGCCGAGCGCGATCTGGTTGCGGACGTCGCGCACGAAGTTGCGCAGCAGCCGCGGCCCCATCTGCCCCGACGCGAGGGACAGCGCCGCGATGGTGATGGAGAAGATCGTGCCCGCCACCCCGATGCTCGACGCCGCCACGGCCGACAGCAGCGAGCGGGCTCCCTCGCCACCGCCCGAATAGCCGAGCGTGGAAGCGGCCTGCCCGTCCGCGGCGGCCGTCCAATGGTCGTACCGGGTGGCCAGGACCGCCAGGCCGATGCAGGCCAGCACGACGAGCGCCGGCCGGAGCCAGAACTGGTCGCCGAGGTCCTCGAGCTTGGCGCGGATGCGGGCGCGGCCGCCGAGGTTCGACAGCCAGGCCCTGAAACGCTCGATCACGCGGCTCCCCCGATGTGTCGCGACGGCGCCCTCAGGACGTCGCCCCGCCGGCCCCGTCCGCGTCGCGCGCGTCGGGGCCGCGGCCCCGACCGCCGCGCTCGACGCGCAGCTTCGGCATCCCCACGATGTCGTAGGTGGCGGACGCGATGCCGATTCCGGCCTCGTCGAGCTTGCCGATGATGTGGCGCGTCATGGCGTCCTTGGCGCCGCGGATCTGATGCGTGCCGACGATGAAGCGCACCGTCAGCTCCATCCAGTTGTCGGTGATGCGCCAATAGACGCGCGGGTGGAGCTCGATGGGCTCGACCCCGAAGGTGTTCTGGAGATGCTGCTTGGCGCTCGCCGCCATGGTGTCGGGGTCGGTCGCGTGCAGGCGGGCCGCCTCGATCAGGGTGCGCTCCACGTAGGGCCGGTCCGCCTGGTAGGTGATGGGGATCATCATCTCCTCCCAGATGAAGGGGAAGTCGCGGCTGTAGTTGTAGACCGGCTCGGAAAAGATCTGGGAATTCGACACCGTGACGATGCGGCCGGTGAACTGGCGGCTCTTCACCCACATGGCGGGATCCGACCCCTGGACGGACGGCGGCTGCCCCATCTCCATGATGGTGGTCTGGATGAAGCCGAGCCGCATCACGTCGCCGCGCACGCCGCCCATCGAGATGCGGTCCCCCACCGTGAAGGTGTTGCCGCGCAGGATCACGAGGTAGCCGGCGAGCGAGGTGATCACCTGCTGCAGCGCGAAGGCGACGCCGGCCGACACCAGCCCGAAGGCGGTGGCGAGGCGGGTGGGGTCGTTGAACCAGATCGACAGGAGCCCCAGCACCAGCACCACGGCGGCCAGCAGGCTGATGCCCTGGCGCGACCAGAAGCGAAGCTGCGTCGTGGCGTCGAAGCTTTTGCCGGCGACGCGCCCGACGAGCGCCCGCAGGCCGATGCGGACCGCGACCACGACGGCGATGAACACGAGCGAGAGCACGAGCTTGCGCCCGTTCTCGGCGTTGACCCCGACCCAGTCGATCCCCAGAAAATGCACCGGCAACCCTCCCCGCGTCCCGCGGACGCGACCCCTCCCGCCAACATTCCGTGGACCGGAAAGTTCGAGCGTGTCCGGCGAGGGCGCCCTTCCCCCGCCCCGGCCTTGCCGCTACTCTCGGCTTCGTCCGACGAGACCGAATCCGGGGGAAACGCCGCATGGCGGCAGCCATCGCCACCTATCCGAGCCTCGAAGGCCGCACCGTGCTGGTGACGGGCGGCGGCAGCGGCATCGGCGCCGCCATCACCCGCCGCTTCGCGGAACAGGGCGCGCGCGTCGGGTTTCTCGACATCGCGACAGCCCCCTCCGAAGCGCTGGCGGCGGAGCTGGCCGGGGCCGGCCATGCGGTGCGCTTCGTGCACTGCGACCTCCGCGACATCGACGCGCTGAAGCGGGGCGTCGCCGAGGTGCGGCACGCCTTCGGTCCGATCGGGGTGCTGATCAACAACGCCGCCCACGACGAGCGCCACGCCACCGCGGAGCTGACGCCGGACATGTTCGACGAGCGCATCGCCGCGAACCTGCGCCACCAGTTCTTCGCCGCCCAGGCGGTGCTGCCCGACATGGTGGCGGCCGGCGGGGGCGCCATCGTCAACTTCGGCTCGGTGTCCTGGATGGCGGGCCAGGGCGGCATGGCGGTCTATTCCATGTCGAAATCGGCGGTGCTGGGCTTCACCCGGTCGCTGGCGCGCGACTACGGCGCGTTCAACGTCCGCGTCAACGCCATCGCGCCGGGGGCGGTGCTGACGCAGCGCCAGAAGGAGAAGTGGCTGACGCCCGAATACGAGGCCGAAGTGCTGGGCAAGCAGTGCTTGAAACGCCACCTGCTCCCCGACGAGATCGCCCGCGCGACCCTCTTCTTCGCGTCCGACGAGGCTTCGGCCTGCACGGGGCAGCATTACGTGGTCGACGGCGGATGGGTGTAGCACGGGCATGATCCTTCCCTCGTTCATCGCCGTCGACTGGGGCACGACCCGCCTGCGCGCCAGCCTCGTCGGGGCCGACGGTTCGGTGGTGGCGACCGTCGGGTCCGACGCGGGCGTCCAGTCCGTCGCCGCCGGCGGCTTCCCCGCCGCGCTCGACGCCGCCTGCCGCCCCTGGTTCGACGCCGACCCGGACCTGCCCGTGCTGATGGCCGGCATGGTGGGAAGCCGCAACGGCTGGGCCGAGGCGCCCTACGCCCCCTGCCCGGCCGGCGCCGAGGAGATCGCCGCGCGCCTGCTCGCCCTGCCGGGCGCGGGGCGGCGCGTGTCGATCGTGCCCGGGGTGGACTGCCGCTGGGCCGACGGCGCCTACGACGTGATGCGCGGGGAAGAAACGCAGGCGCTCGGCACCGGCGTCCGCGACGGTCTGCTGGCCCTGCCCGGCACGCACGGCAAATGGATCGAGATGCGCGACGGCCGCATCGCCCGCTTCGCCACCTTCGTCACCGGCGAGCTCTTCGCCGCCGTGTCGAGCTCCTTCGTGGGCCGCCTGGCCGCCGAGCCGCACGACGACCCCGCCGGCGCCGCCCTGGCGGCCGGGGCTTCGAAGGTGCCGGGCGGGCTGACCCGCGCGCTGTTCCAGGCGCGCGCCCGCGCGCTCGCCGGCGACCTGCCGCCCGCGGGCGTGCGCCCGTTCCTGTCGCGGCTGATGGTGGAAGCCGAGATCGCCGGCGCGCTCGACCTGTTCGGACGCCCCGACGCGGTCCACCTCGTGTCGGGCGAGCCGCAGCGCTCCATCTACCGGGCCGCGCTGGCGGAACGCGGCCTCGCGGTGCACGACCACGACACGCCCACCGTCACCCTGGCGGGGCTCAAGGCCATCATGCGGGCCGCGGCGCTCGGGCTTTAGCCCGTTCGCCGCAGCGAAAGGACGGCGCTCGGGCTTCAGCCCGTCCGCCGCAGCGAAAGGACGGCGCGCGGGCTCCAGCCCGTCCGCCGAAGGGAGAAGGATCCAGACATGCCCGAGCAGTCGCGCTTCGAAGCGCATTTCGAGGAATGCTTCGGCGCCATGCCGCTCGTCGCCATCCTGCGGGGCATCCAGCCGCGCGAAGCGGTGGCGGTGGGCGAGGCCCTGGTGGCGGCCGGGATCACCATCCTGGAAGTCCCGCTGAACTCGCCCGACCCGCTCGACAGCATCGCCCGCCTCGCGCGCGCGGTCGGGGACCGCGCCAGCGTGGGGGCGGGCACCGTGCTGGAGCCCGAGCAGGTCGACGCCGTCTTCGAGGCCGGGGGCCAGATCGTCGTGTCGCCGAACTGCGACGCCGCCGTGATCCGCCGCACCCGCGCCCGCGGGATGGTGTCGCTCCCGGGGTGCCTGACCCCGTCGGAAGCCTTCGCGGCGCTGAAGTCCGGCGCCCATGCGGTGAAGCTGTTCCCGGGCGAGCTCGTGACGCCGGGCGTCGCCAAGGCCATGGCGGCGGTGCTGCCGAAGAAGACGCGGCTGCTCGTCGTCGGCGGCGTGTCGGCAGACAGCCTGAAGGACTGGCGCGGCGGCCCCGTGCAGGGCTTCGGCATCGGATCGTCGCTGTACAAGCCGGGCGTGACGCCCGACGAAGTGGGCCGGCGCGCCCGCGCCCTCACCGACGCCATCCGGGGCTTCGCCGACCCGGACGGCGACGCCCGCGGCCTGCCGAAGGGCGGTGGGCAGGACGGGAGCGAGGAGCGGTGATCGCGGTCTTCGGTTCCGTCAACATCGACCTCGTGACGCCCGTCGAGCGCATCGCCGCCCCGGGCGAAACCGTGATGGGCGGGTCCTATGCCGTCATCCCGGGCGGCAAGGGCGCCAACCAGGCGCTTGCGGCCCGGCGCGCGGGGGCCGAGGTGGCGATGGTCGGCGCCGTCGGCCGGGACGGCTTCGCGGAACCCGCGCTGGCGCTGCTGCGCGAGGCGGGCGTGGACCTCGCCGCCGTGGCGACGGTGGACGCGCCGACGGGCGCGGCCTTCATCGCCGTGGACGCGCGCGGCGCCAACGCCATCACGGTGGCGGCGGGCGCCAATGCCGAAGCCAGGGCGGCGCAGCTCGAAGCCGCGCGCCCTTCGGGCGGCCTGCTGCTGCTCCAGCGCGAGGTGCCGGACGCCGAAGGCGAGGCGGCGGCCCGCCTGGCGCGGGCCAGCGGCATGCGGACCGTGCTCAACCTGGCGCCCTCGGGCCGGGTGACGGACGCCTTCCTCGGCCTCGTCGACGTCATGGTGGTGAACGAGCACGAGGCGGCGGACCTCGCCGGAGCGCTCGGGCTGCCCGACGACCACGCCGGCCTCGCCGCGCATCTCGGCGCGCGGTTCGGGATCGGCGCCACCGTGGTGACGCTCGGCGCGGAAGGCGCGGTCGGGTGGGTCGACGGCGCCGCGCACCGCGCGCCCTGCCCGAAGGTCGAGGCGCGCGACACCACGGCGGCGGGCGACAGCTTCGTGGGCTTCTTCGCCGCGGCGCTCGACGCCGGCCTGCCCTTCGCCGAAGCGATGCGGCGCGGCACGGCGGCGGGGTCGCTCGCCTGCACGGTGCCGGGCGCCCAGCCCTCCATCCCCACCGCCGCGGCGGTGGATGCGCTGCCGGGCCGGTCGGGCTGAGGCCGGTCGCGGGGCTGCCGCCGGCCCTGCCCCGCATCGCGGGGGCGCGCCGGTTCCAGACGATCCGAGCCGTTCCCGAAACCGTCCCTTCACTTCGCCCCGCGATGGCCCCGTCGACGCAAGGCGCCGGTAGGGCCCGCGGGCCGAAACTCGCCGTCGCGGGTCGGAGGGGGAGACATGGACATCGTGAAGGGGGCCGTCGGCTGCGCCGTGGTGGCGCTGCTGGCCGCGCACCAGCTGTCGACGCTCGATGCCGGCCGCCGTGCGGCGCTCTGGGGGGCGGCCCGCGCCGTCGTCGGCACCGCGCCGCCCCCGCCCCAGCCCAGCCCTCCCGCGCCCCCGCGGCCGATCCCCGTCGCGGCGGCCCCGGCGGCGTTCGGCGAGGAAGCCGTCGCCCCCGACCGCTTCGGCCAATACCGGGCCAGCGTCGAGATCGACGGCGAGCGGCTGCCCGCACTCGTCGACACGGGCGCCAGCTTCGTGGCGCTCAGCGCCGAAGACGCCGACCGCATCGGCCTCCGCCCCCGGCCCGCCGACTTCCGTTACACGGTCAGCACCGCCAACGGCCCCGCCCAGGTCGCCAAGGTCCAGCTCGCCTCGGTGCGCCTGGGTGGGATCGAGGTGCGCGACGTCACGGCGCTGGTCGGCGGCCGCGGCCAGCTCGGCCAAACGCTGCTCGGCATGAGCTTCCTGTCCCGCCTGTCGGGCGTCAGGATCGACCACGGCCGGCTGCTGCTGACGCGATGACCCTCTTGCTCCGGACCGGACTCATTCCTCAGCGTGCGGCACGGGACCGGCCGGACCCGCCTCAGGCCGCCGCCGCCGGGCGGGCGAAGGGACAGACGCGGCCCGTGGAGGGCTCGCAGTCGACAATCGGCGACAATCGTCGCGCGTCGGCCCCGATGGTGTCGCTGACTTGGTTGAAGACCTGCCTCAGTCTCAGGACATGCGGGTTCTCGAGGCGGAAGCGGATATCGGCCCTGATCGCATCGAGATCGGGGACAATCGGATACTTCGACAGACTCACTTCGGGACCTTTCCAGATGACTGCCCCGATGGTCTCCAGCAGTGCCGGCGCGTAACAGCATTGATCGAGCGCCACGCGCTCCAGATCGAAGATCGTCCGGATCCCGATCCTCCACAGCTTGGCGAGTGCGGAAGGGCCGACGGAGGCGCAGAGCTGCGCCTGCGCGACCCAGTCCATGATCTGGTAGACGCCGTAGGGCGTCTCGACAAAGAGCATCAGCGGGTTGGCTGCGGCGAGGTTCTGGACGGCGCTGATATGGTAGTCTTCGAGCCGGCTCCTGATCTCGGAGTCGATCCCGTCGATGATCTCCAGGGGAATCGCCTTGAACCCTTTGTAGACGCGCTCGTCCTCGGCCTTCCGGAGCCTGAGGTTCGACCACCGCATGACGTTGCGCACGGCGACGTCCGGAAAATATCCGGCTGTGAAAGCTGCGACGATGGTCAACGGAAAGGCCGCCGCACCGGTCGTCTCGATGCCGAAGGCCGCGGCGGGGATACGGACGACACCAAAGATGAAGAGCAGGCCTGCGACCACGGAGAAGATGAGGTTGACGCTCGCCCCGACCATGGAGAACGGACTGAGGTCGAAGTTGTTGATCGCTTGTACGAAGGACTTCAGCAGGAACAGTATGGCACCAACATAGGATGCGAGGAGCACCCAACCGAACAGGGGCAGGGGCGAGCGGCCGTCGAGCCAAGCGACGTCGACCGTGATGGACCTGCGCAGCGCGACATGGATCACGATCGCGAGGCAGAGGGAGTTCAAAACGAAAGTGATGGCTACCAAGGGAAACGCGCTCAAGATCCAGTGATGGATGCGGAAGTCATCCCTTCGACGCCCTTCCTGGTCGGCGGACCCATTGTTGACGAAGTACTTGTATTTTACGAATTCGAACGACGGTATTGTCGACGATCCCGGATTTCCATATCTTTCAAAAACCTTTATTAAATCCTTGACGATCCCCTGACGGTGAATTTTGGTGGACTCTCGAATAAGAATGAAGATCGATGGCAACGCGATCGCGCAGAGAGCGGCGGACAAAAGGATGGCGACGAACATCTAGACCTCCACGAGGGCGTGAGGGGAAGAAAGATTCAGCGATCAAGGCTTAGCCCCGAGAACAAGAGCGACATCAAAAAATTTGAGTTGTAGACGACACCAACTTGCTACCTTCCGCGAGGAAACGCAAGGGCTCGGTCTCGTCCGCCCGGGGCTCTCCAGACCGCCTTCGCAAGACGGGCAGAGCGCTGGAGGATGGGCCGACCGACGAGGATCGATGCGGTTCATCGGGTCGCCGTCAATGAACAGGAACCCGGCCCCAGCAAGTCCGGCCGAGATCGGGACGGCACCCCGCACCAGTGATCGGGGCACGGCGGCCCCCTCACACTCCGGCAGCCATGCGGCCATCTCGGCCCGCCGCGCGTTGCGCTCCCGACGGACGACAGGAGGGCGCGATGGCCGATATGGTGTGGGACTCGCCGGCGATGGTGCGGTGGAGCCCGGAGATGACGAGCGAGCAGGTCGGCGGCGCCGGCAAGGACGCGCAGACGCGGAGCTTCCCCGACCTCCGGTCGGCGCTGAACTTCGTCATCGAGGAGCTGGAAGCGACGCCGCGGATGAACGTCGGCGTCTACCCCGAGCGCGGCAGCGCGCTCATCAATCTGGCCTACATCGAGCAGGCGTACCGCTCGCATCCCGCGCCGAACGGCGAGCCCGGCGGGGCGGCCTGACCGGAGCCGTCTTCGCTCGCCGCGTCCCGGGGCGGGGCGCGGAATGCCCCCACGCAGGGCGTGCGTGTCTCCCCTCCACGCTTGACCGGCGCGGACGCTCCGCCGGCGCGGAGGGGTGCGTCAGCCGGCCGGGGGCGGCCGCCGCGGCACGATCAGCCGAGCCTTCAGGGTCTGCAGCACGTTTCCGTGCTGGTTGCGCGTTTCGCTCATCAGCGTGACGGCACCTCGCTCGGGTTTCGAGCGGGACGGCGTCACCTCCAGCACCTCGCTGAACACCTGCAGCACGTCGCCGGGCTGCGTCGGCCGCGGCCAGGCGATCTCCCCGCCCGCCCCGATGACGCCGCCCGCGAAGGGCGCGCCCCCGCCGACGATCAGCTTCATGGTGATCGCCGCGGTGTGCCAGCCGCTGGCGGCGAGGCCGCCGAACAGCGTGTGCCGCGCGGCCTCGTCGTCGAGGTGGAAGCGCTGCGGATCGAACTGCGACGCGAAGGCCACGATCTGCGCCTCGTCGATCGCGTGGGTGCCGCTTTCGAAGCGCTGCCCGACGTGGAGGTCGTCGAGCGTCAGCCCCTCGTCCCCGTTCGCGTGTCCGTCCGCCATGCCCGTCCCTCCCCGCTGCCGGGCGAGTCTACGCCCGATCGGGGCGGCGGGCGAAGCCCCTTGCGGGCTTTACGGAACGGCGGCATCAGCGATGGGCCGGCACGCGCGTCGGCGAAACCCGAGGTCCCCCCATGACCACATCCTCCCCCCGCCGGCCCGAACACCCGATCGATCCCGTCTTCCTGACGCGCTGGTCGCCGCGCGCCTTCGCGCCCGACACGATCGGTGAGGACGAGTTGCTCGCGCTGTTCGAAGCGGCCCGCTGGGCGCCCTCCTCCTACAATTCGCAGCCGGCGCGTTTCGTCTACGGGCGCCGCGGCACCCCGGCCTTCGACGCGCTGCTCGACCTGCTGAACCCCTTCAACCGGTCCTGGGCCCAGGAAGCCGCCGCCCTGGTCTTCATCCTGTCGAACTCGCTGATGCGCCCGCCCGGCCAGGACAAGGACGTGCCGTCGCGCTCGCATTCCTTCGACGCGGGCGCGGCCTGGATGAGCTTCGCCCTGCAGGCCCAGATGAGCGGCTGGTACACGCACGGCATGGTCGGGGTGGACTTCGACCGCGCCTTCGCGGACCTCGACGTGCCGCAGGGCTACAGGGTCGAATGCGCCGTCGCGCTCGGCCGCCTCGGCGATCCCGCGGCGCTCCCCGAGGGGCTGCGCGCCCGCGAACAGCCGAACGACCGCCAGCCGCTGTCCGCCATCGCCATGGAAGGGCGCTTCAAGGGCTGAGGAAGCCCGCGATGACGCGGCCGTAGATGCGCTGCAGCGCCGCGACATCGTCCACGCTCACGCGCTCGTCCACGGCGTGCATGGTTTGGCCGACGAGCCCGAACTCCACCACCGGGCAGTCGCGGACGATGAACCGCGCGTCCGACGTGCCGCCCGTGGTGGACAGGGCGGGGGCCACCCCCGTCTCGGCCTCGACGGCCTCGGCCACGGCGCGGGTGAAGGCGCCGGGCTCCGTGAGGAACGCCAGGGCGTTGCAGGGCGCGAAGGACAGGCGGTGCGCGCCGACCCCCGCCGCGGCGACGCGGCGGCGGATCTCGTCGGACAGCGTGGCGGGCGTCCAGGTGTCGTTGAAGCGCACGTTGAAGCGGGCGCGGCATTCGGCCGGGATGACGTTGGCCGACGGGTTGCCGGTGTCGACCGTCACGACTTCGAGGTTCGAAGGGTCGAAATGGGCCGTGCCGGCGTCGAGCGGCTCCGCCTTCAGCGCGTCCAGCGCCCGCATCAGCCGCGGGATCGGGTTGTCGGCGAGGTGCGGGTAGGCGACGTGGCCCTGGCGGCCCTCGACCGAGATCTCGCCCGTCAGCGAGCCGCGGCGGCCGATCTTGATCATCTCGCCCATGCGGCTCGGGTTGGTGGGCTCTCCGAGCACGCAGGCGTCGAACCGTTCGCCGCGCTCGCGGGCCCAGTCGAGCAGCTTGGCGGTCCCGTTGACGGCCGGTCCCTCCTCGTCGCCGGTGATCAGGAACGAGATCGAGCCCCGCATCGCGGCGCCGCGCTCCGCCACATGGGCCAGCGCCGCCGCGACCGCCGCCGCGACGCCGCCCTTCATGTCGCAGGCGCCGCGCCCCCACACCATCCCGTCCGCCACCTCGCCCGCGAAGGGCTGGTGCGTCCAGGACGCGGCGTCGCCGGGCGGCACCACGTCGGTGTGGCCGGCGAAGACGAGGTGGGGCGCGCCCGTGCCGATGCGGGCATACAGGTTGTCGACGTCGGGCGTGTTCGCGTCCGAGAAGACGACCCGGTGCACCGCGAAGCCGGCCGGCTCCAGCCAGCCCTGGAGCACGTCGAGCGCCCCGCCCTCGGCGGGGGTGACGGACGGGCAGCGCAGCAGCGCCCGGAGGACGTCGAGGGCGGACGGCGTCGTCACGGCAGGACCCTCCGGTTCCTCACATCCGTCGGCCCCACGCCGAGGTCGAGGACGTTCCAGGCGACGACGACCAGCAGCGCCACCTCGGCGACACGGCCCGCCCAGTCGGGCACGTCGCCGAAGCTTTGCGGGATGAACCACACCAGGGCGCCGGTCAGGAAGCAGGCCAGCGGCAGCCCGGCGGCCCAGCGGCCGGCCCGGCCGCGGTCGCGGAAGCGCTTGGCCGACACGTTGTAGGAGCAGACCGCGGCCAGGATCAGCCCGAACGCGTAGGCGGCGAGGTACAGGTAGGCCCCCACCGTGGCGCCGTCGATGAAGGGCTGGCGGTTCAGGTCGTGCGCCGCATAGGGCCGCACCGCGACCCACCCCGCCGTCGCCAGCGCCACCAGGGCGGCGAGCGGCAGCGTCGCCCGCCACCACAGCGCGCGGTCGATCCGGCCGCGATCCTCGCGGTACAGGAAGCGGAAACCCGCGTCGGCCAAGGCGGGGTCAGTCCCGCAGGAGGTCGTTGATGGCGGTCTTGGAGCGCGTCTGCGCGTCGACGGTCTTGACGATCACCGCGCAGTAGAGCGACGGCCCGGGCGTGCCGTCCGGCAGGGGCCTGCCCGGCAGGTTGCCCGACACCACCACCGAATAGGGCGGCACGTATCCGACATGGACCTGGCCCGTGGCGCGATCGACGATCTTGGTCGAGGCCGAGATGAAGACGCCCATGGACAGCACCGAGCCCTGGCCGACGATCACGCCTTCGACGACCTCCGAGCGCGCGCCGATGAAGCAATCGTCCTCGATGATGGTGGGGTTGGCCTGGAGCGGCTCCAGCACGCCGCCGATGCCGACGCCGCCCGACAGGTGCACGTTGCGGCCGATCTGGGCGCAGGAGCCCACCGTGACCCAGGTGTCGACCATGGTGCCGGCTCCCACCGAGGCGCCGAGGTTGACGAAGGACGGCATCAGGATGGCGCCGGGCGCGATATAGGCGGAGCGGCGCACCACGCAGTTCGGCACGGCGCGGAAGCCGGCCGCGGCCCACTGGCCTTCGCCCCAACCCTCGAACTTCGACGGCACCTTGTCGTACCAGGAGGAGCCGGCCGGGCCGCCGGGCACCATCGCCATGTCGTTCAGGCGGAAGGACAGCAGCACGGCCTTCTTCAGCCACTGGTGCACGGTCCAGCTGCCGGGCCCGGTGGCGCCTTCCGCCTTCGTGGCGACGCGCAATTCGCCGGAATCGAGCAGCGACAGGGCGCGGTCCACGGCGTCGCGCACCTCGCCGGTGGTGCCGGGGGTGATGGACGCCCGGTCCTCGAAGGCCCGCTCGATGATGGCCTGAAGCGCCGTCGTGTCCATGGTGCCGCCCGTGTCCCTTCGCCCGAAGGCCGATGAGCCCCTGCATTCGGGCGAACGCGCGGAGCTGTCAACCGCGGGAAGCGCGGCGACGCGACGGCGCTTGCCGGGCCGCGGATCCCGCGAGATCATGCGGCCGCGCGCAGCCGGGCCAACCGGAGCGCCGACACGGGAGGACCATCATGACCGACTTTTCGGCGCCGGACCGCCGCGACCTGCTGGCCGCGCCGCTGCTCGCCATGGCGGGCGCGCTCCTGGGCGCTTCGCCGGCGCGCGCCGCCGGCGTGGACCCGTCCATGACGATCGTCGTGCCGCCGGCCGATATCCCCTGGCAGCCGCTCTACAACTTCCCGGCCGGCATGGCCGAGCAGGCGCCGATGTTCGGCAAGATCGGCGATCCCGGGCAGTATTTCGTGCTGATCCGCTGGCACCAGGGCTACATGAGCGCGCCGCACTTCTACGAGACGGACCGGCTCTGCGTGGTGGTGTCGGGCACCTGGTACGTGGCGAGCGGGGAAGACTTCGTCCCCGAGAAGGCGGTGCCGGTCCGGGCGGGCTCCTTCGTGCGGCGCGTCGCCGGCACGCCGCATTACGACGGGGTGATCAAGTCGGCGCCCGAGCCCTGCATCATCGCCATCACGGGCATCGGCCCGATTCACTACCACCTGACCGACCCGTCGAAGCCGGGCTGGCGGGAAGTGTGAACGGGCGCTTCCCGGGCGGGCCGGCCCGCGTTAACCTCCCGCCCATGCCCAAGCTCCCCAGGCCCAAGCTTCGCCCACGCCCCGAGGCCGACGACGATGCCCTCCTGCCGGGCCCGCCGGCCCCACCCTCGTCGAAGCGGCCCGACGACCGCCCCCCGGAGCCGCTCGACGCCGCCCACCGCGACGCCGTGCTCGAGGGCCTGGACCAGATGAAGCGGGGCGACCTCGCGTCCGACGACGAGATCGCCGCCATCTACGGCCGTGCCGGGCTTTGAGGATCGTGTATGCGGCGCGGGCCGGCCGAAACCTCGCCGACATCGTGGACGCCCTCCGGTCGCGCAACAGGCACGCCGCCCTCGTGGTGGCGGCGACGATCCGGAAGCGCATCGCCCTGCTCGCCCGGCACCCGACCAGCGGCCGGGCCCAGGACATCGACGGCGTGCGGACGGCCGTGACGGTGCCGTTCGGCTACGTCATCCACCATGCGGTCGACGAGGCCGCGAAGGTCGTCACCGTCCTGGCCATCCTCCCGCCGCCGCGCGATCGACCCGCCGCCGGCGCGTGAAGGCCGGGCGCGGCGCGGTCACGCCCGGCCCGCGATCCAGGTCCGGCGCACCTCCAGCCCGCCGGTCAGCAGCACCAGGTCCGCGGCGAACCCCGCCGCGATCCGCCCCCGCGCGCCGCCCTGCCCCAGCATCTCGGCCGGGTACAGGCTCGCCATCCGCAGGGCTTCGTCGAGCGGCTGTTCCAGCTCCCGAACGGCGAAGCGCAGCGCGGCGTCCATGGTGAGGTCGGCCCCGGCCAGCGTGCCGTCGTCGAAGCTCAGCGCGCCGCCGCGGCGCGTCGCGGTGCGGCCGCTCAGCGTGAAGGTGTCGCCGGGGCTGCCGGCCGGCGGCATCGCGTCCGTCACCAGGAACAGCCGGCCGGGGCCGCGCTTGGCGCGCAGCGCCACGCGCAGGGCGGCGGCGTCGACGTGGACCCCGTCGGCGATGAGGCCGCCCCACAGCCGCCCGTCGTCGAGCGCCGCCCCCACCACGCCCGGCGCGCGGTGGCCGAGCGGCGACATGGCGTTGAAGAGGTGGGTGACGCAGCGCGCGCCGGCGTCGACCGCGGCCCCGACCTGGTCGGCGGTGGCGTCGCTGTGGCCGATGCTGACGACGACGCCGCCCCGCGAAAGCCGGCGCACCTGCCCGGGCGTCACGGTTTCGGCCGCCACCGTCACCAGCACGACGTCGAGGCCGGTGGACAGCAGGGCGTCGAGGTCGGCGTCCGACATCGGGCGGATCAGCGCCGGGTCGTGGGCGCCCTTGCGGGCCGCCGCGAGGTGAGGGCCTTCGAGGTGGATGCCGAGCACGCCGGGGCGACGCTCCGCGATCGCGTCGCGCACGGCCGCCACCGCCCGCGCCTGCCGGTCCGGCCGGTCGGTGATGAAGGTCGGCAGGCAGGCGACCGTGCCGAAGCGCCGGTGCGCCGCCGCGACGCCCGCCGCGCCGTCGGCCGTCGTGGTGTCGTTGAACAGCACGCCGCCGCCGCCGTTCACCTGGGCGTCGACGAAGCCCGGCGCCAGGAGGCCGCCGCCGAGGTCCTCCGTCGCGATGCCGGACGGCAGCGCCGCGGCGGGCAGCACGTCGGCGACGCGGGCGCCGTCGAGCAGCACGGCATGGCCGTCGAGGAAGCGGTCGCCGGTGAAGACCCGGGCGCCGGTGAGGGCCAGGAAATCCTGTCGCGGCATCAGATCGTTTCCGTGACCTTGCGGAGGTGGCTCGGCCGGTCGGGGTCGTGGCCGCGGGCGCGGGCCAGCTTTTCGGCGAAGCCGTAGAAGCCGAGCAGCATCGGCAGCGGGTCCAGCAGCGGGTGGCCGGTCGGCGCGGCGGGCAGGTCCCCGCCGTCGGCCGCCACCCTGAACACGCGCCCTCCCGCGGCGGCGAGCCGCTCGGCGCTGCCCCGCATGGCGTCGCGCGAGGCGTCGCCCTGCGCGAAGGCCATCACGGGGAAGCCGGGCTCCAGCAGTTGCAGCGGCCCGTGCATGACTTCGGCGCCCGAGAAGGCTTCGGCGTGGAGCACGGCCGTCTCCTTCAGCTTCAGGGCCGCCTCGGCGGCGACCGGCAACGCCGGGCCGCGGCCCACCAGGTAGGCCGAGGACGCGGTGCGGAAGTCGGGCAGGGCGGCGTCCCAGTCGAGCCCCAGCGCGGCGTCGAGCGCAGCGGGCAGGTTCGCCACGGCGGCGCGCAGCGCGCCGTCGTCGCGCCATTCGGCCACCAGCGCCGCCAGCGCCGCCGCGGACGCCAGGCAGGTCTTGGTGGCGGCCACGCTGCGCTCGACGCCGGCGCCGAGGGGCACCAGGGCGTCGGCGCCGGCGGCCAGCGGGGACTCGTCCGCGTTCACCACCGCGATCGCCAGGGCGCCGGCGGCCCGCGCCGCCGCCTGCAGCGCCACGATGTCCGGGCTCCGCCCCGATTGCGACACGGAGATCACCACGGCGCCCTTCAACCGCAGGGGCGCGCCGTAGAGCGACGCGACCGACGGGCCGACGGAAGCCACCGGCACGCCGAGCAGGATCTCGCACAGGTACTTGAAGAAGCCCGCCGCGTGGTCGGAGGAGCCGCGCGCCGAGGTCACCACCACGGCGGGGTCGCGGGCGCGCAGGCTCCGGCCGAGCGCCGCCAGCGCCGGGCCCTGCCGCTCCACGAGGCGCGCCACCGCGGCGGGCGTGTCGCGGATCTCGGCCGCCATGTGGGTTTCGGGCATGGGGTTCATCCGAGGGTCAGTTCGGCGACGAAGTCGTAGGTGTCGCCGCGGAAGAAGCTGTGGGTGAACTCCACCGCCCGGCCGTTCGCCGCGTAGGCGACGCGCTCGATCGACAGGGCGGCGCTGCCCGCCGCGACGCCGAGCAGCCCCGCGACCTCGTCGCCGAGATTGGCGGCGGCGAGGCGCTGCAGGGCGCGGACGGGCTTGAGGCCGAGCCCTTCCAGCACGGCGTAGAGGGAGCCCTCGACGGCCGCGGGGTCGGCCAGGATGGCGTGCGGAACGGCGGCGTGCTCCACCGCCATCGGGGTGCCGTCGGCGACGCGCAGGCGGCGCAGGTGGCACACGCGGTCGGTGGGGGACAGCGCGAGGTGCAGCGCTTCGCGGGCGGTCGGGGGCGACAGCTCGCGCAGCAGCCAGCGCGACGTGGTCGACAGCCCGCGCGAGCGCATGTCGTCGGTGAAGGAGGTGAGGCGCGACAGCGCCTGCTCGACCCGCGGCGGCCGGCGGGCCACGTAGGTGCCCGAGCCCTGCCGCTGTTCCAGCAGCCCCGCCTCGACGAGCCCCGACAGCGCCTTGCGCACCGTCACGCGCGACACCGCCATGTCACGCGCGATGTCCCGCTCGCCCGGCAGCGCCTGGGCGGGCTTCAGCCGGCCGCGGTCGATGGCGTCGGCGAGGTGGGCGTTGAGGCGCCGGTAGAGCGGCATGGCGGCATCGCCGGCCGCGAGGGCCTCGGGGGCGAACACGCGGTCGGAGGGGCCCGGTCCGGCCGGAGCGTCGCCCATGCTGGCCCTCCTTCGTCCCGCGCTGCACCCGACCATCCAATACCAATCGCACCGCCGTGTCGAGGCCCACGGACG
Organism: Lichenibacterium minor; assembly: GCF_004137685.1. Classification (GTDB taxonomy): domain Bacteria; phylum Pseudomonadota; class Alphaproteobacteria; order Rhizobiales; family Beijerinckiaceae; genus Lichenihabitans; species Lichenihabitans minor. Next base: position 13,366 of record NZ_QYBB01000006.1, on the reverse strand, counting down.
CGGCGGTCCCGCCCGCGCCGCCCCTTCCCCAGGCGGAATGCCTCCGTCGTCGGCGGGGCTGGCGCGAATTTGTCCGACGACGGCCGGCGCCGCACGGCGGAAGCGGATTGACGACAGGTCCCGTATTGGTATCAACTGCCGGACCATCGGATCTGGCGCAGACCAACACGGGGATGGACGGGATGACGGCGACGAGACTGGCCTTCGCGGGCCTCCTTCTGGCCTCCACGGCCTTGCCGGCGGTGGCCGCCGACGCGACGCTGACGATCGAAAGCTGGCGCAACGACGACCTGCCGATCTGGCAGGAGAAGATCATCCCGGCCTTCGAGCGCGACCATCCCGGCATCAAGCTGAACTTCCAGCCCACCGCCCCGAAGGAATACAACGCCGCGCTCAACTCCAAGCTCGACGCCGGCACGGCGGGCGACATCATCGCCTGCCGCCCCTTCGACGCTTCGCTCGAGCTCTTCAAGAAGGGCGAGCTCGCCGCCGTCGACGCGATTCCGGGGATGGGCAACTTCGGCCCCGTCGCCAAGGCGGGATGGTCCACCGACGACGGCAAGACGACCTACTGCGTCCCGGTGGCCGCCGTGCTGGGCGGCTTCATCTACAACAAGGACGCCTTCAAGAAGGTCGGCATCGCGGCCCCGCCGCAGACGGCCGACGCGTTCTTCGCCGACCTCGAGAAGATCAAGGCGGACGGCACCTACGTGCCCCTCGCCATGGGGACGCCCGACCAGTGGGAAGCCGCCACCATGGGATACCAGGTGATCGGGCCGAACTATTGGCACGGCGAGGACGGGCGCAAGGCGCTGATCGCCGGCACCGAAAAGCTGACCGACCCCGAATGGGTGGCGCCGTTCCGCCAGCTCGCCCAGTGGGGCCCCTACATGGGCGACGGCTACAAGGCGCAGTCCTACCCGGATTCGCAGAACCTGTTCACCCTCGGCCGCGCCGCCATCTACCCGGCGGGCTCCTGGGAAATCTCGCCCTTCGAAGCGCAGGCCACGTTCCCCATGGGCGCCTTCCCGGCCCCCGTGCCCAAGGCCGGCGACCCGTGCTACCTCAGCGACCACGTCGACATCGCCTTCGGCATGAACCCGAAGACCAAGGACCCCGAGGCGGCCCGCGCCTTCCTGGCCTGGGTGGCGTCGCCGGAATTCGCCAAGCTTTATTCCAACGCGCTGCCGGGCTTCTTCTCGCTGCAAAGCGCGCCCGTCGACGTCCAGAACCCGCTCGCGAAGGAGTTCGCGTCGTTCCGCACCTCCTGCAAGTCGACGATCCGCTCGACCTACCAGATCCTGTCGCGCGGCACGCCGAACCTCGAGAACGAGACCTGGGTGGAATCCGCCAACGTCATCAACGGCACCGACACGCCGGAAGCCGCCGCCGCCAAGCTGCAGAAGGGCCTCGACAGCTGGTACCACCCGGCGAAGTGAAGCCCGGCGCCAACCCGGCCATGCCGTCCTCCCCGACGGGGAAACGGTGGCCGGTCGCGGCGAAGCCGCGACGCAGGCCGGACGAGGGGCCCGGGCGGGGCCGGGGACCCTCGTCCGGCGCTGCGCGCCACCACCTCCCCCCGGAGGGAGGACCGGCGACACATCCGAAAGTCGCAGCAGGTTGACCGCTTCCATGACCGACGTCGACCACCTCGCCCTCGATCCGCCCCGGCCCGCGGCCCCCGCGGCGGCGGCGGCGCCCGGCCGGCGGCCGCACATCGCCGTGTTCCTGGCGCCGGCGCTCCTCGTCTACACCGCCGTGATGATCGTGCCGCTCGCCGACACGCTGCGCCTCGCCCTCTACACGCGCCTCGACGGCGTCCCCCGCTTCGTCGGGCTCGACAACTTCCGCACGCTGTTCGGCGACCCGCGCTGGTCCGGCCACTTCTGGCCGGCGCTCATCAACAACCTGCTGTTCTTCGCCATCCACATGCTGCTGCAGAACCCGATCGGCCTCGGGCTGGCGGCGCTGCTGTCGCTGCCGCGGCTGCGCTTCGGCGCCGCCTACCGCACCGCCTTCTTCCTGCCCGCCATGCTGTCCTTCGTCATCGTGGGCTTCACCTGGAAGCTCATCCTGAGCCCCATCTGGGGCGTGGCGCCCTCGCTGCTCGGCGCCGTCGGGCTGAAGGGGCTGTTCCACCCCTGGCTCGGGCAGGAATCCTCCGCCTTGGTCACGCTGGCGCTGATCTCGGTGTGGCAGTTCGTCGGCATCCCGATGATGCTGATCTATGCGGCGCTGCTCGGCATCCCGGACGAACTGCTCGAAGCGGCCGAGCTCGACGGCATCACGGGGCTCGCCCAGTTCCTGAAGATCAAGCTGCCGCTGATCTGGCCCACCATCGGCATCGTGTCGATCCTGACCTTCGTCAACAACTTCAACGCGTTCGATCTGATCTACACGGTCGAGGGCGCGCTGGCAGGGCCCAATTACAGCACCGACATCCTCGGCACCTTCCTGTTCCGCACCTTCTTCGGCAACCAGCTGCAGCTCGGCGACCCCAACATGGGCGCGACGGTGGCCACCGTGATGTTCGGCATCATCCTCGTCGGCGTCGGCGCCTACCTGTTCGGCGTGCAGCGGCGGCTCAACCGCTACGCCCTGTGAGGGCGTCGGCCTTTCCCCTCCGCCGCGGCCTCGTCCACGCGGTCCTGCTCGCCTACGCGGCGCTGTGCCTGGGGCCGGTCCTGCTCGTCGTGGTCAACTCCTTCAAGAGCCGCGCCGCGATCTTCGGCGCGCCGCTCAGCCTGCCGGGCGCCGCCACCTTCGACCTCGGCGGCTACCGCACGGTGCTGGGCCAGGGCGCCTTCCTGGGCTATTTCGCCAACAGCCTCGCCGTCACCGTGGGGTCGATCGCCGCCGTGCTGCTGTTCGGCGCCATGGCGGCCTTCGCGCTCAGCGAATACCGCTTCCGGCTCAACGGCGCGCTCGGGCTCTTCATCGCGCTCGGAATCATGGTGCCGATCCGCCTCGGCACGGTGGCGATCCTCGACGAGATGGTGGCGGCCCACCTCGTCGGCACGCTCCTGGCGCTGGGGCTCATCTACACCGCGCAGGGGCTCCCCGTGGCGGTGTTCATCCTGTCGGAGTTCATGGCGGGCGTGTCGAAGGACCTGAAGGACGCCGGCCGCATCGACGGCCTGAGCGAATATGCCATCTTCTTCCGCCTCGTGCTGCCGCTGGTGCGGCCCGCGCTGGCCACCGTGGCGGTGTTCACCATGATCCCCATCTGGAACGACCTGTGGTTCCCCCTCATCGTGGCGCCGGGCGACGCCACCCGCACCGTGACTCTGGGCGCGCAAAGCTTCATCGGCCAGTTCGTCACCAACTGGGGCGCGGTGCTGGCGGCCCTCACCCTCGCGATGGTGCCCGTGCTGGCCCTCTACCTGGCCTTCTCGCGCCAGCTCATCCGCGGGATCACGGCGGGGGCGGTGAAGTGACGGGGGTGGGCCGCGAGCCGGCGCTGGAGCTGCGCGCCATCCGCAAAAGCTTCGGCGCGACCGAGATCCTCAAGGGCGTCGACCTCGCGGTGGGGCGCGGCGACTTCACCGTCTTCGTGGGGCCGTCGGGCTGCGGGAAGTCGACGCTGCTGCGCATCATCGCCGGGCTGGACGCCCAAACCTCCGGGGACCTCCGCATCGACGGGCGGCTGATGAACGGCGTCGAACCGGCGAAGCGCGGCATCGCCATGGTGTTCCAAAGCTACGCGCTCTACCCGCACCTCAACGTCGCGGGCAACATGGGGCTGGCGTTGAGCCAGGAGGGGGTGGCGAAGGCCGAGATCGACGCCCGGGTGGCGCGGGCGTCGGGCCTTCTGCAGCTCGACGCTCTGCTCGGGCGCCGGCCCGCGGAGCTGTCGGGCGGGCAGCGCCAGCGCGTCGCCATAGGCCGCGCCATCGTGCGCGAGCCCTCGCTGTTTCTGTTCGACGAGCCGCTGTCGAACCTCGACGCCGCCCTGCGGGTCGGCACGCGGCTGGAGATCGCCAAGCTGCACCGCGCGCTCGGCGCCACCATGGTCTACGTCACCCACGACCAGGTCGAGGCCATGACGCTGGCCGACCGCATCGTGGTGCTGCGCGGCGGCGCGGTGGAACAGGTCGGCCGGCCGCTCGACCTGTACCGCCGCCCCGCCAACCGCTTCGTGGCGGGGTTCCTGGGCTCGCCGACCATGAACTTCGTCGAGGGCGAGGCGGCGGCGCGCGCCGGCGCGGCCGCCATCGGGGTGAGGCCGGAACACCTCGCCGTGGCGGAGGACGGGGCGTGGGCCGGCACCGTCAGCCACGCCGAGCACCTGGGCTCGGACACGATGCTCTACGTCGAGGTGCCCGGCATGGGCCTCGTCACCGCGCGGGTCGGGGGCGAGGACGCGCACCCGGTGGGCGCCCGCGTCGGCCTCACCCCGCGCGACGGCCGGGTGCACCGCTTCGACGCCGAAGGGCGGACGATCGGCGGGTAGCCGCCGCGGCCCGCCCGCTCAGTGCAGCCCGGCGGCCTCGCCCGCGAGGGCGGGCCGCCCGGCGCCGAACAGCCGGCCGCGCTCGGCCACGAGCACGATCCCCAACGCCAGCGCGCCGCAGCACACGAAGCCGAGCGACATCGGCACCGCCGTGCCGTCGAAGCTTTGCCCCACGAGAAAGCCGATGAGGGCGCCCCCGAAGGTCGTCACGCAGCCCTGCACCGAGGACGCGGTGCCGGCCACGCGGCCGAGCGGCTCCATGGCGAGCGACCCGAAGTTCGAGAAGACCAGGCCGAAGCAGAACCACACGCCCGCCTGCAGGGCGGCGAAGCTCACCAGCGTTTCCCGGCCCGTGAGCGCCACGGCGACGTGGACGGCCGACAGCGCGATGAAGCCGCACAGCGCCGCGTGCGACACGCGCCGCGGCCCGAAGCGCCCGATGATGCGGGAGTTGAGGAAGGACGACAGCGCCATGAAGCCGGCGATGAGGGCGAAGACGGAGGTGAACAGCGCGGGCGCGTGGAGCGTGTCGGCGAAGATCTGCTGGGCGGAGTTGATGAAGCCGAACAGGGCGCCCAGCACCAGGGTCGACGCCAGCATGTAGCCGACCGCGGTTCGGTCCGTCAGGGCGAGGCGGAAGGCTTCGGCGACGCGGCCCGGCGAGAAGGGCAGCCGGGCGGACGGGTGCAGGGTTTCGGGCAGCCGGACCGCGCTCCACGCGAACACGGCGGCGCCGAAGCAGCACAGGGCGCCGAACACCCAGCGCCAGGGGCCGAACAGCATGATGATCTGGCCGATGGAGGGCGCCAGGATCGGCACCGCCAGGAACACGATGAAGGCGAGCGACATCACCCGGGCCATCTCGCGCCCGCTGAACCGGTCCCGCACGATGGACACGGCCAGCACGCGCGTCGCCGCCGCCCCGACGCCCATCAGGACGCGCGCGGCGAGCAGGGTGGCGAAGGACGTCGACAGGGACGCCAGGAGCGCGAAGGCGGCGTAGCTGGCGAGGCCGGCCAGCAGCACGGGCTTGCGGCCGAGGCGGTCGGCCAGGGGGCCGTAGACGATCTGGGCGGCGCCGAAGCCGAGCAGGTAGGCGGTGACGATCCATTGCCGCCGGTTCTCGTCCTCGACGCCGAGGCTGTGGCCGATGGCGGGCAGCGCCGGCAGCATGGAATCGATGGCGAGCGCGTTCACCGCCATGATGGCGGCGATGAGGGTCACGAACTGCTTGAAGCCGATGCCGGCCTTCGCCGGCATGGATGAGGCGGCGGTCGCCGTCATGGGGGAAACCTCGGGTGGGCGGACCCGTCCGCGCGGGGCGGCGGGCCTTTGGGTGCCGGGCGCGGCACCGGCCGCACGACGCGCCGCGCCGGAGACGGGACGGATTCGTCCGACAATCGCCGCGGCACGGCCACCATCGCGGCGGCCCGCGACGATTTCACGGCGGCGGGCGCGATCCCGCGCATCCCTGCCCTGCGGCAGGGACAGGGCAGGATGCGGCCGGGCGCGCGCCCAGGCCGGCGGGTCCCGGCTGGGCAGGCCCGCCGATCCCGCTTAGGAAGGCACATGGATCAAACAACCGCCGCACCGCTCGCCCCGACCCATCCCCCCGTGGCGCGGGACGCTCCGTCCCGCGCCGCCGAGCGGCTCGGCTGCGCGGCCCTGCTCCTCGCCGCCCTCGCGTCGCTCCTGGCGCCGCTGCCCCCATCGCTCGCCGTGCCGTTCGCGGCCGGCTTCGGTGCCGGCAGCTTGGCGCTGGCCCGGGCGCTGGCCGGGCTGAAGGGCCGCCCCGGCGCGGCGCTGGGCGACGCCGTCGTGCTCGGCCTGTTCGCGCTGGCGCGGAACCCGGCCTTCGCGGTGTGGCAGCTCCCGACCCGGTGGGCCGACGTCGCCGGGCTGACGCCCGTCGGCGCCGCCGTGTCGACGCTGGTCTATGCCGGGGCCGCGATGGCGCTCGCGGTGCGGTCGGGGCGCGGCCTCGCCGCGCGCGAACGGGCGTCGCTGGTCCTGCTGCCGCTGCTGTTCAACCTCGCCCTGTCGCTCGGCAACGGCGGCATGATGCACGACCTCGGCTCCGCCTGGACGCTCGGGCTCCGCGTCCCCGAGCCCGTCGACCTCGTGGCCGGGCGCTGGCTCGTGCTCTTCGCCTTCTGCGAGGCGGCGCTCGGCGCCTGCCGCATCCTGGTCGCCGGGCGGGTCAACCGGGATTGGCGCTACCACGCCCTGCTGCTCGGCGCGTCGCTCCACGCCGTCATGGGCCCGCACATCGCCGACCTCCCGGCGCTGCTCGGCTCCGCCCCGGGCCTCCAGGCGGTCGTGGCGGTCGCCGCCGCCGCCGCCGCCCAGGCCGGCCTGTGGGCCGCCGTCTACATCGTGACCGGCCTCGCCATCGACGCGCTGAACGGCGTGCCCCCCACCTACGCCACCGCCCGCGGGCAGTGGCGCTCGGGCGGCCTCAAGGGGTTGATCTACGGTTTCGCGTTCATGCTCATCGTGGTGGTGGGCGCGGCCGTGCTGGAGCTGCCGGGCGTGGTGCCGCTGGCCCGCGCCGTGCCGGCCCTGGCGGGGCTCGCCGCCGGCCTCGCGCTGTTCCCGCTGGCGCTGACCGTCATCTCCAGCGCCGACGGCACGCCGCCCTTCTTCGGCCGCCTGGCCGCCAACTACCGCGACCCGCGCCTGTTCGCCCGCGGGGCGCTGCTGGGCCTCGGCGTCGCGCTGTTCTTCCGGCTCGACCTGCCGCACGACACCGGCATCACCCGTTTCGTCGCCGGCCTGGTCCTCGGCGCCGCCGCCTACGCGGGGGTCGACCTCGCCGCCGACGCCGCCGGCATCGCCCGGGGCTCGCGCCGCGTCATGGCGAACTGGCAGAGCTACGCGCTCGGCGCGATGCTGGGCGGCATCGTGGCGGGGGCGGTGGGCTGGTACTTCGAGGCCGACCAGATCACCGTGGTGGCCACCAAGTTCTGGTCCTACGCCGACCTCGGCTACGCGGGATCGGGGCGCCGCATCGAGCCCCTGACGATCTACCCGCTGTTCAACAAATTCGGCACGATCGACCTCGGGCCGAGCGGCAACGGCGTGCGGCTGTTCTTCAACGAGTCGCTGTCCGGCGTCATCAACTGGGGCATCGCGGCGCCGCTGTTCTCCATCAACTTCTTCGTGATGGCGGCGCTGTTCCAGCGCTCGCTGTCGCCGTTGAAGCAGCTCTTCAGCGCGCGCGGCGCCGTCGGGCTCGTCGAGCAGGCCGTGCGGGTCCTGCGCTGGGGCCTGTGGATGGCGCCGGTCATCAACTCCTTCCTGCGCCAGTCGCCGGACCCGTCCTGGTACAACCAGGACGGCGCGGTGCGGACCGGCGCCGCCACGGTGGCGAACCTGTTCCTGCCGGCTCCCGCCTTCAAGAGCTGGAGCGTGTCGGTGTTCACCGGGCTGCTGGCCTACGACTGGCTGCGCGTGCTCATCTGGTTCGACCACATGGGCCTGCGCGTCGCGACCCTGGTCAACCTCACCTTCATCGGCGGCGACCGGCTCGACGAGGTGGCGGCGCGGTTCACCGGCCACGCCGGGCGCACCCGCGTCATCCCCGAGGGCATCCGCCGCTTCGCCACCTGGGCGCCGCTGCTGATCCCCTTCTACATCCCGCACGGCCCCGATTGGGACCGGGCCTGGACGGGCGCCGAGCAGATCGGCCGCGCCCACCCGCCGGTGGCGGCCCCGGTGTGGAGCGTCGTGGCGGTCTACGCGCTCGCGGCCTTCGCGGCCGGGCTCGGCTACCGCGCCGTGGGGCGCGCCTGGAACGGCCCGCGCGCGTCCGGTGCCCCGCTCCTGCCGGGGGTGCCGCGCGCCATGCGGGGCGGCCCGAAGCTGTTCCGGCTCGCCAACGGGGCCTTGACGACGGAGATCGGCGCCGACGGGCGCGGCTACACCGCCGTGACCGCCATGGCGCGGGGGAGCCACGCGGTCGACATCACCCGCCAGCCGCTCGACCCGCTCGACCTGCGCGGGCCCTTCGTCTTCATCCGCGACGCCGAAGCCGACCCGTCGCAAACCTGGAGCCTCGGCTACGAGCCGATGCGCCGCGCCGGCCCGGATTACGGCGTCGACCAGCCCGACCCCGCCACGATCGCGATGCGGAACTCGCGCGACGGGCTTCGCGCCGAGGCCCGGGTGAGCCACGCGGACGGGCGGCCGCTCGAATACACCCGCATCGTCCTCACCAACACGGGCGACCGGCCGCGGCGGATCGCGCTGACGAGCTACCGCGAGCTCGCCGTGCACGAGCTCGGCGCCTATCTGCGCGACCCGGACTTCAACGCGCTCCACGTCGAAAGCTGGTTCGTGGGCGAGCTCGGCGCCGTCCTGGCCCGCAACCGGCTGCTGCGCGCCCCCGGCACGGGCCGCATGTCGCATGAAACGATGTTCCACGCCGTCCGCTTCGGCGGCGACGCGCGGCTCGTCGGCTACGAGGACTCGCGCACGCGCTTCATCGGCCCCGGCGGGCTGCGCGCGCCCCGCGGCCTCGGCCCGGACGGCCGCCGCGCCGTCGACGACGAGGGCTCGCTCTACACCTTCGACCCCGCCACCAGCCTGACGGTGGAGGTCGAGATCGCCCCCAAGGCCCGCGCCGAGCTGCTGCTGCTCACCGGCCGCGCCGCAGACGAGTGGGAAGCCGCGAAGCTGATCGCGCGCGAGTTCGGCCGACCGGCGCCCGCCGAGCCCGCCTTCCGGGCGCTGCTGCGCCGCAAGCGCCTCATCGCGCCCGGCCCGACCCCGCCGGCCTCGACCTGGCCGTTCCGCTTCGAGGGCGACACGCGCCTCCTGCTGACGCCCGCCACGCCCCGCCCCTGGGCGCATGTGCTGGCCAACCCGGCGGGCTTCGGCACCGTCGTGTCCAACGAGGGCGAGGTCCACACCTTCAAGGGCAACGAGCGGCAGAACGCCATCACGCCCTTCCGCCTCGAATCCGGCGCCACGCTGCAGCCGGGCCAGTTCATCGCCGTGGTGGACCTCGCGACCGGGGAAGCGGACGCCGCCGGCTTCGTGCCGTTCCGCCGGGCGGACGCGGTGCACGGCGTCGAATACCGGCTCGGCGCCGCGACCTTCACGAGCCGCCGCGGCGACCTCGACCTGTCGATGACCGTGTTCGTCTTCTCCGACGCACCGGCCGACGTCCGCATCCTGACGATCCGCAACCGCGGGGGCGCGCCCAAGCGCTTCCGCGTCGTGTCCTTCATGGACGTCGCGCTCGACCAGAGCCCCGGCGACAGCCTCGGCATCGTCGACGCGTGGCGCGACGAGGGCACGGAAGCCCTGTTCTTCGAGAACCCGCACAACGACTTCCAATCCGGCTGCGCCTTCGCGGCGACGAGCCTCACCGCCGCCATGACCGAAACGGTGCGGACGCGCTTCATCGGCTCGCCGGGGCGCGACCTCGCGTCCGCCGTGATGGTGGACACGGGCTGGCCGGACGCGAACCAGCCCGACGACGGGCGCCGCGTCGCCGCCTTCGCGGGCGAGGTGGCGGTACCGGCGGGGGGCGCGGTCGACGTGTCGGTGGTGCTGGGGCAGTTCGCCACGCGGCGCGAAGCGCTGACGGCGGCCTCCCACCTGCGCGACCCCGCGGCGGCCCGCGCGGCGCTGAAGGCCACCGAGGCCTGGTGGGCCGAGCGCATCGGCGCCATCCGGGTCGAAACCGACGACCCGGCCTTCGACCGGCTGGTGAACCACTGGCTGCCCTACCAGTCGCTCGCGTCGCGGCTGTGGGGCCGCACGGGGCCGAACCAGCGCGGCGGCGCCTTCGGGTTCCGCGACCAGCTCCAGGACGTGCTGCCCTTCCTGTTCTTCGACCCGTCGCTGACGCGCCGCCAGATCGTCATCCATTCGGGCGTGCAGTTCCCCGAAGGCGACGTGTTCAAGTGGTGGCACCTCGCCAACGACGGGCGCGTGGGCCTCGGCCAGCGCACCCGCGCCTCCGACCCCCACCTGTGGCTCCCCTACGTGCTCACCCGCTACGTGGAAGCGACGGGCGACTGGTCGGTGCTCGACGAGCGCCAGCCCTACCTCGACGGCGCCCCGGTGCCGGACGGCGCCATGGACCTGCTGCTGGCGCCGCGCCCGTCCCGCGAAACGGGCGACGTCTACGACCATTGCGTCCGCGCCATCCGCTACACGACGGAGCGCATGGGCGCGCACGGCCTGCCGCTGATCGGCACCGGCGACTGGAACGACGGCATCGACGCCGCCGGGCCGGGGGGACGCGGCGAGGGCACCTGGCTCGCCTGCTTCTTCTTCGACATCGTGCGGCGCTTCGCAGGCGTCGCCGACCGCCGGGAAGGGCGCGCCGCCGGCGACCGCTACCGCGCCGAGGCGGCGCGGCTGGCGGCCGCCATCGACGGGGTGTGGACGGGCGACCATTACGTCTTCGACTTCGTCGACGACGGCCGCCCGCTCGACCCGCCCTCCATCATGGCGGCGGCCTGGCCGGTGCTGTCGGGCGCCGCGCCGCTCGACAAGGGCCGGCGCGCGCTGGAACACGGGCTGGCCTCGCTGGAGAAGCCGGACCGCATTCTCCTCGTCACCCCGCCCTTCGACGAGGGCTCGGACCCCTACCCCGGCCGCATCGCCGACTACCCGCCCGGCGTGCGCGAGAACGGCGGCCAATATTCGCACGGCGCGTCCTGGGCGGTGGACGCCTGGGTGGCCATCGCCGACCGGGCGCGGGACGCCGGCGACGCCGCGGGCGCCGACGACGCCATGGCGCGGGCCGTGCGCTGCTGGCGGGCGATCTCGCCGCTTGGCAAGACGGACGGCGACGCGCTGGCGGTCTACGGCCTGGCGCCCCACCAGCAGCCGGCGGACATCTACGACGGTGAGAGCTACGGCGGCCGCGGGGGGTGGAGCTGGTACACCGGCTCGGCGGCGCGGATGCTTTCGGCCGCCTATGCGGTGATCGGGCTGCGGATGGAGGACGGCCACATCCACCTGCCGGACGACCTGCACGTGCCGCGCGGCGACCTCCGCATCAAGCGGCTGTGGGTCAAGGGCGAGGGGCGGGACGCGGCGGAGCGGGTGGAGGACGCGGTGTGATGCGATGTCCGGACGATCACGTCCGGCCATCGTATCGAAGCCTGCGCGGCGCAGGAGCGGAGCCGAAATCCGCATCGCGAAGCGACCGAACGGATCGCGTAGGACGGGGGCCGCCCTGCTCCCCTGCGGGGGAGACGGGACGCCCCGGGCACAGGCTGAGCTTGCAAACCAAACCGGGCACCGGCACTCTCGATTGAACGAGACGGGCGACGGGGACGCGATGTCCGCCGCCGGGCCGCCGCACAGGGGACGTGGAACGACATGATCGAGGATGGTGGACGGTCCGGCCTGCTCGACCGGCACCGGGGCCGGGCGGCCCTGCTCAGCCGCAGGTCGTTCCTGGCCGGCGCGGGGGCCGGGCTCGGCGCGCTCGGGCTCGCGGGCTGCGCGACCGACGACCTGCTCCGCGCCGAAGCCGCCAAGGCCTACGGCCCGATGCCCGACGAGAAGTTCCCCATCCCGGCGGTCGACATCGCCAAGCTCGACCCGAAGTTCTTCCGCCGGACGGTGGCCTACGACTCCAAGGAAGCCGTCGGCACGATCGTGGTCGACCCCAAGAACTACTACGTGTACCGCGTCGAGGGCGACGGGACGGCCACGCGCTACGGCGCCAACGTCGGCCGCGACGGGTTCCGGTGGAACGGCGACGCCTACGTGGGCCGCAAGTCCGAATGGGCGACCTGGACCCCGCCGAAGGAGATGATCCAGCGCCAGCCCGAAGCGGCCCAATACGCCAAGGGCATGCCGGGCGGCCTCGACAACCCGCTCGGCGCCCGCACGCTCCACCTCTACCAGGACGGCAAGTACACGCTCTACACGATCTACGCCAACAGCGACCCGGACACGATCGGCAAGGGCATCACCAGCGGCTGCGTCGGCCTGTTGAGCCAGGACATGATCCACCTGTATGCGCGGACGCCGGTGAAGACGAAGGTGGTGGTGTTGGGGGCGTAGGCCCTAGTGCTCTGAACCAATCGGATGATTCACGACGGGTTTGGGATGTGCGAGTCTGGGGCTCATGTCCCAGACCGTGTCCCTTGTGCTGACGGCGCAGACTCGAGACGCCCTACGCCGGATCGTCGACGATCGCCGGCGACCTCTCGCCCACATCCTCCGTGCACGGATCGTGCTGCTGTCTGACGAGCGTCTGCCCGTGCTGGAGGTGGCCCGTCGGGCTCGCGTCGGCCGCCCCACGGTCTGGCGATGGCAACGACGCTTCGCCGAGGAGGGCCTGGACGGCCTGCTGCGCGACAAGACGCGGCCGCCCGGCAAACCGGCGACCCCGCAGGACGCGGTGCAAGCCGTGCTGGAACGCACGCTCACGGGCGAGCCGCCGGGCGAAGCCACGCACTGGACGGGGCGCGCCATGGCGGCCCTATGCGGGCTGTCGCTGACCACGGTGCAGCGGATCTGGCGCTCGCACAACCTCCAACCGCATCGCGTGCGCACCTTCAAGCGCTCGACCGACCCCCACTTCGCCGCCAAGCTCGACGACGTGGTGGGCCTGTACATGGCGCCTCCGCGCCACACGATCGTGCTGTCGGTCGACGAGAAGTCTCAGATCCAAGCGCTCGACCGCACGCAACCGGGGCTGCCGCTCAAGCCCGGCAAGTGCGCGACCTACACGCACGACTATGTCCGCAACGGCACCACCACGCTGTTCGCGGCGCTGAACACGCTGGAGGGCACCGTGTTCGGCCGCTGTGCGCCGCGCCATCGACACCAGGAATTCATCGCCTTCCTCGACCAGATCGAGGATGCCGTGCCGGCCGGCAAGGTGATCCATGCCATCATGGACAACTATGCCACCCACAAGCATCCCGAGGT
>NZ_QYBB01000069.1 GCF_004137685.1 Lichenibacterium minor | reverse complement strand
GGGGTGACAAGCCTCGTGATGGCCTACGACAGCCTGCCGCGGGGTGGCGTCGACGTGGGTCCCCGCTTGGTGCGCCTCAATATCGGTCTGGAGGAAGAGGGCGCCCTGATTGCTGATCTTGCATCAGCACTGGACGACGCTCAGCGCTGAGGGTCGAAGCGGGTGCTGTCGCACATATCCTAAGTTTTAGCATGCCTTAAAAGTCTGTCACAAAATGCGTCGTGCAAGCAGCCATTTTGCAACAAGTGGTGACGCTTGAGATGAAATCTCAGTATCTTCAGACAAAACAGTGATAAATAGTGGAGAGCTGACCGGCTATCTCTGATTTTGTGTAAGCGATAAGCAGAAGTTTATCGATCCAGACTGCAAAAGATCCTGGAACGACACCTTAGCGCCAAATATTTGCTTTCGCGAGTTCCACCACCTCGTCACCGCGGCCGTTGAGGACGGCCTTGAGCATGTAGAGGGTGAAGCCCCTGGCCATCTCCAGCGTCACCTTCGGCGGCATGGCGAGCTCCATGCGCTCGACGACGACGTCGACCACAACGGGCCCGTCGTGGGCGAGCGCCTCGGTGAGGGCCGCCTCGAGCCAAGCCGGGTCCTCGACCCGGATGCCCTTGATGCCGACCGCCCGCGCCATGGCGGCGAAGTCCGGGTTGTCCAGGCCCGTGCCGAAGTCGACAAAGCCGGACGACTTCTGCTCGACCTCGATGAAGCCGAGCGCGCCGTTGTTGAACACGATCACCTTCACGGGCAGGTTCAGCTGCTTCAGCGTGAGCAGGTCGCCCATCAGCATGGTGAAGCCGCCGTCGCCCGAAAGGGAGATCACCTGCCGGCCCGGGAAGGCCGCTTGGGCGCCGATGGCGTGCGGCATGGCGTTGGCCATGGAGCCGTGCCAGAAAGACCCGATCAGCCGCCGCTTGCCGTTCATCGTGAGATAGCGGGCGCCCCAAACCGTCGGCAGGCCGACGTCGGCTGTGAACACGGCGTCCTCGTCGGCCAGCTCGCTCAGCACGCGCGCGACCTGCTGCGGATGGAGGCGCCCGCCGGCCCGCCCCGACGCCAGTTCGTCGAGTTCGACCCGCGTGCGGGCGTAATGGTCCAGCGCGGCGCGCAGATGGGCGTCGTCGCGGTCGCGGGCCAGCCGGGGCAGCAGGGCTCTCACCGTGGCCCCGACGTCGCCCAGCAGCCCAAGCTCGACCGGCGCGCGACGCCCGAGCACTTCGGCCCGCAGGTCCACCTGCGCGATGCGGGCGTCCTTCGGGTAGAACTGTCGATAAGGGAAGTCCGTGCCGAGCATCAGCAGGGCGTCGCAGGACCCCATGGCGTGGTAGCCGGACGCGAAGCCGATCAGCCCGGTCATGCCGACGTCGTAGGGGTTGTCCCACTCGATGTGCTCCTTGCCGCGCAGCGCGTGGACGATCGGGGCCTGAAGCACCGCTGCGAGTTCCACGACCTCGTCGTGGGCCCCCTCGACGCCGCCGCAGCACAGGATCGTCACGCGTTTCGACCCGTCGAGCAGCGCGGCGAGCCGGTCGAGCGCCTCGTCGGGCGGGACCACAACCGGGAGGGGCGGCAGCATCCTCGCGGCGCTCGGCGGCGGCGCGTCGACGGCGTCCCGCAACGCGACGTCGCCTGGGATGACGATCACCGATACGCAGCGCTCCGCCACCGCCCGGCGTATGGCCGTCTCGAGCGCGCGCGGCATCTGCGCGGGGCTCGACACCATCTCGCAATAGCTCGAGCACTCGCGGAACAGCTGATCCGGATGTGTCTCCTGGAAGTAGCCCGAGCCGATCTCGGCCGACGGGATGTGGGCCGCGATGGCGAGAACCGGCAGGCGCGAGCGGTGGGCGTCGAACAAGCCGTTGATGAGATGGAGGTTGCCGGGCCCGCAGGACCCCGCGCAGACCGCGAGCCCGCCGGTGGCGTGGGATTCACCCGCGGCCGCGAAGGCGGCTACTTCCTCGTGGCGCACGTGCAGCCATTCGATGCTGCCGCGCGCCCGGATGGCTTCCGTGATGCCGTTGAGGCTGTCGCCGACGACGCCGTAGATGCGGCGCACGCCCGCCGCCTCCAGGGTCTCGACAAACTGGTCCGCGACCTTGCGGGACATGCTGGGCTCCGTTGAACGAGGAGGTAAAGGGGCGCTGTCGCGTCAGATCAGGTGCATGGCCCGGGCGGCCTCGGCGAGGCCGTCGCGGAAGTCCGGGTGGGCGATGGCGATCAGCGCGTGGGCCCGCTCGGTCGAGGAGCGCCCCTTCATGTCGGCGGCGCCGTGCTCCGTGACGATCCAGTGCGTGTCGATGCGCGGCGTCGTCACCGGACCCGACAAGCGCGGCACGATGCGCGATACCTTGCCCTTGGCGGCCGTGGACGAGGCGGCGATGATCGATTTGCCGCCGCGCGACGCGTAGGCGCCGCGCACGAAGTCTAGCTGCCCGCCCGAGGCCGAATACTGGTGCCCGAGCATGTGCTCGGAGTTGCAGGCACCGGTGAGGTCGATCTCGATGGTGCCGTTGATCGACACGACGCCGTCGTTGCGCGCGATGTTCGAAGGATCGTTGACGTAGTCGACGGGCCAGCTTTCGACGGACGGGTTGTCGTCGATGAAATCGTACATGGCCTTCTGGCCCATAGCGAAGGTGAAGACGCTCTTGCCGCGGTTCAGCGCCTTCGCGCGGTTCGTCACGCGTCCGCAGCGGATCAGGTCGACCATGCCGGGGCTCATCACCTCGCTGTGGATGCCGAGGTCGTTGCGCCCCCCGAGCTCCGCGCAGACGAGGTTGGGGAGCGCGCCGACGCCCATCTGCAGGCAAGCGCCGTCCGGCACCATGCCGGCCACCGTGCGCGCGATGGTCCGGTCCTCGTCCGACCCCGCGCGCACCAGCAGCTCGAGGAGCGGGGCCTCGTGCTCCACGACCGCCGTCACCTCGGACACGTGCAGCGCCGAGCCGGAGCCGAACACGCGCGGCATGTGCGGGTTGACCTCCACGATCAGCCGCTTCGCCGCCCGCGCCACCGCGGTCGAATAATCGTTGCCGGTGCCGAAGCTCATGAAGCCGTGCCGGTCCATCGGCGACACGGTGCACACGAAGGTGTCGACGCGCGCCTCCTCCACCATCAGCCGCGGCGACTGGTGGAAGTTGTTCGGCACGTAGTTCAGGAACTTGGTGCCGCTGTCGGCGACGCCCTCCTTGACGAGACGGCGGTCGACGCCGGTCATGAACATGCAGAAGGGACGGATTCGGTCGCGGAGGTCGTAGGCCAGCACCGTGTCGCCGGCGGTCGACATGGCCTCGAAGTAGTAGAGGCGTAGGTCGAGCGCGGCGTCGGCGCGCGCTCGCTCGGCGAGGGCGCCGAGCAGGGCGGGGGGCTCGGCCGTGGCCATGCCCATAGCGAGGCGGCTCCCGTTCGGGATCGCCGCGACCGCGTCGGCGGGGTTGCGCAGCTTGGCGCGGTAAAGGTCCTGGACGCTGCTCATCTCGGCCTCCCTCAATAGCCGGCCGCTTCTTCGGGCGAGTGCCCGCGCCGGTGCACCAGCATGGTGCGCTCGAAGCTCATCACCTCGGCGCCGTCCTGGTTGATCCCCCGCGTCGCCACCGTGACGATGCCCTGGGTGGGGCGGCTCTTCGACTCGCGCGTGTGGAGAACCGTGCTTTCCGCGTAGAGCGTGTCGCCCGCGAAGACGGGATGGCTGGCTTTCACCTTGTCCCAGCCGAGGTTGGCGACGACCTTGGCGCTCACCGTGCGCACGCTCATGCCGGTGAGCAGCGCCAGCGTGAAGGTCGAGTCGACCAGCATGCGCTTCCACTCGGTCTTGGCCGCGTAGGCGGCGTCGAAATGCACCTGCTGCACGTTGAGGGTCAACAGCGTGAAGTAGGTGTTGTCGACGTCGAGCACGGTGCGGCCCGGCCGGTGCTCGAACACGTCGCCGGGCACGAAGTCCTCGAAATAGAGGCCGGAAGTCTCGCGGTAGCGCCGCTCGCCCACGGTCTTATAGGCGGGAAGAAGGTCCTGCATCGTCGTCTCCTGAGGGTGGTTCACGCGTGCGTGGTTCAAGCGGTCTCGCCCGCGACCGCGAGCGTGCGGCGGGCCTTGCGGGCGACGGCCTCGTCGATCATCAGGCCACCCACCGTGCCGACCCCCTTGCCGTTCTCCTCCAGCACCTTGCGGGCATTGGCGACGGCCTCGTCGCTCGGGGTGAGGGCGGCGTTGATCGGGCCGACCTGGGCCGGGTGGATGGCCGCCTTGGCGGCGAAGCCGAGCGCCACCCCGCGCCGGGTCTCGGCCGCGAGGCCTTCGGCGTCGCGCACGTCGAAAAAGGGCGTGTCGACAGCCAGCACGCCGGCCGCTGCGGCCGCCGCGACGAGACGCTGGCGCGCCCCGAGCAGCGGCTCCCACGCCGTCTCGGCGCCGAGATCGGCCGCCATGTCGGCGGCGCCGAACAGCAGCGCCGCGAGCCGGGGCGTCGCGGCGGCGATCTCCTCCAATCGGGCGAGCGCGGGGGCACTCTCGATCAGGGCGACGAGGCGGGCCCGCTTGTTGGCGGCCCCGAGCAGGCGGTCCACCGTCCGGAGGTCGCCAGCCGACTCGACCTTCGGCAGCACGGCGAAATCGGGGTCGGCGCGCCCGTCGAGCAGGGCCGACAGGTCCGCGAGGCCGGCCCGCGTCGCGAGCCCGTTGACGCGCACCGCCAGCAGCGGGCCGCCCTCCCGCCCTACCGTGGCGTGCTCCATGGCGGTGATGCGGGCGCTGCTCTTGTCGGCCGGCGCAACCGCGTCCTCAAGGTCGAGGATGAGGACGTCGGCGCCGACCTCCCGCGCCTTGCCGAAGCGCTCGGGGCGCGTCGCGGGTGTGAACAGCCAGGACCGCATGGGTCGCGTGCGTGCGTCGGTGGACATGGCTTCCCTTCAACGAGCGGGCGGCTCGCCAGGACCGCGACTGGGATCTCCGATCCCCGTCCGCCGCTCCCGCCCTCTCGCCCCTGTCGGTGAGATCGTGCCCGCCGGGCCGGCGATCCAATAGGCGCGGCCTGCGATCGCGATAGGTTTGCCGTATGGCGCCCCTCGGCCTCGCCGATGCTGGCTCTGGGCCGCCGCCGTTGCTACGGACGGAGCACGCTCGGCACCCGACGCCGCGGCGACGCTTCCAGGGATCCGAACATGGTGGAGCTTCGTCACATCCGTTACTTCGTCGCCGTGGCCGAGGAGGCGAACTTCACCCGCGCCGCCGCGCGCCTCGGGATCGGGCAGCCGCCCCTGAGCCAGCAGATCAAGGATCTCGAGAGGGAGATCGGCGCCGCCCTGTTCCGGCGCGTCCCGCGGGGCGCCGAGCTGACGGCCGCCGGACAAGCGTTTCTGGACGAGGCGCGCGCCGTGCTGGCGGGCGCGGACCGCGCCGTGCGGGCCGCGCAGAGGGCGGCCCGCGGCGAGCAGGGCCGCCTCCGGCTCGGCTTCACCGGCTCGGCCCCTTACAACCCCATGGTGACCGGCGCGGTGCGGGCTTTCCGCGACGCCTTCCCGGACGTCGCTGTCGAGCTCTTCGAGAACAACACCGCGATGCTGCTCGACGCCCTCGACGGGCACGCGATCGACGCCGCCTTCGTCCGCCCCGGCCCCTCCGACCGCCACCGGCCGAGCCTGCTGCGCGTCGACGACGAAGCGCTGCTCGCGGTTCTGTCGACAGCCCACCCCCTCGCCGGGGCCGAAAGTCTGGCGCTCGCCGATCTGGCCGCGGACGATCTCGTGACGTTTCCGCGCGCGGCCGGCCCCGAGCTCCACCGTCTCGTGATGTCCGCCTGCCGGGCCGCGGGCTTCGAGCCGCGCATCGGCCAGGAGGCGCCCCAGATCGCCTCCGTGGTCAACCTCGTGGCCGCCGGCTTCGGCTTCTCGCTCGTCCCGGCGTCGATCAGGCAGGTCGGCGTCGTCGGCGTCAGCTACCGAAGCCTCGGCGCCGACGGCCCGCGCGCGCCCTTGTCCCTGGCCTGGCGGACGGACGACCGCTCCCCCGTGGTGGCGCATTTCCTGCGCCTCGCGCGCGAGCGGATCCGGGCCGCCTGAAGCGGGATGGCGTCGGACGATCGGGGCACCCCGGGCTTCGCGTCAGGCGACGCCCTTCAGGTAGTCGCCGTGCAGGCGAGCCGCAGATGGCGAGCCGAACAGAGCGTCGAGGCGCGCGCGCGGTCAACCGGCGGTACGGGTCGCCCAAGGCGGTGTCGCCCGCATCGTGCAGCGTGTCGGTCAGGCGGACCTGCTGACCGACATGCTGGTCGTGCGGTTCGGCATCTCACGATAAGCCGCACCTTCGACCCGATCGACGCCAGGCTCCGGGTCGAGGGCGGGCCCGTCATCGCGACCTTCACGCCGAACCGGATGGCGCTGGCCCCGAGGACCTTTCGCCTGCGCGATGGCTCGGCCGGTCCGTCCTCGGGGACCGCTGCTCGCTTCACCGGTCCGCGCAGCGCAGCTCCTCGACCAGCCGCCGGGCGTGGACAGGGAGATCGTCCACGCGGCGCACGCAGATGACCAGTTTCCTCGAAGCCCAGCCGTCCTCGAGCTCGACCACGCGGATCGCCATCGACCGCTTGTAGCGCCGGGCGGCGCTTTCCGGCAGGACGGCGATCCCGGCTCCGCTTTCGACCATGCGGCAGATGCCGTCGAAGCCCCGTAACTGGATCCGGAGGCGCAGCCGGCGTCCGAGGCGGCGGGCATGATCGGCCAGGAAGTCCTGGAGCGCCGCCCCCGTCTCCAGGCCGATGAAGTCGTCGTCGAGGATGTGCTCGAAGGGGATGCGACGCCGCTGTCCGAGCGCGTGCGATCGCGGTGTCACGACGACGAGGCGGTCCTGCCGGAACGGGAAAGTCTCGACAGCGGACAGGTCGACCGTCCCGGCGACGATGCCGATGTCGGCCATGCCTTCGCGGATGCCGCGCACGATCTGGTCGGACAGGTGCTCCTGCACGTCGACGTTCACGCCGGGATTGGCGCGCAGGAACGAGCTCAGGGCGGTCGGGAGGAATTCCGTCAAGGCGTTGGTGTTGGAGAAGAGGCGCACGTGCCCCTTCAACCCCTTCGCATATTCTTCCAGCTCGCCATGCATCCGATCGCACTGCTGCAGGATGCTGCGGCCGTGCCGCAGGAGCGCGCGACCGGCTGGCGTTGGGACGACGCCGCTGCGGTCCCGCACCAGCAGCGGAATCCCGAGTTGCTCTTCCATCCCCCGCACCCGGGCGCTGGCAGCCCCCAGCGCGATGTTGGCCGCGGCGGCGCCCTTGGTGATGCTGCCCGCGTCGGCGACCTGCACGAAGAGCCTGAGGTCGGTCACGTCGAACCTCATGGCCGCCTCCCATCGCCGACGGCCTTCGCGATCCGCGAAGGGTGGGTCGACGACTGACGCATACCACCGTGGCGCGCTTTCGCGCCATCCTCCCGACAAAAGAACGGCATGGGGAGGCAGTCGATGCAGGTCGACATCGTGGAATTGCAGCGCTGGATCGGGCGCGGGGAAACGCGGGTGGACGCGGTCGGTCCCACGCCGATCGCGGCCCTGTCGGCGACGCTCGACACCGGGCGGCCCCTTCCCGTCGGCGGGGACGTCGTGCCACCCCTGTGGCACTGGCTGTTCTTCCTCCCGTTGCACCCGGGGGCCGACCTCGGCCCCGACGGCCATGCCCGGCGCGGCGGCTTCCTGCCGCCCGTGCCGCTGCAGCGGCGCATGTGGGCGGGCGGGCGCTTCGAGTTCCTCGCCCCGCTCCGCGTAGGCGACGCGATTCGCCGCGTCTCGACCATCGCTGACGTCACGGCCAAGGACGGAAGGACGGGGCCGCTCGTCTTCGTCGTCGTCCGTCACGAGGTGTTCGGCCCTGAGGGCCTCGCCCTCGTCGAGGAGCACGACATCGTCTACCGCGGCCCGGCCGCGGCCGGCGCCCCTTCGCCTGCGGCGAAGCGGGCTCCTCCAGAGCCGACCTTCACGCGGGAGATCGTTCCCGACGACGTCCTGCTGTTCCGCTATTCGGCGCTGACCTTCAACGGCCACCGTATCCACTACGACCGTCGCTACGCCACCGAGGTCGAGGGTTACCCCGGCCTCGTAGTGCATGGGCCTCTGCTCGCTACCCTGCTGGCCGGCCTCGCAGGGAGCGCGCGGCCGGACGAGGACCTGGCGGCCTTCTCGTTCCGCGCGCTCGCGACGGCCTTCGACGGCAGCCCGGTCCGGATCTGCGGCCGTCCCGGCGAGGAACCCGCGGCGCTCCGGCTGTGGGCCGAGACCGACGACGGCACGATCGCCATGGAGGCCCGCGCCGTCCTGCGACCGCGCTGAAGAGAAAGCCCGGGAAACGGGCGGACCGCGTCAACGACACAAACTGGAGGAGACGACGATGATACGAAGTGACGACCCGATCCGATCGGGGCGCGACCGGCAGATCCGTGCCGTCATGGCGAGCATGGTCGGCTCGTCGATCGAGTGGTACGACTTCTTCCTCTACGGGACCGCGGCCGCGCTGGTGTTCCCGAAGCTGTTCTTCTCCGCCGACGGCGCGAACGCCAGCCTGATCGAATCCTTCACGACCATCTTCATCGGGTTCCTGGCCCGGCCGATCGGGGCGGCGGTGTTCGGCCATATCGGCGACAAGCTCGGCCGCCGCATCACCATGGTGTCGACCCTGTCCCTCATGGGCGTCTCCACCCTGCTGATCGGATTGCTGCCCACCCAGGCGAGCTGGGGCGCGGCCGCTGGCTATTCCCTGGTCCTCCTGCGCTTCCTGCAGGGCCTCGGCGTCGGCGGCGACTGGGGCGGCTCGGTGCTGATGGCCCTGGAAACTCACAGCGGCAAGCGGCAGGGCCTCGTGGCCAGCTTGGCCCACATGGGCGTGCCGATCGGCTTCGTGCTGTCGATCGGCGCCAACCGCCTGTGCAGCGCGCTGACCGGGGCCGATTACCTCGCCGACGGCTGGCGATACCCCTTTGTGGCGGGGGCCGTCCTCCTGGCCGTCGGACTCGTGATCAGACTCCGCGCCGAGGAAACGCCCGCGTTCGCAGCGATGGTGGCTGAGCGACGCGTGCCGGACGCACCCGTGATGGCCGCCATTCGGGGAAACTGGCGCGAGATCCTGCTGTCGGCGCTGATCCGGCCCGGCGAGCAAGCGTCGTTCTACATCCTGTCGACTTTCGTGGTCTTCTACGGGGCGAACGATCTCGGGCTCGGACGCGACTTCATCCTCAACGCCGTGCTGGCGGCAGCCCTCGTGTCCACCCTCACGCTCCCCTTCTTCGGCTGGCTGTCGGACGTGGCGGGGCGCCGGCGGGTCTACCTCGCCGGAGCCCTCGGGATGACGCTGTTCGCCTTTCCGTTCTTCGGGCTGCTCGACACGCGCCAGCCCGCCCTCGTGGTCCTGGGCGTGGTGCTGGCGTTGGTGATCCACGACATGATGTACGGGCCGCAGGCCGCCTTCATCGCTGAATCGTTCCCGGCGCGCATCCGGTGCAGCGGCGCCTCGCTGGGCTACCAATGCGCCTCGATCATCGCCGGCGGCCCCGCCCCCCTGGTGTCGATCTGGCTCTACGTCCACTTCCATTCCGGCTACGCGGTCGCGGCCTACCTTGCCGCCATGGGCCTCGTCAGCGCCGTCGCCGGCCTGTTCCTCGGGCGGAGCCGCACCGCGGCTCAGACGCAGCAGGCCTTCGCGCTTCCCCCCCTGACGATCGATCCGGAGTTCACCCGATGACTGCCGCCGCCATGACGTCCGCGCCCGGGTCGCGCCCGCTGGATGGCATCACCGTGGTGTCGCTCGAACACGCCATCGCGGCGCCCTTCGCGACGCGGCAGCTGGCCGACCTCGGCGCCAGGGTCATCAAGGTCGAGCGGCCCGGAGTCGGTGATTTCGCCCGATCCTACGACGACCGCGTGCGCGGGATGGCATCGCATTTCGTCTGGTGCAACCGGTCGAAGGAAAGCCTCGCGCTCGACCTGAAGCATCCCGACGCCGCGGGCGTCCTGCGCGGCCTGGTGGGGCGGGCCGACGTGCTCGTGCAGAACCTCGCGCCGGGCGCCGCGGCCCGCCTCGGGCTGTCCGAGGCGGCGCTTCGCCCTGACCATCCCCGCTTGATCGTCTGCGACATCTCCGGCTATGGGATGGACGGCCCTTACCGCGACAAGAAGGCCTACGACCTGCTCATCCAGAGCGAGGCAGGCTTCCTGTCCGTAACGGGCACCCCCGACCAGCAGGCCAAGGCCGGCATCTCCATCGCGGACATCGCCGCCGGCATGTACGCCTACAGCGGCATCCTGGCGGCGCTGCTGCGGCGCGAGCGCACGGGATGCGGATCCCACCTCGACATCTCCATGCTCGAAGCCCTGGGCGAGTGGATGAGCTTCCCCCTGTACTACGGCTTCGAGGGCGCCCCTCCGCCGCCCCGCACCGGCGCGAGCCACGCCACGATCTTCCCCTATGGCCCGTTCCCGAGCGGTGACGGATCGACCGTGATGCTGGGCCTGCAGAACGAGCGCGAGTGGGCCGTGTTCTGCGAGCGGGTGCTCGGCAGACCGGATCTGGCGAGCGACGAGCGCTTCGCGTCCAACGTGGCCCGGGTGCGCAACCGGGGCGCGCTGACCGACATCATCTCGGCCTCCTTCCGATTGTCCACGGCGGAAGCCATCACGTTGGCGCTCGAAGACGCGGGGATCGCCAACGCCCAGGTCCGGACGATGCGCGACGTTTGGGACCATCCCCAGCTCCGAGCCCGCGACCGCTGGACCGAGGTGTCGACGCCCGTGGGACCGGTCCCGACTCTCGTCCCGCCAGCGACGCCGCGCGGTTCGTCGCCCCGCCTGGATGCCGTGCCGGCTCTGGGTGAGCACACGGTGTCGATCCTTCGGGAACTCGGCCTGGAACCGGAGCGCGTCGAGGCCCTCTGTCCGCAAGCGCCTTGAGCCGCCTCCGTCGTCGACAGCCGAAATCGACCGTCGGCACCAGACGCCTCCGCCAAAGAGCGGGGTGAACGGAACGCAGGCCCGCATGCGGCGCTCCGCTCGCCGTCCCGACTTGCAAATCTCGGCCATCCCGGAGGCGCCACCTCACTTCGGTGTTCTTCAGCCGTGATCGGGGACATATGGGGAAGCAGCATCGCCAGCCAGTCCGACCTGCCCACCGGCGAGCGATGCAGTAGGTCAGACGGACGTCCGCTCCAGAGCAACCGGCACTCGAGCTTCAACGTCTTGGTCGGGTCGACTCCCGCCGGTCAAGGATGGGTGGGTAGCAGCGTTCCGCTCTGGATCGCGATCGAGCCGAAGCAGTTGTCCGGCATAGCCTGCCGGGACCGGATGGAGGCCAACAGCTCGCGACAGTAGAGTAAACTGGGCCGCAGGTTCGGCATCAAAATCGATGCGCCACGCCGGCCGAGATCTGGAAGTCAGGTGCGGCCCGGTTGAGCCCGACGAAGCCGCCGAGATCGACCTGGGTAGTGGGAGTGACGAGGTAGGCCAAGGCCGCCTCGGCTGTGTAGGTGTCAGGCGTGAGTCGGTCGGCGTTTACCACCGAAGTGAACTCCACACTCGCCGTGAGATGGTCGACACCCGGAACGGCGTGGGACAGGTTGGCGATGTTGGTGAAGCTCGCGAACGCCGGCCCTGTCCCGTTGCGCATCGCCTGGATCTCGGTCTCCAAGACGAGCTGAAAATCCGAAGGCAGGTTGATGCTGAGTGGAGCGATGATGCCGCCATCGACACGCTGAATGCCAAAATGCCGGTCACCACTTGGAATTGAGACGAACGGCGCCAAAGCGAGGGCATAGGTCCCGCCCTCGTTGCCGAAAAAATTGTAGCGCGCCTGGAGCGTCACGGCTCCAGTCCCGATGTCGTGCGACGTCACGCGGCCGGTGCGGTTCGCCGTGGTCTGATCAGACAGCAGGCCCGCCGTCAGCAGGTCAAACTCCAAAGACTGCGTCAAGCCGAGCCTGACCTCGGGATCGAGGCTCTCCAGCGTCCCTGTCGTGGTGCGGCGGTCGCTCGACTGGCTGAAGTCCAGGACGTCGCTCTCGACCTGAAGTCGCCCGGCGTCGATCGTGAAGGGAGAAATGCTGTTCAGAGGCCGGTCGGGGATGAAGCTGCGCAAGGCGCTGTCGGGCGTGGGATCGAACAGGCTGTAGCTCGACTTGCCTGCTGACGGGTCGCCGGCGGTCGCGGGACCGGATAGCATCGTGAGACAGCACGCGAGGGAGGTCAAGAAAGCCGTTGTGAATCGCATCGATTAGCCCGTTCCGCTCGCCGAATGAGGGAAACCATGTCGACGGTTAAACCCTCCCGCCAGCGGCTGTCGACATCGGAGTCGACAGGGATGCGCCCGTCGAGACGACGCGAGAGGGTGCGTGCTCGATCTGCAACGGCCGAAAGCGCCTGCCGTCGACCTTCGGTGAACCTGGGTGGAGTTGCCAGCATGGATTGAACGAGCCTCCGTCGTCGCTCAGATTGCGGCGAGTGTCGCCGAGGTGCATGACTGTTGGCGATGACCACGTCCCGCCCTTTCCCGCTCGGCTACCTCGGTCCCTTCGGCTCCCGTCCCCGGCTCGCGGCCGCCATCGGCCTCGGCCTCTTGGCCGGGTTGCTGCTGGCCTTCGTGCCGTCGGGGCTCGACATGCCGACCCGCTTCATCGTGGCCTGGGATCTCGGCTGTGTCGCTTTTTTGTGGATGACACTCAGCCACATCGCAGGGCTTGACGCGCCCTTCATCCGCAGCGCCGCCGCGCGCCAGGACGAGGGCCAAGGCATGATCCTTGCCCTGGTGTTGGCACTCTCCGCAGCGTCCCTGGCCGCCGTCGCCGTCGAGCTGTCCTTCGCAAAGGGCGCACACGGGCTTGATGAAGCGTCGCGAGTGGCGCTTGCCTTCGGCAGCGTGGCGATCTCATGGTTCTTCACGCAACTCATCTTCGCGCTGCACTATGCCCATGAATATTACTCGCCGGACGATGACAGCGACCCAGCGACGCTGCAGCAGGGCGGCCTGAAATTCCCGGACGACGACAGCCCGGATTACTGGGACTTCATCCATTTTGCCGTGGTGATCGGCGTCGCGTCCCAGACCGCCGACGTGGAATTCACCTCGAAGCGCATGCGCCGGATCGGCACCGTGCAGGGCATCGTAGCCTTCACGTTCAACACGGTGATTCTGGCCCTGACGATCAACATCCTGGCCGGACTGCTGACGTGAGGTGGTCTGCGTCCCGCCAACCTCGCGGCCTCACGCGGCGGCAGGACCGGACCTCGCCAGGAGGGAGGGTCGAGACGCGCTCAACTGCCCCCCGCGAGCCCGACACGGTGTGAAGCGAATATCGGTGCGGCGTTTGAGATGTCCGCTTCGGAGACTGCCGTAGCGGTCCAACAATGGCCGGGTCGGTGAAGGGTTACGGACGGCGGCCGGCACTGGCCGAGCGTCTAGGCTGAGGGCCGCCGTCGGTAAGCCGCCCAAGGA
>NZ_QYBB01000068.1 GCF_004137685.1 Lichenibacterium minor | reverse complement strand
TGCTCCGTCCTCACCTGGGTTGCACCAGCATGCTATCAGCTGCTGCAGAGGGAGGGGCGGGCCATCCATAAAGGGGGGAGATCCGTCGCCGTTTCGACGGGCGTTCGGAAACGGGCGCGACACGTTCGCAGGTTTCGAAGGGCGCGACCCTGTCCCGACCGGCATCGGGACGGCCGGCGCCGGTCGCGGATCAATGCCCATCGGTCGAAAGGGCGGCCGTCATCAGATCCGGCGCATCGCCCGGCAGACTTGGCCGGCGAAGCGGAAGCCTTCGCCCTTCTCACGATCTGTTGAGACTCGCCGTGCCATATCGACGTGTGTGCATCGTCGATCCTCGGTCGAGCGGCGGCACGGAATTGGGGCGGCGCGACATGGACTCGGCGATACCGCAACGGCAGGCGAGGCGCGGCTCCCCCGCCTCGCCCCATCCCGAAGCGGGCGCCGGCTCGGTCGCGGCGGCCTTCCTCGACGGGATGCCGGAGGGCCTGCTGCTCGTGGAGCGCGACGGCCGCGTGGCGCTGTGCTCGTCGCAGGCGCGACGGGCGCTCGGCCTCGGCCCCGAGGTCGTCGGCCGCCCCCTGCGCCACCTGCTCGCGGCGCTCGGCCGCGGCCGGGCGGGCGAGCGCCGGGTCGCGCTGATGCGGCTCCGCGGCCCGCTGCGCCGCGGCGAACCTGCGTCGCTCGACCTCACGAGCGGCGGCGTGCCGCTCGCGCTCGACGTGAAGCCCTTGGCGGGCGCCGGCTGGTCGGTCGCCGTGGAAGCGCTGGCGGACCGCGCCGCCCGGCTCGAAGGGGCCGCCGACGGCGGTCGCGATCCCCTGACGGCCCTGCCGACCCGCGCCCGCTTCACCGCGGCGCTCGGCGAAGCCGGCGCCCGCCTCGAGCGGAGCGGACGGGGTTTCGCCGTGCTGGCCGTCGACCTCGACCGCTTCGAGCAGGTCAACGACACGCTCGGCCACCGCGTCGGCGACGCCCTGCTGCGCAAGGTGGCGGAGCGGCTGGCGACGGCGCTGGGCCCGGCCGACGCGGCGGCCCGGTTCGGCGGCGACGCGTTCGCCGTGCTCCAGGACGGCGTGTCGCGCGACGAGGACGCCGCCGTGCTGGCGCGCCGCATCGTCGACCTCCTGGGCCGCGCCTACATGGTCGAGGGCCACCTGATCAACATCGGCGCCAGCGTGGGCGTGGCGCTCGCCCCGACGGACGGCGCCGACGCCGCCGCCCTGATCCGAAACGCCGACCTCGCGCTGCGCCGCGCCAAGCTGGACGGGCGCGGGGGCTTCCGCTTCTTCGAGCCCGAGATGGACGAGCGCGTGCAGGCGCGCCGCCGCCTCGAGCTCGACCTGCGCCGTGCCGTGGCGGCGCAGGAGTTCGAGCTGGTCTACCAGCCGCAGATGAACCTCGAAACGAACAGGATCGTCGGCTGCGAGGCCCTGATCCGCTGGCGCCACCCCGAGCGCGGCACCGTGTCGCCCGGCGATTTCATCCCGCTCGCCGAGGAGGTCGGCCTCATCGTCGGGATCGGCGAATGGGTGCTGCGCACGGCCTGCCGCGAAGCGGCGCGCTGGCCGGGCGACCTCACGGTGGCGGTGAACCTGTCGCCGGCGCAGTTCCGGGGCGGCGGGTTCGTCGCCACGGTGGCGTCCGCGCTGGAAGAGTCCGGCCTCGACCCGCGCCGGCTGGAGCTGGAGATCACCGAAGGGCTGCTGCTTCACGACAGCGAAGCCAACGTCGCCACGCTCCACGCCCTGCGCGGCCTCGGGCTGCGCATCGCGATGGACGATTTCGGCACCGGCTATTCGTCGCTGAGCTACCTGCGCTCCTTCCCGTTCGACAGGATCAAGATCGACCGGTCCTTCGTGTCGGGCGATCCGTCCGGGGGCACCGGCGGCGCCATGGCGATCGTGCGCGCCGTGGCGGGCCTCGGGGCGGCGCTCGGCATGGCCACGGTGGCGGAGGGCGTCGAAACCCCCGAGCAGATGGACAGCATCCGTCGGGAAGGCTGCACCGACGTGCAGGGCTTCCTGATCTCGCGGCCCATCTCGGCCGCCGACATCCGACGGCTCTTCGCCGAGCAGGCCGAGCCCTGACCCATCCTTGCCGCCAACCGACGCCGGGAGCCGCCCGATGAGCGATCTTTACCGCCTGATCTACACGAGCCGGAACCTCCTGCCCGGCGACGAGGACGCGCAGGCGGCGGCCGTGGACGGCATCCTGGCCGTGTCGAAGCGCAACAACGCGCGCGTCGGCGTGACGGGAGCGCTGCTGTTCAACGCCGGCTCCTTCGCCCAGGTGCTCGAAGGATCGCGCCTCGCCGTGGAAGCCACCTTCGAGCGCATCCAGCGCGACCCGCGCCACAGCGACGTGGGCGTGCTGCAATGCGAGCCCGTGGCGGCCCGCGGCTTCCCCAACTGGTCCATGGCCTTCGTGGGCGGCTCGCCGCGCGGGCGGGAGCTGTGGGGCGAGTTCGCCCGCCGCACCGCGTTCGACATCGGCCGCATGGAGGCCGACCGGCTCTTCGCCGCGCTGCTGCAGATCGTCGAGGGCGAGGACGCGCCGCGCGCCGCGGCGCGGCCGGCGCTGGCGGCCTCCGCCGGCTGACCGGCGCCGGTCCGGTCTGGCCAGCGGGGCCGCGATGGGGCAAGGTCCGCCCCCGTTCGCCGCCCCGCCGATGAGCCCGACGATCCCGACCGAAGCGCCGCCGCCCCTTCCCCCGCCCGACGGCTGGCCGCCGCGCCGCCGCTCCTTCGCGCTGCCCGGGGTGATCCTCGCCATGCTGGCCGTGGCGGGGGTGTCGGGCGCCTACATGGTGTGGCACCGCCCCTTCGCGCCCGACCCCGACGGCGGGCTGCGCTGCACCCGCGCCTTCGACGCGCGGCTGCACGCGGCGCGCGGCGGCAGCGATGCCGACCTGCTCAGGCTGAGCGACGAGGCGCTGGCGATCGGCTGCGGCCGGCAGGCCTACGAGGCCGCCGACCTCGTGGGGCCCGACGCGGTGGCGCGCTTCTGCGCCAAGGAGCCGGCGACCCGCGACGCCGCTTCGGCGCGCGGCTGCGGCCGCTGAACCGCGGCGGCGCGCCGCTATTTGTCCCCCGCCCTGCATCCAACCTCCGATCCAACGATTGAAGCGCAGACTCAGGGGAGACTCAGAATGGCTAAGATCGTCGTCGTGACCGGCGCAGGGGCCGGCGTGGGCCGGGCCGTGGTGACGGAATTCGCCAAGAACGGCTACGACGTCGCCCTGCTGTCGCGCGATCCCGACCGCCTGGAGCGCGCCGCCTACGAGACGCGGCGCCACGGCGTGCGGGCCCTGCCGATCCCGACCGACGTGGCGGACGCCGCCGCGGTCGAAGCCGCCGCCGACCGGGTCGAGAAGGAGCTCGGGCCCATCGACGTGTGGGTCAACGTCGCCTTCTCGACCGTGTTCTCGCCCGTGGAGAAGCTGACGCCCGACGAGGTGCTGCGCGGCACCGAGGTGACCTACCTCGGCCAGGCCTACGGCATGATGGCGGCCCTGAAGCGCATGCGGACGCGCAACCGAGGCTCCATCGTCAACGTCGGCTCGGCGCTGACCTACCGGTCGGTGCCGCTGCAGTCGATCTACTGCGGCGCCAAGGCGGCCATCCGCGGCTTCACGGATTCGCTGCGCTCCGAGATCATCCACGACAAGCTCGACATCCACATCTGCATGGTCGACCTGCCGGCCGTGAACACGCCGCAGTTCAACTGGGCGGTCAACAAGCTGGGCTTCATGGCCCAGCCGGTGCCGCCGATCTACCAGCCCGAGGTGCCGGCCCGCGCGGTGTATTTCGGCGCCACCCACCGCCGCCGCGAGATCTGGGTCGGCTGGCCCACCGTGCAGGCCATCTGGGCCAACCGCATCGCCCCGGCCTTCGCCGACCGCTACCTCGCCAAATACGGCTACACGTCCCAGACGACCGACCAGAAGCTGCCGCCGAACTACAAGGGCAACCTGTGGGAGCCGGTGAAGGGCGACTACGGCGCCCACGGCCGCTTCGATTCCAAGTCGCGCGCGGGCTCGTGGGAGATGTTCACCGACCGCCACCGCGACGGCCTCTACGCGGGCCTTGCGGTGCTGGGCGGCATCGCGGTGCTGCACCAGCTCGCCAAGAAGTACAAGTTCTGACCATGAGTTCACCCATCGAGGACTACGGCCTCATCGGCGACGGCCAGACCACCGCGCTGGTGAGCCGCGACGGCTCGATCGATTGGCTGTGCTGGCCGCGGTTCGACAGCGACGCCTGCTTCGCCGCCCTGCTCGGCGACGAGCGGCACGGCTGCTGGTCCTTCTCGCCCCAGGCGAGGGTCACGGGCCGCTCGCGGCGCTACGAGGAGGACACGCTGGTCCTCCAGACCGACGCCGAGGTGGACGGCGGCGCCTACCGCATCACCGATTTCATGCCGATCCGCGACGGCGACCTGTCGTCCCTCGTGCGGATCGTCGAAGGCCTGTCGGGTTCGGTCGAACTCGACATGACCCTCAAGCTGCGCTTCGCCTACGGCACGGTGCCGCCCTGGTGCGAGGCGACGGGCCGCGGGATCACGGCCAGGATCGGCCCCGACCAGGTGAGCCTCGACGCGCCCGTGGCGGTGAAGCTCGACGACGACGTGGCCACCGCCACCTTCACGGTCGGGGAAGGGCGGCGCTTCGCCTTCGTGCTCTCCTACTCGTCGCTGATGGACGCCGCGTCCTCCGGCGGGGCATCCGCGGGACGGGGTGCGGGCGTCGACCCCGACGGGGCGCTGGCCGACACCAGGGCCCATTGGCGGGGCTGGATCGGCCGCTTCGACGCGTCGAGGACGCGGTGGCCGGAGGTCGTGAAACGCTCGCTGATCACCCTGAAGGCCATGGTGCACGGCTTGACGGGCGGGCTCGTGGCGGCGCCCACCACGAGCCTGCCGGAGCTCGCCGGCGGCGCGATGAACTGGGACTACCGCTACTGCTGGCTGCGCGACGCGTCCTTCACGCTCGGCGCCTTCCTCAACGCCGGCTTCACCGAGGAAGCGACGGCGTGGCGCGACTGGCTGCTGCGCGCGGTCGGCGGCGCACCCGACAAGATGCAGATCATGTACCGGCTCGACGGGAGCCGGCACCTCGACGAATACGCGGTGGACGAGCTGCCGGGCTACCGCGACGCCCGCCCCGTGCTGATCGGCAACGCGGCGGCGAAGCAGCACCAGATCGACGTGTACGGGGAGGTGCTCGATTGCCTCGACCTCGCGCGGCGCGCCGGCATCGCGGTCACGCCCCACCACGTCGCGGTGGAGCGGCGCATCGTCGACCACCTGGAAACGGTGTGGAACACCTTTGGCTCGGGCGTGTGGGAATCGCGCGGCCACCCGCGGCAGTACACCTATTCCAAGGCCATGGCCTGGGCGGGCTTCGACCGCGCGGTGCGCGACGGTGGCGCCCTCGCGGACGAGCCTCCGGAGCGCTTGGCGCACCTCAAGGCCATGCGGGACAAGGTGCACGCCGCGGCCTGCCGCGAAGGCTGGAACGCGGGGCTCGGAACCTTCACCCAGGCCTACGGGAACGAGGCCGTCGACGCGAGCCTCTTGCTGCTGCCGCTCGTCGGCTTCCTGCCCGCCGACGACCCTCGCATGGCGGCGACCATCGCCAGGATCGGGGACGTCCTGTCCGAGGGCGGGCTGATCCGACGCATGAAGGCCAAGGTGGACGGGCCGAACGAGGGCGCCTTCCTGGCCTGCTCCTGCTGGATGGCGGATTGCCTGCAGCTCCAAGGCCGGCACGAGGAAGCTGTGGCGCAGTTCGAGCGGCTCCTCGCGGTCGGCAACGACCTCGGGCTGTTCGCGGAGGAATACAACGTGCCGGCCCAGCACCTGACGGGCAACTTCCCCCAGGCGCTGACCCACCTCGCCATCGTCAACACGGCGCTCGGCCTGTGCGGGCCCGTGCTGAACCGCGGCGGCTGATGCGGGCGGCGGCGGGATCGGGTAGGAGATGGCCCGCGCCGGTGCGGCGCGGGAGAACCCCATGCCGGACCCGTCCTTCTCGCCCCGCCCCCGGCGCATCCTCGTCACCGGGGCGAACGGCAACCTCGGGCGCAAGCTCGTGGCCCACCTCGCCGCGGCGCCCTGGTGCTCGGGCGTCGTGGCGCTCGACCGCGATGCCCGCGCGCTCGACCACCCGAAGGTGCGGCCCGCGGCGGTCGACCTGACGCGGCGCTCGCCCGCCCTCGACGACGCCTTCGCGGGGGTCGACGCCGCGGTCCACCTCGCGGCGCGCCGCCCCTATCCGGACGCCGGCTGGGACGACGCCGCCGCGTCCTTCGACATGACGCTCCAGGCCGTCGAGGCCCTGGCGCGCGGCGCCGCCGCCGCCCCGCGCTTCGTGTTCGCCTCCTCCAACCATGTGATGGGCGGCTACAAGGACGAGGATGTCGCGCCCGGGGCGCTCACGACGGCGCTGCCGCCGCTCCCCGGCACGCGCGTCGACGCGGCCGAGCCCCGGCGCGCCTATGCGGCGGCGAAGCTGATGGGCGAGCGGCTGCTCGCCGCGCGGGCCGAGGCCGGCGGCTTCACCGCGGTTTCGCTGCGGATCGGCTGGTGCCAGCCCGGCGACAACCGCCCCGGCACGATGACGGCCTCCGGCATCCCCGGCGAGCCCGGCCCCGACACGCCGGAAGCGGCGCGGACCCTCGCGTGGTTCCGCGGCATGTGGCTGTCCAACCGCGACCTCCTCGCCGCCGTCTCGGCCGCCGTGACGGCGGACGCGTCCCGCTGGCCCGCCCCCGCGATCGTCGTCAACGCCATGTCGGCCAACGCCGGGATGGCCTGGGACCTCGCGGCGGCGCGAAACCTCATCGGCTACGCGCCGCAGGACGATTCCACGACGGAGCCCGGGCGATGACGGAAGGGACGAGCCGCTTCCACGGGCTGCGCTGGGTCTGCCTGATGGCGGTCTACGGGTCGGAAGGCGTGTGGCAGATGGACGGCACCGAGGGCATGCTCGACGACCTGCCCGTCCCCACCGCCCTGCGCGACCGCATCGACGCGTGGCAGGCCGTCTACGACGAGCACGACGACATGGACGAGGACGCGCCGGTGCTCGACGCCGATCGCTTCGCCGCGGACGGGCTCGCCCTCGCGCGGAGCGTCAAGGCGGCGCTGCCGGACTGGACGGTGATCTACCACGACGAGGCCAGGTCGCGGCGCGGCCTGCCGCGCGACGCCTGCGAATACGAGATCACGACCCGGCCGGGATGAGGCGCGGGCGCGCCGCGGCGGGCCCGCCGTTTGCCTGCCCAGGCGCCATCTGGCAAAAAGAAGGCATGCTGGCCCTGCGCTCCGCCGTCTTCAACGTCCTCTTCTATGCCTACCTGATCGCCCTGATGGTGTTCGGCCTGCCGAGCGTGCTGTTCGGCTACCGCGGCGTGCTTCGCCTCGCCAACGTGTGGGCCAAGGGCTCGCTGTGGCTGCTCCGCGTCGTGTGCGGGACCCGCGTCGTGTTTCGGGGTTGCGGCAACATCCCGGCCGAGCCCTGCATCCTCGCCGCCAAGCACCAGAGCTTTCTCGAGATCATCGCGCTCTGCTCGCTGTTCCCCGATTTCACCTTCGTGCTGAAGCGCGAGCTGACCCGGATCCCCGTCTTCGGCTGGTACCTCGGCCGCTCGGGGCAGATCGCGGTGGACCGCGGCCAGGGCCGCGCCGCGCTGCAGCAGGTGAGCCGGGGCGCCCGCGCCGTGCTCGACGCGGGCCGCCAGGTGTTCATCTTCCCAGAAGGCACCCGCCGGCCGCCCGGCGCGCCCGCGGTCTACAAGGCGGGCATCTCCTTCGTGTATTCCGAGACGGGCGCGTCCTGCCTCCCCGTGGCGGTGAACTCCGGGCTGTTCTGGCCGCGCGAGTCCTTTCTGCGCCGCCCCGGCACGGCCGTGATCGAGTTCCTGCCCCTGATCCCCGCCGGGCTGCCCCGCCAGGTGTTCCAGGCCCGCATGAGCGAGGGCGTGGAAGCCGCGAGCGCGCGGCTGATGGCGGAAGCCGTCGAGGCTGACCCGAAGCTTGCGTCGCTGTTCCCCGCCGGCACCGTTCCGGCCTGATTTCGGGGGATGGCGGGGCTCCGCCGATTGACCATGACGGCGACCGCGTTCTATCTTTGTTCTCATCGACGGGGAGAACGAAGATGCAACATTCCGCTGCCGCCACGCTTCCCCGCCCCATCGCGGCCTCGGCCGCTCCCTTGGCGGCTCCCTTGGCCGGCCTCGCCGGGACGGACCTGTCCCGCCGCTTCCGGCATTGGCGCGGCCGGAGCGGCCGGCGGCACCTGTTCTCCGTGTTTCCCGTCGGCGAGCCGCTCCCCGGCGAGGACGCGCCGCGGTTCGCCGACGCGGTCGTGATGGCGGTGGGCCGCGACGCCGCCGGGGCGCCCCGCATCCTCGCCCTCGACGAGACCGGCGCCCTGCCCGACCTGTTCTACGACAGCGCCCCGTTCCGCGCCGCCCTGGCCCGGGGTGCCGAGGAGATCCACGTGCACCTCCTCGCCGACGGCCCCACGGCCCGCGCCGCCGTGCTGCGCGACCTCGACGGGGCATGACCCCCGCCGGACCTCCTCACGCCCCCGGCGCCAGCGCGGCCCGCACCGCGTCGGCGAGCGCGCCCCCCTCGTAGAGCAGGCCCCGGATGCCGGCGGCCCGCGCCGCCTCCATGTCGCTCGTCCTGTCGCCGATCATCGCGCTGCGGGCGGGGTCGACCGGCCAGCCGGCCATGAGGTCGAGGATCATGCCGGGCTTCGGCTTGCGGCAGCCGCAGTCGCGCCGGTAGGCGGCGAGCGGGGCCTCGGGCAGGTGCGGGCAATAGCGGATGTCGTCGAAGCGCGCCCCGGCTCGCGCCAGCTCGGCCGCCATGTGGCGGTGCAGGGCGTCCACGTCCGCTTCCGTGTAGAAGCCGCGTGCCACGCCCGACTGGTTCGTGACGAGGAAGCACAGCGCGCCGGCCTCGGCGGCGGCCCGCACGCCGGCCGCCGCGCCGGGCAGCAGGGCGAAGCGCGCCGCGTCGCCCACGTAGCCGAGGTCGGCGTTGATCACCCCGTCGCGGTCGAAGAAGACGGCGGGGCGCAGCGGCCCCGTCATGCGCCGGAAGCCGCCCCGAAGATCTCCGCCTCGGCCATCAGGCACAGGATGTGGCCCAGGGTGATGTGCACCTGCTGGATCATGAAGGTGCGCTCCGACGGCACCCGCATGAGGATGTCGCAATGCTCCGCCATGCGGCCCCCGCCGGCGCCCGTCATGCCCGCCACCGTCAAGCCCATGTCGCGGGCCGCCGTGCAGGCCCTGAGGATCGACGCGGAATTCCCCGAGGTGGAGATGCCGAGGAACAGGTCGCCCGCCTTGCCGAGGCCGCGCACCTGGCGCTCGTAGACGTGGTCGAAGCCGTAATCGTTGGCGACCGCCGTGAGGATCGACGTGTCCGTGGTCAGCGCGATGGCGGCCAGCGGCGCCCGGTCGAACAGGAAGCGGCCGACGATCTCCCCCGCGATGTGCTGGGCGTCGGCGGCGCTGCCGCCGTTGCCGGCGATGAGCAGCTTGCCGCCGGCCCGCAGCGTCGCCGTCAGGGCCGCGGCGGCGCGGTCCACGGCCTCGAGCAGCGCGCCGTCGCGGGCGCTGGCGTCCATCAGGTCGCGCGTCGCGTCCAGCGTGTCGGCGATGCGGCGCGCGGGCCGGTCGGTCATGGCGGGTTCATCCTCGGCCGGCGATACGGGTTCTCGGCGCGCAGCGATGCCATCCCGCCCCCTCCGAATCAAGCTGCGGCATCTCATGCCGGCTTGAGCTTGGCCGGAACTCCGGAGCGCGGCGGCCCGTTGTTCCGGGCCACCTCAGAGCGAACTCCCGTCATGACCCATCGCCGCATCCTCGCCGCCGCCCTCGCGGCGGCGGCCGTCACCGGTTGCATCGCGCCGGCGCTGGCCGCGCCCCCGCCCATGGCGGCCAAGGCGGTCGACGACGCGGCATTCTCGCCCCTGCCCGACAAGCCCAGCGGGCGGGCCGTGCCGGAGATCGTCAAGGCCGAGGTGCTGCTCGACCGGGCCCGCTTCTCGCCCGGCGCGATCGACGGCATCGACGGCGAGAACTTCGGGCACGCCCTGTCGGCCTACCAGGTGCAGATGGGGCTGCCCGCGTCGGGCCGGCTCGACCAGCCGACCTGGGACAGGCTGACGGCGGGCGCTCCCGCGCCGCTGACCTCGGTGTCGGTCACGGCGGAGGAGGCCGCGGGGCCTTTCACGAAGACAATCCCGGCGAAGTTCGAAGCGCAGTCGAAGCTCGCCCACATGGGCTACCACGACATCCGCGAGGAGCTCGGCGAGCGCTACCATATGAGCGAGCCGCTGCTGATGGCGCTGAACCCCGGCTCGAAGTTCGCCGCCGGGCAGCGCATCGTCGTGGCCGACGTCGACGCCGCGAAGCCGGCCGACAAGGTGGCCCGGATCGTCGTCGACAAGGCGGGCCACGACGTGGAAGCGCTCGCCGCCGACGGCCGGCTGATCGCCCATTACCCGGCCTCGATCGGTTCGGACGAGAAGCCCGCGCCGACGGGCGACTTCACGGTGCACCGCGTGGACCGCGACCCGGTCTACACCTACGACCCGAAGTACCATTTCAAGGGCGTGTCGGCGAAACGGCCCTTCAGCATCAAGCCCGGACCCAACAACCCGGTCGGCCTCGTGTGGATGGACCTCGGCGGCGACGGCTACGGGATGCACGGGACGCCGGACCCGGAAGCCGTGGGCAAGACCCAGTCGCACGGTTGCATCCGCATGACGAACTGGGACGCGCTGAACCTCGCCGCCATGGTGGACAAGGGCACGCCCGTGTCCTTCGGCGACGTGCAGGGCTCGACGGGACCGGTGCCGGCTGCGGCCCCGGTGCCGCCTGCCCCGAGCGTGCCGGGCCCGAGCGTGCCGGCGACGCCGGCGGTGGGCGCCCCGGCGGGCCAGCCCAGCGCTTCGGCGGATACGGCGAAGCCGGCGCCCTGAAGGCGCCCCCCGGCGGGCGGGGGGCCGACGGAGACGGGCG
This sequence comes from Lichenibacterium minor, assembly GCF_004137685.1. GTDB lineage: Bacteria > Pseudomonadota > Alphaproteobacteria > Rhizobiales > Beijerinckiaceae > Lichenihabitans > Lichenihabitans minor. The sequence goes on along the minus strand of NZ_QYBB01000068.1, from coordinate 2,820 downwards.
CGCCGGACGGCGCGCGCGTCTCAGCGTTCAGGCCTTGAGGTCGGCCGGCACCTGGCCGCCGTTCGCGGACAGCTTCTTCATCACCTCGCCCTGGAGCCACACGTTCATCGACGCGGAATCGTCCATGTCGCCGGTGTAGTTCAGCTCCTTGGCGAGATCCTTGCGGTTCGACAGGCTGGAATCGAGGCCGAGCAGCTTCATCATGTCGACGATGGAATGCTGCCAATCGAGCTTCTGCGGGTTCTTGGCGGCGAGGCCGGCCAGCACGGCCTTGGCGTCCACGGACTGCGGGGCGGAGCCCGCGGGGGCGGCAGCGGCGGAGGGCGCGCCGGCGGCCGGAGGCGTCGCGGCACCGCCGCCGGCGGGCGCGGGATCGGACGCCGTCGCGGCGGACGCCGGCGCGTCGGCGGCGGCGGTCTCGGTGGGGGCGGCAGCGGACGCGTGGTGGAAGAGCGCGGACACGATGTTGCCGAACATGCTCATGGACAGATTCCTGGGTTGGAGAAGCGCCGGTCAACGCCCGACGGTGCCAAAAGTGTCACGCCCCCCGGTCCGGCCCCGCACCGGGAAGCCCCTCGACCCGGCGCGGCTTGCCTGACGCGGGGCGGCGTGCTCGACATTCGGGCACGGGCGGCCGGAGCGGGGGCCGGTTGGCACGGCGCGTGCCTGCCGGTGCCCCGCGCCGCGACCGCGACACGCAACGGAAAGCCCCTGCCCCATGACGAGCCGCGTCATCCCCGTCGATCCCTTCACGCTGGTGGTGTTCGGCGCCACGGGCGACCTCGCCCGCCGCAAGCTCCTGCCCGCCATGCTTCACCGCGACATCGCCGGGCAGCTCCCGAGCGCGGCCCGCATCATCGGCGTGGCGCGCCGCGACCTCGGCCGCGACGGCTACCGGGAGATGGCCCGCCAGTCCGTGAAGGGCGTCGACGCCGCCGGCACGCTCGACGCCTTCATCGAGCGCATCGACTACGTGGCGGCGGACGCCGGGGACGAGAAGGGCTGGGACGGGCTCGCCGCCCTGATCGCCGAGCGCCCGGACGACACGGTGGTGTTCTACCTCGCCACGAGCCCCGACCTGTTCGTGCCCATCGCCGAGAAGATCGGCGCGCACGGCCTGGCGCAGGCCCGCGCCCGCATCGTCCTGGAAAAGCCGATCGGCAAGAACGCCGCCTCGGCGTTGACCGTCAACGAGGGCATCGGTGCGGTCTTCCCCGAGGCCTCGATCTACCGGATCGACCATTACCTCGGCAAGGAAACGGTGCAGAACCTGATGGCGCTGCGCTTCGGCAACGCGCTGTTCGAACCGCTGTGGAACTCGTCCCACATCGACAACGTGCAGATCACGGTGGCGGAAGAGCTCGGCGTGGAAGGCCGGGCCGGCTATTACGACACCGCCGGCGCCATGCGCGACATGGTGCAGAACCACATGCTGCAGCTCCTGTGCCTCGTCGCCATGGAGCCCCCCTCCTCCATGAAGGCGGACCCGGTGCGCGACGAGAAGCTGAAGGTGCTCAAGGCCCTGAAGCGCGTCGACGCGTCCAACGCCGGCCAGGTGACGGTGCGCGGCCAGTACAGGGCCGGGGCTTCGGCGGGCGGCGCCGTGCCGGGCTACCTCGACGAGCTCGGCACCGCGAGCGGCACAGAAACCTTCGTGGCGCTGAAGGCCGAGATCGGCAACTGGCGCTGGGCCGGCGTGCCTTTCTACCTGCGCACCGGCAAGCGGCTGCCGTGCCGCGTGTCGGAGATCGTGGTGACGTTCCGCCAGGTGCCGCATTCGGTGTTCGAGGGGGAAACCCCGCAGCCGAACCGCCTGCTGATCCGCCTGCAGCCCGACGAGGGCATCAAGCTCTACCTGATGATCAAGGACCCGGGGCCGGGCGGCATGCGGTTGAAGCACGTGTCGCTCGACATGAGCTTCGCGGCCGCCTTCGGGGTGCGCAACCCGGACGCCTACGAGCGCCTGATCCTCGACACGGTGCGGGGCAACCAGACGCTGTTCATGCGCCGCGACGAGGTCGAGGCCGCCTGGGCCTGGGTCGACCCGATCATCGAAGCCTGGCAGGCATCGAGCGAGCCGCCCAAGAGCTACACCGCCGGCACCTGGGGCCCCTCCTCCGCCATCGCCCTGGTCGAGCGCGACGGCCGGAGCTGGGCCGAAGCCGACGTGTGACCCGAACGGCAGGCTGGCGCCTGTCCGGCCGGCCGCGCCGGGGAAACGGCGCCGCCGGCCGCGCAGCGAAAGTCGCGATTGACAGGAGGGGCACCGCCGATCTATCAACACGCCATGTTGGGGCTGTAGCTCAGATGGTAGAGCGCTGCAATCGCACTGCAGAGGCCAGCGGTTCGAATCCGCTCAGCTCCACCAACATAGTCCTGGGACCTTTACCCCAGGCTTTTCCTTTAAGAGACACGTGACTTACAGGAACCTTGCAAGCGGTGCAGGGTCTGCTGGGTTCTCTTGCTGCCTTAGCGACCACGCCGCACCGCCGCCTTTTCTACCCCGCCCGCTCGAGCTTTTCCGCTCCAATCGCGTCCTTCTCGTTCAGAGACGGGTTCGTAGGCCACGAGGGACTTCGGTTCGCGAGTGGCCCGCCGCGCGATGACCTGCCTAGGTGTATGGTCCCGGAATGAGGTGGTGCGGGTTGGTTTTGAACACAGCCGGATTGGCTGTCCAGGCACTGCAGATTGTCTGAAACGGTGTTTTCCACTTCAGCGCTTTGAGGTGCTTGGCAAAGTTGTAAGCCGCGATGAAGGCCAGGACGTGCGCGCGCAGTATCTCTGCGGTATCGTAGTGAAACGTCTTGGTGGTCGCCTCCT
>NZ_QYBB01000067.1 GCF_004137685.1 Lichenibacterium minor | reverse complement strand
ACCTCGGGATGCTTGTGGGTGGCATAGTTGTCCATGATGGCATGGATCACCTTGCCGGCCGGCACGGCATCCTCGATTTGGTCGAGGAAGGCGATGAATTCCTGGTGTCGATGGCGCGGCGCACAGCGGCCGAACACGGTGCCCTTCCGCGTGCTCAGCGCCGCGAACAGCGTGGCATCGCGCTGTTCGCGGCCAGCGTCGCCCTGCTGCTGGTGGCCAACGCGCTCCTCACGGCCATCGGCCGCGCTAGCTTCGGCGTGGCATCCGCTGTCGCTTCCCGTTACTCATTGCAGTCCCTCTTGCTCCAGCCAGCGCTCCTTATCGTAGTGTGGCGCCAAAGCCGCGCTTGGCTTTCTGCTCCGGGAATGCGGTTCGCATTCGGCTCCGCCCTGCTGGCCGCCGGGACAGCGCTGTCGCTGCTGGCCAGCCTATCGACCGCGTCGCGCCAAGAATGGCGTGGCCGCGTGGATCAATTGGACCGGGCGGGCTTCGCTCTGACCCAGGGGCTGTTCGACGACGGGGTGCTCCGCCTCGTGTACCCAGATCCTTCATCCATCCGACAGGTCGTCCGTGCTTTCGCGGCGGAAAGGCTCGGACCTTTCTCAGCGCTATTTGGCGGGATCTACCGACCACCATCGAACCTTCTTGTCGGCATCGACATCAGCGCAATCAGCCAATGCTCAGCAGATTTTGGCATCGAGCGAGACGGATCGCGAGTGACCGGTGTCGAGGGCTGGGCTTTCAATCCCGAGATGCCGACCGGAGACGGCTTCGCAGTCGTCTTGGACCGTTCCGCGCAAGACCGCGTCGTCGGCTTCGGGCGCCAGTCCATCCAGCGCGACGACGTCGATAAAGCCTTGCACGTGTCAGTCGGCCGCAGCGGGTTCGACATCCCCTTGTCACTGCCGCCTTCGAGCGGCGGCGCCCGTACCTTAACCCTGCTCATTGTACCCTGGCGGGCTGAACGGCCTGTCTGCGGTAAGTCGGTCGAGATACCCTGAGCTCGCCGGGGCCCCCCTAATGCGAGCGGCCGATCGGATCGTGCAACGGCCGCGCTGATCTAACCTTGGAAGCCTGGCACGTTGTAGCCCAGCGCGTCGGCCATCGCCTTGCCGAGGCGCACGCTTTCCGAGATGCCGCGGTCTTCGGGATAATAGAAGCAGGTGTCGGCCACCTGCAGCCCGTGCACCGGCGTCTGCACGGGCGGGATGGATGCGGCGAAGCCCGGCGGGCAGATCGGCTGGGCGTAGCGCAGCCGCGCCACGTGGCCGTCGATGCGGTCCGCTTCCGTGACGGCGGGGTTGACGCGCCGGATGGCCGCGAAGGCCTCGTCGAGCAGCGCCGCGTCGGACCAGCCCCAGCGCGGGTTCGTGGTCGGCATGTAGTAGGGCACGTAGACCACCGTGTCGCCGGTGTCGCGCAGGTTGGAGAACTCGATGATCCCGGGGATCGGCACGCCGGGCTCGACGATGTTGACCCAGAAGTGCGGCGTGACAGAGCGCTTCAGCTTGAACACCAGGCAGGCCACGCCGATGTTCTGGATGGCGTCGTACTGCGCCTTCGATTCCGCCGGCAGTCCCGGGACCATGCGCGACACGAGCGGCGTCGGCACGGTCGAGATGACGGCATCGGCCGGGATGGTGCCCGCCGCCGTGCGCACGCCCGTGGCGCGGCCGCGCTCCACCACCACCTCCTCCACGGGCTCGCCCAGGCGCACTTCGCCGCCGAGCGCGCGGATCTTCGCCACCAGTGCGTCGACCAGCGTGGCGGTGCCGCCCGCGATGTGGCCGAGCTCCTCCTGCATCATCGAGCGGCGCGAATTGCCGAGCCGCCGGATGCGCGTCCAGATCCAGGCGGCCGACACGTCGTCGGCGTGTTCGTAGAACTTCAGCGCGAAGAGCGGGTGCCACAGCTTGTCGTAGACGGCGCGCCCGCACCAGCGGGTGATCCAGTCCTTGGCCGAGGTGGTTTCCAGCGCGTCCCAGCGCGGCCGCTTCGACGACAGGAACATCAGCGCGCCGTAGCGGAGCTTCGACGCGAGGTCGAGGCCGGGGAAGCGCAGCAGCGAGACGGGGTCGCCCCACTTGTGCAGCTTGCCGCCGATGAAATAGCCCATGGTGGTCGGCTTCCACACCATGCGGTCGCCGATGCCCAGTTCCGCCATCAGGTCGAAGGTCGGTTTGTCCGTGCGGCACACGAAATGGTAGTAGCGCTCCAGCGACAGGCCGCCGAAGTCGAAATGGGCCGCCATGCCGCCGGCCTCCGCGCCGGCCTCGACGACCGTGACGGCATGGCCCGACTTCGCGGCCTGATAGGCGGCGGCGAGGCCCATGGCCCCCGCGCCGACGACGACGACTCGCATGATCAGAAGTCCAGCGCGACCGACGCGAAGCGCGGGTCGTTGAAGGTTTCGTGGAAGGCCTGGGCCAGCGGCGTCGGCACGACGCCGAAGATGCCGGGCCAGTCGATGACGTCGAACAGGTCGGGCGTCGACAGGGCCGCGAGCTGGTTCGCCGTGAAGGGCGGGTTCTTGTCCACCAGCGCGTAGGTGAGCAGCAGCCGCCGGAACAGGCCGTAGGGGATCGTGACGATCCTGGCCTTGGCGTTCGCGGCGGTCCTCACCATCCGCATCATGTCGATGTAGTCGAGCGTGGTCAGCCCGGAAATGTCGTAGCTGCCGGTGGTGCGGCGCTCGAGAGCGCTCATGATGATGGAGCAGAAGTCGCCGGCATAGAGCGGCTGGCGCCGGAACTTGCCGTCGCCGGGGATGGGGAACACCGGCACCTTGCGCATGAAGCGGGCCAGCCAGCCGATGTGCTTGCGGTCGAACCAGCCGAACATCAGCGTCGGCCGCAGCACGACGTGGGGGATCGGGCAGGCGTCGACGAGCTTCTCCTGGGCCTTCTTGGTTTCGGTGTAGAGGTCGACCGCCGCCGAGTTCACCACCGAGGACGAGATGTGCACGAGGTAGCCGATGCCGGCGGCGCGCGACGCCGCCAGCACGCGCTCGGTCGCCTTCACGTTGTTGGCGTCGAACACGGCGGGGTCGAGCCCGCCGATCTGGGCGTGGAGCTGGACCAGGGCATCGGCGCCCAGGAGCGTGTCCTCCCAGCCGCCGGCGCGGCTGAGGTCCGCCTCGACGACGCGCACGTCCGGGTGCAGCGCCGCCAGCGTCTTCGTGTTGGCGCGGTGCTTGTCGATGGCGACGATGTCGGTGAAGCCGCGGGCTTTCAGCCGCGGGATCAGGTTCTGCCCGACGAGGCCGGCCGCGCCGGTGACGACGATCCGGCCGCGCGGGGAGGGGGGGGTGTCGGTCACGGCGCTCAAAGCTTGGTCTTGTAGAAGAGGGGGCGGGGGGCGAAGCGCACCGCCGTCATGATGGGCCGCCAGAACCAGGGCGCGTAGACGATGCGCTGGCCCTTCGCCACGGCGCGGTCGATGGCGCCCGCGATGGCTTCGGGCTTGGCCCAAAGGGGCCCCGAGCGGTCGAGGTGGGCCGTCATGGGGGTGTCGACGAAGCCGGGCTTCACCGTGACGACCTTGACGTTGGTGCCGTGCAGGCGGTGGGCGAGCCCTTCCGCGAAGGCGTCGAGCCCGGCCTTGGCGGCGCCGTAGACGTAGTTGGACTGGCGGCCGCGGTCGCCCGCCACCGAGCCGATCACCACCAGCGTCCGGGAACGCCCGTCCGCCATCAGCTGCGGCTCGGTCAGGGCCTTGGCGGCGAGCTGCAGCCACAGCGCCGCACTGGTGAAGTTCACGTCGATCAGGCGCCGTGTTTCTTCCGCGCTGTCCTGCGCGGCCGCCTGCTCGCCCAACACGCCGTAGGCCAGCAGGACCTCGTCGGGCGTTCCCAGCCGGGCGATCATGCCGGCGAAGCGCGGCTCGGCATCGGCCATGTCGGCGAGGTCGGTCGCCACCGTGGCTACGTCGCCGGCGCCCCGCGCGCGGAGGTCGGCCGCGATGGCGTCGAGCCGCGCCTGCTGCCGGCCGACCAGCACGAGGCGGGCGCCCGCCGCGGCGCGCTGGCGCGCGTAGGCGTTGGCGATGGCCGAGGTGGCGCCGAGCACGAGCACGGTCTTGCCCGCGCCGGGGCCCGGGGCCGCCGCCGCGGGGATCTGGGAACTCATGCCGTGTCTCCGGTGACGCGCCGCCAGAAGTCGGACGAGATGGCGGGGTCGCGATAGGATTCGACTTCGCGCCAGCGCGGGAAGCCCGCGCGGAACTGCTCGGCCGTCATGGTGGCGTCCTTGGCCGGATACAGCCGGCCGCCGGCCGCCAGCACCACCTCGGCCATCCGGTCGAGCAGGCGCAGCGTGCCGGGGCCGCGGTTCGGCAGGTCGAGCGCGAAGGTGGCGCCTTCGCGCGGGAAGGACAGGATGCCGGGCGACGCGCGCGGGCCGAACAGCTTCAGCACCACGAGGAAGGAGCCTTGACCCTCGGCCGACGTGAGCTCGAGCAGCTTCTGCAGCGCCCGGGGCGCCGCCGCCATGGGCACCACGGACTGGTGCTGGAAGAAGCCGCGGCCGCCGTAAAGCTTGTTCCAATCCGTGATGCCGTCGAGCGGATACAGGAACTTGCCATAGGGCACGCGCGCGGCGGCGCCCCCCGCCGGCTGGCGCGAATAGGCGGCGTTGAACAGCCGCACCGTGAGCGGCCCGAGCAGCGCCGAAGGCGCGTCGCGCGGCACCTTCAGCCGGGCCTTTTCGCCGTGGGGCACGAGGGGGCCGCCCGACGCGTGCCGGCCGCGGTTGAACAGGCCGCGTCCGAGGCGCCGGCCCGCCGCGAGGCAGTCGACCCAGGCCACCGTGTAGGGCCAGTCGTGGCTGTCCTCGGCGGTGCGGAAGAAGCCGTCGAGGTCGGGCAGCCGCAGCGTCTGCGCTTCGAAGTCGCTCGACGACACGGGCTGGAGCTGGATCTCCACCCAGGCGATCAGACCGGTGAGGCCGAGGCCGCCGACGGTGGCGGCGAAGAGGTGCGGGCGCGATCCCGGCCCGATCTCCAGCGTTTCGCCGTCGCCGCGCATCAGCCCGAGCGCGCGGACGTGGCACCCGACGGTGCCCATGCCGTGGTGGTTCTTGCCGTGGACGTCGTTGGCGACGGCGCCGCCGAGGGTGACGAACTTGGTGCCGGGCGTCACGGGCACGAACCAGCCGCGGGGCACGCAGACGGACAGGAGGCCGCCGACCGTCAGCCCGGCTTCGGCGCGCACCACGCCGGTCGACCAGTCGGCCGCGATGATGCGGTCGAGCCGGGCCGTGCGCAGCAGGTGCCCGCCGCCGTTGAGGCACACGTCGCCGTAGGAGCGCCCCATGCCGTGGGCGAGCGCGTGGACGTCCCCGGCCCTGAAGGCATGGGCCAGCTCGTCGAGGTGGGCGGGCTCGGCGACGCGGCTCCGCGCGTGCGACACCCGGCCCCAGGAGGTCGTGGCGGTCCCGAACGGGTCGGTCACAGGCGGACCACCTGCGCGCAGACGGCCAGCAGCGCGCAGGCGGCGCCGAGCACGACGCTGGTGCGGTCGCGCGCCGCGAACAGGATCGGGTCGTCGTTCATCAGCCCGCGCGTGGTCAGCATCCACATGCGCAGGATCCAGTAGCCGAGCAGGCCCATCACGCCCCACAGCAGCTCGGGCGACCGGTAGTTGAACGGTTGCCGCTCGATCGTGGCCGTGATGAAGAGCGAGAAGATCACCACCGAGGCGATGCCGGACGACAGGCCGCAGCACAGCACGTAGAGCCGGTCGTCGAGGTCGTAGCCGCGCCCCGACAGCGTGGTGCGCCCGGCCTGGCGGACCACCCCGAACTCCACCTCGCGCTTCATGAACGCCAGGCTGAGGAAGAAGAAGATCGAGAACATGAGCAGCCAGTGCGACGGCTTCTCGCTCACCAGCAGCATGCCGGCCAGGATGCGCAGGGTGAACAGCATGGCGATCACCAGCACGTCCACCATGGCCATCTTCTTCAGCCGGAACGAATACGCGAGGGTGATGACGAGATAGGTGCCGAGCGCCGCCGCGAAGGCGAGGCGGAGCAGGCAGGCGCAGGCGAGCGCGCCCGCGATCAGCGCCGCCGCGGCCGCGCAGGCGGTCGCGACCGGCAGGTCGCCGCTGGCGATCGGGCGCTTGCGCTTGCGGGGATGGCGGCGGTCCGCATCGATGTCGAACAGGTCGTTGACGAGATAGGTGCCGCTGGTCAGCGCGCAGAGGCACGCGAAGGCCAGCACGGCCACGCCGGCGTCGCGGGGATGCAACTCGCCCATCGACAGCGCGAAGGGGACGAAGACGAGCAGGTTCTTCAGCCACTGGTGGGGCCGCATGCCGCGCAGCACCGCCCGACCGACCGATGGGGCGCGGCCGAGCTCGACGATGCCGAGCCCCTCGGCCTCGGCGCGGCGGCGCAGGGCGGGAGACAGGTCGACGCCGAAGCGTTCCCGCGCGGCGCGCCAGATCGGCAGGTCGGCGTCGGAGCGGCCCAGGTAAGCGAAGCCGTCGGGGTGGCGGTCCTGCAGGGAGCGGGCTTCCGCGTCGGGCGACGCGTCGGGCCGGCGAGCCCCCGCGCCGCCGTCCGTCAGCCGCGCGAGGTCGCCGTCCCCGCCGCCGAGGGCCTCGCGCGACAGCCAGGTCACGGCGCGGCCTGCCCCCTTGGCCCCGGTGGCGAGCGCCTCGACGGCATCGCGGCGCGGGCAGGCGTCGAGGTCGAAGGCTCCCGCGGCGTCGGCAGCGGCGCCGTCGAGCGCCGCCCGGCCGCGCAGGGCCGCGGTGGCGAGCGCGGGCGCGGACAGCGGATTGGACTTCAGGGCGGCGAACAGCCGCTCGTGCAACGGTTCGGCGCGCAGCAGCGCACGGTCGAGGTCGATCACCAGCGCGGGGCTGGCGATCGGGGGCGCGGGCGGCCGCCCGGCCGCGTGGTCCGCCTGGGGCTCTGGGCGCCCGGATATGTCGATCGCCTGCACGGCTCGCCGTCGCTCCTCGGGGCCCACCGGCGGCCGCGGAACGTCCGTCCCCGCCGCACCGATCCCGGACCCGGGCCGCCGCAGCGCCCGTGCCGGCAGATCCCTGAGCCCTCGATGACGCGGCGGCCCTCGTGGCGGCCCCGCCGCGGTGTCCTACACGATCGGGTTCGGGATCGGAAGGGCCGCGGCTTCGCGGGCCGTGAAGGGCCCGCGCCCGCTCGCCAGCGCGGCGTCGAGCAGATCCAGCCGGTCCTGCCCCCAGAAGATTTCCCCGTCGAGGATGTAGGAGGGCGAGCCGAAGACGCCTTCGGCCAGCGCGCGGCGCGTGTCGGCCGCGTAGGCTTCCGCCACGGCCTCGGCGCGTGCGGCTTCCAGCAGGGCCGCGCCGTCGTGCCCGGCATCGTCGAGGATGCGGCACAGGTCCCCCGGGTCGGCGAGGTCGCGCTCGCCCTCCCAGCAGGCCGAGAACCCCGCGGCGATGAAGCCCTCCGGATCGGCCCCGGCCAGCCCCATCGCCACCACGATGCGGTCGGCCAGGCCGGGATCGAACGGCCAGAAGCGCGGGTGCAGGCGGAAGGACAGGCCGCGCCGCTCGCGCCACCGTTGGAGCTCGACGAGGCGGTAGTCCTGCCGCGAAGGGTGCCGCCGGGCGAGCGGCAGGCCGCCCGACTCGGGAAACACGGACGCCAGCGACACGGGCCGGAAGCGCACCGCCGCGCCCCTGCGCCGGCAGATGTCCAGGAAGGCGCGGTGGCCGATGTAGGCCCAGGGGCTCAGCATCGTGAACACGCAGTCGATGGTCCGCACCGCGTCGGCCATGGTCCCCCCTCCGGTGCGCCGCGGCCGCTCCGCGTCGGCACCTCGGCGGAGCGTAGCCCCATCGTTCGTGCGGGAACAGCTCGCCCCCGCGAAAAGCGCATCGTCGCCACGGGGCTGGCGCCGGAGCCGGCATGGCGCGCCGCTCCGCCGGGGATCAGCCGCGCGGCGGCGCCCGGCCCTGCGTGGCGCGCAACTCCGCGATGGCGGCGTCGAGTTCGTCGCGCTGGCGTTGCAGATGGGCGATCTGCCGCGCGATCTGCTCCGGATCGAGCGCCAGCGCGTCCTCCGCGGGGCCCTTGCCGGCCACGAAGCCGACGATCTCCGCGAGGGTGAAGCCGAGCCGCTTGCCGCGGAGGATCAGCTCCAGCTTGCGGCGCTCGCCCGCGCCGTACAGCCGGGACGCACCGTGCCGCCACGGCGTCAACAGGCCCCGGTCCTCGTAGAAGCGCAGCGCCCGCTGGCTGACGTTGAACGCGCGGGCCATCTCGCCGATGCCGAGCAGGCCGTCTGGGCGGGGCGCCGACCCCGATGCCGGCGCGCCGTCCGCGAAAGAAGGAATGATGCTCATGGTCGCGACCTGTGATGGCCCGAAGGGATGAAAGGCGGCGGGACCCTTCGAATCTCCGATGTCGGATCAACTATCAGTTGCCACTCGACCCCGCAAGATGCGACCGGCGGCCGTGGCGCCCGCGGCTCCGCCCTGTGCCATTTTCGAACGGCTTAACTCCCTGTTTACCGAGAGATTCGAAACTCCTCCTCATCGGGCTTCCTCGTGCGGCGGCCGGCGATGGATTCGCGTCCGGAGCGTTGACGGCCGAGCCGGTCTTCGACCGCGAGTCCGGCGCCGGCCCAACGGGGAGCGATCGCCGGGGTGCGCGGCGGCGGTCCATCGGGTTGTCCCGATCCGACAGGCTTCAAGGGGACCGGGTCCGGTCTGCGGGTGCGACGATGAACAGAACGGTTCCGTTGAGCAAGGATGCCGGCCCCCTGCGGCGCCCCGGCCAGCCCGAGGGCGACCGCCTCGACGACGCCGTCGCGCTGGCCGGGGCGGCCCGGGGCCGCGTCGACCACACGGCCGAGATGAGGGCCATCGCGGCCCAGCTCCAGCGGCTGTCGGGCGCGGTCGGGCACGCCGGTGCGGACCAGGCCTCGGTCGCCCCGGGCCGGGTCGACGCGCTGCGCGACGCCGTCGCCGCCATCGCGCGCCGCCAGGCCGACCTCGATGGGGACGCCCCCGCGCCGGCCGAGCTGCCCGCCCCGACCGACGCCCCCACCCTCGCGCCGCCGCCGGAGCCCGGCCGCGCCGCGCCGCCTCCCCCCACCGTCGCGCCGTCCCAGCCCGCGGCTGCGCGCGAGCCGTCCGGCCTCCGCCGCGCCGGCATCGACCTGTCCGCGGAAGTGTCGCAAACCTTCGCCCGCTTTTCGCGCGACCTCCGCGACGCCATCCACGCCACCGACGCCGGCCCGAAGGTCGAAGCGCTCGGGCAGGAGATCCGCCAGATCGGCCGCGCCGTCGACGGCATGGGGGCGGCCCTGCCGAACCCGGACGCCCTCGCCCGCATCGGCGACCAGACCCGCGAGATGCGCGACCTCCTCAAGGCGTCGACGGCGCGCTCCGTGCCCTTCGATGCGGTGGAGCGCCAAGTGGCCTCCCTCGAAGCCCGGCTCGGCAGGCTGGCCGCCTTGCCGGAGCCGGCCGCCGCCGCCCCGCCCGATTTCGGCGCCACGATGGCCGAAGTCCGGGCGCTGCTCGACGGCTTCGATCCCGGCGCCACGATGGCGGCCCTGGAAACGCGGCTCGGCGCCATGACGGACCGCATCGAGCGCGGGCTCGACGCGGGGGGGCCGTCCGGCCTCATCGAGGGCCTGAGCCGCAGGGTCGACGAGATCCACGCCTCGCTGCGCTCCCAGCTCGCCGCATCGGCGGTCGACACGCGTCCGCTCGAAGGGCTCGTCCGCGGCCTGTCGGAAAGGATCGGCCAGGCGCGGGAAGCCACGACGGATTTCCACCAGCTCGAAGCCGCCGTGCGCGCCGCCGCCGCCAAGATCGACGGCGCAGCCGCTGGGCTCGACCCGCGCGGCGTGCAGGCGGTCGAGGCGCAGCTGGTCCGGTTGAGCGAGCGGCTCGACCGCTCCGAGGCGAGCCTGCGGGCGCTCGACGGCGTCGAACACACGCTGGGCGAATTGTTTTCGCAGTTCGAGGTCACCCGGCAGGTGGCCATCGACGCGGCCGAGACGGCGGCCCGGACCGCCGCGCGCGACACGCTGCGCGCTGCGCTGCAGAACCCCAACCTCGCCCATCGCGCGTCCGACGTGCCTTCGGCCGCGGTGGACCAGATGGCGCGCAGCCTGGACGACATCCGGGCCCTGCAGGACACCGCGGAGCGCCGCACGCAGTCGGCCCTGTCGGACATCCAGATCGCGATGGACCGCCTCGCCCAGCGGATGGCGGGCATCCCCGCCCGTGCGCCGACCTTCGAGGAGCCGCGCCGCCCCCGCGCCGGGGCGCCCGAGCCGGCCGCCGCCGAGGCGGGGCGCGGTCCGCGCGAGCCCGTCGACGAGCTGATCGAGCCCGGCCTCGGGCGGGGCTTCCCGCCGCAGACGGCGAAGCCCGAGCCGCGCGTCGAGCCCGAGCCCGAAGGCTCGGCTCCGACCCCGGTCGTCGAGAACGACGGCCCCGCCAGCTTCATCGCGGCGGCGCGCCGCGCCGCCCAGGCCGCCCAGGCGTCGGCGGCCGCCATCAAGTCCGTCGAGCGCCGCCCCGCCCCGCGCCCCTCGGCATCTCGCGACCGTGCGGCCTCCGCGGCGCCGGGCAGCGGCACGCTCGGCCGGGCCAGGAGCTTCCTGGCCCAGCGCCGTCGCCCCATCCTGCTCAGCCTCGCCGCGCTGGTGCTGCTCGTCGGCGCGCTCGAAGTCGTCAAGCTCAGCGCCGGTTCCGCCGAGGCGACCCGCGTCAGCGAGGCCGCCGCGCCGGCCCGCAGCGGCGCGGCGACGCCGGCCGCCGCAACGTCGAAGCAGGCCGAACTGCCGAAGGCGGTGCTGCCGGCGGCGTCGGCGCCGGGGCCGGCACCCCTGCCCACCTTCGTAACGGGCACCAAGGCCCCGGCACCGGCCGACGGCATCGCCGAAGGCTTGCGGACCGCCGCCGCGTCGGGCGACGCCGGCGCGCAATACGAGGTCGGCCAGCGCTATTCCGACGGCCGCGGCGTGTCGCGCGACCCGAAGCAGGCCGTGGCCTGGTTCGAGAAGGCAGCGGCCCAGGGCTCGGCGCCCGCCGCCTACCGCCTCGGCTCGGCCTACGAGAAGGGCGTGGGGGTCGACCGCGATCCGGCGCTGGCGCTGGGCTGGTACGGCAAGGCCGCCGACGCCGGCAACATCCGGGCCATGCACAACCTCGCCGTGATGTCGGCGGAAGGCGCCGTCGGCAAACCGGACTATGCCAAGGCGGCGCAATGGTTCGGCAAGGCCTCGACCTACGGCGTGCGCGACAGCCAGTTCAACCTGGCGATCCTTTACGCCCGCGGCCTCGGCATCGAGCAGAGCCTGCCGCAGTCCTACACCTGGTTCGCCATCGCGGCGTCGGGAGGCGACGAGGACGCCGCCAAGAAGCGCGACGAAGTGGCTGCCAAGCTCGACGCCAAAGCCCTGTCCTCCGCCAAGGCGGCGGCGGACGCCTTCCACGCCGCCACGGCCGCGCCCACCGCCAACGACGTCGCCCCGCCGGCGGGCGGATGGGACGGCGCGTCCCCCCGCGTCCCCGCAGCCGCCGGCCCCAAGCTGAGCCAGCTGTGATACGGCCGCCGCCCGCGATGGGGGCGGCAGCCGATGCCGCGCGAGGCCTTGCGGTCTCGGCGCGTCCCGGCTATGAACGTCGGCGTCGCGGGTGTAGTTCAATGGTAGAACGGCAGCTTCCCAAGCTGCATACGAGGGTTCGATTCCCTTCACCCGCTCCATTTTTGCGCTAGAGCGCTGTTTTCCCTACCGTCGTCTCACGTTCTTGCCGCCGACTGCCCGATTCCGGGCGGAAACCGGTAGGAATCCTGGTAAGAATCCAGCGTAAGGCGCCCCCATGCCGCGGTCGAGCACCACCGGTCTACCGTTCCTGGTCCGACGGACCGACACGGGTAAGTTCTGCTATCACCGCGACGTGCCGGCTGCCGTCGCCGCCTTCATAACGGGCGACGTCGTGCTGCCCTGGAAGGAGGGCATCCACAAGCTCGAGGGCCGGCCGACCGTTAAGGTGTCGCTCGCGACCGGCGACGAGGCCACAGCGCGCGTCCGGTGGAACCGCGTTCACGAGCAGGTCGAGGCGCTGGTCCAGATGGGACAGGTGCTGGCCGCGGAGAAGGAACAGCGAGGCCGTGAGCGCAAGACGGTGCAGCGCTTGCCCGTCGGCGCGGTCGACACGATCGCGGCGCAGGCCAGGCACGATCTCTTGGCCGAGCACGATCAGTGCTGGATCGACCCGACCTTCACGTCGCCCCTGACGGGCGTCGTCGTGCGACTGATGCGGAACGCCAGCCGCACGGCCTCGCTCGATCCGGTCGATGATGCCCGCCGCTTCGCCGACGATCTCAGGTTGCGCGATGCCAAGGCAGCCCTCGTCTCCCGCCGGCCCGGCACGCTCGATACGGAGATCGAGGAGGGCGAGGTCACCGACCAGCGTCTCATCGCCGCCATTAGCGACCTCGCGGCGGGGCGCATCTCGCGGCTCACGCCTGAGCAGAATGCGGCACTCACCGCGACCTGCACCACGTCGACCATCTCCAGCGAGCTGGACCTGCGCCTGGCGGAGAACGGTCTCGACCTGCCGCACGGCCACCCCGACCGCCGGGCTCTGGCGCTGGCGCTGCTCAGGACCACGGTCAATGGGCTCGAGGCCGTCAGGTCTAGGGACGCCGGCGCCGCCATCGACACGCCTGCTCGTCCGCCTGTGGTGGCGCCCGGGTCGAGGTCCGAGACGTTTGATATCAACATGCCGCTCCTGTCCGCGATGCGCGAACGCTGGATCAAGGAGGAAAGGCCGCTCGACAAGCAGCAGGACGACAACGCGCTCTACACGGGGTACTTCATCAGCAAGTTTGGCGACCTGCCGGTCGATCAAATCACCAAGCCGGTACTGAAGGACTTCATGGATCTGCTAGAGCGCTGCCCTCGCAACGTGCCTCATGCCATCCGCCGGGCGTCTCTCACGGAGCGGATCGCGTGGGGCGAGAAACCGGCCAACCTGAAGCAGCCCAGGCTCGCCAGGCGCACGGTGAACGCCAAGGGCTTAGGCTCGATGTCGGCCGCGCTGTCGATGGCCGAGAAGCTGGGGCACATCGCCGTCAACCCCTGCAGCAAGATGGGCCTGAGGATCACCGACGCGGACGTGGTCAAGCGCGAGCCGTACAACCTGGAGGACCTCCGGCGCATCTTCTCGACGTCGGTCTACGTGGCCCCGATCGAAATCCCGATCAGCGGCTGCGGGTGCGCAGCGCACTGGCTGCCGGCCCTGGCGCTGTTCACCGGAGCGCGGCTGGAGGAACTCGGGCAACTGCTGGTAGGGGATATCAAGCAGATCGAGGGCCTGTGGTGCGTTCACATCACCGATCTGCCGGACGACGAGGACGCCGCTGACCGAGAGGCCTGGTGGGACGAAGAGGAACCGGGGAAGGCGGTCAAGACCGCGGCCGCACGGCGCTACGTGCCTGTGCATCCCGAACTGGTGCGATGCGGCTTTCTGAACTTCGTGTCGCAGCGCAGGCGCGACGGCTTCAGGCGTCTCTTCCCCGAACTGAAAGCCTACCGCGGCCGGACCACGAAAGCATGGAGCACATTCTGGGCGCGGCACACGGACGAGCACGTGACCAAGTCGCCCCGGAAGACGTTTCATAGCTTCCGGCACCTGTTTGTGGCGCGGCTGCGCGCGGCGGGGGTGGATCGGGACCTCATCAAGGCGCTTGTTGGACACGCCAACAAGGATGTGACTGCCGGCTACGGCGTTGTAGACGGCACATTGTTCCCCATCGCGGTTCTGCACGAGGCGCTCGGGAGGGTGCGCGTAGATGGCCTCGACTTGTCGCATCTACATCGGCCGGAACTTATCAAGGCTGCTTGAAACGAGCTGGCTCCTGCCCGTGGGTAATTGCTCACCTCCCCTGGGCTGGTGTGGTGTCGCGGGCGTCGGGAAGCGGTTGGATTTTTGGGTCGACGACGGC
>NZ_QYBB01000066.1 GCF_004137685.1 Lichenibacterium minor | reverse complement strand
AAGGCCGGATACGTTTGTGCAGACAGATCAAGCTGAACCCGAGAAACCACTTGCCGACGGGGCGGGCCATACGTTTTCGACCGGCGGGCGTTCGTTCACGGGGTTCCGGGCCGGCCGGCACCCGGCGGTGCCGCGGCGGCGCGCGGTCGGGGCTTCCGACCGCCGGCCCACCTCGGCGGCCCTACTTGCCCTTCAGGACCAGGAGGGTGTTGGCGGGGAGGTGCCACCCCTTCTCGGTTTCGAACACGGCCGTGCCGGTGCCGCCGTAATCGGGCTCCTCGCTCGACCACAGCACCTCCCAGGTCTTGCCGCGCGGGGGGGCCACCAGGGGCTCGGGGAAGCTCTTGCGGTCGATGTCGCGCCCGAGGTTGACGATCATCAGGCGGTCGTCGCCGTGCGACTCGAAGAAGCGCAGCACGAAGGCGTCCGGCCCGATCACGGCGCCGTCGGCGGCCGGGCGGTGGTGGGACGAGAAGGCCCGGTCGGTGCGTCGCAGGCGGAGCAGGTCGCGGTGCATCGCCACGATGGGGGCGTTCAGTTCGGCTTCCCGCCAGTCGAGCTTGCAGCGCTCGAAGGTGGAATCGGCTTCGGGATCGGAAAGCTGCTTCTGCCCGGACGCCGTGGCGAGCGAGGGGAAGTTCGCCATGTACTCGTGCCGCCCCTTGCGCACCAGCGCGGCCAGCTCGGGCTTGTGGTCGGCGAAGTAGAGGAAGGGCGTCGAGGCCCAGAACTCCTGCCCCTGGAACAGCATGGGCGTGCCGGGCATCAGCAGCGACAGCGCCGTGAGCGCGCGGGCGCGCGGGTGGCTGGTGAGCTGGTGAAGGCGCCAGCCCCGCGCCGCGTTGGCCACCTGGTCGTGGTTCTGCACGAAGGTCACGAAGGCGTCGGGCTTGAGGTCCAGCGCCAGCACGCCGCGCGGCTTGTTGTGGCCGCCATAGGTCTGGCCCTGGAACAGGTAGCCGTATTTCGCCGCGGAGATGAACTCCTGCGGCGTGCCTTCGAAGTCGGCATAGTAGAACTCGTTGCGGCCCGTCGCCGCCACCATGGCGGAATGGTGCAGGTCGTCGTTCCACACGCCGTCGAGCCCGTCGCCGCCCTGGTCGAGCGGGCGCACGAGGTCGGAATCCTGCGGCTCGTTCTCCGCCACGATGATGATGTCGCGCCCGCCCGCTGCCTCGCGCGCCGCGCGGGTCAGCGCCGCCACCACGTAGTCGTCCGAGTCGTCGTAGATGTTCTGCGTGGCGTCGAGCCGGAGGCCGTCGAAATGATACTCGGCGATCCAGTAGGCGGCGTTCGAGATGGCGAGGTCGCGCATGCCGGTCGCGTTCGGCCCGTCGTAGTTCAGCGCTTCGCCCCATTCGGTGGAATGGCGGTCGGTGAAATAGTCCTGGCCGAAGGCTTTGAGGAAGTTCCCGTCCGGGCCGATGTGGTTGTAGACCACGTCGAGGATCACTCCCAGGCCCAGCGCGTGGGCGCGGTCGACGAAGCGCCGCAGGTCGTCGGGCTTCCCGTAGAGGTGCGTGGGGGCGAACAGGTCGACGCCGTCGTAGCCCCAGCCGAAGCGGCCCGGAAACTCGTTGACCGGCATCATGTTGACGACGGTGACGCCGAGGTCCTTGAGGAAGGGCAGCTTTTCGGCCGCCGCCGCCCAGGTGCCCTCGGGCGTGAACGTGCCGACGTGCATCTCGTAGAGCACCTGGCCCACGATGGTGACGCCCCGCCACGCGCCGTCCGTCCACGCGAAGGCGTGGGGGTCGACCACCTGGGACGCGCCCATCGGCCGCTCGGGCTGCGAGCGCGACGCCGGGTCCGGGTAGAGCGTGCCGTCGCGGCTCAGGCGGTAATGGTAGCGCGCCCCCGCCTCGACGTCCGCCACCACGGCGGCGTGGTAGCCGTCCCGCTCGGGCTCGAGCACGTGTTCGGCGCCGCCGTCCAGCACCAGCGTCACGGCCGGGTGGTCGGGCGCCCAAACGCGGAACGAGCAGCCGCGGTCGAGAAGCTCGGCCCCCATGGGAAAGCGCCGCGCTGAAGGCCGTGTGGTCATGCGTCGATCCTCGATTCCGACTCGCCGCGCCGCCGAATGCAGGATTCGGCCCAGGCGACCTGTCAGAACGATCCCGGCGCCGACTGGTTCGCGCGAAAGGGACGGACGGAGAGGGAAAGAAACGGCCGGAGGGCTATTTCTTGCGGCGCTTCGGCTTCGCCGCGGGGGCCGGTGCCTCGTCGGCGGGCGGGGCCGCGGGCTTGGGCGGCGCCTTGGCGGGCTTTGCCTTGCCGTCCTCGGGCTCGATGTCCACGTATCTGATCGCCATCGCGCATCCGCTCCCCGATGCCGCGCACCATCGCCGGCGGCGGTTACCATTTCGTCGGCGCCCGCCTTCCGGCCGATCCCGTCGGCCACCGCCCCTGCCGACACGACGAGGATATGCCCCCCGATGCCGATCACCTATCACGTCGTGGTGGCCTTCGGGCGCGACGAGGAGGGCAACCTCGTCCCCATGGAGCCCGCCGAGGCGCCCAATGCCGAGAGCGCCCGCCGCCGCGCCCAGGCGGCGGCGGCCAAGCACGCCGGGGCGCTGGCCTTCAGCCGCACCGGCGACCCCAACACGGGGGACTTCGACGAGGCCAAGCTGACGGCGAGCTACGGCGACGTCGACATGAGCCTGCTCGGCGAATAGCGCGCGGCCCTGGCGAAACAGGCCGGTCCGGTTCTATGCTGCACCGGTCGGCGCGCCTGCCGACGTCACGCGAACGTCGACGGAGGGACCGCCATGGCCAAGGGAAACAACCAGAAGAAGGAAAGCAAGGGCAAGCCCAAGAAGGACGCCAAGGCCAAGCCCGACACGTCCACGTCGGCCGCCGGCCTGATGACCCGCGGCTCGACCGAGCCGATCGGCAAGAAGAAGTAGCTTTCGCGCGCCGCGCCGCCGGCGGCCCGGGCGACGGCCCAGCGCCGCTCCGGCGCTCACCCGGCCAGGATCGTTCACCCGGCCAGGATCGCCCCCGCGAGCCGGTGTCCCGACACCCAGGCGCATTCGACCCGCGGGCCGAGGAGCCAATCGCCGCAGACGCCCAGCTTGAGGCCGGCGTCCCACAGGTCGTCCCGCCCGAGCGCGCCTGAGCGGGCGTAGCGCCAGCGGTGCGCCGCCGCCGCCGCGGGGTCCGGCAGCGGGCCGCCCGCAACCTCGGCCAACGCGGCGAGCAGACCCGGCAGGACGGCGGCGGGGCTCGCTTCCAGGTGCTCGCGCGACCATTCGGGGCTCGCCTGCACGACCCAGGACTCCGGGCCGGACCGCCCCGGCTTGGCCGAGTCCCGGGCCGCCCAGCCGATGGGCCCGCGCCGCTTCACCACGTCCCCCGCGATCGGCAGGCGGGACGGGAAGGCCGCCATGACGGTCCAGCAGGGCTCGGCCGGCGTGGCGTCGGCGGCGTCGGCGAAACCCGGCGCGAAGGGGCGCACCAGGGCACCGGCCTGCTCGGCCGGCATCGCGACCGCCGCCGCGTCGAACGGGCCGGCCTCCCACTCTTCGCCCGACAGGCGCCACCCGTCCCCGTCGCGCGACAAGCGCTCGACCCGCGCCGAACACGTCACGTCGAGCCCGGCCGCCAGCGCCTTGGCGGGGGCGTTCATGCCGGGCACGCCGACCCAGGCGTCGTCGCCCGCTGCCGGCCAGGGCGCCGCGAGCCCGTCCCGCGCCCACGCGTCCAGCTGGCGGCGGAAGTCGGGATCGCGGGCGGTGAAATATTGGGCGCCGTGGTCGAAACGCGCCTCGCCCGATGGCGTCGCGACGCGGCGGTGGGACAGCCGCCCCCCGGGGCCGCGCCCCTTGTCGAAGAGCGCCACGGCGTGGCCCGCGTCGCGCAGCCGCACCCCGCAGCTCAGGCCGGCCAAACCCGCCCCGACGATCGCGATCCGCATGCCCATCCTCCGACCCCCGCGCCCGAGCGCCCCGCGTCCCGCCCGATCCGGGCGGACGAAATGTCCGCCGGGATCGGGCCCCGGCGTGCTCGATCTAGGGCCCGCCCGCCCCATGTTCGAGCTATGACGACACTCACCGTATGGTTCGACGGCGGTTGCCCGCTATGCCGGCGCGAGATCGCCCTGATGCGGCGGCTCGCCCCGCCCGGCGCGATCCGCTTCATCGACCTCGACGACGGGGACGCCGATTGCCCCCTCGACCGCGGCCGCCTCCTGGCCCGCTTCCACGCGTTGGAGGACGGCCGGATGGTGTCGGGCGCCGCCGCCTTCGCGGCGATGTGGCGGTCCATCCCGCGGCTGCGCCCCTTGGGCCTCGCGGCCCGCAACCCCCTCGTGCTCGCCGGGCTTGAGCGGCTTTACCGCGCGTTCCTGCGCGGGCGTCCGAGGCTCCAGCGCTGGGTCGCGCGCCGCGACGCGCGGCGGGCCGCCGCATGAGCGCCGTCGAGGCCGACGGGATCACGCCCGTCTTCACCGCCACCCGCGCCGAGGCTCTGCGCCGGCTCGACGCCTTCCTGCCGCGCGCCGGCCGGGCCTACGCGGACGGCCGCAACGCCGATGCCGGGCCGGACGCCGAGCGGAGCGTGTCGGCGCTGTCGCCCTACCTGCGCTACCGCCTGCTGGTGGAGCGCGAGGTGATCGCCGCCGCGCTCGACCTCCACGGGCCGCACGGCGCCGACAAGTTCGTGAGCGAGGTGCTGTGGCGCACCTACTTCAAGGGCTGGCTGGAACTGCGGCCCGCCGCCTGGTCGCGCTTCCTCGCCGAGCGCGACGCGGGGCGGGACGCGATGGCGCGCTCGGGCGGGCTGGCCCGCGCGGTCGCCGCCGCCGAGGAGGGCCGCACCGGCATCGAGGGCTTCGACGACTGGGCGCGGGAGCTCGTCGCCTACGGCTACCTGCACAACCATGCGCGCATGTGGTTCGCATCCATCTGGATCTTCACGCTGCGCCTGCCCTGGGCGCTCGGCGCCGACTTCTTCCTGCGCCACCTCGTCGACGCCGACCCGGCATCCAACACCCTGTCGTGGCGCTGGGTGGCGGGGCTGCAGACGCCCGGCAAGACCTACCTCGCCACGGCCGACAACATCGCGCGGTACACGTCCGGCCGCTTCAGCCCGCGCGGGCTGGCCGCGGAAGCGCCGTCCCTGACCGAGGAGCCGCTGCCCGGCCCCCGCGCTCTGCCGGGCCCCGAGCCCGTCCCCGCGGGGCGGGCGCTGCTGCTGATGCACCCGGAGGACTTCGGGCCGGAAAGCTTCGCGCCGGAGGGGACGGTGGTGGCGGGCGCGCTGGCGGCGACCGGCGGCTCCGCGCACTGGCCCTGGGGTCCGGCCGCGCGTCGCTTCGTCGATGCCGCGGCGGAAGATGCCGCCGAACGGGCCCGGGCGCGCTTCGGCTGCGACGCGGCCGTGCTCGACGGCATGGACGCCGAGGGTGTGGTGGCGGCCGCGCGGGCCGCCGGCGCCCGCATGGTCCTGGCGCCTCACGCGCCGGTCGGCCCGGTCGCGGACGCCCTGGCGGCGCTGGCGGGTCCCCTCCGGGATGCCGGCCTGCCGCTGGTGCGCCAGCGCCGGCCCTGGGACGAGAAGCTGTGGCCCCTCGCCACCAAGGGCTTCTTCCCGTTCCGCCAGCACAGCCCGGCGGTGCTGGCGGAGGAAGGGGTGCGGCTGTGAGCGCGGCCGCGCTGTCGGACCTTCGGCCCGCATCCTCCAACGCTCAGCCGCCGGAGCCCACCCTCCAGGAGGCCGGGCAGGCGCCGCTGCCGCAGCGCGTCTGCAGCGCCAGTTCCTCCACCCCGTCCGGCACGTCGAGCGAGACCGATCCCGCTTCGGCTTCGGGATCGAGGCAGGCGCTCCACAGGGTCGTCCGCGTGCCGTCGGCGGGCATCGCCGCGAAGCAGACCCGCCGCGACGCCCCGTCGTCGAGCCCGTAGCCGAGCGTCACGCGCCGCGTCCCGCCGGCCGCCGGGATGCCGGCCAGCGGCAGGCTGAGCGTGCCCGACGCCGGAGCGGCGATGCGCCCTGCCGGCGCGGCCGGGAGCGGCGCGGGGCCGAGGCCCGACACGTCGAGGCTCCGCAGCGTCACGGCGATCTCGGGCGCGTAGAACCATTGCCCCGCCGACGAGGTCTCGACGGCGAAGCCCGCCACGCGCCGCGCCGCGCCGGCGGCGCGGCCGGCCGCCAGCGCCTCGTAGTCGGACGCGTTGTCGACGAGCGGCGACAGGAGGAAGCCGGCGGTCGCCAGCGCCGGCACCAGCCGGAAGCGCCGCACCGCGCCGTCGTCGAGCGTCACCGCGAGCGTGAGCAGGGGCGGCCGGAACAGGGCGGACAGGATGCGTCCGGCCAAGTTCGGCCGCACGTCGACCGTGGCCCAGGCCGGCCCGCCGCCGACCGGCACCGTCCCGCCGAAACGCGCCACGGCGTCGCGCACGGGCCCCAACGGCAGCGGAGCCGGCATCGCGCGTCGCTCCAGCGCCACCAGGCCGCCGATGCGGTGGTCCGGCCGGTAAAGGCGCAGAAGGTCCGGCCACAGCGGGCCCTCGGCCAGCGCGGGGAAGCGGCTGTCGATCCCCATGTAGCCTTCCGGGGATTCCGGTCCGAACAGCACCCACCGTGGGGCGGCGGAGCCCTCCAGGAAGGCCCGGTTCCCCGCGGCGAGGGACGCGGTATAGGTGGAATATTCCTGGAAGCTCGGTCGTCCGCGGTAGTCGAGTCCCGCCGCCAGCACGGCGGTCTGGGCCGAGGGGAGGATGTCGACCGTCCCCGGCAGGTCGCCGAGCGGCATGGCCTGCGCGATGCCCGCCCAGGCCGAGGCTTTCCTGGCGTCGAGCCGGGCGCGGAAGCTTGCGGGATCGCGCAGAGCATCCCAGCCGGCGGCGGCCTGGTCCGCCACGACGCCCGGCGCGTCGGCATAGAGCCGCGCCAGGGCGGCGCCGCGCCCCTCCCGCAGGCTCTGGCGCACCGTGACGATGGGCTCGTAGACCAGCACCACCAAGCAGGCCGCCGCGGTGACGCCGAGCGCAGCGTGGCGGGGCAGGCGGCTCCACGCCAGCAGGGTGCCGAGGAGCGCGAGGCCGGTCCAGGCGATGGTGGAATGCATGTCGTGCCGGATGAAGCCCGCCTTGAACAGGAACAGCAGCGCCACCCCGAGCCCGGCCGCCGCCGGCCAGCGCCCGGGGCCCCGCGGCGCCAGCACCGCGGTGGCGAGGAGCGCCAGCGCGGACAGGACGAAAGACTGGAGGTCCCAGTCCGGGCCGTCGACAGCCATGGCGGCGGCGTAGCCCGCCACCACCTCGCCCTGCGTCGCCGCATAGGCGGGGAGGTCGGACAGGCGCTGGCCGTAGAGCAGGGCGCCCGCCGCGATGCCCAGCGCGAAGAGCGGAAGAAAGCGGGGCACGCGGCGGCGGGCCAGGCCCGCACCGTCCGCCAGGGCGAGCAGCGGCAGCGCCGCCAGCGGGAAGCTCATCTTCACCATGGCGGTGAGGCCCAGGGCGGCGGCGCCGAGCCACGACGCGGCGACCTCGGCCCGACGGGGCTCGCGGCGCAGCGCCAGCAGGAGCACCGGGAAGGGCAGGGCGAGGAACAGCGCGTCCGGCGTGCCGCGCGCCGCGGCCAGCATCAGCGCGCAGGCGGCCGTGCCCTCGCATGCGGCGCGGCCGGGCCGGCGGGCCGCGACGAGGAGCGCGGCGCACCAGCCGAACAGCGCCGAGAAGCCGAGCTGCAGCGGCACCGTGCGGATGAGCCAGGCGGCGTTGAGGTAGCCCGTCACCACCGGCGAGGCGGGGCCGTAGGTGAAGGCCGTGTCGAGGCCGAAGCGCGCCGGCCGGTCGGCCGCTTCCCCCATCACCGCTATCCAGGAAGGGTCGATGCCGGCGCGGGGCAGGGCGGGCGTGAGGGGGTGGAAGACGAAAACGGCGGCGAAGCCGCCCAAGACCACGGCGGAAACCAGCGTGGACGCCAAACCTTTCACACCGTCCCGCATCGGTCCTTCGGCTCCACCCCGCGACGCGGGGAAAACCGGTCACGGGCAGGGTGTCGACCGCAAATCCGACCGAAACATGGACATACCGTCGTCGTGGGAGAAAATCCCACGTAAGGGGTCAGCCCCGGCCGCGGCGCGCCCGGGCGGGCTCCACGAGGTGGCGCAGGGCGTTGCGCAGTTCCGTGGACCGGCGTGCGCCCTCCGCCACTTCGCGGTCGACGCCGAGCCTCCACGCCACGTCGAGCCGGTCCGGCTCGCGGCCGAGGGCTTCGAACAGCCCGGCCTGGGCTTCGACGTCGGCCTCGCTCCGCGCGAGACCCCGCTCGACGAGCCCCTCCTTCTGCCTGCGGATCGCCTGGGCGAGCTGGTCCAGCGGCAGTTCGGGGTGGTACTGCACGCCCCAGAACGTGCCGGCGCCGCAGCGGATCTCGGCCGCCTGCACCGGCGAGGCGGCGTTGCCGGCGAGCCGCGTCGCGCCCTCGGGCGGCAGCGCCTCGACCTCGTCGCCGTGCACCGCGGGCGCGTCGAAGGCGGCGGGGCGGCCTTCGAGCAGCGGGTGACGGGCGCCCTCGGGGGTGGGGGCGATGCGGCGGGCGAGGCCCACCTCGTGGCCGTCCGGGTTGCGCCGCACCGTTCCGCCCGCGGCCGCCACGGCGATGTGCAGGCCCGCGCAGGATCCGAAGCTCGGCACGCCCGCGTCGAACACGGCGCGCATGAAGTCCACGTTGGCCCGGACTTCGTGGTTGTCGTGGTAGACGTGGAGCGGCGAGCCCGACAGGAACACGCCGTCGTAGGCGTCGAGCGCCTGCGGCAGGCGGCCCGGCTCGCCCGGCCGGAAGATGTCGAAGCGGGCATCAGGCGCCAGCGCCCTCAGGGCGTCCATGTAGGTTTCCCCGCTGCTGCGGCCTGTCGCGCCCCGCCGGGCGTCGCGCGCCTCCTCGGGCTCGCTTTCCGCGATCAGCAGGTTCAAGGGTTTGGTCAAGCGGGGGCTCTTTCGGGTGCGGCGCGGCGGGGCTTCGACGGCTCACCCCGTGACATGGGGGCGGGGCGGCCGAAACGCGACCGGGGCGCGATGCGGCATGGGGCGCCCCCGGATCCCCATGACCAAATGTTCATCCGGCCGTTCCCGGGGTGGATAGCGACGGGATCTCAACGGGATGGAGGTTCGACGCGGCGCCCCGCGCTGTGCCGCGCCCCGCGCGCCCAGAACCGGGCCCCGGCTTCCCGCATTGCCATGTCGCAGTGCAGCGTGGATCCTCGCGCGGCACGCCGCCCCGCCGCCCAACGGAGACCCCGATGCCCGGATCCCACGCCGCCCCGCCTTCCCCGGTGGATGACGACCCCGTCGAGCGGCTGTTCGACGGCGTGCGCGAGTTTCGCGACAACGTGTTCCCGGAGCGGCGCGAACAGTTCGAGCAGCTCGCCAAGGCCCAGAACCCGCGCATCCTGTTCATCACCTGCGCGGACAGCCGGGTGGTGCCCGAGATGATCACCCAGACCGAGCCCGGCGAACTCTTCGTGTGCCGCAACATCGGCAACATCGTGCCGGCCTACGGCGAGATGATGGGCGGCGTGTCCGCCGTCGTGGAATATGCCGTCGTGGCGCTCGGCGTCACCGACATCGTGGTCTGCGGCCATTCCAACTGCGGCGCGATGGCGGGCCTGATCCGCGGCGACGAGGCGTTGAACAAGATGCCGACGGTGCGCTCCTGGCTGCGCAACGCCCACGCGGCGCGCAGCGTCGTCGAGGTGCTCCACCCCGAACTCGACGGGGACGACAAGATTCAGGCCCTCGTCGAGCAGAACGTCGTCACCCAGCTCCAGCACCTGGGCACCCACCCGACCGTCGCGGCGGGCGTCGCCAGCGGCAAGCTGGAGCTGCACGGCTGGGTCTACGACATCGAGACCGGCGCCATCCACCTGCACGACGCGGCGCAGGGCCGGATGGTGCCCTTCGAGGAAAGCCAGGGCAACCAGGCCTTGAAGCGGAAAGCCTCCACCTGATGGTCGTCGTCGACAAGTTCCGGATCACCGACACGTTGCGCGAGGTGTGGCGCCCCCTCGTGGCGCTGTTCCTGCTCGATTCGCTGGTCACGGTCGCCTACGTGGGGCTCGGCTGGACCTGGATCGTGCCGGCCGGCCTGCCGCTGCCGCTGCTCGGCACCGGCCTCGCCGTGTTCCTGGGCGTGCGCAACAACACCGCCTATGCGCGCTGGTGGGAAGCCCGCACCCTGTGGGGCGCGGTGCTGAACAATTCGCGGTCCTACGCCCGCACCCTCACCCTCCTGGTGGTGCCGCCCGAAGCGGCGGTGCTCCGCCACACGCTCGTCCACCACCAAATCGCCTGGGCCCACGCGCTGCGCTGCTTCATGCGCCGCGAGGACCCGACGCACGACATCTCGCCCTTCCTGCCCGCCGAAGCGCTGGCGCGGGTGACCCAGGCCGCCAACCCGCCCTTCGCCATCCAGCGCGAGATGGCGGAGCTCCTGGTCCGGGCGCGGCGGGACGGCTGGCTGGACAGCATCGAGGCCGGCGCCGTCAACGCGACGCTGACGGCGCTCACCGATTCGCAGGGGGGGCTCGAGCGCATCCGCAACACGCCGATGCCGCAACAATACGCCGCCTTCTCGCGCGTCTTCGTCACGGCCTATTGCTTGATGCTGCCCTTCGGCATCGTGCCCGACCTGAACGTCCTGACGCCGCTCGGCTCCGCGGTGATCGGCTTCGTGTTCCTGGCGCTCGACCAATCCGGCCGCCACCTCGAGGACCCCTTCATGCGCTCGGTCTACGACGTGCCGATGAGCGCCATCACCCGCACGGTCGAGATCGACCTGCGCCAAGCCGTCGGCGATGCCGCCGTGCCGCCGCCGCTTCATCCGGTGCGTGGCATCCTGCGGTGAGGGGCGCCGGTTTCGCAACGGACGATTCACCCTGAGGGCAGGAACATCGCGGCGCCGCAACCGGCGGCGCCGTCCTGCGATGCAATCCCCCGTGGCGGGATGACATCGAAAACCGCCCCCTGCATCCAAGGATGGCGGTCGGTGGGCATCGATGGTGAAATCGATTTCACCCGGTGAAACTCCGCATCCCGGCCGGAGGTGATTTGAGCCGAAACGGATCAATCTTTCCGCAATGCTTGGGATGCTTACCTCCGGTTTACGAGGTCGGCGGATCCGAGGTAGGGCGTTGCAATGTCGCAGACTGGTCGGCGCGTGAACGGGGTGGCGGCGGTTGCGGCGGCGACCGACGTCCTGTTGGAAGCGCTGGACGCCCTTCCGGAAGGGATCGCGATCTTCGGCGCCGACGGCGGGCTCCTGTTCTGGAACAGCCGCTACGTCGAGGTCTACGCGCATCCCCCCGGCTTTCTGCGGCCCGGCCTGCCCTTCGAAGCGGTGGTCCGGCGCATCGCCGCCAGCGGCCGGGTGCCGGTGGCGATCGGGCGCGAGGGCGAGTGGATCGCCGAGCGCCTGCGCCACCAGGCCATGCCCGAGAGCGATTTCGAGCATCGGCTCGACGACGGGCGCTGGATCCGGGTGCAGGAGAAGCGCACCCGCAACGGACTCACGGTGGGCATCCGCGTCGACATCACCGACCTCAAGCGGCGGGAAGCCTCGTTCCGCCTGATGTTCGAGACCAACCCTGTGCCGATCCTGGTGCGGGACCGCGACGGCTTCGACATGCTGGCCGTCAACGACGCCGCGCTGAAGCTGTTCGGCTACGGGCGGGCGGCCTTCCTGGCCCTGAAGGTGGGGGACCTTTGTGCCCTCGGGCGCTCGGCGCCGCTGGCCGAGGGCGCGCCGTGGCGCTGCGTGCGGGGCGACGGCACCTTCGTGGACCTGCTGCCCTATTCGTCGGACTTCGTCCATGCCGGGCGCCCCGCCGTGATCACGGCGCTGGTCGACATGACGGAGGTGCAGCGGGGCCGCGACGACCTCGACCGCACGCGCGCCTTCCTGGACAGCGTCATCGAGACCATCCCGTCGATCGTCTTCGCCAAGGACATGCAGGACGGCGGCCGCTACGTGCTGTTCAACCGGGCCGGCGAACTGCAGGCCGCCGACGATCTCGGCCGCATCGTCGGGAGGACCGATGCGGAAATCTTCCCCCCCGACCTCGCCACGCTCTTCGAGGACCACGACGCCGAGGTGATGCGGGCCGGGGCGCAATGCGAATACGAGTTCGCCGCGCCCGGGCGCGGCGGCTCGCGCCGCGTGATCCACACCCGCAAGGTGCCGATCGCCGGGCGCGCCGGGGAAGCGCCCCGCTACGTGCTGGGCGTCGCCGAGGACGTCACCGAACGGCGGGAGATGGAGCGCCGGCTCGACCGCGCCGCGCGCTTCGACGACCTGACCGGCCTGCCCAACCGCGCCGCCTTCGCGGGGATCCTCAAGGGGGCCCTGGCGGCGCGGCGCCGGACGCCCGAGGGCCTGGCGCTGCTGCTCATCGACCTCGACGGCTTCAGGGTGTTCAACGACGCCCTGGGCCACGCGGTGGGCGACGCGCTGCTGAAGGCGGTGGGCGAGCGGCTGGCGGGCGAGATGCGGGGCGACGACGGCGTGGCGCGGCTCGGCGCCGACGAGTTCGTGGTCGTGCAGTCCGGGGTGGGCGAGCGGGCCGACGCGGAAAGCCTGGCGTCGCGGCTGCTCGACCTCTTCACGCGGCCGTTCCCGGTGTGCGGCCAGGAGCTGATGGTGGGGGCCACGATCGGCATCGCGCTGGCCCCCTCCGAAGCCGCCGCCGAGGGCGGGGCGGACCTGCTGCTGCGCCACGCCGAACTCGCGCTGCAGCGCGCCAAGGCGGGCCACCGCGGGACGTTCCACGCCTTCGAGCCCCGGATGGACGAGGAGGTGCGCGGGCGCCGCGCGCTGGAGCAGGACCTGCGCGGCGCCCTGGAGCGGGGGGAGTTCGAGCTGCACTACCAACCGCAGGTCGATCTCGCCACCGAACTCGTTTCGGGTTTCGAAGCCCTGGTGCGCTGGCGCCACCCGGTCCGCGGCCTGGTCGAGCCCGGCGCCTTCATCCCCGTGGCGGAGGAAACGGGGCTGATCGTGCGGCTCGGCGCCTGGGTGCTGGCCCGCGCCTGCGCGGACGCGGCGGCCTGGCCGGTGCCGGCGCGGGTGGCGGTAAACCTGTCGCCGGTGCAGTTCATCACGCCCGGCCTGCCCGAAGCCGTGGCGGCGGCGCTGGAGCGCTCGGGCCTTCCGCCCGGGCGCCTGGAGCTGGAAATCACCGAATCGGTGCGGCTCATCGACAACGACACCAACCTGCTGGTGCTGCACGCCTTCCGCGACGCCGGCATCCAGGTGGCGCTCGACGACTTCGGCACGGGCTTCGCCTCGCTGAGCTACCTGCGCGCCTTTCCGTTCAGCAAGATCAAGATCGACCGGTCCTTCGTGAGCGACATCGGCCGCGACGAGGGCTGCCTCGCCATCGTCCGGGCGGCGACGCGCCTGGCCCGCGACCTCGGCATGGACACGATCGCGGAAGGGATCGAGACGCCGCTGCAGCTCCTGCAGCTCCGGCAACTCGGCTGCGCCGAAGGGCAGGGCTACCTGTTCGGCCGCCCCATGCCGGGCGCCGACGTGCCGGCCCTGCTGCTGGCCGAGCCGCGGCGGGTCGTTGCGGGCTGAGCCCCGCGTCGCCCTTGACGGGGCCCGGCCCCGGCGGCAAGCCCCCTCGGATGCGCCCCGGACGGCGCGCCAGCCGAAGGTGGGCGCATTGACCTCTGTTCTCGACCGCTACCGCGCCCGCGTGGCGCGGGGCGACCTCCAGGCGGATGCCGCCCAGGAGGCGGTGGCGGCGAAGCTCGACGCGCTGGCGGCGGCGCTGGCGGCCGGCGCCGCCGACAAGCCCTCGCTGTTCGGCCGGCTGTTCGGCGCCAAGCCGGAAGAAGCGCCGCGCGGCCTCTACGTCGTGGGCGACGTCGGGCGCGGCAAGACCATGCTGATGGACCTGTTCCACGAGGCCGCCGCGGTCGAGCCCAAGCGGCGCGTCCACTTCCACGCCTTCATGGCCGACGTCCACGCCCGCATCCACGCCTGGCGCGAAGCCCGAAAGCGTGGGCTCGCCAAGGGCGACGACCCGATCCCGCCCGTGGCGTCGGCCCTGGCGGCGGAAGCCCGGCTGCTCTGCTTCGACGAGTTCGCCGTCACCGACATCGCCGACGCCATGATCCTCGGGCGCCTGTTCACGGCGCTGTTCGCCGACCGCGTCGTGGTGGTGGCGACGTCCAACGTCGAGCCCGAGAACCTGTACCGGGACGGGCTGAACCGCACCCTGTTCCTGCCCTTCATCGCGCAGTTGCAGGCGCGGATGGAGACGGTGCGGCTCGATGCGGCGCGGGACTTCCGCTACAGCAAGCTGACCGAGGCCGCGACCTGGTTCGTCCCCGCCGACGCCACCGCGCGCGCGGCGCTCGACCGCGCCTTCCTGAGCCTCACCGGGCAAGCGCGGGGCCGGCCGGAGCGGGTGCCGCTGCTCGGCCGCGAGATCGCCGTGCCGGAAGCGCTCGGCGACGTCGCGCGCTTCCCCTTCGCCGACCTCGTCGACGCGCCGCTCGGCGCGACCGACTTCCTGGCGCTGGCGCGCCGCTACGGCACCGTGCTGGTCGACGGCGTGCGGGTGATGCGCCCGGACGAGCGCAACGTGGTGAAGCGGTTCATCACCCTCGTCGACACGCTCTACGACGAGCAGGTGAAGCTCATCGCTTCCGCGGAGGCCGAACCCGAAGCCCTCTACGACGCGCCGGACGGGCGGGAAGTGTTCGAGTTCCGCCGCACCGTGTCGCGCCTCGTCGAGATGCGGTCGGAGCAATATCTGGCGCTGCCGCACGGCCACGGCAGGCCGTCGGCCGACACGGGCGGGATCGCGGAAACCTGAGGGGGCGCCGACCAGATCGGAACGTCGCCTGTGGTTTCTGGGCCCTCCGGGTCCGAGGTTCGGCGGGCGTGCTCCGCGGGTCCCTTCTGCCCGGCACTATGGCGTCGTGAGACCACGGCCCTGTGACGTCGTGCCCGCCGCCCGGGTGAGATCCTGTGGGCCTGGCCTGAGGATGGGTCGGGCCCGGGAGCGAAGGGCCAGAACCTGTCAGAAACGCCATTTCTGCAATTCGGGATCGAATCCCCTTGCCTTCGATGTGCGCTCCTGCTCCGTTGTGCAACGATCGGGGCTCGCGACCGTCTGCAGATCACCATGGATCGAACTCGCGCTTTCGGGGTAGAAGAGTGCGTTCGACATTGACCTGCAGGAATTATCTGCCGGAGTGCATGGCGCACAGGCATGACTTCCACCAATTCGTGTTCTCCCTGAAGGGAGATATGCGGATCGAGGTGTCCGGTATCGAAGGATCGGTCGATCTATGTCGTGGGGTCGTCGTGCCACGCGATGCCCTGCACGTAATTGCTCACCTCCCCTGGGCTGGTGTGGTGTCGCGGGCGTCGGGAAGCGGTTGGATTTTTGGGTCGACGACGGC
>NZ_QYBB01000065.1 GCF_004137685.1 Lichenibacterium minor | reverse complement strand
AGCTTCCCTTCAGCTGATCGTAGCTCACAGCTGTCGATATGGACAAAACCGATCTCGGTGTTCTTGAACGTCTTACGCTTCGAGCTGTTCGTCGGGTCTTTGGGAAGTGGAGAGATGCCGTTGCGAACGAGACAACGGTGGAGCGCGCTCCGGGTCAGCTTGGGAATGCTGTCCTTCAGGCAGCCCAGCATGTCGTCGAGGGGCAACAGCGTACGCTTGCGGAACTCGACCACGATGGCCTCCTCGGCCTCAGTCAGGGTCGTGGAGCGGGGTTTGGCCGGTCCCATCGGAGCGTCCGCCGTGGTGGTGCGCTTGCGCCACTTCAGGACGGTCTTGGGGTCGATGCCATATTGGCGGGCAAGGGTGCGGGACCACGCTTGCGCTTCTTGGAGCTCGGCTCGAACGCGCGGCGTCGTTCGGGCGCTGCCGTGGAGCACGCTTGCCATAGGCCATCCTCCTGCTGACGAGTCAGGGGTGAGTTTGCACCATCACACCGCGGGACTGAACACCTAGGCGGCTCGTCGCCATCCCGGCCGCGAGCAGGACGGCAGCGACGGACGCGCCGGCGTCTGCGACGCCCCGGCCCGCGATTTCGTAGGCGGTGCCGTGCGCCGGCGTGCAGATCGGGAAGGCGAAGCCGCCCAGGAAGGTGACGCCGCGATCGAAGCCCATCAGCTTCATCGCGATCTGCCCCTGGTCATGGTACATCGTCAGCACGGCATCGAACAGGCCGGCCCGGGCGCGGAGGAAGACCGTGTGGGACGGGAACGGACTCTCGACCTCCATGCCCTCGCGGCGCCCCCGCTCCACTGCCGGCGCGAGGACGTCGATCTCCTCCCGCCCGAAGTTGCCACCGTCGCCGGCGTGCGGGTTCAGAGCCGCGACGGCGATGCGCGGGGCAGCAACGCCCGCGGCCCGCATCGCCGCGTCCGTCAGGCGGATGCCGCGCAGGACCGAGGCGGTCGTGATGCGGGACGCGGCCTCCGACACTGGGATGTGGGAGGTCACGCGCGCGTTCCACAGGCTTCCGAGCACGTTGAACTCGCTCGCGGGTCCCGCGTGGCCGAGCGCCGCGGCCGTGAAGACCGCGTCGTCGCCGTAGCCGGGCTCGGCCAATTTGAGAGCCGCCTTGTTGAAGGGCATGTAGCAGACTGCATCGACGGCACCCCGCGCGGCGAGATCGAGGGCCGGCCGGTAGTTGGCGAGCGAAGGCGTCGCCCTCGCGCGCCGCGACGGACCGTGGCGGGATCGATCCGGCCGCCCCCGAGCAGGGGGGGGCGTCCGCCGAAGATTCGGGCCCCGGCGTCGGCGACATCCTCGACGTCGAGCGTCACTCCGGCTACCGCGGCACCGCTCTCCAGCACACGCCGGTCGCCGATCACGAGGAGGCGCTTGGCCGCGCGCACCTCCTCGCTGGCGAGCAGCTTGGCGGTCAGTTCGGGGCCGATCCCCGCCGGATCGCCGAGGATCAGGGCGACGAGGGGCCGGCTCATGCTTCCGGGATCCAACGGCGCACGAAGGCGAGGCAGTCCCGCACCGCGGCCTGAATCGCGGCGAGCGGCACCGGCGCGGAGGCCCGGATCGGCTGAGCGTCGGGGCCGCGACGCAGGCGGAGCGGCAGTTCCACCGCGAAAGGCAGGTCGGCGCGCGCCGCCAAACCCTCCATGATGGCCGCGCAATCGATATCCCCCGTCCCGGGCACGACGAAGCGCCAGCCGTCGGCGTCGCGACGCACGTCCTTGAGGTGGAAATGTGCGCAGCCCGGAAGCGCCGCGACCGCGTCGGCGGACGCGTTGATGCGGCCCGGGCGATGCGAGGCCGTGTTGCCCGGGTCGTAGTTGAGCCGCACCGCCGGCAGGGCGAGTTCGCGCAGCAACTCCAGGCCATCAGCGGCGGCGTTGACAAGGTTGTCCTCGCCATTGCCAGGATTTTCAAGACCGATGACGAGGCCGAGCGCCGCCGCGTGTTCGGCGAGCGGCCCGATGTTGTCGCGGAAGCGGGCCGCCCGGCTCCGCTCGGCCGCGTTGGTGTTGATCACGGCGGCGCCGAGGGCGGCGGCGAAGTCCATCCGCCACTTGAACACCTCGACCGCGTCGTCCCGGCCGAGGTCGATGTGGGACGAAAAAGCGTGGCAGGCGAGCCCGCTGGCGTCGAGGGCGGCGCGATGAGCCCGGGCTTCGGCGGGGCGGAAGCTCGTCTCGTCGAAAGGCTCGGTGTAGCCGACGATGAAGGCTGGCTCGACATAGCGTGCGCCGCAGGCCGCGAGGCTGTCGCAGACCTGCGGGAAGGGATAGCCGTCATAGGGCGCGGCCGAGATCGAGACGGCCCTCACGCGACGGTCCCCGCCAGGCGGGCCTGGAGGCCGCCGGCCAGGGTGCGCAGCAGGAGGTCGCAGGAGGCCGCCCCCGCGTCGAGATGACCGCGGGAGCGCTCCCCGAGCCGCGCAGCCCGCCCGAGGCGGGCCACCATGCCGCGCGTCGCTTCGAGGCCCGCCGCGGCGGCGTTCGTCATCGCGTCGAGGCAGGCCGCGAAGTCCTCGCCCTTCACCGCGGCGGCGTCGAAGGCCGCGACGGCGGGCTGCAGCACGTCGACCAGGGTCTTGTCGCCCGGCTTGGCATCGCCGAGGCCCTGGACGGCGTCGAGGCCGGCGCGCAGCATGGCGGCGCAGCGGGCGCGGTCGAGGACGTCGGCGCCCGCGAGGCTGTCCGCCATGTCGGTGAAGAAGGTGCCGTAGAGCGGCCCCATCGAGCCGCCGATGTCGCCGAGCAGCGTGTCGCCGAGCGTCGAGAAGCCCGTGGCGAGGTCGAAGGCGCCGAGCCGGCCGAGCTTCTCACCGGCGAGGCGAAAGCCTTTGCCCATGTTGACGCCGTGGTCGCCGTCGCCGGTCGCCCCGTCGATCTCGCTCAGGCGATCCTTTTCGCGAACCACCGCCGCGACGAGGTCGAGGACGACGGGGCCGGCCGCCTTGAGATCCACGTCGTCCATCACCAGCCCTCCGTCAGCGTCAGTCCGATCGAGCCGCAGGGCGCGGCCATCAGGCGTTCGAGTTCCGCATCCATCCGCATGAGGGTGAGCGAGACGCCGTTCATCTCCAGTGAGGTGAAGTAGTTGCCGACGAGCCGCCGCACGGGCGTGATGGCGCGTTCGCGCAGGAGCGCGTCGACGTGCCCGTAGAGCAGGTACAGCTCCATCAGCGGCGTCGCGCCGAGCCCCGACACCAGCACCGTGACGGAATCTCCGCGCCCGAACGGCAGGTCTTCGACGATGCGCTCGACCATCAACCTCGCCATCTCGGCCGCAGGGGCGGTCGGCAGGACGGCAATGCCAGGCTCGCCGTGGTGGCCGATGCCGACCTCCATGCTGCCGTCGGGGATCGAGAAATTGGGCTTGCCGTTGGCCGGGATCGTGCAGGCCGATGCCGATCGAGCGGGTGTTGTCGAGCGCGTGCCGGGCCGCGGCCACGACCTCGTCGAGCGTGCCGCCCTCGGCGGCCCGCGCAGCCCCGACCTTCCACATCAGGATCTCGCCGGCGACGCCGCGGCGGCTGCCCCGCTCGTCCGCGGGCGCAGAGGCGACGTCGTCGTCGGCCACCACGGTCTTGACCGTGATCCCGTCCTTGGCGGCGAGCTTGACCGCCATCTTCACGTTCATGTTGTCGCCGGCGTAGTTGCCATAGAGGCAGGCGACCCCGTGCCCCCGGTCCGCGGCCTTGAAGGCGGCGTGGAAGCTCTTGGCCGTCGGGGAGGCGAAGATCTCGCCGATCGCCACGGCGTCGACGAGGCCCGGTCCCACGTAGCCCACGAAGGCCGGCTCGTGCCCCGAGCCGCCGCCCGTGACGACGGCTACGCGAGGCTCGGCCGCGCCGGCCCGACGCACCACGCGCGGGTGCTCGGTCGGGGCGAGGAGGTCGGGCCGCGCCAGAAGCGCGCCGCGGATGAAGCCATCCGCGACCTCCTCGGGATCGTCGATCACGCGGTTCATCGATGTGCTCTTTCGAGAGAGGGATACATGATGGATGCGCCGGGCCGGGTCAGGGCAGGAAGCCGGTCGAGAACCACGGCACGGCGGCGAGCAGCAGCAGCGTCAGCGTGAGCACGCCGAGGTAGGGCCAGATCTTCTTCAGCGCGATGTCGGGATGGACCTT
Source organism: Lichenibacterium minor (assembly GCF_004137685.1). Classification (GTDB taxonomy): domain Bacteria; phylum Pseudomonadota; class Alphaproteobacteria; order Rhizobiales; family Beijerinckiaceae; genus Lichenihabitans; species Lichenihabitans minor. The sequence goes on along the minus strand of NZ_QYBB01000065.1, from coordinate 13,779 downwards.
GCCGATCGTGCAGGCCGTGTAATAGCCGAGCCCGAAGGGCGGCGCGAACAGGCCGATGCCCATGGCGAGGATGATCACGATGGCGTAGTGGACCTCGTTGACGCCGATCTGCCGCGCGATGGGGAACAGCAGCGGGCCGAACAGCACCATGGCGGGGATGCCTTCCAGCACGCTGCCGAGGACGATGAAGGCCAGCACCGAGATCGCTAGGAATCCCCATTGCCCGCCCGGCACCGAGCCCATGACGCGCGCCAGCGACTGCGAGAACCCCGATTGCGTCAACGCCCAAGCCATCCCGGTGGCGGCGCCGATGATGAACAGGATGGCGCCCGACAGCGTCGCGGTCTCGACCAGCATCGGGTAGGCGCGGCGCCAGTCGAACTGGCGATACACGCCCACGCCCACCACCGCGCAATAGGCGATGCCGATGGTGGACACCTCGGTCGCGGTGGCGACACCCTCGACCACCGCGGTTCGGATCAGCACCGGCAGCACCAGGGCCGGCAGGCCGACCAGGAACGTCCTGCCGACGACCGCCAGCGGCGCGCGGGTCGTCGGGGCCTCGTGGGTCCGCTGCCGGGCGAGGAACGCCAGCGCCAGCGCCAGCACGATGCCGGGCAGAAGGCCCCCGGTGAAAAGTGCCGAAATCGACACGCCCGTCACCGACGCGATGGCGATCAGCACCAGCGAGGGCGGGATGGTCTCGGCCATGGCGCCCGAGGCGGCGAGCAGCGACACCATCTCGCCCTCGTCGAGGCCCCGCCGCTTCATCTCCGGGAACAGCACGGGCGCCACAGCGGCCATGTCGGCCGCCTTGGAGCCCGAGATGCCCGATACGAGCAGCATGCCGCCGAGCAGCACGTAGGAGAGGCCGCCCCGCACGTGGCCGATCAGCGCCGCGAGGAAGGCCACCATCGCGCGGGCCATGCCGGTCGCGTCGACCAACTGGCCGAGCAGCACGAACAGCGGCACGGCGAGCAGGATGAGTGAGCTCATGCCCTCGTCGAGCCGCCCCACCACCACCGGCAGAGGCGTCGAGGTGGTAGTCAGCAGATAGGCCGCGGTGGCGAGGCCGAACGCGAAGGCGATCGGAACGCCGAGCAACACCGCCCCGCCGACGAGCAGCACGAAGAAGATCAGCAGGTTCCAGTTGCCCATGGCCGTGAGGGCAGATGCCGCGGCCCACAGGACGACACCGAGGGTCCCGAGCGCCGCCGTCGCGACGAGGAGGTCGCGCCAGCCGAGACGCAGAAGCTTCAAGGCCGCGATCAGCAGCATGAGCCCGATGCCCGCCAGCATCGCGTAGGCGCGGATGCTGCCGGGCCAGCTCAGCGCCGGCGTTTCGATGAATCCCTGGTCCTCGACGTAGTCCCGCGCCGGGCCGAACAGGAGCGCGAGGAACACCAGCGGTACGCCGACCGCCAGCGCATCGAGGCGCAGTCGCCAAGCCGGCGACAGCATGGCCGTGACGGTCGACAGGCGCATGTGGGCGCCGCGCGACAGCGCGATGGCGGCCCCCACCATGGCGAGCCACAGGAAGAGCAACGACGCGAGCTCGTCGCTCCACACCAGGGGCCGATCGAACACGAAGCGCGACACGACGCCCATCAGCAGGATGACGACTTCGGCGACCACCAGCACAGCCGCGACGGCCTCCATGGCCCGGAGGACGGCTCGCTCGGCCAGGAAGGAGAACGAGCGTGCCGCCGGGGGCGCCGTCGCCTGGGCCAGCGCCGCCATCAGGCGAGGCTGCCCGTCGTGGTTTCGAGCACGTGCCAAGCCTCGTCGCCGAACTTGGCCTTCCAGTCCTTGTAGTAGCTCGTGGTCTTGAGCGCGTCTCTGAACTTGGCGCGGTCGACGTCGTGGAACGCCATGCCCTTGTCGGTCAGGGTTTTGCGCAGGCTGTCGCTGAGCCTGATCACGTCGGCGCGCTCCTCCTGTCCGGACCGGGCGAGTTCGCGCCCCACGATGTCCTTGAGATCTTGAGGCAGCTTTTCCCAAGCGCGGCGGTTGCCGAGGATCTGGTAGCCGTCCCACACGTGGCTCGTCATGCTGAGCGACTTCTGCACCTCGTAGAGCTTGGTGGTCGCGATGATCGCGAGCGGGTTCTCCTGTCCTTCGACGATCTTGGTCTGCAGGGCGGAATACAGCTCGTTGAAATTGATGGGCGTCGGCGAGGCGCCGATGTCTTGGAACAGCGACGTCAGGATCGGCGCGGGCGGCACGCGCATCTTGAAACCCTTGAGGTCGTCCGGCGTCAGGATCTCGCGGGTCGAGGAGGTGATCTGCCGAAAGCCGTTGTTCCAGAGCGGCGTCACCGACACCAGCCCGACCTTGGCGATCTGCCCCGCGATGTACTGGCCGAGCTGGCCGTCCACCGCCTTCCAGACGTCGTCGTAGTCCTTGAACGCGAAGCCGATGTTGACCAGTCCGGCCGCCGGCACGAGCGTGTTCAGGATGGAGGTCGCGAGATTGAAGAACTCGACGCCCCCATTACGGACCTGGCTCAGGAGGTCAGTGTCCGACCCGAGTTGGTTGGCCGGGAACAGCTTCATGTCGAGCCGGCCGTTCGAGGCCTCCCGGATACGGTCGAGCGCCTCGCCGGCCCGGATGTTGACCGGGTGGGTGGGGTCCTGGCCGGTCGCGAACTTGTAGGTGAACTCGGCCGCCGATCCCCGCTGCGAGATCAGGGTGATCATCGGCACGGATGCGGCGCCGGCCAGCAAAGCGCGGCGGGTAAGCGTGGTGATTTTCATTCTGGTTCCTCCCCGATCGTTTCTTCCCGGCCCAAGCGCTCTCAGGCGCCGTTCAAGCCATGGTAGGTCCGTATGAGCTGGCTGTCGTCGGCCCTGCCGTGGCCCTGTGCAGAAGACGCCAGGAAGAGTTGGTGGGCGAGTGCAGCGAGCGGCAGCGCCGCCATCGCATCCCGGCCGGCTTCGAGCACGATGCCGAGGTCCTTGACGAAGATGTCGACCGCGCTGGTCACGGGCGGGTCCGCCTCCAGCATCCGTGGGCCGCGGTCCCTCAACATCCAGCTCGACGCCGCCGAGCCGCACACGATGTCGAGCATCACGCCCGTGTCGACGCCGACCTTAGCGGCCAGCGCAAGTGCCTCTGCGGCGGCGGCGATGTGCACGCCGCAGAGCAGTTGGTTGACCGCCTTGACGGTGGCGCCCTGACCGGGCCGCTCGCCGACGTGGACGACCTTGCCGCCGAGCGCATCGAGCACGGGCCTGACCGCCGCGACGTGCTCGGCCGGCGCGGCGGCCATGATCGTGAGGGATGCCGCGGTCGCCCCTGCGACGCCGCCCGACACTGGCGCGTCGACCAGCACCCGGCCGGCCGCCGCGACCCGCGCGGCGATCTCCTCGACGGCGCCGGGCGGGCAGGTCGCCATCAGCACCACGCAGCGCCCCCGCGGCAGGGCGTCGAGCGCCCCCGCCTCGAACAGCACCGCGCGGGCCTGGTCGGCGTTGACCACCATGAGAACCAGGACGTCAGCCCCGGTCGCGGCCTCTGCGGCGGAAGCCGCGGGCTCGCCGCCGGCCGCCGCCAGTGCGTCACGTCCTACTTCGCTGACGTCGAAGCCCCGCACTCGGAAGCCGCGCTTGACGAGATTGGCCGCCATGGGCCGGCCCATGGCGCCGAGGCCGATGAAGCCGACCGTCTCGATGCGCCCGCTCATTCGCCGAGCCAGCGCTTGATCGACGTCGTCATGGCGGCCGTCGAGATGCCGTAGCGGTCGTGCAGCGTCGGCAGGGCGCCGGCGAGCAGGAAGGCGTCGGGCAGGCCGACCTGCTTGAAGACGGGCGACACGCGGTGCCGCATCAGCAGGCTCGCCACGGCCTCGCCGAGCCCGCCCACGACCGAATGGTTCTCCGCCACCACGACGAGCCGGCCGCCGCGGCCGGCCTCGCGCAGGATCGCGGCCTCGTCGAGCGGCTTGATCGTCGGGCTATGCAGCACCGCGGCGCCGATCCCGTCGGCTTCGAGCGCCTTGGCGGCGTCGAGCGCCCGCATCGTCATGAAGCCCGACGACACGATCAGGACGTCGGCGCCGTCCCGCAGCAGGGCGGCACGGCCGAGCTTGAAGGAATAATCGTATTCGTCCAGCACCATCGGCACGTTGCCGCGCAGCAGCCGCATGTAGACCGGCCCTGGATGCGCGGCGATCTCGGGCACGGCGCCGGCGATGTCGACCGCGTCGCAGGGGTCGACGATCGTCATGTTGGGGAGGCCGCGGAAGATCGCCACGTCCTCCGTCGCCTGATGGCTCGGCCCGTAGCCCGTGGTCAGGCCGGGCAGGCCGCAGACGATCTTCACGGGGAGATTCTCCTCCGCGATGGCCATGCAAATGAAGTCGTAGGCGCGGCGCGACGCGAAGACCGCGTAGGTGGTGGCGAAGGGCAGGAAGCCTTCCCGCGCCAGCCCCGCCGCGGCGCTCATGAGGAGCTGCTCGGCCATGCCCATCTGGTAGAACCGGTCCGGGTGGGCCTGGGCGAAGACGTGGAGGTCGGTGTATTTGGCGAGGTCCGCCGTCAGACCGACGATGTCGGACCGCTCGGCCGCGAGCTTCACGAGGGCGTGGCCGAATGGCGCGGGCGCGGTGCGCTGGCCGGCCTCGGCCAGCGAGGCGATCATCGCCGACGTGGTGAGCCGCGGCTTGGCTGCGGTCTGGCTCATGCGGTCCTCCCGGCGTCGAGCTGGTCCAGGGCGATCCCCCATTCATCGGCGTCGACGCGGATAAAATGGGCCTTCTCGCGCGTCTCCAGGAAAGGCACACCGCGGCCCATCAGCGTGTCGCAGATCAGCACGCGCGGCTTCGGCTCGGTAGACGCGCGGGCCGCGTCGAAGGCGGCCGTGAGCGCCGCGATGTCGTTGCCGTCGACCCGCCACGCCTGCCACCCGAAAGCCTCCCAGCGGGCGGCCAGCGGCTCGAAGCCCAGCACGCCCGATGACGCGCCATCGGCCTGCTGGTTGTTGACGTCGACGAGGGCCACGAGGTTGTCGAGCTTCCAATGGGAGGCGCTCATCGCCGCTTCCCAGGTCGAGCCTTCGTTGAGCTCGCCGTCCGACAGGAGATTGTAAACGAAGGCGTCCGAGCGTTTGCGCTTCAGGCCGAGGCACATGCCGACCGCGATGCCGAGCCCCTGGCCGAGCGAGCCGCCGGTGATCTCCATGCCGGGCGTGTAGGAGGCCATGCCCGACATGGGCAGGCGGCTACCGTCCGAGCCGTAGGTTTCGAGCTCGTCCTCGGGCAGGATCCCGGCCTCGATCAGCGCCGCATAGAGCGCGATCGCGTAATGTCCGATCGACAGGAGGAAGCGGTCGCGCCCCTCCCAGTGCGGGTCCTCGGCGCGGTAGTTGAGCGCGTGGAAGTAGGAGACGGCCAGCACGTCGGCGACGCCGAGCGCCTGGCCGACGTAGCCCTGGCCCTGCACCTCGCCCATGCGCAGGGCGTTTCGGCGGATGCGGTAGGCGCGCTCGGCGAGGCCGACGTTGGACAGGGCTGGCTCAGCCATGGATCAGCATGCCCCCGTTCACGTCGATAGCCGTGCCGGTGAGATACGACGACAGGTCGGACGCCAGGAACAGGCAGACGCCGGCCACGTCCGCGGCGTCGCCGAGCCGGTTCAGCGGGATGCCCTTGAGGATGTCGGCCCGCATGGTGTCGGTGAGCCGGCCCGCCGTGATGTCGGTCTGGATCAGGCCGGGTGTGACCGAGTTCACGCGGATGTTGTCGGGGCCGAACTCGCGCGCCATGGCCTTGGCGAGGCCAAGCACGCCGGCCTTGGCGGCGGAATAATGCGGGCCGCCGAAGATGCCGCCGCCGCGCTGCGCCGAGACCGACGACATGCAGACGATGGATCCCGCGCGCTGTGCCCGCATCGCGGGGATCGCGGCTTGGCTCAGGTACAGCGTGCCGCGCAGGCTGACGTCCATGACGGCGTCGTAGTTTTCGGGCGCGATGTCGAGGAACTTGACTGGCTGCGTGATGCCGGCGTTGTTGACCAGCACGTCGATGCGCCCGAAGGCGTCGAGCACGGACCGCACCGCGGCCTCGCAGGCGGGCTTGTCGGTGACGTCGCAGGCGAGCCCGATGTGGCCTTCTCCTCCGAGCGTGTCGGCGGCGTTTCGCGCGGCGCCTTCGTCGAGGTCGAGAATGGCGATGCGGGCGCCATGGTCGGCGAACAGGCGGGCCGTGCAGAGCCCGATACCCCGCAGGCTCGCGGCCCCCGATATGACGGCGGTCTTGCCGGAAAGCAGCACGTGTTTCCTCCCTTGATTGAGTTCAGTGTCGGGGCGCACGGGCTCGCCGACAAGCGCGAAGTTTTCGATGATCGGTGAAATCGCTTCACCTTCGTTGCGGCATTCGGGCGATCCGTCGCGATCGGGTTAAAGTCGGGCTGCGACGGCTGAAGCGCAGCCATGCACGATTCGGACGGCTCCCGCCCTCGATGTTGCGATGCGAAATGACTATGCTGCTCCGCAACGCGAAGCGCGAGAGCGGGAATTTTAGATGGACCATATCGGCAGCGCAGCGGATCGGCGGTCCGCGTCCGAGATCATGGCCGACGCCAGAACCCTCCAGACGAGGCACGCGCCCCGCGCGCTCGCCGCGGTGGGGCGATGGCTCCGCGGCGCCGTCACGCCCAGCCTGGGAGAGTCAGACACCATCGAAGCTCGTCGCCTCGTCGTTCATTGAACCAGCGGCGTTGCAGGGCGCCGTCGAGGATCAATAGTCTCCGGCACTCGGCGGATACACTCGCTTCAGCTTCGCCTTCGCCTCGGGACTGTCCACATCCTTGGCGGTGACGAGAGGTTCGGGCAACGGCAGGTCCTTGGTGACGGGCTTGCCCGTGAGGGCGTTGAACACCTGCTGCGTGGCTTCGATGCCCTGGCCGCCCGCTTCCTGCAGGAACAGGCCCTGGATGGTGCCGTCCTTGAGAAGCTTGACGGTGGTGGGGCTTCCGTCCGCCGTCGCGACGCCGACCTTGCCGACGAGGCCGCGGGTCTGCAGCGCCTTGGCGGCGCCCGTCGCGGCCTCGTCGTACATCCCGTAGATGGCCTTGATGTCCGGGTGGGCCGTCAGGAGGTCGTTGGCCTGGTCGACCGCCTCCTTGACGGTGAGCCCGTGAGTTTGGAGCACCTGCACGAGCGTGCAGCCGTCCGCCGCGAAGGACTCCTGCGCGCCCTTGAGGTATTTCTGGGCATTCTCGCGGTCCTGCGGCAGGGACAGCATGCCGACCTCCTTGCCTCCACGCTCCTTGGCGAGCCCGCAGACGAACTTGCCTTCCTGCTGGCCGGCCTCGTAGTTGTTGGCCGTGACGGCGGAGGTATAGTCGGTCTGGCCGGGCTGGGGGCCGATGCCCGTGAAGGCGACCGGCACGTTCTTCTCCTTCAGCAGGCGCAGCACGGGCGGCGTCGAGGTCGAACTGACCGGCCCCATCACGATCGCGTCGACGCCCTTCGTGAGGGCCGTGCGGATGTTGGTCATCTGCTCGGTCGGCGAGTTGTGGGAATCCATCTCGATGTAGGCCATGCCGAGTTCGGCCGCCCTGGTCTTGGCCCCGTAGGCGACCCACTGCCAGTAGGAGATGTCGAGCGAGGGTGCGATATAGGCGACCGTGAACTTTTTGTCTTCGGCATGGCCCGGCCCCGCACTGAGAGCAGCGGCGACTGCCGTCCCGAGCAGCATCGATCGTAGCAATGTGGACATGGTTTTCCTCCCGTTGCGTTATGGTGACCCTGGCTTCTTCAGGCCCGGGCCTTGGTGACGCGGTCGATCAGGACCGCGACCAGGATGACGAGGCCGGTGACCGAGCCCTGCCAGAAGCTGTTGATGCCGATCAGGTTCACGCCGTTCTGGATCACGGTGATCATGACCGCGCCGAGCATCGCGCCGATCGCCGAGCCCGTGCCGCCGAACAGCGAGGCGCCGCCGATCACGCAGGCCGCGATGGCCTGCAGCATCATATTGCCGCCCGAGGTCGCCTCGGCGTTGCTGATGTAGCTGAGGCTCAGCATGCTACTGAAGGCGGCGCAGAGCCCCGACAGCACATAGACGCCACATCGCGTCGCCCTGACTGGAATGCCGAGCAGGCGCGCTGCCTTGTCGTTGCTGCCCACGGCGTAAACCCAGCGCCCGAGCACGAGCTTACGCAGCGCAAACTCCAGGCCTGCCACGCCAAGGAGGCAGAACAGGAGGTAGTTGACGATCCCGGGAACGAGCGCGCCGCCGTTCAGCATCCAAAAGTCAGGGTCGAGAATCGCGATCGAGTGCCCGTCGGTGATCACGAAAGCGAGGCTGCCCGCCACTGCGTAGCTGATCAACGTCACCACGAAGGGCGCGAGCCCCACGAAGGTGACGAGGAGCCCGTTAGCGAGGCCGACGGCGCCCCCGACACCCAGGCCGACCAGAACCGCGACGGGCCAGGACGAGCCCGCCCCCAGCGCCAAGCCCGCCACCATGCCGGACAGCGAGAAGGTGGAGCCGACCGACAGGTCGATCCCGCCCGTGATGACGACAACCAGGACGCCGAGAGCCATGACGACGAGCGGCGCCGCCGCCTGGGCCACGTTGGCGGTATTTCCGCCGGTGAAGACCTGGGGCGACCAGAGACTCACGACCGCGTCGATCAGCAGAATCGCCGCCGCGATGGCGATCTCGGAACGGTAGTAGCGCAGCGACCTGAGCATCAGGCCGGCGCGGCGCGGGAGGGCCGGTGCGGCAGTGGCGACGGGCATGTCGTGGCGGGACAGGTCGGTCATGTGATGGTCCTCGTCATCAGCTTCACGCCGCCATCCCGGTCGCCCGAGCGAGGGCAACCTCGGTCATGTCCTCCGCGCCCAGGACCGCGCTAGGTTCGCCGGCAAGGTCGAAAGCGACCGCACGGGACGCGATCGCGGCGAGTTCGGAAAACTCGGTCGACCACCAAACCACCGTCGTGCCGGCCTCGGCGAGGCGGCGGACGATCTCGTAGATCTCACGCTTGGTGCCGATATCGACGCCGCGCGTCGGCTCCTCCAGCACCAGGATCGAGGGCGTGACATCGAGCCAGCGGGCGAGCAGCAGCTTCTGCTGCGTGCCGCCGCTCAGGGTGCGGGGCAGGACGTCGACGGAGGCGGCCTTGATGGACAGGCGGCGCAGTGCTGTTTCGGCGCGCCGGACCTCGTCGGCGAGCGCCAGCACGGTCCGCCGCGCCACGCGGCGCGCGGCTACCACATTGTCGGTGATCGGCAGGGTCGACAGGATGCCCTTCTCGGCCCGGTCGCCCGACACGTAGCCAACGCCCCGCCGCACCGCCTCCGCTGGACTGCTGAAGCGCAGCGGCCGTCCCTCAAAGGCTACGTCCCAGCGGCGGGATGGGGCGACACCCACGAGCGCCCCGATCAGGTCCATGGGGCCGTCGGGCGAGCCCGCGAGGCCGAGCACGTCGCCGGCCGCAAGCGAAACCCGGAGTTTGCCGCAGCGGAGCGCAAGCCGGGACGGAGATCCTTCCGGCGCGGAACTCTGACGCGGCGCTACGGCTTCCACGGCGCGGCTCTGGCCCATGGCGGTGACGATGGCGTCGTCGTCGATCTCGGCCAAGGGAATGCGGTCCACCACCGTACGTCCGTCGCGGATGATCGTGCAGACGTCGGCGACGGCGCGGATCTCATTCATCCTATGCGACACCAGCACGGTGCTGATGCCCTCGTCGCGGGCCAGCCGGCGCAGGATCGCGAACAGCCGCTCGCTTTCGCCGAAGGTGAGGTTGGCAGTAGGCTCGTCGAGAAGGAGAAGCCGTGCGCCCGAATGCAGCGCGCGGGCGATCTCAACGAGCTGCCGCTGATGAAGGTCCAGCGACCCGGCGGGGCGGTGGAGGACGGCGGCGGGTAGGGCAGGGTCGATCAGGGCCAGCGATGCAGCAGCACTGTCGTCGCCGCGCCCAGCCCGATAGACTTCGAAAGGTCGGCGCTGGCGCGGCAGCCGGATGTTCTCGGCCACCGACAGGTGAGGCAGCAGCGCGAGTTCCTGATATACGACCGCGACGGCGCCACGGTCGAAAGCTTCCGCGCCGCCGACCCGGATCGCACCGGCGTTCGCCGCGATGTCGCCCGAAACGATGCGGATCAGCGTCGACTTGCCGGCGCCGTTACCACCGAGAAGGGCGTGGATCTCGGCCCGCCGCACCTTCAGGTCGGCACCCTGCAGCACCAGCGTGGCGCCGAATCGCTTCTCGATACCGAGCGCTTCGAGCGCGAAGGCGGGAGAGGTCACGGCCGTCCCGTGGTGGAACGCGAAGGCGCGTTACAGCGCACGGCCGCGGGCGGGACGGCAACCCTCATGAGGTTTCCTCGTCATCGAAATCAGTGGGGCTTTGCGCCCTCATCACGAGGATCGCCGCCGCAACGAGGATGGCGCAAGCGAGAAAATCACATCGATCGTTGAGCTGTGTTCACGTGAGAGGGGCGGGCTCGCCGAGTTCCGCCGCCAGCCACTCGGCAAACACCCTCACGGTTCGGCGCTTCGCCCCCGCCTTGGGATAGACGAGGCGATGGCCGACGTAGCGGATGTTGCGGGCACTGCCGATCAACGGCGCGACGAGGCGGCCTGTCGCCAGTTCGCGCTCGGCCAGCCGCGTCGATTCCAAGGCCACCCCGAGGCCGTCGGCCGCTGCCGCGATGGCGAGGAAGCTGCGATCAAACCGCATGCCGCTTCCCCCCTGCTGCGCCGCGAACCCGTTCTCCGCGAACCAGTCGGGCCAGCGCACCAGCTTGCGGTCGCTCTGGATCAGCACCAGGCGAAACAGGTCTTCCGGCGACCGCAGCTTTTCCCCGAGAGACGGCGCGCAGAGCGGCGTCACGGTTTCCTCGCCGAGGGACAGCGCTTCCAGCCCCTCGCCCCTCACCGGCCCGTAGACGATGTCGGCGTCGAACTCGTCGGAGCCGAGGAGCGGGTAATCCGTGCTGGCGGCGAGCCTGACGCCGATGTCGGGGTGGGCGGCCAGGAACGCGGCGAGGCGCGGCACCAAGCATTGGGCCGCGAAGCTAGGCGCGCAGTGGAGGCGCAGCAGTTGGTGTCCGCGGTTGGTGACGGACTCGACGCCGATACGCAACTGCTCGAAGGCCGCGCCGACGTGCCGCATCAGAGTCTCGCCGTCGGGGCTCAGCCGGACCATGCGCCCCGTCCGTTCGAACAGGGATGTGCCGAGCGCCTGTTCGAGGTTCATCACCGCATGGCTGACCGCGCTCGGTGACAAGTTCAGCTCCTGTGCGGCCGCACGGAACGACCCGTTCCGGGCGGCGGCCTCGAAGGCGCGGACGGCGGACAGCGATAGATTCCTCAGCATGACCTCAGTTGAGGCGATTTCACCAAAACTTGCAATAATTGCAGTTGCAGCGACCCGTCGAAGCGGACGATGCTGGCCTTTGCGAGCGGCCCGCGGACCAAGGACGGAGCCGCGGCTTTGGGGAGATGTCCATTGGACGATCGCTTCTTCGCGACCGGGATCGAGGCGCCGGAAGGCCCGATCGCCCTGCCGGACGGCTCCATGTATGTGACCGAGATGTCGGCGGCCACGAGCTGCGTGACACGGCTCGACCCGGCCGGTCGGGCCAGCGTGGTCAAGAAAACCGGCGGACGCCCCAACGGCCTCGCCCTCGACGGCGACGGCATGATCTGGATCGCGGAGGCGCTGTTGCGCGCCGTGATCTGCATCGATCCGGAAGGGCGCGAGGTGCTGCGCGTCGAAGGGGACGCGGAAGGCCGTTTCTTGTTCCCTAACGATCTTGCGTTCGGCCCCGACGGTCACCTTTACATGACCGACACGGGTCTGGCGGCGGAAGACTTCATCTCAGGCCAGGATTTCGTTCCGGGATTCATGGACCTGCCCTGGGATGGTAAGATCTACGAGATCGACCCGCGCGCCGGACGGGTCGTGCGGCGCTTCGATCGCGGCATCCGCTTCACCAACGGCATCGCGTTCGATGCCAGCCACAGGCTGTACGCGAACGCATCGCTGCCGGGCGATGTGTACCGCTACGAGGTGTTCGGCCCCGGCGAGCCCCGGCGTGAACCCTTCGGCAACGTGCTGCAGCCCGACGACCGCCCGGGCTTCAAGGGACCCGACGGCATGGCATTCGGCGAGGACGGCCGGCTCTATTGCACGGTCTACGGCCAACGCAACATAACTGTGCTCGACGGCGACGGCCGGCTCGCCGAGCGGCTTACGCTGCAGGGGAGCGATCCCACTAACATTGCCTTCTCCCTGCAGGCGCGGGAAATCCTGGTGACAGAAGTCTCCGTCGGCGCCGTCGAGCGGTTGGCCGCGCCCTGTCGCGGCCTTCCACTGCACTATCCCAAACTTGGCCGCTGAGTAGAAATTCTTGATGTCTATTTCCGAGCAGTATGTTCAGCGCATGCCCTGGCCATCGTTTATCGACTTGGGGGGTGATCCAAGTAGTGCTAAATGGTTCGATCGGGTCGACCCCGGCGCCGTCTCGGTGGATTCTAGGCGGTTTGATTCTAGCTTACGGCACCTCTGAGGGCCGAAAAACAGCATCAGACCGATAGAGACAGAAAAGTATGGCGATTTTGTAATATAACTGATAGGTGATTGTAGGGGCAGTATGCGATAGGAACGTGAAGATCTTGTGGGTGACATTATGTTTAAATTTCGGTCTAACCTTTCGATTTTTGATGCGGGCGCTCGGCGGTTCCGAGTGGCTTTCGGGAGGACAGTATGAAGATCGTCATCGGCGCGGACGGCGCCGGCAAGCCGCTTCTCGACGTCATCGCCAAGCACCTCGGCTCTAAGGGCGTCGACGTCACGGATCTATCGCCGCCCTCGGGTTCGACACGGGAGTTCTACGCCGACACCTCGGAGCGTGTGGGCTTGGCGATCGCGAAAGGCGAGTTCGACCGCGGCATCCTGTTCTGTGGCACGGGCATCGGGGTCTGCATCTCGGCCAACAAAGTGCCGGGCATCCGGGCCGCGCTGACCCACGACACCTATTCGGCAGCCAAAGCCGCAACCAGCAACAATGCCCAGATTATCACCCTCGGCGCCCGGGTGGTCGGGCCGGAACTGGCGAAGGCCGTGGTAGATGCGTGGCTTGCCTCGAACTTTGATCCCACCGGCAGCTCGGCCGGGAACGTCAGCGCTATCGACAGACTCGACGAAAAGTATTCGAAGGCATGAGGCCGATGTTAGGAAACGCGCCTATGACTGTCCTATTGCAAGCGTCTGCGGGGTGATCGTCGAAGAGCCGGCGCCTGGGCCGACATGCCCGAGCGTTAGATTCCAGTATAACTCTGCCCGAGCCGTCGAATTAAATCGAGCAGCATGACTCCGAACCAACGAAGCACGATCACGCTTCGATGCGCTCATACCCAGAAACTGTCCGCGGATGATCTCCCCTGACCAGCCAAGGAATCACTGCGCAGATCTCAATTTTATACAAAAGGGCATTCCAATTTGGGACTAACAGGCGCGAGCGATAAGCCGGACTGAGTATCATCTTCGGCATTCACGGAGGAAACACGACGTCGAAACGTCCGCTTCTGAGAAGGCCGTAAGCCGCCGACAATGGCGTGAAAGGGTCGACTCCGGCCCGACAGCGGAACTGGGTGGCGAGCGGAAGGGTCGCTGTCAGGAACGGATCGACCGGGAGCGGACGATCGCGGAGTGGCGCCGTGGATCCGTGCCTCCCGTGGTGATCCTCAAACGAACGACCAAGCGAAGCCGTCGACCGTACGGCGGATGCGTCCGGCGGACGTGTCCGCGCAATGGG
>NZ_QYBB01000064.1 GCF_004137685.1 Lichenibacterium minor | reverse complement strand
AAGGCCGGATACGTTTGTGCAGACAGATCAAGCTGAACCCGAGAAACCACTTGCCGACGGGGCGGGCCATACGTTTTTTTCCCGCGCCTGACGCCTTCTGGTGAGCCCGGATAACCGTTCCATCGAGGTACACTAAGCCGAGTGACGGGCCCCGTTCCTGGCACAGGTCCAGCAATCGCTGCCACACACCGAGCTTGGACCAGCGGATCGACAGTTGTGCAGCCCGCCACCAGGGACCGAGATGGGGCGGCACGCTCCGCCATTTCGTACCGTTGGTATGCCGCCACACGATGGCCGACAGAGTGCGCCGCAGATCCTGAGGCGCCATCTTGCCCTTCGGCCGGACAGCCTCGATCAGCGGAGCCCATAACGCCCACACGCCATCGTTGGAAAAGTCGATCGCTTCAGACTTGGTCATCCATCCCAGATAGTTGAGCGACCCAAGCCCTAACAGACCGTAGGAACACAGCAAAATGAGAGGGGTGATGGTGCTGCCAGAGAGGATTGAACTCTCGACCTCTCCATTACCAAAAGGGTGTTGCCTTGTTTGCCGGCGTTTGCGTCTGTTGTTTTGCACGACCTATCGCCCGGCCACGAATGCAAATTTATGCTTTCGTAGCGGGATGGATGTTTGCGAGGGTTTGCGCTAACGGTGCTTCCACGGTGCGTCCCAGAGAGCATCGTGTATGTGCGTCCCACGCCCGAGCACCGCCATGGCCAAGATGAAGTTGACCGATGCCGCCGTCTCCCGGCTCGCCCTCGCGCCGGGGCAGACGGACGTGATGATCTGGGACGCGGAGCTGCCCGGCTTCGGCCTCCGCATGCGCCCGGCCGGGCGCGCCTGGACCATCGGCTACAGGCCGGCGGGGACGGGCCGCGAGGGGATGTTCAAGCGGCTCAAGATAGGCTCGCCCGAGGTGCTGAAGGCCGCCGAGGCGAGGGCCCACGCCCGGACCGTCCTGGCGCAGATCGCCCTCGGCGCCGACCCATTGGCGGAGCGGGCCAAAGCGAAGGTCAAGGCCGCTACGACCACCACGCTCGGCCAGGTGCTCGACCGCTATGAGACGAGCCTGGAGCGCCGGGGCTATGTGAACCGGCGGACTGTCATGGCGACGCTCCGCAACAGGATGGCCGGGCTGCTCAAGCGCGAAATCGCCACCGTGACGGGAGCTGAGTTGGCCGAGATCATCGCCAGCGTCGAGGCCGCCGGGAAGCCGGGCGCCGCGAAGGACTTCCGCACCGTGAGCCGCGCGTTCTTCGGGTGGGCGCTGAGCGACGCCCGCGTGGTCGCCGTTAACCCGCTGGCGGGCTACCGAAAGCAGCGAAGCACCCGGGCCGACAAGGTCGCCCAGGAGGAGCACGGCCGCGCCCTGTCCGACGTCGAGCTTGCGGCGGTGTGGAAGGCCGCCGACCCCGCGACGACGGTCGGGCGCCTCGTGCGGTTCTACGTCCTGACCGGATGCAGGCGCGGCGAGGGCGCCGGCCTCACCCGCGCCATGCTCGACCGCCCTGCCCTGCTGGTGCGGCTGCCCGCCATTTTCGTGAAGCAGGCGCGCGGCCACATCGTCCCGATCACGCCGGCGCTGGCCGGGCTGTTCGATTGCTGCAT
This sequence comes from Lichenibacterium minor, assembly GCF_004137685.1. GTDB lineage: Bacteria > Pseudomonadota > Alphaproteobacteria > Rhizobiales > Beijerinckiaceae > Lichenihabitans > Lichenihabitans minor. The sequence continues at coordinate 17,170 of NZ_QYBB01000064.1, read as the reverse complement.
CGTCGACAGCCGGTCGGACCTGCTATTCCCGTCCTCTCGCACAGGCGGGAAGATGAGCGGCTGGAGCAAGATGCTCGCGGCGCTGCAGCGCGAGTCCGGCGTCGAGTTCGGCTTCCACGATCTCCGGCGCACGCTCCGCACCGGCATGTCCCGCCTCGGCGTCGACGTCGACACGGCCGAGCTAGCGATAGGGCACGCACGCGAGGACCTCGAAAAGATCTACAATCGCGACGACGCGATAGACGCCCTCCGATCTGCATTCGATAAATGGTCGGCCCACGTCGCTGCTGTGACGACTGTCTCTGAATAATATTTGGACGCCGCGGCCATTGTTACTCGGCTCGTTATCGGCGTTGCTGATGACGGTAAGAATCACCTTGCAAACACCGTGCGCAGGGCGCATAAACATTCTGCCCCTTCGGTGAACAGCGTTGATCCGTTGATAAGGGCCCGTTCCTGCCGCTCCTGAGATCTTGTTGGGCCGAAGAGCCGATTGTCCTCACGCGCCCTGACGGGCGCACCGCGCAAGGTCCGCAAGCATGCCCTGGACAACGAAAGAGCGCCGCGACGAGCTGCGCCAGAACACCCCCGTGCCCGATCTGAACAAGCTCCCGCCCGACGCGCTCCTGACCGACAGGCAGGTGTCGCTGCTCTCGGGCTTCGCTGAATACACGCTCCGCGTCTGGCGGATGAAGGGCAAAGGTCCGAAGGTGACGCTCATCGAGGGCCGGCCGCGCTATCGGGTGGCAGACTACCGCGCATGGGTCGCACGCTCGGCGTCGTCCCAGGCGGAGGCCGCTTGAGCGATGGCCTACAACGAGATGAGGCCGCCCCTGCTGGAAACAGGGAACGGCCTCGGGATTTGCTCAGCCACCACGCCTTGCGATCCCGAACATAGCGCGACACCGCTCGCGCGCCAAGTAGTCGTGTCCTCGTCGTCCATTCCGTCGATCGACAGATTGATGATCGGACCCCGCCACCACCTCCTCTGGCTCGCGCGGCGCGCCCGGGTCAGTCTGGCGCACGCGTCGGCCCTGGCCGAGGCGCACGGGATCGGGGGCTTGTAGTGTCCCTCCTCCCGCACCGCCACTTCCTCGACCTCGGCTTCGCCATGGTGATCCCCGTCATGCCGGCCGACGGCACGGCCGCGCCCGACTCCACGCTGTCGATCGGCAACCGCGGCGCGGGAAAGACGCCCGCCTACCGGGCCGACGACGGCCTATGGTGGGGGCTGAAGGACTGGCTCCTCCGCACCTCGGCGCCGGCCGACCTCGACCGCTACGCCGCCATGGGCGCCAGCGTCGGGATCCGCACCGGCCTGCAGCCGGACGGGAACACCCTGGTGGCGATCGACGCCGACGCCACCGACCCCGCCGTGGCGGCGCTCATCCGAGCGTGCATCGGGCGCCACTTCGCGTCGCTGCCCTGCCGCGTCGGCCGTGCCCCGAAGGCCCTGTACCCGATCCGAATCCGAGGCGGGTTCGTGTACCGCCGCATCGAGTACGGGAAGGCTAAGCCGTTCGACCGCGTCGAGCTGCTGAGCGACAAGAGGCAGATGGTCGTCGAGGGGCTGCACCCGCGGACGATGCAGCTATATCGGTGGACGACGCCGCTCGTCCGCTACGATGACCTGCCTCTCGTCGACGAGGCCGCCGTGGTGGCGTTCCTGGCAGAGCTCGAGACGCTGCTGCCCGACGTGCAGCGAGTGAAGAAGGATGGCGACGCAGACACGGCACCGGCGCAGGCGTCGCTGCGAGGGAAGCTGGAGCACGTCCGCGATGCGATGGTCGCGCTGCCGAACACCACTGCGCTGTTCCCCGACCGAGAGAGCTACCTCAACGTCGGCTACGCGCTGAAGGCCGCCCTGCCGGACGACCGCGACGAGGGGCTCACGCTGTACCTCGACTGGTGCGCGCGGTGGGACAGCGGCGACGCCGGCGAGGTGAACGACCTCGAAGTCGCCGAGTCCGACTGGCGACGGATGTCGGGCCCGTTCCGGCTCGGCGCGTCGTGGATCTACGACCAAGCGGAGCGGCACAGCGACGGCGCCTGGTCGCGGGCGCAGGTGCACTTCGAGACGCCCGAGGCGGGCGAGCGGCTGTTCGGCTTCAGCGATGACGGAGACTCCCGGGCCGCATCAGCGGCCCGCTTCATTTTCAAGAGCTTCGGCGAGGCGGCTGACAGAGCTCTCACAGACCCATCACCCTTCCTGGTGAAGGGGCTTCTCGACCTCGGCGCGATGTCGGTGGTCTACGGGGACAGCAACGCCGGCAAGACCTTCGTCATCATGGACTTGGAGCACTGCGTCGCCACCGGCCGCCCTTATGCCGGGAAGCGAGTCTTCCAAGGTCACGTCCTCCACATCTTTACCGAGGGCGCCCGCGGCGGCCGCAAGCGGGCCGAGGCGCTGCGGCGAGCCTGCGGACCGGCATCGGACTTCCACTTCCTCTTCGGCACGGTGGACCTGTTCGACCCCGCGGCCGACATCGCGCCCCTGCTCGACGCCATCAGGGCGAGCGGCCTCCGCTTCGTGCTAATCGTCGTCGACACGGTCGCCCGGGCCATGGCCGGCGGCGACGAGAACTTGGCGAAGGACATGAGCGCCTTCGTCCGCAATGTGGACCGCCTCCGCATCCAGACGGGCGCCCACACCATGCTCATCCACCATACCGGGAAGGACGCGGCACGCGGCGCCCGAGGCTCATCCGCGCTCCGCGCTGCGACGGACACGGAGATCGAGATCGCGCCGGGGCAGATCACGGTCACTAAGCAGCGCGACCTCGACAAGTCGTGGTCGTCCACCTTCACGCTCCGCGTCGTCGAGCTCGGCCGCGACGAGGACGGCGACGTCATCACGAGCTGCACCGTTTCCCTGGGCGCGGAGCCGTCGACGGACGCGGACGGCGTGATCGCGGGCACGTTGGCCGAGGTCGAAGAAGCACGGGAGATCCGCCGTCTCATCGCTCTGTTGAGGGCGGTCGAGAGCGAGCCGAAGGCGTCTGTACGGCGGCTCGGCGAGCTCGCGGTCATCCCGAAATCCACCGTCGGGAAGATGTTGGATCGGCTGAAGAGAGACCGCCTCGTCTCACCGATCCTGGGGACGTGGGAGCTGACGCCGAAGGGCGTCAAATATCTCGCGGATGCAACGTGAGGATGCCGGGACAGAGCGGGACAGCTGTCCCGTTTTTGTCCCGCTCTGTCCCGACCCGTTTCACCGGGACAGAGGCCGGGACAGAGAGGGCGTTATCCGCATTGAAACAGCAATTTAAGCCGGGACAGAGGCCGGGACAAAACTGTCCCGCTCGCCGCTCTTGTCCCGCTGTCCCGCTCATCTCCCCCCTTAAGGGGGGAGAGGCGGGACACTGGACGGCCTGGACGACAAAACCGACAACCGGAGTGAGACCATGAAACCGCTGGGCCAGTTCGATCAGGACTATTCCGACCGCATGCTCAAAGCGTGCTTCGGCGCCATCGTCGCGACGGCCAAGGACGAGGCCACCAACACGGCCATCTTGCGCAACGGCGAGATCTACAAAGCGCTGCTGACGATCATGGCGACGATGCTCGCCACCTCGGCTGAGGCGAAGACGCCCCGCGGCATCCGCATGTTGAGCGAGGACTTCAGCCGCGAGCTGGCGAAGGAGGTCAGAGCGTTCAAGGTCATGTTTGACAGAGACGGTGCGCCATTCTCGTCCAGCGTGTTCGAGGGCTGCCATTGATGCGGTCTCATCTCTCTCCGTGGCTCGGCCACCGGCGTGTCGTCGACGGCCAGGTCTTCGAGTGCGTCGCCGCAGAGCCCGTCACCTACCGGAGCGGCAAGACCCGCCTCCGGCTGAGGTGGTCGACCCGCTGCTCGGCCTGCGGCGCCGGGTTCCGCTTCGAGACGGCGCGGAAGCCGAAGGGCGCCGAGCTCCGCACCCTCTGCGGCACCCACCGCCCGACGCGGGCCACCGTGCTGCGCGCGATCCGCTACCTGCTCGCCAACGTGGCGAGCGCCCCCGACATCGAACAGGAGACCGCCCGTGGCCGCTGAAGCCCGCACCGCCCCCCGCCGCCGCGTCGACCTGCTCCAGTGGGAGCACCACCACGGCCGCATCTCTCACCTGACGCTCGCCGCCGGCCGCGGCCTCGAGGAGGCCTTCGCGCTCCTGCATCGCTCGGGTGCGTCGACCTGGGGTGAGCGGGTCGACGCGCCGCGCGGGGGCGACGGCGAGCCTGTCAGCCGTCCGCCGGCACCGTTCCTGGTTCGAGGCGCTCGATGAGCGTGTAGGCTTGGGTGGCGCCGATCCCCTTCAGGTTGATCTCTCCCCGCGGCTCCAGCCGGTAGGTGCGGTGCAGCCGGTAGAACGTCGCCTCCGACACCTGGATGCAACCCTCGGCTGCGGTCGCCTCCAGCCGGCTCGCGACGTTCACGGTGCGCCCCCAGTAGTCGTAGCTCCTCTTGTTCTTGCCGATGATGCCCCCGATCAGCGATCCAGTGTGCATCCCCATCCTGAAGCGGATCGGGTATCCGAACTCGGTGGAGAAATGGGCGGCCTCGCGTTGGACCGAGAGCGCGAAGTCCGCCATGTCCTCAGCCGGGTTCCTGTCGCGCCGGTTGGCCGGGTGGTCCGTCGCCCCCGTGACGGCCATGTAAGCGTCCCCGATCGTCTTGACCTTCTCGACGCCGAACTCAGCCGCTAGCTCGTCGAGGCGCGAGAATATAGCCGTCAGCAGCTCCACTAGATGCTTCGGGGCCAGCCGCTCCGCGAGCTGCGTGAACCCGATCAGGTCGCAAAAAAGGACCGTAACCTCTCCGAACACGTCCGCCACCGACTTACTTGGGTCGGTCACCCTGGAGATAGTCTCGAGAGACATAAAGGAGAGCAGCTGTGCCTGGGTCGTCTCTCGCTCGCGCATCACGACCTGCTTCTCCGCAAAGGCGATCCGCATCAATCTTTCGCGCCAGAAGGTGGCACAGCAAGCGATTACGAACGTGCTGTTCACGAAGCCGAGCGAAATGGCGACATGCTGGAAGTCAAAGGCGTCGGAGCGGATCAGCACGACGGCATGGAGCGCTTGGAACACGAGCCCTATGCAGAGGACGTTCAGCGTCGCTAGCGGGAGAAGCGCGAGGAAGGCTGTCGCTAGCATGAAGTTTGGGGTCGCGTTGCCCTGGGCGATCTTGAAGCTGGTCTCTCCGTCGAGGAGCAACACCGCTACAGCCACCAGGCCCCCAGCGACCAGGGCGAAGGCGGACGTCAGTGCCTGGACATGGCGCCTGGCGGGTCCCGGGTATGTCATCGCCAGAAAACACAGCATGATGGGGCAGGCCACCATGTACCGGAAGCGGGTTGACACGACGCCGCCGACATCGCTCGCGAGATCTGTCAGACCGAACAGAGCGAACGTGGCCGTGGCCAGCAGTATGCCCGCTCGTAGGATCGGCAGAGCCTGTTCCATTGAATGGTGCGTGTAGCCGCGCTCCACGCTCTGGTCGTCGAACGAGAGCCCTGCTCGCGAGAGCAGAGAACCGATCGCAGATCCACCCCGAGATGTTGCTGACACGAGCTCGGCTCCTCGACGATCGAATCGACCCCGGTCGGGCCAGCCTCGGACTATACGCGGACAACATGCTTCGTCGCGAGGCACGCGCCCTCGCTCAGGCCCTTGTGCTTTAAACCACGCCGTCCAGCTCACGTGCCTTTCGGGCATTCTCGCGATTTGCTATTGACGCGCGGACCCCAGCTCCGCTACCGTAACTACAAGCTCAGGAAGTGGGCCTCACACAAGCCGCCTTGACAGGGCGGCTTTTTTATTGCCCGCGCTTTCCGGCCCGTTCAGAGGTTGCGGCGTTTTCAACCTCTCCGGATCCTGACATGGCAGCAGAGCGACTTCTCTGCGGCGCGCGCTCTATCGCCGATGCGGTGGGGCTGCGGCCGCGCCGCGTCTACCACCTCGCCGAGGCCGGGATCCTGCCCGTCTTCAAGATCGGCGGTCAGCTCTGCGCCTCGCCTTCGGCGCTCGAGGAGTGGCATGCGGCACAGCTTGCCAGGGCCGGCCGCAAGACAACGAGGTTGGTGTGATCCCAGCTCGATCGATCTGGCCCGACGCGCCGCCGGCGGCGGTGTCCGTCCGCCGTCCATCCGCCCTCGATTAAGTGCCGACGCCGAGCCGCACACCATCCTGGAGTGCGGCTCGCTGCTGACGATCGGGCCGCAGCACCTTTTCGACGAGGGCGGATGCGCGGCGGCTGTATCGTAGGACTGACTCGCGTTCCGAGTCTGCAGCTCCGTCGGCGATCCGCGCGGCACCTACGCGAGCTGGGGCGCGGCGCACTTCGCGCTTGTGGACGCCGCGCTGGCGCGGGAGATCCAAGAGGGGCGGATGGCGGAGTTTGTCAGGGGCTGAATAGCCGCGGTCACCTCCGCAGGACGGACATGATGTCTTCCGGCCCCGTGGCGAGCGTGTAGCCCATCAGTGCGAAAGTCACGGCGACGAGTCCGAACAGGGTCAGCGCTAGGCCGAAGTCGAGAGGTTTGGTCGTGTCGAGAGATGCGGTCGCGTCGAGCATGTTGTCGTTGGACGGCTCGGCGGTCTGCCGGGCCGACGCCGTGATCTGGACGTTGATCACGACTGGCGCACCGTTTCGGACCGAGGACGGACGACGTCATGCAGAACGGCTACGCTCGCGCCGATGAGCGTGGCGAGGATGCAGGTCAACGCGACCGGGTGGTCGAGTGACATGGCAACGATGCCGGAGATCATCCGGCCCACCAGGGTGTTCCCGGTCGAGACAACATCGTTCAGCATCGGTCCACTCCTCGCCTCATGGGCGGGAGCGGCGCAAGGAACGATCCAACAGGCGGCGGTTCAGATCATGTCGTGGGCGATGGCGCACTCCTCGGCCGCGCGCCGGGCACGCTCGATGATGCGCAGCACGCTGTAGGTGGGCAGGTCGTCGGCCCAGGTCTCCAAGCGTGGCGGCCGGCGCGTCGCCTGCAGCTCCACGATGGGGAACGAGTAGCGGCGCCCCTCGTCGGTCGTGACGACGACGCGGTCGTCCGATGGTTCGGCGTGGTAGGTCATCATATCCCTCCCGTTGTCGACGGTAGATCATCGCAACCCAATGAGGCACCGTGGGGCGGTACCCCGGCGACGATGCGGCGGTCCACAGGCTGCCGGCGGAGCCGGTCGGGAGGTCCAGGCAGATGGCTGACGACGAGGAAGACGAGTTCGAGGTGATGGCGGCCGCGCTGGCCGAAGGCGCTGAGGTCGGATTTTGTCGGCCCGGCGGACCGCACGACGGCGTCGAGGATGTCAGCCTTCGCCGGCACGGCGACGCCTTCATCGCCAAGCGGATCGACGGCACGACGCTCGGCGTGTTCGCCAGCCTCACCTCGGCGCTGGAGGCGATCGAGGGCGAACTGACCGGCGCGGACGACGAGGCCTGAGAGGCCTGTCCACAGCATGATGAGGAGGTCGCGATGGACGAGAACCCGAGCGACCTGCCCGGCAAGGTGACGTGGTTCAAGCGCGTGACACCCTCGATGGTCGAGGCGTTCCAGATTGCGGGCTGGGCGGTCGAGCCCGTCGCCAGCAGCCACCACGACGCGCACTGCGTGCTGATGCGGTTCACCGGCAAGGGCGATCCCGAGAACGCGCCGCGCATGCCGGTGGGTAGGCCGCGCGTGGTGCGGAAGAGCTATCCGGTACCGTCGCGCAGGTGGGGCGGCCCCGGCCGCTGGTGACGGGCGCCGATGCGGGGGCAGGCCCCAGGATGGGACCGTCAGCGCCGGAGGGCGTCACGCCCGGCCGGACCCCGCCGCAGCGGGCCCGACCCCAGCCGAAAAACCCCAGGGTCCTGTCCCCTCCCGGCACCCGTCGAGGGGACAGTGCGACCGCGGTCGGCGTCTAGGTCCAACGTTTCAAAACCGCTTAACTCTTCACGCCTTAACGGTGCGACATGACCATCATTAGCAAGGCTGCACTGGCCGCGGAGCTGTCCGTATCTAAGGCCAGGGTCTCGCAATACCTGAAATCCGGCTTGCCCGAGAGGGAGGACGGGAAATTAGACAGGGAGGCCGCCCTTCATTGGATCTCCCAGAATCTCCGGTCCGGCGCCGACCACCGCAAAGGACCAGCCCGCGCCCGCGCCCTCGTCCCGACGAAGCGTGGAGTGAAGCCGCACGGGGATCCAGAGACCGCCGTGCGGGCCCTCGTCTATCTGATGTGCCGCGTCCAATTCTACGTCGCGGGCACGGCGGTGGACCTCGGCCTGCCCGCCGCGATGGCCTACGCGCTGGCGGATCAGATCCACATGGGGCTACTCGACGCCGCGAGGGAGCACCTACAGCGGTTCGGCGATTCCGGTCTCGCCTCACGCTTCGTGCTCGACCACCCGGACTTCGAGAAGTGGCAGCCCGACTGGGCGGACCTCGCAGCCCGCGCCGGCGAGCCGCATGACGAGGATGCGTGGTCCGCCAATCTGGACAAGCTGATGGGTTGGGAGTCCTGAGCCATGGTGACGTTCCGCATCGACGGCCTCGACCGCCTGCTGAGAAACCTGGGCGAGTTTGAGCGGCAGATCCCGTTCGCGATGGCACAGGCGCTCAACAGGAGCGCCGACCAAGCACGAGAAGAACTACCGGCAGTGTGGGCGCAGCACATCACGGCTCGCAATCCGAACTTCCTTAAATCTGCCATGACCACTAAGGGGGAGCGCGCCACGAAGTCTAGGCTTCGCGTCGTGCTCTACGACAGGTTCGGCACGGCGAACTTGAACCTGCACGACAAGGGCGGCACGGCACGTGCGCGGGGCGCCTTCGCAATCGCCACGAGGACGTCGGGCATCACCGCCCGGCGCGGCCAGAAAGGCGTCCCGAAAGGGTTGCGGCCGCGCAACCTCGCCAACGCTTTCGCTAAAACCGGCAAGTCCGGCGACCTCGTCATCTATCAGAGGTCGGGCAAATACCAGAAAGCGACCAAAACGGCTCGAAATAAAGCCGAGAGGACAGGCGGACCAAGACCGAAAGGCACAGATAATCGCCACCTGAGACTCGAGTACGTCACCAAGCCGACGAACCCCGTACGGGCCGACGTGCCGCTGAGCCGCGAGTTCTACCAGATCATGCGCCGCGAGGCGCCGAAGCAGTTCGCCATCGCCATGCGTTCGGCGATGAAGAATTCGTTCCGGAAATGAGGGCGGGATGATCGATGACCCGATCCTGGCGCGCCTCGCCGCCCGCGCCGCCTCCGCCATGGCGACGGCTGCAGCGGCTACAGCCGCGGTGCAGGCGTACCTCGAGACCGGCGTCGTGGAGCAGGAAGATGACCTCGTCTCACTAAAGGATGCCGAGACTGAATATCGCCGGTCCAACGACACGCTGAGACGGTGGGCGACTGAAGAAGAGCTCGGCGTCAAAGTCGCCGGTAAGTGGTTCCTGAGTAGATCCCTCGTGCGCCGGTTCAAGTCCGGTTAGGCATCGTGCCTATGCGAGACGCCCAAGTGACGGTCCTGCCGGCACCACTATCCTGTCGTCGTCGTCACCGAATCTGGACGGGGACGATCGGGGCCGCCTGCGTCTGTCCTTCCCTGGAGCCGCCGGGCGGCCCCGTTTATCCCGGAGATCAAATGAAGATGTCCTTCAAAAAAGCCGACCCGATCGCCGACGCGCAGGCCCAGGTCGACAAGTTCACGGCGCAGCGCGACCGGCTCGCCGAGCGCCTGGCCGAGGCCGACGGCCGTGTCGGGGCCGCCCAGCGCGCGCGGCACGAGGCCCTGACCGGCGGCGACCCCACCGCGGCCGAGACCGCGAAGTTCGACAAGGCCTGCGCCGACGCCACGGAGGCCCGGGGCGGCGTCGACGAGGCAGCCCGCGCCGTGGCGCAGCAGCTTGAAGAGGCCACCCGCCACTGCGACGTCCTGCGCGACGCCACGCTGCGCGCCGGGGTGGCCGACGCCGAAGAGCTTCGGGCGTCGGCGCTCGATGCCGCAGCCGAGGCGCTGGCGGATGCGGCGCGGGCCTTCGACGGGGCCCGAGTCGCTCTGGTGGCGGCGGTGGCCCAGCACGGCGTGCGGATCGAGAACCCGCTCAGCACGGACGGCTCCACTTCGGCGGCCCTGCTGGTCAGGCCCGTCGTCCAGGCGGCGCTGCGTCTGGGGGCGCCCGGCATGTTCCCCACCGCGGACGGGCTCGGCGTGGCGCTGGACACCGACCCCGTGCTCTCCCTGCGCCGCGGTCAGAGCGGGCGGCTGCGGGACCACGCCGAGGACGTGAGGGCAGGCGTAATCCCGGCCGCCGAGTTGCCGCGTCCCGGCGCGCCCGCGCAGGCCCTGAATCCCGACAGCCCGCTCGCCCCAGAGCCGAGGGCGATCGCCGTCTTCAGCGCGCCGTTCTCGTACCTCGCGAAGAACAGCTCGTCCCTGGTCAGCGTCGAGGCCGGCCAGGTCGAGGTACCCGAGCGCGTCGTGTCCGTCGCGATGGAGATGGGCGTCGCCTTCGCGGTCGGAAGCGCCGATGCTCTGGCGATCCTTGGGCGGATCGCCAACACGCCCGCATACGGCGCCAAGCTCGCCCGGGTCTTCATCGACACGGACGACGGCGTGGTGGGCTCCGCACCGGCCGCCCGAGTGGCGTCACCACCCTGGCCGGATGACCGGTCCACGGGGGCAAGGGCGTGACGGCCGCGACCTACGACGACGTGAAGGCGCTGGCCCACAAGCTCGCGGGCTTCACCGGCCTCGACCCCGAGGCGACGATCCGGCCCGACGCGCTCCGGGCCGAGATGCTGATGCGGCTTCGGGCCGGCGTGTTCGCGCGGGGCATGACGGGCGCGAACACCAACATGCCCCGGGCATGGATGAACTTCGTGCCGAGCGCCGAGGTCATGCTGGCACGCGACCCCGCCATCCTGTCCCGCATCGCGGGCGGCTACGTGCCGCCGATGCGGGGGCGCCAGCAGGGGGCGCGGACATGATCGGCTCGGCCTCCCCTCATTCCGGCCACATGGCCAGCACGAAGGGCGCCAGTGCGGCCAACGGCCCGGCGAATGCCGCAGCCCACCACCATCGCCCCGGCCAGTCGGCCACGTGTCTCGATCGGCTGCGCATGTCGGTGCTCCGGGCCAGATGGCATCTGACCACTGCGACCTTGCGCACGCCCGACCTTTTTCACGCTGTCGGCTGAAGCCGGGCTCGATGGCTCCCTCACCCATCAACGAAGGAACAGCACCATGGCCAAGGGCCTGATCCCCGAAGTCGAGAACCCCGCCGTCACGGTCAAGCTCCGCGAGCCGATTAAGCTGCTCGACGACCTGCTGACGGAGGTGAAGCTCCGCGAGCCGCGGGGCATCGACATGATCCAGAACGGCAACCCGGTGAAGTTCAACGGCTTCAGCGAGGAATATCAGGTCGCCTTCGACGAGGTGGCCGTCGTCAAGATGCTTTGCGCCCTGTCCAACGGGCTGCCGCGCATCGCCTTCGAGCGCATGAATACGAACGACCTCTCGGACTGTTGCTGGGCCATTGCCCCCTTTTTTATCCCATGGGTCAATCGAAAGGAGGAGAGTCCGAAGGCGCCCGACGATGGCGATCTGAACTAGAGAGCGACGACGCGGAAGGTCCGCTCGAAAATCTAGTCACGGCCTGTCAGCAGCTCGCGGCGCACTTCCACTGCTCGCCCTACGAGTTTTTCGACAAGCCATCGAACGAGATATGGACGATATACGAATTCGTCCTCAAAGAAACCAAGCGCCAACGCAACAATGACTGAGGAGCCGTGATGGCCGACGAACAACTGCGCCTCGTCGCGTCCCTGAAGGACAACGCCTCGCCCGGCGTCCGCAGGATCAAGTCCGAGCTGAAGACGATCGACGTCGCACCGGGCATGGCGCAGGCCCAGAAATGGGTGCGCGGCTTCAACGAGGACGTGGCGAAGTTCAAGAAGAGCAGCATGACGGTGGCGTCCGTCATGTCGTCGATGGGCGTCGGCGGGCTCGCCGCGGCCGGCTCCATCGGCACCCTGGCGGCGGCGTTCAAAAGCCTCGCCGACAAGACGCTCGACATGCGCGAGCTCGGGCGCGAGGTCGGCCTCACCGCCGACGAGATCAACGCCATGAACCGGGCGGGCCAGCACTTCGGCTTCGACCCGTCGCAGATGGAGGGCGCGATCAGGCACTTCGCCGGCCTGATGCCAGAATTTAAACGCGGCTACGGCGAGCTGAACAACATCCTGGCGCGCCAGCCCGACCTCATCAAACGGCTGAAGGTCGAAGACACGAAGACCCAGATCAAGGAGATCTTCGACTTCCTCGGCACGATCAAGAACCCGCAGGACCGCATGGTGTTCGAGCGCGGGATCTTCGGCACGGACGGCGTCGAGAAGCTGTTCGCCGAGGGCGGCAACGGGTTCGAGGCCCAGGCGGAGAAGTTCCGTACCACCTTGGCCCCGATCACGGCCCAGGCGGCGGCGCAGGCTCAGGCGCTCCGCGACGCGATCAACGACTTCAACGCCGCCGTCGAAAACCTTGAGATGAAGGCGGGTCCGACCGTTTACCGCTGGCTCACGGCCGGCGTGAAGGAACTCGGCGCCGTGCTGACGCAGGTGGAGAAGGCGCCGGGCGACGTCGCCGCTGCGGCGGCTGTGATCGCGGGGAGCCTCGTCGCCCTGCGGGTCCGCAACCGCATCGTGCGCGGGAGCGCGCTGGCGGGCGGCGGCGAGATGCGCGCCGCGGCGGGTCAGTTGTCCGCGGCCGGCGGCGGCCTGGACAAGACGGCCGTGACGCTGAACGAGGCGGCCATCGCGCTCCGGGAGGCGGCGATCGAGCTGCGCGGGCGAGGTGGCACGCCGGGCACTGGATCGGGCGGTGGCGCGCCCGGCCAGGGTGGCCAGCCCGGTTCCTCGCCCGGCTTCAGCAACCTCACCCCGGGCGGCATCTTCGCCGCACTGCAGGTCCTCGACCTCGCGGGCCGCGCCCCCGACGAGCTTCGCAAGCTGCAGGCGAACCCGGATAAAGATGCGGCCTCGCCGGAGATGGAGTTCGCCGCCAAGCTCGGCGACACCGTTCGCGGGTGGTTCAAGGGTGGCACCTCGCCCGTCGTCCCCGCCTTCCACCCCGACGACGACCGCCTGTCCCGCGCCCGCGCGTCGGACATGCCCGACCGCAGCCTTGATGGCTTCGTGGTGGGCTCGTTGGAGAAGCCGATCCTGCACCTGTCGGGCACGCTGAGGACCGCGGCGCGTCAGGCCGAAGAGGACGGGATCAAGCCGGCGGCGTTCCACTCGGGCGGGATCGTCGGCGCGGCCGTGAGCGACCCGGTGGCGATGCTCGCGGAGGGCACGCGTCGAGGCGTGCTAGCGGCGTTGCGCGAACTCCAGGGCGGCGTGTCGGCCGACCCCTCGACGGCGCGCTCGGGCATCATGCCGGCGAGCTTCGGTGGTGGGGGAGGAGGTGGAAGTGGTGGTTCCGGAGGCGGCGGGAACTTCGACACGTCCGGCGGTGGAAGCACCAGGGCGAGCGGCTCCCTCGCGGCGAACCAGCGCGAGGCCTACGCGGCGGCGATCGGCGAGGGTCTGTCGAAGACGGCAGCGCGGGCGCTGGTGGCCGACCTGTCGGGCGAGGGGTTGGCGCGCGACGCTCACCGCGTCCATTGGGACGGAAAGCACAACTCCGGCGGCATCGCGCAGTGGGATCCACAGCGTGCGGCTGCGATCCAGCGCAAGTTCGGCAAACTGCCTTGGGAGATGGATGTCGCGGGACAGACTCGCGCTTCCATTTGGGAATATCGGAACAACCCGCGCTTCGCCCGCACCAAGGCGGCGATGGAGGGCAGCGACCCGGGCGAGATGATCAAGCAGCTCGTCGCCAACTACGAAGATCCGCGCGACAAGGCCACGGCGATCCGGCAGCGCATGGGCTACCTGCGCGGCTTCAACCCGGACTCCGATACATCAGGCGGGGCCGTTGGCGATGCTCTCGGCAAGCTCAAGCTGGCGAGGAACGTTGTCGGCGTCCAGTGCGTCGCCCTCGCCAACGCCGCCGTGGGCTTCGGCGGCAGCGTGAAGGAATGGCGCCGAGGTGTGAGCGCGGCCGACGGCACACTGAAGGACGGCACGCCGATCGCCACCTTTTTGAACCGAGACGGGTCGCAGTCCAGCCGGTACGCCGGCGGCGGCATCGGCACCGAGGGCGCGAACCGCGACCATGCCGCGGTCTTCCGGCGCTACCTGCGCGACGAGGCCGGGAAGGCCATCGGCATGACGGTGTCCGAGCAGTCGCGCGGCCACGCGCTGCACCTCCGAAACTACATGTTCGGCCGAGGTGCGGGCGAGCAGAACGGATCGAACTACAACGCCATCATGGGGCCGGACGGCAGGCCGCTCGGCGGCAGCAGCAATCCCATGACCGAACTCCGCGCCGCAGCGGAAAGGCTCGGCGGTGCCGCCCGTGACGACCTCGCCGCGGAGAAGCGCAGGGCAGAGGACCGTCGCCAGCAAACCGCCCAGGTGGACGGCGGCATCGACGCCCACGTCCATCTTCACGACCACCGTACCAGCACCCGCGTCGAGCGCCGCGGCGCCATCCGCGACGCCAGCATCACCGTCCGCCGCGCCCCGCAGCGCACCTCCACCGTTTGAGGAGCACCCCGTGCCCGATCCCCGCACCATCGCGAAAATCTCGACCCAGGGCGCCAACGCGGCCGGCTATTACGGCTCCTGGAAGACGGTCCAGGTCCGCCGCGACTTCGGCAACGGCGTGTCCGTCTTCTCATTCAGCGCCAGCGAGGTCGCGACGGGCGGCCAGCGTTCCGTGACGCTCCTCAAGCCCGGCGATGCGGTGGCGATCTCGCTCGGCGGGCACCAGGTCATCAACGGCTACATCACCAAGCGCCAGGCCTCCTACGACAAGGACAGCCACGACCTCGTCATCCAGGGCAAGTCTCGGACGTGCGACGTGGCGGACTCTTCCGTCATCATTAGGCCGGGCGACTACAACGGCTTCAACGTCCAGCAGATCGCCAACGGCGTGATGCAGCCGCACGGGGTCAGCATGGTCACGCGCAACCCGCCCCCCGGCTGGGACCGATCCTTCGACTTCGCCGCGCCCCACTACGGCGAGACGTGCTTCGCCTTCATCAATCGGCTGGCGAACCAGCGCGGCCTGCTGCTGACCGACGACAAGGACGGCAACCTCGTCGCGGGACAGGCCGACGCCAGCACTACGGCGGTCAGCCTCGTCGAGGGCCGCAACATCCTCCGCGCGGTCGGCGTGCTCGACGACGAGAACGCTTGGTCGACCACGGGCATGATCCAGCAGTTCCCCGGCACGGACCAGACCTGGGGCACCACGCGCGCCGCGGCGGCGACGGTGCAGAACCCGGGCCTCACGCGCGCGAACCGCGTCCGCCTCGTTCACGGCGATATGGCCGGCGACCCTTCGCAGCTCGCCACGCGGACCAGCTTCGAGAACATGCTGACCGCCTCGACGATCGTCCAGGCCAGCGTGACCGTCGTCGGGTGGTTCAAGCCTTCCGGCGACCTGTGGAAGGAGGGCGACAGCGTCACGGTGCTGTCGCCGATGCTGTTCCCGATGGCGACTGGCGCCGTGAAGCTGTCCGTACAGAGCGTGACCTACGCACAGGACCCGGGCGAGGGCACCACGACCACGCTGGAACTCGTGCAGCCGCAGCGGCTCGGCTCGACCATCGACCCGAGCTATTCGCAGGGCCAGCCCGAGCCGGCCCCAGCCGCCGCGGCGCCGGCGGCTCCCGACACGCCCGTGAAGGGTTGAGGAGCGCGCCATGTCCTTCGATCCCGACGACACTGGCCTTCGCGCTCGCCTCACCCTGTCCCGCGGCAACATCGTCAGCGCCGACGACTCCAAGCTGATGCAGACTGTGACGTTTCGCGGCCTGACGAACGAGCTGCTGACCGCCGAGCGTTTCCAGACCTACGGCCACACCAGCATGCCGAAGCCCCCGGACGACGCGGCCGGCGCCAAGGCCGCCGAGGTCGTGGTTGGCACCATCGCGGGCAACCGCAACCACATGGTCGTGCTGGCGATCGACGATCGCCGCTACCGCATGAAGAACCTCAAGCCCGGCGAGGTCGCGACCCACGACGACCAGGGCCAGAACCACCACATCGCCCGCGACGGGATCAAGAGCACCGCCAAGTCGCACGTCATGTCGGCGACGGAGGGGTCGAAGCCGCTCGGCACGTTCGAGCTGAACGATCAGCAGAAGGGCGTCGATGCGCGTCTGTCGCAGGCTGAGCGCCACATCCACGGGCTGTTCGACGTCACGTCGCGGCTCAACACGATCGCCATGAGCGTGATCCCGGCGCTGCAGCAGATCGCGCCCATCCTGAACCAGGACCCAAGCGGCCTGGACAAGATGGAAGAGGCTATCATCGGCAAGGCGCCGGCCTACCTGCAGAAGCAGATCAGCCAGGCGCTCGGGAAGTTCGGGGCCTCGCCGATGGCGGGCGTGGCGTCCGTGCTCGGCGGCGGCATCGAGGCGCTGATCCAGGCCGCGATGGCGCAGATCGCGAGCCTGATGCAGGCCAACCCCGCGGTGGCCGTGGTCGACGGGCTCAGGGACGAGCTCGCGGCGCTGCAGTTGAGCGGCTCGCCCGCGGTAGTGGCCGAGATGACGCCCGTCATCCAAGGCTTCATCGACAGCGCGATGCAGGGCAATCCGATCGTCGGGCAGGTGGCTGACCTCCGGTCCAAGCTCACGGCGCTGATGGATAGCGCCGGTCCCGGCCTGAACTTCCTGGCGCCGCAGCAGCGCATGGCCCAGGGCTTGACCAAGTCCCTCAAGCTTTCGCAGTGAGGTGAAGATGCCGAGATCGTGTTTTCTGCCGGACGTCGAGTGCAGCGCGGAGGAGCGGGCCGAGGCGGAGCGGCTGTGCCTCGCCGAAGGCGTGGACCCTCGCGGTAGGGTGACGTGGACGTGGACATACCCGGACGGGTCGAAGCGCACCATCGAGCGCGAGGAGTGGGTCGCCTACCTCGACGCGGCGCGGGCGCTGATGAGGACTAGGTGGCCGCGCGGAGAGCTGACGGCCTGAGCGCCGCACGGTAGGGTGCGGAACGCTGGGGCAGGACACAACATGCGATCACTGATGTCTCTCGCCGTCGCGCTGTGCTTCGCGACGGGTGCCGCTCTGGCTCAGTCGGGCGGCCT
>NZ_QYBB01000063.1 GCF_004137685.1 Lichenibacterium minor | reverse complement strand
TGGATCGAAGCCTCCTGCAGCCTCGATCATCGATCACCCGGTCAGGCTCCAGAAGGTGGGGGCGGAGCGACGCTTACGATTAGGCAGTTCCTCGCGCATAATGTCGGGAAGAAGAAGTTGCGCTTGGTCCCGAGCTTCTTCGAGATCAGCCAAGGCCTCGCCGAACTCATCTGGATGAAAGCCTTTAGCGTCGTGGATGTCGAAATAATACCGAGGCATGCCGCATCCTCGCGGTGACAACGCCTGAGTGTACCTCATTCCAAACGCTAGGCAAGGACCTAACTGCAGCGCTCCTACGGCGGCGAACGTTGTCCGTCGATTGTCATCGTGCCGGCATAGACGAGCTTGCCGCTTCCATCGCGGACGCGGACAGTCATCGTCCTCTGACCCTCCGGCAATCGATCGTGAACGATCTGTCTAAGGATATTGTAAGCCTCGAACGGGATCTGATCTACGCTGTAAAGATCGATGCCGTTGTCATCTTGGAAAGACCTTTCTCCGTCATCGACATCGAAAAAATATCGAGCCGATGCACCTTGCTGCTCTATGGCGAGAAGCTGGCGGAAAGATTTGGTAGGCTCTGCCTCTTTTGTCATAGTGCCCTCGCCTTAACGCTTTGCGAGGCCGAGGAGCCGGCCATGATAGGTCAGCTCGGCATTATAAACATTTTCACCTGCTTCGTCACGGATAGTGCATCCGAAGGTGTGAAGGTCACCGTCGGGCAGGCCACTATGGGCCATGTTGGGGAGTAGCTTGCCAACGTGTTGGCGCGCAGCCTCATAGTCGGCCAGCTCGACCCCGATTTCATCGCGAGCGAACTGGCCGTTGTTGGCCGTGTCGAAATAATAGCGCGGCAAGGCGTGCATCTCCGCTTACAGGCAAGAGCGCACACATCTCCCAGTCGCCGCGAGCCAAGAGGTCGGTACGGCAATGATCCACACTATCACATCCGGAACCGACGCGGTTTTACATAAGATGGTTCGGGATGCCTGGGCGAGGCCTCGGCCTGAAACAGGCCGATTTGGGTAAGGTCCAACTGAACGCCGAATTGTCTCAGCGTCTCACGTCGGCGTCTCTACGGAGAAAGCCCCCGGAGCCCTCGCGCGGCAGGTGCCTCGATTTCCAGAATGATGACGGTGCTCAGGAGCATTGTAAGCGTCGCCCCGCCCCCACCTTCTGCGGGCCCTGACGAAGGGTGGCGCCGTGCGGCTCGCCTTCTGTTGGGCGCATGTTTGGAGAGGGTTCATCGACCTCGCCCCGAACGGCTTGTCGCCGATCGCCGCCGAGGTGCTGACGCGCATCGCGGCGCTGTACCGGATCGAGGGCGAGATCGCCGGGCTGCCGGCCGAGGCGCGCCGCCAGGTGCGCCAGGACCGGAGCCCCGCCGCTGCTGACCGCGCTTGAGCGCTTCCTGCGCGACAAGCTGGCGCTCCTCAGCCAGAAGAGCACGCTCGCGGCGGCGATCCGCTACGCGACTTCACGCTGGGACGGGCTGACGCTCTACGCCGACGACAACCGGGTGGAGATGGGCTCCAACACAGTGGAGCGCTCGATCAGGCCCCTCGCCCTGACGCGCAAGAATGCCCTCTTCGCCGGCTCCGATCGGGGCGGCCAGACCTGGGCGGCGAACCCACTCAAACATGCTCTGAGTGACGTCACGGCTTTCCCGCCGTCGCCACCGTGCTACGCGCCCGGAAGGTGGGAGAATCGCCGACGATCTGGTCGAGCACCGCACGGGCGAGCAGGCCGTAGCCGCGATCCGTCATGTGGAGCCCGTCCGGCCCGATGAGGTCGTGCGCCGAGATGACGCCGCCGTCGATCCAGCCGCGCATCAACGCGAAGCGGCGCACCACCGCGACGTGCTCCTGCGCTCCGACCTCGCGCACGGCGTCGACGAAACTCTCTTTGCTGTCCGCCTTCTCGATGACGGGCGACCATTGCGGCTCCATGAGCACCACCTCGGCGCCGCCGGTCCGGATCACTTCGATGCCGCTCTTCAGCTCCGTCACGAAGCGGTCAACTGGCACACCGCGCAGGGGGTCGTTGCTGCCCGCCTGCCAAATTACGAGGTCCGGATGGCGCGACAGTACGTCGGCGTCGAGGCGCTTCGCCATGTCGTCAATGTCCTCGCCGGCGATGCCCTTGTTCGTCACCGTGACGGCCAGGCGCCCGCTATAGCCCTCGTCGAACAGGCGCTGCAGCTGGGCCGGGTAGCTCAGGGCGGGGCTGCTGGCGCCCGTGCCCTGTGTCGATGAGGAGCCGAGCGCCACGATGGAGAAGGGCGCAGACGGCGGTGCCGCACGAGCCGGCGCCGCGAGGGCGAAAAGCGCGAGTAGCGTCCCGGCGAGCAGGCCGCGCGGCGGCTTCGGGTCATTCGGCGGGGCGAACGGCATCAGGCGTCATCTCTCCATGTGGGCGCGGGACGCGGCTCGCCTTGCGGGCGTCAAGGATAAGACCCAACGCAAGAAGCGCGCCGAGGCCAACGGCGTTCACAATCACCTGCACCGTCACGGTTACCTCCGCGGTACGGAAGATCAAGCGTCCGACAAGCGCCAGCACACAACCGAGCGCGAAAACCGGCAGCGAGTTGCGTCCGCAGGCCAGGACCGGACGCAGCACGCGCCAGCGCGCAACCGCTGCCATGCGGGGTGAGGTCAGCACGATATAGACCTGGGCCATCACGTCGGCGAGGCGCCAGGGCGACACATAGCTCTTGGGCTCGTTGCCGAAGATCCCAAGCAGGGGGCTTGTCGGGTAAAAGTCGCCGGGCAGGGGCGCGGGCCACAGCTTCCAGGCGTCTAGCACCAAGAAGCAGCCGACCGCATAGACCCAGCACAGCGCCACGAGGGCGCGCGGCGGGGCCGTCACCACGGGCAGTCCCCGCCGCGCCGCGATGGCCAGGACGCAGCCGATCACGAACAGCACCTGCCAGGCGAAGGGGTTGAAGTACCAATGCGCGGCATCGGCGGGGTCGACGACGTTGGGCAGGTTCCAATGCAGAGCGTTGGCGAGACCATAGAGTAGGAACGAGGCCACCACGGTACCGGCGACGCTGCGGGCGAGGCCGAAGCGCACGAGCGGGAAGACTGCGAGCAGCAGGATGTAGAGCGGCAGGATGTCGAGATAGGCCGGCAGGGCGCGCAGCGACACGCCGCGCAGCGCGCCCTGCCAACCGTCGCGCAACATCGGCCCCATGATGATCGACCGCGTGCCGTAGGCCTGCTCCCAGAGACCAACCAGAAGGAAAGTGCCGATGAGCAGCACCACCTGGACGCCGTAAATATGCAGGCAACGCAGGAAGACGCGCTTCAGCCCCACGCGCAGCCCGTAGCGCTCGAACACGCTGTTGTAGGCGTGGGTGGCGGAAAAGCCGGCCAGCAGGACGAAAAGCTCCGCGGCGTCGCTGAAGCCGAAATTGTGCAGGGTAATGTCAGCGAGGACGTTCTGCGGGATGTGGTCGACGTAGATGGACAGCAGCGACAGGCCGCGCAGTAGGTCGACGCGCGCGTCGCGAGGGGAGGATGAGGGGCTGGCCGGCATCGCACTCCTTCCGACTTCGCATCGCCCCAGAGGAGCGAGGCCAACTGAGCTTGATCTTAATCTAGTGCAGCGCGGAGCCCGGCCCATCCCTTGCTTTGTTGTTTCCCTATCGCCGGCTTCCCTTCGTAGCAGCAGCGAAACTTGAACCCCATCCCTCAGCCCTGCAGTTCGCACCCGAACGCCCTGAACACCGCCGCGTCGACCGCGCGGGCGGCTCTCGCATGCTCGCCGTCCGTCGGCAGGCCGTTCGAGGTTAGAAGGCGCGCCACGAGCCGGTCCCGGACTGTCACGGCGCCCACCAGTACGCCGCGAGTTCGGCTGGCACGTCCTCCAACTCGGCTGTGGCATCGGCGAGCATGTCGAGCAGCTTCGAACCAAAGGAGGACTTCGGCGTGCTGGTCCTCACCACCTCGAACGTCCGCGGGCGCGTGCACGTTTCCGAGATAGCGCCGCGAGCCAGCAGCTCGTCGACGAGAGGCCCGTAGACGGCTGCACGGCGGTAGGACCTAGGGGCAGTCTCGAAATCACGGATCAGGATGTCGCTGGAGCGGCTGGCCATCCAGGCGAGCAGGGCGGAGGCATCAGCCCGAGCCCGCGCAGCACACGCACGCGAGCCAGCGTCCACCTGAACCGCAACCGATCGGCTGCCAACAGGGCCATGCTCGAGATTTATCGGAGCACTGCCAGCAGGATCGCCGCACCGGAGGTCCAGATGGGAGAGGCAACGGAAGATCCACCCCGTTTGTTGGAGGGTTACCTTTCCAGTCCCGAGGAGCGCGACATGGCGAACGACGACACCCCCGTGTGGTTCATCACCGGCTGTTCGACCGGCTTCGGCCGCGAACTCGCCAAAGCGGTGCTGGAGCGCGGCTGGCGCGTGGTGGCGACGGCCCGCCGCACCGAACAGCTCGACGACCTCTTGGAAGGACACGGCGAACGCGCGCTGAAACTCCGGCTTGATGTCACCGATCACGCCGAGGTCGTCGCATCCGTCAAGCAGGCCGAAACCCGCTTCGGCCGGATCGATGTTCTCGTGAACAATGCCGGCTACGGCTACCTCGCCGCCATTGAGGAGGGCGAGGACGCCGCGATCCGGGCGCAGTTCGAGACCAACGTCTTCGGGCTGGCCGACCTGATCCGCGAAGCGCTGCCCGGCATGCGCAAGCGCCGCAGCGGTAACATCGTCAACTACTCGTCGATCGGCGGACTCGTGAGCTTCGGTGCCACTGGCTACTACCACGCCAGCAAATACGCCGTGGAAGGCCTGTCCGAGTCCCTCGCAGTCGAGGTGGGGCCGCTCGGCATCCACGTCACCCTGGTCGAGCCGGGGCCGTTCCGCACCGATTGGGCCGGCCGCTCCATCGTGGAATCGAAGACCGTCATCGACGACTACGACGCCACCGCGGGTGCGCGTCGCCGGCAGACGCGCGAGCGCTCGGGCAACCAGCCGGGCGACCCCGTCCGCGCCGCCGAGGCGGTCATCGCGGCCGTGACCGCCAAGGAGCCGCCGCTGCGCCTGCTGCTCGGCGCGCCGGCACTGGACTTGGCCTACGGCAAGCTCGACAAGCTCAGGGCCAACTTCGACGCCTGGAAGGACACGACGCTCGGGGCTGACTATCCTGAGCATCAAAAGAAGGCGTGAGCGCAACGGCTGTAGGCTGAAAGGTGGTCGGGGCGGAGGAAACTGCCCCATACTGCCCCGCACGGAACGCGCGTGCCCCTTGCCCGTTGTTACCTCACGAAACGCGAGACGACGACCATGCCCACCGGCACTGTGAAGTGGTTCAACGCCACCAAGGGTTTCGGCTTCATCCAGCCCGACGACGGCGGCCAGGACGCCTTCGTGCACATCTCCGCCGTCGAGCGCGCCGGGTTGCGGGACCTGCAGGAAGGCCAGAAACTCTCCTACGAACTCGTGGCCGACAAGCGGTCGGGGAAGATGTCCGCCGACAAGCTCCAGGCTCAGTGACGTCGGGGCTGATGCGATCATCCAAGCTGACGTGTTTGGTTGAGCGCCTGCTAATTGTCTGACATCCTCTGTCCGGAGCCGGCTCGCCTCCACGGGCTGGTTCGGGGTGGCTGCGGACGTGTCCCTCAGAGCGATCCGTACCGTAGCCACCCTTGCTTGATGCGTGGCCCAGGCCAGCGCGCCGAGGGCGTGACGGGCGCGTCTCACCACCCTGTTTCTGAACCACCATTCATATAAATATGGCTTACAATTTTCTAAGACGCTGCATAATGGCCTAGTTTGCGTCGATGATTTGAACATATCGCATGTGAAATATTCCCACGTCCACACAGACTCGGGCGTGGAGCGTGACGGGCATAGTATTTCCATCAGGATGTTCACATGACGCGCTTTATCACTGCTGCCTCGATCGTCGCCATCTCTCTCGCCCTGCCCCCCGCTGCCTTTGCGCGAGATATCAAAGAGACGAAAACCTTCACCAAGGCAGACGGCACGAAAATTGTCTCGCACACGAATTTCCACACCAAGACCGACGTGACCGATGAGAAGGTGACGGCAACCCGCACCGACGGCCAGGTCCGGACGGTCTCGGAGAAGATCTCGCCCGACGCCAAGGGCGGCTTCAACGTGTCCAAGACCACGACGGGCTTCAACGGAACGACCCACACGTCGACCAGCACTGTCGGTGCCGGGCATAGCAGCCACGGCGGCAAGGCCTGAAGTACCACTTACCCGTGCAGCCGGCACCGCCTTATTGTGGTGCTGGCCTCCTCCAACGGCGCCCCGAGCAAGCCTCGCGCAGATCACCAAGCGTTCGTCGTCGCCGTGGTTTCTGTGCTGAAGCTCATTCGGAGCGCCGACGACTTGACCCCGCGAGACCTCGATGAGACTCCGCCTTGCTATGCTGGCCGTACTGCTGACCACCATGACGATCGGCGGCTGCGTCGGTCCCCGCCCCTGCCCACCCGGAAGCCATCCGGGGCCATACGGTCGACGCTGTTTTCTGAACTGATTGAGAGCGTGGCAGGCGCGGCTCACGTCGCCACCTCGCCGAAACGGGCGACCTGGCGCGCGAAGGTCTCGCCGAGGTCTTCGTCCGCGTAGGTATCGCCCACGATATGCGCGGCGACCCATAAGGCCTTCGCTCGTAACCCCGGCAGCGTGCGGGCCTCCGTCTCCCCGATCTCGCTCTCAACCTCCCGCAGGACGAGGACGGCCGCGCGCTTAGCCTGTTTCGCGGCGGCGTACCCCGTGCGGACATCGACCTCGCCGCACTCCGCGTGCCAGCGGTCATGCGCCTCGACGATCTCCCGTCGCCGCGCTTCGGCCTCCTCCGTCCATTGCGCGACGAACTTGCCTCGCCGCAGCCATTCGACCCCGCGGGACAGATAGCGGCGGTCCTCAGTGTCCCCAACGGGGTCGGACGCCCCTCGCCCGTAGCTGGTGCGAGGGAAGTCGGACGGCAGCCAGTTCAGCACCTTCGGCTGAGGTGGGTAGGAGCCCAGCGCCATGCCTCCCAGGCGCTCCGCTTCGTCTTCGGCCTGCACGCATGCGGCCAGCACGACGGGATGGCGTTCGATGAGGCTCAACAGCTCGGCGTCGGGGTCGAGCCAGTTATTGCCCGGTTCGGCCGCTGCCGAGGCTGGAATTCCGGCCACGGCCGTCCCCAGGGCGGCGGCGCCGGCCAGGGCGAGGCCGCGGCGGGTCAGAACGGCGCTCATCGGCGCGTCTCCTTGAGATCGTCGAGCCCCATGTGAGCGACCTTGGCCCGGTCGATCCCGAGCCGAACGACGGTCGCCAGCGTGTCGCGGCTCCCGGCCGTCAGGTCCGTCCCGTCCGCGTTCAGGGCCAGCCCGACCACAAGTAGGACGTCGTGAACGTCGCGAACGGCCATATCGAGGTCGTCGAGGGAGATCAGGGCGCGCTCAGCCACGGGTGCCTCCCTTGATCGCCTGCCGCAGGATGGCAATGGCGCCGTCCATCAGGTGCAGGGTCAGCCGATCGCTCGAACTGACGTCCTCGCCGATGTCTTCATGCACCTCGACGTGAAACTGATGGAACTCGCGCCGCGCCATCTCCAGCGCGCCGAGGGCACCGCCGAGCGTCGTGGGCCGCCCTGCCAGCGCTTGGGCGTCGATCTCGCCCCATCGGTCCATCAAGCGTCCCTGATCGTCCTCCGATCCCTCGCCAAGGTTGATGGCGTGGTGAAGCGCCAGGATCTCGGCATGAAAGCCCGCGAAGGGATCGGCCGGAGCTGCGGCCAGTGCCGGCAGCGCGAACCCCGCCAGGGGTAAGCCGGCGAGGCTGGCGAGCAAGTTCCTACGATCCATGACGCCAACCTCCGGGCCCGAGCAGACGCAGCACGTCGAGGCTGAGCAACACGCCGATGGCGCTCGACCGTTCTTCGTCCTCGCGGACGGGTGGGCTCTCGATGAGGAGCCGCGCCTTCACGCGCAGCCCGTCGAGGTCGGGCGCCGGGATGTCGGCGATCCGCTGCACCGCGGCCGTCACCATGGCGTCGAGGCGCCCGAAATCCGGTCCGATGTCGGCGCCGGTGTCGTAGATGAGGCAGTGAGCCTCCAGCGCGTCGAAGCGCGCCTCTAGGTCGGCCACGAGATTGTCGAGCGATGGCCCGGGCGTGGTCGAGGCGCCGATCGCCGGCAGGACCAGCGCCGGCAAGATGGGCAGGAGGTCACGCATCGGCGCAGGGCCAGATGGTCGAGCGCCGTCAGCGGCTCGGCCGGCTCGACGTCCGGCAACGTCGTGTCCAGCGTCGGCAGCAGCACCCGCACGGGGACGGCGGGCCGCGGCACGTCGGGGCGGGTCCAGCGCTTGCGGCCGGTCCTGCCGGGCTCGGGACGGGGTGCTTGGGATGGCGGCGGGACAAAGCTCCGCCCTTCACGCTTCTGCATGTCAAAATTTCCAGCGATGGTGGTGGTGGAAGGCGTGGCCGCGCCGGTCAGGCGGCGGCGAAGGGGTTCAAAGCCCTCGACGTCCGCCGCGAGCGCCATCGCCGCGCGGCCTGAACCCTTTCGGCGCCGGGTTGGCGCCTGCCTCTGGAGCCCACCCCTATGCCCTTCGACCCCGACATCACCCGCTGCGCCGTCGCTGCGGCCCTGGCCTGCCTCACCGCGGTGTGGCTGCGCACGTCGCCCTTCTGGGCGCTGAACACCGCCCGTCCTTTCGTCCTCGCCCGCGTGCGCCCCGACGGTCCGAGCCGGTTCCGCTTCGCCGCCCACTGACCTTCGCCGCAGCCCGAGGGCGCGGCCCGACCACCATTCCCGACATCGCTAGAGATCGACAACATGCCCCTGACGCGTGAACGACCCCGCACGCCCGCATTCCTGCCGCCGGCGCTGTTGCCGAGCCTGTCTGACGCCCTGGCGCGCCGGGCCGCGGTGTTCGGCCCTTTCGACCTCGACGACGCCCCTGTGGCTCCGCGCGGGTCGTGGCAGGCTTCAGCGGATCGTGGTGGTCAGGGCCGCCTCGGTGTCTCACCACCGTTGCGGTCCGTCGGATTTTGTTCTAGAACTTAGTCCATGGCTGGTCAAGAGAAAGTTCTAGGAAAAAGTAAGCTCGGCCGGCCGGCAATCGGCAAGGGCGTGCAGATCAATTCGTCTTTCCGGCCCGAGGACGTCAGCGCTCTCGATGCATGGATCGCTGATCAGCCAGAGCCACAGCCAGGTCGGCCCGAGGCTGTCCGCCTCGCGCTCCGCGATTGGCTCATAGGCCTCGGCTATCTCCCGGCCCGCGACGATCCCGAGATGGCGAACTGACATGCTGACAGGTAATCAAATCCGCGAGGCTCGCGCCTTGCTCGGATGGTCGCGGAACAACCTCAGTCGGAGCGCCCTGATCAAGCTCGACGTGATCGAGCAGGCGGAAGAGCGCGACGGCTCGGCCCTTCTGACCTACGGGCAGGAGATCGCCATCCGGCGGGTGTGCGGCCAAGCTGGCGTCGAGTTCGTGGACAGGCCGCCGATCGCTCGCCTTAGAGAGGTGCAACCGGACCCAGCCATCTGATGCTGACCGGTCGTCAAATCCGCGAGGCCCGCACCCTCTTGAGTCTGTCCCCGAGCGGGCTGGCGGTGAAAGTCAGGGTTGTTACGACGGATACGGTCAAGCGCGCTGAAGCCGATGCCATGCCGCCGATCGCGGACAGCCATCGCAAAGCGATCCAGCGGAAGCTGGAGGAACTCGGCATTGAGTTCACCCCCGACGGCCCGAAGTTGCGAAAGGTCGAGATCTGATGCTCACCGGCCGGCAGATCCGCGAAGCACGCTACCTGCTCGGCTGGGGTCGGGTCAGGTTTAGCCAAAAAACGTCCGTCACGCAGGCCATGGTTGCCGCTATTGAAAGCTCTGACGGCCCGGCTTGGCTGACCAAAGAGCAGGAGAGCGCCATTCGCCAAGCCTTGGAGGAAGGCGGTGTCGAGTTCATCCCCGAAAACGGCGAAGGGCCGGGCGTGCGACTGCGGAAGGTCGACCCGACATGACGATCTCGGCCACTCAGATCCGTGAGGCGCGCGCGCTCCTCGGCTGGGGAACGCCGACGCTGGCACGGCGCGCCAGTGTGGGATTAGAGGTTGTCCTGCGGGCGCAGAACGTAGGAGCCGAGCCACCTGTGGTCGGCATGGACTTGCGGGCGATCCGTGACGCTTTCGAACGCGCCGGCGTGATTTTCATCGACGAGAATGGCGAAGGACCAGGCGTGCGGCTGCGGAAGGTCGAACCGTCGTGACAATCTCGGCTGCACAGGTCAGGGAGGCGTGTTCTTTGCTTCGCTGGAAGGCGCCGAGGCTCTGCAAAGGAGCCAAGGTCTCCTACAAGGCAGCCCTGAACGCACGTAGAGACGAGGGGATCTCGACCTTGTCCGACGCGGATTTACAGGCGATCCTCAAGGCTTTCGAAGCCGCCGGCGTCGAGTTCATCTCCGAGAACGGCGGCGTGCGGCTGCGGAAGGTGGAGCCGTGATCTTTGCCGTCCAAGTCTGCGAGGCGAGCCCTGTTGTGCTTCGACGAGGTGTCTTTGGCGCTCGATGACGTCGGGATGCAGCATCTTGGCAGCCTCCAGCTCGGGGTCATCCGCCGGCGTCCTCTTCATCGCGGAGGACCCTCACCCCACGGCATAGACAGGCCCGCCACGGCCTACCACGGGGCCACGAAGGCGATGGGCAGGTCGGACGTGTTCGCCCCGTGCGGGCGTCTGCGGCAAACGACGTATTTCACCCCACTCCGAAACCATCGGACAATCCGATCCGTATCAGCTCCCACGCCCCTTATAGGGCGGAGTCTGGAGGGGCCGGTTGCCACGCTATTTTTTCGACACGTGCGATGGCGAGCGGCAGGTTCGCGACGAAACGGGGATTGACCTCGCCGGCCCGCAGGACATCCCCCGAGAGGCCGCCATCCTACTTCAAGGCCTCGGCCTTGCCGAAATGCTCAAAGGGCGATCACGAATTTTCATCGTTCGGGTGCGCCGCGATGATGGAGCCTTCGTCTATCGCGGGACGGCCAAGCTCGACATCGAGTGAGCCTTCTCGACATCACCTGATCATTCTTTTCCGAAATCCTCAGGGCTAGTTGCATGCAGTTCAAGCCCGAGTCAGGCTGCCGCAGACGCTCCAGAGCTTGGAGCCGGGTTAACGACTGAGGATCGCGCCAGTGCCTATGTACTATTTCGACATAGACGACAGTGGCGAAGGCTCGCGCGACGTCTTCGGCATCGAGCTTAGAGACCTCTACGAAGCCCGGGATCAGGCCCTCTCGCTCCTTCCGGACATCGCCAGAGACCATGCCGTTGATGCAGAGCATCGAACCATCACGGCTGTGGTACGGTGTCACGAAGGCCGTGAGCGCTACCGGACGACGCTCACAGTTCAAGGGGAGTGGATCGAGGCGCCGGACTACCCCGAGGCCGTAGACGATTGATTTCGCTCGTAGGTGAGGCAGCTACATAAGACCGCGATTATGTGCCAGCGGCTCATGCCGTCCTCGCGGCCGTGCCGGACCTCCGCCGCCAAGCCGAGGCCTGCGGCGCTGTCACCCTCGCGCGCTATCTCGGGCAGGCGCTCACCGAGGCCGAAGGGATCGTGAGGCGGGCATCATGAACCCGGCAGCGGAGTATCACCGCATCGTCGTGCGGCCGTCCCTCGACGAGTTCCATGCGTGCAACGGGGATCTCCGGCTCGCCATGCACGCCGCGACCTCGCTGATGCACGCCATCGACTACGTGTTCCAAAACCGCGGGCCCGACCCGAAAGCGGCTAGCGCCGCGATCACGTCCGTCAAGGTGGTGGAGTTTGGTTGGGTGCTCACCGTGGCTCCTGACGGGTCTTAGGCTGCGATGTGGGTCAAGGTCGCCGGCTCGTCGGTGCGGCCTGCCATGGTTTCTAGCGTCATGTAGCGATCCGCCGACGCGCCGTCCTCCGAAATTGTACTCAAATCACCGACGCCTGTCGGGAACCACCAAAAATACGAGCGGTCGGCTTCCGGCGCCTGGGACACGAAGTCAGCATCCACAGGCACATAGGGGAGGCGCTCCCCGTACCGATCGCCGATGAAGCCCGTTTCGACGCGCGTGAAAGGGATCTGACCCTCGTAGGGACGGCCCACCAGAGCTTCGTGAGGTATGTCCGAGAAGGTCCGGTAGGCCGCAAGGCCCGCGCCCGCCATGACCTGGATGGTGATTTCCGGAAACCCATGCAGGGAGCACCATAGAGCGATCCAGTCGTCCGCGGCGGCGTCGATGTAGTCGCGCAGGCGCCGGCTGATGACGAACGTATCGGATTCGACGTGCACGACCTTGTCGAAGCCGTGCCGGTCGGCAAAGCGGCACGCGAACGTGAAGGACCGGTGCCAGCCGGGGAAATCGAACAGCGATCGCCGTCCGAGGTTCTGCTCGAAGCGGTACAGCATCTTCGGCGAGGTGCCGCGTTCACGCTCACCCTCGCACAGGATCGTCAGATCCGACCAGCCAGGGACGCTGCCCGACCTGTCGTCGATCATCAGCGCGGTGTCATGCGCGATGCCGGACGCCGCGATGCCGTCGAACCAGCGACGGTAGCGGCCGTCCCACACGGTTTCGTCGTCGACGTGGGCGGTACAGAAGACCAGCGTCCTGTGTGGCGACATGCAACGTCATTCAGCGGGGCCTCGATCTCCTGCCCGCCCCAGGCTCGGGGCAGAAAGGGGATCGAGGCCGGGCGATGCGGCACGCTTTGTCCGTGCCCGAGAAACGGTTGAGAGAAGGTCCCGGGAGACCCGGCCGAGCTTCAGCGACACCCCCCTGGAGCCTTGGGATCCAATCGCCGGTCGGGAGCCCACCCCGGATCGACGCGGCCTCTCAGGTCGTCCCTGGCATGGTCCAGGAACTGCGACGCGACGGCGAACTCCCAAATTGCTTCGGCTTTGTTGCAGAGATTCAGGGCCGTCATGCCGTTGACCATCTCATTGTTGAGCCGGATCAGGTTAATGACGCCCTCCCGGACATCCGGCGTCAGGTCGCGGTACCGGTCGAGCAGTCGGTCCAAGCCGTCCTGGAACGCGTGCTCGTCGGACATCCAGCGGGTGCCGGCAGCGACGATCATCTCATCGACCTCCGCTTCCCGGCCCGGAGCGTTCTGAGCCAGTGCGGACTCTCTCGCGAGGAGGGGTTCGCCGGCTGCGACCAAACCGGCCAACAGGGCGCCGTTATCGTCGCCGGCGCGCGCCGGGCCGAGAGCCAGGAGCATCCCACAAAGGACGAGAAGGGTTCTCAAGCAGGCCTCCGAATCTCCGAACGTGAAGGTTCGCGGGAACAGCGAGAGCCGTGCGGCTGGGCGCAGCGATCTAGAACAGACGCGAAAGGACAAGAGTCCGCCCACGTCGCAGCGCCCGCGACGCTCCGAGCGACGGGAACTTCGTATAAATTCCTCACCGCAGCATGCGACCCGCTGTGCGTAAAAATTTAAGTGCATTCCGAGTCAATTTGCACGCTAAAGAAGTAGTCTTCTATTCAGCGATCACATCTCCGTAAACGATGCGGTCCCGCCCTGCCCCTGCCCCTGGCCTTGGCGTTGCCCGGCGGCCGGCTCGCGGTTCCAGATCATAGTCGCGAGTTTCCACTCGTGCCCAACCCTCTGCCAGAGCATGGCGTATCGGAACAGGCTGCGCTCCCCGCTCTGGCGCAACCTCATGCTCAGGGTCCCGACGTCGCGAATTACACCTTCTGCGATCGTGTCCATCTGGGTCGACATCATACCGATTCCTTCCTGGCCTATCGCGATGTTGCGCCAAACTTTGATCACCGCTTGACCCCTCGATGTCGGCCGGGCGGGAGGCAGGAGTAGCGTGGTGTCCATCACGAGGTCTGTGATGGATGAGATGTCGGCCTTGTTCAGGCCCTGGACCAGGAGGTTGATAGCAGCCTCGACCGCCAGCACGTCTTCGCGAGAGTTCGTCATCTTCGGATCATCACTCGCCACGTTCAAGCCGCCAGCCCGCGCACGGTCTTCATCCAATCCTGATGGACCCGGAAGAAGGCATCGCCGCGGGCCGGCTCGATCTGGTACCCGAACGAGATCGCGCTGCGGAACCCGGGGCCCTTCACCGGAGTGGTGGCGTGGATGACCTGGGACGCGAGGTTGAGCCACGCATCCCCGACCGAGACCGCGATGGGCATGTTCTCCATCAGCGGGACGCAGCCTCCGGGCTGGCTGACGAGCACGTTGATGCGGACATGGCGCCGGCCCGGCAGGTCGGCGTCCGTGTGGGGGTGGATCGCACCACCCTCGGTGATGTAGCCGACGAAGTCCTTCAAGTTCGGTGGGACCACGTAGTCGCCGAGGTCGAAGTGCTGCGCCAGCTTCTGTTTCATGGCGTAGAGCACCTGATCGCCGTCGGGCGACACGTAGTCCATCTTCATGAACCTGCGGGCGCCGCCGGCCTGATTGCCCTGGAACTGGTCGATGTTGCTCTGGATCAGCGCGTTCACATGATTGCAGAACGCGTCGGGAACCGCCCGCTTGAGGGTAAAGGGATAGTCTTGGGGTTCGATCATTGAATGCTCCGCAGGTGTCGACGAGGTACTGGGGCCGAACTCGGGCGATAAGGCTCTCCGCACCCGCCGTTTCAGGGGCGGCACCTTGTGTGGGAGTTGTTCCCACAAAGTGACGCGCCGTGGCCTATCGACGACCGGAAATCTTGTCGACTTGGTTCGGGATGGGGAGAGCGGGAGCATGGTTCGCACTCCCGTGAGGCGGCCGAACCCGCGCCTGCGGCGTTCGATCGACGCGGGCGCGGGTCCTCTGGAAGCTCAGGCCTGTCGCGGCTCGCGGCGTGGATTCTGGTCACGATCGGGTGCGGGCTCCACCACACCCACAGATCGTCACCGTCGTCGCCATCCTCGTCCGGCTCCCGCGTCGCGGACAGGTATCGCTTGAGGCCTCTCAGAAAACGGAGAACTGGCAGCGACCGTTCGACGATGCCGCGCGATGCCGACGTGCGGCGGAGCGAGCGTACCCACGCGTCCGAGCGACCCGGATCGAGGACGTTCCGGCGCACGCCGGGCGGCCGGCCATCCATGCCCTCGGCCGCTCTCGCCCCGTTCATCGGACGGCCGTGACCTGATCCGGCACCGCGCTGTCCATCCAGTCGTATCCGTGCAGCGCCAGGGAGACGTAGACGGACGCCAGCAGCGAGGAGGTCAGCAGCAGCACGAACGCGAGGCCGCGGCCCAGGCCGGCGCGCTGGGCGGCCGCGACGGAGAAGCCGCGTCCGGGACCGTCGAGGTTCCAGGCGAGAGAGGCAAAATTTTGGATCGTGGGGAAATTCGGGAGCGTGCGCATGTCAGCCTCGACCAATTGCCGCTGTTTATCGTGGGATTATTTCCCACGTCAAGTTTTGTGGGAAGTTATCCCACAAAATGCGCGCCGGGCGTTGAACCAGTCCGGCTGCCGGCCTACGGTGGATGGGTGTTGGAACCTTCCTCAGACGCCCCGCTGGACACCACCAAGCTTCAGGCTGCGCTCGTCCGCGTGCTGCGGCCCCTGGTGCGCCTGCTCGTGCGCCGGGGTATCGTCTTTCCGGCGCTGTGCGACGTGCTGCGCGAGCTCTACGTCAACGTGGCCGAATACGACTTTGCGCTGCCCGGCAAGGAGCAGACGGACAGCCGCGTCAGCCTGCTGACCGGCCTCCACCGCAAGGAGGTGCGCCGCCTGCGCGGCGCTGGCGCCCCCGTCAGCGTCGTGCCGGCATCGCTGTCGCGCACCAGCCGCATTCTGGCGCGCTGGCTCGCCGACCGGAAGACCACGGACGCGAAGGGGATGCCCCGGCCGCTGCCCCGGGTGGCACCGCCTGGCCGCCCGTCCTTCGAAGCGCTGGTGAAATCCGTCACGCGCGACCTACGCCCGCGCGCCGTGCTCGATGAGTGGATCGATAAGCGGCTCGCGACCCTCGACGAGGCGGACGTCGTCACCCTGCTCGACCGGGCCTTCGTGCCCGGCGGCGGAGATGAGCAGCAGCTCTATTATTTCGGCCGCAACCTCCACGACCACGTCGCGGCGGCGGTGGCCAACATCTCCGCCGAGGCGCCGCGCTACCTCGAGCGCGCCGTGCACTACGATGGCCTGTCGGCCGAGCTGGCCGCCGACCTCGAGCAGCGCTCGCGCGCGCTCGCCATGGAGGCGCTGACCGCGGCCAACCGCCAGGCCCACGACGGCTGCGAGGCGGACGCCGGCGGGCGCTGGCGCTGGAACTTCGGCGTCTTCGTCTTCGCCGAGGAGATGCCGGCCGCAGATGTGCCGGCTGCTGGGGTGTCGCCGTGACGGCCCGTCCCGGCGCCGGGCGCCCGGAAGACCGCCCTTGAGCGGACGCCGGCCCCCGATCCTGTCCCGCCGCGGCTTCGCCGCCCTGCTGCTACAGGGCACGGCGCTGTGGGGCGGCCGCGCGCTGGCGCGGGACCCGGAGGCGGGCGCCGACCGCGGCCTCGGCGGCACCGGCGCGGTGCCGACGGACCCGAAGGAAACGCCGGGCCAGGACCGCGGCAACGGCGGCACGGGCGTGATCGGCACGATCCGGCGCTTCGGGTCCATCGTGGTCAACGACCTGCGCGTGACCTTCCCGCCCGGCGTCCCGGTATCGATCGACGGCCGAGCCGCGACGGCGCGCGACCTCAAGCTCGGCCATGTAGTGCGCGTGCTGGCGCGCTGCCGCCGCGGCGTTCTGGTCACCCGCGCCATCGTGGCCCGGAGCGAGGTTGTTGGCCCGGTCGACGCGGCGGGCGAGGGCGGGCTCGTGGTGCTGGGCCAGCGCGTCCTGGTGCCGGACGGCGTGGCAGTCCCGGCCCACCGCGTGGGCGACCACCTCGCGGTCAGCGGGCTGCGTCGGCTCGATGGTGCCGTTGTGGCGAGCCTGGTTGAGCTCCGCAACCCTGGGCCGGCGCAGGTGCACGGCCCCTTGGAGGCCGGCCTGGACGGCGGGCTGGCGGTCGGCGGCCTCGACATCGCGGCGCTGCCGCCGACGCTGCTCGGGCGCCGGGTGTCGCTAGTAGGCGCGCGGCGGGGATCGGCGTTCCACGCCGCGTCCGTCACGGTCGAGCCACTTGTGCCCTTTGCGGCGGCCGACCGGGTGTCACTTGAAGCTTATGTGGCCCGCACGTCGGACGGGCTGCGGCTCGGCTCCGGCCTCGACGTTTCGGCGGACGCCGCGGCCCTGGCCGAGGTCGGCGAGGACGGCCCAGTGCGCGCCGTGATTCTGGCGCGCCCCGACCCGTCGGGTCGCCTCGACGCCCAGTCGCTGCGGGTGGAGCGCGATGCCCACGGCGGCGGCCATGCCCCAGGCGGGCCGGGCGGCCCTCAAGATAGCCCCCCCGGCATGCGGACCGGCGGCGGCCCGAACGGGAGCGCCCCCGGCGATGGCGGACCGGGGGCAGGCGGCCCCGGGGGGAATGGACCAAACGGAGGAGGAGCGAGAGGACCTGGACGCTGATCGCGCGTGTGGCTCGGGCAGTTGTAGGACGGGAACATTGATCTTCGAACGGAGGGACCGGCTCTCGCGGGTGGCGAAGCCGCCTAACAGGGCCTGCGACGCGCGCTCTCGCGCCGTCTGCCAAACGTCCGCTTCGGCGATAGGCCTAGAAGCCGCGCTACGCCCGGCTTGGGTCAACAGAAGTCGTATTGGCCGGTTCGCTATGGGTGTACCCATAGCGAACCGACATCAACCCGCCATCGACGGTGATCGTTGACATATGTAACTGCCCAAGTGCGAGCGAGAATGGAAACCAGCTCTTCACAACGTGGGCCGTATACAAGGAAGGGTTTAAGCAGCGTCGATGCCGGCATCGATGCGAATCATCAGGAGATGTCCTCTGTCGCTCAACGGCCTCGTGCTGGCTGTCCATATCGCGGGCGCCTGCATCGCCTTGATGGCGATTATGCCCCTGCGTGAAGTCGCCAGGCTCGTGAGCACGCTGGGACTGCGATGGGCTTGGCGGGGTCTGATCCTCCTCACCCTGTGCTGCCTCGGGCTACTTCTTTCGGACGCTGTAGCCTCCCTCCATAAGGTGATGGACGGCTGGGACGCGGCTGCAAGCTGCGTCCACATCCTCGGTCCGAGCTTCGTGCTGGGTGTGGCGACACTGTCGCGTCGTACCGCACAGGACATGCTACGGATCCGGGCTCTGGAGGAGGCGGCCTTCATCGATCCCTTGACGGGTCTCGCCAATCGTCGCCGGTTCGACGAGCGCCTGACGGACGAGGTGCGGCGCGCGCGGGCGATCGGCCTGCCGCTGTCGCTGCTCGTCCTCGACATCGATCATTTCAAGCGCGTCAACGACATCCACGGCCACGCCGCCGGCGACCTCGTGCTGAAGCAGGTGGCGACGCTGGTCGCCGCCAAGAGCCGGCATTCGGACACGGCCTGCCGGGTGGGCGGCGAGGAATTCGTGGTGATCGTGCCGGGGCTGGAGGGAGCCTTCGCGGCGGCCTCGGCGGAGCGGCTGCGCCGCGCCGTGGCGGAGACCGGCGTTCCGCTGGAAGGCGGCGGCGAGATCCGCACTACCGTGAGCCTCGGCCTCGCCACGCTGCGTCCCGGCGAAACCGCCGACCTCCTGTTCCGCCGCGCTGATGCGGCCCTCTACGGCGCTAAACGTGGCGGCCGCGACCGAGTTAGCCTCGCAGCATAGGACGGAGAGCGTGCATTCACGCCTGCTACCGGTCCGAGCACTTAAGCTGAGCGCCATCACGCTCCCAATGGATCGTGCGACGGTTCTCCATGGGTGTACCCCAGGCGAACCGATCTGAAGCAGTTCAGATCAGGCCAAGAGGCGCGGCCTCTCTCGCCCGAACAGGGCCTTGGTTCGAAGCCGATCGAGGTCGGTGAAGGCGTCGACCGGCGCCGGGCGTGCCACGAGGTAGCCCTGGATTTGATCGCTGCCGAGCGATCGAAGAATGTCGAGCTGCTCCTGGGTCTCCACCCCCTCGGCCGTGACCTGGAGGCCGAGGTTGTGGCCGAGATTGACGATCGTGCGGATGATGGTCAGAGCGTCCTCGCTTTCACCCAGCCGTCGCACGAACGACTTGTCGATCTTGAACTTGTCAAACTTGAAGAGCTGCAGATAGCTCAGGCTCGAGTAGCCGGTGCCGAAGTCGTCCAGCGCCACGCGCACCCCCATGTCCCTCAAGCGATTCAGGATGGCCACGGCCTTCGCGGCGTCCTCGATCAGGATGCCCTCGGTCACCTCGACGACGACTCGGGCCGGGGCGATCCCGTGCGCTCGCAGCGCGTCGCCGACCGCCGCGCAGACGTCCGTCTGCCGGAACTGGCGCGGCGACACGTTGAACGACACGCGCCAAGGGCGAGGCCATCCGGCCGCCTCCCGACAGGCTGTTTCGATCACCCATCGTCCGATCCCGTCGATCAGGCCGCACTCCTCCGCCATGGGGATGAACTCCATCGGAGGCACCATGCCCCGTGTGGGATGGACCCAGCGGATCAGGGCCTCGAAGGTTTCCACCTCGCCCGTGACGCTGTTCACGATCGGCTGGTAGTGCAACACCAGCTCTCCCCGCTCGACAGCCCCGCCCAGCTCCTGCTCGAGCTGCAGCCTCGCCTGGAGCTGGGCGTTCATGACGGCCTCGTAGAAGCGGACCGCGCCCCGGCCCTCCTCCTTGGCTCGGTACATCGCAGCATCGGCGGCACGCATGAGCGCGTCGGCGTTGACGCCATCATCGGGATAGAGGGACACGCCAACGGAGGCGCCGATCTCGATCCGATGCCCTTCGATTTGGAACGGCCGGCGAAGAGCCTCGATGATGCGCGTCGCGACGATCAAGGCCTTCTCGGGCTGAGGCTGGCTCGTCAGGATCATCACGAACTCGTCCCCACCGATCCGGGCCAGCGTGTCGGCCGGTCGGATCTCCCCCAGGATGCGCTTCGACGCCTGCACCAGCAGGGCGTCGCCGGCGGCATGACCAAAAAGGTCGTTGACCGGTTTGAAGCGATCGAGGTCGATGTACACGACCGCGACGGCGCTCCCTTCCTGTGCCGCCGTGTCGAGGGCGATGTCGAGCCGTTCCTGGAGGTTGTAGCGGTTCGGCAGGTTGGTCAGCGCGTCGTGGCGCGCGAGATGCCGGATGCGGGCCTCGTCGCGCTTGCGGTCGGTGAGGTCGCGGAGCGCGACCACCGTGGCCGGCCTGCC
>NZ_QYBB01000062.1 GCF_004137685.1 Lichenibacterium minor | reverse complement strand
CCCGCACCATCCGGGCGGTGACGAGCCCGCTCGAGCGCCTCAAACTGCTGATGGAGGGCGCCGACACCGGGGCCTGACCCGGTGTCGCGTCCTCATCTGGAGATCGCCGACATCCTCCGCCGGCACGGCGTAGCTTGGCGAGCCGCCCAGGCCGGCCACGTCAGCCTCGGCCAGCTCAAGGTGATGTCGGCCATCGAGACCTGTCGCACCGCGGCGCTCGGCGGCCACGTCGAGGCCTGCGAGGGCTGCCGCCACACTCGCGTCGCCTACAACTCCTGCCGCAACCGGCACTGCCCCAAGTGCCAGGGCGCGGCCGCGCGCGAGTGGCTGGCGGCGCGGGCGGCCGACCTGCTGCCCGTCGGCTACTTCCACGTCTTGTTTACGGTCCCGGCC
Source organism: Lichenibacterium minor (assembly GCF_004137685.1). Taxonomy (GTDB): domain Bacteria; phylum Pseudomonadota; class Alphaproteobacteria; order Rhizobiales; family Beijerinckiaceae; genus Lichenihabitans; species Lichenihabitans minor. The sequence goes on along the minus strand of NZ_QYBB01000062.1, from coordinate 20,363 downwards.
GAGATCGCCGACATCGCCTTCACCAACAAGGCCCCGGTCTACGACCTGCTGTTCCGCGCCGCATCGGAAACCATGCTGACGATTGCCGCCGACCCGCGCCACCTCGGCGCCCGCATCGGCATCACGGCCGTGCTCCACACCTGGGGCTCGGCCCTGACCCACCACCCGCACGTCCGCATGATCGTGCCCGGCGGCGGCATCTCGCTCGACAGCACGCGCTGGGTGTCCTCGCGGCCCGCCTTCCTGCTGCCCGTCCACGTGCTCGGCAAGCTGTTCCGCCGGCTGTTCCTCACCGGCCTGACCGCACTCCATGTCGCGGGCCGCCTCCGCTTCTTCGGCGACAGGGCCGGGTTGAGCGACCCGCAGGCCTTCGAGCGCCACCTCGCGCCCGTCAGGGCAGCGAAGTGGGTCGTGTACAGCAAGCCGCCTTTCGATGGCCCGGAAGCCGTGCTGGCCTACCTGTCGCGCTACACGCACCATGTCGCCATCTCGAACCGGCGCCTGATCGGGATGGACCAGGACGGCATCACGTTCCGCTACAAGGACTATCGCCGCGACGGCGACGCCCGCCACCGCACCATGACGCTGTGGGCCGACGAGTTCATCCGCCGCTTCCTCGTCCATGTCCTGCCCAGGGGCTTCCACCGCATCCGCCACTACGGCCTGCTCGCCACGGGCCGGTGCAAGGCCAACATCGCCCGCGCCCGCGAACTGCTCGCCGTCCCCGCACCGCCCGTGGTCCCCAAGCCGGCCTCTTCGGCGGAACGCCGCACCCTATGCCCCTGCTGCGGCGGGCGCATGCTGATGATCGAGAGCTTCAAGGGCACGGTCCGCGCCCGGGCTCCGCCCTCGCACCGATGGAGAGCCGGATGAAGGCGCCGTGACCCGGCACGGCCAGATCCAGCACAGGGCGGAAGCGACGCCGCTTCGGCCATCGGACACGCTCGCCCTCACGGCGTCCGGCATCGTCCGCAACGAGCCCGGGACAGCACCATCGGCCTGCCAGCAGCGGCGGCGAACCTCAATGGCATCACCTGCGGACCGAGATCACGCCTCGTCCGGCTACGGGTCCGCCCGTCTGGACTGGCCGCGGCGCCTCCGCGCGCTCGCCCGTCTCGCCAAATCCCCATAGCGCGAGGCGACCCCCGCGCGTTCGTCCTTGGGCGGCTTACCGACGGCGGCCCTCAGCCTGGACGCTCGGCCAGTGCCGGCCGCCGTCCGTAACCCTTCACCAGGTCGGTCGTTTATCGATCGATCAGGTCTCTCCTCTGAAGCGGACGTTCAGGCCAATCCTGACCGGCCCCCATCTCCTAAGGGGACTGCCGGTCCGCAACTTCGTGCGCGTCTATCGGGCTCACGGCCGGCCCTGAAGATTTCATGAAGAATGCCGAACAAGAAAAGGGGCCCACTCGGTGCCGCATCGGCTGAGGAGGCGGGAAAGAAGCGTCGTATCCAACCAGGGCACCGGCGCTCAGGGAGGGCTAGGGCGACTTTGATAAGGCGTCGCGCCGCGAGTTCCCCAGGCATCTAAGTCGAATTGCAGCGCCGGCCCGAACGCACGATTGTCACCGATACTCCGCGCGTATCTGCTCAACCCGGCGCGGGGCTTTGGCACCCGGATAGCGTGTTGAGGATGGCCGCGTAGGCGTCGACGCCGGAGCGTGCGGCCGTGCCCACGACGGATCTGACACCGGCGAAAAGGTCTGCGCCCCATTGCGAGCGGAAGCCGCCGGTGACTTTCCGGTGGGTGGCGGTAGGCCGGAGTTCGCGCTCGGAGCCGTTGTTGTCGGGCGGCGCATCGGGATGGATCAGGAAGGTGAAGAGGTCGCCCCGGACCTTGCCGTAACGCTTCCGGAGGCGCTGGCCGTGCCGGTTCGTGGGGCCGAGCGCCATGATGGCGTCGAGGTCTCGATCGAGGCGGTTCCTGTACTGGCGGCGGGTGCTGGCCGCCAGGGCCTTGCGTCGCCGTGCCAGGAGGACGGCGCGCAACAGCAGCGCCTTCATGCGAGGCGCGAAGATGGTGTCGCCGGCGTCGATGGCGAACTGGCAATCGCGGAGTTGGTGGGCGAGGCAGACCTGCCACAGGTCGGCATGGCCCTGCTGGGCTCCGAAGAGGTCCGATACCCAGATCGTGGGGCGGTGGCCGCCCATCACCTCGGCCACGACGCCCGCGCCTCGGCTCTTGCGGACGACATGGATCACCACCTGCTCGTTCTGGAACACCCAGTTCCAGCAGGTCCGCCCGTCGATCCGCACGCTCGTCTCGTCCGAGCACACGATCCGCGACCGGCGCAGCCGGGCCAAGATAGCGGCGGTGGCGTCGTCAAAGGCCGGCTTGGCCCGGCGGAACAGGGCATCGAGCGCTCCCTCGCTGACGGCGAGGCTGAACAAATGCTCGAACAGGCGCCGCAGGCGTTGGTAGCTGATGGCGTGGGTGAAGCGCAGGTACAGCGCCATGGCGACGATGCTTGGGCCGAAGGGCGTGCCCTCCTCCATCCCGTCCGGAACCGGCGCCAGGGTGGTACCGCCGCAGCAGGAGCAGTGTCCGGCGTAGCGCTCCACGCGCGTCACCACGGGGCGCACGCGCGGCAGCTCGATCTTGTCGTAGCGGCTGTGGAGGTGGTGATCCGCCTCGCCGAGTTCCGTGCCGCAGTGCCGGCATCCGGCCGCCTTGGCGCTCACCACCTGATCGGGCTCCGCCATCAGGCTGCGGCCGCCGCCCTTGCGGCCCAGACTGCCCTTGCGCGGGCCGGCGGGCTTCGACGTGTCGGACCGGTTCGGCTTCTGCCCCTTGGACGGCGGCAGGCTGGAGTTGTCCGGCGTCTTCGGCGGACCCAGCCGCTGCTCCAGGGCGGTGAGCCGCGCCGTCAGCGACACCACCTGCTCCCACAGCGCGACGATCAACGCGTCCTTCTGCGCGTGGCTCAGCGTCGAAAGATCCGGCAGCGGGGGAACGACCATGCGAGGGTTGAATCCCGCAACAGGCAAACCGTCAAGCCCAGCTCCCTGCCGCAGTTCCAAGCCCGATCACGACGCCAGCTACCCAGCAGGATGAGCAGTTACCTCCGCGCGGCGGCAGGGATCGGCCCTGTCGGGGTCCGCTCTGGATGACCAGAAACCATCCAGAATGGATACATCTTCGGTTCCCTCGTGCCGTGTCGGGCAGCTAGACTTTGGGGATGGGACGCCGTCGTCCGAGGTCTCGGGTCGACATGACCGCTCATCATCGCCCCAGTGAGAAACGTTTCGAGCTGCGTGGGCAGGTCGCCCGCCAAGGCGTACTCAGTCTGGCGTCCCGCGCAGCGAAGGGAGGACCATCATGTCCAGCGTCGGCCGCATGAAGGCGGTGTTCCTCCCCGGCGATAAGCGCGTCGAGATCAGGGCCGTGGAGGTGCCAACCCCCGGCCCCGGGGAGGTGCTGATCGCCGTGAGGGCGTCCTGCATCTGCCGGAGCGACCTGTCGCTCTATTACGGGAACGCCGTGGTGGGCGGCGGCGCGGCCGGGTCCTGCGTGACCGGTCACGAACCCTCGGGCGACGTCGCCGCTGTCGGCCCCGGCGTCGATCAGATCGCTGTCGGGGACCGCGTGGCGGTCTATCTCGGCATCGGCTGCGGCATCTGCGAGTTCTGCCGCCAGGGCAACTACTTCCTCTGCCCACGGTGGAGCTGCATCGGCTTCACGGCGGACGGCGGCAACGCCGAATACATCGTCGTGCCCGAGCGCAACTGCCTCAAGATCCCGGACTGGATGTCCTACGTCGCGGCGGCGATCTCCACCGACGCTTTCGGCACCCTGTACAGCGCCTGCAAGAAGCTCGGCATCTCCGGGGCGAGCGTGCTCGGCATCTGGGGGCTCGGCCCGATGGGCACGGCCGGCGTGCTGGCCGCCAAAGCCCTCGGCGCGCGCGTGGCCGTGTTCGATCCGCTCGCGGAGCGCCGCGACTTCGCGGTCGGGCTCGGGGCGGACCGGGCCTTCGACCCCGCCGCCGCGGGCGTGCGGGACGACCTCGACGCCTTCACCGACGGAGCCGGCCTCACGGCCGCGATCGACTGCTCCGGCAGCACCGGCGCCCACAACATGGCGCTCGACGCTGTGCGCCCCAACGGCAAGGTCGCCTTCATCGGCGAATGCCGGGAAAGCACCATCCGGCCGAGCGACCAGTTGATCCGCAAACAGATCACGCTGATGGGCTCATGGTACTTCAACGCCTTCGAGTACGCCGAGATCCTGCGCGTGCTGAAGAGCGCGAAGATCGACCTCGAGCGCCTCGCGACCCACCGCTTCAGCCTCGACGAGGCGGAGACAGCCTTCCGCCTTTTTGACGAGCGCAAAACCGAGAAAGCCGTCTTCATCGTCTGACACGGCGCCTGGCTGATCACAGCCGGCGATCGGGTGGTGAGTCCGCGCAGGGATCGATCTCATGGCCTTTAAGTTCAAATACGCCTTCAATACCTGGTGCTACTCGAGCTTCCCGGTGTGGGTCCCCTCCTACACCCTCGACGAGGCCATCAAGCGCATCGCCCGCGCGGGCTACGACGGCATCGAGATCGGCTGCGCGGCCCCGCATGCTTGGCCGGCCCACCTCGATCGGCAGCGCCGCGTGGACATCCGGTCTCTGCTGGCCGACCACAACCTCGACGCCGTCAGCCTGCTGCCGGCTCCGGGCGGCGGCCCCGGCAACAACATCACCTCGCCGATGCGCGAGGAGCGGGTCGCCACGATCGCCCACTACAAGGAGGTGATCGACCTCGCCCACGACCTCGGCGCGGGCAAGGTGCTCTACATCGCGGGCTGGCGCGTCTTCGGCACGCCGTACCAGCAGGCCTGGGACTGGACGCTCGCCGCCCTGCGGGAGCTCGGCCCCTATGCGGCCGACAGGGGCATAACCCTCTGCATCGAGAACACCGCCGCCGACAGCAACCTCGTCGACACGGCCGGGCAAGCCCTGATGCTGCGGGACGAGGTGGGCCTCGACAACGTCCAGCTTATGTTCGACACCTATCACGCGCTCTACCGCAACGAGGTCAGCTCCGACCAGGTCTACGAGATCGGCCGGCACCTGAAGCACGTCCACTTCGCCGACGCGGGCCGGGCGCCCCCGGGCGAAGGAGTGGTGGACTGGGTCGGCGTGCTGCAGGCCCTCAAGGACGTCGACTTCGACGGCTATTGCACGATGGAGATCGGCTTCGCCCGGCGCGACGCCGAGCCCGACCGCTACGCCCGCAACGCCATCCGATACCTCAAGAGCATCGAGCACCAGGTGCTCTGAGACCGGCGTCGGCCGGCGGCGGGGCGATCCGCGCGGGCGCACCGGCACAGATACGACAGCTACAACAACAACGACAGCAGCGACAGGGAGGACGACATGACGTTTGACGGCACGTTCGACGACAAGGGCCTGTCCAGGCGCGCCCTCCTGCGGGGCGGCGCGGCGCTCGCCGGCGGCGCGGCCTTCACCGGCCTGACGGGCGCGCCGGCGATGGCGGCGGACGCCGCCAAGCCCGACAGGCTGACGATGCTTTACGCGACGTCGGAAGCCGACTCCGACGCCATCAAGGCGGCCTTGCCCGCGTTCAAGCAGGCCTTCGGCTTCGACATCGCGCTCGACACGATGCCCTACAACGCGCTGCAGCAGAAGGCCTTCGCCGAGCTCGCCTCGGAAAGCCCCTACTACGACATCATGATCGTCGATACGCCGTGGATGCCGGCGTTGACCAACAAGATCCTGCCCATCACCGACATGATCCTCGATCCGCGGGCGAACGAGGGGCTCGACATCACGGACTTCATCCCGAAGGTTTTCTACGACACGGCTGTCTACCGGCGCGATAACAGCGCCCTGCACTTTAAGGACGACGCGGCGATCGATCCTGCCAAGATCAAAGCTGAGGGCTTCGACATCTACGGTCTCCCCGTGCAGTCCAACGTCCTCACCATGGCCTATCGCAAGGACCTGTTCGAGGACGCCGCGCTCAAGGCCGCCTACAGGACCAAGTTCGGCAGCGACCTCGCCCCGCCCGCGACCTGGGACGAGTTTGCCCAGGTGGCCGAGTTCATGACCGATTCGGCCAAGCGCCGCTGGGGCACGACTCTAATGGCCGGCACCGGCGACTGGGCGACCGACGACTTCAAGACGCTCCTCGCCGGATTCGGCGGCGACGGCCACCTCGTCAGCGACACATTTGAGCCGGTGTTCGACTCGCCCGAAGGCGTGAAGGCGCTCACGTATTACGCGAAGCTGATCGCCAAGAAGGTGGTCCCGCCCGGCACGACCTCGGCGAGCTGGGACACGGCCGCGACCTCGTTCGGCTCCGGCCTCACCGCCATGAGCATGAACTACCACTCCGAAACGTTGAACCCGACCGTCAAGGGTGAGATCGCCTATGCCATGGTGCCGAAGGGCGTGGCGCGCGGTCCGCATTTCGGCACCTGGATGCTGTCGGTGAACAGCTATTCCAAGAACAAAGACTGGGCGTTCCGAGCGATCAAGTGGTTCACCAGCCGGGAAACGCAGACGAAAGCGCTGGCCTCGCAGTTGCACCCCACGCGGCTGTCGGTCTACGCGGCTGCCGCGGCGGACCCGGGCATCGTCGCCAAGTTCGGCAACTTCTACGACGTGCTCGGCCAGTCGCTGCAGGTCGGGGTCGGCCGGCCGCGCCTGACCAACTACGCCGACATCGACCGCACCGTCTGGGTCGCGGTCAACGACGCGGCGCGCGGGGCCGCGACGCCCGAGGCGGCCCTGAAGGGCGCGGCAGCCGAGGTCGCCACGCTGCTCCAGCAGGCCGGCTACAAGAGGTCATGACCGTCGTCCGGACCGGCCTCCGCGCGCGACCTGCGGCGGCGCGGACGCGGTCCACGCCGTCCCGGCGGGCGCTGAAGGCGTGGGGGTTCATGCTCCCCGCCGGGGCGCTCCTGCTCGCCATGACGGTGGTGCCGACGCTCTACCTCGCCTATTGCGCGTTCCGGCACGAGGATCTGCTCGGGCCGAACTCCCGCTGGGTCGGGCTCGAAAACTTCAGGCACGTGCTCGGCGATCCGAACATCTGGGCGGACGCGCTGACCACCCTGCAGTTCGTGGCGCTCGCCGTCGCGGTCGAGATGGCGCTGGGTCTGGGGCTGGCCCTGATGCTCAGCCGCAAGCTCGCCGAGACCGACCTCCTCACCGCCCTGTTCATCCTGCCGCTCGGGGTCACGCCCGTGGTGTCGGCGTTGGTGTTCCGCGTTCTGCTCGACCCCGCCTACGGCTGGGTCGACTATTATCTGCAGAGCTGGGGCCTGATCGACCAGCCGATCGACTGGTTCGGGGAACCGTTCTACGCGTGGACGGCGGTCATCGGCCTCGACGTGTGGCAGTGGACGCCGTTCGTGGCCCTGATCCTGCTCGCGGGTCTGCAGGGCGTGCCGAGCGAGCCCAAGGAGGCGGCGCGGCTCGACGGCGCCAACGCGCTGCAGCTGTTCTGGCACATCATCCTGCCGTTCATGGCGCCGTTCCTCGCCATCGCGCTGGTGTTCCGCGCCATCGAGGCCTTCAAAACCTTCGGCAGCGTCTTCGTGCTGACGGGCGGCGGGCCGGGCACCTCGACATCGCTCATCAACCTCGACCTATACCGCATCGCGCTGCAGAACTTCGACATCGGGGCCGCGGCCGCTCTCGGCATCTGCTTCCTCGTCGTGCTGTCCCTCATCATGGGCCGGCTGCTCGCGGTGCTGAACCGCAACACCGATATCCTCGAGGACTGATCGCATGCGGCGCTTCCTCGCCGACACCCTTTTCCGCCTGCTGCTTTGGGGAGCGGCGATCATCGCCCTGTTCCCGGTGATCTGGGTGGTCCTCACCTCGATCAAGCCGCCCGAACTCAGCCAGGCGCTCCCGCCGGTCTGGGACTTCGCGCCCACGCTGCAGAGCTACCGCGACGTGCTCGGCGGCAACACCTACACGTCGCAGGCCTTCGGCACGCTGCTGATGCACAGCCTAATCGTCACCGTCGCCTCGACGCTGCTCGGCCTCGCCCTGGGTGTGCCCGCGGCCTATGCGTTGGCCCGGTTCCGTTTCAGGGGCAAGAGGGGGACCGCGAACTGGATCCTGTCCACCATCATGTTCCCCCCGGCCGTCTCGGTGGTGCCGGTGTTCATCTTCGCGTCCAAGCTCGGCCTCACTGACACGTTCCCCGTGCTCGTCGTGCCCTACGCCGCCTTCAACCTGCCGATGGTGATCTGGATGCTGCGCAGCTTCATCAAGCAGATCCCGCACGAGATCGAGGAAGCCGCAATGGTGGACGGCGCGAGCCAGGGCGCCGTGCTCCGGTACATTGTCCTTCCGCTGCTGATGCCGGGCATCGTGGCCGCGAGCCTGCTCAGCGCCATGTTGGCCTGGAACGAGTTCCTGTTCGCCCTGACGCTCACGCGCTCGGCCGCCAAGACCGCGCCCGTCGGGATCAGCGAGTTCACCAACATGTACGGAACGCAGTGGGGCAGCCTCACCGCCGCCGCCACCGTGACGGTGGCGCCGATCCTGCTCGCGACGCTGGTGCTGCGCCGTCGGCTGGTCGAGGGCCTCACCTTCGGCGCGGTCAAATAACCTCCGGGCGCGCGCCGCGGGCACGAGGGAGAGCCGCCGCGCGCCCCGCCACGCGGGCAGGCATGCACCATGCGCTCATGCCTTTCGATCCTCGCCAGCCCGCAGCGGGGAAGGCCGCAGCCCCCTCCGGACTGCGGGCCGGGGGAGCCCGGCGCGCCTATATGGCAGGTCATTGCGGACGACACGAAGGTCCGCGAAATCTGCGGCGGAAGCTGCGGGTCTCTCGACCAGGAAACGGCATGAAGGCGAAGCGCCCCACACCGGAAGCGACCAGCGCCACGGCCCGACGTGGCGCCCCGGTCGATCCAGTCCTGCTTTCGCCGGAAGGGCCGTATGAGACAGACCGGACGGAGCGTGCCGGACGTCCGGCCGGCCGCGACCCTTTCCGGTTTCCCGATCTCGTCCTCGCCATCCAGGAGATGCGCCAGACCACGCTCGGGCTCAGCCACGGCGAGCGCGAGCTGCGCATGGTCGTCGAGCTCGTGCGCAGCCACGATCTCGGCCGCGTCGTGACGAGCACGTCGCTGGCCGCCTCATCGGGCCTGACCTACGGCACCGCGATGCGGGCCATCGACGACCTGATCAAGCGCGGCTTCATCGTCAAGCGCCCGAAGACGGAGACCGATCGCTCCTTCTCGCTGCATCCCTCGCTCGACCTCCTCGCGCGCTGGCAGCAGTTCGCGCGCGTGGCCGAGGATCTGATGCGGCACCAGTTCGCGTCCGAGTCGGCCGAACAGCCGCCGCCCCGCGCCCGGTCCGTCAAGATGGACCCTAGCGTGGTCGCTCCCTTGCCCGTGCTCGACCTGAAGCTGCCGCTCGGGCGGGCCCTGCGCGTCCTGGTGCACGCCGACCCGACCTTCGCGGCGATGAACACCCTGCGCCGGCATTTCGAGATGGTCCTCGGCGTGCCCATCACCAGCCGGGCCCTGTCGATCGATCGACTGCGGGCGGAGATCATCGCCAACAGCCGGCGATCCGCGTCCAACTACGACATCGTCGCCTGCGACCTGCCCTGGTTCGGCGAGATGGCCCAAGCCAACCGCTTCGTCCCGCTCGACGACCTGTCCGCGACCTCGCCCCTGGATGCCGCGGACATCTATCCCGACGCGCTGGCCAGTTCGCGTGTGCACGGCCGTCAGCTCGGCGTGCCGATCATGACCACGGCCGAACTCCTGGTGTACCGGACCGACTTGCTGGGCGACGCCGGCATTGACCCACCCCGCACGACCGCCGCGCTGATCGCCGCCGCGCGGCGCCTGCACGCCCCCGCTCGCGGTCTGAGCGGCATCGCCTGGAACGGCGGCCGCGGCACGCCCGTGGGCCACACGTTCATCATGACCATGAGTGCCTTCGGACGACCGATACTCGACCTCAGGCGCACCCCCGATGGTTTCGATGCGGAACGGATCTCGGGCGAGGAGATGCGGCCGGCGTTTCTGTCCGCCGAGGCGCGCGAAACCGCCGCCTACCTTCAGGAGCTCAAGGCCTTTTCCGCGCCCGAGGTCCTGAAGATGGCTTGGTACGACCGTGCCGTCGCCTACGCGCAGGGCCGAGCCGCCATGGCCTACTCGCACACGCTGCTCGCGCCCCTCTTCGAGGTCGACGTCCGGGCGCCGGCCTATCGACGGACTGGCTATCTGCCGCACCCCGCAGGCCCGCTCGGCCGGCCCATCGTGCCGATGGGCGGATACGCCCTGGCGATCCCCGCCAACATCGCCCCGGACCGCGTCGCGCCGGTGTGGAACGCGCTGCGCACGCTGACGTCGGCTAGCGCTTCGAAGCTCTACCTCGTGAACGGCAGCCTCGCCAGCCCGCGCATCAGCGTGAGCAAGGACCCCGACATACGCGCCCTGTCCCCGGTCATCGGCGCGGTCGACGCATTCAACCATCAGGGCATCTTCCGCATGTGGCCCCGCCCGCCCGCCCCCTGCATCGCCGATGTGATCGCCATCGCCGGGGACGAGATCCACAACCTGCTCGCGGGCGGCAAAAGCGTGAGCCAGGCCCTGATCGATGCCCAGAACAGGGCGGACCGGGTGATGCGGTCGCAGGGCTTCTATTGAGCCGAGCGTTCCCGTGCCCCCTCGTCTCGCGCGGGCCGGCCTGACGGCGGTCCCACTCGGGGATCCATACGCCGCCGTGCTCCAGCCCGGCACCCAAACGCCCCGTTCCATCCAGCTTGGATGAACCAGGCGTGGACGCCGACCCGGATCCGTTCCACCGAGGGGTACACCACGCACGCGAGAGGGCGGAATGGCTGACCGGGTTAGATGGGGGGTGCTCGGCGCCGCCGGGATCGCCAGGATCGCGCTGATCCCCGCCATGCGTGCCGCCCGCAACGCGCGCCTGGCCGCCCTCGCCAGCCGTGATCCGGCGCAGGCGGCTCTCGATCTCGCCGGCCTCGACGTGCCGCGCATCGTGCCGGGCTACGAGGCGCTGATCCACGATCCCGCGATCGATGCCGTCTACATCCCGCTGCCCAACCACATGCATGCCGAATGGGCGATGCGCGCCGCCGACGCCGGCAAGGCCGTGCTGGTCGAGAAGCCCATTGGGCTCGACGAGGCCGAGGCGCGGCGCGTGTTCGACCATTGCGCGGCCCGCAGGGCGCCGGTGATGGAGGGGTTCATGTACCGCTTCCACCCCCAGCACGCCCGCGTGCTGCAGCTAATCGCGGAGGGCGTCATCGGCGAGGTCCGCGAGGTCAGGGCCCATCTGTCGGTCGATCTCATGAGCGGCGGCGACACCGGCAACGTCCGCTTCAAGCCGGCCTGGGGCGGCGGCACGCTGCTCGACATGGGCTGCTACACGACCGAGATCGCGCGCATGATCTTCGGGTGCGAGCCGCGGTCCGTGCGGGCTTGGTGGGACCTCGATCCCGATCTGGGCATCGATCTCACGACGGTCGCCATCCTGGATTTCGGCGACGGGCGTGTCGGGACGGTGAGCTCGTCCTTCAAGGCGAATGCCCAGGGTCGCTACGAGGTCATCGGCACCAAAGGCACGATCGAGGTGCCGCGCGGCATCATCCCGGGGCTGACCACCCGTGTGTCCGAGACGGTCATCGTGGTGATGGACGGCGACGGCCACCGCCGCGAAGAAGAACTGCCGGCCGCCGACCACTACCAGCTCATGCTCGAAGCGTTCGGCGACGCCATCCTGTCGGGCGACCCCGCGCCCCGGACAGCGGCCCAGTCGCTCGGCAACATGCGCGTGCTCGATGCGATCGCCCGCGCGGCGCGCGACGGATGTCCCGTCCCGATAACGGATGTTTGAAGCCGTCCAAATTGGATGGAATAAGGTCTTTTCTGGTCTGGACAAGCCGTGTCGTCGAGCGGCATCTTGATTAGCTTAGACGAAAATAACAACGGGTCGGAGTTTCCGCCCCGAAGATCAGTCGGGAGGGAGTGAGATGATCGAGCCTCGATCAGATACCGCTGCGCGACCTTATCCCTTGCTGTTCAGCCCGCTCGCGATCCGGCGCGCGACGATCCGCAACCGCTTCGTCTTCCAGCCCCATTTCACCGCCCTCGGTTCGCTCGACGGCATGCCGACCGACGATCACGTCGCCTATTACGAGGACCGCGCCCGCGGCGGCGCCGGCCTGATCGTCGTCGAGAGCCAGGCCATCCATCCCACCGGGAAGATGTCCCGCCGCTTCGTCGACGCCTGGGACCCCGCGGTCGTGCCGGGCCTGCGCCGCATCACCGGGGCGGCCCACGCCCACGGCGCCACGATCTTCTCGCAGCTCACCCACGGCGGCCACACCTCGCTGGAACACCCGCCCCACATCATGTGGGCGCCGACGCAGATGCCGGAGCCTTCGAGCCGCTTCTCGACCAAGGCCATGGACCCCGCCGATATCCGGGCCACGATCGACGGCTTCGCCGCCAGCGCCCGCAACGCCGTCGACGGCGGCTTCGACGGCATCGAGATCAAAATCGCCCATGACGGGCTGCTTCGCTCCTTTGCGTCGCCGTTTTTCAACCGCCGCACGGACGGCTACGGCGGCTCATTCGAGAACCGCATGCGCCTCTCCTACGAGGTGCTGGAGGCGATCCGCCGCGCGGTCGGCGACGGCGTCCCGGTCGGCGTGCGCATCTGCCTCGACGAGTTCACGGCCTTCGGCTACGACCTCGACTATGGCCTCGAGATGGTCCGCGCGCTCGAGGCGACAGGGCTCATCGACTATTTCAACGCGGATGCCGGCTCGTTCTCCTCGTACTGGATGGAGATCCCGCCCGCCGCCGTCCACACCGCGGATTTCGAGCGCCTGAGCCGGGCTCTCAAGGCGACCAGCAAGCTCCCCTGCGTCGCCTTCGGGCGCATCAGCCCGCCGAGCCGCGGCGAGGAGATGCTGCGCACCGGCGCCTGCGACATGATCGGCATGGCCCGCCAGCTCATCGCCGATCCCGACACGCCCAACAAACTGATGGTGGGGCGCGCCGACCTCGTCCGCCTGTGCGTCGCCTGCAACGACGCCTGCATCTTCCAGGTCGGCCAGGAGAAGGCTGTCAGGTGCATCCACAACCCCGGCGCCGGGCGCGAGCGCCAGCTCAACGAGCGATTCCTGCCGCCGGCCGCGCAGGCGCGGCGCGTCGTCGTGGTCGGTGCAGGGCCCGGGGGCCTGAAGGTCGCTGAGATCGCGGCCCGACGCGGCCACGACGTCACCGTCCTGGAGCGCGACCGCCAGCTCGGCGGCCAGGTCCGGCTCGCCGCGGGCCAGCCGGAGCACGCGCTGGTCGGCGAGGTCGTCTCGTATCTCGAAGCCTCGGGCGCCGAGCACGGCGTCACCATCCGCCGCAACACCACCGCCACCCTCGACCTGCTGCGCGGGCTCGGCGCCGAGGTGATTGTGGTGGCGACCGGCTCCGAGCCCAACCTGCCGCGCCCGAACATGCGCGACGGCGGCGCGCCGCCGTTGTCGCTCGGCATGGGCCGCACGGTTCTGCCGACGGTGCCGGGGCTCGACCAGAGCTTCGTCGCCTCGTCCGACGAGGTCATGTCGGGTGCGAGGCAGCCGCGCGGCCACGTGCTGGTCGTGGACGAGAACGGCCATTGGGAAGCGGCCGGCACCGCAGAATACCTCGCCGACCAGGGCTGCACGGTCACGGTCATCGCCTCGCACAGCCTGATCGGCGAAGACCTCGAGGGCGGCGTCCGCACGCTCTTCTATCGCCGCGCCGCCATCAAGGGCATCACCCTGCGCGCCGGTCTGGTGCTCCTGGAGGTCGGCGAGAACCGGGTGAAGGTCGGCAAGACCTTCAGCTCGGGCGACGCGACCGGCTGGGGCAAATACGTCCTGCTGCCGACGGACCAGGAGTGGATCGAGGACGTGGACTGGGTCGTGCCCGTCATCGGCCGCCGCTCCCGCGAGGACCTGTTCCTCGAACTGCAGGGCGCCGACGGCTTCGAGGGCGTGCGGATCGAGCGCGTGGGCGACTGCATCGTTCCGCGCCTGATCCAGAGCACGATCCTGGACGCCACCACCCTCGCCATCACGCTCTGAGGCGCCGCGCGATGCCAGCCGCCGACGCGATGTGCCCCGCCGCGATCCTGGCGGTGAAGGGCGTCACCAAGTCCTTCCCCGGCGTCCTGGCGCTGGACGGCGTCAGCTTCGAGGTCCGCGCCGGCGAGGTGAACGCGCTGGTCGGCGAGAACGGGGCCGGCAAGTCGACGCTCATCAAGCTGATGGCCGGCTTTCACGCCCCGGACGCCGGCAGCATCACGGTGGGCGGCGCGCTGCTGCACCCGGATCCAGCCGCCGCGCACGAGGCGGGCATCGCCACCATCCACCAGGAATCCCACCTCGTGCCCGGCATGACGGTGGCCGAGAACATCGCGTTGGGCCGCTGGCCCACGCGTTTTGGCCTCGTGTCGCGCGCCGCCCAGTTCGAGCGGGCGCGTGCCGTGCTCACCCAGGTCGCCCCGGGACTGCCGCCGGACGAGCTCGCCCGCCGCCTCTCGCCCGCCGAGCAGCAGCTCGTCGAGATCGCCCGCGCAGTGGCCGAGGACAGCCGCGTCCTGATCATGGACGAGCCGACCACCTCGCTGTCCGGCCCCGAGATCGACCAGCTCTTCGCCGTCGTGCGCGCGCTCCGGGCTAGGGGCCTCGGCATCGTCTTCGTTTCGCACTGGCTGGAGGAAGTCTTCGCCATCGCCGACCGCGTGACGGTGCTTCGCGACGGCCGCTTCGTCGGCAGCCGGGCCGCCGCCGACCTCGACACCGACAAGGTCGTCACCATGATGGTCGGCCGGCCTGTCGAGGCGATGCGCGCCGCGGCCCGCCCGCTCGGCTCCCCGGTGCTCGAGGTCGACGGCCTCACCCGCCTGGGCATGATCGACGACGTGTCCTTCACGGTGCGGGCCGGCGAGATTGTCGGTCTGGCGGGCCTGGTCGGCGCCGGCCGGTCGGAGACGGCCGCCTGCATCTTCGGCATCGACCCCTACGACCGGGGCGCGGTGTCGATCGGCGGCACGCCCGTCCCGCGCGGCGGGCCCACCGCCGCGATCGCGGCCGGCATGGCCCTCCTGCCCGAGGACCGGCGTCAGCAGGGCCTCGTGTCCAAGCTCAGCGTGCGCTCGAACGCGACCCTCGCGGTGCTCGACCGCATCACCCGGCACGGCCTGATCTCGGGTGAGGCGGAGGACGGCATACTGCGCGAGGCCTCCGCCGGGCTGTCCATCAAGATGGCCTCGCCCGAGGTCCCGATTGCGACCCTGTCGGGCGGCAACCAGCAGAAGGTGATCCTCGCCCGCTGGCTCGCCCGCCGGCCCAAGCTGCTCATCCTCGACGAGCCCACCAAGGGCGTCGACATTGGCGCGAAGGCCGAGATCAGCGCCATCATCATCAAGCTGGCCGAGGCCGGCACGGCGATCCTGCTGATCTCCTCCGAAATGCCCGAGATCCTGTCCCTCAGCGACCGCGTGCTGGTGATGCGCGGCGGCCGGATCACGGCGGAGCTCGACCGCCCGGAGATCGCGGCGGAGACCATCATGACCTTCGCGACCACCGGCTGAAAGGGAGGTCAATTCGATGTCCACTGTGCAGACCAAGGCTCCCCGCGGGCCCGTCCCCGCCCGCCGGGGCGCCGGCCCGAACTGGGTCGACCTCGTGCAGGACCTCGGCCTACTGCTCGTGCTGCTCGCCGGAGGCGCCGCCATGACGTTCGCGTCCCCCGTCTTCTTCAGCCGCATCAACATCGAGAATCTGCTGTTCTCCTCCACCATCATCGCCGTGATGGCGATCGGCCAGACCTTCGTGATCCTGGTGGCCGGGATCGACCTGTCGGTCGGCGCCGTAATGGCCCTAGCGTCCGTGCTCGCGGTGGGCCTGCCCCTTCACTTCGGCGTCCCCGTGGGCGTCGCGGCGCTGGTCGCGCTCGCGGTCGGCGGCCTGCTCGGCCTCGTGAACGGCCTCAACGTCACGGTCGTCAAGATCCCGGCCCTGATCGCCACGCTCGCCATGCTCACAGTCGCGCGCGGCGTCGCCTTCATCTACTCGGGCGGGCAGAACATCGCGCCGGTACCGGACGTCTACGTCGATGTCCAGGCGGCGCGGGTGTTCGGCTTCCCGCTCATCATCCTGCTCACCGGGCTGCTCGCGGTCCTGGCCCACGTCGTGCTGGCGCGGACCCGCTTCGGGCGGGCCGTCTATGCTACCGGCGGCAACCCGGTCGCCTCCCGCCTCGCCGGCATCCGCACGACCCGCGTGGTCCTGCTCGCCTACGTGATCTCGGGCCTCGCCGCGGCGCTCGGCGGCCTGATGATATCGGCCCGGCTCGAGGCGGGTGCCGCGACGTCTGGCCAGGGCATGGAGCTCACCGTCATCTCGGCGGCGGTGATAGGCGGCGTCAGCCTCTTCGGCGGCGAGGGCAAGATCGCCGGCGTGATCCTCGGTGTGCTGCTGCTCGGCCTCGTCGGCAACGCCATCAACCTGCTCAACGTACCGCCGAACTACGACTACGTGGTCAGCGGCTTCGTGATCGCCGTCGCGGCGGCGCTCGACGTCTACCGGCGCCGCACCGTGGAAGCGAGCCTCAAGCGCCGCTCGGCCCTCGCCAAGAGATCGGAAGCCGGCGCGCGGCGCTGAGGCCCCGTCCGGCAGCCAAGACCATTTCAAGGGAGAGAACCATCATGTCGACAGCATGGACCCGCCGCGCCGCGCTCGGCGGCGCCGCGGCCCTGGCCCTCGCCGCCGCGACGGCGGCGCACCCCGCCTTCGCGGCGGCCGGCGACGCCAAGGGCAAGACGGTCGAGTACGTCACCTTCGGCCTGCAGTTCGAATACCAGGTCGCCATGGTCGACGGCATTAAGAAGAAGGCGGCCGAAGCCGGGGTGAAGCTCGACGTCATCGACGGCAAAGGCGACCCCAACATGCAGGTCAACGAGGTACTCGACGCCGTCACCAAGAAGCCCGACGCCCTGCTGATCAACCCTGTGGACGCCAAGCTGCTGGTGGCCGGCGTCAAGCGCGCCAACGAGGCCAAGGTCCCCGTGTTCATCATGGAGAACGCACCACCCGAGGGGAAATACCTGAGCTTCGTCGACTTCGACAACGAGGCGGGCGGTGCCATGGGGGCGGACGCCCTGGCAAAGGTCATCGGCGGCAAGGGCACGGTGCTCGAGGCGCGCGGCTCGACCGGCTCGGAAGCTGCGGAACTGCGCCACAAGGGCTTCGTCGACCGCATGAAGGCGGCGTATCCCGATATCACGGTCAAGTCGCTCAACACCGAGTGGGTCGCCGACACAGCCTACAAGATGGTGCTCGACGCCTTCACCCAGGATCCCGCCGTACGGGGCGTGTTCAGCCACAACGACGAGATGTTGCGCGGGGTGGCCTCGGCGCTCCGCCAGATCGGCAAGCTCAAGCCGGCCGGCGAGGAGGGGCACGTGGCGTTGGTCGGCCTCGACGGCACCCCACTCGCACTCAAGCGCATCCGCGACGGCGTGCAGGACGCCACCGTCGAGCAGAGCCCCTACGCAATGGGCGGCGCGATCTTCGACGCCATCGTGGCGCATTTCGAGGGCCGCCCCGTGCCCGAGAAGGCGCGCACGGAGCCGTCGCTGATCACCAAGGCGAACGTCGACGCGCTAGGTCACTGGGGCAACGCCAAGTGACTCCGCATCGACCGGCAGCCCTTGGGTTCGCGCCGTGTCGGAAGCGCACACCGACGACCTTGCGCAGGGAGGCTGCCTGATCGACCACGGCGCCGACATCCGGCCACTCGCTCGCTGCCTATGGCACGGGCACCATCTCCATCTCAACGACGCCGGCTCGAATGCTTCGCGACCAGGTGGCGTCACCTGGTCGCGAAGAGAACGCCCCAATTCAGGGCTCTGAGCATCGTTTTCCCGATCGACCTCGGCGCGCTGTCGCGGCCCGAGCGAGTTAAACAGGAGCCTTCATGCCCGCCACATTGAAGGGCCCCGGCCTCTTCCTGGCGCAGTTCGCCGGCGACGCCGCGCCCTTCGACACCTTCGACAACATCTGCCGCTGGGCGGCGGGACTCGGCTACAAGGGCGTGCAGATCCCAACCTGGGACCGCCGCCTGTTCGACCTGGCCCGCGCCGCGGAGTCGCAGGCCTACTGCGACGAGGTCGCCGGCACGGCCGCGGCGCACGGGCTCGTCGTAACCGAGCTGTCGACGCACCTGCAGGGCCAGCTCGTGGCCGTGAACCCCGCCTACGACGAAGCTTTCGACGCCTTCGCGCCCGAGGCCGTGCGGGGCCGCCCCGCCGAGCGACAGGCCTGGGCGGTGGAACAGGTGAGGCTCGCGGCGCGCGCGTCGCGCCGGCTCGGGCTCGCGGCCAGCGTGTCCTTCACGGGGGCGCTGCTGTGGCCGTTCGCCTATCCCTGGCCGCAGCGCCCGGCCGGCCTCGTCGAGGCGGGCTTCGCGGAGCTCGCGCGCCGCTGGCGCCCCATCCTCGATGCCTACGACGAGAACGGCTGCGACCTCGCCTTCGAGCTCCACCCCGGCGAGGACGTGTTCGACGGCGACAGCTTCGAGCAGTTCCTCGACGCGGCCGGCGGCCACCGGCGCCTCGCCATCAACTACGACCCCTCGCACTTCCTGCTGCAGGGCCTCGACTACCTCGGCTTCATCGACATCTACCACGCGCGCATCCGCGCCTTCCACGCCAAGGACGCCGAGTTCAACCCGACGGGGCGGCAGGGCTTCTACTCGGGCCTCCGGCCCTGGCTCGGCCGCGCCGCGCGCTTCCGCTCGCTCGGCGACGGGCAGGTGGACTTCGGCGGCGTGTTCTCGAGACTCGCCCAACATGGCTACGGCTCCTGGGCGGTGCTGGAATGGGAATGCTGCCTCAAGCACCCGGAGGACGGCGCGCGCGAGGGCGCGCGCTTCATCGCCGACCACATCATCCGGGTGACGGAGCGCGCCTTCGACGACTTCGCGGGCTCGGCGCCCGACGCGGCGCGCAACGATCGCCTGCTGGGCATCGATCGGGGGTGACCATGGCATCCAAGCACGAGGGCCGGCGCATCCGGCTCGGCATGGTGGGGGGCGGCGAGGGGGCTTTCATCGGCGCCGTGCACCGCATCGCGGCGCGGCTCGACGACCGCTACGAGCTCGTCGCCGGCGCCCTGTCGTCCACGCCCGAGCGGGCGGCCCGCTCGGCGGAAGCGCTCGGCCTTCCCCGCTCCTACCCTGACTTCGCTGCCATGGCGCGCGCGGAGGCGGCCCGCCCCGACGGCATCGAGGCGGTCAGCATCGTCACGCCGAACCACCTCCACGCCGCCGCGGCCCACGCCTTCCTCGACGCCGGCATCCACGTCGTCTGCGACAAGCCGATGACCGCGACGCTGGCGGAGGCGCGCGCCCTCGCCGACCACGCGCGCCGCTCCGGCCTCGTCTTCGCCCTCACGCACAACTACACCGGCTACCCGATGGTGCGCCAGGCGCGCGACATGGTGCGCGAGGGCATGCTCGGCGCGCTCCGGGTCGTGCAGGTCGAATATGCCCAGGACTGGCTCGCCGAGGCTTTCGAGGAGACCGGCAACAAGCAGGCGGGCTGGCGCACCGATCCCGCCCGGGCCGGCGCGGGCGGCTGCATCGGCGACATCGGCACCCACGCCTTCAACCTCGCCGCCTTCGTGACCGGCCTCGCGCTCGATGAGGTCAGCGCGGAGCTGACGGCCTTCGTGCCGGGCCGGCGGCTCGACGACGACGTGCGGGCGATGCTGCGCTACGCCGGCGGCGCGCGAGGCATGCTCTGGGCCAGCCAAGTCGCGGTCGGGGAGGAGAACGAGGTGCGCCTGCGCGTCTACGGCACGGCGGGCGGCCTCGACTGGTGCCAGCGCGACGCGAACCGGCTCAGCTACACGCCGCTCGGCGGCGTGCGGCAGACTCTGACCCGCAACGGCGCCGGCGCCGGCGAGGCGAACCGGCGGGCGTCCCGCGTGCCGGCCGGCCACCCGGAAGGCTACCTCGAAGGCTTCGCTAACATCTACGCCGACGCCGCCGACGCCATCCTGGCGGCACGGGCCGGGCGCGTCGGGGGGGACCCGGATTTCCCGTCGGTGGCGGACGGCGTCACGGGCCTGGGCTTCGTCGAGGCCGCTGTGCGGTCCTCGGCCGCGGGAGGGGCGTGGACGCGGCTGGCCTGAGGTGCAGAAGGGCAGCGTCCGTTTTGCCCCTTCGAAGTCCTAAGAGCGGCCGGACCGCTGTCCACCCACTTCTGCCGCTCCGACTGGTTCGATATGAGTGTACTCCAAGCGAACTAGGCGGTGAGCAGCTCAGCTCAGGCCGAGAGACGTGCCCG
>NZ_QYBB01000061.1 GCF_004137685.1 Lichenibacterium minor | reverse complement strand
CGGGAAAACGGAGAGGTCATGCGTCGCACGCCAGACCTAACGGACCGTTGTGTCGAGGCTGAAAAGGCCCAGGGTTGAACAGGTGCGCATGGATCGAGGAGAACCGCCGCCGCGAATGGTTGTCGCGAAAGGACACCGTTTAGCGGAAAGTTGCGCGATTTTGCCTCTCTACTCGTCGGCCCGCGTGAGCCCTCTTGTTCGATGTGCGGAGTCGATTCCACCATGACCAAGCCGAACGTCTCCTTTGGCCTGATTGCCATCCAGAGCAGCCGGTCTGCTGTCCACCCACTTCTGCTGTACGGCCGGAGTCGACCCGCTTACGACGTCAGCGGCCCGTAACGGATCGCTCAGAACCGGACATTCAATCATTGCTGTGTCGTTGAACGCTGCGAAGCACTTCATCATATCTGCATACGGGTGGCGCCATGTTCGCAGCCTTGGTGGCCCGCGCGAGCGGCGCCCCCAGGGGTGGGGTCCGGGCCAAGACTCCAGGTGGTCAAGCCCGCTCCCGCTGGCGCGGGATGCGGGCCAGAAACTCCCGCGTGCGCCTCACCGTCGGCCGGTCGAAGATCTCGTCCGGTGCGCCGATCTCCTGCACGCGGCCGTCCGCCATGAAGGCGAATCGCCGGCAATCAAGCCAAGTAGACGGACGGCTCCAGGGCGCGTTGAGCCACGCCGAAATTGGAACTGACGTGGGGCACGCCGGTCATCGCAGACCGATGAGCAGGGCGGCACCGCTCCAGGGGGCGACGACCGCCTGCGCGACGCGCAACTGCAGCGCGACGAGCGCGGCTCCTCGCCCTGATCGAGAGAAGCCGCTCGACCTTTCGGCGAGCGGCCCGAGCCCAGGAAAGGAACATCCGAGAAGGGCACGCGCCTGGAACCGCGTCCACGGAACGTCGGGGTGCCTTACTTGATTTCGGTGTAGCGCCGCATCGGCTAGGATATGCACCAGCGCATTCGATCGCCCCTTCTACGGGCCCTCTGCGTTCGGCTGGCGTCACCGCAGATAGTGCTGTGCGGCCCAACGCGTGATGGCGGCATTGGCGTAGGCCGGTTGCTCAAAGATGCTGGCGTGCTCGGCCTGCGGGACGATCGCGAGCGCCGCGCCGGGGATCGCGACCTTCATGGTCTCGCTGACCTCCAGGGCGTAGATGGGGTCGTCCACGCCGACGATCACCAGGGTCGGAACCGCGATCTTGGGCAGGAGGCCGGTGAAGTCGGGCCGGGTCGCCAGGGCCTGCCCACCGCCCTTAACGCCATTCACGGAGGCTTCGGCCAGGATGTCCATCATGGTTTCCGCCAGCGGAGGATCGTTTAGCCGACCGGTGCCGGTGAGCATCTGACCCGTGACCGTCGGGACGAAGGACGGCACGCCCTGCTGTTCAGCCTGTGCGCCAAAGCCGGGCCACTCGGCCTGCTCCTCGACCGAGGCGCCCATCGCGTTCGTGTCGATGAGCAGCATGCCCAGAAAGCGCTCGGGAGCTTGTCGGTACATCTGGAGCGTGATCTGGCCGCCCATCGAGTGGCCGCCGATGATCGCCTTGCTGACGCCGAGCTGGTTCATGAGACCCAGCATGTCGCGGGCATAGGTCTGGATGGAGCCCCGGTCGTCGGGCGTGGCGGTCTTGCCGAAGCCGCGTAGGTCGGGCGTGATCACGCGAAACTGTCGGCTGAGCCCCGCCAACTGGCCCTGGAACAGCTGACCGCTCAAGGGAAAGCCGTGGATGAGGAGCAAGGGCGTGCCGGTACCCGCCACTTGGTAGAAGATGTGGACCCCATCGGCGTCGACGTACTGACCCTGACGCTGGTCGGCGCTGACGGCCTGCGCCACGGTCGGGGTCGGCGGCGAGGTCAGCTGCTGCGCTTCGCTCCGGCCCGGGATCATCGCGGCGGTGAGGAGGCCGAAGAGGCCTGCCGTCGAAAGCTTGTTCGTCAACTGCGTCTCCGGGCGTCGCGGGGTCGGGATAATCGCTTTCAACCGCCTGAGCGTGGGATGGTTTCAGGGCGCACCGGGCCCGGCGGGGACGGGGGCCGTCGACGCGCGTCCGTCAGGCACGACGTCGACGAGGTCGGTGATGCCCCGCGGCGGGAAGCGGGGAGCCGGTTCGATGGCCGCCGCGGCCGGTACTGCGCCGGCGATCTCCCAGCCGCCGCCGAGCGCCCGGTAGAGCTGCACGAGGTCGGTGGTGATCTGCACGTCGGCGTCGGCCACGTCGTTCTGGCTCTGCAGGAGCTGCATCTGCGCCGAATTGACGTTGAGGAAGTCGACGAGGCCCTCGCGGTAGCGCTGCTGGGAGGCGCGCAACGCGACGGTGTTCTGCGCTGCTGCGCGGCCCACGTCGGAGCGGCGCCGCTGCGCCTGGGCGTAGGCGGTGAGCGCATCGTCCACCTCCCGGAAGGCGCTCAGAACCGTGCGCTGGAACGCGACCGCGGCCTCGCGCTGCTGGGATTCGCGCAAGCTCAGGTTGCCGCGCAGCCTGCCGCCTTCGAAGATCGGGATGGAGACGGAGGGGCCGACGTTGAAGCTGTTCGAGGCCAGCACGAACAGGTTCGACAGGTGCAGGCTCTGCAGGTTTGTCTGGCCGTTCAGCGTGACGTCGGGATAGAAGCTCGCCACCGCGACGCCGGTCTCGGCGGTGGTGGCGTGGAGCCGGGCCTCGGCCTCGCGAACGTCGGGGCGACGCCGCACGAGGCTGCCCGGCACGCCCACCGGCACGCGCGCCGGCACCCGGGGCAGAGCCTTCGTCGGCTTCAGCTCGCCCTCGAGCGCGCGGGGCAACTCGCCGAGCAGCAGCCCAATGGCGTTGATGAGCTGTGCTTCCTGCGTGCGCAGCGGTGGCAGCGTGCCCTCCACCGTCGCCTGTTGGGCGCGCGCCTGGGCGAGGTCGAGCGTCGTCGCCACGCCGTTGTCGAAGCGCGACTGGACGAGGCGGATGTTGTCCCGGGCGATCACGAGGTCGCGCTCCGTGATGGCGATGCGGGCCTGCGCGCCGCGGAGCTGCAGGTAGTTCTGCGCCACCTCGGCCACCGCCGCCAGGGCGACGCCGTTCCGGTCCTCGACCGCCGCCGCCTGCTCAGCCCCAGCGGCCTCGATCTCGCGTTTGACGCGGCCGAACAGGTCGAGTTCCCAGGAGGACTGCAGCCCGTCCTGAAACAGCGCGTAGTCGAGCGGCGCGCCTGGCGCGGGCTCGAGCAGCTTGAGCATGCCGTTGGGGCTGCCGCGATTGTAGGTGGTGAGCGACTGGCCTTCGACGTGCGGCACCGCCTGCGAGGCCACGATCCGGCGCTGCGCTCCGGCCTGGATCACCCGTTCGGCCGCAGCCTTCAGGTCGAGGTTCTGCGCCGCCACCCTTTCGACCAGCGACGTCAGCTCGGCATCGTGGAGGGTGCGCCACCAGCGCGGGTCGGCCTCGGCGCCCTGGGCAGTGCGGCTCGGCACGCCCTCGGTCGGCTCCGCCCCGAAATGCTCGGGAACCTCGACCGCGACGGGCGCGCTCGCCGGCAGGTCGGGTGCGCAGCCGGCGAGCACGAGCGCGGCCAGCCAAAGGGCGAAGGGCCTCTTCAACGCGCCGTCACCCGGTGGGAGGTGTCGCGCTGCTCGCGAACCACGTTTTCGAGCCCGGTGTGGATCGTCGTCTCGACCGAGAAGCCGACGCGCAGCAGCTTCGCCAACGGCTGGCCCGGCGCCACGTCGATCTTCACCGCTAGGCGCTGCACGATCTTGGTGAAGTTGCCGGTGGCGTTGTTGGGCGGGATCGGCGCGAAGGAGGCGCCCGACGCCGGCGCCACGCTGTCCACCGTGCCCTGGAGGTCGATGCCGTAGGCATCGACGTGAATCGTCACGGGCTGGCCGCTGCGCACGTGGAGGAGGTCCGTCTCGCGATAGTTGGCGTTGATATAGACCCGATCGAGCGGCACCACCGTCATAATCGTGGCGCCGGGGCCGACGTAATTGCCGACCTGCACCGAGCGCTCGCCCACCATGCCGTCGAGCGGCGCGAGGACACGCGTGTAGCTCAAGTCGAGCCTCGCCTGTTCGAGCCGCGCCCGGTCGGCCGCGACGCCAGCCTCGGTGGCTTGTCGCTGCGCCTTCAACACGTCGAGCTGCTTCCGCGCCGCGTCGAGCGACGCCAAGGCGCTGTTCAGCTGCGCCTGATCCTGCTGCAGCGTGGCATCGGCCTGCTGGTGCTGCTGGTTCGTGCCGGCGCCCGTGGTGGCGAGGTTGGTGAAGCGCCGCGCATCCGCCTCCGCGAAGCCCAGGCGCGCCCGGGCGGCGTCGACCGAGGCCTGCTGCTCGTCGATGATGGCGGGCTGGCGCGACACGGTGGCCGACACGTCGCCGACCTGCGCGCGGTCGCGCTCGACGGCCGCCTCGGCGGAGGCGACGGCGGTCTCGTAGTCGCGTGGGTCGAGTTCGGCCAGCAGGTCGCCGGCCTTGACGATCTGGTTGTCCTCCACCGGCACGCGGATGACCTGCCCCGACACGCGCGGCGCGATCGTGCTGTAGTGGACCTGCACGTAGGCGTCGTCGGTCCACACGTCCGGCCGTGGCCGGAAGATGAGCCACAGCACGGTGCCGATGAAGGCCAGGAGCACGAGGCCGGCCAGGACGAAGGGCCACCAAGGCAGCGGATTCTTATCCTGCTTCTCGTCCTTCTGGCCATCCTTGTTTTTGTTGCCCTTGCCCTGCTGGCCGTCCTCGCCGCCCTGCCCCTTCTGCTGCTTCCCGTCGTCGTCCTTGGCGTTTTCGTCGGGTTTCGCCTTGGGCTTGGGCTTCTCGGCCTTTGGGTCCCTCGGTGACAGCCAGTCGCGCTGGGGCCTGCCCCGATCCTCGTCATCGCGCGCCATGGGTCTTTCTCAGTGGTCGGCGAATTCGATGCGCGGCGGCAGGGTTCGGCTCGGCAGCACCAGGACGACCGCCATCAGCGCCAGCGTCATGAACCCCAGGATCACGAAGGTGTCGTTGACCGACAGGATGGTCATCGCCTGCTCGATGGCCCCGCTCAGCGCCCGCAGGCTCCCCGGCGCCCGAGGCTGGCCGTTCGGCAGCAGCGCCGGCGGGAGGGAGGGCAGCACGCCGCGCCCCTGGATCACCTGGTACCGGCCGAGCCCGATCTGGTCGACGATGCGGTTGTAATGCAGCGAGCCGCGCCAGCGCATGATGAGATCCATCAGCCAGACGCCGGTCGCTTCCGCGAGGCCGCGCGGGAAGTTCACCATGGCGGAGGTGAAGGGGCCGTCCTTCGGGTCCTTCACGGTGTTGGTGGAGAGCAGCAGCAGCGGCATCACCACCATGGGCTGGCCGACCGCCTGACAGAGCTCCCAGACATAGAACTGGTCGCGATTCCAGGTGAAGTCCACGAAGGCCGAGCCGATGCAGGAGGTCAGCATCAGTGCCAGCCCGACGAAGGAGACGACGCGCGGCTCGGCCCAGCGGAAGTCGAGCAGGAACGCCATGGCGGGCAGCAGGACGATCTGCAGCGACGCGATCTCCAATGTGATCCACTCGGCCTGCAGCGGACGGTAGCCCTGCACGTCGGTGAGATAGCGGATCGGTACCGTCGAGCCGGCCTGCGAGATGATGAGGAAGGTGAAGAGCGCTATGGCGCCGTAGGCGAGGTTGCGCCGCCCGAGCAGTTGCAACTTCAGGAACGGAACCGGGTGGAACCACTCGTTTATCAGCAGGAGCGGGATCGCCACGGCGCTGATCAGCGCCATCACCGAAACGGCCGGAGAGTCGAACCAGTTCAGCCGGTCGCCCTGGTAGAGCATGGTGGACAGCGCGCCGCTGCCGACGACGAGCAGGAGGAAGCCGCGCCAGTTGAAGGTCCGGAAGAGCTCGTATTTCGGCGGCTCCTGCGGCATGCAGGTCGCTACCAGCGTGGCCGAAACCACGCAAAGCGGCACGGCTTCGAAGAACACGAAACGCCAGTCCCCAACGATGTCGGTCCACAGCGCCGCGAGCGTCGCCGCGAGCGCGGGCGTGAAGGTGGCGGTCAGCCCATAGGCCGCGAGGCCGTAGAGGCGGATCGGCGGCGTCAGTACCTTGAAGGCGGTGGTGATCAACAGCGGAATGATCAGGCCTCCCGCGAGGCCCTGGGCGAGGCGCAGGGCATAGACCGCCTCGATGTTCGGGCTGAACGGGATCAGCGCCGACGACAGACTGCAGAGCCCGATGCAGAACAACGTCCAATGCCGCAGCGACGTCGCCATCAGGAACCAGGGCGACACCGCGAGACCGACGATCTCGGCCGAGACGTAGAGGCTTCCGATCCAGGTGCCCGGGTCGTGGCTGATGGAGAGGCCGCCGCGCACGTCGACCAGCGCGAGAGTGGTGACCTGGTCGTTGAACTCGGACGTCATGGCGGCGACGAGGACGCCGGCGAGGCCGATTAGCGGCTTGAGATCCATGAACGAACCCTGACCCGATGCCAAAGCGGCACCTCCACGCCCCGACCACCTCGGCGGGACCGGCCCCACCCCGTGGCGCGCCCGCACCGCGGCACACAGCGTCGCCGAGGCATCTGACGCCGGCCCGCGCTGGGGCATTACCATAGCCGCGAGGCCGATGGCAGCGCCTCCTGACAGGCGACGCCGCCGCGCTCGCCACCCCGGCGCGACAGGACGGCGAGCCCGCGCCTTCGATGACGTGTTACGACCGCGTCCTTGATGATCTCGATGGACCTGCGACAAGGCCCTTTCCCGCACCGTCACGGCACCCATGGCTCTCGCGCTCGTCCCCTTGCTGGTTCTGCTCGCGACTCTCGTCGGCATCGCCGGATGGCGCACTGGCGCCTTCGACGCGCTGAACCTGATCGGTCTCGGCTTCGTGGCCGCGGTCGGGACCGCCTGCGTGATCTACTATCAGGGCGCCCCCTGGCTCGTCGGATGACGGTGCGATCCACCGACTATCTCCGGCTAGCGCCCATTCCTTTCGGGGTCGCCTCGGGAGCGGAGCCTCGGATGGCGTCGGAACGGCCCAGGGGCCGCCGCGCGCAGTGATTGTCCGAGGGAACGGACTCCGTCGAAATCGGTTTTGCCCCCGCAGTCTCTCGGAGGTCGTCATGGTCGCAGATCCGGTCCGCTACAGCCCTGACATCGAGCAGGTCTCGTCCGGCGAGGACGGAACCATCGAGCAGCTAAATCAGACTTTCAATAAGATCCTGACGACGGTCGCCAAAGACTCTGGCCATGCCGTGCGCTCAGTGCACGCCAAGGCGCACGGCATACTGGAGGGTACGATGACCGTCGCGCCCGGGCTCGCCCCGGAACTGGCGCAGGGCCTGTTCACCAAACCGGGCGAGCACAAGGTCTACATGCGCCTGTCCACCAACGCCGGAGACATTCTCCCCGACGCGATCTCGCTCCCGCGCGGCCTCGCCCTCAAGGTGCTCGACGTCGAAGGCGAGCGGCTGCCCGGTGCCGAGGGCACGACCCAGAACTTTATCATGGTCAACGGCAAGGTGTTCCAGGCCAAGACGGCGGAGAAGTTCCTCGGCAGCCTGAAGATGCTCGCCGGCACGACGGATCGCGCCGAAGGGCTGAAGGTCGCCGCCTCGACGGTCCTGCGCGGCGTCAACACGGCCCTGCAGACCGTCGGCGTGGAGAGCACCACGATCGCCGGGCTCGGCGGCGCGCCGAACGTCGATCCGCTGGGCGAGACCTATTACAGCATCACGCCGTTCCGGTATGGGGATTACGTCGCTAAGTTCTCCGTGGCGCCCATTGCCCCTGGGCTGACGGCACTGACCGGCCGGGAGATCGACGCCTCCGGACGCCCCGACGCGATCCGCGAGACCGTGCGGTCCGAGATGCGGGACATCGTGGGGGAGTGGGAGTTCCGCGTGCAGCTCTGCCGCGACCTCGAGCGGCAGCCGGTCGAGGACCCTACCGTGGAGTGGAACGAGGACGAGGCGCCGTTCCAGCGCGTCGCGACCATCCGCGTCCGCCCGCAGGACAGTTGGGACCCGACCCGCGTCCAGGCGGTTGACGAGGAGATGCGCTTCAGCGTGTGGACGGGCTTGGCCGCCCACCGGCCGCTCGGCAACATCAACCGCGCCCGCAACGCGCCCTATGAGTATTCGGCGGCGTTCCGCGAGCGCTTCAACGGCTGCCCCCTCCACGAACCGGCGGGCCAGTCCTGAAGGAGACCTCCATGCGAGCCCTCGTAATAGGCGCCGCACTGACGGCGCTGGCGCTCCTCGCCGCCGCTTCATCGCAGGCCGCCGACACGATGAAGACTGGACTCAAGCCGTTCAACGTCACCATCCGAGTGTTCGACCCGACGAAGGGCGTGGAAAGCGGCCGGGACTACGTGCTGCCCGTGGACAGCCCGGACGAGGAGCACGCGATCGCCTCGACGACCGCCAACGCGGCCTCTTTCACGACGACGATGGGCGGCGCTCGGCCGCTGCCCGTCGCCTTTACCTGCATCAAGATCGAGCCTCGGCCCTGACGGGCGCCGCTGCCCGGCCGGCGTGATCTTCATCCCTCATCCAACGAAAGGCGACACTATGTCCGACAGCCTCTACGTCATGCAGGATCCTCGCGATCAGTATCCGGGTCCGCCCAAGAAGAGTGAGATCCAGTCTGCGCCCGCCACCCAGCAGAAGATGAGCGAGAAGCCAGACTGCGGCGAGACGTCCTACAAAGGCTCTGGCCGCCTCGCCGGACGCAAGGCCCTTCTGACGGGTGCCGACTCCGGCATCGGCCGGGCGGCCGCGATCGCCTTCGCCCGCGAAGGCGCCGACGTCGCCATCGGCTATCTGCCGAACGAGCAAGAGGACGCCGAGGAGGTCGCCAAGCTCGTCCGCGCCGCCGGGCGGAACGCTGTGTTGCTGCCGGGCGACATCTCGCAGGAGAATGTCTGTCTGAAACTCGTGAAGGACGCGGTCGCGGAGCTCGGGAGTCTCGACATCCTGGTCAACAACGCCGGCAGGATGGGCAAGACCGAAGGCCTGCTCGACACCACAACCGAGCGTTTCGACTCGTTGATGAAGACGAACATCTATTCGTTCTTCTGGATCACCAAGGCGGCTGTCCCGCACATGAAGCCGGGCTCCTCGATCATCAACACGACGAGCGTGCAGGGTTACGATCCGACCCCTACGATCTTCGACTATGCGATGACGAAGGCCGCGATCGCCAACTTCACCAAGGGTTTGAGCCAGCCGCTGATGGAGGAATACGGCATCCGCATCAACGCCGTCGCGCCCGGCCCGATCTGGACCCCGTTGCAGGAGGCCAACGGCGACAAGAAGAAGCTGGAGACGCTCGGCGGCAAGACGCCGTTCAAGCGCCCCGGCCAGCCCGTGGAACTCGCCCCGGTCTACGTGCTGCTCGCTTCGCAGGAGGGCAGCTACATCACCGGCGAGATCTACGGCGTGACCGGCGGTATGGGCAGCGTCGCCTGATCGCCTATCCGACGAGGCTTGGCGACGCCGAGCGGACGGCCGAGGAGCAGGTATCGTTCATCGGCCGTTATCTCGATCGGTAGAGACTGTAGTCGATGAATTGCCACGCTTCCTCGACCGCAGGCCGGCACCGGGCGTGCCCTGACCCTCGGGGCGGAACTCATCATCCTATCGACATCGAAGACCACGACGCGATCACGAAGGCTCTTGATGCTGCCGTCAGCTCGACCCTAGCCGACATGTCGCGCTGGCTCAACACGGAGCAGAGCCACAGGGTCGGCTGGACGCACGAGGGCGGACATCAAGGCGTTGGACACGAGGTCGGTCCACGGCTGGCGTCTTCGATCGGCATGGTATCGAGGGCACTGTAGAGCTGAATTTCGACCTCGAAATCGGCGTTGTAATCGCACAATCAGTCGATCATCGGGGTCTACAGGGCGTCGTGGTCTATCGCCATTCTGTCGAGCGTCTATTGAGCATAGGCCGTGGGAACGACGGCGAGTTTGGCCATATGGTCGCCGTAGTGAGCTATATGGTCGCCGTAGTGAATTGACGCCTGGGTGAAACAAGCCTCCGGTATCGGTGCCGACCCTGAAGCGGTGCCGAGGCCCTATTACCGGCCTGTGACACCGCCGACACCACCGTCTTGACGGCGTTTGAGATCTACGGAGGATGTTCGAGCCGGCGATGTTTCATGAGAGGCTGGGAGGCGGTTCCGACCGCAAAACAATTGTCTGACCCGCGCACGAAATCCTGTGTCGCCGCAGTGTAACCCACTGTTCACGCAGGGCTTCTTCAGGACCGTCTCCCTGCGGCGCCACGCTGTGGCTGTCAATCTCGAACGTCTGCCGTCAAGTCGGCGTCGCTCCAAAACGGTCCGTCTACCATGGCTCTCACCGACCACCATGAACCGCACCGCACTGATGCTGCTCCCCGTCGGGCGAACGTGGTCAGCTGCCTGTACCGCGGGCCGGCTGCCCGCCATCATCGGCCCTGCGCCGTGCCGACAAAGCGATAGGTCAACCCTGCACGGCGCCATCTACCCGGCGCAGTAGAAAGTCCCAACACTCCGGGCCGCCCCGCCGTCGAGGCATGGCGGACCGGGTGGCGGCCGCGTCGTTTGCCGCTTCAACCCGTCGGCGTGTAACGCGGCAATCTGGATGAGACTCCGTATTGCCTCACTCAGAAATGTTCCCGAGTAGGTGATTGTCGTTGCCGCGTGCAATGGCTCCCAGATAGGGTCGAAGGGAGCGTGATGCGGAAGGCATCGGCTCTGCGGTGGCGTGCGGGATCGGCCCCGTCACGGCATGGGAACGGGCACGCGGTCCAGCCCCGAAGCCGCGCAGCGGGGCGCCACAGGCGCCGGGCTGGAGGGCGTGAACGAGCCCATGCCAAGATACATCGATCTCGGGCCCTCCTTCATACGACGGTCTCCGCTGACGGGGTGAGCTGCTCCTCGATCGGCACGAGGTCGGTCGCAAGCTCCCCATCGCCGAACACGAGCTTGTGGGCCACGTCGCTCCGCCAGCCCTTGAGACGGCGCTGCACGGTTCGGATCTGCCCGGGGGTGAATGCGTCGGGATGCTCGGCCATCAGCCGCTCCAACAGTTCCCGCGACGTCCGGAACGGCTCGGCCTCGAACCATGCCCGCAAGGTATCGGTGACGGCTGCCAGAGGGTCGGGCCGGCGTCGCCCTCGCTTGGCCGCCTGTTTCTTCCGGGCAGTCGGCCTCACCTCGCCGTCCTGCCAAGCGGTGCGCAGTCCCGTCAGGAACTGCTCGAGCGAGGGCGCCGTCGGTGGTTCCGCTCCGTTCGGAATGGGCTGGTCGGCCAGGGTGACGAGCTCGGCCTGCAACGCGCGGATGTCGCGCAGCAGCGCCACCGGATCGAGCCCGGCGTGCACGGTTTCGAGCGTCCGACGCAGCTCATCGGTCGTCCGCCCATCAGCGATCAGGCGCTCGTAGGGTGTCTTCGGCTTGTGGTATGTCTTGCGGACCTTGGCTCCGTCGCGCGCCTTGGCCTGCAACTTGAACGACGGTTGGAAGTGGTTCACGTAGAAGCGCATCGACCTGTAGAGACGAGCCAGGACAGACGCAGCCTGTAGACCCTCATATCGCCTGTAGCCGACAGTACGGCGGACAACGGCTCCATTCTTCTGCTCGATCCAGGCTTGATCGTTCTTTCGGTAGGGCCGGCATCGCGTGAACTCAACTCCGGCTTCAGCGCAGTAGCTGCGGACCGTCTCGTTCATGAAAACGCTGTCGTTGTCCGTGTCGAAGCCGAGCAGTGGGAACGGCAACGTCTTGCGCACTTCGTCGAGCACGCGCGTGAGCAGGACCTGCTCGCGCACCAGGAGCGGAGCGCACTCCGTCCAACCAGTGGCGATATCGGTCACGACCAGCGTGTACAAGAAACTGCCTCGTGCATTCGGTCCACTGTGCTGCACGAGATCGGCCTCGGCAAAGCCGGGCGCGGGATCTCCCCAATCCGCGAAGGTCCTGATCGGCACCAGGCGCTTGACCGCCGACGAGGGCGTGGAACGGCGCCGGTTGCGCCCCGCCGTGGCCCGCGTGTCGGCGAGTGCTCGATCCATCGTGGCGGCGCTCATCGCCAACAGACGGTCCTGCACGGTTCCGTCCAGATCGAGATGGCCGTGTCGGCCCATGGCGTCGAGCAGGGTGGGCAGGAGCTCCTTGAGCCGCTTGCCGCAGATCCGATCCGCCGCCTTCCAGACCACGATCAGCGCCTGCCGGGCCGCATCGTCGTAGAGCCGCCGGCCTGGCCGGGGTCCGGTTCGCGCCGTCGGTGTCCCGCCCCTGAGCACCCGGGCCGCATGCTTGCGGTGATGGCCGGTCAGGGCCACCAACTCATCCAGAATACGACCTCGATCCTGACGGTTCGCCCCTCCATAGCGGCCGGCCAGAACCGCCAAGACCTCATCGCGCGTCACCATGCTGACCATCCTCATCGGACCCCTCCCTGACCGCTCCCTTCAGGGAACAATTCAATGAGGCAATGAGGTCAGCATCCGGCAACGTTTCTGGCGAGGCAATGCGAGCCTCACCTTGATTGACGCCGGACACCGTCGGCGGCTCATGAGTGCTGGGGGCCTGCGCGGCGAGCCGGTGCAGGCGTTCGGCGACGGCCCGCAGGCTGACGTCGCCCTTGTGTAGGATCTGGTTGGCGCCGGCGAGGCGCCGGCGGTCCTCGCGCGTCAGGTCGAGGGCCGTCAGAACCACGACCGGGACTCCCTCGCAGTCGGGGCGAGCCCGAAGGTGCTGCAGAAAGGCAAACCCGTCCATCACGGGCATCGTCAGGTCGAGCAGGATCACGTCGGGGCGACCAGCGTCGACCCTGGCGAGGCCGTCCTGCCCGTCCTCGGCTTCCACCACGGTCCAGCCGTCCTTGTCCAGGAATGAACGCAGTCGGTCGCGCGTGTCGGGGTCGTCGTCGATCACCAGCGCCGTCCCCTCCGGCGGCCGGAAGCGGTCCATGACGGCCTTGAAGCGGTCCCATCGCACCGGCTTCTGGACGTAGTCGGCGGCCCCCAGCGAGGCCGCCAAGCCACGCTGTTCGACCGACGTCACCATAACGACGGGAATGTCGACCAAGTCCGCGTCGGTTTTCAGGGCGCTCAGCACCGACCAACCGTCGATACCCGGCATCATGACGTCGAGCAGGATGCTGCGGGGGTGCAGCGCGCGCGCCAGTTCGATCCCCTTGCGGCCGTCCGCGGCGACCTGGACCCGGAACCCTTCCCGGTGCAGGAAGCGCGTCATCAGGATGCGCTGGTCGGCGTCGTCGTCTATGACGAGGACGAGGTCCGAACCGGCATCCGACGTCGCGCCCGCGGTTTCATTCGGGAGCCCGTCTTCCATCAAGGCCTCGACATGGGTCGCAGGCAGTCGGAGCGTGAAGGCTGTCCCGCGGCCTTCCGCGCTCTCGACCGACACCGTGCCGTCCAGCATGTCGGCGAAGGCCTTGGTCAGCGACAGACCAAGGCCGGTGCCGCCGAACCGCCGCGTCGTGGAGCTGTCGGCCTGTTGGAATCGCCTGAACAGCTTCTCCACCTGCTCCGGCGTCATGCCGATGCCGGTGTCGGAAACGCGGAAGGCGATCCGCGCGCCCGTCGGGTCCGACGTGTCGCGCCACGCCGCGAGCGTGACCGTGCCCCCCTCGGTGAACTTGGCGGCGTTGCCCAGCAGGTTGAGCAGCATCTGCCGCACCTTGGTCAGGTCGGAGTGCATCTCGGCGAGGTCGGGCGCGAGGTCGAGGACGAGCCTGTTGCCCTTCTTGCCGACGAGCGTGCGGACCGTGTCGGCAACCTCGCGCACCGAGGCCTCGACGTCGAAGTCCTCGGCATAGATCTCCATCTTGCCGCTCTCGACCTTGCTCAGGTCGAGCACGTCGTTGATGAGACCGAGGAGGTGGCGAGCGTTGCCCTCGATCTTGCGCATGTCGGCCGCGAGGCCGGCCTCGTCCCCGCCGTCCTCGATGTCCTCCAGCATCATCTCGCTGTAGCCGATGATGGCGGACAGCGGCGTGCGCAGCTCGTGGCTCATGTTGGCGATGAAGGTCGACTTGGCGACGTTCGCCTCCTCGGCGGCGTTCTTCGCGGCGACGACCTCCAGCTCGGCCGCCTTCTGGTCCTCGATGTCGGTGTTGGTGCCGATCCAACCCGTGACGGCGCCGTCGCCGTCGCGCTGCGGCACGGCGCGCACGAGGTGCCATCGGTAGGCGCCGTCGTGGCGCCGGACGCGGAACTCCACCTCGTACACGCCGCCCCCTAGAAGCGCCGCCGCCCAGGCGGTCCCGGCGGCCGGCAGGTCGTCGGGGTGGACGAGGGCGGTCCAGCCCAGCCCCCCGGGCGTGATGCTCCCCGGCCCGGCATAGGCGTGGGTGCGGTCGTTCGCCCAGTCGACATCGCCCCCCGGCGTGGCGGTCCAGACCTGGTTCGGGATGGCCTGGGTCAGGCCGCTGAACAGGGCCTCGCTGTCCCGCAACGCCTTCTCGGCCTGGGCCCGCTCGACCGCGTCCCAGATCCGAGACGCCACGCCCTCGATCAATTCGACGTCGCCCGGCGACCACCGCCGGGGCTCGCGCTGGTTGACGTAGAGGATGGCCTTGAGCCGTCCGTCCCGGAGCAGCGGCACCGAGACGAAGGCCCGGGTCTCGATGCCGGCCCAGGCTGCAGGGTCGTAGACGAGATCGGCCAGAATGTCGGCGCAGAGGTTCGTCAGGCCCCGGCGCTGGCGGTCGGCCGCCGCCGCGCCGAAGCCGTCGATGTGTACCTCGCCGCTGTTCGGCGCGACGCCGTCCTCGTAGCCGGAAGCGAGCAGGACGGTGCGGCCGTCGGCCTGCACCTCCCCGTAACCGACGCGGTTGGCCCCGAGGTGACGCCCCAGAGCCCGCACCGCGGTCGACACGATGGCGTCGGGCTCGTCCACGCCCTGCAGGGCGTTCTCCAAGGCCAGGCGGAAGGCCTGCCGCCGGTCGGCCAGCACCTGGCGGGTCGTCTCGTTGCAGGCGCAGAAGAATCCGACGACAGTCCCCTCGTCGTCGGCAACCGGCGTATAGGAGAAGGCGAAATGCGCCTCGCGGTCGAGCCCCTCGCGGTCGATCTCCAGGGTGAGGTCGTCCATGTGCACCGGCTCGCCGGCGAAGACCTGTTCGACCAGGGGGGCCAGGTCGTCGCGCACCTCGCCCCAGGTCTCGTAGAAGTCCGCTCCCAGGGCGGCGGGATGCTTCGAGCCGAGCAAGGCCACGTAGGCATCGTTGTAGAGCATGGTCAGGTCTGTGCCCCAGGCGACGAACATGGGCTGCTTGGAGGCCAGCATGAGACCGACCAGGGCCTTGAGCGCAGGCGGCCACGTCGCCGGCTGGCCCAACGCGTTGCGGTCCCAGGCGAATGCCCTCATGCGCTGACCCATCTCCCCGCCACCGGGGAGGACGGGACGGACGGCGTTGCTCACGGCTCATCTCCAGGGTGGGGGCCGATCACGCCCGGTGCCGACGAAACGCGAAACGACGTCGCGAGGCAAGGGCGCCGACCGTCCGGTTCGGGACAAGTCTCCAGCGGAGAGTTCGCCGGTTCCGCGTCGGCCAACCCTGTGCCGGAGGTGCCGGACGGCGCCCTCACCCTGCGATGAGCGCCCTGATCTTGGCAGCCAAGTCGTCCATGGCGAAAGGCTTGGTCAGCACCGCCATGCCGGGATCGAGGTGGCCGTTGCCCACTGCTGCGTTCTCGGCGTAGCCGGTGATGAACAACACCTTGAGGTTTGGGCGCAGCACACGGGCGGCATCGGCGACCTGCCGCCCGTTCATGCCGCCCGGCAGGCCGACGTCGGTAACGAGGAGGTCGACGCGGGCGTTGCCCTCCAGGACTTTCAGGCCCGACGGGCCGTCCTCGGCCTCGATGGCGGCGTAGCCGAGGTCGGACAGCACGTCGCCCACCAACATGCGCACTGTAGGCTCGTCGTCGACGACCAGCACGGTCTCGCCGGCTTCCGCGCGCGGGGTCTCGCGACGGTCCGGGGGAGCCTCCGCGTGCTCCTCCGCCCCGTAGTGCCGAGGCAGGTAGATGCACACCATCGAGCCCTGGCCCACCTCGCTGTAGATCCGCACCTGTCCGCCCGACTGGCGGGCGAAGCCGTAGATCATCGACAGGCCGAGCCCCGTCCCCTGGCCGAGCGGCTTGGTGGTGAAGAACGGGTCGAAGGCCCGGGCGACGACGTCGGGCGGCATGCCGGTGCCGGTGTCGGACACGCAGAGCGACAGGTACTGGCCCGGGGACACATCGCGCTCATGAGCCGTGCGGTCGTCCATCCAGCGGTTGGCGGTCTCGATCGTGATCCGTCCCCCGTCCGGCATGGCGTCGCGGGCGTTGATGCAAAGATTGAGCAGCGCGTTCTCAAGTTGGCTCGGATCGACAAGGGCGGTCCACAACCCGACCATGTCGACGGTCTCGACGGTGATCTCCGGCCCAACTGTGCGGCGGATCAGGTCAGTCATTCCGAGGACGAGCTTGCGGACGTCGGTGGGCCTGGGATCGAGCGTCTGGCGGCGCGAGAACGCCAAAAGACGATGCGTGAGCGCCGCAGCGCGCTTCGAGGCGCCCTGGGCCGCGATGATATAGCGGTCGAGGTCGTTGATTCGACCCTGCGCCACCCGCTTCTGCAGCAGGTCGAGGCTGCCCGAAATGCCGGTCAGCAGGTTGTTGAAGTCGTGCGCTAGGCCGCCAGTGAGCTGCCCGACGGCCTCCATCTTCTGCGACTGACGCAACGCCTCCTCGACGTTCATCAACTCACGCGTCCGAGCCTCGATGCGCTGCTCCAGGTCATCGTTCATCGCCCGGAGCCGGATCTCCGCATGGCGACGCTCGATGGCGGCGCGCGCGCGGTCGGCGACGTTCCTCGCGAAGGCGACCTGCTCGGCGGACCAGAGACGAGGGGCGTCATTGTTCAGGTAGAACAACGCCACGAACCGGCCGTGCTCGAATACGGGGATGTTGAGGAGCGACTTGACCCCGATGCCGTCGAGACCTTGCAGCCCGGGCATCGTTCGAACGTCGGTTCGCGTGTCGTGGATGGCCACCGCCACGCCGCTCTTGAGGTCCTCGATGTACGAGCCGTAATCGCGATAGTTCAGGGTTCCGGCCAGGCTGGACAGGCCTGGAGCCGTCCAGTCCCACTCGATGGCGATCGTCTCCGCATCGGCGTCGACGGTGCCGTAGCCCGCTCGCGTTGCCCTGACGACGCGTCCCATGATCTCGGCGGCGGCGAAGGCCATCTCGGCAGGATCTTCGAGGTCGCGCAGGCGATCGCCCAGTTCCAGGAGAGCAGCCTGCTTGACCTCGGCCCGCTTCCTCGCGGTGACCTCCAGGAAGAGCGCCGCAAAGCGGTCCCCATCGAGATGGAAGGCGCGCCCGTCGTACCAGCGGCCGAGCGAACCGACCTCCCGGGTGAAAGTCGACGGACGGCCGGTTTCGACGACCGTCACCATCTCCTCAACCCAGGCATCCTCGATGTCGGGAAACAGCTCCCGGATCGTGCGGCTGACAGCCGACTCGGATGGGATCCCGACGAGGTCTCCCCAAGCGGGGTTCACGTCGAGGTAGCGCCAGTCGGTGACACGGCCGGCCGCATCCCGCACCAGCTCGCCAACGATCAAGCCCTCCTGGAGCTTCGCGAAGAGCCCGCGCCAGTGGGCCTCGCTGTCGCGCATCGCCGCCTCGGCCCTGCGCTCCTCCTCGACATCGACGAAGGTCGTCACCGCGGCTACGACGGCGCCCGCCTCGTTGCGGATGGGCGTGCTACTCACCTCCAGGCGACGCTTCCTTGCAGACTCCGACCGTCCGGGCCCGCCCGGGACGTAGATGATCTCCTCGCGTTCGATGGCGACGCCGGACCTGAGGACGCGCATCGTCGGGTAGTCATCGATGCCGTAGGGCCGGCCGTCCGGGTGGGCCGCCCCGTATAGGCTATAGCGCTCGGCGTCGCCGTCGAACTCGCCCTGACCGAGCAGTTGGCGGGCCTTGTCGTTGACGATCTGGACGCTGCCCTGACGCGCCTCGATGATGGAGATGCCGACCGGGGCCTGCCGGATCACCGTGCCGAGGAACTCGCGCTGCATCCGCAGTTCGGCCTCACTCTCGCGGACCGCGGTCTCCGCCTGCCACGTCGCGGTGATGTCGCGCGAGATGGAGAGCAGCCTTTCCGGCTTGCCGTCGGCGCCCATGATGGCGGTGACCTGCACGTCCCAGTGGCGGGGCGTCCCGGCCACCGTGTCGGCGGGACCCTGGAATCTCCCGACGCCACCCGCCTTCGCCGTCGCCAGCGCCGACTCGGCCTTCTCACGGCCTGATTCCTGCCAGAAGTCGGGCCAGGGACAGCCCTTGATGGCGTTGAAGTCGCCGACCTCCATGACGCGCTGGCCGCCCTCGCTCATGAAGGTCAGGTTTCCGTCGAGGTCGAGGACCTTGATGCAGTCGGACGAGGAGGCTAGCACGCCACGCATAAATTCCGCGTCCGCCCGCTGCCGCTCCTCGGCATGTCGCTGTTCGGTGCGGTCCCGCAGCACCTTCACGAAGCCGACCGCGGCCCCCTGCTCGTCGCGCAGCACCGTCATCTCGCCGACGGCCCAGAAGCGCTCGCCGCCCTTGCGTTGATGCCAGCGCTCGTCGTTGCCGCGACCGGTGTCGAGCGCCTTGCGCATCTCGGTCGCGACGCGGCCCGTCGCGACATCCTCGGGGGTGAAGAAGCGATCGACCGGCTGCCCCAGCATCTCGTCCTCGGACCAGCCGAGCACGCGACGCGCCCCGTCGCTCCACCGGGTCACCAGACCGTCGAGATCCGTGGCCACGATGGCGAAGTCCATCGCGCTGTCCAGGATCCGG
This sequence comes from Lichenibacterium minor, assembly GCF_004137685.1. Classification (GTDB taxonomy): domain Bacteria; phylum Pseudomonadota; class Alphaproteobacteria; order Rhizobiales; family Beijerinckiaceae; genus Lichenihabitans; species Lichenihabitans minor. Next base: position 2,670 of record NZ_QYBB01000061.1, on the reverse strand, counting down.
CGCAGGTGGGCGTCACCCCGCCCGGAGGCAGTTTCTGTCACGGCGAGGCGGCGGCGCAGACGCTCGTTCTCGGCCGACAGGGCCGCCTCACGGAGGCTCGATGCTGACATGTCCCCGGCGGTGGTCGGGAGTTCTGGGCTCGTCATGCCCGACCTCTCGCACAAGGTGGAAAACAGGGCCAGTGCGTATGGCAGCGACCCGTGCCCACATCGACGAACGGTCCCGTCGAGGCCAGGACCACCGACCGCAGCGGTGGGGAATGCCGCGCGATCCAGCGCCTCACGGGTCCGACCTGCCCCTGTTCCGGCGCGGCGCCTTGCGCAGGATGCGGGACAGGGCCTCGACCGAATAGGGCTTCTGCAGCAGGTCGAACCCGTGGCGGCCCTCCTCCGCGAGGACGTGGCTGTAGCCGCTCGTCAGGATGATCGGCAGGTCGGGATGGAGCCGCCGGATACATTGGCCGAGTTCGATGCCGTTCATCCCCGGCATGACCACGTCCGAGAAGACGACATCGAAGGCGCCTGCGTCCTCCGACAGCAGCCTCAGCGCCTCTTCGGCGTTGGTGGCCCACGTCGTGCAGTAGCCGAGGTCTTGCAGGAGCTGCGTCGAGAAGGCGCCGACGTCCAGGTTGTCCTCGACGACGAGCACACGACAACCGGCGCCCTTCGCGACCAGGGCGGACGCCTCCGTCCCCGATGCTATCGCCCCCTCGGGCTCGACCTGCGGCAGATAGAGCGTGAAGGTCGTGCCGACCCCGACCCGGCTCTCGACGTCCACGTCGCCGCCCGACTGCTTGGCGAAGCCGAAGACCTGGCTGAGGCCGAGCCCGGTCCCCTTACCGACCTCCTTGGTGGTGAAGAAGGGCTCGAAGATCCGGCCCACGGCTTCGGACGCTATGCCCACCCCCGTGTCGGTGAGCGACACGGCGACGAAGCGGCGTTCCGAGCCGGCGTGCCCGCGGATGGGCGGCATCGTGAGGCCGCAGTCGACGGAGAGCGTCAGCGTGCCCTCTCCATCCATAGCGTCGCGCGCGTTCACCGCCATGTTGACCAGCGCCGTCTCGAACTGGCTGACGTCGGCAAGGACGTGGCAGGAAGCGTCCGGCACGCGGGTCTCGACCTTGATGCGGGCGCCCACGACGGAGTTCAGCATGTCGGCCACGGAGCCCAGGCGTTCCCCGACGTCGAAGGTTTCCGGCTTCAAGGCTTGGCGTCGGGCGAAGGCCAACAACTGGCCGGTGAGCTTGGCGGCGCGGTCCACCGTGGTCGAGATCGCGTCGACGTAGCGGGCGCGGCGCTCCTCCGGCAGGTCGCGCCGACGCAGCAGGTCGGCCGAGGAGCGGATGACGGTCAGGAGGTTGTTGAAGTCGTGCGCCACGCCGCCGGTGAGCTGGCCGACGGCTTCGAGCTTCTGTGACTGGCGAAGCTGTTCCTGCGCAGCAGCGTGCTCCCGTTGCTCGGTGGCGAGGGCGGATGTCCGTTCCTTGACGCGCCGCTCCAGCGTGTCATTGACCCCCCGCAGAGCCAATTCGGCGTGCTTTGCGTCCGTGACGTCGCTGCCCTGCACGAAGATACCGGCCACGTCGCCCGTCGGGTCGCGCACCGGCTGGTATACGAAGTCGACGAAGCGCCTCCGAGGCTCCGTGTCCCCCGGCGTCGCGTCCAGCACGATCTCCAGCCCTCGACCCACGAAGGTTTCCCCCGACATGTAGACCCGGTCGAGGAGTTCGTAGAAGCCTTGTCCTTCCAGTTCCGGCAGGGCATCGCGCACCAGACGGCCGACGAGGCCGCGGTTGCCAACCAGCCTCATGTAGGCGTCGTTCGCCATCCCGAACCGATGGTCTGGGCCATGCAGCATGCACACGAAACCGGGGGCCTGTTCGAACATGCCGCGCAGCCGGTCGCCCTCGGCCTGGAGACGCCAGTTGGCCTCCTGGAGCGTTCGAGCCCGGGTGAAGATGCCGCTCTGCGCTGGGTCGAGGTCCGGGCCACGATCCTTTTCGGCATCCCGCACCGAGTCACGCAGGCGCTGCATCTCGGTCACGTCGATGGGATGCTGGAGGACCAGCGCCACCTCGCCCGTCGCGTCGAGGACGGGCTCGTGCACGATGCTCCAGTAGCGCTCGTCGAAGCCACCCGCACCGTCGGGGCTCGGGATGTCGAAGCGCAGCAGGGCGATGGTGTGCGGTTGCCGGGTGCGCAGCACCCGCTCGAAGGACGCGACGGCGATGCGCAACGTCTCCGGATCGGTGGGGAACGCGTCCCAGGCCCACCTCCCGACGATGTCGTCGAGCGTACGCCCGGTCGCCTTCAGGTAGGCCCGGTTCGCCCCGACGATGTCGAGCGAGCGGTCGAGCACGAGGTAGGGATTCGGCGAGGCGTCGAACAGCGCCTGGTAATCGAGTTCAGGCCGATCCACGGCGGCATCCTTCCATCTGGGCATTCGTGTCGACAAGGGACCGCTCGCAACACAAATGGTCACGGCGTCCCACAACCGCTAACCCGATGCCCACGCGCGAACGCGACACCGCACGCCTGGATCGGTGGACGTGCCGCATCGCCAATTTGCTGGACGGGTCAGGCATACTGCATGAACGCTTCAGACGACCCCACCTACCGACGCGTCGGGACAGCCGCTTCCTTGATGAGGCGTGCCAGCAACTCGGCCATG
>NZ_QYBB01000060.1 GCF_004137685.1 Lichenibacterium minor | reverse complement strand
GAATGGTCGCGCACCTCGGACGCCGGGTCGATGGCGATGCCGAGCCGCTCGAACAGCTTCGCGGTGCGGCGGTTCAGTTCGCGGTGGTCGATGATGCCGAAGCGGTTCACCGGCTCGCGCCGGATCCAGATGTTCTCGGCCACCGTCATGAAGGGCATCAGGTTCAGTTCCTGATGGATCATGGCGATGCCGGCCTCCAGCGCGTCGAGCGGGGAAGCGATGCGGATGTCGACGCCCTTTAGGCGGAGCGTGCCGGCGTCGGGCTGGTAGACTCCGGCGATGATCTTCATCAACGTCGACTTGCCGGCGCCGTTCTCGCCCATCAGCGCGTGCACGGTGCCGCGGCGGATTCGCAGGGACACGTCGTCGAGCGCCACGACGCCCGGGAACTCCTTGCGGACGCCGTCCACCTCCAGGAGGTATGAGGAGCCAGGTATCGCGCCCGACTCGCGCACTGCCTTGAACGTCGATGGACTCAGCATGGCGCGATCATCCCTTTTTGGCGTCTGGCGTCACTTCGCCCAGTATTTGTCCAAATAACGTTGGATCTCGCCACGCATGAACTTGCCCGATGCGTCGGCCTTATCCTCCCAGGCGAAGACGCAGGACGTCATGATGCCGTCGAAGCCGATCTCGGCGAGCGTGCCGAAGAAGTCGTCCCAGGGCACCTCGCCCTGGCCGATGTTCAAGTGCTGGTGCACCCGGGCCTGGGTGCCGGGCGGGTTAAGGATGTAGCGCAGGCCGGAACTGGCCCGGTGATTGAAAGTGTCGCCGATATGGACATGCGCCAGCACGTCGGCGCATTCGCGCAGCATCGCACGGGTGTCGTCGCCGAAGTAGAAGGTGTGCGGCGCGCAGTACAGAAACTTGACGCGCGGCGAGTTCACCGTGCGAACGATGTCGACGGCCGGCTGGATCGTCTCGCACCAGTCTTCTGGGTGCGGTTCGACGTGCAGATTGATCCCTTCGCGCTCGAAGATGGGGACGAGCACCTCCATCGACCGCCACCACGCGTCCTCGCAGGCTTCGATCATCGAGCCCGTGTGGCAGCAGTAGCAGGAGCCCTTGTCCGGGTGCGGTCCGCGCCCGAACTCGGAATTCATCGTGTCGACGCCGAGCTCGACGCAGATCTCGATGGCGCGCTTCCAGTGCCGGACGGCGGCGAGGCGCTCGACCTCGTCGTTCGAGGCCCATCGATACATGGGCAGAAGAGACGCGATTTTCACGTCGGCGTCGTTCAGCGCGTGCTTGAAGGCGCGGACCCGCTCGGGGAAGACTCGGGGTGCCTTGAACCACTCGAGGAAGTCGCCGCGCGGCGCCAGCTCCATCCAGTCGAAGCCGAGCTCCTTCACCTTATGGGGCAGCGCTTCCAGGCTGAGATGCCGGTGCATGTGGGGGTCGAGGGCGATGCGCATCGTCGTCTGTCCTCCTGGGACGCCGGGTACCGCTCAGCGTCCGACGTAGCTGTTCATGTTGTCCGGCGTGACGAGTTCGAAGGGAACGTCGACGTGGTTCGGCACCGTCTCGCCGCGGGCCATCCTCAGCGCAGTGTCGACGGCGACCCGGCCCTGGCTCTTGGCGTCCTGGAACACCGTGACGGCCAGACGGCCCTTCGCCATCTCGGCGAGTCCGTCCGGGGTGGCGTCGACGCCCGCCACGACGACGCTCCTCGGGTCGACCCGTGCGCCTTGCAGGGCCAGGATGGCGCCGATCGCCATCTCGTCGTTGTTGGCCGCGACCGCGTCGATGTGGTCGCCGGTGGACAGCCAGTTGTTCATGAGATCGATCGCCTTCGAGCGGCTGTAATCGGCCGGCTGCACGGCGATGACCTTCATGCCCGGATGCTCGGCCGCGACCTTCACCACCCCCTCGGTGCGGAGACGCGTCGCCTGGTCGGACAACTCGCCCTCCATGATGACGACGTTGCCCTTGCCGCCGAGCAGCTTCGCCAACGCCTCGCCCTGCAGGCGGCCGGACACGTGCTCGTCCGACGACACGAACGACACGCCGGCCGGCAGCGCAGCACCGTCCGGTCCGCGGTTGACGTAGACCAGCGGGATGTGCGCCGCGGTCGCGGCCTCCGTCATCTTGCGCGTCGCGGAAGAGTCGACCGCGTTGACCACGATGGCGTCGACGTGCTGCGAGACGAAGTTCTGCACCTGGCTGATCTGGCGGTCGGTGTCGCCCGCGGCGTCCTCGAACGCGATCGTCGTGCCGGTCCTCTGCGCCTCGGCTTTCATGGCGCCGATGATCAGGGTGAGGAAGTTCTCGTCGAAGTGGGATATCGACGCGCCGATGGTCGTCGCGGAGGCCGGGCCGCACAGGGCGACTGCGCACGCGACGCCTATGGCGAGGGCTTTAACTCTCATCTCGTCCTCCTTGAGCCGGCGCATGGTCGCCGATACCGCCTTAGCGGCGTTCCGACGCCGCCCCGGGACGCCGCATCGTCTCATCAGCCGTAGATCGCGGGCTTGTCGCGCAGCGTCGCCGTCGCCCATCCGCCGGACTTGGAGGCGAGCAGGCCCGCATCGGTCACCACGGTGGCGGCGTAGCCGTCCCAGCTCGACGGGCCGCCACAGGTGCCGAGGCGGCAATTGTCGACCCAGTCCTGCAGTTCGATGTCGTAGGCGCGGATGAAGCGCTCGCGCCAGTCCTCGGGGACGCGGGCGTTCACCATGCCCTGGCGCTTTACCAGCACGGTGGCGGATTCGGCCAATTCCACGGTGCCGGTCTCTCCGACGACCTCGCCGCGGATGTCGTAACCGTAGGCGATGTTGACGCTGGTCTCGATGTTCACGACGGCACCCCCACGCATGCGCAGCATGATCAGGAGCGGGTCCTGGAGCGGGCCGCCCCGGGCAGACTTTCTCGGAGCCACCACCATGGTCTCGGCCACCTCGTCGTCGAGCAGCCAGCGCGCCACGTCGATGTCATGCACTGCCGTGTCGACGATGGCCATGTCGGCCGTGTAGTGCGAGGGCACCGAGGCGTTGCGGTGTCCCGAGTGGAAGATCAGCGGCGCGCCGATCTCGCCGCCGTCGATCGAGGCCTTTAAGGCGCGGTAAGCGGGATCGTAGCGGCGCATGAAGCCGACCTGGACGAGCCGCTTGCCGTGCGCGACCTCGGCATCGAGGATGTTGAGGCAGGCCTGCTCGGTCGTGGCGAGCGGTTTCTCGCAGAAGACCCACTTGCCCGCCCGGATCGCCGCCGTGACGTATTGCTCGTGGCTCGGCCCCCAAGAGCAGACGAGCACGGCATCGACCTCCGGCGCGTCGATCAATTCCTCGCCGGTCGCATAAGCCGTGGCGCCCATGAGGCCGCCCGCGACGTCACGGGCTCGGGCGGCGTCTGTGTCAGCCACCGCCACGACGGCGGAACCCGCCAGGACTTGGGTCAGGCGGCGGATGTGATCCTGCCCGATCATGCCGACGCCGATGACGCCGATGCGAACCGTCATTGTTCTGCTCTTCTGCTCGGAGTTTCATGTCGTGTCTTACCAGCCATCCCGCCCTGTACAGGGTTGGATGGCCGGCGAGAATCATTTGTTCATGTAGTTCTTGTAGTTTTCCTTGGTGACCTTTTCGAACGGCACGTCCACGAATGAAGGAACCTTGTCGCCCTTGATCAGCGACAGCGCGGTGTCGACCGCACCCTTGCCCTGGCCCTTGGCGTTCTGGAACACCGTCACGTAGAGGTTGCCGTTCTGCACCTCGGCCAAGCCGTCCGCGGTGGCGTCGATGCCGCCGATGCACATCGACTTCGGGTCCTGGCCGGCCTGCTTCAGCGCCAGGATCGCACCCACCGCCATCTCGTCGTTGTTGGCCGCCACGCCGTTGATCTTGTCGCCGGTGGTGATCCAGTTGTTCATGAGGTCGATGGCCTTGTTGCGGTCCCACTCGGCCGTCTGCTTCTCCACCACCTTGATGCCGGGGTTCTTCGCCACCACGGCCTCGACGTCGGCGGTGCGGTCGAGCGCGGCGTTGTTGGAGAGCTGCCCCTCCATGATGACGATGTTGCCCTTACCGCCGAGGCACTTCACCAGCTCCTCGGCTTCCAGCGTGCCCGACACCTTCTCGTCCGACCCCACGAAGGCGACGCCCGGCGGCAGCTGCTTGTCCTCGGGCTTGCGGTTCACGTAGACGAGCGGGATCTTCGCCGCGACCGCCAACTGGGTCATCTTGGGCGTCGCCGAGGTGTCGACCGGGTTGACGATAATGGCGTCGACCTTCTGGGCGATGAAGTTCTGGATCTGGCTGATCTGCTTGCCGGTGTCGTCGTTGGCATCCTCGACCTGGATCGAGATGCCCTTCGCCTTCGTCTCGTCCGTTATGGCGTTGCGGACGCTGGTGAGGAAGTTGTCGTCGAACTTGTCCATCGTGACGCCGATGGTGGTGGCCGAGGCGGCCTGCGCCAGGCCCGCGACCGCCAGTGCCGCGAGCGCTGCCGTCGCCAGAAAGCTTGCCTTCATTGCGTTCCTCCTTGGTGTGCGGCCTTCGAGGCCGACGTCGCCGTCTGTCCGCGCCCGTGGGCCGGGCGTCTCTCGGTGTTGTCCCGCGCGATCAGCGAGCAGGGTCTGCCTCGGCCTGCCGCAGGACGGCCATGCTGTCGGCGAGCAGGGAGCGGATGTCGGCCGCGTTCGACACGCTGTCGGCGAAGGGCTCGAACGACAGCGGGCCGAGATAGCCGCCGGCGACAAGCCGGCGAACCTGGCCGACGTTGTCGAGGCGGTCGGCCACGTCGACGAGGACGCGGTGGGCGTCCTTCATGTCCGAGGTGGGCACGCCTGGGTCGGTGACGCCCGAGACGTGCACCAGCCCCGTCCTGTCCGGGAACAGCTCGGTCTCGCCCGCGACGTGGTGGTGGAACGTGTCGTGGACCAGGCGGAACACGTCCGCGCCGTCCACCGCGTCGATGCAGTCCAAAGCCTCGCGCTTGATGCGCAGCGAGCATTCCGGGAAGCCGAGCGGCTCGACCAACCCGACGACACCCGCCTTGCGCAGCATGGGCGCGATCGCGGCGAGGGCCTCGCGCACCGCGGCGAGGCGATCCTCGTCCGGAACGTCGTAGGACGCGTCGTTCAAGGGACACATGACGATGCCGCGCGCCCCGCAGGCGGCGGCGTATTCGATCAGCCGCGACGCCTGCCCGGCCCTCTCGTCGTTCCAGATGTTGAACGGGTAGAGGGCGTTGATCGACAGGACGGTGAGACCGCGCGCCTCGGCCTCGCGGCGGACCGTATCCGCCGGTGTGCCGTCCGCGATCGCCACATCCGGGAGCTCGTTGCGGATCTCGACGTCGGCGATCCCGAGCGAGACGGCTAGGTCGAAGAACGACGACAGACCGGCGGCGGGTGCCACGCGATGGTTCAGGCTGAAGGCGTTCATCGGCTTCCTACCCCATAGAATGTATGTTTGTTTTTTCTATTTCGATGATTGGTATATTCCATCATTCGGATCGTCAAGTAGCAATTCTGGGCGCTGGGTTTCTCGCAGGTGGGCCGGTCGCCGTCGTGGCGCCGCACTCGAGGGAGGTCCTGTCGATGAGGCGGGGTGTGGGCCCGCGTTCCGGGCGATTCAGCTCCGTCCCGCGGTTCCGCGCAGGCCGCCCCGACGTCGACCGGCCTCGCTTGCACGGACCCGACGTCGGGGCGATGATGACGGAACGTCCCTTCCACGATGGACGGGCGGCGGCCATCGCCGCGGAGGATCGATCGGGTTGGGACGACGCGTCATGGATGTCGAGGTCGGGCGAGAAAAGGTCGGCGACGCGCCGCGAACGTTCGCCGACCTGCAGAAGGCTCTGCTGGAACCGAAGCGGAAGCTGCCGAGGCGCTTGGCGCAGATCGCCGCCTTCGCCACGGCCAACCCCGACGACATCGCGTTCGGCACTGCGGCCAGCATCGCGACGAGCGCCCAGGTGCAGCCGTCGGCGCTCGTGCGCTTCGCACACGCCCTCGGCTTCGGCGGCTTCTCGGACATGCAGGCCGTGTTCCGAGAGCGCTTGAGGGACCGCATCCCGAGCTACGAGGACCGCCTCGTCGCGTTGCGCAACCGCTCCGACCCCGTCACGAAGACGGGTGCTCTGCTCGACGGCTTCGCCGCGGCCGCCGAACAGTCCATCGCCATGCTCCGCGAGCGGCTGCGCCCGGAAGCGTTGGACGAGGCCATATCGCTGCTGGCGTCGGCCGACACGATCTACCTCATCGGACAGCGCCGTTCCTATCCGGTCACGTCCTACCTGAACTACGCCCTCGGCAAGCTCGGCGTGAGGAACGTCCTGGTGGGTTCGGCCCAGGGCAACGACCCCGAGACGCTGTCCTTCGCGAGGCCGACAGACGCCGCCATCGCGGTCAGTTTCACGCCCTACGCCTCCGCCACAATCGACTACGCCCGAAGCGTCGCCGATCGTGGCACCCCGCTCGTCGCCATCACGGACAGCCCGTTCAGCCCGCTGCTGCCTCCCGCCAGCCTCTGGTTCGAGGTCGCCGAACAGAGCTTCGAGGGGTTCCGGCCGATGTCGGCGACCCTCGCACTGAGCATGACCCTGGCGGTGGGCATCGCGGAACGGCGCGGCACGAAGTAGGCGGGCCACCCGAGCAGGTGGGACAGGATGTCAGGGCAGGGTCGCCCTCGCGATATGTGAGAACGAAAATTCCGGATTGACGCTGACTGGGAACTGGTGTTTCACCATAGTGACTTCAGCGACTCTGGCACCCGCTTTCATCCCAGCGAGCGGCGATCAAGACGTGAGCGCGAGTCGAGGTGGGCGCCGACGCGGGACGGACCGACGGCGCGTCATCGGGAGGACACCATCGTGACCGGATCACCATCCCTCGACGTCATTGCCATCGGACGATCCTCCGTGGATCTCTACGGCGCCCAAGTCGGCGGCCGGCTCGAGGACATGGCGAGCTTCTCCAAGGCGGTCGGCGGCTGCCCCACCAACATCGCGGTCGGCACCGCGCGGCTCGGGCTGCGATCCGGCCTCGTCACCCGCGTCGGCGACGAGCACATGGGCCGCTTCGTCCGCGAGCAGCTCATCCGCGAGGGCGTCGACACAGCCGGCGTCCACATCGATCCGGACCGCCTCACCTCGCTGGTGCTGCTCGGCATCCGCGACGAGAAGCGCTTCCCCCTGATCTTCTACCGCGACAATTGCGCGGACTCGGCCATCGACACATCCGACATCGACGAGGGCTACATCGCCTCCGCGGGTGCGATCGTGGTCACCGGCACCCACTTCGCGAGGCAGAACACCGCGGCGGCGCAGCGGCTCGCCATGCGTCACGCCAAGGCGCACGGCCGCAAGGTGATCCTCGACGTCGACTACCGCCCGAACCTGTGGGGCCTCGCCGGCCACGGCGCCGGCGAGGAGCGCTTCATCGCCTCCGACGCCGTCTCGGCCCACCTCGCCCCCGTGCTGGCCGACTGCGACGTGATCGTCGGCACCGAGGAGGAACTGATGATCGCCGGTGGGGTCGAGGAACCGCTCGCCGCCATCCGCGCCATCCGGGCGCTGGCCCCCCGGGCTCTGATCGTCTGCAAGCGCGGCCCCATGGGCTGCGTCGCCTTCGACGCCGCGATCCCCGACGAGATCGACGCCGGCATCAAAGGGCCGGGTTTCCCGGTCGAGGTCTACAACGTGCTCGGGGCGGGCGACGCCTTCATGTCGGGCTTCCTGCGCGGCTACCTGCGCGGCGAACCGATCGAGACCGCCCTCGCCTACGCCAACGCCTGCGGGGCCTTCGCGGTGTCGCGTCTGCTGTGCTCCGCGGAATATCCGAGCTGGGACGAGCTGCAGCACTTCCTGCGCCACGGGCCGGCGACCAGGCAGGTCCGCCACGACAAGGCGTTGAACGACCTCCATTGGGCCACGACGCGCGACGGGCGCACCCGCGAGGCCGCGCACCCGACCTCCATCATGGCCTTCGCCATCGACCACCGCATGCAGCTCGAGGCCATGGCGGACGAGACGGGCGCGTCCCGCGACCGCATCCGCGACCTCAAGGTGCTGGCCGTCGAGGCCGCGGCGCGCGTGGCCGGCGGGCGGCGCGGCTTCGGCATGCTGATCGACGGCACCTACGGTCGTGAGGCGCTATTCCGCGCCGCCGACCAGCCTTTCTGGATCGGCCGGCCCGTCGAGCTGCCGGGTTCCCGCCCGCTCGACATCGACGGCGGCGGCTCGCTGGCGGCGAAGCTGATCGAGTGGCCGGTCGACCATTGCGTCAAGTGCCTGTGTTTCATGCACCCGGACGACCCCGCCGACCTCCAGGCCCGGCAGGAGCGCGAACTCCTGCGCCTGCAGGACGCCTCGCGCACGGTCGGCCGCGAGCTGCTGGTCGAGATCATCGCCGGAAAGCACGGGCCGCTCGCCGACGACACGGTGGCGCGCGTCATCGCCCGCCTCTACGCCATCGGGATTCGGCCCGATTGGTGGAAGTTGGAGGGTCAGCCCACGGCGGCCGCCTGGGCCGCCGTGGCCGGGACGATCCGCGAGCACGATCCGCTTTGCCGCGGCATCATGCTGCTCGGGCTCGACGCGCCGCTCGACGTGCTCGGCGCGCAGTTCCGGCTGGCGGCGGCCTGCGACATCGTGCGCGGCTTCGCGGTGGGGCGCTCGATCTTCGGCGAGCCTGCCCGGGCCTGGCTCAGTGCCACGCTGAGCGACGGCGAGGTCGTCGACCGCATGGCGGAGCGATTTCGTGGGCTCGTCGACATCTGGACCGGGCTGCGCCCGGACGCCACCACGGCCTGAACGACGATCTGAGGTTCCCGGGAGGACCGCATGGGCACGATCCGCTTGACGGCCGCACAGGCCATGGTGCGCTTTCTCGGCGCGCAGGTGACCGAGGTGGAGGGCGAGCGCCTATCGCTCTTCGCCGGCATGTGGGCCATCTTCGGCCACGGCAACGTGTCCGGCATGGGCGAGGCGTTGCACGGCGCGCGGGACAGCTTCCCGACCTTCCGCGCCCACAACGAGCAGGGCATGGCCCACGCCGCCATCGCCTTCGCCAAGGCGAGCCGCCGCCGCCGCATGATGGCCTGCACGACCTCCATCGGCCCCGGCGCCACCAACATGGTCACGGCCTGCGCCCTGGCCCACGTCAATCGCCTGCCGGTGCTGCTGATCCCCGGCGACGTTTTCGCCACCCGCGTGCCGGACCCCGTGCTCCAGCAGGTCGAAGGCTTCTCCGACGGCACGGTCACGGCCTCGGACTGCTTCCGCCCCGTGTCGCGTTACTTCGACCGCATCACGCGCCCCGAGCAGATCATGCCGGCGTTGGAGAGGGCGATGGCGGTCCTCACCGACCCGGCCGAGTGCGGACCCGTCACGCTGTCCTTCTGCCAGGACGTGCAGGCGGAAGCCCACGACTATCCCGAGAGCTTCTTCACGGAGCGGCTCCGCCGCACCCGCCGGCCGCCACCCGACGTCGACGAACTCAAGGCCGCCGCCGCGGCGCTGCGGGCCGCCAAGCGTCCCGTGCTGGTGGCTGGTGGCGGCGTCCTCTATTCCGGCGCCGAGCGTGAGGTGGCGGCCTTCGCCGAGAAGCACGGTCTGCCCGTCGTCGAGACGCAGGCCGGCAAGTCGACGCTGCCGGACGCGCATCCCCATTGCATGGGCGCCGTCGGCGTGACCGGCACGGGCGCGTCGAACGCGCTGGTGGCGGAGGCCGACCTCCTCCTCGCCGTCGGCACGCGCCTCGCCGACTTCACCACGGGCTCGGCGGCGCTGATCGGCGGAACCGCTGCTAAGATCGTCATGCTCAACGTCCAGGGCTTCGACGCGGGGAAATTCGGCGCCCTGCCGCTCGTCGCCGACGCCAGGGTCGGCATCGCGGCACTCGATGCGGAGGTCGGCGAAGCCCACAGCGCGCCCGTGGCCTGGACGGATCGCATGCGCTCCGAGAAGGCGGCCTGGGACGAGACGGCTGCCAGGTTCACGGCCCCGTCCCACGCCGCACGGCCGTCCGACGCGCAGGTGATCGGAGCCGTGCAGCGCGCCGGCCGTCCGTCAGACGTGGTGGTCTGCGCCGCCGGCGGTCTTCCGGGCGAACTGCACAAGCTGTGGAAGACGGGCGACGCGCTCGGCTACCACCTGGAATACGGCTTCTCCTGCATGGGCTACGAGATCGCGGGCGGCCTCGGCGTCAAGATGGCGCTGCCCCACCGCGAGGTGATCGTCATGGTGGGCGACGGATCCTACCTCATGCTGAATTCGGAGATCGCCACTTCAGTGATGCTGGGACTGAAGCTGACGATCGTGCTGCTCGACAACGGCGGCTATGGCTGCATCAACCGCCTCCAGGGGGAGTGCGGCGGCGCGCCCTTCAACAACATGCTGGTCGACACGCGCCACGTGACCCTGCCGGCGGTCGACTTCGTGGCCCATGCCCGCAGCCTCGGCGCCGAGGCGCAGAAGGTCGGCAGCGTGGCGGACCTCGAGGTGGCCTTCACGGCGTCCCGGTCGAGGACCGTCACGCAGGTGATCCTCATCGACACCGACGCCGGCCCGTCGACGGGTGCGGGCGGCCACTGGTGGGACGTGGCGGTGCCGGAGGTGTCCGTGCGCCGCGAGGTCGAGACGGCGCGTGAAGGATACGAGGCGCAACAGCGCCGGCAGCGCTTCGCGAACTGAAGGAAGACACGAGATGACGATCCGCATCGGCGCCAATCCCATCGGATGGACCAACGACGATCTCCAGGAGATCGGCGGGGACACGCCGCTCGAAGTCTGCCTGGCCGAGGCGAAGCAGGCCGGCATCGAGGGCATGGAGCTCGGCCACAAATTCCCGAGGGAGCCCGAAGCGCTCAAGGCGGCGCTCGCGCCCTTCGACCTCGCCTGCGTCGGGGGATGGCACTCGATCGAGCTCCTGAACCGTTCGGCCGAGGAGGAGTTCGCGCTGGCGAAGCCGCACCGCGACCTCCTGCGCGCCATGGGCACCGACGTTTTCATCGTGGCCGAGACGTCCAACTGCATCCACGGGAAGCGGGGCATGCCGCTGTCGCGCCGCCCGAAGCTGGCCGAGGGGGACTGGGCCGGCTACGGCGCGAAGATCACGGCACTCGCCGAACTGCTCGCCGCCGAGGGGCTGCGGCTCTGCTACCACCACCACATGGGCACGATTGTCGAGAGCGAGGCCGATATCCACGCCTTCATGGCGCACACGCGAGCGCCCGCGCAGCTCCTGCTCGACACCGGCCACGCGACCTGGGGCGGCTCGGACCCAGCCGCGCTCGCCGCGCGCTACCGCGACCGCATCGGCCATGTCCACGTCAAGGACGTGCGGCGGGACGTGATGGAGCGCGCGAGGGCCGAGGACTGGAGCTTCCTCGACGCCGTGCTCGGGCCCGGCCGGGACATCGGCATCTACACGGTGCCGGGCGACGGAATGGTGGACTACGCCTCGGTGTTCAAGGCGCTACCGGACTATGCGGGCTGGGTGGTGATCGAGGCCGAGCAGGACCCCGAGAAGGCGAACCCGCTGCACTACGCCACGATGGGCGTGCAGAACCTGAAGCGGTTCCTCGCCGAGGCGGGGCTGCGCTGAAAGCCCGCGGCTCCCCCTCTCCCCTGAGGACAGAGGGGAAGCGTACGACGGTCATACCCGAACCGGATCCCGACATGTCCCATTCGCCCCTCCTCGTCCGCGCCGCGATCCCCGACGCCGACGGGCTCGTGCATCGCGTCACGCCGCAATCTGCCGACTGGACCTACGTCGGCTTCGAGACCCACGACCTCCCGGCGGGCGGGCGCATCGCCCGCGACACGGAAGACCGTGAAGTGTGCATCGTGATGGTGTCGGGCCGCGCCCGCGTCACGGTCGACGGCAAGGACCTCGGCGTCATCGGCGGCCGGGCCTCAGTCTTCGAGGCACCGCCCTGGTCGGTCTACGTCCCGGCCCGCTCGCGCTACACGGTCGAGGCCGAGGGTCCATGCGAGGTGGCGCTGTGCTCGGCCCCGGGGACCGGCGCCAAGCCCGTCCTGCTGATCCCGCCCGCGGAGGTGCCCGAGGAGACGCGTGGCAAGGGCTCCAACACCCGTCACGTCCGCAACATCCTCGCCGACACCGATGATCGGGCCGAGAGCCTGCTCGTGGTGGAGGTGATCACGCCGTCCGGGAACTGGTCGAGCTACCCGCCGCACAAGCACGACCGCGACGCCTTCCCGGACGAGACGCTGCTGGAGGAGAGCTACTACCATCGCTTCGAACCGAAGCAGGGCTACGGCGTGCAGCGCGTCTACACCGACGACCGGAGCCTCGACGAGACCATGACCATCCACGACCGCGACGTCGTCCTGGTGCCACGCGGCTATCACCCGGTCGGGGCGGCGCATGGCTACACGCTCTACTACCTCAACGTGATGGCGGGGCCGCGACGCACGTGGCGCTTCCACAACGACCCCGACCACGCCTGGCTCCTGCCGGCATGACGAGAGGCCGACCGTCACTGGACCTGCATCGGCGACGGTGTCCCATCTTCGACCGCAGGCCGGCGCGTCCGCGACCGCGATATTCCGGAGGCAGAGGCCCGGCGTGCGACGGCCAACGCAGGGCTCGTCCGCCGCGGCCGGGACGACTCCCTTCAGCTCGGCCCAGCCTGCTTGTGCGCAGTCGGCTGTTCCTCCTGGAACACGATATCGAGTTGACGGCGAGCCTCGTCCATCACCTCCAATGTCAGCAGGCTGTCGTCGAGCGAGCGCACGGGCGACTCGATGCGCCCTTCCCCCACGCAGCTTGCGAGGTGGACGGCCTGGTGGAACAGCTGGGCGTAGTGGTTCCGCTCCTCTTCGAAGACGAGCCGGGTCGACAGGTCGTTCGCCGTCAGCGTGAACGGGCCGGGGGTATAGAACCGGCCCGGGACGGTCAGCATGCCGCCGGTACCGGAAATGGTCGCGTCCCCCGGAGTGTGCCCGAGGATGGAGGTGTGGAGCACGGATTGTGCGCCACCCGAATGTGACAGCAGCATGGAGCACTGCCCATTCACCCCACCGGGCATGTCTCCTCCCGCCGCGACGATTCGGTCGGGACGGCCAAGCACCCCGGTGGCGAGCGCCACCGGGTAGGTGCCGAGATCCAGCATCGGGCCTCCGGCGAGGTCGGCACGCATGATGCGGTGGTCCGGTCCGAACCACTCGCCGTGGTCGGCGATCACCGTGCGGACATCACCGAGGGCGCCATCCGCGAGGAGCTGACGGATCACGTCGAACTTGGGCAGGAAGTCGGCCCAGTAGGCCTCCATCAGGAACACGCCGCGCTCGCGGGCGGCATCGCGGAGCCGCCTCCCTTCTCCCGCGTTGAGCGCCAGCGGCTTCTCGACGAGCACGTGCTTGCCGGCCTCGATCGCCGCGAGAGCGTCGGGCAGGTGGCGGTTGTGCACGGTCGCGACGTAGACGACGTCGACCTCGGGGTCCGCCAGCATGTCGCGGCCGCCGAAACTCCGTGGCACTCCCATCCGCTCCGCGAAGGCCCGCGCCCGCGCGGGATCGCTCGACTGGACGGCGACGACCTGCTGGTGCGTGTGGGCCTTGAGCGCGGACACGAAGCGCTCGGCGATCCAGCCCGGGCCGGCGATGCCCCAGCGGAGACGGGGCACCCGGTCCTGGTCGAGGATCCGGGGGCGTGGCAGATGCCTCGGAAACGTCATGCGCGTGGTCTCCTCGCGTTCAGGCCGCGTCCGGCCGCCAGTCGGGTCCGAGTTGGACGGGAAGCCCGGAGCGCGTGGAGGCCAGCGCCGCTTCGGCGAGGCGCTGCGCCTCCAATCCGTCTGCGATGCCCGCGAGCGGCGGCGCGCCGTCCCGCAGCAGGGCCAGGAAGCCCTCCATCTCCAGGCGGTAGGCGTCGGCGAAGCGCTCGATGAAATAATTCTCGGGAGGCGAGGTGAGGAACCCCGCGGCGCTCGCCACCACGAGGTCGCTCCGCGGCCGGTTTGCGACGTAGAGCACCTCGCGCTCGCACAGGGCCTCCAGGCGCTGATCGTAGCCGAAGGGCGCACGGCGGCAGTTCACCATCTGGACGAAGCGGCCCGAGGCCGAGGTCAGGGTGACCATGGCGGTGTCGACGTCATCGGCCGCACCGATGGCGGGGTCGATGAGGCAGGCACCCACCGCGTAGACGGTGCGGATCTCCTCGCCGAGCAGGTAGCGCGCCATGTCGAAATCGTGGATCGCCTGGTCGCGGAACAGGCCGCCGGAACGCTCGACGTAGGCGATGGGCGGCGGCGCGGGGTCGCGCGTGTGCATCACCACGTGCTCGAGCCGCCCGGCTCGGCCCGAGGCGATGCGGTCGCGTAAGGCGCTGAAGTTCGGGTCATAGCGGCGCTGGAAGCCCAGCATGCACGTCACCCCGCTCGCGGCGATCGCGGCCGACACCTCCTCGACCGTGCGGAAGTCGAGGCTGACCGGCTTCTCGCAGAAGATCGCCTTGCCGGCACGCGACGCCGCCAGCATCAGCGCCGCGTGGGTGTCTGTCGAGCTGGCGATCACGACGCCGTCGACGGACGGGTCGGCGAAGACCTGCTCGGCCTCGGCGACGTGTGCGCGAAGCCGGGCCGCGAGGTCGTCGCGGCCCGGGTTCGCGATCGGGTCGACGAGGTAGCGCACGCTGACGCCCGGCAGGGCGGCCGCGTTGAGCGCGTGGACGCGGCCGATGCGGCCGGCGCCGAAGACGGCGAGTGTCGTCATGCTGGCTCCCCTCTCCATCGCCTTCCGTCAGACCCGCGCGGCCCCGGCCACCGCGGCCCAGCCACCGCTCTCCAGCGAGCGCTCCATCGCGTCGATGACGCGCTGGTTGGCGAGGCCGAAGTCGAAGTTCGGGAAGCAATCGCCGTCCCCACACAGCCCCGCGATGAGGTCGCGCACCTCGATGACCTTGACGTCGAAGTAGCCGAGGCCTCCGCCCGCGAAGTCGAAGCCGAAGAAGGCCCCGTACTGCGGCACCTGGCTGCCGCACAGGATCGTCTTGAAGCCGCGGTCGGGCTTGGGGTCGTTGAACCGGCTGACCTGGAGCTCGTTAAAACGCTCTCCATCCATGACGATCGTGCCCTCGGTGCCCGACACCTCCCAGTAGACGCCGAACACCTTTCCGGCCGCGACCCGGGACGCCTCGATGGTCCCACCGGCCCCGCCGGCGAAGCGCACGAGCGCCTGGATCTGATCCTCGTTCTCCACGACGGCGCGGGGCGCGTCGGCTCCCGCAACTGCGCCGTAGCCCGAACCGCCGCTGGGCACGGGCCGAGTCGGGAAGAACGTCTGCGCCTGGGCGGCGACGGCCTCCACCTCGCCCATCAGGTACTGGGCGACGCTGATGACGTGCGAGCCGAGGTCGCCGAGCGCGCCCGAACCTGCCTCCCGCCGCGTCAGCCGCCAGGAGTGCGGCAGGTCCGGGTCGTTGTAGAAGCCCTGGTCGAACCAGCCGCGGAACCGCATGGGCGTGCCGATGTCGCCGTGTTCGATCAGCCGTTTGGCCAGCATGGCGGCGGGCGTCTTCACGTTGTTGAAGGCCACCATGGTCTTGACGCCCGCCCGGCGGGCGGCGTCCGCCATCTCCTCGGCCTCGGGCAGCGTCACCGCGAGTGGCTTCTCGCAGTAGACGTGCTTGCCGGCCGCTATGGCGGCCAGCGCCATCTCGCGGTGCATGAGGTTGGGCGAGGTGATGTCGACGACATCGATCGCGGGGTCCTCGACCAGCGCGCGCCAATCTCCCGTCGAGCGCTCGAAGCCGAGCCGGGCCGCGGCGGCCGCGGCCAGCTCCGGCGTGGCGTCGGCGATCATCGAGAGGTGCGGGACGGCGGGCAGGTCCCGGTAGAGGGTCGCAGCGCGACGGAAGGCGTCGGCGTGGGCTTGGCCCATGAAGCCCGAGCCGATCAGGCCGACGTTGAGGCGCTTGACGTTCATGAAGGAGGGATCCGTTCAGGACAGGTGGGAGAGGACGCAGGCACGGGCGCGGGTGACGGCGGCCAATGGCGGCGCCACCTCGGGGTCCTGCTCCGCCTCGACGACGAGCCAACCGCGGTACCCTGTGTCGGCCACGAAGCGGGCCAGCGGCCCGAAGTCGACCGAGCCGTCGCCGGGCACGGTGAACATGCCGGCCCGCACGCCGGCATTGAACGACAGGTCGCCGCGGCGCACCTCGGACATCACCTCGGGCCGCACGTCCTTCAGGTGCACGTGGACGATCCGGTCGCCGAAGCGATCGATCAGGCGGGCGTATTCGAAGCCTGCGGCGACGGCGTGACCCGTGTCGAGCAGCAGGCCCACCGCGGGCCCCGTGCGGTCGAGCAGGCTCGACACCTCGTCGAACGTCTCGGCCACCATCATGAGGTGGTGGTGGTAGGCGAGGGTGAGGCCGTGCTCCGCCGCGAGGCGCCCGGCGAAGTCCTGGAGTCGCCTCGCGTAGGTGTCGAGGTCGGCGCCCGCGAGGATCAGGCGTCTCGACATGGGCGCATCGAGCGGGCTTCCCGCGACCATGCACCCACATTCGCCGTAGACCATGACGCTGGCACCGAGGGCGTTCAGCAGCCGAGCATGTGGCGCGACCGCCACCATCTCCTCCTCGACGCCGCGTTCGGCGAGGAAGCCGGAGTGCCAGCCCGAGGCGAGGACGAGGCCGCGAGGGGACAGGAGCTCCGCGAGCGCCTTCGGCTCGCGCGGGAACTTGCGGCCGAGTTCCACGCCGGCGTAGCCGGCGGCCGCCGCTTCGTCGACGCATCGCGCCACGGGCGTGTCGTCGCCGAGGTCCTCCAGCACGTCGTTGGTCCAGGACAGGGGGCTCACCCCCAGGCGCCAGGATGCGGTCTCTGCCGGCATGGCCCTCTCCCCTCCCTCATCGCAGGCGCTTCTGCGCCGGTCACGTCGACGGATGCGATACGCCTGACATAGGGTCGATCGCACGAGGCATTTTGAAGAGATCTCTTCAACAGGGGGCGATCCTGGACCAGATCGGCAAGACGACGGCGCGGCAGGTGGCGGAGGCGGCCGGCGTGTCGCTTTCCACCGTCGATCGCGTGCTGAACGGGCGCGGCGCCGTGCGGCCGGAGAAGGAACGGGCGGTGATCGAAGCCGCGCGACGGCTGCGGCTGGACCGCGCCCTGGACCAGAGGCCCATCCGCACGTTGCGCGTGGCGATGTTGATGGGGCCGGAACGCGACCCCTTCCACGCCGCGCTGCGGGCGGCGCTGCGGCGGGCGTCGGATCGGCTCTCGCAGATTAACGTGAGGGCCTTCGTGCACGAACTCGATCCGCGTTCGCCCATGGGCGTGGCCGAGAGTATCCGGGCCGGCGGACGGGCGTACGACGCCTTGATCGTGACCTGCCCGAGCTGCCCCGAGACCGCCGGCGCCATCCGGGATGTTTCGAGGACCGTGCCCGTCGTGACGCTCGCGACCGACGTTCCCCATTCCGGCCGGCAGGCCTACGTCGGCCCGGACGATCTGAAGGCCGGCCGCGTCGCGGGCGACTTGATGGGTCGCCTTCTGGGATCCGCGGGAGGCGAGGTGGTGATGGTGGCAGGCCTGCTCAGCATGACGGGGCAGGCCGAACGGCGCACGGGCTTCGCAGATGTGCTCGCCGAGCGCTACCCGCAGTGCAAGCTCATCGACGTTCTGGAAAGTCGGGGCGAAGCCGCGCGGGCCGGTGAACTCATCGCCCAGTCCATATCGCGCTGGCCGAGGCTGCGCGGCATCTACAACGCGTCGGCCGGCGACCGCTCCATCGTCGAAGCCGTCGCGGTGGCGGGCCGGACGGGTTGCGTCGCGTTCGTGACGCACGAACTGACAGCCGAGCGCCGCGCCCTGCTGATGTCCGGAGCCATCGACGCCGTGATCGACCAAGATCCCGACACCGAGATGCGGACCGCGATCGAGACGACGGGTCGGCTGCTCGGCCGGGTGGTCGGCGAGTGCGGATGCACGGTCACGCCATTACACATTCACATGCGCGAGAATGCATGAGCGACGGCGAAAGCCCTGCCTTCACACCGGCCGATGGGCACGTCTCGTCGAGATGGGACCCGGCGATATCGACGGCCGTCACGGTCTCGTGGATCACCGGGCAGACGCGGGCCGCCAGCTACATCGTCGGCATGGAGAACTCCGCGCCCTCCTTGACACCCGACGGCCATCGCGCCGTGACGTTCTTGCTCTTGGTGTAGAAGCGGATCGCGTCCGGCCCGTGCTGGTTCAGGTCGCCGAACACCGAGCACCTCCAGCCGCCGAAGGAATAATAGGCCAGCGGCGTCGTGATCGGCACGTTGACGCCCACCATGCCGACCTGCACCTTGGACACGAAGTCGCGCGCCGCGTCGCCGTCGCGCGTGAAGATCGCGACGCCGTTGCCGTATTCGTGGTCGTTGCACAGGCGCAGAGCCTCGTCGTAGCTCTTGGCCCGCAGAACCGACAGCACGGGCGCAAAGATCTCCTCCTTGTAGATCCGCATGTCCCCCGTGACGTTATCGAACAGGCAGGAGCCGAGGTAAAAGCCCTTCTCGTAGCCCTGCATCTGGAAGCCGCGACCGTCGACCGCCAGCGTGGCGCCCTCGGCGATCCCGCTCTCGATATACTGCCTCGCCTTGTCGACGGCGGCCTGGGTGATCATCGGGCCGTAATCGGCGGAGGCGTCGGTCGAGGGGCCGATCTTCAGCGCCTCGACGCGGGGCACGAGCTTCTCCATCAGCCTGTCGGCCGTGCCGGCGCCGACCGGCACCGCCACCGAGATCGCCATGCAGCGCTGCCCGGCGGAGCCGTAGCCGGCGCCGATCAGCGCATCCACGGTCTTGTCCATGTCGGCGTCCGGCATGACGACCATGTGGTTCTTGGCGCCGCCGAAGGCGTGGACGCGCTTGCCGTTCGCGGCGCCCCGTTCGTAGATGTAGGCCGCGATGGGCGTCGAGCCGACGAAGCCGATGGCCTTCACGTCCGGGTCGTCGAGCAGGGCGTCGACCGCGACCTTGTCGCCGTTGACGACGTTGAGCACGCCGGCCGGCAGGCCCGCCTCGATCATCAGCTCGGCCAAGCGCATCGGCACGCCGGGGTCGCGCTCGGACGGCTTGAGGATGAAGGAGTTGCCGCAGGCGATGGCGGGGGCGAACTTTCACATCGGGATCATGGCGGGGAAGTCGAACGGCGTGATGCCGGCCGTGACGCCGAGCGGCTGCCGGATCGAATATGCGTCGATGTCGGGGCCGGCGCCGTCGGTGAACTCGCCCTTCATCAGGTGCGGCACGCCCATGACGAACTCGACCACCTCGTAGCCGCGCTGGATGTCGCCCCTGGCGTCCGCGACGGTCTTGCCGTGTTCGTGGGCCAGAAGCGTCGCGAGTTCGTCCATGTCGCGGTGGATCAGCTCCAAGAACCTCATGAACACGCGCGCCCGGCGCTGCGGGTTCACTTGCGCCCAGCTACGCTGGGCGTCGCGCGCGTTCTCGACCGCTGCGCGAACCTCAGCCTCGGAGGCCAGCGCCACCGAACCCGCGACCTCGCCCGTCATGGGCCAGAACAGGTCGACCATGCGGCCCGACGTGCCGGCAACGTGCTTGCCGCCGATGAAGTGCCCGTAATCCGGCATGTGAAAGCCTCCCTGGATCTTTGTTGGTGCGGGCTGGGCTATGAAGCTATGTTTTATGCACAACCATCGCTGAGAACGCGCTACCGTTTTGCATCGATGGGCAGAAGTCGGCCATGAACTGGGATGACGTGCGCGTGTTTCTCGCGGTCGCGAGGGCTGGCCAGTTCGTGGCGGCGGCCCGCGCCCTACGCATCGACCATGCCACGGTGGCGCGGCGCGTGACGCCGCTGGAGAAGGCCCTCAACGCCCGCTTGGTCGACCGCCGCACGACGGGCGTCCTGCTCACCGGTGCGGGGGTGCGTTTCCTCCAATCAGCCGAGCGGATGGAGACGAGCTTCCTTCAAGTGTAGTCCGAGCAGACCGACCAGGACTTCGAACTGTCTGGCACAGTGAGGGTCGGTGCCCCGGACGGCCTCGCGGCCTACTACTTGGCGAGTCGCTTCGCAGACTTCACGGAGAAGCACCGCGGCATCACGGTGCAGCTGGTGCCCGTGCCGCAGGTGGGCCCGCTGAGCCGGCGCGAGGTCGACATCGCGGTGGTTCTCGAGAAGCCCGAGGCGGGCCGCTTCGTGGCCCGCAAGCTGACCGATTACGCCATCGGACTGTTCGCGTCGGCCGGTTACCTCCACCACCACCCGGGCCCGCGACGCCGCGAGGATTTGGCCGACCACATGATGGTGGGCTACGTCGAGGAATTCAACTATTCACCCGCCCTCGATTATGTGACGGAGTTGTGCGGGTCCGTCCCGATCCGCTTCCAATGCGCCAGCGCGGTCGGCCAGTTCGAAGCCGTGCGGGCCGGCGTCGGCATAGGCGCCATCCACGACTTCATCGCCCGGCGCCATCCCGAATTGGTCCACGTGCTGCCCGACAGCGGCGCCAGCCGCTCCTATTGGCTTGTGGAGCACGAGGACACGCGCGGCATCGGCCGCGTCCGCGCAGTCCATGATTTTTTGGTCGAAGCTGAGGAACATGATCGAGGGCAGTTCTTAGGTCGTCATCACAGCACTTCAATCTGACATCTTTTCGAGGCTGGCATCACCTCCGTCGCTCGCCCGATGTGTGGCTTGCTCATCGTCCGTACGTCCGCTTCGGAGCAGGCCGGAATCGGTCCGCAACATCCTGATTGGGTCGACTCCGGCCGGCAACGGACGAACGTCGAGGCAGGGTGGGAAGCGGAACGGCTGGTTACGGATGAATCCATGTCCAAAGCTACCACTTGTGGTTCGAAAAAGATACCTCGGCACTGGAACGACGGCTTTCTGCCCCCACTCCCGCGGGCGGTCCTTCTCAAGGAGAGGCTCGGGTCATGGCCGGAGATGCCGCGGCGCTGATCCGGAACGTCAAATCGCGCCGTCATGACCCCACGGTCAGGAGAAGTGCTCGATCAGCATCGCCGCCACCGTCGCCGGCACCTCGCGGGTCGGGAAATGGCCGACGCCGTCGAGGAGCTTGAACGCGAACGGGCCCTTGAACTTCGACGGCACGCCCTGGCTGGCCTCGGGTGGGTTGACGCCGTCCACCGCGCCTTGGATGTAGACAGTCGGCAGGGAAAGCTGTTTCATCGCCTTGATCCGGCCTTCGAGCGCCGCCGAGCGTGGATCTGGTGCGGCCTCGTCCCATCGTGCGCGATAGGAGTGCAGCGTCACGTCGGCCCAGTCGGGGTTGTCCCAAGACGTCGCGACGGCCTCGAACGTCGTCTCGTTGTACCAGTCGGGCGGGCTCCAGTTGTCCCACATGATGCGCGAGAACCCCTTGGGGTCGCGGCGCACGGCCTCCGCTCCCCTCTGGGTCGCCTGGAACCAGTGATACCACTGCCGCTGCGCCTGCAGGAACGGCGGCGTCGGTGCGCCGCCGAGGCGCGACGGCGTCGACAGCATAGCGATGCGCGTTACGCGGTCAGGCCAACCGACCGCGAGGGCCTCGGCGGTGTTGGAGCCCCAGTCGTGGCCCGCCACGACGAAGCGTTCGATTCCGAGTGCATCCATGAGGTCGAT